>JACZXB010000013.1:12500-55763 GCA_022571845.1 Candidatus Zixiibacteriota bacterium | reverse complement strand
GTCCACTGGCCGTGTTATCATGACCTCCACTCACTGTAGATTCCAAGCCGCTGGCTGTGTTATCATGACCTCCTGTAATTGTCGCTGAAACTCCTGTAAGTGTATGCCCCGGCCCGATTGAAACTTTGCCACTGACGACGAGATTGCCAACTACATCAAGCTTCTCGGTCGGAGTTGTTGTACCGATGCCGACTGAGTCTGCTGAAGCATCAAGTCTGACGACTGTGCCATCGTCGGTCCAGCCCCCGCCACCACCATGAGAGTGGCCGGTGCGTGAGAAATCTTCAGAACTAAGGCTGTCAAGCTCATCAGCAACACGCGCTGAATCGGCAAAAATCGCTAACTCAGCCACTAACGCTAACACCGCCAGTGCGGCCGTATCCGCAAAGTTGGCTGTATCCGCGAAGTCAGCTGTGTCGGCATGCAGGGCCAGAATAGCGAGATCAGTGACATCGGCTTCTTGTGAGCGGAAAGAGTAGGGCACTGAAACCAGTTGAATTCTTGGCGATATTTCCGGATCAGCTTCGACTGTAATCCCAAGATAACGTATGGAGCCGTCAAAAATTGAAACATCGAGGGGTGAAAGCGAACCGAGCAAAACATTAAACCGCCCTTCCGTTACTGTCACAATAGGAATGGGTTCGGTCCAGAGGAGTGTTCCTCCAACAGCAGCATCATAAATGCTGAATGTCATAAATACGTCTGTATCAAGACCGGCACCGGTTGAATCTGTCAGGACACCCTGGTAATTAATTAGCTGGGGAACAGCTGCCTTTGATGAGCTAAAGGCAGTGATGAGAACGATTGCGAGCGTTAGGAAAGTGCGCATTGGATTACCTCCAGGATAATAGCTGTTATGTTTTATAACATTATGGTGTACAGGGACTTTGTTAGTCCATTATATAGCTATATATAACACAAAAGCAGCTTTGGTCAATATGTATTGGTCTTCCATTCTGAGCCGATATTAGTTGATAGGCCTTCAGAAATTAGTTGCTTTTTGTCTAAAAACTGCTTGTATTATAAAAAATCTTCGGGGTGAGGCGTAATTCCTCAACCGGCGGTGAAAGCCCGCGAGTCCGGTAAAAACAACCGGATTGAGCCTGTGAAATTCAGGCGCCGACGGTATAGTCCGGATGGGAGAAGACCAAACTGTACAGTTATAGCTGACTGTAGATTTCTACCCCGAAGAATAATTTGGGGTTTTTTTGTGTCTGCGAATAACGACAAAAAGTTTATGCGACTGGCTCTCAGCCTGGCCGAGAAAGCACGAGGGAAGACTCTGCCAAATCCTATGGTTGGAGCAGTCATAACACAGAACGGCAAAGTTGTCGGTCAAGGCTACCATAGAGGACCTGGATCCGCCCATGCCGAAATTGTCGCAATAAAAAGCGCAGGAGTTAAAACAAAAGGTGCAACAATCTATGTGACTTTAGAACCCTGCTGTCACAGCGGCCGCACCGGACCATGTACCGAAGCTATAATAGAAGCAGGCATCAAAAAAATCGTATACGCCTGCAAAGATTTAAATCCTCTGGTAAATGGAAGAGGCGCCCAAGCTTTACGTCGGTCGGGATTAAAAGTTGAAAACGGCTTGATGAAAAATGAAGCCATCAGACTAAACGAAGTTTACTTTAACGCGATAAAAAACAGACGTCCGTTCGTTACACTCAAAATTGCCCAGACGATAGACGGCCGAATCGCCACATTGAGCGGTGACTCAAAATGGATAACGGGCAAAGATGCCAGAGTGTTCGCCCATAAACTTCGTTCGGAAAACGAAGCTGTCTTAGTCGGCCTGGGCACGGTCAAAGCTGATAACCCGTCACTGACTACCCGGCATCTGCAAGGGAATAACCCCTATCGCATAGTTGTCTCTGAGAGTTTGGAATTTCCAAAAAGCTGTAAGCTGATAGCAAATAATAAAGATCACAAAACCATAATTGCTACTACCAAAAGAAGCCTGAACGAGTATTCCAAAAACAAAAAGACAAACGGTCTGACATTCTGGGAAATAAAAAAGTCCGGCAAAAACAGGCTGAACTTGGCTGACATTCTGCAGAAAGCTTACGCCTTTGGTATTCATTCGATACTGGTTGAAGGCGGCTCTCTGGTTGCCACTTCGTTTTTAAAAGCAAAGCTGGTAGATAAACTGGTAGTCATCACAGCGCCACTATTTTTGGGAAGCGGACTCAATTCTATCGGTAATCTCAAAATAGGCGCCATTAAAAACGCCATAAAATTCAAAAACTATTCTCGCTTTCAGTGCGGCCAGGATCAGGTCTTTGTCGGTTATCCGGATTGGAAGCACTAAAGATGTTTACGGGGCTGATAGAAACAACCGGTGTCATTAAGAAGATTACGAATAAAGACAACTATCTGGTTTTTGATATTGAGGCAATTTTTGATGATGACAAACATAAAATCGGCGACTCCCTGGCCTGTGACGGCATTTGTTTAACTATTGTTTCGTTTGACAGGCAAAAGTTCACAGTCGAAGTGTCTCAGGAAACTATAGACAAAACGATAGCAGCTAATTACAAAGTTGGTTCTAAACTAAATCTGGAACGTCCCTTGAAAATTGGAAACCGACTGGGTGGGCATTTTGTCAGCGGTCATATTGATGACACCGGTCTAATAACAGATTTGAAAGTCATCGGCGCTTCGGTAGAGCTATCTCTGACTTTTGATAAGAAGTTTGAGCAGTTAGTTGTAGATAAAGGCTCCATTACAATAAACGGTGTATCATTGACGGTTAATAGTGTAATAGAAAACAGACTTACGGTTAATCTGATACCTCATACGCTAAAATCGACAAACCTGAAAAGTCTAAAAGCAGAAGACAAAGTAAATCTTGAATTTGATATAATCGGCAAGTATGCGGTCAAAGCTCAAGAGGTTAGTAACTCCGACAAACAAACGCTTGCCAAATTATCCGAAGGAGGCTGGTGAAAAATGGCCATCCACTATAAATTCAGCACCATCGAAGAAGCAGTTGAAGATATCCAGCGCGGCCGATTCGTAATCGTAGTTGATGACGAAGACCGTGAGAACGAAGGGGATCTGATAATGTCAGCTGAAAAAGTTACGGCCGATGCTATCAACTTCTTTGTGACACATGGCAGAGGCCTGATTTGTGTGCCTATGCCTCAAGAAAGATTGGATGAGTTGGAGCTTCAGCCGATGGTAAATAAAAACACTGCTAAGCTGGGCACTCGCTTCTCTGTTTCGGTTGATATTGTCAAAGGCACCACGACCGGTATCTCGGCACAGGACAGAGCCAATACCATTAAGGCGCTGGTCGCTTTCAAAACAAAACCTGATGACCTGGCCCGCCCGGGTCATATTTTTCCGATTCAAGCAGTTGACGGAGGCGTTCTGTCCAGAGCCGGACACACCGAAGCAGCAGTAGATCTGTGCCGGCTGGCCGGATTAGCGCCGCTAGGCATATTGTGCGAGATCATGGACGATGATGGCACCATGGCCAGGGTGCCCAGGCTTATGGAATTGGCAGAGAAATTTGATTTGAAAATCATAACGATTCAGGATTTGATTGTCTACCAAAATACAAACCAAAAACTGGTGCAAAGAATGAACTCTGTAAATCTTCCGACCAGACTTGGGGATTTTCAGCTTTATCTCTATCGTTCAGAAATTGCCGATGAACATCATTTGGCTCTGGTCAAAGGTGATGTTGCTAGCACCAGAAATGTTCTGGTCAGGCTGCATTCGAGCTGTCTTACCGGCGATGTTTTTGGTTCGGTGCGTTGTGACTGCGGTGAACAGCTTAGCCGGGCCATGGAACTGATCGAAAAGGAAGGCTGCGGCGTGGTTCTTTATATGGGACAGGAAGGCCGGGGCATTGGTTTAGTCAACAAGCTCAAGGCCTATGAACTTCAGGAGCATGGCCGTGACACTGTCGAGGCTAACGAAGAACTCGGTTTTGCAGCAGACTTACGGGACTACGGCATTGGAGCTCAGATTCTTAAAGACCTTGGACTGTCCTCGATAAGATTGTTGACCAACAATCCCAGCAAAGTTATCGGGCTGAAAGGACACGGACTTGATATAGTAGAGCGCGTGCCGCTTCAGACCGTACCGACTAACTCCAATCGAGCCTATCTTGAGACCAAGCGCGATAAGATGGGTCATATTCTAAAATTAACCGGACACAACCAGAAAATCAGACGTGGCGCCGAAAATCATTAAAGGGAAGCTTGATGCTTCAGGTCAGAAATTTGGCATAGTAGTCAGCAGGTTTAATCACTTTTTGACTGATAAGTTAGTGGAAGGTGCCATAGACTGCCTCGAAAGACACGGCACAGCCGAATCTGACATTACGGTCTGCCATGTGCCCGGCGCCTTTGAAATTCCGCATACCGCGGCCAAGCTTGTTAAATCTAATAACTTTGATGCTATTGTTTGTCTCGGTGTTATAATCAGAGGTGAAACTTCGCATTTTGATTATGTCGCCGGAGAGTCGGCTTCCGGGATAGCTAAACTTTCACTTGAATCAGATATTCCAGTGCTGTATGGTGTAGTTACGACAGAGAATCTTGAACAGGCAATTGACCGCTGCGGCGCCAAAGCTGGTAACAAAGGCTGGGACGCTGCTCTGGCCGCAATAGAAATGATAAGTTTGGATAAACAGATATGACGGAAGTCCGCAGACCGCCCCGCCACAAAGCCAGAGTGCTGGTGCTTCAGGCACTTTATGCTGTCGACTGTGGCAGCATAGAGCCGGAAATTTCAATCGAGAAACTGGCTAACGAACAATCTCTTTCTGAAAGATACCAGAATTTTGCCTCTCAGCTTTTTGAGTTAACCAGAGAAAATGTTAGCTGGGCCGATAACGAGATTTCTGCTTTGCTCAAAAATTGGAAAATAGAAAGAATCAATAATATTGACCGAAATATTTTACGAATGTCAATGGTAGAATTAAGACATATGCCCGACGTGCCAGTTAAAGTCGTTATCAATGAAGCGATTGAACTGGCCAAAACTTATTCGACCGAAAAATCCTCGTCATTTGTAAATGGGATTCTGGATGGCTTTTGCAAGACAATAAAAACTTGATAGCCACCAGGAGTTTATAGAGTCAATCGGCAAAAAATTAAATTTGATTGTTGTCCGTAATCTTTTATATTCCAAAAATTTACAGAGCCATAACTTGCGACGCCGAGGGAGAGATTTGGATAGTATAATAGACTGACTATGCTGAATAACTTTTTACAAAAGATAGACAGGCTTCACTTATTCAGCGGCGCTTTCGTATTACTTGCTACTTTGCTGATTTATGTCAAGACTATGGCGCCAACTTTGTCGTTTTGGGATTGCGGTGAGTTTATCGCCTGCAGTTATATTCTTGGCATCCCGCATCCACCGGGGACCCCTCTCTACATTTTGATAGGTCGGATTTTCTCAATCATTCCCTTTTTTGATGACATTTCAGCCAGGCTGAACTTTCTATCGGCACTAAGCTCAGCTTTTACTGCTTTATTTTGCTACCTCTGCGCTGCTAAGATACTTGCCTATTGGTTTGATAACAAAGCAGATTTTACAAATAAGCTGATTATTCACGCCGGTTCTGTAAGCGGTGCTTTAATTGCCGCCTTTGGACTTACGAACTGGAATAATTCTGTTGAGACTGAAGTTTACGGACTTTCGATGATGCTTTTTATGGGAATCCTCTGGCTGACTCTGCTATATCTTGACAAAAGGGACGAAGCGGGAAGTATCAGGCTGGTGATGCTCATATTCTATCTGGCCTTCCTGGGCATAGGCGTTCATATGACTACTTTCTTAGTGCTGCCTATCGTGTCGCTGGCTTTTGTTTTGAAAAAAAATACACCTGTCAAAGTATGGTATGCAGTCGGCGCATTTATCTTCTTCGAACTATATTTGATCTTCATTCTCTCATCCAGGCCGACTGAGATTCCTTTATATGTACCAGTCTTGATAGTGAGTCTGATATTTTTGTTTTTTGTCTTTTCGTTTGATAAAATAAAAGGAATTTATCTGATTGCTCTGGCCGGGTTCATGCTTTCTGTTGCTCCACTATTTGGCAAACTTTATGAATCAATGATGATATCCGCCGGAGCATCCGGGAATTTATCCCCTGCGGCTGCAAGCGCGCTCGATACTGTCGGGGGAATTTCGTTTGCTGCTTTGATAGCTTTTGGATTATACGCACTGGTTAAGGGATTCTCCTTAAGAAAGAGCGGAGCGGATTATGATCATTATTTCAACGTGGCCTTGTTTATCATCGCAGCTGCCATCATGTCAGCATTTGTATTTCTGGACGCAATAAAGGGGCATAAGAGCTTTCTGGCGCTGTCAGCTGTTATGGCCGTAGTCTTAGTTCTGTTAATCTATCGTTACATAAACTGGTCTATGCTGATTGCGACCGCCGGTGCATTGTTGATTGTGCTCGGCGTCACTCAATATTTTTACGGTACCATGGCAGTACTGGCTATTCTTACTCTGGGCGGCTTAATCTTTAAGTTGAGCGGCTGGAAAAATGCCATCCTGATTATTCTTGTGGCAGCCATTGGTTTTTCCTGCCATTTGTTCATTCCAATTCGCTCCTCGCTTAATCCAGCCATTAATGAAAACAACCCATCGTCCAGCGTTCAGGCCACCATTAATTATCTGGAGAGAAAGCAGTATGGCTCGCAATCAATGGTCGAAAGAATGTTTAAGCGTCGAGGCGACTGGCAAAATCAATTCGGTGATTTCCGGCGAATGGGCTTTTGGAAAGCATTCAAAGAGCAGTTCGGTTTTCCCGGACCATTCTTTATAATTCCGCTTCTTCTGGGTTTGTTCGGATTCTGGGAGGTGATCCGCAAGAAACCAGCCAGAGGCGTGATACTTTTTTCGCTGCTGTTGATTGGTTCTGCCGGGCTGGTTTTGTATATGAACTTTGCCGACGGTACCCGCATTGATCCACAGACCGGCGCTGACTATCTGGAAGTACGTAACCGGGATTATTTTTTCACTCCGGCTTTTGTTATCTTTGGCATGGCCATAGGCCTGGGAATTGCGACTACAGTATACTATATCCGTGATGCAGTCAGCGCTTTAGCGCCGGTAATCAGAAAAACAGCCGTAACAGCAGCTTCGTTATTATTCTTCTTACCTGTTGTCACTATTGCCGGCAATTATCACTATGCCGATAGAACCGACAATTACCTGCCCTACGACTACGCCTACAATTTGTTAACTTCTGCCGACGAAAATGCAATTTTCTTTACCAGCGGCGATAACGACACCTTTCCTTTATGGTGTCTGCAGCAGGTTTACAATGTCCGGACTGATGTCAAGAATGTTAATCTGTCTTTATCCAATACCAGGTGGTACATTAAACAATTAAAATCTAATCTTGGCGTGACATTCAGTTTGACTGACGAAGAGATTGACCAGATGAGACCTTTTCGGACAAGAGACGGTACCGTATTTAAATTGCAGGACCAGGTCATCGATATCATTATGAAAGAGAACTTTGGCCGGACTCCAATAAATTTTTCGGTTACAGTCGGGTCAAGTGCCAGAAAGTATAAAGGACGCTCATTAGATTCGCTGCTGTCTTTAAAAGGTATGGCCTGGCGTGTAAATGATACTGTCAGGAATCTGGGAGTGGATATTGAAGAATCTTATGAGCTATTTACAAATCCGGACAAATTCCAATATCGGCATCTGAATGATCCCGATGTATATTATAACGAGACCTCGACAAGAATTGCCAAGAACCTGGCCAATGGGTTTTTGGTATTAGGGGATGCCTTGAGAGTACAAAAAGACTTTGAACGATCCGAGTCTCTTGTATTACGAGCCAGGCAATTAATTCCATCTGCAAAGGCTCCTCTGAAATTTTTATCCAGACTGTATTACGATCAGAGAAAGGACGAAGAGCTCAAAGCTCTGATAGATACCGTAAATCTCGACGATAAAACATATATGTATGTTTTGTTGTCTCAAACTTACGGCGCCATAGGAGATAAAATCAGGGCAGAAGCGACACTCAAGTTGCGACTGTCCCAGGAGCCATCAAACAGGATTCTATTTGATGAACTGATGCGAATTTATTTGCGAGAAAGGCGGCTTAACGCCATGCGTGCTGAAATCAGAAAGTGGCTGCAGCTAAACCCGCATGATGAACAGGTCAGAGAGATATACCGGGACCTTGAGCGAGTCATCAATAGCGGCGACAGTTCCCGAGAAGCTACCAGATAAATGAGAATACTTGCTCTTAATTGGAATGATCTGAAAAACCCCTATGGCGGAGGAGCCGAAGTACACCTTGAAGAGTTGCTCAGACGCCTGGTTAAATATGGTCATCAGGTTACGCTTTTTTGCTCCGGCTTCAAAGATTGTGCCGCTGAAGAGGTTGTCGAAGGAATACGGATAATCCGCCGCGGCAACCGCTATAATTTTAACCTGATAGCTCCTTTCCATCTTCGAAAAATGGTCAAAGAAAATAACTTTGATATCTTGATCGAAGACATTAACAAGATTCCGTTTTATACTCCGCTATACTTAAATATTAATACTCTGGTGGTAGTGCCTCATCTCTTTGCTACAACAGTCTTTCATGAAATAAATTTTATTCTGGGCAGTTATATTTATCTCTCAGAAAGACCTTTTACCTGGGTATATAAGCGAAGCAAGTTTAACGTCATTTCTGAATCAACGGCCGATGACCTGGCTAAACGTGGGATTCCCAGAAAAAATATTTCGGTAACTTACTGCGGTATTGACAGAGAAGTTTATAAATATGACTCAAGCGTCAGTAAATATGAGCAGCCGACTATTCTGTATCTGGGACGAATCAAAAAATATAAATCGATTCAGCATCTCATTTTGGCATTTAGGAAAGTAAAAGATAAAATCTCTGATGCTCGATTGATGATTGTAGGCGCCGGCGATTATCTTAAGGCTCTCAAAAAATTAGCTGATTCGCTGAAGCTATCTTATGCCGTAGATTTTGCAGGCTTTGTTTCGCAGGATGAAAAAGTAGAACGGATGCGCCGTTCTCATCTGGCGGTACTGCCTTCAATTCGAGAGGGTTGGGGGCTTACAAATATAGAATGCAACTCAGTTGGTACGACAGTGGTGGCTGCCAATTCTCCGGGGCTGCGGGATTCGGTCAAAGACGGGGAGACCGGTTTATTGTATCCTTATGGAGATATCGGGGCGCTGGTTGAGTCCATCATGAAAATTTTGAGCAATACTGATTACAGGCAAAAGCTGGAGAATTCTGCGCTGGAGTGGGCCGAAAGCTTTAATTGGGATAGCGCTGCCAGAGAATTTGAAGAACAGCTGATAGAACTTGACCGGGGTACAATTGACAAGTAGAGCAAAAAAGAGAGTTTATTTCGTTATAGGTCTGCTGATATCGGCTCTGCTGGTCTGGTTTTTGTTTCAGGAAATTGATTTTATAAAACTCAAAGTGGCGCTGCAGCAGGCTAACTACTGGTGGTTTGTGCCGACCATCATGCTTATATTTGTTACGATGTACCAGCGGGCTTTTCGCTGGAAAGAGATGCTGGCGCCGATTAAGAACGTACCCTTTTCGAAGCTGTTAGCTGCAACCTGCGTAGGATTCATGGCCAATAACGTGCTGCCTCTCAGGATGGGGGAGTTTGTCAGGGCTTACTCTCTTTCAAGTCAGGACAAAGAAATTACAAAATCCGCCTCACTGGCAACTATTTTTGTAGAGCGAATGGTTTTTGACCTGGTCGCTCTTCTGGTAATCTTTGGGGGAGTGCTGACTTTCTCTCTAAGCCTCGGTGAGCAAATCAACGACCAAATTACTTTCGGCATTTATTTAGCTATGGGCATAGCCCTGACCGGTTTGATCTCAATGATAATCCTCTCTTTGCATCCCGAAAAGACAGGCATCTACCTGACCAGATATCTCTTCTTTCTGCCCGGGCGGGCGAAAGAGTTTGTCCGCTCGATTGTTCTGAAATTCGCCCGTGGAGTGGAATTTTTAAGGAATGTGAAAAGAGTAGCTTCCGTTGCCATCCAGACACTCTTCATCTGGATTTTGATGGGTGTCTCTAATTACTTTGTCTTTGAGGCTTTTGGATTCCAATTACCACTTGATGCCGCCTTTGTGCTGCTGGTCATCGTATCAATTTCCATACTAATTCCGTCATCACCCGGATTTGTAGGCGTCTATCATGCCGGAGTAGTCTGGTCTCTGGAAATCTATGGAATTGAGAGAGAAGCTGCTCTTTCCTGTGCCATCGCGCTGCATGCGGTACAGTATCTGGTTATTACTGGTATGGGCTTTTATTTCCTCAAAAAAGAGCATCTATCACTTAAGGAACTTGAAGAAGAAGCCTCAGTGGGACTGTCCGAGTAAAAACGGCCCTATAGAAATCTCTGCCAAATAGTTCAAACTTGACTTGAACAAAGCAAATCAAATATCCTCTGTACAAGAGGATAAGAAGTAAGATGAAAAAGTTTTTCTTAGCAATTGTATTACTGGTTTTGATAGCAGCAGTAAGCTACTTAAAGGCAGTCAGAGACCGGGACAAAGCCGATGATTCCTTTGAAAGTGGTCGCAAATCCAGCGAAATGAAAGCATTGGCTCTGGCCGGCGATATTGATTCGCTGCAGCAGCATATAGGTCAGCAAAATGTGACATTAGCTGAATCGCTGACTATCCAGCAAAAAGCATATCTAAAAGAACTGGATGCCATGGCTGATATAGTAGACAGCAAAGATTTCAAAATAAATGAACTGAATCAAAAGCTTAAACAAGCCTCCAAAGAGAAAAGTAACACCCTTAGCTCCAAGCCCAAATCTAACAAACATCAGGAGCTTTTGGCCTATTACAAAAAACAATTTGAGTCCCTGCCCGGTGATCTGACCAACTATGAGCGAAGAGTAGCTCTTACAGAAATCAGGCAGGAAACAGCGCGAAAATATTCAATGAGCATAACTGACCTGAACAAAATTCGAGAAAAAAATAATATAGATTATTGACAATGTCACCTCGCAAGGCATCAAGATTTGTTGAAATCTTAGTGGACAGGCTTTATCTGGAATCTTTTTCCAACGAGCAATCTGTTTTCTCCAAAGAAAACGAACAAAGAATTGAACCAAAGTTAAAGACCAAGCTCTTGCGAAAACTTAAGTGGCATATCAACAATTCACTCTCAGCGCGTCAAGAAGAAGTTATCAAGTATTACCTGAGAGGCATGAAAGAGAGAGAAATTGCAGAAATTATTGGCATAACCCAGCAAGTCGTAAATATTTATAAACACAGGGCTATCAAGAAGTTAATCAACGTAATCACCGACTAAAGTGTATGTAAAACGTCCTATTAATAAAGGAATGATGTTAACAGCGAGGGACTTTGTCCATCGTGGGCGACTGGGGCTGTCGTCGCGCTGCTATAATAATATGTATGAGGAGGTGATACTCAGCATTTTTTGAATCCCTATACTTCACCGCCACCCTGGCATTTAGTAGTTAGTCGTTAACCTTTGGGAGGGGGATTGGCAATAGGGAGGCATATATGCCTAAGAGAAAAGAAAAAGAGCAATTTGCTCTGTTGGGGAAAAAGGACTGTTGGCACACCTACGGCCTCCAGATTCTGGCAACACAGAAATTTGCAAGAGTGGTAACATCCATACTGAGCGGTCGTCACACTCTAATAACTGCAAAATATTTGAATCGTAACTCGGCTACGATCAACTAATGTAGGTAGGTAAGTAGGGAATCTTCTGACAAAAGATTCTGTTAAATTGAAAAAGTGGAGTCTGCTTTTAGTAGACTCCGCTTTTTTTGTTTGCTTTAGTTCAAGCGAATCTCCTTGACTCTAACCCAGCCATCCTCTTTTTTCAACAATCAAATGGGCAGTACACTTTTAATCTATTGTAGTATAATTTTTGCGGCCACTTTTGGAGTCGGCCTGCTCACCCTTGTCCGGAAATGGGAAGACGAGCCGCTGCACCTGTTCGTCTCTTTTGGGGCCGGTATATTTATGGGGGTCGTATTTTTTCACATGCTCCCTGAGGCATTCAATACCCAGGCAGCCGGGGCCATACCTGTTATGCTATTGGCCGGTTTCCTGTTAGTCTTCTTTGTTGAAAAATTTCTGCTGACTACCGGCGACGGGGGAGTTGTGCACGAGCATAAGGCTATCGCCGTAACAGCTTTGATTGGCCTGACCGTACATTCTATCATCGAAGGTTTCGGGCTAACCATAGCCAGTTCCGACAGCCATTTTATCGACCTCTTCTTTTATTCGATATTATCGCACAAAATTCCTGCGGCCATATCTTTAGCGTCTCTGTTTTTGTTAGCCAGATTAACTAAGAAGCAAGTTGTGCTTCTTCTTCTGGTATTTAGTCTGGCCACCCCTTTAGGAGCGCTTTTTTCATTCCCTTTCTTTGCTCAAAGTGGTCCAGTCTATATTGCCTATCTGACAGCCCTGACAGCCGGTTCGCTGCTATATATTGCGACAGGTGAACTTTTACCTGAGGTATTCCATACCCGTTCCCAGCGGTGGCTCAAATTAGGGCTTTTTCTGGCCGGACTACTGCTTATCACCGTTCTTGCACCATCCCACAGCCACTAGATTCATTCTTCATGCAAATGCAAACATATTTGTTGAAATCTGGTATAAAAGCTCATAGATAGGAATCTGAAATGAATATGCTCAGACAGGCTTTTGTACTATTATTTTTTGCTTCAATCTTAGGCTTTGGAGTGAATTCTTTTCACCCCCATGCAATCCCGCTTGTTGGCGAATACCGGGAATTAACTGATGGTTCTGAGCCGATAGTTCCTCCCTCTGCCTCTGCAGGAGACCCGCCGTTTATTGCCATAAATGAGGCTCGGTCAGATTATGAAGCGGGCAGTTCTCTTTTCATCGATGCCAGAGACCCCTCGGAGTTTGATTGCGGCACGATTCCCGGGTCAATTAATATGCCTTTCGAATATCTCCCTGAAGACAGCCTTGAGCCGTACCTGGATTCTGTTCTTTCCGGAGCTGCCAAAGAACAGGGATTGATTGTTTTTTGCTCCGGTGAAGAGTGCGACGTGTCACTGCATCTGGCCAGGAACCTTCAGGCTTTCGGCTATACCGGCGTAAAAATATTTTTTGGGGGGGCACGTGAGTGGGAAAATTTCGAGCTGGAAATCGAGAGGAGAGTTGATTGCGCAGAATAATTGACAGCGATATTATCGCTTTTATGGCTCGGATTATACTCGCTGGTATCTTTATCTTAGCAGCCTATTACAAAATTGTAGATCCGGCTGCTTTCGGCACCTCAATCTGGAACTACCATATTTTGCCGACTCAGACTATTAATATTATTGCATTAGTTTTGCCCTGGCTCGAAATCTTAGCTGGTATCGCTTTACTTGTCGGTGCCTATTACCGGGGTGCAATTTTATGGATAAATATCATGCTGGTTGTTTTCATTACTGCCCTGGCATCAACAATCTATCGCGGACTTGATATTGATTGCGGATGTTTTAAGGCAGCTGCTTCGGCAGTAGGTCCGGCCTGGGATCAATTGAATCTTGATATTGGCCTGTTAGCGCTGGCCCTGTTTTTATTGGTCAGCCGGGCACGCAAATGGCAGCTTGCTAATTTGCTCTAATTTACAATCGTAGGTGTAATCAGAATAAGCAGATCAGTCTTGGTGCGCTCTATAGATTTGTGAGTAAAGAGCCACTTACCAAGCAGGGGAATGGAGCCCAAAAAGGGCACCTTTCTTTCGACCTCCGACTCGTTTTCGCTGAGTAAACCGCCCAATGCCAGAGTCTCACCACTTTTTACGGTTACCCTGGTACGGATTGAACGAGAACTCTTAATCGGTTTTTGATTCTCCGCTGTTCCCACAAAACTTAATATGTTCTGTACGGTGGGAAAGACATCCATTGTAATTTCCCCGTCGCCGTTGATGCGAGGGGTTACCTTCAACGTTATGCCGACTTTTATATCTTCGAAAGTGACTATGTCCGAAGTTGCTGAACCTTGAGTGAATCTGTTGATAGTTTGAACCGGTATGATAATTTCGCTTCTTATCTCTGCTTCATAGTTTTCGGTGACTGTCAGATGGGGGTCGGAGATAAGCTTAGTCTTGCCGCTTTTGTTCAGCAGATCCAGTACCAGAGCAAGCTGCTCAACATTGAGCTTACCCCAGGTCCAGCTGCCGTCGTTGGGGTTAAGCTCTCCTACTCCTTGGACAAATCCGGTTGAGGTCAGTCCGGAATCGCTTCTTCCGAAATTAGCAGTGATTAAACTTGGCCAGAGAAATCCAAGTTTTGAGTTTTTGTCTATCTGGCTTTCAATAATTTTTACGGATATCGAAATCAATCTTTCAGGAATATCTAATTCTTTTATCAGTTTCAGTTGTTCAGCTAATACATTTGGATAATCTGAAATCAAGATTCGGTTGGCTGTGTAGTGCTTCGCGGCATCGTCCTCGTCATCAGATTTCTTATCAAGAATTACCACTTTTCCTTTTTCTGATTTTCTTGAATCAAGCGCTTTTTTGGCCGTTACCGCATCGGCATAAAGGAGCGTCACAAGTTTTGAAGCGAGCTCACCAACAGCATCTTTTTCAATTTTCTTTACAACTATTATGTCGTCGCTGAAGTAGTAATTTAATCCGTTCGACGTCAAGAGAGCATTCAGGGCAGAGGCTAAGTCAACATTGTTGAGTCTTATAGTTACCCTGTCATCAATGTCACCCGGGATGACAATGTTAAGATTGTACTGCCGGGCAATCATGTTCAGAGCTGTATTAATCGGCACATTTTCAAGCTCCAGACTTATTTTCTGGTTGCTGTTCAGTCCCTGTGCGCCGGGAGTTGAACAAAATACCGCGACAAAGAGTATTGCCATAATATATTTATGAATCTGCAACATTTCTATCCTTATGAAACCGAGAGGCTGATACTGTTTCCGGCGTATTCTATGATGACTTTTTTCCGCTCTATTTTCACAACCTTTGCACCATCTATCATATCCCCGACGGCTATTGATTTACCGTTTATGATGGCTAACGGATTGAAATCATTAAAAACTATGCCGGAGAGCTTCCATACTTTCTTTGGCGCCTTTTTATTAAATGTTTTTTTATCGCGAGCCCTAAAGGGGTCTGAACCCCAGCCTTTAAGTTTCATATCGGCAACATTAATGGTTTTATCAATCCTGGCAAAAGTGGCGTTTGTGGCTGCTATTGGAGCCTGTCGGCTGACTACAGGTTTTGAGGTCGTAGCTGTGCTTATTTGAGACTTTGGCACAAAGTTGTAGACGCCCCATATAACGGCTGCAACCAGGGCCGCGTAGAGTATTTTCTTGCGGGTGCTTTCGCTCATGTTTTACCTTTCAAGCTGCCCAGAAGAGATCTAAAGCCGAAATCGTAGAGAACAGGGCTTTTCCGGTTTAGAGTACTGATAATGCTGCAGTAGTTGGAGCCTCTGAAAAAGAGGGCTTCTTCCATTGAGCTGACAAAATTGCCAAAATTTCTGTAGGACCCGATTGCCTTAATGCTCACGTTCAAAATCATTAACTTGGCAGAGTCCGGGTTAATCCGGTTAATCCTCAACAATTCTTCAACTGGAGGTGTAATCTCTACTATCTTCATTTTATTTTTGCCGGCAATCGAATAGAATTGTTCAAAAAGATTTAAAATGTTCTCTTTAGTGTAGAGGCTGGAATTTAAACTTTCTATCTTCTTAGTCAGGTACTCATGAGTCTTGATATATGAGGGAAGAAGCAAGACTGTTTTTTCAAAATCCGCCAGGTTATACTCGGCCTGAATAATCTTTAAAGACGTTTCCAGATATAGAGTATGCTGTGGCACAAATATCAAGAAAGTCCATAGAATTAGCATAGCCACAGCAAAGAAAGTATAGCCAATCAATCTTGATTTCAAATCAACCCCCGGCATTTCAAGGTGAAATCAATCTCGAATCCTTTATACTTTTCCCTTTTGACATATCTGTCAATTTTGACCTGGTCATAAAATGAGGAAGCTGTCATATTCTCAACAAATTCCGCAAGTATGACTTCGGGTGGTATTCTATCCGAGTAGACGAGCCCTTGTATCAGCAGGTTATTTCCATCTTCGAGCGGATGAAACTGAAAATGCAGCAGGCGTATGTTTGCAGGAGTGAGATGAGAAAGCTCTTTTAGGTTAAGTGACAGGAAATTCGGATTCTCCCTGGCAGTTGCCAGATAGGCCTGGTCAACAGCGATTTGCTGTTTGAGAATATTGTATGTTCTATAGGCTTCAGACTGCACAAAATTATTAACCTGTTGGTTTAAGTTCGCAACTCCATCTTGTTTAATATCAATAGCTTTACCGATTAGCCACGAACTGAAAATCAATACAGACATAATAAAAATTACCGCTATCTTGGCGTATTCGACAAACCGCAGTTCCTTCCGAGCTTTCTTATTTTCAGGGGGCAACAGGTCTGCCATACCTTCGGGGCAGGAGGCTGCGGCAAAAGCGGGCAGGCAGGCCGGAATCTGTTCTGCAAAGTTTTCAATACTTGCAGATGTCATAAAATTGATTTTCTCAACAGGGAATTTTTGAAATTCATATCCCGAGGTGCCTTTTAAGCTGTTTACTATTTCTTCGCTGTAGGCCAAATCACCATAGACCAGGATTCTATCTGAGACCGGCCGGCTATATCTTCCGGTGTAAAAATCAATAGAAATTTGTATTTCTGAGGCCAAAGATTCAGCCAGAAAATCGTAGCCAATTTTATCCGGAGTTTTCCCCAGAATAGAAGAACCGACCGAGAGAACGTTATAGAATTCCAGCGCGCTGCCCTTGTAAAAAGATATTTCAGACTGATTCAACCCGATATTGATAGCGGTATAACTTTCCTCGGGCTTGAAATCGTTCAGATATGGCAGGAGTTTACCGACTACATCTGGCGCATGATATATGTGTTCAATTAGTCCTCTTCTGTCATCAAGCGGTTCCATTTTCTCTTGAATCAGACGGCGGGTTGCTCCCAGCAGCGATATGTTGTAGAGCTTTCTGTTGCCGCTTATAATCCGCGATATCGGCCGGTAGTCATAGGTACAGTCTTCAATTGGAAACGG
Source organism: Candidatus Zixiibacteriota bacterium (assembly GCA_022571845.1). Classification (GTDB taxonomy): domain Bacteria; phylum Zixibacteria; class MSB-5A5; order GN15; family FEB-12; genus JACZWU01. The sequence goes on along the minus strand of JACZXB010000013.1, from coordinate 38,668 downwards.
AAGCTGGGTTCTGGCTTCTAACTCTATGGCTGAATCAAGATCAGACTTTTTTATAGCCGGCATCAGGAAACTTCGAAGTGCAGTTTCACGTCCGGAGATAACTATCGACATTACCGAAAAGTATCTGTGGTGCTTTTCCAGGAAGTCATTGATTGCTTTTGTTATAAGGGTCAGCCGTTCATGTGATTTGGCTTGTTCAGCTGTCAGGTAATACTTGCATAATTCAATTATGCGGCGACGTCTGCCAAAATGAGAGACCGCTGCCATCTGAACTGAAGCATCTTCAATACGAAAAGAAATGTGTCTGCCGAACAGTAATCGCTTGGCATGCTTGTAAGGTGTTTCTGTGACAGCAGGGCGACCTGGTTCCGGAGAATCGTCTACCTGAGTCCCAAGTTCGAGTGCATCAAAAGTAGTATGTTTATTGTTGTCCATCTTAAATCCATTTTAGAAAGAAACAGTAATAGTATCAGCCCCTCCGACGGATGTTATTGTTCTGCTTCCGGCACTATATACGTAAGCAACTCCCCAGGCATCTGTTAGATAAGAATTGTTGTCTGAGTCGATATAAGGACCGTTCCAGCCGAGCCGGGTCAACTTATTGTAGACCGCTAAAGAACCCGGTTTTACCGCCAGGTCACTCAACTGAGCAGGAGCAAAGCCAACATCACCCATAAAACCGCGGTCAATCAGTTCCCCGCCCGCTACTACTTTGGGGTTACCAATGACAGCTCTTTTTAAGTTCTGCATTTCCTCTGTGGTGGCCGTAACTCTCGAACTCTCAGCTATATCACCAAATTTGGGAATAGCAACTGCTGCCAGTATGCCCAGAGTTACGATAATAATAACAAGCTCCACCAGAGTGAATCCAGACTGGCGGAGCTCTTTGGAAAGTTTAAGTTTGTCTAAGTTCACTTCAATAAATGATTATCAGCCTGTTACCAGAGATTCTCAATGATGTCAACCGTACTGGTGTTGAGCCAAAGCTCACCGGTTATTTCGTTATATGCCCAGCCGCCTCTGGCACCGACAATAGTTCCTTTGGTAACGCCGGTTACGATTGAATCCGGAGCATTAGTCAATAACTGATACGGATTTGGTGGGTACGTATGTTCCATAACCACTCCCGAGGTCTCAAGCTGTATCTGAGTCGGCCAGATCGCGAAACCTGTCTTTACAGCTTGGTTGGCATAAAAGATGGTGATTCCTGAGCGTACATTACCCAGTGATGCTCTGGCCGCCGCCGCTCTGGCTTCAGCTGAAATATCCTGATATTTTGGGATCGCTACGGCAGCCAGAATTCCAAGAATGACAATAATTATTATAAGTTCAATTAAGGTAAAACCTCTTTCCTGACGAAGCTTTGTAAACATAGGTGCCTCCTGACACTATAATTGCTATTCTAAATGTTTCTATAAATATCGGCATTTTGACTGTCTGGCTTTAATTAAGTGCTAACCTTTGAAAACCTTAATCAGGTTCCACATGGGTAAAAGGATAGCCAAAGACATTAGCAGCACAAATCCGCCCAACACAAAGGTCAAAATTGGCTCTAAAATGGAGGTCAGCTGTCTCGATGTATACTGTACTTCTTTGGTGAAGTGGGTGCCTACCTCTTTCAGCATCTTTTCTAAGGAGCCGGATTCCATCCCGATTGCTATCATCTGAAGGCTGATTTCGGGGAAATAATCGAATTCTTTGTGCATTTGCCCCATGTCCCTGCCTTCTCTCATAAAGGTACCGAGATGATTCACTTCTTTAGCGATTTGGCTGTTTTTGACAGAATCGGTGAGAATATCAAGCGTCTTTACGATAGGCAGACCGGCCTTAAAGAGAATTCGGAACATCAGACAAAACCGGGCGACATTCCCTTTGATTATCAAATCTCCCATTATTGGTATTTTCAGAATTTTCTCATCAACCCAAAGCTTCCCTTCAGGATTGCTTACAATTTTTCTGAAAACAGCAAGCGCTAAGACTGCAAAAGCCAGGAGAACATACCAATATCCGGTAATAATTTTGCTCATCAGAAGAATAATTTGAGTTGGCAGCGGAAGTTCAGCCCCGAAAGCGTTATAGAAAGTCACAAAATTTGGTATTACAAATCCCATGAGTACTATAAAAGCAATACCGATTGCTCCCACAACCATCAGAGGATAGCGGATGCCCGCCTTTAACTGACGGGTTAATTCCATCTCTTCTTCGAGCATTCTGGCAAGTTCTTCGAGAATTTCTTCAAGCTTACCGGATTCTTCTCCAGCTGCGACGCAAGAAATATAAACTTTACCAAAGAGAGCTTCAAACTCAGACATTGATTCTGAAAGAGATTTTCCTGATTGTAAACTAAATCTAATTTGGTGAATTGCCTTGTTAAACCTGCCGTTGCGCGGTCCAACTTTTATCAGGCGCAGAGCCCGAAGCAGCGGAATACCGGCGTGGATCATAGTGTTAAGGCTGTTGGTAAAGAGAATCAGAGTATCGTAGTCAACTTTTTCTAAAAAACTAAAGAAAGAGAGAGCCTTTTTTTTGGGCAGCTGAGTTACTTTGACTGGTGTAAGATCCTGCTCGGACAGATAATCAAGTACTTGTGCGCTGCTTTCAGCACTCATAGTGCCTGTCTCTATCTTGCCATCGGTTCTGACAGCCCGGTATTTAAAGTGTTCGGGCATATTGGGTCTCTACAGAATCGTCTTTTTCTGCAGCTGAGATATCTTCTATGTTTGAAGTTTCAGAAATTAATTCTTCGAGGTTGATTTGACCTTTAGTAATTTTTTCCATTCCCATTTCAAAAAGAGGCAGAAAACCGTGCTTGCGTGATTCTTCACGCAGGCGGTTTACAGAAACGCCTTTTATGATCAGTTCTGAAATGTAGGGAGTGATTTCTATGAATTCGTAGATGCCGACCTGCCCTTTGTAGCCACTGTTTTTGCATTTTGGGCAGCCGCTGCCGCGCTTAAATTCCAGCTTCTTAGAGATATCGGTTAATCCTGCCCGATGGAGAATGACTTCGGAAGGACGGTAAGACTCAAGGCAGTCGGGGCAGTTTGTTCTAACCAGGCGCTGCGCCAGCACTCCCTTCAGCGCCGTAGCTACCAGATAGCTTTCAATGCCCATATCAATAAGCCGCGCAATTGCGGAGGGAGCATCATTAGTATGAATAGTAGAAAAAACTAAATGTCCCGTTAAAGCCGAACGAACAGTAATCTGTGCAGTTTCCAGATCGCGGATTTCGCCAATCATAATTATGTCCGGGTTTTGTCTCAATATTGAGCGCAGCGTGGAGGGGAAAGAAAGCCCGGCTTTTTCATTGATTTGAACCTGATTGATCAAGGGTAAAGAGTATTCCACCGGGTCTTCAACTGTAATTATATTTTTTTCAATCGTATTGATTTCGTGAAGGGTAGCATACATGGTTGTTGTTTTTCCGCTTGTAGTCGGTCCTGAAAGAAGTATCAGTCCTTCAGGCTGATGAATAATATCTAGCCACCTGTCTTTGATTTTGGAGCTAAAACCGAGATCTATGAAATCGACAATCAGATTACGGGAATCTAAGATTCTAATTACTATTTTTTCTCCATGAATAGTCGGCAGGGTCGATACGCGTAAGTCGATATTCGTACCCTCAACAGATAACATGAACCTGCCATCTTGCGGCAATCTTTTTTCTGACACGTCAAGGTTAGCAGCGATTTTAATTCTTGAGACAAGTTCGTTTTGCATAGATTTTGGAGGAGCGGCTTCTTCGCGCATTACGCCGCTGGAGCGGTAACGGATTCTAGTGCGTATTTCTCCGGGTTCAATATGAATATCAGAGGCTTTTTCTTTGACTGCTTTGGTAATCATCAAATGCACCAGTTTTGCAATAGCTCCTGACTGTTCAACGTCAGCGGAGATTGATTCGTCTATGCCCGCAAGGACTTGTTCTTCAGCATGCTTACCGATGATTTGACTGAGTGAATCTGCCACCGAGTAATGCAGGTCTATAGCTTCCCGGATTTCAGTTTCAAATGCAACTGCCCGTTTTATATTTAATCCGGTGCGGTATTTTATTTCGTCGATAGCCAGAATATTGAGCGGATCAGCCATGGCCAGCGTAAGGGTTTTACCAATATGAAAAATAGGAATGAGAGAATATCTTCTGGCCAGGTCAACGCTTACTTTATGAACAGTAGCAGGATCGATAACCATTGATTTTAAGGAGACTCGGGGTATTAGCAATCTCTCGGAAATAGTCTCCAGTAGCTGCTCTTCTGAGATATATCCGAGTTCAGTTAAAATCTCACCTAAGCGTCTGCCAGTAGATGATTGTACTTTGAGACCCTCCTGAAGCTGCGCTTTAGTCAAAAAACCGCGTTCGACAAGGAGGTCACCAATCTTTTTCTTTGCCATAGCCTCTCTTTATTGTTGAAATATCCTATGTCTTGTTTATTATCGGCCGTAAATAGTAAAGGTTAATTTGTTTAAGTACGCTCTTCCGACTTTTTCCAAGTTGTAGAATGGTTTTATATCCGAAGATGAAATTTATTTCATACTCAATAAAAATAGCAGTTTTCGCTATGTTTTTGATTCTGGCTCAAGAGATTAGAGCGGAATCACTGAATTTGGCACAATTTGAGACAGAGATTTATCAGCTCAGGATTACTGAACTGGAGAAATATAACGGCCTCAGAATTGACAGTGTTGAAATTGATAACCGGGAAATTTTTGACACCCAAATCGAACCTTATAATAACTTTATATTCAAGACAGCAAATAAGCTGCACATCCGAACCAAGACGCTTGTTATAGCCAGAGAATTACTATTAAAGAAAGGGGATGTCTTTGAATCCGAACTGGCTGAAGAAATTACACGCAACCTGAGAAATCGTTATGTAATCTATGATGCCTGGATTGAGATAGAAAAGTTAGATTCTGGAGACCTGCTGATGCGCCTGGTTACAATTGATGAATGGAGTTTTTCCGGGGGACTTGGTATCAGCCGAGAAGGCAACGAATATTCTTACGAAATAGGCTTTTTGGAAAAGAATTTTCTGGGGCTGAACCAGTCGCTTTCCTTTGATTATGTAATTCAGGAGAAAGATGACAATTATATTGAGTCATCATTCAAAGATATACGGTTCGCAGGGCAGCTGTTCAGAATAACTATAAATTACAGTAATAATCCGGTTTCGTCAATTCAAGCAGCCTCGCTGAGCCATCCTTTTTATAATTTGGAGCAGGCATTTTCGTTTGGTGTAGTTGCCGCAAAAGGTCAAAACAGAAACGAAGTATTCAAAGATGATCGCTTGATTGGAAGATCGAATACAGCCGATGATTTTTTGCTGGGTTTTATGAATTACAGGTTTGGCCCCAGAAAAAAGAAAGTAATTACAGGACTAAATTACACTTACACTTTCGAAAGAACAAACGCAAAAGAGTACTTCAGCGGTTCGCCGGCTGATATTGATTTAGTCAATGAATCATTTCCCCGAGATTCCCTTTATCATCAAGTTGACCTGAGCTTGAGAGGATCTTTGCTGGACTTTAAAACCTTCAGGAAAATCGATGGATTTGGCTATACAGAAGATTTTACACTGGGACATACTGCTGCTATTGGTTACGGCAGAGCCTTTAATCCTCTTTTTAATGACCATGTTTATGACCGGGCGCTGCTCAATTATTCTTTTGGATTTAATGTTGCTAATGAACTATTCTACTTTTCTTTTACCAGAATTAACAAATTCAAAGGAACCAGAGATTTTCAGCGGCTGAGTATAGTTGGTGCGAACTACTACCACCGAGGTCCTGAGTTCTTAACCTTAGCATTCAATGCAGATTATATAAACGACTGGAGACCTGAAGGAACAGAGAATTTGATTTTGGGTGGGAGGTCTGGTCTAAGAGGCTATCCCTCTGAATTTAAAACAGGTGACAGGCTGGCCGTCATCAACCTGGAGGGGAGACTCCATCCGGAAATCAGAATTTTCACCGCTATTATGGGTTTCGCCATATTTATGGATGCAGGCAGGGTCTGGAAACCAAAGGAACCTTTGACTACAAAAGACTTTTACTTCAGCGGAGGGGTTGGCTTGCGGTTTGCACTTGATAGATCTTCGAGGAGCCGTTTTTTTAGAGCAGATTTAGCTTATTCTCAAGCAAACAAACTGGAGATTTCTATCGGAACAGGACAGTTTTTCAACCTCAACAACCACAGTTTATTCTTGACAAGTCGTTGAAATTCAATAGATTGAATGTTGTTAAGTATTTGTTGAGAATAGTAGCAGTTGATTCTAAATCTGTTGGTCTATTCTAATGCCAAATTACATGTCCATTACCGCGGATTTGTAGCTGTGAGTGTTAAGACTATAATAAAAGTAAAAAGCTGAGATTTGTATAAATGAAATTGGCAGTAAAACGGTTGATGCAAAAGATTTGCTTTCTGGCTTTGGTTCTGGCGGCGGTTTCAGCCTTTGGGATAAATTCATTTTCGGCTGCCAGCCGTACTCTGTCAGCTGCTGCTTTAGAAGCAATTGGCGCTGATTACAGCCAGGGTCTGATTTCATTAGACGCTAAAGTTCTGCTTGAAGTAATGGCTATCCGTTCTCCCAATGATCTCCCTGCAAAATATCAGACAGACCGGCAACTGTTTCCGGGTGAACTTCGGTCAGCCACTATGAAACTGGTTGAAATTAACATGATTTGGAATGAACTAAAACCGGAAACTCAGCAAGCGCTAAGTGATGCTTTGGCCAGGCCGTCGGCGTCTTTCAGCTATGTCTCTCCCTTAGGAATTTTCAAATTACATTATGATACGAGCGGAACGAATGCAGTATCATCCGAGGACCTTGATGTCGACGGAATACCCGATTATGTAGAAAAATGCGCCGCCTACTGTGATTCATCATACTCCAAGCACTCTCTTCTCGGCTATTTATTACCTCCTTCTGACGATACCCTGGGAGGTGACAACAGGTATGACATATACTTTGAAAACAGCGATTTTTATGGTTATACGGTCCCCGAAGGTGCTGGCAGCGAAGCCTGGAATGATCGTTTCAGTTACATAGTTTTGAACAGTGATTTTGTCGGTTTTCCGCTCAATAGTGATCCGGAAGGTCAAGTCGCGGGAGCGGCCAAAGCGACCGCTGCGCATGAATATCATCATGCGGTTCAATTTGCCTACGATATCAGCGAGCCCACCTGGTTTATGGAATTCGATGCCACCTATATGGAAGATATCGTGTTTGACTTAACCGACGATAATTATAATTATTTAGGGACTTTTATGACTTCTCCGGAAATATCCTTGATGGAAAACTCCAGCCATTTTTATTCATGTTTCATTTGGGGTTTGTACCTGGCACAAAAATTTGACACTTCACTTATGACCGCAATCTGGGAAGGGGCGAGATTTGACGGGATTTTTAACACTCTCTCAGATACGCTTTTGAGCCGCTATGGCTGGACTCAGGATTCCGCCTTTGCCGACTTTGTGACCTGGAACTATGTTACTGCAATTCGCAATGACAATCTTCACCATGAAGAAGGGGGGGAATATCCCTTGATCGACATCGGTAACACTCATTCTTTTTACCCCGTTCCCACCCAAAGCACACTGAACCATCCTGCCGGATTTGGCTCTGACTATGTTCAGTTTTTTCCGAACGGAAATGTTGGCAAGCTTACCATAGAATTTGACGGCAACAACTCTCGCGACTGGGCCGCTTATATTGTTAAGTCAATTTCTGTAAACGAGCACTTTTTTGAAAAGCTTCAAGTTGATGCCGTCACACAATTTGCCAGCACAATCGTTTATGACTTTGAAAATTATCATTCGGTAGCTCTTATAGGCATAAACATTTCTGAGTTTTCTCCCGAAGCTATTTTCAATTACTCTGCCGACGTTTCTATTCAGCGGGAAGTCTTAACGTCATTAGTTACTCCTGATACTGTAATATACTCCGGTGATGATAAACCCTATCTGTTTCAAGTCTTCAATCCCACCAACTTTGACGATTTGTACCAGATTTCATATTGGGACGATTCAGGCTGGATAGCTGCCGATTCAATTGTTCGAGCAATCGGCCTAAACTCAGACACAATTTTTTCAGTCATCGTTCATCCACCTCAAGGCACGCCTTTATCAAATACTTCTAACTTGCATTTTAAAGCTCAGTCAATTAACGACACAACAGTATCGAATGAAGAAACACTTGAAGTAACGACGGTGCTTTACAAAGGGGACGCAAATTTTGACGGCTCTATATCAATACTGGACTTAACCTACCTGGTTGATTTTATTTTCAGAGGCGGGGCAGAGCCAATACCCATAATAGAAGCTGGTGATTTTAATTGCGATATCTCCACAAATATCCTTGACTTGACTAAAACTGTAGATTACATTTTTCGCGGAGGTTCGTTGCCTCTGTGCAATCCCTACTGAAGAAAAAAGAAGTTTTTTAGTTGACTAAATATTAGGTTATCCTTATCAGATAATTCAAGTTAACCATTATAATAATCCAGCGGCGGCGTCTGATGGCAAGGAAGCAAATGACGTCGCATTGGAGGGGGAAAAATGGAAAGTGGATTTGAACCGCGGATACTAATCTGCACGGAATGCAATCAGGAATTCGTTTTTACTGTAGCGGCTCAGGAATATTTCGCAGAACGAGGTTACTCCGAAGATCCCAAGAGGTGCAAGACCTGTTATACCCACTTCAAAAAGGATCAAAGAAAGTCTACGTTTAAGCGAGGGACTGCTCGCGATAAGTCCGGCTATCCCGACCAGCCATAGCTTTGGAGCTGCAGTAAAAATCTTATCGTTTCGATTTTAATCGTAATTGATATTGCTGCTATTTGAGTAATAACATTTTCATTGATTTGGCTTCACCGTTTGATTTCAAGCGATAGAAGTAAATTCCACTGGCAACATTGTTTCCGCTGTTATCTGTGCCGTTCCATTCTACTGAATAGTTGCCGGCACTGAGTGGTCGGTTTATCAAAGTACCGGTGAGTTCACCCAGGACATTGTAAACTTCAAGTGTTACATCAGAGCTATATGAGAGCGAAAAGTCGATAGTTGTGCTCGGATTAAAGGGATTGGGGTAGTTTTGCTCAAGCGCTATTGAGCTTGGCAGGTTACCGTTCTGGTCGTCATCTATACCAGCTGCAAAGCCGACTATCAAATCCGCGTTGATAACATTTCCAACCGCATTAATGTTCTCAAGCGCTATAAACGAAGTGCCGTCAGTATAAGAGTCAGAATTTGGGGATGATACTGCGTTAAAGGATGTTACGTTGCCAGTTCCGGGGAAAACATCCGAGCCATCTCCGGAGTTGATATTATTGTCAATATCGAACAGTCCGTCAGCCTGTTCAAGCGCAACTTTGAAATGATTTGCATCGGGCTGACCCGGATACCATTCCTGCGAATTACCCGATTTGCTGTCATCAATATGCCAGATCATTAGTCCCGACTGCGGAAGGTATGAGTCATAGCCAATTTTTTGTCTGTTTTCCACCAGAAAATATTCATTACCGATATTTCCCGAAGTCCAGAGTCTGTAAATAGTTCCGTTTTCATTGACATTGCTAATAGCCACGCCGTTTGTATTAGATGTTACATTGGTTGCTGTTGCAAAGCCCAGCTGGATTCTTGACCAGGCACAGGGATGAGCCGGTGAGCTGCCACCGGGAGAAGGACCGTTCCAGCTGCCTAATGACATTAGGGCCCAATTGCCAATTCCGTTAGAACTGTAGTCAGTATCGTATAGGTCAGGTAAGCCAAGTACATGTGACAATTCGTGGGCATAAACACCAATGGTCATATCCCCGGGAGAAATCCAGTATTCAGGCTGGATCGTATAACTTGAAATCCAGACACCATCTTTGGCCCGAGGAGTTATGCTCCACTTATGCGACCAGATGTCGTCATTACTGCCGGTAAACTCGGCGCCAGTTCCGCTGTGAATAACCAGCACTACGTCAACGTAGCCGTCTAAGTCATTATCATATAGAGAGAAATCAACAAGGGGGTCAACAGCATCAACCAGGTCTTCTAAAAGCTTCTGCGAATTGTTAGGATAAGCGCCGGTTCCGTTTTGTCCGTTTACATAATAGGCGTATGTCTGAGGTGCAGTCTGCCAGCCTATTGACGAAGGCATATTAACTGTTACCAGGTCAAATTGACTGTAAGAGATTTCATCGTAATAATCTCTTACTGTGCTCCCTGTACTGCTGAAAACCAGCGAATCAAAAAATGTGGCAGACACCGAGCTGTCGTTATCTGAAAATTTAACAAGTATCGCTAATACTTTGAACGTTGTAATTGCTCCGGAAGAAAGTTTTGAAGCACTTATAAAGTCTTTTTTGCTTAAGAATTCATCTGCCGTACAGATTCCTTTGGCATGTAGTTCATCAATATTCTGCATGTAGTAAGTCTGAACAGACTTGGCCGCTGCTCCGTTTTCCAACAGCCGCGGATGAGGAGGTACCGCATTCGCTGATAAGGCATAGACACCAAAGGTGAATACAAGTAAAACTAAGAGACTTGTTAATTTATTAAAGAAAATCATTTTTACACCTCTTTCAGAATCTGATCCCTGTTGAAAGTGCCAGTTTTAGTCCTTTAGCGGAGTACATCGAAAAACCGGTGCCTGTTATAGCAGCGAAATCGAGATAGACCGGTGACAGATCAATCCCTGAACCGAATGAGAAAGTGCTGCCTTTATCGCCGCCTGAAGACATACCAAATCGAAGAGGCATCATGCCCAGCTTGAGCCACTCAATTCCCAATGAGAGGCGTGGTTTGGTGGAAGATCCGGGAGCGCTATTGAAGCCCTGCTGCCAGTCAATCGCCCAGCGTAATTTCCCCGAAGTATTGGCAATGCCTACGTTCATTACTGCCGGCAGTCTGGTACTAAATGAAGCAAGAGATATGGTAGTATCTGTCGAATAGACTTGGTTGCCTGAATTACTAAGAGTCAGAGTATCAAGATCAAAGTCATGGATATGCTCTTCAGCGTTCTTGTTCCAGGAAATATTGCTCAGAGCATTTTCAATGCGCAGACCAATCGTATAGTGCTGATTTAATTTGAGAGCAGCGCCAATATCAATACCGTAGCCCTTGCCTCCCGAAGCGGTACGAGCGACCATTCGCCCCTGACCCTCAAGACCGGTTATAAGAATTACAGCAGTACCGCTAAGTTCGACCATCTCTTCGACAACCAAACCGCGTATATATTTTATTGTGGTACCTATTGAAAACTCGCGTTGACCTGCCTGATAGATTCGATGACCATACGACAATCCAGCCTGAACGTAGGCCAGGCCGTCGGAGTAAGAGCCGTCAACAGATATGGAATCAGAAAAGGTAGCGCCGTAGAATACAAGTTCCAGAATATCTCTGTTAAGATTTATGTCGGCGGCAGCAACGGCAGACGTACTGAACACAAACTTGCCAAGAGACAGCGACATCGCTGAAACTTCGGAAGCGGCTCTCAAATTCAGGCCTTCTTTGGGAATCTTATTCATGATGTCGTTTTTGTCAGCAGTGCTCAGTGTCGCACCGGTGTAGTTGTTGTAATCACCAAGCGTGAAAGAATTATTGGAGATGTTAATACCGGCAGAAATCAACTCCAGGCTGGTAATCTGGTAGCCGCTGAGGCCGAGGTTGGCCGGATTGAATTTGGCGGCGTCGACGCCGTCAGCTAAAGCTGTCAAAGCTCCGCCCATAGCCACAGACCGCGCCGAGGTCAATTCACCGGCATTAAGCAGGGGGTTTGCGGTCAGTCCAAAGAAAGCTGTCAGAGCTATTGCTGCGTAATTTCTTAGATATGTTTTCATTATGCCCCGCCTTAAAAATCACCGTTGAATTTGTAGATAACTTCTATTCTTCCTGTGATTGAGAGATAATCATTGGCAGTGATTTTGACCGTCTGACCGCCGGTACCGCTCAGGTTAATCTGTGAACCAATGAAGAGTGTATCGTTTTCAAGGATTTTGAAATCAGTCGAATCCAGATAAATCTGCTGATAGTCAGTTGAAATCGTATCTGTTACTATTCCTGAAATATCAACCGGAGCAGCTGGCAGATTGATGGCATTTATCAAAAGCTGCGGATTGGCAAATAGAGTGGAAGAATCCGGACCAAAATATAAATCTATCTGTGCTCCCAATGGCAGATGACTTATGATATTATAGATGAAGCGTGCTTCCCGAACATGCTCGGTAATAACGTCAATACTTGATGTATCTATTTCTGTCCGCTCAATGTCTGTTTCAATAGTCGATGGTTGTATGACAATTTCAAGAGGCGCCACAAAAGTGACAGTGGCAGTTATAAAATCATTAGCTTCAATGCGACCCTGATAGCCTCCCTGGGCAAAGACAATCGAGCCGCTTACGTCGATTTGTGAAGGAGTAGGGGAAAGGAAGCTTCCGGCCGAAGGCTCAATTATCGTGCTGATGGCCGAAGACAGGCCGCCGCTGGCTGAGATTGAACCGGTCAGGTTCAGACTATTACCATTATCACCATCAATCTGAATATTTAAATAGCCCGGCAGGTCAATCCCGTTTTCAATTTCCAGAGTCAATACAGCCGCAGAGAACTGAATCGAATCAAACCCGGTGGGTACGTTTATTTGCGAGGTAAGTCCTGCAAATGACACTTCGACACTGTCGAAAAATCCGACGACGTAATTAAATGACAGACCGGAAATATCAACAGAAATAGCAAAGCTGTCGTTTTGATTAACGGTAACTTTTGTCGGAGCCGTAGACTGTATTGTGGCTGTAGCATCTACATTTAATGATTGCGGAACAGTATTGTCTGTCGGAGCAATATTATAACCTGATAAATCTATGTTAATGTTACTTGTCGAAAGCGGAAGTATCGCAGGCGAAATCGTAAGAGGACTGCTCCCAGAAAGAATGTCCGGAAAAGCAATGTCGATGGTTATGTCAAGCGGGGTAGAGTTGGTGATTGTTAAAGAAAGTGTGCCGCCCGCTATATTGGCAGTGTCTATTCTATCTGATTCCAGCAGATCTACCTGACTGGAAATACTTCTGGAAAATGACGGAATTTCTGCAGTTGCACCTGAGACTACTAACGCCCCCACAAAGTCGAGCTCTGTGGAGATCCCTCTGGTAGAGGCTGAATCGACAAAGCCGCCGACCGTATGGCACTGAGCCTTAATTCTAAAGCGGTTAGTAATTGTTTTCCCCGCTAAGTCAATCGGAATTATTGCAGCACTTCCGGTCGGAATGCCGCTAAAGACGGAATCGATGCCCAACAGAGAATTGCTGCCAACGTCCCAAAATTCAAAAATCACTGTGTCAAGGTCAGCGCCCAAGTTGTTGTGGACGTATATATTAATCAATCCGGAAGCAATTGTAGCTGAGCTGTAACTGGTTATTAGCGGAAGATTATCTAATACATTGAAACTTTGGGCGCCTATCGTAAATGTATCTTCGACAGTAACTGCAGATATGCCGGTAATCGTAGCCAGGGTGGTATAGACAGGAGCCAAATCCGGCGTAACTATACTAAACGTATCCAGTGTCTTACTAATTGAATATGATATCGTAGGTGTATTTAGATAGTCAGCGCTGATCGTTACTGTATCAAGCTCCTGAGTTATTGTAAAAAAGATGTTACCCGAGGAGTCCATCTCTATGCCGTCCTGATTCAGTTTCCGAATCAGTTCAGCCATGTCATATGTTCTGTTGATAACCGGTATCACCAGACTGGTATCCCAGGTAGGAGCTTCCGGCTTTTTTATCGAACACTGAACTAAAGTCAAAAATATGATTATGACGAATGTACTTAAGAAGAACTTTGAACCCGCCTTAAACAGAAAAGAGTCTGTCGCTCTTCTATCTTCATCATCCTGCTGTCGCCGCCTTATTTCAGACATACTCTGTTCCCCAATTGTGGTATTTCATCTTTTGTCTCGAGCTCTGAAATGCAAAGCCGGTGCCAGTCCGGCGAATGAGGCGTAAGGTGTTGTATGACAACAGAATAAGTGATACTTTTGAGGTCTTAGAAGCCTTGAAAAGCAGGGTAGAGATTCACCCCTATGTATGGGCAGATTCCAATAGTAGACATTACCTATGACAGACAGTATATTTGTTTATCATCAACCAAGGAGTCGATTCATGGGCATGTCTAAATATGACAGAATGCTCTTTATTCTCAATATTCTGCGCAGCAGACGTAATTTAACCGCCGGAAATCTGGCCAACGAGTGCGGCGTCACAGAAAGATCAATATATCGGGATATTATTTCACTCTCCGAAGCAAACATACCGATCTACTTTGACCACGGTTACAAGCTGGCCTCGAACAATTTCCTGCCGCCATTAAACTTTAGTTACGATGAATACAACTGTCTCAAGCTGGCACTGGACTCAACACCTCTGGGAAATACTGAAAAATATCAGCCGGTAATAAGAAAGATTCGCGCCAAAGTAGATGCAGGACTGTCAGATATTGTAAAAAAGAAGCATAAATTCACTCCGCAGACAACTCATATTGAGATACCGCTAACCGAGGCAGCAGAGAATCAGCCGGAAATATTCAGCAAGATAGAAAACGCCATTACCAACGATTTAAAAATCGAAATTGAATACGATTCGATTCAATCGGGACTGAGTTCCAGAATTGCAGACCCTTATTTCATTATGTTCAGAGGCAGAGCTTTTTATTATGTGGCATATTGCAATAAGTCTAAAGAGTTGCGGACATTCCGCATCGACCGTACCAAATCTGTTAAGGTCACTGACTCCAGATTCAAGCGCCGCCAGGGTGTCGATGCCAAAACCTATTTCGACGGCAGCTGGTCGGTTTTTCTGGGAGAAAAGGTCGCGGTTACTATTATGTTTACGGGAACAGCTGCTAAATTGATTGCTTCATCCAGACACCATCCCCATGAGACCAAAAAACGCTATAGAGACGGACGGCTTAAATACAGTGTCACCACCAGAGGAATTGAAGAAATAAGACGCTGGATTCTCAGCTATGGCAATGAAGCAGAGGTAATTAAGCCGCTTAGTCTCCGAAACGAGCTCTGCAAGTTAGGCAAACAACTCTCGGCCAAGTACAAGAACTGATTTCTCCCCCAACAAAAATAATTCTTAGTGACAGTCTTTGTCAGCACCCACAAGTAAGCTAAGAGGAGCAGTATCATTATTCTATAACCTGGTGGCTTATACGAAAGGGTTATAATGTGAACAGGTCAGAACGTTTGACTCATATTCTTGAATTCTTAAAAAGAGGCATGTCTTTTTCTATAGATGGAATAGCGAAAAAGTATGGCGTCTCGGGTAGAACAGTATTCCGTGATATAAAGACCCTGAAGAAGCTCGGCTATAAAGTTGACTTTGATTCTAATAATGGCTATAAACTGGTAGATTGGACTCAAAGATACGTTTTCAAAAAACTCAGTGACTTACAGCTGGAGCTAATAAGCTTTGTTCTTAAGACGCATCCTCTAAGAAATATTCTTCCCTTAAACGAATTATCTGATAATATTAATGACAGTATTAGCGATGGCAGCAAAAAAGGCTTTTTCAAAGCGCCGCATCAAAAAAGTTTCAATCTCAAGCAGAGTTTCTCTTCAAAGCCAAATAAAGACGAAGCAAAGCTTACCAGTTTCATAAATGCTGCCGAACAAAAAAAAAGTGTTATTGTCAGGACTAAGTCTGGACAACATGATAGAAAGTACAGGCCGGCAGGGATTATTTTTGGATTGACCGGCATACAATTGCTGGTCAGGGATGATATTCATTCGGGTCAGGTCAAAGTTTCATTAAACGATATTCAGAATATCAAAATTATTTCAAAGTCCGGCTCTAAAGCTGCCAATTCGAATTAAAACCAGCTAGAAATCTTGTCTATTGCGGCTTTATCAATTAGTATAGAGTGTGTCAATTGATTTAAGAGATGAAAGTATTCCGAAACAAAAATTTACTGCCAAGTCAATTTTGATATTTTTGATTTTGTTTTTGTCGGGAAGTTTCATAATAGTTTATTCCAGCAACCAGCTGATTGAAGCAAATAAACGGAAGACGTGGGATATAGCTGTTGCCACCGTATTGGAATCAAGCGTGGTCGAAACTGGCAGCATGAGGCCGATGGTAAAATACAGCTATGATGTCGACAATAAGACTTATACAGGCAGCTCAAACTTGCAGGCACCCGGATTTGGCAACAAAGCCAGACAGTACGACGTTGCCATGAAACTGTCCAGGAAATATCCAAAGGGCAAAATTATTTCGATACATTACAACCCTCTGAATAACTCAGAGTCGGTTATAATCATAACTCCTCATTGGGATACTTACACCAGAATAGCTGCCGGCGTTGTACTATTGATTATCTCTTTGTTTTACTTGTTCTACTCTGTTCGTCGAAGAAGAAAGAATATCATTCAGCAGAGTTTAGCTCATCAATGATTTGCTGATAGGACAGCCGGGCAAATTCACTATCAGGATTTAATCTCAAGCTTTCTTCGATAGCCAGTTTTGCTTCATCTATCCGTCCCAGCTGATACAATGTTGAACCAATTTTCAAATGCACAAAATCATTTAGTGGCTGGTTCTGACGTGCCTGATATAATATTTCCAGAGCCTGCTGGAACTGCTGTTTTTCTATAAGCTGTGTTGCCAGATTGAAATAAGGCTCCAGCGTCTGCGGATCAGATTGAATGGCTTTTAGAAAATATTGAGAGGCAGCGTTGGCATCCCCGCGGCGAAGAGAAATCAACCCAAGATTGTTGTATGGCAGAGCAAAGGCAGGATCAAACTTGATTGATTTGGAGAACTCTCTCTTGGCAGATTCTAACCGTCCCTGGTCAAGATAAGCAGTTCCAAGCAGCATATGATCTTCAGCTTTTAGATGATTCCTGTCAATTCCGGCTATGTCATGGTTGCTTTCTATCAGCAGCAGAACGAAAACCAGAAGAGTCAAAGACAGATTTTTGACATCTCGTTTTTTGAAAAACTTTATGAGCTGCACAACTCCAAAAACTGCCAGCATTATAAGCATAGGAATCAGCGGCTGTCGGAATCGGGCGCAGACAAAAAACAGCATGAGCGTGATCAGATACGATGAAAGCAGCAGGTAAACAAGCAGATATTTGCGCCAATATCTAACAGAGAAGGCCAACCCCAAAAGCGCCAGTGGCAGCAGCAGTCCATAAGGGAAGAACAAAACGCTGTCAAACATCAGCAGGGATATTAGCGGCGAAAACTCACGCGCCAGATATATATTTTGATTATTGGGAATTTCAAAACCGTTGGCGAAAAGTCGCAGCTTTTTTAACTGCAGTGAGAAGAAATTGCCCGGGTCGAGTTTGATTTCTTCAAAGGCCAGTTCGAACCAGAAGTCAGAAACTTCGGAGCGCTTCAGCTGTTTCCCTCTGCTCCTTTCCGAAATTGCTATCGATTGTTTGAAACCGCCGCCCCAGGTAGCATCAATGCCGGGTACAGTTGCAGACCAGCCCGAGGCCTGTCGGTTATTTCCAATGTAGAAATTGTAACCGCCTTGCCAGGAAATAAAGACGGTGTCATTGCCAACGGTGTAATTGCGAATCGTAACGGGCAAGACGACAGCAAACGATGCCAGTGCAATCAGACCGTAGCTAAAAAGAGCTTTTTTCCAGCCAAGCTGCGGTTTGATTACAAGCAGAATCCATATAATGAGAAAGGGACCGAGCAGCAGGATATTCGGACGGGCAAGTCCCGCCAGTCCAAGCAGCAGTCCTGCCAGTATAAATTGCAGTGGCACCGGGTTCTTTTCACATCGGTATAATTGCAAAATTAATAAAGTAGTCAGTAAAACCATCAATGAAGTAATTAGCAGGGCAGCGTCGTAATATAAGAACGTTGGATAAAAAGCAGCAATGGCGGCCGACCAGAAAGCGACCGACCTGTTAAAAAGCATCAGCCCCAGAAAATAAAGCAGCAGCGGCAGCAGCGCCCCCAGCAGAATTTGTATGATTCTCGTCCAATAAACTGATTCAGCTGTCAGATTAAATACGGCAGCCAGAAAGTAGGGATATAGTGGAGCGCGGTAATATGGTTCATCCGGCAGGCCTTCTTCAGAGTTTATCCGCTCAGCCAGCGCCAGATGATACTGCTCGTCCATTATAGGTTTATCAAAAGTAGGGATTGTTGAAATCTGGTTTAAATAGACAACGCGAATGCAAAATGCAGCCAGGAATATCAGCAGTGGCGTCAGCCATCGCGAATGTCTGGAAAGTTTCTCAAATACTCCTGAAGTCTGCATATCGGATTATAACGGCAATTTAGATTTTCTCAAAATATAAATATGAGATTGAACTAAGACAATATCTTAGCTATATTTTAGCCATGTGCGGCAGATATGTCTTGGCTCAGGATTACGAAGAACTAAAAAAGCGGTTTGGTCTGGAGTTAAGCGACTTCTCGATGAAACCGAGTTACAATATTGCGCCCGGTCAGGCAAATCCGGTAATCACCAACGGCAGCGGTCGCACAATAAAAGCTATGAAATGGGGACTAATCCCGCACTGGGCCAAAGACCCCAGGATTGCCTACAAGATGATTAACGCCCGCTCGGAAACTGTAGCTGAAAAACCAGGCTACCGTGATGCTTTCAAGAATAAACGATGCCTCATTCCTGCCTCTGGCTTTTATGAATGGCAAAAATCTGCCAGCGACCCTAAGAAAAAGACCCCTATTCATATTCGCTTAAAAAAAAGTGAACTGTTTGCCTTTGCCGGTCTCTGGTCACTCTGGATAAAAAACGAAAGCGAAATATTCAGTTATACTATCATTACTACCGAAGCAAATAATTACTTAAAAGTCTACCATGATAGAATGCCTGTAATTCTGAATAAGTCCGACGAATCATTATGGCTCGACCATCATACGCCATCAGTTGAGCTGCAGAGCCTGTTGGTGCCTTGCGCCGATGAACGACTGGAAGCCTACGAAGTTTCGAAGCTTGTAAATGCACCAAGGAATAACAGCGAAGAGTGTATCGCCAAAGTGCAGGAATGAGAGGGAAAAGAAAATGAAAAACCTAAATCTAATATTGGTCATGTTGCTTCCCTTATGCATTTGCACGGAAAGCTTTGGGCAAAGACATAGTAGATATGTTGCTTTCTTCGAGGAGACTCAAGCTTATCAGTTAGCCAAAGCTGTCGAGAAAGAGGATCTGCAAGAAATAGAAAGATTGGTCAAAGAAGACTCTAGTTTGTTGGAAGAAACTGAACCCGAATTCGGTTTAAATGTACTAGTAATGTGTTTATACGTAGAAAGGATTGGATCACTTAAAAAGCTATTAGAACTTGGGGCGGACCCCAATTTTATCAATACTTACAACCATCATAGTGTATTGATAGATGCGATTAAGTGGTATGAAAGAGGCTCTGATTCGCTAATAGACAACCGCTATGCCGAGCTGTTGCTCAAATATGGAGCTGACCCCACTCATGCCGTAGAAAACCGTTTTACGAATAAGAAAGGGTATAATGTTCTGCCTGATTCTCCACTTTTGAGAGCTTCGGGCATGAGTTTGGACATGGTCAAAACTTTAATCGCTTATGGTGCCGATCCCCATCGGAAACTTGGAAAAAAACAGCTTACTCCTTTTCGTGCAGCTATTTTGGGACCAAAATATGATATTATCTATTATTTTATTGATACCTTAGAAGTGAATGTTCATCAGCCTCTATCTATACGAAGCAAGGACAGTATCTTTGTACAGGATTATGTTGTGAGAAAGAAGATGTATCAAATAATAAGAGCCGAAGAAGGCAGTGTGGTAGATACAGTAGGTTACGAAAATAGATGGGCTCTAAAGAAATATTTGGAGTCAAAGGGTGTAGACTTTGTAAATTACAAGTACAAGTTCTTCCAAGGCAAGTAGGACTGGTAAGCCTTGCTTTGTCATTTCCGAGAAGTAAGGAATGCATTTTCATATACATCACAATGTGACTCGTCTGTGATTGCCAACCCTCAATAATCATGCAATCTGAAGCATGATATTCGATTATAAACGTCCGCCCAAAAAATATGTGCTGGTTGACTGCGACAATTTCTACGTCTCCTGCGAAAGAGTCTTTCAGCCGCATCTGTCGGACAAGCCCGTTATCATCCTGTCAAATAACGATGGCTGTGTGGTGGCGCGTTCGCAGGAAGCCAAAGCGCTCGGAATCGGCATGGGGGAGCCGTTTCATCATGTCAAAGAGATAGTCAAAAAAGATAATATTAAAGTCTTTTCATCCAATTACGTTTTATACGGCGACCTCTCCCGGCGGGTTATGGATACTCTTAAAGAGGTCACGCCTGATATCGAGGTTTACTCCATTGATGAAGCTTTTTTAGTTTTGCCTGAAACGTTTGACGAAACACAAGCTGAGCAAGTCAGAAAAAAAGTGCTGCATAATACCGGTGTTCCGGTCACAATTGGCATTGGTGAAACTAAAACATTGTCCAAGATTGCCGCCGAGTATATCAAAATAAACCGCGAACTTGATAGAGTGTTTGATATTACCAATCACCCCGAAACCGAATTAATTCTGTCCCGAATCTTAGTGCAGGATATCTGGGGCATCGGACGAAGATACGCCGAATGGCTCTACACTCGTGGAATTAACACCGCCGCGCAGCTTCGCAATATCAACGACCAACTTATAAAGAAAAAAGCAGGAGTGGTCGGACTTCGGCTGGTCAACGAACTAAGAGGCATCCCCTGCCTTCCGCTTGAAAATAAAACACCGGCCAGAAAGAATATAACTTCGTCGCGTTCGTTCGGCAGATACGTGACGAAACTGGCAGAGCTTGAAGAATCTATTGCCACCCATGCTGCTATGGCCGCCAAAAAACTACGCGATGACGGCTCAGTGGCGGGGGAGATAACAGTCTTCATCACTACCAATGTCTATGCCAAAAATCCGCAGTACGGCAAAGCCGCCTCACGCTCACTTATTCCTTCAACAGACTGCGACCACCACTTGATAACTGCCGGAAAGAAAGTGCTGCACTCTATATTCAAACCGGGCTATAAGTACATCAAAGCCGGAGTAGTGCTTGATAAAATTAACCCAAACGGTTTCAGGCAAACCGATATTTTCAAATCATTAGACTACAGCAAATTAAGCAGACTATATAGCGCCATAGATGGAGTAAATCTTAACAATGGAGGTGGAACAATTAGATATCTCTCCACCGGCATGAACAAAAGCTGGTCAATGAAAATGGACTATCGCTCCCCGCGCTATACCACCAACTGGACCGAACTGCCATTGGGGTTGGCGAAATAGTGAGTTTCGGTCGCCCACAGCTTGCTGTGGGATCATAACATCCTTGCTCTTGCCATTGAATCATCGCTTGCCTATAATTCTTTCTACATGAATTAATGATGATAGTAACGCTAAATTTAATAAGGAAAAATTATGACAAATTTTATGATTGCTTATTATGGAGGAAACCAGCCAAGCTCAAAAGAAGAGGGCATGGCTCAAATGAATAAATGGAAAGCCTGGGTAGAAGGTCTTGGTGAAACTATAGTTAATCCGGGTACACCGTTAATGGGAACAAAAATTTTAACTTCAAGCAATGTTCAAGATGATAATGATCCAAATTCGATGAAAGGATTTGCAGTCGTTAATGCAGAAAGCATTGAGGCTGCTATTGAAATTGCTAAATCAGATCCATTTTTGGAAAATGGCGGGACAATACGAGTCTCTCAGATGATGGAAATGAAATAAGAAGAATTTTTTACTTCAATTAGATCAAGTTCCAGCAGAATTTTAGGCCCGAGTGGCCCACCTTACAGGTGAGTTCCCGTTAAGATATACAACTAACTGGCAGGAATTGCCGTTCGGTATTGCAAAGTAAAACGAATTACAGAATTTAGTCGACTTTTTCGGTGACCAATTCTTCTTTGCGAAAGCTGGCTTTCATAAAGTAAGCTCCAAAGACCAGCAAAAGATACAGTGATGTCACAAAGGTGATAAGTTTGCCCCTGGCATATCTTTCAGATTGGTACAAAAACAATACCTGTTTCGTACCATTCGGAATAGCTACGGCTCGAAAAGTCCCGTAGGCTCTCATCAAATTTGCAGGCTTGCCGTTGATAAAAGCGTACCAGCTGTCGTAATAGTTTTCTGTAAATACCAGCAATCGATTGGCTGTACATTCAACACCCACCACGACTGAATCATATGTGTGGGCAATCACCCAGGCAGAATCGGTACCAATACTGTCAGATGGAATGTCGATAGAGGGCTTTGTTTCGAGATACACAACCCGGCTCAAGTCATCCACACCATTGAGCACTCTTGGATAAATCTCCTGACGATTCGGGAACACTTTATATTTGTTGACCAAATACACTCTTTCAAATGAATTATTGTTCTGAATAATATTGAAAAATTTGAATCTCGCTACCGTTTGAACAGGGAATTCACCAAAATAATCAGGCGGTATCTCCGCATTGAGCCCTACTAAGATGTATCTCGTACCGACTAAATTGTTGAAACGCGGATTTGACATATATGGGGCCGGCCTTCCCCCGAGCAAGTCATCGTACCAGCGAAGTTGGTTGCCGTGGTAACCTGTCACAACATCTATACCGAACAGAGGTAGAAATGACATGGGAACTACTTCTTCCATGTTTAATACTCTAAAATTGCCTGGCTGTTCTAAGAAAAAATCTGAGAGACGATTACTTGTAAAAAAAATATTCGGGTCAACTACTTCCACAAAGCGCTCATTGAATCTGACACCATCAACAACTGGCAGCAAGATTAATAGTGACAACAGCCAGATCTTAACCCTGCCCGACATATAAGCCCAAATAAATAGTGATGCCAGAGCAATGAACATAAAGGCAAACCAGGCCCCGCTTTGTATTGAGGGAAGATTTGAGATAGCCACATCAAATCTGCTAACGCTTTCTACAGAAAAAACTTCGGTTGCTCCTTCGTAAAACAGCGAAGTCCACCATGTAATCATTTGATGTCCGGCGTATGTGAACAAGAGGGCTAAGGAAAATAACATAAGAGGAATTCCCGCCAATATGTAATAGAGTCTTTTGCGCTGGGTAGGTACTTCATCATGTTTCCAGTTGATGATTGCCTGAATACCCAGACCTCCCAGCAACGCCACAGAAAACAAGTATATGAACATTATCATACCTGGGGCGCGCAATGATTCAACTTTGGGAATCAGGTAGTAAAACAATTTAAAAATCGGAGTAGTAGCTCCTAACGCATACACTATTGCAAAAAGTGCCAATCCACCGAAAAACCATCGTTCTCTGCGACGGGCAAAAAACAAACCAATCAAGGCCATATACAATGTCACAACTCCGACAGCTTCTGAATTATACTTGAACGGGTTTTTCCCCCAATATGTTGTTCCAGTCGTTGATGTGTTACCAGAAAATTCGGGAATGATTTGTGACATAACATCCTCTTCATGCAAAGACCACGAGGTTGCCCACCCCCAGCCACTTTGCCTTTCGGCACGAGGCGAATACTTAGTGGTGTAAACATAGCCTGGGTAAAACTGAATCGCAGAAAGCAGAAGAGCGACCACAACTGCGGACAAAGCCAGCAGTGAAGGTTTGACAATTACCTTAACTGTTTTTTCCCTCTTATAAAGAACTACCAGTTTAAACAGAGTATATAATCCAGCTGCCCACAATGTGAAATATGCCATCTGCGGATGAGGCGATAGGATAATTATGCCAAGTACTAATCCAAGAAGAGTGAAATTAAGAAATGGCTTCTGTTCAAAAGCTCGCTCAATTAACAAAATAACAAGTGGAAAAAGTGCTGTGACATAAATCTTTCCTTCGTGACCCGGAGCAACCATAGATACTAAGTAAGCGGCAAACATATAGGATGAAGCAGAAAAAAGCGCTGCAGTTTTTCCCAACTTGAATTGGCGTGCGGCCAGGTACATAAAAATTCCCGAAAAAAATATGTGCAGGATTAAATTAAAGCCTAGGTGAAAATGCAACGGAACGAAAAACTTCATTACAGACAATGGATAAAAAATGTCTCCATGAAAGGCGTCAACATATGGCATTCCACCATAGACATGGGGATTCCACTGCGGGATTTCTCCGTATTCATTGAAATGATCCACCAGCATTGCACGATGATATACACCAGCGGCAAACATATCGGTGCCATAGAGCATCTTGTCTGTAAATAAGAAACTTCTGAATAAGAAGATCAATGCCAGCAGCATAACAACAAAGGCGACAGGAGCATAATAGCGAGAACGTTCAATTTGGAGGGATGGCGTATCCGGTACTGAAACAGATTTTCTTGATCTTCTCTTTTTGAACAAATAACACCCCTATAAGCTTTACAATTGAATACAAGCATAAATAACAAGCGGGACGGGCGCAATTCTTTATAGCTTACCGTCCATCTCCGTCAAGGTGGTATGGCGGGATAAGAATGGCTTTCCGGTAGGTTCAGGGTTCCAATTAAATACCCTTTTGACCCCCAAACCCCTAAAGAATCACCATCCAGCGCCGATAAGACAGGGGCTGTTGGACTTTTGAACAGGCCGAAAACCGTTCGAATTTGAAACAGATAGGGGGATTTGAGGCCAACCTGCGACCCTCGGCTACGCTCAGGACAAGTGCAGGCTCAGGATGACTGAAAAATAGGAAATAAGCCATATTTCTTGTAAAAAACTGCTTGACAGGGACTTGATAGATAGCTATCATCATCTTCTGCCAGCAATAAGAGGCAGATATTTTTTTGAATTTTAGGTTCTTTGACA
This sequence comes from Candidatus Zixiibacteriota bacterium, assembly GCA_022571845.1. Lineage (GTDB taxonomy): Bacteria > Zixibacteria > MSB-5A5 > GN15 > FEB-12 > JACZWU01. The sequence continues at coordinate 13,891 of JACZXB010000013.1, read as the reverse complement.
ACTAAATAGTCACTCCACAACGATAAATAGCCAGTTTATTCTGGTCGCGGGTTTTCATATTCTAGAAGTAGAATTTTTGAGATCCATGATTTTAAGATATATAGACAAGATCATTATTCGTTAATGAAGAATTTATAATAATTGACGGAGAGTTTGATCCTGGCTCAGAACGAACGCTGGCGGCGTGCTTAATACATGCAAGTCGAACGATAACGTCCGCTTCGGCGGATTATTAAAGTGGCGAACGGGTGAGGAACACGTGGATAATCTTCCCCTATACCTGGGATAATCCTCCGAAAGGAGGTCTAATACCGGATAATACTTTTTGGTGGCATCACCAGATAGTCAAAGGCGGGGTAACCTGCCGTTTAGGGATGAGTCCGCGCCCCATTAGCTTGTTGGTAGGGTAACGGCCTACCAAGGCTCCGATGGGTAGCCGGCCTGAGAGGGCGACCGGCCACACTGGGACTGAGATACGGCCCAGACTCCTACGGGAGGCAGCAGTAAGGAATATTGCGCAATGGACGAAAGTCTGACGCAGCAACGCCGCGTGGGTGATGAAGCACCTTGGTGTGTAAAACCCTTTCAGTGGGGAAGAACCGTGCGATGAGTAACTGCGTTGCACCTGACGGTACCCACAGAAGAAGTCCCGGCTAACTCCGTGCCAGCAGCCGCGGTAATACGGGGGGGACGAGCGTTGTTCGGATTTACTGGGCGTAAAGGGCGCGTAGGCGGACCTTCAAGTCGGAAGTGAAAACCGTTGGCTTAACCAGCGGCCTGCTTTCGATACTGTCGGTCTTGAGTTCAGGAGAGGAAAGCGGAATTCCAGGTGTAGCGGTGAAATGCGTAGATATCTGGAGGAACACCGGTAGCGAAGGCGGCTTTCTGGCCTGCCACTGACGCTAAAGCGCGAAGGCTAGGGTAGCAAACAGGATTAGATACCCTGGTAGTCCTAGCAGTAAACGATGGGTACTAGGTGTCGGGGGTATCGACCCCCTCGGTGCCGCAGCTAACGCATTAAGTACCCCGCCTGGGGAGTACGATCGCAAGATTGAAACTCAAAGGAATTGACGGGGGCCCGCACAAGCGGTGGAGTATGTGGTTTAATTCGAGGCAACGCGAAGAACCTTACCTGGGTTTGACATGCTTGAGACCGCCGGTGAAAGTCGGCTTTCCCTTCGGGGACTCTTGCACAGGTGCTGCATGGCTGTCGTCAGCTCGTGCCGTGAGGTGTTGGGTTAAGTCCCGCAACGAGCGCAACCCTTGTCCATAGTTGCCATCAGGTCATGCTGGGGACTCTATGGAGACTGCCGGTGATAAGCTGGAGGAAGGTAGGGATGACGTCAAGTCATCATGGCCCTTATACCCAGGGCTACACACGTACTACAATG
>JACZXB010000013.1:0-7500 GCA_022571845.1 Candidatus Zixiibacteriota bacterium | reverse complement strand
ACGTACTGGCCAGCAAGAAGAAAAGCCTTTGAGACATAGCTACCCAAATTTCTGCAAGTATGTGAGGGCTGGGGTGGCCCACCTTATAGGTGGGTTCCAGTGGAGACTTTACTCGGGACCATAGTAAGGACCTCGTCAGGCCATCTGCCTCTCAGTTAACTCACTGACAGAAATTGTCACTCACTATAAAGCATATAAACAAAATAGATAGTTTGACAAATGTATCCGCCTTTTATATAATATCTTAGACGCAGCAACTCGCATTCTCAACATGAACAGTCGATTAAATGAGCAAATCACTATCAATTTTTGGCTAGGAGGATTGTCATGCCGTTCAAGCTTATCAAAGGTACATTCCACGTGGTGGGATATCGACCTGACGGAGATTCACTAAGATTTAAGGCGAAGAAGAAAGCAAATTGGAGCTTGCTGGAAGGCCGCAAAGTTGGTCTAAATAAAAAAGACCATGCCCAGCTTCGCATTGAAGCAATTGATGCTCCCGAAACACACTATTCACTCAGCGAGGCTCAGCCAAAGGATTTAGCTCGGGCTTCAAGAGACCGTCTTCTGGAGCTACTGAATATCAAAAACGTAGTCTGGAGCGCGTCACACTACAAAGTTGTAAGCGCCGATGACGGCGTACCCGGCTACATTCTAAGCCGAAAAGCAGAAATGTACGCCCGCCCGGTAGCGTTCGTCTTTGACGGCAGACTCAATCGTCCAGATGGTTCAGACGTTTATCTTGACGGACCACTTCTCCGTAAAAGCGCAAACTACAAGATGATGTTGGACGGTCTGGTATATCCCACCTACTACAGGGACCTATTCTGGGATCTACGAAATGTCCTTACTGCTGCTTCAATTCAGGCTTACAATGCCGACAAGGGGGTCTGGCCGTTCGACTGGACAAATATAGGAGTACCCATGCGCGACCAAGCTGCTATTGAAGAAGAATATATGATAATGCCAAAAATGTTCCGCCGTCTAATAAAGTATATCAACAGTGGCACTGCTAAAGGATTCAAGCAATGGCTTGCAGACAAAGGCGGCGACCCCATTCTTGTCCTGCGAACCGGACATCTCACCAATCTTGACACAATAGTTGAAGAGAAAGCAGGGAAGGTGCGACTTACCGAATACCCGGAAGATATCGTATTTATGAGCTAAATTGATAGGCGATGACTACTGCTCGCCATGGCGTGTGGGAGAGAAGATTAATTTGATTGAGAAAGATAATCCGAAGTGGATGGATATTTATAGGGGCTATTAGGATAAGATAGACCCCAGCCTTTCGCACGGGACTAAAGCGCTAGGGAGGCAAAGAGGAGAAGCATTTCAGCCATTGCTCGGGACTAAAGCACTGGGTAGGCGAGGGGGGATATTTGTTGCAGCTTTTCCTGCGGGAATACGTACGCTCAGGACAGCGTGAGGACACCTGCCGCCTACTCATTTGCTTCGCAGCTCTTGCATTAAGTCAGCAGTAAGTTTAACTTCTTGCGTCCAACATTTCAAATTCATTCAGGGAGAGAATTATGGATGAGATGACTCCGGAGCAGCAGATTGTTCATAAATTCAAGAAGGTCAAGAGGCAGTTTTGGAGAGTTTCCATACCTGTCTGGGTGGCCTTGATCGGTATTATGATCCTGTTCAATTCACCATATAAATCAGAGTTTGAGGATTCGGCTTTTGTTCTGATATTACCATTAGCGGCATTGGCAGGTGTTTTCTATATTTTTAAAATCTGGAGATGCCCTTCCTGTGATAAGTATTTGGGCAAAAACATCAATCCGACTTTCTGCAACAAGTGCGGAGTAAAATTAAAGTGAGCAAAAGTCTCTAAGTTCCATTCAATGAACCGAAAAACAAAATACGCCGATATCTCTTCATCTTTAAGCGAGAAGACCGAAAACGATCTGTTTGAAATACTCGCCAACCTCGACCATCCGCTGTTTATTTTGATTCTCGATTGCGTGCAGGACCCCCATAATCTGGGAGCCTGTCTGCGCTCGGCCGATGCTGCCGGAGTCGATGCCGTCATTGCCCCTAAGGACAGGGCAGTAGGGCTGACTAATACAGTCCGTCGCATTGCCAGCGGCGGGGCCGAAAGTGTGCCGTTTATTCGTGTAACCAATCTGGCCAGGACAATGGAGACTCTGAAAAAAGAAACGAACCTTTGGTTTGTGGGAACTTCTGATAAAGCAGAGCAGACAATTCATGAAATTGACCTGACTGGACCGATGGCTATTGTCATGGGGGCCGAGGGTCAGGGGCTCAGACGATTGACCGCCCAAAAGTGCGATTTCTTAGCCAGAATTCCGATGGTTGGTTCGGTTGAATGCCTGAATGTTTCTGTTGCTACCGGGGTCTGCCTGTTTGAGGCTGTCAGGCAGCGTCGGAATCAAACCTGAACTATATCCAATCTAAAGTGTTACTTTAAGTCAAGCTGGATTTGAAACGTTTTGTCGTTGCAGACAACTTATTTTAAGGAACAGTTAGAGATTCAAAAAGGAGCATAAAATGTCTTTTGTAACAGCTAAGGAATAGGTAAATTCAGCTATGGTTAAAGCAGAGAAGTTCTACAAGCATAATATAACTAAATAAGGAGAAAATTTATGCGTAAACTCACAGTTTCTATTCTGGCGGTCGCTTTCATGTTTGGAATGTCTGTTCAGGCAGCCGACTGGAACCTTGACCCGGTTCACTCAGCGATTGAATTCAGCGTCCGGCATCTGGCCATTTCAAAAATCAAAGGCAAGTTCAAGGAATTCGACGCCAAGATGGTGTTTGACGGCAAGGCAGTTGAAAACGGCAGCGCCGAATTTACCATTCAGGTTGCCTCGATTGACACAGACAATGAGAAAAGAGATACGCATCTTAAAAGCTCAGATTTTTTTGCAGTCGAAGAAAACCCTACGATAACATTCAAATCGAATAAAGTCAGTGCGGTCAAAGACGGCAAGTTTCAGATAACTGGCGATATGACAATGCGCGGCGTCACCAAGGAAGTTACTTTCGACTGTGAACTTCACGGAGTTGTCCAGGGTCCAGGGGGCAATACCCGTGCCGGATTCAGCGCCGAAACCACCATCAACCGGCATGATTTTGGTGTTTCATGGAGCAAGACGCTCGATGCCGGCGGCTTAATAGTCGGCAACGATGTTAAATTGTCTCTTGAACTGGAATTTATCGAAGCGAAAGCGGAGAAGGCTAAAGCTGAAGAAGGTTAGAACTGGTTTTTAGGTCAAGCGTCAGGTCACACTCTGATTCCATCGAGGCAAGACCTGACGCTTTTCTTGTTTAAGCAAATCTTCGCATTAAGCCGACGACGCGTCCGGCGATTCGAAATTCCCCGGATTCAGGTGTAACTGTAATCGGCTTAAATTCATTATTCTCAGGTTGAAGTATAATCAACCCATTTCCCGGCATGTAGCGTTTGATGGTTGCTTCGCCGTTGACTATCGCCACGACAATATCGCCTTTGTTAGCCTCTGATTGCTTTTTGACAATGACCAAATCGCCATTGTAAATGCCTGCATCTTTCATGGAATCACCCATGACAGTTAAAGTAAAACTTTCACCGTTTGGCAAGAATGATTCATCGACAGCAAGATCACCTTCAACATTCTCGGCCGCATCAATCGGATACCCGGCCGGAACAGAGCCGACCAGGGGGATTCTGGCTGCTCCGATGCTTAATTTCTTTACCAGAGAAAGTCCACGTGAAATTAAACCAGTCTTCTTCAGGTAGCCTTTTTTAATTAAGGCTACAAGGTGACTCCGAACGCCGTTGGTGGAGGAAATACCCAGATCAGAACCAATCTCCCTTATCGTAGGGGAATTGCCGTACTTAAGCATAAATTTTTCTATAAACTCAAGAACGCTCTTTTGTCTCAGTGTCAGCGGTTTTTTTAAAGTCATTTATTTCCTTATTAGAATGTCGCATACTAAATACTGCTCAAACGTGCAATCGTCAATAGTTAATTGACAACTGACATAATAATGTGATATAAATGGAGATAGGGATTTGGGATAGTAGCCGATTTGGCTATGCCTTTATAGCCAATTCGAATTTTGCTAAATTATTATTGTTTGGGGGCGTGGGAGGGATAAATGATCAAGAAAATTCCAGCATCCAAACGCTATTTAAGCAGCTTTGGCTGGTTAAAATCATACTGGCTGTTTTCGTTTAACAGTTACATCGATCCAAATAATACGCAATTCGGTTCTCTGCGAGTGTTTAACGATGACATTGTCATTCCCGGTAAAGGTTTTAGCATGCACTGCCACCGCGAGATGGAAATAGTTACTGTCATTTTGTCAGGTACTGTCACCCACGAGGACGATATTGGCAACAAGGAACGAATCAAAGCCGGAGAAGTTCAGGTGATGTCTGCCGGAACAGGTATCACGCATTCGGAGTATAATCGGGAAGATGAAGATTTGCACTTGTACCAGATCTGGTTTATTCCGAACAAGAGAGAACTTAAGCCATCGTATCAGCAAAAGGATTATTCCAAACAAGAGAAAACCAACCGCTTGTTAGCCGTAGCCTCGGGCGGTTCAATTGATGGCGCACTAAATATCAATTCCAACGCTACCTTATTCCTGGGACATCTTGAACCGGGCCAGCAGCTTGAGCAAAACTTTGACTTTAATATCGAAAAGAAATATTTTATCTATGTCAGATCTGGAAAGCTTCGAGTTAACGACACAGAACTATCCTCCGGCGACCAGGGCCGCATCGATAACGAAGCCGGTCTTGCTATTTCCGCTCCAGAGACTTCGGAGTTTGTCCTGGCAGAGATGTGGTAGGGGGGAGAAAGATGGAATCGCAAGAAAGGAATTCGCCAGAAGGCTGTACCAGCCGAGCAAATAAATATAAAATTCATGGCAATTATATAATTGCCACACCCTTAAACATCGTCACGCCTGCGTTCAAACTCTTCTGCTGTTAATCGCCACCCACCACGTTGATTTTCTTGTGGTGTACGCTCGACTTTATTTTGTTCTTGAAGTGTATTCAGAATACCAGTCACAATCGCATCGTTCATTTTATCGTCCGGGCCTCTTTCCCGATAGATTCCCGCACGCCGACTAATCTCACTCGGCCCAATTCCATATCCCTCGTTGTAATGTTCGCCAAGAACGTCTAAGACCGCTTCTTGTAAATAGAAAGTGCCCAATCTCCCAAATTGTTTTGGTCTTATACTCATCTTGTGGTCTCCTGTATTCTTTTTTCAGCTATGTCTATATATTCAGGATTGATTTCAATACCGATACAACTTCGGTTAGTACGAATACAGGCCAGAGCGGTTGAACCACTACCAAGAAACGGGTCTAAAACAATTTGACCCTGTACTGAAAACAATTCAATCAAGTGCATAAGTAAAGTCACAGGTTTGACGCTCAAATGTTCATTGTAGATATCCCTATTCTGTTTTTCAACTTGCATTACCGTTGAGGGAGAACTTGAGCCATCAAGCGATTTTGAGGCATCAATCAAACCGGTTTTCCATTTACGCCAATTTTCGACAAACGTTCCCTCACGTGGTTTTTGGGCGAGCATTAACGCTTCAAACTGTGGTCGCAATTGTGGCGTTTTTCTGCCCATCAATTCCCGCTTCATCTGTTTCTTCTTTTTTTCGGGAATATCCATCTTTTCAACAAAATGATCTTGTGAAAATGCTTTGAACTGTGCCCGCTTTGTGAATTTCCAGGCGAACATATCTCTAATTTCAAATCCGACATTTTCAGCCGCTATTGCCATTCGATGAAATAATCGAGGCTGACTGAAAGACACAAAGAATCCACCCGGGGCCAATACTCTCTTAACTTGCTTTGAAATTTCTTCAAAAAATTCTTGAAGTGCAATACCCTGTTTCGGGTCAAATTTCATTCCTACAGGCAAACCGCCGATTGTCCCGGCTCTTGCTTTGCTTTTTTTGATTTTTTTATCGTTCCAAGAATCGTCTAAGTTATGCAAAAAATAAGGCGGGTCGGTTATCACAAGATGAATACTATTCGCCTTGAAATCTTTCATAATCAATCGACAATCACTTTGATATAGGTCAACGAATGTTTTCCGGCGTGCCGGCTTGACGGTTAGCCCCAATGCATTATCAAAGTCTATTGGTATATGAATTGCTCTATCTGTCATTGCATCAATTTGTAGCTACTTAATTTTACGTCCGATACATCGGACAAGTAAGCATAAACTCTTTGGTGTCCGTCCATGGAACGAGTATTTAGAAGAATCAGAAATTCGTCAAAATAACGCTGATAGCCAAGATATTTATCCGTCACTAATCCAGCTCCCAGTTCAACATGTTTCCTGATTATTAGTTTTACTGCTCGCAATGTCAAGTATTTTACTTAGAGCACTTTCGCTATACCATTGCGCAGGGGCGGGTCGCCCACCGCTGGCGGCATGGTCCTGAGCGTACGAAGTCCTGACTCAATGTCAGAACCTAACTGGATAACCTCCCCTGAATGCAAACAGAGGGCGGGTTCCAAACAAATTAGCTACTAATCTAATATAGAATGTTCCTCTGGGCTACTTCGAGTCAACGACATAGAACTGGATTCCGGCGACCAGGGCCGCATTGTAGACGAAGCCTCGCTTGCTATTTCTGCAACAGAACCGGCCGAGTTTGTGCTGGCGGAGTTGTGGTAGGGGGGAAATATTCTTATAATCGTAACAGCAAGGATATGTCATTCCGGCCCGATTTAGTCCGCTTTTACTATTGTTCGAATGGGACTTACGTGTTCATTTCACCCTCATTATCCATACAACTTCGTAGAAGCTGGGCAAAGTAATGGAATTATTCGTATTGAAGTTAATTACATCGGGATTGTTGCCCGGCCCCTTTTGATTTGCTGCGGAACTAATCGAGTGAATGTGCAGCTCTGAGCCCCCCGTTGAGCCCGAGCCCGTCGAGCCACGGAGGAACCGTTGTGTACCGATGCTACCATTTAGGTCCGGAATTGTTTGTCCATTGAATAAACTCTCTGTATCATTTAAGATTTGACCATCGCATTCAACATAACTGTTATCAATAGGTAATGTGGGAGTACCAGGAAAAGATTTTAGCCAAGATATGACGGCGCCAATCGGTACGTTACCAACACCACCAGTAGATTGATTAGACCAGCTCAATTGCTGGTTGCCATTGGTCGTCATAACTTGTCCTGAGTCTCCATCAGTAGCAGGAAACTCATATCCATTTACCTCATCACCAAATCGAATGTGTGGCATATCTACCATAAAAGTAGAGTCCTGGGTTAACTTACTCTTAATGCCAAACAAATAGGAGTAGTGTGCAGAAGCAGAAATTGTATCTGCAAAACCACCAAGGATGGCAGAATACTGACCACTTACTAGATTGTCTCTCCCACCTCCTATTGTGCTAAATTTAGTATCGATCTTGTTATCTAAGCCACCCGATATGACTGAGGCGGTGTCGTCAACACCACCGCTTTCGACAATTTCGTTTGACCACC
>JACZXB010000018.1 GCA_022571845.1 Candidatus Zixiibacteriota bacterium | reverse complement strand
ATCACCATGTCGCCCATCATCATGCCGCCCATCGTCGTATCGCTTACGCCGCCGGACGCCATCTCCATGCCCGCCATCTCCATGCCGGCCATGCCGCCCGCCTCGCCGTGCCCGTCGCCCGCTGCCCCGTCCATGCCCATGTCCATGTCCATGCCGCCGGACGCCCCGCCGGCGCGCAGCCCGGCCAAAATCTCATCGGGATCGCGGAAGGTGAAGTCGTGCAGCATCACGACCACCTCCTGCTCGTCGAGGCCGGCTTCGGCGGGGTCGCGGATGACCAGCGGCGCGGCCATCAGCCGCTGCTCCTGGAAGCCGAGATGCGAGTGCATCCAGTAGGTGCCGGGAGCGGCCAGCGGGAAGTCGTAAGCGTAGACGCCGCCGGGCTCGAGCGCCGGCTGGGACACATCCGGCACGCCGTCCTGCTGATACGGCGGCATCAGACCATGCCAGTGGACAAGGGTGGGTTCGCCGAGATGGTTCTCGAGGTTGACGCGGTAACGGCGCCCGGCCTCGGTGGTGACGCCCCGCGTCCCGTCGGGCTGGCTGATCTGGAGCATGGTAGCCGCCTTGCCGTTGACCTCGATCGTGCGCGACTCCGCGCGCAAAACGATCGGCGCCTCGTCGGCCGCCGCCGCGTGCTTGGCGACCGCTGCCATGGCCGCCCCGCCGGCCGCCATCTGGAACAGGAACCGACGGCGGGAAATCCTCAGAAGATCGTGGCCCATATTCGGCATGGAAACCTCCGCGGGACTCTTTTCGCCGCGCAGCGCCTCCAGCGATCCCTTGTTCATCTTGGACGCGCGGGTTTTGGCTGCGAACCAACACAAAAGAACGCCGTGGAGGCGGCGTCATTGATTCAAATCAATTTAATTCTAATCTGTATTTTTGAATCGGATTGGGACAGCGAGCGCTCGCGGTCCCGCCCGGGTCTTCCGCTCCCAGTTAGCCGACGATGGTAGCACAACGGGCGTCCCACCACGAACCCGGCCCTAACCCGGCATGGTCGCCGAGTGAAAGATGAGTTACGGCGCATCATCCGGCCGGCGAATGCTCAGGCCGGGCGTCTCCTCGGCCACGTAACGGGCGTCGAATCCGAGATCGCGCAAGGCGGCCACCACGGGCGCCGGGCAGCACTCGTCGACCAGAAGCCGGGGAAGCGTCATGGGGCCGGCGAGGGTGTCCTCACCGGCAGGGTAATCGGCCGCAAATGCCTGGACCGCGCGCACGCCATCGAGGGTCAGGCGCGGATGGGCGGCAACCACCTCTTCCGGCCTCGCCCCTTCGCCCAGCTCGCGCAGGATCTGTTCGACGGTGATGCGAGTGCCCCGGATCACGGGCTTGCCGAACATCACTTGCGGATTGGTCTCGACTCTTCCGTTCCGCCGCATCGTTCTATCCTCAGGGCTCGCCCCGGGCAATTTCGGCGCGGGCCTCGTTGGCGAGGCGCGCGAGCGCATCCTGCGACTTGGCGAAAGCCACGCGCCAACGGGCCTCGTCCTCAAGTTCCTCAAGGATGATGCCGGCGACGGCGTCCTGCTCGCCGTCGGGCAGGGTGGAAACCCTCTCCAGGGCTTTCTTAAGCAGTTTCGTCATAATTTGAATGTAGCAGCACAGCCGCGCCGAATCCACGAAAAGGGGTTACGGCAACCGCAACATCCCCTCCGGGGGATTTCGGCGGCTTACGCCCGCTTCGCGGACGGAAACTTGATCTATTCCCTCCGGGGGATTTTTTGCCGTCAGCAAAAAATGGTAGCGGAGGAGGGACTCGAACCCCCGACCCACGGATTATGATTCCGCTGCTCTAACCAGCTGAGCTACTCCGCCATATTCTTCCATTCTTAGGTCTATGAAAGTAACAAATTTATCGGCAGAGTCAAGATTCAACCTGAGTATGATGACCTGCTGCAAAATTGTACGTGGGCGGCAGATGAGACATCTGCCCCAATTGCGGTGGGAACATACTGCTTTACAACAACTGACTGATTGAGCCAATGATATCAGTTGAATTACTGTAAATAAAAAAAGGAGCTCCATCCTCACATATGGAACTCCTCGATCCCCACCTCTCAAATACCCTTCACCGCCGAAAGTATTTGAGAGATATAACAAACTCCACGCTTTTTATAATCAATTCCTGTGCCAAACTAAGACAGCCCCTGTTGAAACAGCCGCAAGCCAGTCAATGCGTTAGGAATCAACAGTTTAGATTTTAGGCTGATTTTTGAAGAATTTTCGGACGCATCGCTTGCGCCATTCTTCCAAAGCGAACTGACAGCAAAACGTATTAACCTATTCTATATTATGATGTTAAACAATCGCAGAGAATGCGATGCAGATTCTAAAATAACGCAGAATAAGTGGCTATTTAGACTTCATTTTAGCCAAATGGACGCATTCGCCATGAATATCATGGGCAGCTTCCATTATTGCCTCAGAAATCACCGGGTGGCCAAAAATCAGCGAACCGAGCTGCTTAGATGTCAGCCCCTGATTTACTGCCAGTGCCGCCACGTGGATTACTTCGGTAGCGTGCACTCCGCAGACATGAACCCCTAAAAGCTTATCAGTCTTTTTGTCAGCTATAACTAACGCTTCTCCGGCTATTTCATTTTCTGCGTGAGCTTTGCCAAGCGCTCGCAGAGGAAACTTACCGGTGACAACAGTATATTTTTTCGAGGCTTCTTCTTCAGTTATACCAACAGAGGCCACCTCGGGGTGGGTGAAAATAACAGACGGTACCCCGGTATAGTTTTTCTTAGACTTACCACCGATTGCATTTTCTACCGCCACTGCTCCGTCATGGACGGCGGTGTAAGCCAGCAGAATTTCACCGCGGACATCGCCAATGGCAAAGATATTTTTGACATTCGTACGCATATCATCACCGCTTATAATCGAGCCGTTCTCGTTCATCTTGACTTTAACTTCTTCAAGTCCCAGATCTTCGGTATTAAAAGCCCGCCCGACAGCAACCAGCGCCTGGTCTGCCTCGACAGATTTGCCGCCGGATAACTTTGCCAGAATCCCCCTGGCGCCTGGGCTTATAGATTCGACTCTGGTGCCGGTATGTATATCTACTTTCTGTTTTTTAAGTTCACGTGCCAGTATCTTGGAATTGTTGGCGTCTTCCATCGGCAGGATTCTATCCATCATCTCGACTATGGTAACTTTGACATCCAGAAGCGAGAGCATGCAAGCCCACTCACAGCCGATTACACCCGCCCCGATTATAAACATTGAACCGGGCAGATTTTTCAGTTCAAGCAAATGATCTGAGTTAAGAATGCGGATACCATCGACCGGAAACGGCGGCAAATTGGCCGCTCTGGAGCCGGTCGCAATGATTACATTCGAAGCTTCGATTTTTGTCTCATTGCTATTTTCATCAATGACAACGACCTGATTTTTGCCGATTATCTTGCCCCAGCCGTTAAAATGTTCGACTCCGTGAGACTTTAAAAGCTGCCCGATACCCCCAACCATCCCGGATACAATCTTGTTTTTTCTATCCAGCATAGCAGACCAGTCATAAACAGGCGGAGTTTCAAGATTAATCCCAAAGCTTTGGGCGTCTTTCATCTTTTGGTACTGCTCAGCCGTTGCAATCAATGTTTTTGATGGAATACAGCCCCGATTTAAGCAAACTCCTCCGAGCTTGTCATACTCCACGACGGCTGTTCTGGCGCCTTTCATGGCTGCCTTTATTCCGGCCGTATAACCACCGGGCCCGCCCCCTATTATTACTATGTCAAACTTTTCGATTTTCTTAGACTCCTTATCTGTTCCTGTAACTGTTTCAGCAGCAATGACGCCTAATTTAAGATATTTGACAGCTCTGGCAAGTAGGGATAATCAAAACAGGTAAATGATTTTGGCTGCTTTATTAAGAAGCCTTAGTTTATGAATTTTTTCACAAAATCTGTCAAAAACACTTGACAGCGTTCAGAAAATCAATATCTTAGCAAGTCTTTATTAAACAAAAAGGTTTAGTTTATTAAACTCAGGAGTTAGCAGAATTTCCATAATTGATATAAAAATCGGGGATAAAATCAAAACTTTGAGACTGGCGTCAGACCTTACCCAGGAAGAGCTGGCTAATAGAGCCAAGCTTACCAAAGGCTTTATATCTCAGCTGGAAAACGAGCAGACATCAATATCGCTGGATTCTCTGGCAGATATTCTGGATGCTCTGGGTATTTCGATACCTGCATTTTTTACTGAAGAAAAAAGGTCACAGGTGGTCTTCTCTCCAAAAGAGTGTATTCAGATTTCTGATACGGGTGCTGTAAGTTTTGAGCTGATGATTCCCGGCTCGACTAATAATCTGATGGACCCGATAATGGTCGGTCTTGAGCCTGGCGAAGAACTTGAAATAAGTGCCCCGCATCCGGGGGAGCAGTTTGGCTACGTACTCAAAGGAACAGCGACCCTGACCATTGATAATGATGAATACAAAGTGCCCAGTAAGCACTGCTTTTATTTTAAGTCTGATAAACAACATCAGATTTCAAACAAAGGCGCAGCGAGAGTTGACCTGTTGTGGGTAACTACTCCGCCACAGATGTAAGTTATGAACCTTTTAACGCCCGAAGGAGGTGCCAAATGAGAATGCTCGGACGACACTTGATCGCTGAGTTCGCTAACTGCGACAACTGTAGACTGACAGATGTTGGTTACTTAAAAGATTGCCTGGAAGAAGCAGTGCGAAAGTCTGGCGCCACCATAGTCCGCTCGGTATTTCATCGGTACAATCCCCAGGGTGTCTCTGGCGTTGTAGTCATTGCCGAATCACATCTGTCTATTCATACCTGGCCCGAATACAATTATGCCGCCGTAGATTTTTTCACCTGTGGCGATACAGTCGACCCCTACAAAGCCTATGACCATATGAAAGAAATGCTTGCCTCTGAAGAGGCCCATGTATATGAGCTAAAACGGGGTATTCCATCGGAAACCGACGAAGTCCTGGCACATAAACCAAACCAAATTCAATTCGATAACGCAGTAACATTGCGCTAATATTTCAGGAGCATCGAAATGCAATCGCTCAATTTTACGACCTTGGCGCAGAATATCACTTCCGCTCAGCACAATATTATTCTGCAAGGGAAGCAGGTTGACTTAAATCAATTCAAGACACCCTTTTTGGCTCTGTCTGCTAATCAGGCAGGACAAAATTATGACCGGCTCAAAGCTGCGTTGCCCAGAGTAATTATTCATTATGCGGTAAAGCCAAACAACCACCCTGCCATCTTAAAAGAAATATATAACAGGGGCGGAAGTTTCGAGGTCTGCTCTTTAGGTGAAATGAAAAAAGTCCTGCCTATCGGTGTTAAGCCGCTTGACCTGATTCACACTCACCCGATTAAGTCTGTCGATGAATTCGACGGCGCCATTGCCGCCGGCATTGACACCTTCGTCATTGATAATTTTGAAGAAGCCAGAAAACTCCACCGCTATACCGACCGAAAACTGAAGATATTGATTCGATATCGCATCAATATCAACAGCAGCGCAGTAGTTAATCTTCAGTACAAATTCGGCTGCAGAACAGAGGACGTTCTCCCTCTTGCTCAAAAAATTTGCGAAGCCGGCCATGAATACTACGGGCTGTGCTTCCATATCGGTTCGCAGTGCACCAATAGCGCCAATTATGTCAAGGCTATTAGAACCGCTCACCGGCTGATAAACAGACTTGATGCTAACGGTTTCGACAGCCGGGTGCTGGATATAGGCGGCGGCTTTCCTGTGACATACGTTGAACCGGTGCCATCGATTGAAGAATTTTGCAAACCGATTGCCAAAGCTCTCAACCAGCAGATTCGACCTGATATTAAAGTCATCAGCGAACCGGGAAGATATATAGTTGCCTCTGCTGTTACCCTCGTATGCAGTATCATAGGCAAATCCCTTCGTGACGGCAAAATTTGGTACTATCTCGATGATGGCCTCTACTCTACTTTCTCCGGCCAGCTATATGACCAGTGCAAGTATCCTGTTATAACTGAAAAACAAGGTCAACCGCGTTTGTCTGTGCTTTCCGGCCCAACCTGTGATTCTTTTGACGTTATGTACGACGGCCTGCTGATACCGGAACACGAAGTTGGCGACAAGCTAATTTTCCTCAAAACCGGCGCTTACTGCGAAGTTTCCGGCTCTAATTTCAATTCCTTAAAAAGACCCGAATACGTCGTCGTAGATTAGAGCCAATGGAAAAGAAACTCCAGGACGTTTACATCACCGAAGAAGGCAAGAACGATCTCTGGAATGTCTGGTACAGCGAGCTGCACAATGGCAATTCAGGGCTGACTCTCAAAATTGAGCGTGTTTTAGAATCTTTAGTTTCCCCATTTCAGAGAATCGAAGTCCTCCAGAACAATGATTTCGGCAAAATGCTGGTGCTTTACGGCTCTTTGATGGTCGCTGATAATGATAAGAACGCTTATAACGAAATGCTGGCGCACGTGCCGCTTTTTTCTCACCCCTCACCTAGGCAAGTCCTCATAATCGGCGGCGGCGATTGCGGCTGCCTAACCGAAGTATTAGCACACCCTGAAGTCCAGCGCTGCACTATGTGCGAAATCGATGAAATGGTAGTGGAAGTCTCCAGAAAACACTTCCCGAAACTTACCAAAGGTCTTGATGACTCTCGCGCAAATCTGAATTTTCAGGACGGTAAAAAGTTTATCGAAGAATCAGATCAAAAGTTTGACCTTGTCCTTTTGGACCTGTCCGACCCCATTGGACCCGCAGCTGACCTCTTCCAAAAAACTTTCCACCAGACAGTTTTTGACAGACTCAACGATGACGGCATAATGGTCGCACAGACTGAATCACCATTTTTTAATCAGAACACTATTAGATTAATGTACAAAAACTTAAAAGATATTTTTCCTATAGTAAAAATGTACACCTGCTTCATGCCCATCTACCCATCGACATTGTGGTCATTCGCTTTTTGCAGTAAGAAATATGACCCGATAGATGATTTTGATAAAGACCGCTTAGCTAAAAGTTCTCACAAGACGCAATACTACAACCATGATATTCATCTCGGCTCATTCCTGCTGCCCCAGTTCGCCAAAGAACTGGTAGAATAAACCGCTGCTTAGATTTTGTTATTCCTGCTCCCTGTCGTTTCCCCTCCCTGTCATTCCCGAGAAGTCAGGAATCCATCTTTTTTTAGACGAAGTTTTGGTCGCCCTCTGCTTGCAGCATGTTCCCGAGTAATCGCGGGTGGCTCTAAGCATACATAAATAACTCTAAATTTCTGTGTACGTATTACCGACTGGATCCCGGATCAAGTCCGGGATGACGAATCCTGAGGTGCTGCAGAGTCTTGCGTTCGCTTTAGCAGGCGCGTGACCCTGCACATCCTATAGCGAAATTTCCCCATTAAAAGAAGCCCGGCCACATGACCGAGCTTCTTATAAAAAAATAGATATTATCTATTATAGCATTTCGTAGGTGGCACTAATCTGGAAATTCATATTCTGATTTCCACCAGAAATGAAGTTCAGGCCTTCCAGGAACAACTGCGGGTCGGCATAGGTGTCAACGTGGAAGTTACCCCAGTGAAAACCAAAGCCGAGAAAGGTATCGTTGTCTGCAAAGCCATTTTTATCCTCGGATGAAAATGGGGCAGACGTTACTACATCATCTTTTGTCCTTTGCCAAAATGAAGTCGCGCCAAAACGAACATCCATCCAACTCAACACTTCAGCATCTAAACCAATCTTGAAGTAAGGAATTGTGGTAATGTTGTCCTTATTTTCCTGAGTGGCTGTTCCATCTGTAAACTCATATTTCTCATTTTCCAGTATAATCCCGAAGTCAAAAACTGCTTCGACATTATTACTGGGTGTATAAACCTGACCAATACCAAGATTGATAATGAATGAAGTCATCTTCTCCTCAATAGTAGCGGCTGGAGTTAACCATCCAAACTTATGGTATTCAATGCCAGCATGAGGAACGTAGGTGTAATTGGGACCTCTATCCATAAACATTCTACCCATCAGGCTAAAATCAAACATGCCATCAGCATCGAATGTTGCAACGCCACCAACCTCGTCTGTCCAGGTACCAAAACCAAAATTCAATGCCAAGTCCCAGCTATCATCATCCGCTGTCAGTCCGAAATGGGCATCATAATAAGAGAACGATTCTTTGTCCGAAGCCGGAGAAGAATCAGTGAACTCCTCACTGCTACTATAAAGAGAGAGTCTGAGGCCGAGCCTGTTGGTGCCCATAGCTCTTCCATAAAACCAGTGAATCCTGCGATTATCGGCCGGAGGATCAAAGGCAAAGGGAAAACCAAAGTGACCCGTGAATGTCCCCAGGTTGTCTTCGAAGTATGTTGCCATCACCCAGGGAGAGTCATCACCAAACTGCCAGTGAATACCAAACCGGGTGACATCGCCGGCGCCTACTTCAGCAATGGCTAGGCCGGGATAGTCATTAATACGAGACGGAAACAGCCAGATATTGGCGTCGTCTACCATAATAGCGTTATTGTTACCCATTGTAAGTGTACGGGTATTGCTACCAAAAGCCGACATGGCCACAAATAAAGTCAAAATTAAAGTTATAAATATCAATTTCTTCATTTCTTTACTTTCCTCTCAAAAAGTTAGTTTACGGAAATGCCGGCCTAATTTACCTTTTGGCCAGCGACTGTGACGTAATCAATTTAAGATTAATCACAAGCTATGATTTGGGTCATAGGCCTTCCTCCTTTTCTCAGAACTCTTGAATCTGTGACTACTTAATCTTTTCTTTATTTCTATTTCATTTAATTCTCATTACCACATCGGCAAAACCAGAAAGCACATCGTTGTGCCTCCAAAACGCGCCAATATTAGCAATGGTCCAGCTTTTTTACAACAAAAAAATCGTTGTTTTTTTACTCGTTTGTCAACTTGAAAATCCCTTAGATCCCTTCTCAATTTCTGCCAAAAAAAATGTTACAGCTGGATAATTACCCTATTGTCATTTCTTACTATCCTCCCAAAGCCTATCGAGCTCATAGGGGGAAAGATTATAGAGCTCTTTTTTCTGCTTGACTACCTCTTTTTCCATTTTTTCGAACCTCACTTGAAATTTGTTAAGCGATTGTCGCAGAGCAAGTTCAGGGTTCACATCAGCTTTTCTGGCCAGCGATGCCACCGCAAAGAGCAGGTCTCCAATTTCTTCTGATAGCCTTTCAGAAGAATTTTTGCCCAATTCTGCCCGGACTTCTGAAATCTCTTCATCTATTTTTTCCAGTACATTTTGGGCATTTTCCCAGTCAAAGCCCATTCCAGCAGCCTTTTCCCCTATCCGGAAGGCCCGTAGCAGAGCCGGCATTTCTTTAGGAAGCCCGGAAAGGCTCGATTTATTAGTCTTTGCCTTATCCCCTTTCTTGATCTGCTCCCACTGATTTCGAACTTCGTGTGGCTCTAAGTCTTTTTCTTCCTTGAAGATATGAGGGTGGCGCCGTATCAGTTTTTCGACTATCACATTGATAGAATCTTCAATTTCGAACTGTCCGTTATCTGAGGCAATCTGAGCGTGAAAAATGGCCTGACAGAGAAAATCCCCTAATTCTTCTTTTATTTGCTCAGAATTCTCAGATTCGATAGCCTCAGCCAATTCATACGTTTCTTCAATTAGATAGGGTAAAAGACTAAGATGAGTCTGCTGCCTATCCCAGGAACAGCCTTTTTCTGAGCGTAAATAGGCCATTGTCAGTTTCAGCCGCTCAAATGGAGGCGTTTTGGGGTCGAGTATTCTTGCTTTCATATCTTTCATAACTGTCGATAATATCTGTAAAGTTTAACTAAAATGTGAGCAGCTTGACAACAAAGAAGAGCCTTCCTATACTTGATTTCTTTAAAAGTCCGCTTAGTGCGGATTTTCTCTGTTATGACATCTGATTTGATATTAAAATACTATGAACATATATGAAAGATAATAACGGCTCAAAAAAGACTACCAAAGCCTACTCTCCGGCTGAGATTGAAGAGCGCATTTACAATAACTGGCTTGCAAAAGGCTATTTTCACGGCGATGAAAATTCCGATAGAGAGGCTTATTCAATAGTAATCCCGCCGCCGAATGTCACAGACGTTCTCCATCTGGGTCATGCCTTAAACGGCACGATTCAGGATATTCTAATTCGTCGCAAACGAATGCAGGGATTTGAAACAACCTGGATTCCCGGAGCCGACCATGCCGGTATTGCCACTCAGGTCATTGTCGAGAAAAGATTAGTAGCCGAAGGCACTACCCGGCGGGAAATGGGACGGGAAAAGTTTATAGAACGTACTTCCGCTTGGGCCAACAGCAACAAAGAGAAAATCTTAAACCAGCTCAAGAAATTGGGCTGCAGCTGCGACTGGGACAGAACCAGATTTACTCTGGATGACGGACTTTCCAAAGCGGTAGCAGATGTTTTCAAAGCGCTATACGAAAAAGGGCTGGTTTATCGTGGCAACAGAATTGTCAACTGGTGTCCATCCTGTCAAACTTCGCTTTCAGATGATGAAGTTGAACATAAAGATATCGATGGCAAACTCTGGTATATCAAATATAAGCTGCGCGGCTCTGATGAGTTCCTGACTGTCGCCACTACCAGACCCGAGACGATGTTAGGTGACACTGCTCTGGCCGTTTCACCCAAAGACGAACGTTATGCCAAGTATGTGGGCAAGTCTGTTATACTTCCCATTCTCGAAAGGGAGATTCCAATAGTCGCTGACAGCTACGTTGATAAAAAGTTTGGTACAGGCGTAGTCAAAGTAACACCGGCGCATGACCCCAACGATTTTGAAATCGGCAAAAGACATGATCTCCAGGAGATAAATATTCTCAACACCGATGGCTCTTTAAACGAAAATGCCGGTAAGTTCAAAGGTCTTGATCGCTTCGAGGCCCGCGATCAACTTGTCGAAGAGCTGACCAAAAAAGGTCATCTTGAGAAAATCGAAGATCATGCCCTTTCGGTCGGCACTTGTTACCGCTGCCATAATGTTGTCGAGCCATATCTTTCCGAACAATGGTTCGTGAAAATGCAGGAACTGGCCGAGCCGGCCACCGAGGCTGTTAAATCCGGTAAAATTCGCTTCCATCCTGATTACTGGTCAAAGACCTACTTGCACTGGATGGAGAATATTCGCGACTGGTGTATTTCCCGCCAGCTCTGGTGGGGACATCGTATTCCGGTCTGGTATGCCGAGGACGGCACTATTTTTGTCTCAGTCGACAGACCGACTAAAGATGAATGCAAAGGCTACGACCCGAAAACTCTGGTACAGGACGAAGACGTGCTGGACACCTGGTTTTCATCCTGGCTCTGGCCTTTTTCTACTTTGAACTGGCCGGAAAAATCCAAAGAACTAAAGAAATTTTACCCGACCCGCGTTCTTTGTACTGCCTCGGAAATAATCTTTTTGTGGGTAGCAAGAATGGTCATGTCCGGCTACGAATTTATGGGTCAGGCTCCCTTTAGCGATGTTTACATTCACGGCACCGTCCGTGATTCACATGGCGTAAAAATGTCGAAGTCACTCGGTAATGGTATTGACCCGCTGGAGATGATTGCCAGGTACGGCTCCGATGCTACCCGTATTTCGCTGATTCTGGCCACGCCCGACGGACAGGACCCCTGGATTGGAAAAACTACTTTTGAATCGGGCAGAAATTTTGTTAATAAACTCCATCAGGTCTCCCGCTTTGTAATGATGCGCTCCGAGGGCAAGCAGGTAAACATTGAATCTGTCAATGACGAAGATTTAGTTATATTTGATAAGTGGATTTTGTCCCGCTTGGAAAAAACTATTCGGGACGTAGACAAAGCCTTTGACGAGTTCAGATTATCGGCAGCCTCAAAACATCTGTATAACTTTGTCTGGAACGACTATTGCTCCTGGTATATCGAGCTGATAAAACCCGACTCCCCCGGCGAAGAGATTCGTGAAGGCTCTATAAGCGTGGCGGTATATGTACTTGATAAAATTCTCAAACTGCTGCATCCTTTTATTCCTTTTGTGACCGAGAAAACATATCTGGAACTTATTGGAGATGACATTGGCGGCGAATCGACCATCACCTTTGGTCCCTGGCCGACCACCGAAGGTCTTCATATAGACGACAAACTCGAAAACAGCCTTGAGCAGATTCAGGCGGTAGTCACCGCTGTGCGCTCTATGCGCTCTGAACTTAATGTTCATCCCGGAAAGACTTCTGACCTTTATGTTAAAGTTGATGACCAATGGTTAGCCAAGATGTTACATCAGCATATTGATTATTTTCGCTCTCTGGCCAAAGTAAAAGAACTTCACGCCAGTACGGATCTGAAAAAACCGCCGCTGTCAGCATCGGCTGTTATTTCCGGCGCCGAGATATTCCTGCCGCTTGAGGGTTTGATAGATGTAGAAGTTGAAAAGAAGCGTCTGGAAAAAGAGCTGACTAATCTCAAAAATCTATTGGAGAAAGTTTCCAAGAAACTTGCCAACGCCGATTTCCTGGCCAATGCTCCCAAAGATGTGATCAGCC
>JACZXB010000012.1 GCA_022571845.1 Candidatus Zixiibacteriota bacterium | reverse complement strand
GGTACCAACAAATGGGGCACAGTTTTTATCCCGAGCGAAGACATACCAAATGGGGCACACAATTTCAAGCCCTATCATATAGAACTTGGAAAGAGAACGTTGAGATGGTTGAAGGTTCCGTGGTCGAAAAACATTGGGAGAATAGTGGATGAACTGATACGTATGAGAATTCTTGCTCAAAAACGAGAAGCCTGGCCTGATGGTCACAAAGTTCGCCAGTATTGGGTAAATTTTCCCTTTGATTGGTCAGTTGGTTCTACACAGACCGATTTTGACGATGCGTTGCTGGCCGTGCTCGGGCTGGTCGAATTTCGAAAGAGATTCGGATCGTATTTGGCAAAAAAGATTGAAATTAGGGCAAGATCGTCTGTCTCAAGTCCGAACATAAGGAATAAATCCGTTGCAGAATCTCAAACTGCTTGACAAAAATATTTGTAGTTGTTATATTTATATCATGAAGGACAGAAATAAAGATAAAGACAGAATGGTGCATATTCGTTTTACGGAAGAAGAAAGACGGAAATTGAAGGCAAATTGCGCTTTGAAGGGTATCAGTATGCAGGAATACATTCGCGAATTAGTGCAGAAAGCTTTAAAGAGGGGCAGAAAATGAAGGCTGTCATTTATGCTCGCGTATCATCATCTGAACAAGACAAAGAAGGCTTCTCAATTCCAGCTCAGCTGAAACTATTAAGCAATTATGCCAAGACTCACAAGCTGAAAGTGTGCCGAGAATTCATCGACGTTGAGACAGCAAAGACCCCGGGCAGAGCAAAGTTTGGTGAGATGATTGATTTTCTGCGTTCAAATCGCGACGTGCTACACATTCTGGTGGAAAAGACAGATAGACTTTATCGAAATTTCAAAGATTTCGTGCTCCTGAAAGACTTGGATGTAGAAATATTCCTGGTTAAAGAAGGAGAAAAGATCAGCAAAGAAAGCCATTCGCACGCGAAGTTCATCCATGGCATAAAGGTCTTGATGGCCAAAAACTATATTGACAATTTATCGGAAGAAGTAAAGAAGGGTATGCGCGAAAAGGCAGAGCAAGGTGATTGGCCTGGAAAATCTCCAATTGGATACTTGAACAATAAGGCCACTCGGAAAGTCGAAGTGGACCCTCTTCGCGCGCCATTAGTGAAAAACTTATTTGAACTGTATTCTTCCGGCGATTATTCCCTTAGTAAGTTAAGGAAGAAGATCTATTTGGATGGACTAAACAGCACAAATGGGATGCAATTATCCAAAAGCATGGTTGAGTGGATTCTCAAGAACCCCTTCTATTTTGGAGAGTTCATTTGGAAGAATGAAAGGTACTCCGGCAACCATCAACCATTGATTAGTCGATCATTGTTTGACAAAGTACAATCACTGCTTCGCAGAGACGGAAAGCCAAAAACTCGAAAGGATACTTTTATCTTTTCTGGGTTATTGATTTGCGGACGTTGTGGGTGTCAAATAACAGCTGAAATTAAGAAAGAGAAGTACATTTGCTACCACTGCACTAGCGGACGTGGCAAGTGTGAACAGCCGTATGTGAGGGAAGATATAATAGACACTTTGTTTGCAGAGAAGCTCAAAGGGATGCAGCTTGACGACGAAGCAGCCGATTGGATAGTCACGGCTCTCAAAGAGAGTAGCCGAAATGAAGGGTTGTACCGTCAAACGGAGCTAATGCGTCTGAAACGCCTGTATAATTCACATCAAATACGCTTAGATAAGGCATATGAAGATAGGCTGGATGGCATAATTGACGAAAAGTATTGGATTGAATTGTCTAAGCGATGGCGAGCAGAACAGGATACAATTAGCGACCGAATTGAAAGTCTTGATACAAATAGCAGAGATTATGTCGAAGAGGGCATGGAAATTGTAGAACTGGCGCAAAACGCTCACTCTCTTTATGTTAAACAAAACTCAAGTGAAAAGCGCGATCTCATAAAGTCTTTACTATCGAACTGTACTCTAAACGACAGAACCCTATGTCCCACATATAGAAAACCCTTCAACCACATCGTTGAAGGGATACAAATGCAAGTTATGCTCCCCCGGTAGGACTCGAACCTACGACCCATTGATTAACAGTCAATTGCTCTACCAACTGAGCTACAGGGGAGTGTCAAATTTCTTAACCCAATGCAGGGCAAATATATTAGCTTCTTTCGGTTAAATGTCAACGAAATTTAAGAGATTGGAAAGTATAAATAGTGGATCATTACGACCCGCTGATTAATGCCACCATAGCGGGACTCTACCAACAGAGCTACAGGGGAGTGTTAAATTTCTTAACCCCATGCCGGGCAAATATATTTGCCTCTTTCGGCTAAGTGTCAGCGAAATCTAAGCGATTCGAATCCAAAGTAAATTCAATAGCTGATTGTGCAGTTGCGCCAAATTCTACAAGGCAACGTATTGCAGGCAATTCGGTATGCCTCGAAAGCCAAATTCTTGACTATTTAGCTTGATTTTCGTACTGGTCATAATCATCTTAATCCATAATTCTTAGCGCTTACAGGGGAGAATCTTATGAACAGATACAATTTCATTGTATTAATTGTGTTTCTTGTAATTGGCACTACTAGTCAATTAATTAAAGCAGATAACAGCAGTTTTGAGGCTGCTTTAGTGGAGCTTTGTAATGCCCATTATTTATCCGAGAACATTGTTATTGATACATATGGTTCAAGCCAAGCATTCGTTTGGCTAAGTAACAAAGTTTGGAGTAACCCAAAAGACACGAGAAAATTTGTAAATTCCATCAAGTTACTGGCAGAGACTTCAGATATTAATAAATACGAAATTTCAGTTTTTGGAAAACCTTCGCTTTCTAATAGAATCGCTCAAATTACAGTTGGACCAATCGATCCAGTGATCGATTACACCTATGATGATGCTAAATGGGAATCATTTGCTTTCAGGAGATCATTTTGGGAAAAAGTTGAGAGCCTTAAAATTCAAGGTCTGACAATATATAAAGGTCTTCACGCTGATTCAGTTTTTAGAGTAATTTCAAAATCAGATGGAATATCTGGTCCTGATGTCAAAAGAGATGGAAAAGGAGGCTTAATTATAACCCATCATTGGAAAGTTGATGATCAATTCATTGGTATCACTTTTAGGCGATGGGATAATATGTATAGGGTTCAGATTATACGTGTATTTGATATTAATAAGGAACGACAGAAAGAGAAGGAAAAAAAGGCAAAAAAGAAAGTGGGAACCAGGCCAAAGAGTTGCCACATTTATGAGGAATGTGAAATGTGTGGAGGATGTGAGAATTTTAGTAACTGCTATGGGGCCTGTTGGGATGAGTGCAAACGTAGTAGTTGTCCTCTATGCAAATGAAACAAAACCGCAATCCTTGGATATTCTTAAGACTCTAGAATTAGCATGACCTGAGTCAATTATCTGTCTCTGAAGCGGGTCCGGCTTGTCCAACTTTATTAAATGGAACATCCATTATATCCTCCCGTATAAACTGATATCAGAAAATGAAATCTATAAAGATAAGATGCAGGAGGATTGTAATGAAAAGGCTATTTACGACAGCAATTACAGCTGCCTTACTCATGGGCTTAGCAGCGGCTCCCTTGAGTGCCAAACCCGCTAAAAGGTCAAACGCCTGGCTTGGAGTATATACGCAGACAGTAGACAGGGATATTTCCGACGCTTTTGAGCTGGATATTGATTATGGCGCTATCGTAAACGAGGTTCTTGGAGATTCCCCGGCAGATGAGGCAGGAATAAACGATGGTGATGTCATTATCAGTTTTGATGGTCAGAAAGTATGGGACCAGGATGATCTGCTGGATTTTATAGAAGATAAAAAAGCGGGAGAATCAGTCGCGCTTGAGCTTATCAGAGATGGCAAAAGTGTAACAGTTAATGTAGAGCTGGGTAAACGCCCACGTTCAAGGGGTTTCTTCTCTTCGGGAACCAAGCGCCGTCATGGAAATAGCTTCCGGTTCGCTCCCGATCGCGGCAAAGTCTATCAATTTGGATTTAGCAGCGGCTATGTTGGAGTGAGCCTTACCACTCTATCTGAGCAATTAGCAGACTATTTTGGAGTCAAGGGCAACAAAGGTGTGCTGATTACTGAAGTCACAGAAGACTCCCCGGCCAAAGAAGCAGGACTCAAAGCAGGCGATGTCATCGTTGCCATTGAAGACGAAGAAATTTCTGACTATTCGGATGTCAAAGAGATTGTAGCAGAGAGCGACAAGGGTGACAAGCTTACTTTCACAATTCTCAGAAATAAAAGACAGCAGAAAATCGAAGTCGAAGTCGCTGAATCGGACGATAGCTCCTTTGGATACCGTTTCTTTACCGGTCCAGATATAGCAATCATTCCGGACATACCACCTATTCCTGATATTGACATTTATGTGCCGAGAGCGGGAGGCAGATTTAACCGCTTCAATAGAGACGACAATAGTTATTTTGATTACGATGAGTTCTTAGAAGATATGAGCGAATTCAAAGAAGATATGGCAGAATTCAAAAAAGAGATGAAAGACCTTAACTGGAAATTTGAGCGTCTGGAAAAAGAGGATAGAAGAGAGCTTAAGGCCGAACTTGATAAGCTCAGAAAAGAGCTAAAGGAAATTGGAAAGAAATTAGATTAGCAATCGGAGATTTCTTTTTGGTCAGTCAAAAGCCCTGTCATATCAGGGCTTTTTTCATAGAGATTTCAATATTGCAAACAGGCTTTTAAGGGCTTATTCTAAAGAGTCATGGCAGATATTACTGTTGAAAAACTTACCGAATCCAGAAAACAGGATTTGGACCTGACTTTGCTGACCACCAACAGCGATGGTCTGAAAAAGATAATTAATAATCCTGAGCTTCACCGGCCAGGACTTGCTCTGACCGGTTTTTATGAAAGATTCGCCAGCAAAAGAGTCCAGATATTGGGGGAAACAGAGGCGACATATTTGAGCCAGCTATCCGAAGATCGCCTAAAAAAAATATCCAGGAAGATGTTCGATTATGGACTGCCGCTGGTAATCATCACTAAGGGTATAGCCCCGCCGGCAGGTTTTATCGAAGCGGCTGATTTATCAGGGACCTGTGTATTTTCAAGCAAACTTACTACAGCAGAATTGACAACCAAACTCTCGGCCTACCTGGATCATCTATTTGCGCCATCAATAATGGTACATGGTTCTTTGATGGACGTCTACGGGGTGGGACTACTGTATACCGGCAAATCGGGAATTGGTAAATCAGAAATTGCCCTTGATCTGGTAGAGCGAGGGCACCGTCTGGTAGCTGACGATGTCGTCAAAATTACCCGGGCTGCACCCGATGTCCTCTTGGGAAACAGCTCTGAGCTGCTGGGACATCATATGGAAATCCGTGGAATTGGAATCATAGATATAGAAGAACTATTCGGGATAAGAGCTATTCGACTGCAAAAGAGAATTGAGGTAGAGGTAAACCTTACACTCTGGTCAGAAACCGAGGAATATGAAAGACTGGGACTGGAAGATAAAAAAACCAAAGTACTGGGAGTCGAAATACCCATTGTAAGAGTGCCGATTTCACCGGGGAAAAATATAACCGTAATCTCTGAGGTTATAGCAATGAACCATATGCAGAAAGTCTACGGCGAAAATGCTGCTTTGGAATTTACCAAAAAACTCTCTCAGACATTGTCTCGACAGTCTGTAACCAAAGACTATTTGGAGTCAGATTTCGAGTAAGAGCAAACTGGACCATTCCCAGCCGATCTCTAAGCGCTCTACTTGCAGGAATCGCAATTACTGACTATCTTCAATAATCCGCTTCGGCGGGAACTTGTTTCACTATTTGAGGGTAAAAGGAGTTTGAATTGGAGGACATAAGACTAAGATGAATAGACGATTAAACATAATGCTCGGCGCCATAATGTTTATTTTGCCCCTGTTGGTCGGCTGTGGCAGCGCAGATAGTCCTACTCTGGCAGTTGTTGGAGACCAGAATATAACCTTAGAAGATTTCAACTTAGTCTATGGCAACCTTCGTACCCAATATGCGACAGCAGAGGAAGAGTTTGAAGGGAAAAAAGGGCTTCTGGACTCCATGGTTATAACCAGACTACTAATAAATTCTGCCTATGAGAAAAACATAGATAAACTTGAAGAACTGGCCAGAATAGTTTTGGCCAACCGCAATCAGTTCTTGCTGGATGCTCTTTATGAGAATCTCGTTGTCAAAAAGTCTGAGCCATCTGATGCAGAGATTAAAGATTTCTATAACAAATTAGAATTTCAAATTCGGGCTTCTCACATATTGTTAAAAGATGCTGACACCGCCCAGGCGATATTTGAAAGGGTGAAAACGGGGGAAAATTTTGAAAAACTTGCCTATGACTACTCCATCGACCCCTCGGCAAAGAAAAATCGTGGAGACCTCGGGTATTTTCTGTGGGGGGCAATGGTAGAGGAATTCCAAACCACCGCTTTTGCAATGGAGCCCGGAGAGGTCTCACAACCGGTAAAATCTCGGTTTGGCTATCACATTATTAAACTAGTTGACAAAGTTCCTAATGATTTGCGACGCGAGTTTGACGAAGTTAAAAACAGACTTGAAATTCAGCTTACAGGCTTGAACAGGCGGGAAATCCTTTTCAAATTTCTTGATTCAATTCAGGTTGCTTACAAGGTTACTATTGATACTGCAACCTGTGACTATCTTCTTTATAAGAGAAGAGAATTGTACCCGCCAAACATTCTCTCGACATTGCCCAAAAATGATTTCGCCTTAGAACAACTTGACCGAAACGAAAAAGAATTAGTCCTGGCAAGCTGGGAAGGCGGGCAAATCACATTGCTTGAGTACCTGTCTTTGATCCAACGTTATCCGCGGATAAGCAGGCCAAATTTTGATGCCTATGATTCTCTTAAGGCTTTCGTTTTTAGATTGAAGACGAACGAAATTCTTTCGCTGGAAGCTACTAAGCTCGGTTTGGATGAAGAGGAATACTTTAAGAATAAAATGGCCAAATTCAAGGAACTGAATATGGCTGATATTATGCGTACTGACTCTATTTCCAGGCCCAGCCCTCCAACCGAGGAAGACGCCCGTAATTACTATATGGAGAGCCCCGAAGAGTTCACGCAGCCAATGAAAATTCACGTTTATGAAATCTATTTGAATGATGAATTAAAAGCGCGGCAGCTAAGAAACTCAATCAGGTCACTTAGAGATTTCAAAGAGCAGGCAGGAGAGTTAACAGAGCGACCCGGTAAGAGATCGGTTGGCGGGGACTTGCAGTACATAGAGGAGAAATGGTATCCTGAGATATTTGCTCTGGCCAAGAAAACCCCGGCAGGAAATATCGCCGGACCTGTCCCGACCAGGGGAAAATATTCTGTGATCTGGGTGGCTGACAAATTGCCGGAGCAGATCAAAGACTTTCTAACAGTCAAAAGGGAAATATTGAATAAGCTGACCAGGAACGGCTTGGAAAATGCTTTTGCCAATTGGGTAGCGCTGGAAAAAAGTAAAACCAAGATTGAACTAATGCCGGATGAACTCTGGACTACTATTGACAAATCGAAATACTCGGCGCTAAACGGAGTAGAAAGCGAAGGGTAGTTTCTTTTCTATGCAATTGAAAATTATTATTTCTTTCATAGTTATTGCCATTTTCGCACAATCTGGCGTCAAGGCCCAAAGAGATGTTATAGATCGGGTAGTAGCGGTAGTGGGCAATGAAATTATTCTTGCTTCAGAACTTGCCAGCCAGATTCAGCTTGCCGCGCTTCAGCCCGGTTATCAGCCAAAAACAAGCGCCGAGATGGAAAAACTCAGAGACCAGGCTCTGGAGGGGATGATATCTGACCGGCTCTTTTTAATAGCGGCCAAAGATGATTCAACCATCAGTATCAGGGCTGCCGATGTCGAACGGGCGCTTGATGACCAGCTCGCCCGCATGCAAGGAAATTTTGAGTCGCAACAGGCCTTTGAGCAGGCGCTTGATGCAGAAGGTCTCACTATCCGTGAGTTAAGAAAAAAGTTTCGTAGTGAGGTAGAAAACCAGCTTCTAAAACAACGCTTTATTCAAAAACAGCTCTATGGTGTTTCTGTTTCGCGCCACGAAGTTGAAGAGTTTTACAAACAGTTTAAGGATTCAATACCTATACAGCCCGAAGCATTAAAATTAGCACATATCCTTATTCCGGTACAGGCATCACAGGAAGTCGAAGACTCTGTAAAAGCAATGGCCGAAGAGCTTCGTCGAAGAGTTCTTGATGGCGCAGATTTTTCTGCTCTTTCCGCTCAGTACTCCAGCTTCGGAGCGGGTGCCAATGGCGGAGACCTCGGCTATGTATCAAAGTCCGATGTCGTCGAAGAGTTTGCACGTGCCGCCTTTAATCTCCTGCCCGGTGATATTTCCGGTGTCATAAGAACTCAATTTGGATATCACGTAATAAAAGCTGAAGACAGAAATGCCGATAAGATGAAACTCCGCCATATTCTTTTAGGAGTGACACCATCAGCCGACGATTCGGTGCGCTCCTTTCAACTGGCAGATTCGCTTCTAAGAGAACTTTCAAGCGGCGGAAAATTCGAAGAACTGGCCAAGATATTTTCAATTGACAATGACACCCGTGTCCGCGGCGGAGAGCTTGGCTGGTTTGCCTCTGATAAACTTCCACAGGAATTTGCTCGTGAACTGGCTGGTCTAACCACGGCCGGAGAAATCATGGGGCCTGTTAGTTCGCAGTTCGGATTACATATTATTAAGCTCCTGGAATATCAAGACGAAAAACAGTATACTTTGGAAAAAGATTTCGACAAGATCAAAGAACTCGCCCGTCAGGATAAGACCGGCCGGATGGTGGACAAATCCATTCAAAAAATAAAAGAAAAGACTTTTATAGAGTACCGGGTAGACAAATTATGAGGCTGGATGACTTTCTCTCTACGGTTGGTGTCATAAAACGGCGCACGTTGGCCAAAGAAATTAGCCAGAAAGGCCAGGTCCAGGTAAACGGCCGCAAGGCCAAACCGGCCTATCAAGTAAAAGAAAAGGACGTTATTTTACTTAAAGGAAATGATAGTAGAGCTTTAGAAGTTATCGCTATTCCCACAGGCTCTGTCTCAAAAGAACGCCGCGAAGATTTTTTTAAGATTATTTCGTAGAATTTGCTATAAGGGGCTAGCGGCAGTCATTTCTATTGTCAACAGAACCAACTGGCTGTACTTTTGTTATGTTATAAAGCAAGAGCTAAACACTCTGAGATTAGATTTGACTAATCTTAAGTAGATTAAATAGACTAAATAGAATTGAGGAGAGACGTGGCCAAAGCGCTTCCTAAAACACTTAGTGAACTTAAAAACTCCGGCTGGAAAAGCCGGACGGTCAAAGATGAACTCCGGGAAAACCTGCTTCGAAAAATTCAAAAAGGGGAGAAGCCGTTTACAGGCATAGTTGGATTTGACAGGACAGTCGTGCCGCAAATAGAAAATGCAATTTTATCAAAGCATAACTTTATACTACTGGGCTTGAGGGGGCAGGCCAAAAGCAGAATAATAAGACAGCTTGACAATCTTCTTGACGAAAGTTTGCCCGTGATTGAAGGCACTCTCTTAAACGAAGATCCGTTTAACCCGATATCACCAATGGGAAAAAAACTGATTGCCGAACATGATGGAAAGACTCCTATCGTCTGGTTGTCAGCTAAACAACGTTTTAACGAAAAACTGGCTACACCCGACGTATCCATAGCAGATTTGATTGGTGATATCGACCCGATAAAAGCAGCCAGAGAAAAGTTAGACATCTCCAACGAAGAGGTCATTCACTGGGGGATAATACCGCGCACCAACAGGGGGATTTTCGCAATCAACGAACTTCCGGATTTGCAGCCTCGCATTCAAGTAGGACTCTTAAACATTCTCGAAGAAAATGACATTCAAGTACGCGGCTTTCCGCTGCGTCTGCCGCTGGATATGCTGCTCGTGTTTACAGCCAACCCCGAAGATTACACCAACCGCGGCAACATTATCACACCGCTCAAAGACAGAATTGATTCACAGATATTGACTCACTATCCCAAGACTGTCGAAGAAGCCAAAGAGATAACATTAAGCGAGTTCTCCCGGCATAATGAAAAAATCAGAATTCCTGATTTTATAAATGATATTATAGAAGAAATCTCATTTCAGGCGCGCGCCAGTGAGTATGTTGACCAGACATCAGGTGTATCCGCCCGCGTATCAATCTCTGCTTACGAAAATCTGCAGTCAAATATTGAACGGAGAGCGCTCCGCAACCAAGACAACGACCTGTTCCCGCGCGTTTGCGATATTTATGCCGTTATTCCATCGGTTTCAGGAAAGATCGAACTTGTTTACGAGGGGGAACAGGAAGGTTCTGTCATTGTCGCCCAAAACTTGATCGGTCAGGCTTTGAATACGGTCTTCTTGCAATATTTCCCGCGTCCCAGAAAAGAAAGACCCGACCCGGACAGACCTGCTCCGGAAAACCCCTACGAAGCTATTGTTGATTATTTTGCTGCCGGCAAAAGGCTGGAACTATCAGACGATATGCCGTTTTCAGAATACAAAAAATGCCTCGAAGATGTTGCGGGCTTAAAAGCATTAGTCAGAAAATATTTCGACGTCAAAGACAAGCGCGAAATGCTGCTGCGCATGGAGTTTGTTCTTGAGGGCCTGCATCACAATAATGTAATCGCCCGTGAAACCGAAGATACAGTCGTGCGCTACGCCGATGTTCTCTCCGACATGCTGCGCGGAATGGGAGGGACTGCGTGAAGTTTATCTATTCCAAATGGGATGATGCACTATTTAAAGCCCTAAAAGGTCTCTCCGACCTGATGTCTATTTATAATTTTCTGCTGATGCGCTTAAACGGGAATGTTGGGGATGTTCTCAAAATGATGGACGACCTTCAGAAAGAGGGCTATATCAGCGCCGAGCACGACCTCGAAGAATTCAAAAAGCAGCTTGAAGAAAACAAGCTTATCAAAAAAACAAAAAAGGGTTTCGGCCTGACGCCCAAAGGTGAGCGGAATTTGCGCATTGACGCCTTTGAGCAAGTTTTTCAAAAGTTGAAATCATCGGGCAGAGGGCAGCATCCGCTGCCATACGAAGGCGGCTCATCCGAAGAACTGCTACCGGAGCGTCGGCCCTACACGTTTGGTGATTCTTACAAATATATCGATTACACTGCTTCAATTTTCAACTCCATCACCCGCTCAGGTGATCTGAGCCTGAATTTGTCGGAGCAAGACCTCGAAGTTTACGAAGCCGAGCGGACCACCTCGTGCGCTACTGTTTTAATGATAGATGTTTCGCACTCGATGATACTATACGGCGAAGACCGTATCACACCGGCCAAACAAGTCGCCATGGCCTTTACACAATTGATTTTGACCAAATACCCGAAAGATGATTTGTCTATCGTCTTGTTCGGCGACAACGCCAGGCAGATTGCCATAAAAGACCTGGCCTATGTCGGGGTGGGGCCGTTTCATACAAATACTCAAGAGGGTCTGCGCAAAGCGCGTCAGATTCTCATGACCAAAAAGCATGTCAACAAACAGATATTTATGATAACCGACGGCAAGCCCTCGATGATTACCCGTCCCAATGGCCAGCTCTACCGCAACCCAGTCGGCCTTGACCCGATTATTGTCAACCGCACTCTTGATGAAGCTGTTTACTGCCGCAAGAAAAAAATCCCTATTACAACTTTTATGGTCACCGACGACCCCTATTTGCGGCGCTTTGTAGAACGACTGACCGAACTTAACAAGGGCCGGGCGTATTTTTCATCGGTCGATAATCTGGGCGAATTCGTCATCTGGGATTTCGTCAGCCACCGCAAAAAGAGGTGACGTAGTTACTTTCTTTTCAATTGATTGAGCAGTACTCCGAATACTTGTGTTTTGAAACACTCAGTTACTTGATCCGATAAACTATCAACAGAACGATCTGAATTAGTCCGAGTAACGTCCCGAAGGGCAAATACCATAATGACCCGATAGCGGCTATTAGCATTGCTGCCGGTGCCCAGGGTAATCTGAACAGGTAGCTGACTATTATGGCAATCCAGAATATGCCATAGAGCAGAAATATGGTTCTCATCAATCCTGAGCGTGGGGCGATGCCTGTGGCACTTACAACTTTAGACCAGGTGCCAAGCTGGCCGGCATACTCCCCGGATTTTGGCGTTATGTAATTGCCAGTTATGAAAGCCGCAGCGCCATCTATCACAAACCAGATGGCTACAATGAAAGCAAGAATAGAGATGACCCAGACTGACCAGTGCATATTACAAAATTATCCTAATAAAATAGATTTACTGTTAAAAAAATAATCGCTTAAAATGTATAGTCAATTACTAACTTTTCAATATTCATCGCTCCTTCTGTCTTTCCCGCGGAGGCGGGAATCCATCTTTTGTAGGTCAGGAGTCTTGTACTCCTGACTTTTTGTTTCTAAATCGTCAGGACCACAAGGGTCCTGACCTACAGGGAACTTAAACCCACCCCTCTGCTCCGCTCGGGACTAACGAGATGTTAAGGCGGGAGGGATGGATTCCAGCCTTCCCCTCGGCTACGCTCGGGATTAAAACGCTGGAAAGGCAATTAGAATGGGTTCGTTTTGTTATACTTTACTTTTGGTCTAATAGTTTTCATACAATTTTTGCGAGTCCTATTCTCTCATTATTATTGGCCGGCAGAGTATTTTGAAGAAATATAGTAGTCATTTTGTAGCCTAAAACATCCCTCCAAACAGCCGACATTATAGCCTATAGCCATATTCAACAAAACTATAAGAGGCCTTAATTAATAATCACCAAAAGTCAAAATTTCAACTGCTCGGACTGCTTCTGGTAACATTCGCAATCTCAGCAGTCCTGATGAGCTGTACTGTCATAGTCAAATCGAAAAGGCCCCACGATCATGAGGTAGTGGTGGTAAAAGAGAACAAAGGCCGTCCGGCTCACTTAGGCATTCCTCCGGGTCATCTTCCGGCTCCGGGACAGTGCCGAATCTGGTATCCGGGCAGACCTCCCGGCCGTCAGCCTCATCCTGGCAACTGTATCGAAGTCGAGCGCCATGTTCGCCCGGGTTGCTGGCTGGTACGTCGTTCGTTGAATGACTCTGAGCATATCAAAGTTATGGTGTATAGCCACGACAGACCGTCATCGGTATTGTCAATACGCTATTATCTGGCCGAGTCGGGCAAATTCGCCTACGAAGAACACCCGAAGAAGCGGAAGAGGTAAGGTATAGGATTTGTCATTCCCGAGTTTTAATCCCGAGCGCAGTCTCGGGGCAGTCGGGAATCCATCTTTTGAAATTGTCATACTGAACTCACAATCTAAGTCATACTGAGCTTGTCGAAGTATGGTTGCTAAATACTTGGGTCGCCCCCTTCGACAGGCTCAGGGTGACGACCCATTATGATTTTGTAATCCTAATTGAGTATTGTCATTCCACGCCTGACGTGAAATCCAGCTGATCATACAAGCAGAAAATCTGAGCGATTGCTTAAATCCGATATGAACCCACGGTAACCCGTGGGCGACCCGGCATAATGCAGTTGTAAATGTTTGTGGATTGGCAAGCATCTAGATTACAAGAGCCATTCTCTTTGATCTGACAAGGATATCATCGTAAGTAACAACTTTCATGTTCTTGTATTCGTCATCAATCTTAATCCTCTCAATATGGTCCAAATAGTCACTCGATCTTCCAATTACAACACAGACATTTGGTCGAAATGCGTATAGCCCATGCCTCGCATAAAATGCTTTTCTATTTTTGGAGTCGTCAAAGTAATTTCGATATTCTCTTAGCTGATTAAGTGCATTTGTTAGAGCAGCCGTAAATCCTCTTCGATGTTTTGGCCCAACTATTACTTTTTCCGTGGGCTTCTTAAGGTCAATAATATCAGAATAACTTGTACCGATTTTCTCAGCAAAAAAGTCTGGAACCAATTCTGTATCAGTATCATTTACGAGCGCAAGTTGACTGTGAAGTCTTTCGTAGTTGCTCCCTAGCAAAAACCAAGGGCGGTGTTCAAAGAATTTCTGTAAATCATATTCTGAAACATTAGGTAAATTAATAAGCTCTTCAAACTCGTCAATTTCCTCATATCTAATGAATTTTCCGCTACTTAGAACGTTTATTTTTACAGCAGAAGGCTCCGGAAAACCAAGTACTTTATATGAGTTTAAATACGAGAATTCTCTAAAGATTATGCCCTTGGTTGTACTAATGAGAGCAAATTTCGTATCATCAAGATAAGGTTCTATGACATTCGCCATTTTTAAGTCGTATTCTATTTTCGCAAGTGATCTTAAGTTTTTACACTTATTTGCCAATTTCTCTAGGATTGGACTTACACCAGAAACGCAGCCATCTCGCAATTCCTCCAAGACCCACTCAAGAGGAGCATCTATAATACTAAATTCTTTACCATACCACTCCTTAAGTTCATCTTCTCCAACAGTTGATTGGACTCTGTCGTATACCTGATCACTCAAATTAGTTTTCCCTAACTGTCTAATAGTCTCGCGCGTCAGCTTCCGTTCAAATGACGTTGCCTGCCTAAAAAGAGCCAAAATAAAAGACTTGGTATCAATTACCTTGCCGTGACTTGAACTAGCGATCTCAGCAGCCAAGTCTAAAACGCGAAAAGATTGAAGTCCAACTCTGTCCGGAACAAGCAGTAAGCACAGTTCATCGACGATTTCATTGAGCGTACTCTCATCGAAATATTCAGACCAAGAAAGAGAGGAATCTTCATCCATCTCATTCAAGTACGTAGAAATGTCAATTTCGTGGATATCAAGCACATTAAGAATGACTGTTTTATTCCTGATTAAAGATGCCATCAAGGTTGAATCGTAGACTCCTGTTCCTGTGTCGTACGCTTTTGATGCTGCAGATTCAATTACTTCGCCTACTTTTTGAGTAAATTGTATTCCTCTACTCGCAAAATGTTTCTTTAACTCAAACAAATAATCTGCACCGAAAGATTCTGCTTTGTTGAATTCGTTACTCATAATAAGAATTTGTCTCTTAATTCAATATTGAATATACTATCCCTTACTAAACTACTAAATTACAAACTTAAATCAATATATTTTTCTTTTGGCCTTCTTTTCAAATCCAAGGACAAGCTCTGTATGGCGGCTAGCACTATATTAACTAAGCGGCAAGGGCTTGTACACCCACCCCCTTATCTTCTCCCCAATCTCGTCCCGGACTTTAACTTAGCTTGAAAGTCTACTAAATCTTCCTATTTGGAAGTTTCTGCTGCTGCTTTGACAGCAATTTTGGTTTTAAACCAGACTTCCTGCTTAGTGGGCATTTTTGGTCGGCCGCCGCCGCCCATCCTGCGGTGTCCGCCATCAAATCCGCCGCCCCCAGGTGGTCTGCCTCCGCCACCCGGCATTTGTCTGCCGCCAAATTCTCCCGCCTGTCTGCGACGGAAGTCACCCATGTCGCCCCATTCGGCGCCGATGGCTATTTTATGTCCCGGTTCGATACCGATGCCGTAGTAACGATCTTTGCCTTTGTCGAGAGGAATCTTAAACTCGTATACAAAAAACCCGTTCGAGGTATCAAAGGCTGCCGCCGGACCTTCGCTGCCATCAAGCGGTACGACTTTGTTGACATTGTCATTAATGGAACAAATAAGCGTTTGGGTGTTGTCATTCATGGCCTGCTCGTATTTTTTTCTAATATCAGCCGGCATGCGGGACATTCGGGACTCGCCGGATCCTCGTTCATTCATGCCTCCGGCCATGGCTTTGAGCTGGGCGTTGTTTGGACCGCCTTTGAAGCGTATAAAGAAGTCTTTTTTGTTTTTGCCATCTTTATTAATATACAGATTGAGCCCTGTCATTTTGATAGTTCGAGCCCACTTTGCTTCTCTGGTTTTGAAGAGAATGTATAGAAATTTTTCGTCGTTACAAATCGAAACGGAAGCCTCCTGGTCAGACAGATATTTTGACTCAACCTTGAACCACTCTTTCATGTTGCCGTCAATGCTGAATTCATGGTCAACCCAGGAAGATGTTACTTTGTGAGTCTTAGCAGCAGATGCAACTGATAATATGGTAATGCTGAAAATCGCAAGTAGTGAATTTCGCACTAAAGAAACTTTGATAATGTCATAATTCATGTTTGACACCCTTTCAAATTGAAGTGAAATGCTGTTGTTGGCGGTCTAACAACTTTACACCTTAGACTACGAATTTGTTCATAAATAGTTGAGTTCATTTTGCAGTTTTCAGCCAGGCCTTTATCTTCTGCTCAATCTCATCCCTGATTTTGCGGAATACTTGCAGAACTTCGTCTTCGGTTGCGGCCTTTTCGGAGGTGGATTTTAGGGCGGTGGCCGGGTCAGGAATCGGCCAGTGGACACGTTCTGGAAGTTGCCTTTCGACAGGCTCAGGGTGACTTCCAAGGGGTGGCGCAGGATGACTTTCTTGGTCCGCCCTTCGACTCCCTTGGCGGGACTTTGTCCGCTCAGGGTGACCCTTTGGGCCTAGGAAAATCGGGCATTTTTGGGCGGCGTTGTCGCAGACAGTTATGACATAATCGAATTCCATTTCCAGGTATTCATTCAAATTGTTCGAGGAATGGCCGGATATATCGATGTCGATTTCAGCCATCACTTTGATAGCCAAGGGGTTAACTCCGCCGGGCTCCAGACCGGCGCTGAGAACCTCGATAGAATCGTTGCCGTAGGCTCTGAAAAAGCCTTCGGCCATCTGAGAGCGGCAGGAATTGCCGGTACATAAGACTAAGATACGCAAGTGGTTAGCTCCGTTTTTGGTCCGTAACTACAGGGTCACATCCTCCGCAGGCGGAGAACAAGACCCTGCAAAACCTGTTCGGGGATGGATTCCTGTCTGCGCGAAGAGAAGATGGGTTCCAGCCTTCGCTGGAAAGACAACAATAGACTGGAAAGACAACAATAGACTGGAAAGACAACAATAGAAAAGACAGGAGTAGGAATAACAGGGTTGGTGTTCGCATGTAAATTGCTTCATTACTTTAGAGTATAGCTAAATCTGCGATATAATAAAATAGCCGATTTATTCCCAAAATCAGGGAACGGGCTGGACAGATCGTTGTTTAACTGGTAACTTAGAAAAAAGAATATAACTTTCAGAAAACTACATAATTATCTAAGGAGTAACATTGTGAGAAAAGTACTATTTGTCGGTTTTACAGTGATGGCTTTTGTGGCCATGGGTGCTTTGGCTGCGTTTGCTTGTGAAAGCAATCCTGCCTGCTCATTCAGCGCCAAGACAGCCTCGGTCAAATCGGGCTGCTCGCTTTCTCAGACAACTGTCAAATTTACTACCAGCGTGACCTCATCGAAAAGTTCCGGAAGCCTGGCCGGCAAGTCAGTCTGTGCTTACAAGAATTCAACAACTTCTGCCAAGCTGGCATCAGCTACTTGCTCTCCTGAGCAGATTGAAGCCTGTTTAGCTGCTGTTAAAGCGAATCACGCAGAGTTATGTGCTGCGGCTAAAGATTGTAATTATACAAAAATGTCAATCAAAGGGATGACTTGTGCTGGTTGTGAAAACACAATCAAGGCAGCCTTAATGAACATTGACGGTGTTAACAAAGTTCTCGGAGTTTGTTATAAGTCCGGCTATGCAGTTGTTTGTGCCAATCCGGATAATGCATCCAGCGAAGTTTTGTTGAAAGCTGTAAGTGCCAGAGGTTTTGAAGCAGAAATTATCCCGGCGGTAGCAACAGTCAGTACTGATGCCAAAACCAGCACGATTGGTTGGACCGGCAAAACTTGTGGTGCAGCTAAGAAAGCAACAACTATCAAGACTTCTTCTGCGCAAGGCACCAACTGATAGCCGACTGCAGAATTAAATAGATTTATAAAAAGCGGTTCGCTAATAACGAGCCGCTTTTTTATTTTTCAGAACTATTTCCGTTTGTTTGATGTTTCAGGAAAAAA
Organism: Candidatus Zixiibacteriota bacterium; assembly: GCA_022571845.1. Classification (GTDB taxonomy): domain Bacteria; phylum Zixibacteria; class MSB-5A5; order GN15; family FEB-12; genus JACZWU01. The sequence continues at coordinate 47,301 of JACZXB010000012.1, read as the reverse complement.
GTGGGATATTCAATAATCGAATGACTTGTAAGCTCAAATTAATACTGGTAGCTGTTCTGCTCTTGTGCTCAGGCACCGAAGCCGCCAAGTTTTCGGGTGAGTCATTTTCACTCGGTGTCGGCGCGCGCGGACTTGCCATGGGCGGAGCTGTTATAGCCGGTCCTTTTGACGGTACCGCCTCTTACTGGAATCCGGCCGGCATGAATTATTTGAACCATCGGCATATTGTAGCGATGCATGCTGAGACTTTCGGATCGCTACTTAACCATGACTATGTCGCTTATATCGACTCCAGGCCAAGAGATCAAGGCAAGATTAGCGCTTTCGGGTTTTATTTTTATTATCTGGGTGGCGGCGGCATCAAAATTACTCAGCTCGACCAGTTCAATCGCCCTTATGTAGTGCGCGAAGAATCACACGCTGATATTTTGCTGGCAGCATCGCTCTCAGGAAAAATTAGCCAAAAAATAGATTTTGGCATGAGCGCCAAAATAATCTATCGTGACATCGGACCTGAGTCCGGGCAGGGACTTACTATGGACGCCGGGCTGCTCTATCAGCTAAGTGCGGCCTTTCGCTTGGGCTTGATGGTCAGCGACGTTACTTCGGGTTTTATCCGCTACGGCGGCGGCACTGTCATTGAACCGGCAGACTCAAGCGGACAGAGGACCGAGACTAAATCAAGCACCGAATCAATTTTCCCGACGGTTAAACCGGGGCTCATGATTGAAAAGTATTTCAATCAGGTCTCGGCGCGTTTTGCAGCCAGCGGCGATCTGAAATTTGAGAGTCTCAAAACGGCCGCCCAATACTGGAGCGGCTCGTTGTCGCTTGATACGCATTTTGGACTGGAGCTGGGATACCGGGAATTAGTTTTTGGCCGGGCCGGGTTTGATATAGGCAAGTTTACCGCCGGGGGCGGGGTGGATGTTAAGAACATCACCGTAGATTTTGCTTACCTGCATCACGATGACCTCGGTGAAACTTTCAGAGTCAGCGCCGGTTACAGATTTTAATTCTGTTTCAAGTTAGCTTAAAATTTTAGTCCGATATTAATATAAAATCTGTCGTTATCGGAGTTGGCCACGCCATAGCCGAACTCGAAAGGTCCGATCGGGCTGTTAATAGCTACAAAGGCTCCCACGCCGTGACGGAGATTACGAAGTTTTATCTGGGAGGTATAATCGTAGACTTCGCCAAAATCATAGCGGCCAATTGCGTAAAATCCCAGCGGCAGCTTAAGTCTCAATTCATTATTAAATAAAATCATTTTATCGCCGGAGAGCTGATTGGTCCGAAATCCGATAAACGAGTGGGCACCTCCCAGATAAAACAGCTCTGAGCCCGGCAGACCCGAGCGGCTGATGCCTATGGAAACTTTGGGATGAAAATTCAGATATTTGCCGAGCGGAATATAACTTTCAAGCGATGAGAAAAATCTGGTGTATTCGACTTCACCGCCCAAAAACTTCCCGGCCAGACGCACTTGAATCAGATTGAGCTTGCCGTTATTGGGAAAAGGGACTCTGTCAAAAGTTTCTATCTGCGATTCCAGATGAATAATTCTCTGCCCAAAATTTTCATTTAGCAGGCTGTTATTATATTCATTTCTGACCTCTTCAAAGACAAAGGCGCCGCGAACTGTGCCGAGGCGGGCAAGCTGCTGTCCCAGGCTGAGTTCAAAACCAGTGCGTTTTTCCCGGCGCGAACCAGCTACGTTGCCGTCATCATCAAATAGTTTGCGGGCAAGGCGGTTATGATAGGCTGTTATACTGGCAGTCATGTAACTGAACCAGATGCGGTCTATCTTTAGCCGGGCAAAATAGTTCTGCCTCTCATCTGCGTATTGTGCATGCAGAAGATACTCCAGTCCCATGCCACGAATATTATCATCGAGAACTTCCACAAATTCTTCAGACTGAAATTCATCATGCCAGTGCCAGCCCAATCTTAGCTGAGTGTAATGTCTTTCTTTGACGCGAATCTTTACTCTGGCGCCGCTGCGGTAAGGGACTAAGTCAACTGTTACCTGTTCATATAAATTCGTACCGTAAATATTATTGATGCCATCGGCCGCCAGCTTGGTGGAGTATGGCTGCCCGGCTATGAGCGGAAAATATGAACGTACCAGCCAGTCTTTGCTGCGTCTGTTATCTTCAATGTCGATGCTATGAATGACCGCCTCGTCAATCTCAATAGTTATAATTTTTCGGGGTTCGTCAATTGTCAAGTCAGAGACATAGGCAGCATCATAGCCGTTCTTGATGTAGAAATCGACTATCTGCTTCAGGCCGTTTCTGATATTAGCAGGGTTTAGTTCTGTTCGTCCGTCTACAAAGAGAGCTATCAGAATGGCCGGGTCAAAAATAGAACCGCCTTTTATTACTATACTGTATTGCTTAGTTATCAGGTATTCCTGCCTGCTTACAAGTAGTGCGACTGTGTCTTCAAAATTGTTTTTTGGTGATAGCTCTGCTTCCAGACGGAATAAAGAGTTGTCGCGTACGAATTGTTTGAGCCGGTTTTCAAGCTGAAGGCGAGTGAATTTCTGGTTACTAAACTGCTTTTTAAGAGAGGAGCTGAATTCAGCATCGCCGCCTGCTGCTTGACAACTGTAGATGAAAATTTTAGTACTGTCCTGCTTTTCAGACAGCACGGCAATAATGCTGTCTGCTGCTTTTAGACCGGCGCGGTAGCCGATATTAATCAGGCTGTCTATAAACTCAAAATCTCCGGCATCAAAATCTGAAAGTTCCGGTTCAAGCACCAGATCGGCCTGCTTAAGCTGTGAACTCAATTTGTCAGCAGTCATAATTGTAGTAACCTGATTGGCGATATCTACCGGCGTGCGGAGTTTATCTTTGGCCTGGAGTGCGCTGGTGGTGTTGATGGCCACTACATAGTTATCTTTGTCACACATCTTTTTAACAAGATTAACCGGAATGGGGGTGACCATGCCGCCGTCCATAAGGAGCTGCCCGTTTCTTTCAACAGCAGTCAGGGCCAGGGGAAAAGCCATGGAAGCCCGCATAGCATCAGCCAGTGAGCCTCTTTCGAGTACAATTTCCCGGCCGGTTATTATGTCTGTAGCAACAGTCCTAAAAGGAATCGGCAGTTTCAAGAAATCGCCGCCAGACTGATAATTAGCTTTGGTAGTCAGTTTAGTCAGCACGGTGGTAATAGTTTGTCCGCCGGTGAGAGCTCTTGGTATGACCGGTCTGAAATTATCAAACCTCATTGAAAAGAGGTGTCTTTCGTTTTCCTGTCTGCGGGTCAGAAACATCGTTTGTCTTTTGGGAGCGTTGCTGAAAAATTCGTCAAAATCAATATCACCAATGATATTTGAAAGCTCGTCCGGTGAGTAACCGCAAGCATAGAGTCCGCCGATTATTGCTCCCATGGAAGTGCCCGCTATCGCTATTATCTTTATATTTTTTTCCTCAAAAGCTTTCAGAATACCGATAGTGGACAGGCCTCTGGCCCCTCCGCCGGATATTGCCAGAGCAACTGAGTATGTAGCCTCGTAGTCGTAAGGGTTGGCACCGTCCAGTCCTCCGATCACGATTTTTTCCGAGGAACTTGCGGTCGTCAGTAAGAACAGAAAGCTAATAAGTAAATTGCGGTAAAAAGTTTTCACTTGCCTGAGCAATCCTGCATTAGGTTTCTTAAACAATAATTGAAAGTTTCCTGATAGTAAATTATTTTGAAATTGACCAAAGAAGAACTAAAAAGAATAAAGTCCCTAAACTCCAAAAAAGGGCGCAAAGAGCAGCGGAAATTTGCGGTGGGCGGTGTCAGACTCTTGGAAGAGGCGCTCAAGCACAAATTCCTGCCAAATATGCTGCTTTATGCTTCAGCAACACTGAGCGGACGGGGGCAAAAGCTTGTAACGACCTTTAAGAAACTCAAAGTGACTGTAAATGAGCTCTCCTCAACAGAAATTGAAGCTGTCTCCGATACCAAGAGTTCACAGGGGATTCTGGCGGTATTCGATACCCCTGAACAGGAACTGACAAAACTTTACAAACCTATCTATCGTAAACTATTATTGTGTGATGAGATAACAGATCCTGGAAATTTAGGAACTCTGGCCAGGTCTGCCCTTGCTTTTGAATTTGATATGCTGCTGGTAAGCAGAAAATCGATAGAACTTTATAATCCCAAGGTGGTACGGTCTTCGGCCGGCGCCTTGTTCAGACTGCCGCTGGCAAATGTAAGCTATGAAGAACTTGAAGATTTTAAAAACAGAAAGAAAGCCAGGCTGATAGCTTCTAAAGCATCAGGTAATAAAAGTATGACAGAGCTACCAAAAAGTTCAAACAATCCGATAATACTGGCAATCGGCTCTGAATCGGCCGGACTATCTGAAAGAGTGTTAAAGCTATCTGATGCTGTTATCAGTATAGCCCACAGCCCCAAAGCGGAGTCACTTAACGCGGCAGTTGCTGGTTCTATAATTATGAAGCAAATGTATGACAGAGATAAAAATCAAAAAAAATGAAAAATCTAATAATAAATTTATTTACAGCTTTAATATTCCTGCTCTGGCCGCTGGAGATTTTTGCACAAACTGTTTTTAAGACTGCCGACGGTATCTATACCACCCGCGAAATACGAGATAAAATAAAAGTTGGCGAGCGTACAACTTTGCAGATTAGGGCGGCCTCTAATCTTCCGGGTAAACTGACTATCGAAGTTGCAAAGACAGATAAAGTAAAAATTACTTATTTCAAGAAAGCCAAGGCGAACAGTATGGATGAAGCGATTGATTACATTGATCTTATCGCGGTAGTTCTAAGAAGCGGTCCCAAAGATATCAAACTTGAACTGCGCTCGCCAAACCCGGCACCCTGGACAGATGATAATCAGTGGGGACGGGTCGAAGCAAAAATCACGATTCCTGAGAATTACTCGGTATTAGTAGAAGCTCCCCTTTTTGATGTGACGGCTGTCGGCCCTTTTGAATCAATGGTAATTCCTTCTTCATTGGGACGGATTAATATAAGAAACGTGACCAGAAGACTCGAAGTTTCCACGACTAATCGCCGGCTTGATGTTTCTGATATAACAGGGGAAATCTCTCTGGCTACTTCGAATTCCGTGCTCACGGCCAAGAACCTGGTCAGCCTTGACAAAAGAGCCGATATAGAAAATGAGAACGGAGATATTCGAATCAGAGGATTTACAGGCGAGCTTTATGTCGAAGGAAGTTACGGCAGGATTCAACTGTCGGATCTGTATATCACAGGCAGGCGCAACATTATAAAAGGCATGTCAGGTCCGATAGAACTGGAGATATCCGGGATTGACAAAGCCCAGCTGCGGATTACCAACCGCTTTGAAGATATTGAAATTAATCTGCCCGACACTACTTCGGCAGCTTTTACGCTGGTAGTCGCCGAGGGCGGCAAGATTGAAGTATCAAACATTGATTTTGTGACCAAACTTATTGAGCATAATCGAATGAACCTGGTTTCCGGCAAGGGCAAATCTATTATCAGCGGTTCAGTACGAGGCAGCGGTAATATTTATATACGAGGCTACGATGATTAAAATTTTAAGAAACATCAGTTTAGGTCTGGCAGTTTGTGCAATCATTTTCTTTCAGACAGTAAGCTTAAAGGCAGGGGAGAGAGTACCCATACCAGAAGGCGTATTTTATTTCAAAAGCGCTTCCAATGTTTTCGGCTTTGAATCGGGCTGGATAAATCCGGCTGGTCTCAGCCGCTACACCGGCAGCGGCGTGCTGCTGATGGCCGATTACCTGGATGGTAATGTCGCCAGGAGCTGGGGCATTCTTTTAAATGGTGAAGAGTCTGCCATGGGTTATCGAAGAATTTATAATCCGGCTGGTGAAGATTACAAAGAATACCTTTTGGCCAGCGGATTTGCTTTGGGCAATCTTAATCTGGGCGGTTCTTATCGAATGTTCAAAGACGGTCCCGGTAAATACAACAACCGTCATTTCTGGAATCTTGGAATACTAATTAAGGGGGAGGGGAAATTCACTTTCGGGGCTCTGTTTACAAATTTAAACCGCGGTAGAATTGATGGAGAGCGCACTGAAGTAGAAAAGACGTATTCTGTTTCATATCGTCCTTTTGAGCAGCAACTGACCCTCTCAGTTGACGTTGTCAAGACTTCCTCAATTGATTACAGCGATGCGGACTACACCTATAGTGCCATATATAAGCCGCATCCGGCACTGCTGGTTGAAGGACTGATAGATTCCAGACAAAATTTCAGCATCGGGCTGAGAACTAATCTATTAAGGTACTTTGTCGGTGCCCAGAGCAGCTTTGACCGTGATGGCGGAGGCAGAGGAACTACATTATATGCAGGTAAAGTTGACCTAAAACAGCCGTCGCTGATTTCCTGGAAAAAGAGAAGGCTTGCTGTGGCGGTTTCCGGTGGTCGCTCGGAAAATCCGCCGCGCCCGATATTCGGTTTCAAACCGCAGTCATTTTATCAACTGGTCAGTAATATTTATCGCGCAGCTGATGATGATTCTATTGACGAAATAATATTGAAACTCAGAAACAGTACTTTCGGTTTTGCCCAGGCACAGGAAATTCGCGAGGCGCTGAAATATTTTAAGAGCAAGAACAAAACTATCGTATGTCATCTTTCTCTGGGCAATAATATCGGCTACTACATAGCCTCGGTGGCTGACAGTATTCTTATTCCGCCGGTCAGTCAGCTAAATCTGGTCGGGCTGAGAGCAGAGCTGACCTATTATGCCGGAACACTTTCAAAATTAGGAGCAGAGCTGGATATTGTAAAAATAGGCGATTACAAAACAGCTCCGGACAGGTTAACCCGCACAGGATCAACTGAGCAGGAAAGAGAACAAGTAAATCGTATCTTAGATAATCTTTACGATCAATTTGTAACCGATATCGGCCAGTCAAGGTCGCTTTCGGCAGATTCGGTCCGCAAGATAATAGACCATGGGCCGTTTACTTCAGCAGAAGCACTAAATTATGGATTAGTCCAGGGCTTGAGTTACGCTGACGAAATGCACAAAGACTACCTGCGCAGCATGCCAGAGATTTCATTTAGAAAATATTTGCGTGATACTCTCTTAAATGACGGCTGGCCGGCCAGACCAAAAATTGCGGTAGTTGTGGCCGAAGGTGAAATTAGATTTTCCAGCCGGGGTGTGCTGCCGTTTTCCAAAAAGGAAAATGCTACCCCCAAGAGTCTTGGCAGAGCGTTTTCCAGAGCCGCCGGCGACAAAAATGTTAAAGGAATAGTTTTCAGAGTCAACTCTCCCGGCGGATTCGTACTGCCCGGCGAAGAGATTTTTCATGCAGCAGATAAGGCCTCACGCAAGAAACCGCTGATTATATCTATGGCCAACCTGGCGGCATCGGGCGGGTACTACATTGCCATGTCGGGTGACAGAATATTTGCCAATGCCGGCACTATAACCGGATCAATAGGCATTTATGGCGGCAAGCTAAATCTTAAAAAGCTCTATGAGAAAATCGAACTGAAAAAAGAGTTATACTCCAGGGGCAAGTTTGCCGGAATGATGAGTTCAATGCGACCGTTCACAGAAGATGAAAGGGAAAAGCAGATGTCTCACATTCAGGAGTTCTATGACTATTTCGTTGAACTGGTCGCTTCTAGTAGAAAGATGTCTCCGGATTCGATTGATAATCTGGCCAGAGGCAGAGTCTGGACCGGACAAGAGGCTCGTTCTATCGGCCTGGTCGATGAGATAGGCGGGCTAAGAAATGCGATCGTCTATACAGCAGAAAAATTAAATCTAAAAGACTACCGGGTTGAATTTTATCCCGAAAAACGTCCGTTATTTCTTCTGCCCGGCAGCCGCTTCTTGAGTTCTGTTAGTGCATTTTTGGGGTTGGGACAATCTCAGAGCGACAACAGCGACAGTGAATTTCAGATTGAAGAAAACGGAATTATGGCCAGAATGCCGTTTGATATCATAATCAAGTAGTTGCTTCCGGCAATTTCAAAAGCTATCATAAACAAATAATACGGGGGTGTGGTTCCCCATCAGATCGCTTGAGAACACGGTCTGTAGTAACTATTCTTGTTAAATATAATTTGTAACTGTTTGTGGAGGAAATGATGCCTAATGCTGCCCAAGTGATGGTCAAAGCTTTAGAAAATGAAAATGTAAAATATATTTTTGGTCTACCCGGTGAAGAAAATATTGAATTTATGGAAGCTGTCCGGAATTCTAACATTCAATTTATCTTAACTCGCCACGAGCAGGGGGCCGGCTTTATGGCTGATGTCTACGGCCGCCTGACCGGAAAAGCAGGCGTTTGTCTGGCCACACTGGGACCGGGAGCGACCAATCTTTTTACGCCGGTGGCCGATGCCAATCTCGACCGGGCTCCACTGGTAGCCATAACCGGTCAGTCATCCACAAGCCAGATGCACAAAGAATCGCACCAGTATATTGATATCGTCTCTATGTTTAAGCCGATCACCAAATGGAACACCCGTATCGGCCAGGCTGATATAGTGGCTGAGGCGGTTCGCAAAGCCTTTAAGACAGCCGAAGCCGAAAAACCGGGGGCGACACATCTGGAACTCCCTGAAGATGTCGCCGAGCAAGAGTGCCAGAAGCCGGAGTATTTTGAAATTCGCAAAGTCCGACGGCCGGCGCCTGATTACAAGGCTGTCAAAGCGGCTATGGAGCTGATCCAAAAAGCTGAAAAGCCTTTGATACTGGCCGGCAACGGAACCCTGCGCAAGCGCGCCACCAAGCAGCTTCGAAAGTTTCTCGAAAGCACAGGTATTGGCATCTGCAATACATTTATGGGCAAAGGAGCAGCCGGATATAAATATGACAACAATCTCTTTACCATCGGGCTGCAATCACGGGACCATGTTACCTTCGCCTTCGAAGAAGCAGATTTGATTATTGCCATCGGTTATGATATTGTCGAATACTCGCCGCACTTCTGGAATCCGGATGGTAAAAAGAGGATTATCCATATTGATTTTGAACAGGCCGAAGTCGACTACTGGTACCATCCTGAAGTGGAAGTGGTCGGTGATATAGCTTCGACACTCTGGGAGCTGAATGAAAAAATTGATAAAAGTTTTCCCAAAGGTAAAGGGGAGTTTATCAAAAAACACCGCCAGAATATCTTAGAAGATTTAAGCGAGCATGCCGACAGCAGAGATTTTCCGCTCAAGCCTCAGAAAATAATCCACGATATCCGGGCTGTACTGGACAACCATGATATTCTGCTTTCTGATGTAGGCGCGCATAAGATGTGGATTGCCCGGATGTACCTGGCTCACGAACCAAACACCTGCCTCATCTCCAACGGCTTTGCTACCATGGGCATCGCACTACCGGGAGGGATCGCTGCTAAACTAGTTTATCCGGACCGAAAAGTTATGACAGTCTCAGGCGACGGCGGTTTTATGATGAACGCTCAGGAACTTGAAACAGCGGTACGTCTGAAAACCCCGACAGTCAATATGATCTGGACTGATAGTACGTTTGGTCTTATCGAATGGAAGCAGAGAAACAAATATGGTCACGCCTTTGGAACAAAATTCAATAATCCCGACTGGGTACAGTTTGCCGAAAGTTTCGGCGCGGTCGGTATGAAAGTCAATAAAGGTGACAGTCTACAAAAAATTCTGAACAAAGCATTTTCATATGACAAACCGGTGGTGATTGACTGCCCGGTGGATTATTCTGAAAATATGAAATTGACCGAACGGCTGGGGCAGCTGGTTTGTCCGCTGTAGCAGGCAAGAGAATAGAGAAATAACAGGAGCAGCATAGATGGCCAGGCATTACAAAATATATTTAGGCGGCAAGTGGGTTGACCGTAAAGAAAAAATAGAAGTAAAATCACCCTACGACGGCAAAGTCGCCGGTACCGTAGCGATGGCTTCCAAAGCTGATTTTACCAAGGCAATTGATATCGCCGAAAAAGCATTTAAAAAAACGAGACAGCTGCCATCGTATGTGCGCGAAGAGGCCTGTCTGGCGGTGGCCGAGGGCTTAAGAAAAAACAGCGACAAGTTTGCCAGGATGATGTCTCTTGAGATTGGCAAAGCTCTAAAAGATTCCGAAGTCGAAGTATCCCGGGCGGTGCAGGTTTTTAAGATTGCCGCCGAAGAAGCCAAGCGGGTCGGCGGAGAGATTATGGATTTTGATTGGATCCCCGGAAACGAAAAACGGCTGGGACTGATACGCCGTTTTCCCATAGGAGTTATATCAGGAATCGCGCCCTTTAATTTTCCGCTTAACTTAGTAGCTCACAAAGTTGCGCCGGCGATGGCCTCGGGTAACTGTATGATATTAAAACCAGCCCCGACAACTCCAGTCATAGCCATGATGCTGGCAGAGCTGATAGATAAAACTAACTATCCCAAAGGCGCAATTTCGTTCATGTTAGGCAGTAACGAAAACGCCGAGCCGCTAATTAAAGACGAGCGTATTAAGCTGATAACATTTACCGGTTCGGACCGAGTCGGCTGGTGGATAAAAGATAACTCTGGCAAAAAGCGGGTCGTGCTGGAATTAGGCGGCAATGCCGGGCTGGCCATAGCAGATGATGCCGATTTGGACTACGCAGTAGAACGGGCTGTCAAAGGATCGTTTGGGCAGGCCGGGCAGTCGTGCATCTCTGTTCAAAGAATCTTTGTTCAGGAAAAAATCTATGACAGGTTCTTAAAAAACTTCGTGGCCAGAACAAAAAAACTGAAACTCGGCAATCCACTAAGTAAGACAACTGATATCGGCACATTGGTTAACGCTCAGGCTGTAAAAAACACTCAAGCCTTAGTAGATGAGGCTAAAAAACAAGGGGCCAAAGTTCTGACCGGCGGTAAAGGTAAAGGGGTCTTCTTTGAACCGACTATTATCACCAATGTGAAATCATCAATGGGCGTCTGTTCCAAAGAGGCGTTCGCACCGCTGGTAACTGTCGAAAAATACAAAAAGTTCACAGAGGCAGTAAGTAAGATAAACGATTCACGGTTTGGTCTTCAGGCAGGCATCTTTACCAACAGACTAAACGACGTTTTTTATGCCTTTAACAATGTTGAAGCCGGCGGGATTGTCATCAACGATGTGCCCACATTCCGGGCTGACCAGCAGCCCTATGGCGGTCTGAAAGATTCCGGTATCGGCCGCGAGGGAATTCGTTATACTATTGAAGACTATACTGAAATAAAAGTGCTGTCGTTGAATCTCAGATAAGTGACGTTGTCACGTCTTAAAGTTAGAACTTGGCCAGAGGAGCCATAGCAATATGCCCGTGAAAATTCTAATTCGTTCATTGATATTTTCCATTGTCGTTCCCGGTACTGTCGGGGGCTGGGCGCCGTACTGGATAGCCCACTCTGGTCTGGATGGGTTAATGCTGGGTAAAGCGATGGGTTCGATGGTCACCGACTTGGTCGGCATATTTTTTACGGTCATTGGCGCTTTGATTTATCTCTGGTGTGCTTATGATTTTGTTTTTATTGGTCGCGGCACGCTGGCGCCTTTTGAGCCGCCCAAGACTCTGGTAATCCGCGGACTTTACAGATTTGTCAGAAACCCAATGTATGTCGGCATATTGCTGGCGACAATTGGACAGGGCTTTATCTTTGGTTCACCAGCGGTATTTATCTATGCACTTTTGATATTTATCATGTTTCATTCTTTTGTAGTATTGTACGAAGAACCTGTTTTAAGAAAAATGTTCGGTTATGACTATCTGGCCTACGGCAAGCAGGCCAATCGCTGGCTGCCGACTTGCTGTAAAGATTGTCAGGGCACGGATTGCTGCGAAGAATGAAAAGAGTATCTTCCGGCTCCTCATTCGAAAAAACTATCGGCTTCTCACGCGCTGTCCGAATCAGTAACTTGATTGCTGTCTCTGGCACCGGGCCGATTGCGCCCGATGGTTCTACAGCTTCACCGGGGGATGCCTACGCTCAGGCCAAACGCTGTCTTGAGATTATCGCTGAAGCAATAAAAGAGGCCGGCGGAAGTCTAGACAATGTTTTCAGAACCAGAATGTATATTACGGATGCTTCGGATCAGGATAAAATCGGCCGGGCGCACGGCGAATATTTTGGAAAAATAAAACCTGCTTCAACAATGGTGGTAGTCAAAGCATTAGTACGCGATGACTGGCTGGTTGAAATAGAAGCAGACTGCTACGTAACGAAAGGAAATGCATAAATGTTATTTGGAGCACACGAATCGATTTCCGGAGGGGTTTTTAACGCCATCGAGCGCGGCAAGACGGCCACCTGCGACATAATTCAGATGTTTAACAAGTCTAACAGTCAGTGGCGGGCCAAAAAGATTGAGCAAAAAGAACTTGACAAATATTTCGCAAAAATTAAAGAGACCGGCGTGACCGTTGCGACCTCGCACAGCAGCTATCTGATAAATATTGCGTCGCCAGTCAAAGAGCTAAACGAAAAATCATACAAAGCGCTCAAAGAAGAGATGGAGCGCTGCCAGATGCTCAAAATCCCCAATCTGGTTTTGCACCCGGGTTCGCATGTCGGCACCGGCGAAGAGGCCGGTATCAAACGAATTATCAAAAATCTAAACAAGTTATTCAAAGAACTCAAAAATAATAATGTCTGCCTGCTGCTTGAGACAACCGCCGGGCAGGGAAGTAATTTGGGCTATACGTTTGAGCAGATAGCTGTGATGATTGACGGTGTCAAAATTCAGGACCATATCGGAGTTTGTCTTGATACCTGCCATATTTTTGCAGCCGGCTATCCCATAAGCGACCCCAAAGAATACAAGCAGACAATGAAAAAGTTCGACGACATAATTGGCTTAGATAAACTTCGTATTATACATATGAACGATTCTAAAAAAGAGTTCGGCTCCAGACGCGACCGCCATGAGCATATTGGTAAAGGGCATATTGGAATTGAAGCCTTTCGCAATATCGTTAATGACAAACGCTTGAAAAATATCCCGATGATACTTGAAACCCCTAAAGAAGAAGAGCTAAAAGAAGATATAGAAAATCTTAAAGTTCTTCGGAGTTTGGTGGAGAAGTAGAACATTGCTTCGTTACCTATAAAGATAGGCACGTTCTACTGTACCAAGAGACAAGTCATTGCGAGTCCCGATTCTTTCGGGACGCGGCAATCTCGAAAGTCAGATTAATATGAGATCGCCACGACGCCCCGATTAAAATCGTGGCCTCTCGCGATGACGGCAGCAGACTTTTTGGTAGCCAAGGCCGAATTATTTTCTCATATTCCCCCTATGAAACTTGGTATAATTGGCAAACCGCAAAGCGGTAAAACGACTGTATTCAACGCCGCCTGTCAGATGCAGGTAGCTGTCGGCGACTATTCGCAAGCCGTACATCGCTCAATCATAAAAGTGCCCGACAAGCGGGTAGATGCCTTAGCCGAGCTGGTCAACCCAAAAAAACTGACCTACGCCGAAATAGAAATGCTCGATACCCCCGGTTTTTCCGGTAAAGGTAAAGAGGCGGCCGGAATTGAAATTTCTGAAGACCTAAAAAAAATAGACGCCTTGATAGCGGTCATTGACTCTTTTTCGCAGGATGCTAATCCTGAAAAAGATATTCAAGATTTAATCGATGAAATGATAATCCACGACCAGACGGTGGTAGAGTCCAATATCACTAAAAAAGAAAAGAAGATGAAACAGACCGGCGAAAAGACGATGGCTCAGGAAATCGATATTCTCAAGCGATGCCTGGCACAGCTTGAAGAAGAACGGCCGCTGATTGAAATGGATCTGAACGATGACGAATTGAAACTTATTCGCGGTTATCTGTTTATGTCGCTTAAGCCGATGCTGATTGTGCTGAATATCGCAGAGGATGATATCTCCAAAAGTGATGAAATTTTTACAAGTTTAGAAAAATTTGTGTCAGATTCCAAACGTGAACTGGCGGTCATGTGCGGCAAGATTGAAATGGAACTGGTCGGGCTCGAGGAAGATGAACATCTGGAGTTTTTGGAGGACCTGGGCATCAGCACTCCGGCAGTTGAAATAGTCATTCAAAAAGCATATAAACTTCTGGGGCTGATGTCATTTCTGACCGCCGCAGAGCCCGAGGTCCGCGCCTGGACAATCAAGATAGGCACAAACGCCCAAAGAGCAGCCGGTGTGATACACTCCGATATTGAGCGGGGTTTTATCCGGGCCGAAGTTACTTCATACGATGATTACATCGAGCACAAAACCCCGGCCGCACTCAAAGCTGCCGGTAAACAGCGCTTAGAGGGCAAAGAATACCGGGTCAAAGACGGTGATGTAATTTTGTTTCGTTTTAATGTTTAATTCTGAAATCGGTTTTCGTAGATTTTTGTCCTTGCGCGACCTTTATAGTGCGGACCTGTTCAAAAAATGAACATCTCTGCCGATAACGAGAGTGTGGAACATCTTTCGACTCCCTCGAGTAAGCGGGACTTTGCTGTAAGGCTCAGGATGAAGGGAGTATGGAACATCTTTCGACTCCGCTCAGGATGACTATTATGAGCGCTGTAGGAAGAGAATGAAATAAGCGAAATGTGGTGGCAGAGTGTTAAAGGCGAATAAGGAGAGAATGTGAGCGATATTGCCGACAAAATTAAGCCCGAACAAGACATAGATATCCAGTCGATTCCGATTCTACCGCTAAAAGGGACGGTCGTCTTTCCATACATAGTGGTGCCGCTGATGATCCAGGAGCCGCAGCATGCCAAAATGGTCGATGAAGCGCTGATGCGAGGTTCCAAAATCGGTCTTTTCCTGCAGAAAGATGCCAAGCAATCAAACCCGGGACCGGACGATCTTTATCATCTAGGCACCTCAGCCACTATTCTCAAAATGCTCAGATTTCCGGACAGTACAGTACGTTTTCTGGTTCAGGGGCTCTCTCGCATTAAAATAAAAAAGTTTACCTCGGAATCTCCCTATTTGATGGCCGAAGTGGTCGAGATGGAAGAGACAACATCATCGGAAGTAAAACTCGAAGCTCTATCACGGAACTTGTCCGAGCGCATTCGCAAACTGGTAGATTTGGCTCCATATTTGTCCGAAGATTTTTATGTCACCGCCACCAATCAAGATACAGCCTCGAAGCTGACAGATTTTATCGCTTCGAATCTTAATCTCTCCAATGAACAAAAACAGCAATTGCTTTCAGAGACAGATGTCTTTAGGAGAATGAACCAGCTCTACAATGCGGTCAACAAAGAAACCGAAGTTCTGGAGCTGTCGCAGAAGATTCAGGCCAGAGCCGCCAGCGAGCTGGGCAAATCCCAGCGTGATTATATCCTGCGCGAGCAGATGAAAGCTATCAAAAAGGAACTTGGTTCCCCGGATGATTCAAGCGAGGTTGAAGAATTCGAAGAAAAAATCAAAGCGGCCAATATGCCGCAGCATGCCGAGCAGACCGCCCGAAAAGAGCTTGACCGGCTTTCGCACATGGCGCAGTCATCGGCCGAGTACACGGTAACCCGCACCTATCTCGACTGGCTGGTAACTCTACCCTGGTCGGTCTCTACTAAGGACAAGCTGGATTTGAAAAAAGCCAAAAAGATTCTGGATGAAGATCATTTCAATCTGGAAAAAGTCAAAGACCGTATTCTGGAATATCTGGCAGTCAGAAAACTAAAATCAGATGTCAAAGGACCTATTCTCTGTTTTGTCGGTCCTCCCGGGGTCGGCAAAACTTCGCTGGGCAAATCAATAGCCCGTGCCATGGGTCGCAAATTTGCCCGTGTTTCTTTAGGCGGCATGCGTGATGAGGCCGAGATTCGCGGCCACCGGCGAACCTATATCGGCGCCATGCCGGGGCGCGTTATTCAGAGCATGAAACGCTGCGGCTCGAATAATCCGATTATTATGCTTGATGAAATAGATAAACTTGGCACTGATTTCAGAGGCGACCCGTCCTCGTCGCTGCTGGAAGTATTAGACCCGGAGCAGAATGATTCATTCTCCGACCATTATCTGGAAATTGATTTTGATCTGTCCAAAGTGATGTTTATCACCACCGCCAACTGGTCTGAGCCTATTCCGGCGGTACTTCGTGACCGTATGGAATTGATAAATATTCCGGGCTATACCGATCTTGAAAAGATGCAAATTGCAAAGCGGCATTTGATTCCCAAACAACTTGAGAATCACGGTATTCCCAGAGATAAAATTGAGTTTAAGGATTCGTCCATCAAAGAGATAATAGATGGCTACACCCGCGAGGCGGGGCTTCGCAATCTTGAAAGAGAAATTGCTTCGGTTATTCGTAAAATCGCACGACGCATTGCTACTGGTTTCAAAGGCAGGAGCAGCCTGACCGAAAAATCTATCCGTAAACTTTTAGGGCCGCGTAGGTTTACCCGCGAGGTTCTTTCCCGCAAAAATAAAGTCGGGGTGGTGCCGGGTTTAGCCTATACTTCGGTCGGCGGCGAAATCTTATTTGTTGAGGCAACTTCAATGTCCGGTGAAGAAAAACTGATTCTGACCGGACAGCTTGGGTCGGTTATGAAAGAATCGGCAATGGCGGCGCTGTCGTTTATCCGCTCGAACAAAGAGGAGCTGGGCATAAGTGAAGCAGCGTTTGTTAAACGCGTTTTTCATATTCACGTGCCGGCCGGAGCTACCCCCAAGGACGGTCCTTCGGCAGGTATTACGATGGCCGTAGCGCTGGCCTCTCTGCTAATGAATCGCCCAATCAAACCAATGATGGCTTTGACCGGCGAGATAACTCTCCGCGGCCAGCTTCTGGCCATCGGCGGCTTAAAAGAAAAACTTCTGGCGTGCTACCGCGCGGGCGTAACGACGGTGGTGCTGCCTGAGGGTAACCGCAAAGATACTATCGATCTGCCCGTGGAGATAAAAAACAATATATCGTTCAAGTTTTTCGATGAAGTCCTGCCGGTTATCAAATATGCGCTGGACAAAGTATCAAATAAAAAGCCGGGCAAAAAATCGACAGCGACCAGAAAAAAAACCAAAAAGAAATAACAAAGGAACTGGTTATGTATCTGGTCACCTCCGAGTCGATGCGTGCTATTGACCGCGAGGCCATCGACAGGCACAAAATCCCGTCATTAGATTTAATGGAAAAGGCCGGGCAGGGGATAGCCGAGCGTTTACTTATCCACAATATTATTGATCCTGCGACTGACAACAAAGTCGCTGTTATTTGTGGCAAAGGCAACAACGGCGGCGATGGCTTTGTAGTGGCTAGGTATCTGCATGAGGCGGGTGTTAATGTCTGTCTGTTTTTTATTGGTCCGGTCAAAGAATTATCTAAAGACGCGAGTGTGAACTACAATCGAGCTGTTAAATGCGGAATGCCGCTGACAGAAATAAAAAAAGTCGCCGACTTTGATGATATAAAAAACTACAGCCATATTATAGATGCAGTTTTTGGCACAGGTTTCAAAGGTAGTCCTCGCGATCTGTCTGCAGAAGTCATAGAATTCATCAATGAACAGGAAACCGCTGTAATCGCCATAGATATGCCCTCGGGGCTGAATGCTGATAAGGGAACTCATCAGGGAGCGGTTATCCGGGCTGACTATACTTTCGCTTTGGCTTTGCCCAAATATGGCTTATTTTTATTCCCCGGTTCTGAGCTGGCCGGAGTTGTGGATATCGTACCAATAGGAATACCGGATGAAGTTATGAAAAAGCAAAAGTTGCAACATCAGCTGATTTCAGCCGAACTTGTCGCAAAGAAACTGCCGGAGAGAGACCCCCAAGGACACAAGGGAGATTTCGGCAAGCTTCTGGCCATCTCAGGCTCTACAGGTATGACAGGCGCTGCCTGTCTCTGTGCCAACAGCGCTCTTCGAGCCGGCTGCGGAATCGTTCGGGTGGGCTGTCCGCAGGGAGTGCAGACTGTATTAGCTATTAAATTAACTGAAGCGATGACCCATTCGCTGCCGGATATTGCAAAAAGAGGCGTGCTGGCTTTGCGTTCGTTAGGGGAGATTCGGAAACTCTCCAAAGAGCATGACGCGATCGCATTAGGTCCCGGCCTGGGCTTGCACCATGAAACTCAAGAGTTGGTCCGGCGCTTTGTTGCAAATAATGAAAAGCCGATTGTCGTAGATGCCGATGCTCTTACAGCTTTGTCTGCAGACATGAACACACTAAAAGAATCTAAGGCAGCTATGGTGCTGACACCACATGCGGGAGAATTCGAGAGACTAACAGGGGTGACAGTCCCGGATGAAATTCAAGAGCGCTTTGACTCTGTGCTGGATTTTGCGAAAAACTACAATATCACTTTGCTGCTCAAGGGCAGCCCGACTATAATCGCCTGTCCAAACGGCAATTGCTATTTGAACCCGACCGGAAATCACGGCATGGCTACAGCCGGCTCGGGTGATGTCTTAACCGGCATAATCGGCTCACTATTAGCACAGGGGATGACAGCCGAAGACGCTGCCGTTTGCGGCGCCTTTATTCAGGGCACAGCCGGCGACATGGCCGCCGACGCCTTGACTGCACGTGCTATGATAGCCGGTGATATGATTGACTTTCTGCCGGAAGCTTTTGATGCCTTGGATGATTAACGGTATTGCTTATAACAGTTCTGCTGTTACTTTCAGTTATCTGATTCGAGCGCAATAGCAAAGCCTGCTGTGAATCCCAGAATCGTTGCGTCTTCGCCTTTTAATACCGAAGCAGTAGCAGTAATTATCGAATTCCGCTTCCGCCAGCCTAGTGTAAAATCAAGCTGATAAGCCATTTCCCCCGGCTGGTTAAAACCGCGAGGCCATACTTTGATTACTGAAACCTTTGGCTGAGAAAAAGAAGAGCTGCCGCCCATTCTTTTAAACATAGATATTCCAACGATTTCATGATTTATACCTTGGATATTACTATACTCAGCAAAAATGCCAAGATTAATTCTTATACTCCTGGATGCATTTTCACGTAAAGGATATATGCCAAGATGATAGCTAGTGGTACTAGTCCGTCGCCAATTTCTGCCTTGACTAATAGAGCTGTTATAAATACCAAAATCCAAAATTCCTGAATAAATTACAAATGCAGCACCTTGAATTGTGTTTGAGCTGTTTCCTTCTGCATAACCTGCCAGTAACCCGATGCCACTTTCCCCTTTTTGAAAGAAATCTGCTTGTGCCATAGCTGAAGCCGGTAACAAAAACAATACTGCACAGAAAAGGACAACAGTTTTAGATAACTTCATTTGCGACCTCCCTACATTGAGCTTGCTGTAGTATAAATAACTGGTCTTAGTAAGTAAAGAGGCTATTGTTCCTGACAATCTATGGCAATTATATAATAAGGCAGGTGTCGGACGAGGGCGTCCGACACCACAGAATAACTCGCACCCTGTGTCATCCTTTCCGCCGAGGCGGACTCAGGGTGACGATTTGGGGCTTCAAGGCAGTGTCAAAGTTTAGAGTTTTATCCCTGGTCGATTTGCTTTTCTGCAACGCTCTTGAGTTTATCGTTGGCGAAAATAGCCAGCTCCACGCGGCGGTTGGTCTGACGTCCTTCAGCTGTGGCATTGTCAGCTATCGGCTGACTTTCCCCATAACCCATTACTGTAAACCTGTTGCCGGCAACATTATGTGTCGTTAAGTGAGTCGAGACCGAATTAGCCCGACGGATAGACAACTCGCGATTATGCTCTTCGCCGCCGGTAGCATCGGTGTGACCCTCGACCAAAATCTCGGTATCTTCGTATTTGGCCAAAATGACAGCAAGTTTGTGCAGTTCTGCTTCGGCTTCGGGTTTGAGGCTGGATTTGTCGACATCGAAAAGTATGCCAGATTTGAAAGTAATTTTGATACCTTCGCCGACCCGTTCGATTGTGGCGCCCTCGAGGTCTCTTTCAATCTCGGCCGCCTGTTTGTCCATATAATTGCCGATATAAGCACCGGCCGCTCCGCCGACTGCGGCGCCAATTATAGCGCCCATGGCAGTATTGCCGGCCTCGTTACCGATAATTCCGCCTACAACTGCCCCCGCCGTAGCGCCGATTATGGCGCCTTTTTCTTTGCGGCTCAAATTGCTGCAGCCGTTTAGACTTACCATCAGGACTGCTAAGGTCATAAGAACAAATATTTTTTTCATCTTCTTCACTCCCTATGTTTTTGTTTTATTAAGTATGAATATGGCTGAAATCGATAGCTGTATCAATTAAAATCGTCACCCTTCGACAGGCTCAGGACAGTGAGTAGGTCGAAACCTCACGTACTCGGGATGGTTTCGACAAATAGAAAATAAGAGGTTAAGCATTATGCCATCGAAACAAAGCGCAATCAAAGGACTCGCTGAAATCGCCTTACGAGTCAACGATTTAGACAAAATGACCAGATTCTACGAAGAAGTCATCGGCCTCGAGTTTCTGGAGAGTTTTGAAAAAACTGTTTTTTTTCGCATAGCCGAGGGTGTCGAGGGACACGTTCAAGTTCTGGCGCTTTTCGATCGTTCTGGTACAAAAGGCTACACAGGGATCGACTCTAAAAAATCGACCATTGACCATATTGCTTTTGGCATTTCGAAATCAGACTATGAATCTGAGATGAAACGAATAGAGGCATTGGGCTGCGAAGTCCGCACCGTTTATCATGACTGGACCAAATGGCGCTCGCTTTATGTCACCGACCCCGAGGGGAATACTGTTGAGATGGTTTGTTATGATGGGGGGGAGTAGGTCAGAAGTCTGTTATTTAATTGTGAACGTATCTTGTTCTCTACTTGTGACTATAGAAGAATTACCGAGAGACAACCCGTAAACGCTTCTGTTATCTGCAGCTAGTGTTGCAAACGGAGTAAGTTGAAACAAAGATTTACCATCTCCGAGCGCTAAGGTTAAACTTATCGTCATAGAGTTGAATCCCTCATTATCAGGACTAAGACTCATAATACGATTGTAACCGAGAGAGAAGAGTACTGAGCTCTTTCTACTGAGCTTTGACCTAAGAGAGAATGCTCCACCCAGAGAAAGTATTTTTATTCCATGCGCGAAACTGAATCCTTGATTAAGAGAGAGACTGCTTGTAATATTATCGGCGCTAGTTTCACTCAAAATTTTGACGGATGCAGCCTGTCCTAATACCCAATAGTTATCAAACTTATGAAATGCTCTGCTAACCGCTGCCCCCACATCCAGAGTACTTTGGTAAGTTGCGCCGATTCCAAGACCTAAACTACTAAAATTATGGCCTCCGGCAAAGCCGACTTCAAAAGTGAATGAGTTCTGATCTTTTTCAAGCAATAAAGATTGCGATTGAGCAATACCTGCAAATAAAAATAAATAGAGTAAACTGACCAAATATTTCAAGAATTTAAACCCTCCAATAGAAACGACAAGCGATACTTAATTTATGGTGCCGGGCAAAATTGTCAACAGCGGAAATGTATGGGTTTACACGTTCATCCCGTGGCATTTTTTGAATTTTTTGCCGCTGCCGCAGGGGCAGGGATCGTTGCGGCCTATTTTCGGTTGTTCGCGCCTGAAGGTACGAGCCTCCCGGCCGGCCTGTGAAGCTTCGGCCATTGGGTTCGGCTGAGTTGCCACACCGGCCGCAGGCGCCGAAACCGCCGCGGCCTGCTGAGCCACCGCATAACCCATGCCGGTAGAATCAGCGTGGCGGGCTTCCATGGCCAGACCTTCACGACGTCTATCAGAGCGTGATTTTTCGGGAACGTTTACGCGAAGTTTATAAACAAGATTTACAATCTCCCGGTCGACAGTCGTAATCATGGTTTCAAATATGCCGAAGGCTTCTTTCTTATAGATATCAATCGGTTTGCCCATGCCGCCGTGGTAAGAGCGCAGGCTGATGCCCGTGCGCAGCTCCTCCATCTCAGCTAAGTGGTCGCGCCAATAGCGGTCGATTGTAGAGAGCACTGCAAAGCGTTCCAGCGAGCGCATAACTTCTTCGCCATAGGCATCTTCTTTTTGCTGATAAATATCGGTCACTGCCTGGAGCATTTTCTCAGAAAATGTCGGGCGCTCCAGTTCCGGGATTTCCTCACTTTTCATGGAGAGATTTACCAGATAAATTTTGCGAAGGTCATCCATGAAGCCGGTCATGTTCCATTCTTCGGGGTGCTGTCCTTCGGGGCAGAAATCATCGAGCATACCGGCCAGAACGGATTCTATCAGCTCTTCTACTTCGTCTTTGATAGACGGTCTTTCCAGAGCAGCCAGACGGCGCTCATAAATCCATTTGCGCTGGACATTCATAACGTCGTCATACTCAAGAGTATGTTTACGAATGGCAAAATTCTGGGCTTCGATTTTTATCTGGGCGCGTTCGATGGCTTTGGTCACCATCGGATGTGTAATAACTTCATCTTCCTGCACGCCCATCTTGTCCATCAGGCTGCCCAACTTATCTCCCCCGAACAGACGCATGAGGTCGTCTTCGAGTGACAGGAAAAACCGCGAAGAACCCGCGTCCCCCTGACGTCCGGAACGTCCTCTTAACTGCCGGTCAATACGCCGCGACTCATGCCGCTCGGTGCCAATAATGTGCAGCCCGCCGGCTTCTTTGACACCCTCTCCCAGTCGGATATCCGTGCCGCGACCGGCCATATTTGTAGCAATTGTCACAGCGCTTTTTTGCCCGGCCGAAGTTACAATCTCGGCTTCGCGCTGATGCTGCTTGGCATTAAGTACATTATGAACAACTCCGGTGCGCTTGAGCATCCTCGAAAGAGTTTCAGAAACTTCGACGCTGATAGTTCCTACCAAACAAGGCCGACCCAGCTTCTGCATTTCCTGAATTTCCCTGATAATTGCATTGTACTTTTCACGGCGGGTGCGGTAGATCTCATCTTCCATATCATCGCGAATAACTGTCTCGTTGGTCGGAATGACGGCTACATCGAGTTTGTAAATATCATGGAACTCGCCGGCTTCTGTTTCGGCCGTGCCGGTCATGCCGGCCAGCTTGTCGTACATCCGGAAGAAGTTCTGCAAAGTTATTGAGGCCAGAGTCTGAGACTCAGCCTCGATTGTGACACCCTCTTTGGCCTCAATAGACTGATGAAGTCCGTCAGAGTAGCGCCTGCCCGGCAGAATACGGCCGGTGTTTTCATCGACAATCATTACCTTGCCGTTCTGAACAACATACTCTACATCTTTTTCGTATAACGTATAGCCGCGCAAGAGCTGATTTATGGCGTGAACTTTTTCAGAACGCTCGGCGTGTAGTTCATAAACAGCGTCTATTTTTTTTTGTCTGGTTTCATCGTCAAGTGATTCGTCACCATCAATTTCCGAAAGCATAGAGGAAATATCCGGTATTTCGAAAAGTTTCTGTTCTTCTGTCGTAAGCTGATTTGTGCCCAAATCTGTCAGCACGATGGTATGCTCGCGTTCATCCAAGAAGTAGTAAAGACGCTCGTCCACTTCATGAAGTTTCTTATCGCGCATATAGGAAGATTCAACATCAGTTATGAGTTTGCTGACGCCCGATTCTTTTAAGAGTTTCAAGAATCTCTTGTTTTTGGGAGCGCCGCGGCGAACTGCCAACAGCAACGTGCCGGTTTCGAAAGCATCACCGTCCTTGTTCTCAGCAACCATTTTTTCAGCCCTGGCCAGCATGTCATTGACTAAGACTGTCTGCTTTCGTACCAGATTCTTTATGGTGGGGTTCATTTCGCGGTAGCGGTCATGAACACTAAGCTCAACCTGTCCCGACATTATCAGCGGCGTGCGGGCTTCGTCTATCAATATAGAATCAACTTCGTCGATTATGGCATAGTGATAATTACGGTGAACGCGGTCTTCGGCGGTTTGGGCCATATTGTCACGAAGATAGTCAAAGCCAAATTCCGTGGCGGTACCAAAAGTAACATCGCACTTGAACATCTCACGCCGTTCGGCATTTGACATCTGATTTTGAATAACGCCGACAGATAATCCGAGAAATTCATAAATCTGTCCCATCCAGTCGCGGTCGCGGCGGGCCAGAAAGTCATTGACTGTGACCATATGCACGCCTTTGCCGCTAAGAGCGTTAAGATAAGTAGGCAGCGTGGCCACCACAGTTTTACCTTCGCCGGTGGCCATCTCGGCTATTTTCCCCTGATGCAGTACTATCCCGCCGATTAGCTGAACATCAAAATGCACCATATTCCATTCGGTCTCGAGCCCGACCACCTTCCAGCTTTTGCCGAGATGCCGGCGGCAGGCCTCTTTGACCACCGCAAAGGTCTCGGCTAAAAGGTCATCAAGAGTCTCGCCATCTTCAAGCCGCTTTCGAAATGCATCGGTTTTGGCTTTTAGCTCATCATCTGAGAGATTCTGAAGCTTATCAAACTCGAGGTTTATTTCGTCAACTTTCGGCTGAAGTTTCTTAACTTCGCGCTCGTGCTTGGTGCCGAATATTTTTGTTATAAATTCAAACATTAGTTTTATATCTCATAATCGGTTCAATTTCCAAACAGCATAATACATACGCTTATTCAACGCAAATTTGAATCTCAGGGTTCAAAATCCGCCTCAATAGCCCCCCCTATATATAGTGTGGTGCTGAGCGGAGCCTTTCCTGTGTCCCCCTCAGCGGAAAGGGTCTACCCTTCTGCGCTGGCCTTATATATTATCCAATATTTCCGCCAAATTTCGCTTGACAGGCGGGGCGGAAGTAGTATGTACCTTATGGTACCTATTTTTGCACGCATGGGCGACAGCTTCGTCAATAAATGTAGGGAAATACAGGTGACGAAAAATCTCAGATATCAGCTATTATTTACGGCTATACTTTCGTGCTTTCTATTGGGTTTCAGCTGTGACAAACCGGTTGAACCGGTCGAGCCGACATTTTACAAGTTTTACTTTGCGGACGCACAGAATAATAGGCTGTATACTTATACACCAAATACAAACCGAATAGATTCAGTTCAAGTTCCTTGGGGAACTTTCCCCGGGATAACAGCTTCAGCAGATGGCAAATTGCTTTATTTTGCACAAGGCAACTCAATAATTGTCGCAGGGACTGATTCTCTTACCTTTGTAGCTGAAATTCCGTACCCAAGCCTTTACCCCGTATCAGTTTCCCCGAATAACCAGTACATAGCCCTCACTGGGAACCAATTGTTTATTTTAAGAACATCTGATTACAAGGTCGTCTACAAAGATTCATCACAAATCCTTTACGTCAATGGAGCATTTTCGAACGACAGTAAAATGTTCTTTTGTGCTTCACTGTTAAGCCCGGATAGTAGTAGCGTAGTGCTTAGTATAGACCTATCGAACAATACATTTGAGCTTAATAGAAAGGGATTTGATGGAGGTAGTGTTGTGTATGTAATACCTTCAATTGATAATACAAAACTATTCCTATATGTAGTTCTTGGTCTCTGGACTTGGTCTTTTCAAGTTTATGATGTGACACTGGATTCAATTATATTCCGAGACGAACTAGTTCCAGGAAGTGGCAGCCTTGTACAATCATCAGATGGGAGATTTGTCTATTACACAAGCCCTGGCCGAACCAGTACAGACCCTCCGGCGAACCAAAGCTTTACGATTTTTGATGTAGAGAAAAACGAAATCGATACAGTTGTAATTGATTCCGGATTCTTTTGTTCGCCTGTTGGCTGCATGCCTCCTAAACTGCTTGCCGTGACGGCAGATGGCAACTGGTTAGGAATTCTCGGGGGAGGGATGTTTTTGCTGAATTTCTATGTTTACGATATAAAAGAGAGGAAAGCAGAGTTTCGGCTTATAACAACGACAGAAATTAATCAGTTTACAAGCATTTCCTCGCAAACAGTTCAATAACGTTAACGTTGGAGGTTATGAGATGAAAGTCAAACTATGCTTCTTGTTGCCGGGTGCCCCACCCCACGGGACTTTGCCATTTATGGTGGGTTTCTGACTATTGGCTGGCCTACTTGAATACCGGTCTTGATTGTCGTAGATTCTGTCTTGCATGACGGAATTTGAAAAAGGAGTGGTACTCGCCACCAGAGGAAGATTATTTGAGGTCATCACAGAATCAGGAAATAAACTTAAGTGCGAGGTCAGGCGAAAAGTCAAATCCGAGGCCGAGGCAACGACTCCGGTAGCAGTCGGTGACGATGTCCTGTTATCTCCCAGCCACGAAGGCTCCGCCATAATCGAAAAAGTGTTAGAGCGCAGGACAGCTTTTTCCAGACCTGCTGTGGGGCAGGAAAAAATCAAACAGGTCATCGCCGCAAATCTGGATAAACTGGCCATTGTCAGTTCAATAACATCTCCCAAACTTAAAACCGGCTTGATAGACCGCTTCTTGATTTCTGCCCAAAAAGGGAACCTCAAACCGGTCATAATTATCAACAAAATTGACTTGCCCAAACCAAAAGAGTTTGAAACAGTCTTCTCTGCCTATAAGTCGCTTGGTATTGAAATTTTCCCGACATCGTGCGAGACGGGGGAGGGAATCGAAGACCTGAAGATAGCAATGCGGGGGCACAAGACAATCCTGGTCGGTCATTCGGGAGTAGGGAAATCTTCAATTATTAATCAGCTAGTACCGGGGCTTGATCTCAAGACGGCTACAATCTCAAAATCAACCAACCGCGGCAAACAAACTACTGCCCATATTGAATTGTTTGAATTGCCTTCGGGAGGATTTTTGGCAGATTCGCCGGGGTTAAAAGTTATGGGAATCTGGGATGTGAATAAAGCTGAACTGCAGTATTATTATCGGGAGTTCGAAAAATACAACGGCACTTGCCGTTTCAAAGACTGTGTACATATCCATGAACCGGACTGTGCCGTAAAACAAGCTCTGGCAAAGGGTGAGATAGAAAACTTCCGCTACGAGAACTATCTTGCCATACTAGAATCTCTTTAGCAGGCAATATGGCTAATTGGGTCGTCACCCTGAGCCTGCCTTGTCCTGAGTCCGCCTCGGCGGAAAGGGTCGAAAGGTGCGAAACAAGTATCTATGTCGAAACCATTTCGAGTACGAGAGGTTTCGACCTGCTCTAAACTTAGCAAAATAAAGAAACCAGCCGGTCAGCCTCGAATTTTAGCTTTATGCAGGTGATTTCAAAATCCAATTCTGAGTTAACATTCCTTACTTTTAATTTACGCATCGGATTTGTATCTTCTTGGCTATGCTTGAAGAACTTGTCGGAAAACTAAAAAACTGCTCTAAAGTAGTTGTATTGACCGGAGCCGGC
This sequence comes from Candidatus Zixiibacteriota bacterium, assembly GCA_022571845.1. GTDB lineage: Bacteria > Zixibacteria > MSB-5A5 > GN15 > FEB-12 > JACZWU01. The sequence continues at coordinate 20,183 of JACZXB010000012.1, read as the reverse complement.
ATCTCGGCCGAATCAGGCGTTCCTACCTTTCGCGGAAAAGAAGGCCTCTGGGGGAAATTCAAAGCGGAGCAGCTGGCCTCGATGGATGCCTTTATGTCCAACCCCAAGATAGTCTGGGAATGGTATAACTGGCGGCGGGAATTGATTGCCAAGGTCAAGCCCAATGCAGGACACGTCGCTCTGGTGAATCTTGAAAATATGATTGACGAATTTACCCTGGTGACCCAGAATGTTGACAATTTGCATTTCCTGGCCGGTTCCAAATCAATTCTTGAGTTACATGGCAACATATACAGAAATAAGTGTATGGATTGCAGCGCTTTATACGATGATGCAGGAGATATCAATCCCGCGAAGATACCGACATGTTCTTTATGCAACGGGAAAATTCGACCCGATATAGTATGGTTTGGTGAAATGCTGGATCCGGATATCATAAACAAAGCTTTTTTAAAGGCGGAAGAAGCTGAACTGTTTTTTGTGGTCGGAACTTCGGCCTTGGTCCACCCGGCCGCAACTCTTCCGATTGTAGCCCAGCAACACGGCGCTGTTTTGGTGGAAATAAATGTTGAGAGAACAGCTCTTTCAGATATAGTTGATTTTCACTTTGCAGGGAAATCAGGTCAGTTTTTGCCGAAGCTGGTAGAGCTGCTGAAAGAGCAGATTTCGACCTAATATTTATTGATGAAGCAAGTCAATACCAATATTGTATAAACTAATGCCAAGCAATATGACTGAACATAAAAATATACCCGGGAAAACAGCTGCATATCTGTTTAGCGTCTGCTGCCTGTTAATTTTGTCTCTGGGCTGCGTCTATTTCAATACTTTCTACAATGGCAGAAAGGCGTTCAACCAGGCTGAATCGGCCAGAAAGGCATCTCTGTCAAAAGGACGGGAAGTCATTCAAAGCAACAGATATCAGATAGCAGTGGATAAATCGCTTAAGGTCATCGAAAATCACCCTAACTCCGGCTACTATGATGACGCTCTGTTTATTTTGGGAGTTTCATATTACTACCTCAAACAATACGGAAAGTCCGAGCGAAGATTACGCGAGCTAATGGTAAATTACCAGGACTCGAAATACTATGATGATGCCACTTTATACCTGGCCAAAACAAAATTGCTGCAGGAAGATGAGAGTGATGCCACAGAAATTTTTGAAGACATCTTCCGGGGCGACTACAAGAAATCGTTCAAATCAGAAGCGGCCCTGGCCCTGGGACAGTATTATTTTGATTCAAAAGAGTATGATAAGGCAGAGCCATATTTACTGGCGATTCGCGATTCGCTGGGCAACGATTTAGAACAGCGCCGAGCACAGAATTTTATTGCCGATGGACAGTTTAACCAATTTGCTTTTGGCGCCGCTTTGGGAAGTTACCTTCAGCTATTGGGCATGGATCTTGACGACAAAGGGAAATATCGTGCTCTATATCAATCAGCAGTTTGTTCTTACAGGTTACAGCGAATTCAGGATGGAATGGATTACCTCAACAAACTTATCAATGATGATATTTATTATGATTCACTGTCAGTACTGCGCTTAAAATTGGCAGAGGGATACGAACTTGACGGTGAGTTATTGCTTGCCGAAGTTATTTATCAGGAAGTAGCTGATGAATCAAAAAATAATCTACAGGTAGCAGAAGCAAATTACAACCTTGGTCTAATATATCAATTTGAATACGATGAACTAACTACCGCAAAAGAGTATTATGACGCTGCCGCCAAAGCAAATCGTTCAACTTTTGCCGGAAGGGATGCTTTCCAGCGCTCCACAGATATCGGAAAGTTGGAAGAGTTTACTCAAAAGGTTAAACTCGATTCAAGCGCGACTAACACTCAGATAGATGATGCTGCAGCCCGGCAATTTGAACTGGCAGAGCTGTACTGGTTTAAACTCGATAAACCGGATTCAGCGCTAATAGAAATCGAATACCTGATCAGCACTTTCCCTTCGGCCTATAATGCCCCCAAGGCAATGATAGCGCTGGCAGGGATGGAAATGGAATTAAATGATGACTCTGTTAAGTCTGACTCACTATTAAAGGCAGTAATTATAGAATATCCCGGCTCGGATTACCTGCCCGAAGCAATTGAAGCTCTGGGATTAAAAGGTACGTCTGCTGACACAGGTTACGCCGGCTACTACTTAAGAAGAGCCGAAGATTTTCTGATTGATAGTGAAGAAATAGACTCCGCAATTTTTAACTATCAATACATCGTTGACAATTACCCGGACTCAAAATATTTTCTGCAGGCGACATTTTCATTAATATGGCTGGCCGAAACATATCAAAGTCCCGGTGACTCTTCTGTCTATTATGCCTATCAGGAATTTGCAGACTCGTTTCCGGGAACAGACTGGGCCCTGCTGGCCAGCAAGAAAATACGCAGCCAACGGGGGACTATAATAGCTCAGGATGAAGCAACAGATGACACAAAAAAGAGTAGAGAAATAGATGATGTCATTGACGGACAAGAGAACTTGGAAAAAGAGGAAGACTATACCGATCCCTTCGCGGCAATTTACAAAGGCCCCAGCGGGGATACGTTACCGCTATTTTTAAACGAACCGAGACTGGTCAACGAACCATTTATTTATCCTACCGAAGCATACTATCTGGTATGGGAAGGGTACCTTTATTTTCAAATCAAGCTTGATTTTTCGGGCGAAGTTATAGACTATAAAATGATGACAAAATCAGAAAGTTTTGAGCTGGACAGAAGAGCAAAAGAAGCTGTCGCTTCTTCGGAATTTGACCAGCTTGATGTTTCTAAAATTGTGTCAGACTTGGAGTTGATTGAAGCCGCCGAAGGCGGAGGCTATTGGTTTGTTTATAAATATAGAGTAATTCTGCCGGACCATCTGCGATGACCAAACCGACGTGTGAAGACACGTTAGTTGTAAAGAAACGAGATCTCAAAAACGACTATTACTCACTCGTTCTGGCTCCGTTTTCTCAAGCCAAATCCATTCAACCGGGACAGTTTGTGCATATCAGGTTGCCCTCTACAGATATCTATTTCCGGCGCGCGTTTTCTGTAGCTTCGGTCAGCCCTGTTAAAGAAGAAGTAGAAATTATTTTCAAAGTTTTTGGCAGAGGAACAAAAATCCTGGGGAAACTTTGCAAAGGAAACTCTCTTGATTTATTGGGACCTCTGGGCGTACCTTTTTCTTTTCCTAATAAAAAGGAAAGAGCTGTAATTGTAGCCGGTGGAGTAGGGTTTCCGCCGCTGATGTTTTTGGCCGAAAAAATGATAGAAAAGGGACACAACCCTAAACAGATTGAGTTTTTCTACGGCGGGCGCTCTAAAGCTGAGTTGGTTGAACTAAGTCGTCTTAAGAAAATGGGAATAAAACTTCATCTTAGCACAGACGATGGTTCCGCCGGAACCAAAGGGCTTGTCATCGGACCTGTTGAACAATATCTTAAGAAACATTTAAAAGAAAAGATAAAATTGTTCGGCTGCGGACCTGAGAAGATGCTAAAAGCGGTAGATGAGCTGGGGCTAAAATATGATATCAAGGGGCAGCTGGCGATTGAAGCACTTATGCCATGCGGTGTGGGAATCTGTCTCGGCTGCGTAGTTCCGTTAAAGGCAGGCGGCTTCGCCAGAGTATGCTGCGATGGGCCGGTTTTTGAGATAGGAGTAGTAAACATTGCCTGCTGATCTTAAATGTAAAATAGCCGGAGTAGAATTTGCCAACCCCATCATGACCGCCTCGGGCTGTGCCGGGTATGGTGAAGAACTGGCGCAAATCTACCCGCTTTCCAATCTGGGCGCTTTGGTTACCAAGTCTATCTCCTTAAAAGTAAGACCGGGACACCCGCCGCCACGTACAGTAGAAACTCCCGGGGGGCTGCTCAACGCCATCGGACTGGCCAATGTAGGCATAGACCGCTTCTTAAAAGAAAAAGTACCGTTTCTTGAGAAGCAAAAAACCAAAGTAATAGTAAACGTAGCCGGTTCGACTATTGACGAGTACGTCGAAGTCTGCAGTCGTCTTAACGACTGCAGCTGTGCCGACATGATTGAACTTAATATCAGCTGCCCAAACGTAAATGAAGGCGGTATTGAGTTCGGAACATCGCCCAAGCTTACTGAAAAAACAGTAGCTGCAGCCAGAAAGGTTTTCAAGCGTCCCATCATCGCCAAACTGGCACCAAATGTAACGAGCATCGCTGAGATAGCCAATGCAGCCGAACAGGGTGGCGCCGACGCGCTTTCGATAATAAACTCCGTGATCGGTACTGCCGTTGATATTGATAGCTGGCAACCGCTTTTGACAAACATAAACGGCGGACTTACGGGCCCCGCCATTAAGCCGATTGCGCTGGCGATGGTCTCAAGCGTCTACCGAAAATGTAATCTTCCGATTATAGGCATCGGCGGAATAACTGATTACAAAGATGTAATTGAGTATCTGCTATACGGCGCCACGGCTGTTCAAGTCGGTACAGCGCTTTTTGTAGACCCAAGCGCACCTCTAAAGATCGTCAAAGATCTAAAGAAATATTTGAAAGAAAAGAAACTTAAATCAGTTACCGAACTGATTGGGAAGGTTCGAAGATAATTATGAATGCCATAGATAAACTCAAAGAAATGCAGAGCAAAAACGATTCTTTAATCTGTCTGGGACTGGACCTTGACGCTAAAAAAATGCCTGTTGAATACGCCGGTTCAACCAAGAAGATGTTTGATTTTGCTCACTGGATAATCGATGCCACCGCAGATAAAGTCTGTGCTTACAAACCAAACATAGCCTTCTATGAAAGATACGGCGGCGAAGGACTATCACTCTTAAAACAAATTATAAAAAGAATCCCCGACGAAATACCTGTTATCCTTGACTGCAAACGGGGAGATATCGGCAATACCGCTTCGCATTACGCAGCCGCCATGTTCGAATGGTTTGGCGCCGACTGGGTAACTTTAAGTCCTTACATGGGCTATGATTCGCTGCGGCCGTTTATGGAGTACAAAGACAAAGGTGTCTTCGTGCTCTGTCTGACATCAAACAGAGGCGCCAAAGATTTTCAGCACTTGAATGTAGAGGGCAAACCGCTTTACCGCCAGGTTGCTGAAAAGGTTAAATACTGGGACAAAGACGGCAAATGCGGGCTGGTTGTCGGCGCTACTAATATGGAACAGCTAAAAGAAATTCGGGAAGTGGCCGGTGATATGCCGCTTTTGATTCCGGGAGTTGGGGCTCAAGGCGGGAGTCTGGAAGATGCTGTAAAATTTGGCACAGCGAACTTCAGCAAACTGGCAGTCATAAATGTTTCCCGTTCAGTCTTGTATGCTTCAAACGGCACAGACTATGCCAAAAGAGCCAGAGAGGAACTGGAAAAACTTAACAATCAGGTCAAATCTTTTCGTACCGGCGAGTCAGAAGAAGACACTATTGTAGATTCTGAGAATGTGACAGAGCAAAACTCCGAGGCAGTTCAAGAAACCGGGCAATCAAATCAATCAGAATAGAATTAGAATAAAGGCCGAAATTCTTACCAGTCCAGTTCGTAGCGAAGAAGCGAATAAATCAATGTGGGGTGGTATTCGCCCTGGTAGAAGTGATGGTCGCGCAGCGAAGCATCTTTTTTGAATCCTATTGATTCAAATAGTTTCATGCCTGATAAGTTAAAACCGGAAAGCTGAGTATAAACTTTATTGAGACCGCGCTGCATAAACAGGTATTTGGAAATTATTTTTACAGCGTCACTTCCGAAACCTTTTTCCCGTTTTTCAGGATCAATCAACAGAGCCAGCTCAATTGAGCGATTCAGCGAATTGTAATTTAAAAGCGTCATTGTTCCCACCGGTTTGTGTTCTTTATTTTCGAGCACCATCAAAACAGTATCCATTTCTGACCTGCGCTTATGCCTGAACATATCAGCCGTCTCCGCCGGAGAGAGAATGCGCGTCACAGAGTTGTAGAAAGTGTCCGGGTCGCTTTCTGTCAGCCAGCGGTGGGTTATCAGCAGGTCGTCTGGTGTGGCAGGACGCAGGCTTACTTTATTTCCGATTAAGTTCGGATTAAGAGGGGCCGTATCTTTATTTTCGCTCATATATTTTGTCCAATAAACTCTTAAGCTGCCGACATTCCCAAAATGTCATCTTTTTCATTGTTATATAAATAGTTGATAAAATATATGACTTTATTATGCTAAATGGCAAACCTATAATTTTAAATGGTAAATGCTAAATGTAGCATTTTGTGAGCAACGTTTATATGCAAAGATGGCTGTTACTTATTTTGGGAGTGATAATACTGTATTTGGTGCCGTCGCTTTTGTTGCAAGCGGTTTACGGCGACTCCTATGGCTTTATGGCCCCGGACGACTGCTGGACTGCCGACGGCCAGGGTGGCTGGCAGATGCAAGGATTCCCCGACAGCCCCAGGCCCGCAGAGCCGAGCCGGAATATGCCGGTTTTCCTGAAAATAGCGCCGTTTCTATTGCCGCTGTTATTGATTCTTCTTTTTCTGTTGAGTCCGCTCTCCAGCTTTATGGACAGAGAGCCAAAATACGATGTTTCTGAATTTGAGCCGGAAAAATACTATCCGGAATATGACCCCGATGATTCAGATGAATAAAAAGAGAATAAAGAGTTTACCTTTTCACAAACCTGGCCGGGTCGGTGATAGTCGCGTTCAGCGCTGATGCTGCCGCGGTGGCAGGGGAACAGTAGTAGACGCTGTGCCCGGGCACCCGTTCTATTGAATTTGTCAGAGTAGTCTCAGAATCAGAGAACAAGGAGCTGTCGTGTACCATGGCAATTTCGCTGCCCGGGTTCATAACCATAGCGCCCGATTCGACAAACACCCGAATCAAGCCTTTCTTGAGCGCTTCCAAATATACTGATCTGGAGGCCGGGCAGATAAAAAGCCGGCAAGCGGGGTGGACCGTATTTCCTTTTAAAACGTCAGCAGCAATACGCAAATCATCAAAACGGCCGTTAGCACAAGTGCCCAAAACGACCTGTCTGACAGTCTGTCCTTCAAGTTCCTGCGCAGTTTTAAGTTCAATCTTTTCTTTTAGAGAATAAATAACCGGCCGAATTTCGCTTATATCGAGTTTAACTGTTTTTTCATAAATGGCGTTTTTGTCGGGCTGAATTGGCGCAAATCCGGCTACAGTCCTGCCGGTCAGATATCGCCGGACTGTAGAATTATAAGGACATATGGCAGCCCTGGCACCAAAGAGCTGGGTCATATAGCATAGAGTAAACCGTTCACTAACGCTAAGCTGCGAGACAGCCAGTCCGTTAAATTCTATGACTTTCCCGGCGCAGACGTTCTTATCAAGAACAGCTACTACCGCCGAGGCGATATCGCGTGCCGAAACTCCACGTGAGCGCCGGCCGTTTAGTTCGACTTGAATTGTGGCCGGAACTTCGATCTCAATCTCACCATCAACCCACGTTCTGGCAGCCTCTTGGGGAGAAACAAGTATAGCAAATGCCCCAACACAACCATAAGCTATGACACCTTTTTCGCTGCCCAGGATAAACTGTCCGGGAATCAAATGCCCCTTCTCAAGCAGCACCTGTGAATAATTGCCCTCGCGAAGGTCATAAACAGTCTTTAGCCCCTGCCGTCTGATAAACTCTCCGGACGATTGTCCGTTGTCTCTGCTGTCTTTGAGACTATAGCCCTCACTTAGAATAATCTTGCCGGAGTTCCAGACATACCCCGGGCTAATTTTACTGAATTCGCTGATTACTTCACCTGCTCCGATATTGACAGCTACTAGGTCAGGCTCGACTTTGACCTTACTGCCGACTTTAACCCTGTCTTCGCCTGAAGCCCGTGTTAATATTTTTTGTACAATAGTCTGCTCGCCGTATAACGAATGCGACAGAGATGATATTCTCGATCCCGGAAAAATGAGTTCGAGCTGTTCAAGTTTAAGAAAAGCAGGTTTTTCTCTTATGTCATAGCGCCGGCGCCAGTTGTAAAAAGCAGCTTTGGAAATGCCCAGTTCCATGCCGCACTTTTCGTCATCGCCGTAGCGCTCCCATAAAGTCAGGATCTCCCGGTCGGAAAATTTGGGCAGCGAATACTTGGGGACATTTTTCTTGCGCCGCCAGTAAGCGACCAGATAGGCCGGCACACCACCCAGGCGCTCCCCAATCTTTTCATCAGTCCTGTATAACTTCTGAAGTTGAACCAGTTCAGATTTGGTTGGTATTTTGGTCCTGGGTGCCATCAGCTCATAAATTCTTTTCTTAACTTTTTATATATTGGCTCAAGCGGCAGCGAAACAACTTTGGTTTTGCCTATTATCGGCATGAAGTTGGTATCGCCGGTCCAGCGCGGGACTATGTGCATATGCAGATGTCCGGGCACGCCGGCACCAGAAGTCTTGCCCAGATTCATACCGAGATTCATCGAAGTAGGCTTGAGTACTTTTTTGATTATTGCCACGGTTTTCTTAAGCAGCTTAAAGAATTCCTCCCCTTCATCGGCCTTCAATTTTTCGATCTGCCCGACATGTCGAATCGGTACAATCATGGTGTGACCGGCGTTGTAAGGAAACTTGTTCAATATGACCAGCGCCTTTTGGCCTCGATAAATTATCAAATTTTTGACAGAATCTTTCTCTTTGAGGCGTCTGCAAAAAATGCAGCCTTTCTCTTTTTTGCTCAAAATAAAGCCAGCTCTCCAGGGAGCCCAAAGTTTCTCATCAGACATAATAGACTACTATACAAAAATTTACGGCGGCATTCAATACTGGCTAGTGTCTTTCATGTAACGGGCTGTCCTGCAGGTGGTTATCCGTGGTCGGTTTCTTATTAAAAAGAGATATCCGGCAATTGACCTCAAATTTTAGTAAGTTATTATAAGTCAACAGATTGAAAGAGGAGAATCTGGTAACAAGAAACTCAAATTAACAATTTTATTTGTTAATGTTTTGCTCTTCAGGAAGAAATTGTAAATAGCCGCAGAGTCGATAATATGCCTGGAAAAAAACTCCAGGGCTATATCAGAATGGCTGGATAATCACCAGGTACAAAAGCAGCGGCTGTCTCTTTTTGTTGAAGCGGGCCGGAATATTAGCAAACTTTTTTTGTGTCAGTTGATCTTTTAAACCGTCTGGAAAAAGATGAAAAGTTACGGCGAATGTTACTACCGCACTGCCGTCTTAAGCCCGGCGATATCTGGAATGACCCGACAGGTAAACATCTGATCGGTTGCGGTGATGCAGCGGACTTGGATTTTGTAAATAAGATTCACTCACAAGTGCCGCCACCAATTCTGGCCATACAGGACCCGCCCTATAATCTTGTTTTTGGTAAGCAGCTGCCGGTTGCTGAATTTATTGACTGGTGCCGAAAATGGATTTCAAATTGCCACTCGGTCTTAAATAAAAACAGCGCCCTGTATATCTGGCTGGGAGCGAATCAAAACGATCACTTCCAGCCGCTGCCGCAGTTTATGACCATGATGTCTGAAACAGATTTCGCGTCACGATCGTTTATCACCATGCGCAATCAGCGCGGTTACGGCACCCAGCAAAACTGGATGGCCACCCGGCAGGAATTACTCTATTACACTATAGGAAAACCAAAATTCAAAGTTAGTTATACGGAAATCCCCAAAGTTTTAAAAGGCTACTACAAAGAGATAGCTGGCCAAAGAACCGAAAACACAGAGCGCAGCAAGTCTCCCAATATCCGTGCGGGTAATGTCTGGATAGATATTCAGCAGGTCTTTTACCGTATGGAAGAAAACGTCAATGGCTGCTACGCTCAAAAACCGCTTAAGGCGATTGAACGGATAGTGGAAAGCTCATCGAATGCAGGCGAGACTGTCACAGATTTTTTTGCTCACTCTGGAACGACTTTATTGGCTTGCGAAAAACTTGACCGCAGATGCGTCACTTTTGATCTGGACCCGATCTTTGCAGAGATTTGCATAAGACGTTTGGCAAGATTTCGCGAAACGGGTAAGACTGGCTGGCAGCTGGGGCATCCCTTTGAAAAAGAGTTAAGAAACACCAATCAAATTGCGGAAAATATTCTATTAGCTTCTGTAAATAGAACAAGTTCTATTAGCTGAGATACTCCAGTGAGATTTTGTCGTCGGTCACTTTGACATAACTGAAGTGCTCAATAAAATCTCCGCTGTTTATATAAAGCCCATGTTCGGTTTCTTCATACGAAGGAATATGCAGATGACCGATAACGACTACATCAAACCGATCTTTTAGTTTATTGACAGCGTAGTTTCGATAATCAGACAGAAATTTGTTTTCTCTTTTTGAAGAATGTTCTCTTGAACTTCCCGATACTTTTTTAGCCAGAACATATGCAAAGTCGGGCGGCAGTTTTCTATAGAGCCAGATATTAAACTTGCTGCGGAAAATTCTTTTTAAGATTTTGTGACCCCGGTCAGCGGGTGACAGACCGTCACCATGAATAAAGTGAAATCTTTTGCCGCCGTAATTTGTTTCAAAATCGTCACGATGAATCGTAATCTTCATCTGAGTTTCAAAAAAATCACCCAGCCAAAAATCATGATTGCCGCTGACATAGTCTACCTGAATTCCCTGCTGGACTAATTCGCTTAACAGAAACAGAACCTGATAATGTTCTTTGGGGGCGGTATGTTTGTACTCAAACCAGAAATCAAAAAGGTCTCCCAATATAACCAGCCTGTCACCGTCCTCTTTAACCAGCTGGCACAACTGACCAATCTTACTCAGTTTTTCTGATTCTTTTGCTTCTGAATGTGCCCCTAAATGTGCATCGGAAAAAATATAAAGTGCCACAGGCTTTACCTGAGTCAGGCGACCTTTTCCATCAGCTCCGGCAGCGCATTATAGAATGCCTCTGCCATTTTCTCAAGGTCGACCGAGACTAGGCCGTTGATTGTTAGCTTATTACCACCAGTTGTGCCAATGTTCTTGCAGCTGATGCCTTGCTTTGTAAAATAAGCAATTAATTCATTCTCGTTTTTGCTGTCACAGCTTAAAATAAGGCGCGACTGTGTTTCTCCAAACAGAAGGCAATCGGAGCGTATCTCATCACTGATTTTAATCGAGGCACCAACCATATTTTCTCTCTCAGAGATACAGCACTCAGCAATAGCCACAGCCAGACCTCCCTCTGAGCAGTCATGGGCAGACTTGACCAGGCCCTTTTGAATCGCAGCCAACAGAGCGCTCTGCAATTTCTTTTCGCAGTCAAGGTCAAGCGCTGGTACTTTGCCTTTAGTTTGATTAAAGAGAGTGTGGAGATACTCCGATGCTCCCAGTTCATTTTTGTTTTCACCGACAAGTAAAATCGCGTCACCGTCATCCTTAAAAGTCTGGGTAGTAATATGAGAAATATCTTCAACCAGACCAACCATACCAATTACAGGTGTCGGAAAGACCGCCCGCTGGGGATCTTCGTTATAGAATGAAACATTACCGCCGGTGACAGGTGTATCAAGTGCCAGACAGGCTTCAGCCATGCCGGCTATCACTTCGGAAAAGCCGTAATAAATATCCGGCTTATAGGGATTGCCAAAATTTAAGCAATTGGTAACAGCCAGAGGTTTGCCGCCGGAACAAACGATATTTCTGGCCGACTCACAAACAGCCGAAATTGCACCCATTCTGGGATTTAAATAGCAATAGCGGGCGTTGCAGTCGGTAGTCATAGCCAGAGCTTTGCGAGTTTTTCGGATGCGCATGACAGCAGCGTCGGAGCCGGGTCCAACCGCCGTATTTGTACGCACGGTTGAATCGTACTGGTCAAAGACCCAGCCTTTGTGGCAGATGTTAGGGGAGGACAGCAATTTTAGAAGGGCGCTGTTCCAATCAATATTAAGTTTGTAATCATCGTAATTTAATTTTTCGGCAGAGTCGATATAGTCTGGTTTCTTGATTTCGCGAGTGTAGACCGGCGCTCCGCCACCGAGCACTAAATCATTCGAGGGAATTTGCGAGACTATTTGGCCATCAAGTTTTATCGTCATCAATTTATCGTCCGTCACCTGGCCGATTATAACAGCCTCAAGGTCCCACTTCTTGAAAATCTCACTGACTTTCTCTTCGCAGCCCTTTTTGACACAGACCAGCATCCGCTCCTGTGATTCAGAAAGCAGTATCTCATAAGGCGTCATGCCGTCTTCGCGAACGGGAACTTTTTCTATGTCTATTTCAATACCACACTCGCCTTTGGCAGACATCTCCGAAGATGAACAGGTAATCCCGGCCGCTCCCATATCCTGAATGCCAACTATCAAGTCCTGGTCGATTATTTCCAGAGTTGCTTCCAGCAGTAATTTTTCTGTAAAGGGGTCGCCTATCTGGACCGATGACCGTCTTTCTTCAGACTCTTGGCTGATTTCCACCGATGCAAAGGTAGCACCGTGAATACCGTCGCGGCCGGTCTTGGAACCGACAATCATAATCGGGCTGCCGGTTTCCTTGGCCACGGCCGAAACAATTTTATCTGTTTTGACAATTCCAACCGCCATGGCATTGACCAGCGGGTTGCCGGTATAGGATTCATCAAAATAAACTTCGCCGGCAACAGTCGGTACCCCGAAAGAATTACCATAATCGCCTATGCCACGAACTACGCCGTCGACCAGATAGCGCACTCTGGGGTTATCGAGCTGGCCAAACCGAAGTGAGTTCAAAGCTGCGATCGGACGGGCGCCCATTGTAAAAATGTCACGAAGTATGCCGCCGACACCGGTGGCTGCTCCTTGATACGGCTCTACTGCCGAGGGGTGATTATGTGACTCGATTTTGAAAACGACTGCCTGGCCATTGCCGATATCAACAGCACCGGCGTTTTCTTCACCGGCTTTAGCCAAAATAGCCTCGCCATCGCGGGGGAGAGTCTTTATCAGGGCTATGGAGTTCTTGTAACTGCAATGCTCCGACCACATTACAGAAAATATGCCCAGCTCGGTGAAGTTCGGCTCACGTCCCAAAATCTCTTTAATTTTATCGTATTCTTCTTCGCTCAGCCCATGCTGTTTGACTATTTCGGGCGTGACTTTGGGTTGATTCAAGGAATCTGCCATAGGGCGTGAATATAGTGCTTCAGTTTCTGAGAATCAATCGGATTGATGTTGGAATTAGTATTTGTAGGGCCTGAATATATTCAGCCCCTACTACTGCTTTTTGTGGCAGTGTAGCCCGCCTAACGAAGTGCCGAAGGCATTTACGTCACCATGAGCCTGCGCTCGTCCTGAGTCCGCCTCGGCGGAAAGGGTCGAAAGGGTTGAATAGTTTTGCCAAAGGGGCAATGAGGACATCTGCCGCCCACGGAATGGTTCTTCCTATTCTAAGTAGGTCAGGCGCACCCACCGAGGCGGGCTCCTCACCTACAATTATAATTTTAACACCGCCCCGGCGCCGGGCCACCGCGGAAAATAAAGTCAACCAGGAAAGTCAGATCAACAATATCAGCTGGATTACCATCGCTGTTTACATCGAGTTCTTGCAAACAGTTACTTAAATCGGGGCAGCCACCGCGAAAGATTTCGTCAACCAAGCAAGTCAAATCAAGAATGTTAGCATCAGCACCATCGTTGTTTACGTCTCCCCTGTAACCACAAGCCGTATAAACGTATGCCCGTCCGGCATCTGTACCTCCCACATCATTTTTTGGGGCTCCGATGATAATGTCGTTACAACCGTCTCCGTTGACATCACCAGCGTAGGAGGATGAAGCACCAAAGAGATCGCCCGTTGAATCACCAGTGAAAACTATGTCGGCCAAAGAAGCAGAAACGAAAGCGGGATAAGGGCCGAAACCTACAAGGAACAAGAAGGCGTGACCTGAATCATTAGGTGACGCGTAATCCCATGGTGTCGCACTTATAAGCAGACCGTGGGTGCCGTCACTATTGACATCACCTACGCCTGAGACAATAGTCCCAAACGTTCCGTTTGCTGCTTGTCCAGTGATTGTTACATCGGCAGCAGTGGCATCCGTTATGGACGGGAATGGACCGGAGCTACCGAAAAAGATGTATGCCCTACCAGCATCGGTGCCTCCTGCGTCGTTCAAACTTGCTCCGATGATCACATCAGCGTAACCGTCGGCATTAATATCTCCTGCAAAGGACGTTGATACACCGAAAATGTCGCCGGTGGACTCACCCATGAAAATCATGTCTGCGTCAGGTGCTAATATGCTGTTAGGATATGGTCCAGGCCCCCCAAGGAAAACATATGCATTACCTCCTGTGCCGCCGGTTTCACGTTGCGGTGCTCCTACAAGAATATCATCAAAACCATCTGAATTAAGATCGCCAGCCCCGGTGACGGAGAGCCCAAACAAGTGACCCATTGCCTCTCCTATGAGAATGATGTCAGCAGCGGAAGCCGAGACGGCCGACGGCAGTACGGAATCTCCAAGGAACACATACGCGCGTCCTATCGAACCGACAGTGCCGTAATCCTGCGTCGCACCAATGATCAGGTCGTCATAGCCATCACCATTAACGTCACCCGCGCCCGAGGTTGAATAGCCCAGCCGATCCCCGGGGGATACTCCCGAAATGATCATGTCTGCGCTTGAAGCTCCAGTTCGAACAGGATATGGGCCGGGACCACCAAGGAAAACATAGGCTCGGCCGGAATTGCTTCCTACTCCTCTGTGAAACCGGGCTCCAATGATAATATCATCATAGCCGTCACCATTAAAATCTCCAATGCTGCTTACACCATCTGTGGCGCCTCCAAGTTGATTGAAAGATTGTTCTCCTGTTATTACGTATAATGTGTCACCAGTCCTTCCAGAAAAGACGTAAACCTGTCCGGACTGAGGACCTCCAGCATCGCTTGTCCATGCTCCGATTATGAGGTCATCATATCCGTCGCCGTCAAAATCCCCGGCACCTGAAACCGACCAGCCGAACGATTCACCAGCAGCTTCACCGGTAAACGTATAAAGCGGTGGGTACTGCTGAGAGCTTACCTTAGAGTTTGAAATCAAAATGACTAAGAGTGTCAGTGCTACAATAAGTCTATTGCTTAACATATCCTACCTCCCTTTGTTTACCTGATGTTTAATGTATTTCCTGTGGCAATCGGTAATGCATACGATTAGCCTTTATCGTCCTTTTTAGTCAGTTAGTAGCAAATAAAACATGTGAATATCGCCGTTGTAGCTTTAGATTAGCAGTTTTGTCCTTGTTTGTCAAGGGGAAATTTGTTCGGTTCGGTCCAATTTTAGCAATCAGAAACACCCGCAGAGGCGGACTCCTAAAATGCAAATATCAAATCCTTTATGCTTCGACTCCGCTCAGCATGACATTTTAAGCCCGATGACGTGATAATCTTGCGACTATATCTTTGCGGAGGGGCAGAGGTTTTTGAGAGTGCAATGTGGGCAGTCGGGGCGGCGCGCGATACATACTGCCCGGCCGTGGTCAATTAGCAAGTGTGTGAAAATGATCCAATCTTTTTTAGTAAGAATTTTCATCAGCTCCATCTCTATCTTCACTGCGTTTTTATGATCGGTAAGTTTCAACAAATTGCTGATTCGGATAACATGCGTATCGACTACAATGCCCTCGGCCAGATCGTAGCCCGCACCAAGAACCACCGAGCCGGTTTTGCGACCCACCCCGGCAAGTTTGACTAATTCGTCCAACGTTCTGGGAATGTTTCCGTCATAATGTTCCAACAGCTGCTGTGCAGATTTTTTGATAGACTTTGCTTTGTTTTTGTAAAAACCGGTTGAGTGGATATCTTTTTCAAGTTGCTTAATATCAACCTCGGCAAAATCTTTGACCGAATGATATTTCTTAAACAATTCTTTGGTGACAATATTAACCCGTTCGTCCGTGCATTGCGCCGAAAGAATAGTGGCGACCATCAGCTGATGGATGTTCCTGAAATTCAGCGAGCATTCAGCATCCGGGTAGGCAGCTTTAAGAGCTTTGATAATCTTTTTAGCTCTGGCTATTTTATCTATTATGCTTTCGCGCGGCATACTTATTTGTGGCAGCTGAGAATGACGATACGGTCAATATCATTTAAGTCTTTTAAGATTGAAATAGAGCTATAGCGGCTGTCGCTTTCTACCAGTTGAGCAATCTTTTCTGACTGTTTGTGTCCAATCTCGAACATAATCCGGCCGTTTGCTGCTAAGTAATCCGGCGATTGTTCAAGTATAACTCTGATAGCGTCAAGGCCGTCGGTGCCCGATGTAATGGCGATTTTCGGGTCAGCCTTAACTTCGGGTGGTACGGTCTTGTATTCTTCTTCAGTAATATAGGGCGGGTTTGATAGAATCAGATCAAACTTAATAGTTTTATTCAGATTCTCAAACATATCTGATTTCAAAAAACATATCTTTTTTTCGGAGCTTAGTTTGGCGGCGTTTTTTTTGGCAACTTCCAGCGCTTGTTCACTAATATCTACCGCCGTTATATTGGCATCCGCTAATTCGCACGTTAGTGTAATCGAAATGATACCGGAACCGGTGCCGATATCGAGAAGGCGCGGTCGTTGAATCCTGCGCGTTTCACAAAAGCCAATGGCGGCCTTGCAAAGCAACTCAGTCTCTGGTGTAGGAATCATCACACTTTCATTGACATAAAAACAGCGCCCGTAAAACCATGACTCGCCCAGAATATATTGAAGTGGGTAGCGCCTGATTCGTTTTGAAATGATGTTTTCTATTTTGGCAATAGCTTCATCATCTATCAGGCTTTCGCCGTGAAGATACAAATTTAGCCGGTTAACTTTGAGCACGTAACAAAGGATTAACTCACACTCAGCTTCGGCACAATCAATGCCCGCTTCCGTTAATTCATGGGCATACTTTGATATCAATACCCCGATGTGCGCCTTAACCGGATTGTTGTCGCTTCTAGAGATTGCGCCCACCTCAGCTGTTTTTGGCTTTGAAAAAGAGCACAGCATATGAAATAAAAAGCGAGGCCAATATCGAATACGAAAGAACTTCAGTGACCGATGCACTGACTTTCATACTACCAAACAGTACAAAGGCGCAAAAAGATATAACCAGCGCTGCGATGGCAAATTTCCTATAAGATGACTTACTGATAACTCCCGCCTTTTGTGCTGACTTGGCCATCAATTCTTTGCTGCCTGAAATCAGTAAGAAAATAAATATTATCAGTATTTGTAAAAGATTATCAGAAAGGCTGGCGCCAAAAGGGACTCCCTGCCAGCTTTCTCCCAGTAGATGCATGCGGGAGAAAGTCTCAAACAGATATACGCCCGGAATCAAGAAGACCAAAGATGCCATAAACCATTTTATCGATTCACCGGTACGCGCATAGTTGTCTTGGCATTCAGAGGCCAGCATTATCGCCAAGGCTATGGAAAACATTCCGATAAACAGCAATGTCAATTGAGAATATTTTATCCAGCCCGGGACCTTGCCAATGCCAATTATTTTAAAAGGTTTGCCATCGGGCATTTTCAACCCGGCTTTATATCTTCCAACCGGATCCAGTATTTCAAAGTAGTAGTAAGTAGCAGTGCCTTTTTGGGGCGACCGCAAACGCGTTGAAAATACTTGTTCCGAAGAATCGGGTCTGGTAAGCGGCGTGCGCGCATACCGTCTCAAGAGAGTGCTTTCGTTTTGCAGACTTTTTAAATTCCTGAATTGAAAATTCAAAGTCGAGTCAATCGGACCATTGATTAATACTTCGATAGTAATTAACGAATCTTCTTGAGCCGTTGGAATAGTAGTTGTCTCAAGTTCGAAATCATTTATAGTATTAGTGATTTTCTCCGGAGCTTCAAGCTTGTTGTCATAATATGCAAAGATGAAGGTAGATGCTATCATCAGGCTGATCAGAATTCTTATGATCTGTTTCATTTGGCCTCTGCTTTTGGCTTGGCCTGCCTCTCAAGATTTTTCTGGCGGTCAAATTCTCTGAGAGGCTCTATCAGGGGATCTACATCGCCTGCTAAAATTCCATCAAGCTTATACAGCGTTAAAGATATGCGGTGGTCGGTCACCCGTCCTTGAGGAAAATTATAAGTTCTGATTTTCGCCGAACGGTCACCGGTTGATACCATTGAGCGGCGCTCTTCGGTCATCTTGGCCTGCTGTTCTTTCTTAATGTTGTCCATCAGCCGGGCACGCAAAACTTTGAGAGCTTTGGTTTTGTTTTTTAGCTGAGATTTCTCATCCTGACAGGTTACTACCAGTCCGGTCGGAATATGTGTAACGCGCACTGCCGAATCTGTGGTATTAACAGACTGACCGCCCGGCCCCGAAGACCTGTAAACATCGATTTTTAGTTCATTCTCTTTGATATCAATATCAACTTCTTCCGCTTCGGGAAATACAGCCACTGTCACCGCCGAGGTATGTATTCTGCCTTGAGTCTCAGTCTGTGGTACTCTCTGTACGCGATGAACTCCGGATTCATATTTCATATGGCCGTAGCTGTCGTCTCCGGAAACTGAAAAGATAATTTCCTTAAAGCCGCCGACTGCCGTAGGGCTGGTACTCAGTGCTTCTATAGTCCAGCCTTTGGAATCCGCAAAATGCTGATACATCTTAAACAGGTCAGCTGCAAACAGACCGGCTTCGTCTCCGCCGGTACCGGCACGAATTTCAACAATGGCTGCCTTGTCGTCGTCAGGGTCACGGGGCAGAAGCTTTACTTTAAGTTCAGTTTCAAGTTTCTCAAACGCCGGCTCATACTCAGCCAGTTCTTCACGCGCCAAGGCTGCCAGATCCGCGTCTTCCAGCGCGCGCTGGACACCACGGTCCCCGACAATCCCAAGTTCACCGGGCAGACCGACGCCGAAGGCGAGTGGATCTTCCCGAACAGGACCGAGCCCGGCTGGCAGGGCGGCCTCAGCGTCAACAACCCCTGGTCCTACGTCGAGAACTCGATCTATCACAAGGCCCCGGACCCGGTCGGCCGAAACGTGCCGCTTGTCATCGAGCTGGAGTTTGCCGGCATCGTCGAGTACCACTTCGTCGAGGTGGACGAACTGAACGTGGCGATGGGGGGCGGCGTGATCGACAACTACACGATCACGCTCACCACCTACGAGTCGCGCAAGAGCAACAGGCTGCCGGTGATCTCCTTCAATGGCGCCCCCGGGGACGTGTACCTAGACGAGGGACAGACGTTCGTCGCGACGATCACTGCAACCGACGCCGACGGCGACCCGGTCAGGCTCCGCGCCACGCCGCTGGCCAACTCGTCCTTCGATCCGGAGACGGGTCGGTTCACCTTCACCCCCGATTCGCTGCAGGTAAACCGGCACGGGGCTCACGTGGAGTGGATGTCGGTGACCTTTGTCGCCGACGACGGGAAGTTCCCGGCCACGATGCGGATGCGCTTCTTCGTTGCCGACATCGGCGGGGCCGCGAAGGTCAACGAGCCGGGCATCCGGCGCTTCTGTCCCCCCGATCTGACCCGCGATGGGGCACTGGACATCTTCGACTTCCTGCAGTTCCAGGACTTCTTCGTCGCCCAGGACCCACGCGCGGACTTCGACCGATCCACCGGCCCCATGGTCTTCGACCTCTTCGACTTTCTCGCCTTCCAGAACGCTTTTGTGGGCGGGTGTCCGTAGGAGAATGTCATGCCGCTACAGGAGATGCTCGTTGGGGAATGCCGGCTCGGTCGCCGGCGCGTCTCACTGCGCGCGCACATGCACCGCCCGCAATCCGAGGCGCCGAGCGGCGATCCGACACTGCATGTCATGAAAGGACAACGACCATGAGAACGAAGAGAATCGGTCTGAGCGCGCTTGCTCTGACAGCGAGCACCGGATATGCGCAGACGTTTTACGCGCTCGACAACGGCATCTCGGGCGATGGGCACCTCGCCGTGAACCCGGATGCCTTCGGCGCCGTTACGGACTGGACGTGGCCAGGAAACGGCGATCGGTATGACCCCGTGGACGGACCCGAGAACACGCTTGCATTCGCTTGTTCGTTCTTCCTGTACGTGCCGGGCGCAACCTCGCCGACTGGCGCCGACGAGCGCCTGGCGATCGCCGAGCCTTTCGCCGATCTGGACAACTTCTACAACTTTCAGAGGGGCGGGTCGTTCGACTATGGCCTGGAGCCGACAGCGCCCGCACCGGCGGTAAGCGACTCGGACAACGACGGCTTTGACGACACGCTCACGGCTACATTCTTCGCCCGGACCTTCGCCCCGGGCATCGACCTGCTCTTTGAACTCACGCAGACCTGCGAGAAAC
>JACZXB010000017.1 GCA_022571845.1 Candidatus Zixiibacteriota bacterium | reverse complement strand
TGTAACCATGGATGTCGAGTTGATAATGCCCATAGCTATCGAGAAAGAGCTTCGTTTTGCCATACGTGAAGGCGGCAAGACCGTCGGCGCCGGCGTTGTCAGTGAAGTGATTGAAGGATAAGTAGAACAGAGAGAATAATCTATGCCGAGGGATATAATAATATTAGCGTGTGAACTATGTAAGCGTCGCAACTATACTTCGACCAAGAATAAACGGACACATCCTGACCGTGTCGAAAATAGAAAGTACTGCGCTTTTTGCAATAAGCATACTACGCACAAGGAGACGAGATAATTAAGATGCTGAATAGGCCAGTAGCTCCAATTGGTAGAGCGCCGGTCTCCAAAACCGGATGTTGTGGGTTCGAGTCCCCCCTGGCCTGAAATCTATAGATCGAGTTGAAATGAATAAATTCAAACGTTTTCTAAAAGAAGTTAATGTGGAGCTGAGGAAAGTCACCTGGCCTTCCAAGGATGAGCTTATTGGTTCCACTATAGTCGTAATCATAGTCTCATTCATGGTGGCTATCTTTATTGGAATTGTGGACAAGGTTTTAACGTTGATAGTCACTACTATTTTTGGCGGTGGCAGTGGAGGCTGAAAAAACAAAAATAACTCTGCGCTGGTACGCGATACACACCTATTCCGGTCACGAGCAGAAAGCTAAAAGGTATCTTGAGTCAAACGTGGAAAACGCGGGACTTCAGGATAAATTCGGCCAGATTCTGGTCCCGACTGAAGAAGTGACTGAAATGAAGCATGGCAAAAGGACAACTTCCAGTAAAAAGTTCTTGCCAAGCTATATTTTGATCGAAGTAGCTCTGGACAAGCGCACACAGGATTTGGTGATTAATACACCCGGCATAACCAACTTTGTCGGTGGCGGTGGCAAGCCGGTGCCGTTAAAAGAAGCTGAAGTTGAGAGAATTGTCGGGCAGATTGACCGCAGCCGAACCGAAGAGCCGACCAATGTACCCTACCAGGCGGGTGATTTAGTCAAAGTAATCGACGGACCTTTTAATGACTTTTCAGGTACGGTCAGCGAAGTAAATTTGGAACGCAAGAAGATAAAAGTAATGGTATCAATTTTTGGCAGACCTACTCCGGTAGAGCTTGACTTTCTGCAGGTAGAAATTGCCAAAGGCAAACATTAGTGGTTATAGGAAAATGGGTAAAAAAGTAACAGGATATATTAAGCTTCAAATTCCGGCAGGTCAGGCCAATCCGGCTCCGCCGGTCGGTCCGGCTCTGGGTCAGCGCGGCATTAACATTATGGAATTTTGTAAAGCCTTTAACGCCAGAACTAAGGACGGACAGGGCATACTGACCCCGGTTATTATTTCGGTTTATACGGATAAGTCATTTACGTTTATAACCAAAACACCGCCGGCCTCGACGCTGCTAAAGAGAGCCGCAAAAATTCAAAAAGGTTCCGGTGTACCCAACAAGGATAAAGTTGGTCAGATAACAAAGCAGCAGGTTGAAGAAATTGCCAAAACAAAGATGGTGGACTTAAACGCTTCTTCAATAAGTCAGGCTATGCTCATAATAGAGGGTACAGCCCGCTCAATGGGGATCGTAGTTGCCCAATAAACTCGAATAATTATTCGCCGGCACCTGATTGTATTTTGACTTTCAGGGAGAAAGAAATATGAAAAGATCAAAAAGATACAAAGCTTATCGTGAAAAGGTTGACCCTCTGAAGTCATTCACCCTGGAAGAAGCCCTGGACATTCTCAAAGAAGGTAGTGGCAGCAAATTTGATGAGTCAGTCGAAGTAGCTTTCAGACTGGGAGTAGACCCCAAGCATGCTGATCAGATGGTTCGCGGCACAGTTGCTTTACCTCACGGAACCGGCAAAACTGTCCGTATAGCGGTTTTTGCCCAGGGCGAGAAAGCTACCGAGGCCACCGAAGCAGGCGCTGATGTTGTGGGAGCTGAAGATTTGGGAGAAAAAATCAGAGGCGGCTGGGCCGAATTTGACGTTTGTGTGGCAACGCCGGATATGATGAAAGTTGTCGGTAAGCTCGGAAAAGTACTCGGCCCCAAGGGACTGATGCCAAACCCTAAAGCAGGAACGGTTACTATGGATATAAGCAGGACCGTCAAGGAGCTCAAGGGCGGACGTATCGAGTTCAGAGTTGATAAGCAGGCCAATATTGCGGCGGCAGTCGGCAAGATGTCATTCGATAAAGAAAAGTTAATTGAAAACGTGCGGACTCTGGCAGACGCTATTCTAAAAGCCAAGCCTACTACTGCAAAGGGTACATATATGCTCAATGCCTCTATTTGCTCGACTATGAGTCCCGGAATAAAATTAGACCAAAGTTCTCTTACGTCATAGAATTGGTTATTGAACGGAGCTATTAAGAAATGCCGAATGCACAAAAATTAGAAGAAGTTGCCCGCATCAAAGAGTTGTTTGATGGCAATAAGGCTTACTTTATAACCGATTATCAAGGTCTGAATGTGGCTGAGATGACAACCCTGCGCAAAAATCTTCGTGAGCAGAACATCAAATTCATTATAGCCAAGAACACTTTGGTCAAAGTTGCCTCAGAGCAGGCTGGAGTGGCCGGTATTGCCGAGCATCTGAACGGTCCTACGGCGATAGCATTTACCAAAGAAGATGCAGCTGTGGCGGCCAAGATTTTGCACGATTCATTTAAGGAGCGCGAGCTGCCGAGAATGAAAGTGTTTGTTGTCGAAGAAGAAGTCTTCTCAGGAGACGATATACAAAAACTGGCAGACTTGCCTACTAAAGACGAGTTGCTGGGCATGATTGCTTCGGCAGTCGAAGCTCCTGTCAAGAATGTGGCAATGTTGATTGATGCTTTCTTCCAGGGTCTGCTGGGAGTAATTGAAGCACTGGCTGAAAAGAAAAAGAGCGAAAATTAAGCTTAGAAAATTGAAACGTTAATTGAATAAAGTGTGAGGTAAAAAAGTGGCTACTGCTGTAAAAGAAATTGTTGATAAGATTGGCACATTAAATGCCATGGAGTTGTCTGATTTAAAAACCGCAATCGAAGACAAGTTTAATGTTACTGCTGCTGCTCCGGTAGCGATTGCGGCCGGACCGGCTGCTGGTGCTGTCGTTGCTGAAGAGCAAACTGAATTTTCAGTTCAGCTCCTGGCAGCAGGTGACAAGAAGATTCAGGTTATCAAAGTTGTCCGCGAGCTGACTTCGCTGGGGCTTAAAGAGGCCAAAGACCTTGTCGAAAGCGCTCCGGTAGCGGTCAAAGAAGCCGTTTCTAAAGAAGAAGCTGAAAAGGCCAAAGCCAAGCTCGAAGAAGTTGGTGCCAGCGTAGATTTAAAGTAATTGCGTTGGTTCTCGGATAATCGGGAACCAATCTTATTTGTACTGGTTGGAGAGATAAATATTAATCCCCTTTTTTGTTTTGAAGGTTGATTAACTGCATGTAAGGCTCCCCGCATAGAGAAATAGGGAGAAAATTGAAATAGGTGGCAGAATCAGCTGGTGTGATGAAAATTATTATTAAATCACTCAATGGGAGCAGTGGCTCCCGCTGGGTGTGCTCTGTTATATAAGGAGGGATTTCCCTTGGCGCAGACGAATGGAAATTTGAGAAAAAGTTACGGCAAGATTCCTGATGCAACAGAAATGCCGAACCTTCTGGACATACAGTTAGTTTCATATGACAGCTTTCTTCAGGCGGATATTGCGCCCGACAAGAGAGAGATGAAAGGCCTGCATCAGATTTTTACTGACATCTTCCCGATAAACGATGTAAAAGAGATGTATAAGCTGGAATACGTAAACTATTACCTTGGCCAGCCGCGCTATACAATCGATGAATGTCGCGAAAGGAATATGAGTCATGCCGCACCCCTGAAAGTTACCATGCGTCTGATAGCTTATGGAGGAGAGGGGGACAAAAAAGAAGTTAAGGACATCATTGAGCAGGATGTTTATCTGGGTGAACTGCCTATAATCACACAATGGGGAACTTTCATAATAAACGGCGCTGAGAGGGTCATTGTTAGCCAGCTGCATCGCAGCCCGGGTGTCTTCTTTAGCAACAGCATCCATCCCAACGGTACCCAATTACATTCGGCCAGAATCATCCCTTACCGGGGCAGCTGGGTAGAATTTTCTACAGATATAAATAGTGTAATGAATGTCTATCTCGATTCCCGCCGTAAAATGCCGGTCACGATTCTTCTGCGTGCACTGGGTTACTCTTCAACCGAAGAACTCATTGACCTCTTTTATAAGACTGTAAAGTTTTCGCTCAAAGGCAAACAGGCCAAAGACCACGAAAACGAATTTTTGGCAGAGACCGTGGTTAATAAAGAGACAGGCGAAGTTCTCTTTCCCGCCGGTGAACAACTTTCCGGGGAAATGATAGAGGCTCTCCGTGAAAACGGGCTAACCTCCGTAAAGATTATTCCGAAAGAAGAAAAACGCGAAGTTTATGTAATACTTAACACTATTCGTAAAGACCCTACGACTTCGAAAGAAGAAGCGCTGGTAAAGATATATAGTCTTCTGCGCCCGGGCGAACCGCCGACAATGGAAATGGCTGAAGCTCTGCTTGACCGCTACTTCTTTAATTCCAAACGCTACGATTTGGGTGCAGTAGGACGTTATATGATTAACGAGCGTCTTAACCTGACAACACCGCTTGATACTACCACACTGGTTAAAGAGGACTTCATTGCAATTATAAAGTATCTGGTCGGCCTGGTAAACGGCAAGGGTTTCACGGACGATATTGACCATCTGGGCAATCGCCGCGCCAGGACAGTAGGGGAGCTTCTGTCCAATCTGTTTTCAGTCGGTCTTTCCAGGGTTGGCAGGACCATCCGTGAACGTCTGTCGCTAAAAGACCAGGAAAACGTGACACCACAGTTGTTGATTAATGCCAGAACAGTTTCATCGGTAATTGACACTTTCTTCGGTTCTTCACAGCTTTCACAGTTTATGGACCAGACCAATCCGCTATCGGATTTGACCCACAAGCGCCGACTGAGCGCTCTGGGACCCGGCGGTCTTACCCGCGAAAGAGCCGGCTTTGAAGTTCGTGACGTTCATCACACCCACTATGGCCGGATGTGCCCTATCGAAACACCTGAGGGACCGAATATCGGACTGATAACTTCGATGGCAACTTTCGCCAAAATAAACAAGTACGGTTTTCTTGAAACACCATATCGCAAGGTCAAGAAAGGCAAAGTGACAGATGAAATAGTTTATCTGTCAGCTGACCAGGAAGACCGTTGTTTCATTGCTCAATGCAACGAGCCCCGGGACAAGAGTGGCAAACTTACCAATGAGCATATCATGGCCCGTAAACGCTCGGATTACCCGATGGTAAAGCGCGAGGAGGTCGAGTATATGGACGTTTCCCAGCGCCAGATTATCTCTGTAGCGGCTTCGATGATTCCATTTTTGGAGCACGATGACGCTAACCGCGCCTTAATGGGTTCAAACATGCAGCGGCAGGCGCTTCCTCTTCTTAGAACTCAGGCTCCTTTTATCGGAACAGGTATGGAAACCAAAGTAGCCAGGGATTCAGGCGCTGTTCTGGTTGCCAACGAAGATGGTGAAGTAGTTAAAGTAGATTCCACCAAAATTGTAATCATGCCCGATATTAAGTCAAGGGCCGGCCATTTGGGCTATGTAGAAGACATTAAATACAAGCTGACGAAATTCCGTCGCTCCAATCAGGATACCTGCATTAACTTTTTCCCGGTTGTCCGCATCGGCGACAAAATCAGCAAAGGGGATATAATAGCCAGCGGACCGGCCGTAGACAAAGGTGAACTTGCTCTGGGCTATAATGTCCTGGTAGCGTTCATGCCCTGGCGGGGATACAACTTTGAGGATGCCATAATCCTCTCAGAGGGGTTGGTGAAAGACGATATATTCACCTCTGTTCATATTGAACAATATGAACTTCAGGTTCGCGATACCAAGCGCGGTTCAGAAGAGATTACCCGCGAAATTCCTAATGTCTCCGAAGAAGCACTGCTTAATCTGGATGAACGGGGCATTGTCAGGGTTGGCGCCGAGGTAGAAGCCGGGGACGTACTGGTTGGTAAAGTTACTCCAAAAGGTGAGACAGAGCTTTCTCCCGAGGAGCGCTTGCTTCGTGCAATATTCGGCGAAAAAGCAGGTGATGTCAGAGATGCCAGCCTTAAAGCTCCTCCGGGAATGAAGGGTATAGTAATCAAGACCTCGGTATTCTCGCGTAAAGAGCGCACCGAAGAGGCCAAGAAACAGGAGAAGGCAGATATTGCTGAACTCAGAAAAGAATATGGCAAAAAGATTTTTGATATCGGCAAACTTCGCAGCCGGGCAATAGCTAAATTGTTAGATGGCAAAACCTCCCAAACGGTACGTTCGATGATTGATAATATGGTTTTGATTCGTTCCGGTCATAAGTATAGCGTCGAATTATTCGAAGATTTTGATTTCGATAACGCCATTGCCCCCCAGGGGTACTGCAAAGACGCAACAACTAACAAGCATGTTGAAAATATCATAAATGAAGCTGCGGCGCTCATAAAAGAAAAGAGCCAGATACTGGAATTGCAGATAGACAAAGTCATCCGCGGTGCTGAATTATCTCCGGGAGTTAAGCAGCTGGTCAAACTTTCGGTGGCGATTCGTCGCAAGATTTCGGTCGGCGACAAAATGGCCGGACGTCATGGCAACAAAGGTGTTGTTTCAAAAATAGTACCTGTTGAAGATATGCCATATCTGGCGGACGGGACTCCGGTCGATATTGTTCTAAATCCGCTGGGCGTTCCTTCTCGTATGAATATCGGACAAATTCTTGAAACGCACCTGGGCTGGGCGGCCTCAAAACTAAATGAAACCCTGGCCGTGCCTGCTTTCGAGGCTCCCTCAATTGAGCAGATAAGAGGAAAGCTCAAGGAAGCCGGGCTGCCCGAAAGCGGAAAAACTACAGTCTATGACGGCCTGACCGGCCGGGCCATGGATAATCCGGTAACTGTTGGCTATATCTATATGATGAAGTTGTCGCATTTGGTAGATGACAAAATTCACGCCCGGTCTATTGGGCCATATTCTCTGGTAACTCAGCAGCCTTTGGGCGGTAAAGCACAGTTCGGTGGACAACGTTTTGGAGAGATGGAAGTCTGGGCGCTGGAAGCATACGGTGCGGCCTATACTCTGCAGGAGATGCTGACTGTAAAATCAGACGATGTGCAGGGCAGAAGCCGTGTTTACGAAGCGATTGTAAAGGGAGAGAATCCGCCGGAGCCGGGCTACCCCGAAGCTTTTAATGTATTGATAAAAGAGCTTCAGGCCTTGGGTCTGGACATCAGGCTGCTGAAGAATTAGCTGATTTTCTTGAAAAAAGTTTTCTGCGGTTTATTTAATTGAGCCGCGGCTAATGATATAATAAGGAGTGGAAACAGATGGAAGCGATTGAGACCAAATTAGGACAGAAAAGAGGCGGACCGGAATTTGATGCTATTCAGATTCAGATTGCATCGCCGGATGTTATCCTGTCCTGGTCCTATGGCGAGGTAACCAAGCCTGAGACCATAAATTATCGTTCTTTCAAACCGGAACGCGACGGACTTTTCTGTGAACGAATCTTCGGTCCGGTTAAAGACTGGGAATGTAACTGCGGTAAATACAAGAGGATTCGCTTCAGGGGAATTGTCTGCGATCGCTGCGGTGTAGAAGTAACTCAGTCAAAAGTTCGGCGTGAGCGTATGGGTCATATTGAGCTGGCAGTACCTGTCTCTCACATTTGGTATTTCAAATCGCTCCCTTCACGTATTGGGCACCTGCTTGACCTGTCTATCAGAGAACTGGAAAAGATTCTTTATTACGAGTCCTACTTGGTAATCGACCCGGGCAACACTCATTACCAGAGGGGTGATGTTCTTCCCGAAGATGAGTTCCTGGAGCTCGAAGAGGCCGGCAAAACATTCCAGGCCGGCATGGGCGGCGCGGCCGTCAGTAAACTATTAAGCGAGATAGATCTCGAAGATTTGTCTGCAGAACTTCGCGCCAAAGTCAAAAATGAAACTTCTGTCCAGCGCAAGAAAGATATGCTCAAACGCTTGAGAATTATTGAATCTTTCAGACAGTCAAACAACCGACCTGAGTGGATGATTATGAACATAGTGCCGGTATTGCCTCCGGACCTGCGTCCACTGGTACCACTTGAAGGCGGCCGCTTTGCGACATCGGACTTAAACGACCTCTATCGCCGAGTCATAAATCGTAATAATCGACTCAAGAAGTTAAAAGATATTCAGGCTCCCGAAGTAATCCTGCGTAACGAAAAACGTATGCTTCAGGAATCTGTCGACGCCCTGTTTGATAACGGACGCAGAACACACTCTGTACGTGGAGACTCTAAACGTCCTCTCAAATCATTGTCCGACCTGCTCAAAGGAAAGCAGGGACGGTTCCGCCAGAATCTGCTGGGTAAACGTGTCGACTATTCCGGCCGTTCGGTGATTGTAGTGGGTCCTGAGCTTAAACTCCACCAGTGCGGACTGCCCAAGAATATGGCTCTGGAGCTGTTTAAGCCGTTTATTATTATGAAGCTTGAAGAAAAGGGATACGTTCAAACTGTCAAATCGGCCAAGAAACTGGTAGAAAGAGAGCGCCCCGAAGTTTGGGATATTCTCGAAGAAATTATTTCAGAACATCCGGTCATGCTCAACCGCGCCCCCACGCTTCACCGTTTGGGAATTCAGGCGTTTTATCCGGTGTTAGTAGAAGGAAAAGCTATTCGTCTTCATCCGCTGGTCTGTGCTGCCTTTAACGCCGATTTCGATGGTGACCAGATGGCTGTGCACGTGCCGCTTTCATTTGAAGCGCAGCTTGAGGCCAAACTGCTCATGCTGGCAACTCATAACATTTTGCTGCCATCTTCGGGCCGGCCGGTCGCTGTGCCCTCACAGGATATTGTTCTGGGCTGTTACTACCTCACCAAAACCCGCAACGGAGCATTAGGCGAAAATATGGATTTCTGTTCAGTCGACGAAGCAATGATCGCCTATGATCAAAAAGTGATAACCCTGCACACCTGGATTAATGTTCGCATCAATCACGAAATGATCAGAACTACGGCGGGACGGATTATATTCAATGATGTTTTACCCGACGGACTGCCATTCTACAACGACCTGGCAGGCAAGGTGCAGCTCGAAGATTTGGTCTTGCAATCCTACTGGCTGCTTGGTCAGGATACCACCATAGACTTCCTGGATAGATTAAAGGAGACTGGTTTTGAGTATGCTACCATCTCTGGTGTCACAGTCTCGATAGATGACCTGGTGGTGCCGAAAGATAAAGAGAAATTATTGAATACTGCCCACAAAGAGATTGCAAAGATTCAAAAGCGATATGAACGTGGCGTTATTACCAATGGTGAGCGCTACAATCAGGTTATTGATACTTGGACCAGGACAACCTCAGAAATTTCGACGGTAATGTTTGAAAACCTGGCAGCACAGGATCAAGGTTTTAATCCAATTTACATGATGGCCGACTCCGGTGCCAGAGGATCAAAAGAGCAGATCCGCCAGCTGGCCGGTATGCGCGGTCTGATGGCCAAACCGCAGAAGAAGATTACTGGCGGCGTTGGCGAAATTATTGAGAGCCCGATTACGGCAAATTTCCGCGAAGGTCTGACGGTTCAGGAATACTTTATCTCCACACATGGCGCCCGCAAAGGTCTGGCAGATACAGCCCTGAAAACAGCCGACGCTGGTTATTTGACCCGTCGTCTGGTCGATGTCGCCCAGGATGTAATCATTCGTGAGTATGACTGTAATACAATCCTTGGTCTCGAAGTTGCGGCTATCAAAGAGGGCGAAGAGCTTATCGAGTCCCTCCGTGACCGTATTCTCGGACGAGTAGCGCTCGAAGATGTCTATGACCCGATTACCGACGAACTGCTTCTTAAGGGTGGAGATGAAATAAGAGAAGATGAAGCTGCCAAAATTGAAGAGGCAGGTATTGAGTCAGTTGTTATCCGCTCGGTGCTGACCTGTGAAGCAAAATTCGGCGTCTGTGCCTATTGCTACGGCCGTAACCTGGCCGAAATGAGGATGGTTCATATTGGCGAGGCTGTAGGTGTAATTGCTGCGCAGTCAATCGGTGAACCGGGTACCCAGCTTACCCTGCGTACATTCCATATCGGTGGAACTGCGGCTCGTATTGCGGAGCAGTCGCAGGTTGAATCCAAGTTTGATGGTACTATCAAGTTCCTGGATATCAAGTCTGTCAAACGCAAAGATGGCACCGAGATGGTAGTCAGCCGTGAGGGAATAGGCCAGGCTCATATTGTTGACGAAGAAGGCCGTGTCAGAGCCAGGCTTGATGTGCCGTATGGTGCTCACTTCCTGGTCAAAGACGAACAGAAAATTAAAAAAGGCGATCTCATATTTGAGTGGGACCCCTATATCAGAACGATTCTTTCCGAAAAATCCGGCAAAGCCGTCTTTGAGCATATTGAGCGGGATGTTTCGTATCGCGAGCAAATAGATGAGCAGACTGGCTTAATTCAAAAGATTATCATCGACACCAAAGATAAATCTATGTTTCCGACAATCAATATTATCAGCGCCTCAGGTAAGAAACTGGCTTCATATCGAATTCCGACCGACGCCCAGCTTCAGGCGACGGATGGACAGGAGATAGAGGCGGGAGATATTCTGGTCAAGATTCCCCGCGTAATTTCCAAATCACGGGACATTACCGGTGGTCTGCCTCGGGTGGCTGAACTGTTTGAAGCCAGGCGACCGCATGACCCGGCCGTAATTTCGGAAGTTGAGGGATTGGTGGAATTTGGTAAAATTGTCAGAGGTCAACAGCAGATTATTGTCCAGGGTGAACATGAAGAGGTCAGAGAATATCTGATTCCTCACGGAAAGCACCTGATGGTTCACGATGGCGACAGGGTCAAGGCTGGAGACAGGCTTTGTGAAGGAGCTATTGATCCTCACGATATCCTTGATATCCTTGGCGTTTATGATGCTCAGTCATATTTGGTAAACGAAATTCAGGAAGTCTACCGTCTTCAAGGCGTGAAAATTAATGACAAGCATATCGAGACTATTGTTCGCCAGATGATGCAGAAAGTGCTGCTTGAGACTGTCGGAGATACCAATTTCCTCGAAGGAGAAAAGGTCGACAAAATCAAATTCTCCGATGAAAATGCCAGAGTGATCGCTGAAGGCGGCGACCCGGCAACTTCGCGCCCGATGCTTCTGGGAATTACCAGAGCTTCACTGTCTACCGAGAGTTTCATTTCAGCAGCCTCTTTCCAGGAAACGACTAAAGTCCTGACCGAAGCTGCCATTTGCGGCAAAATTGACCACCTTTTTGGCCTCAAGGAGAATGTCATTATCGGTCATTTGATTCCCGCCGGAACCGGAATTGAAGAATATAACAGATTGAAGCCAATCGAAGAGGAAGAAGAGTCGGAAATTGAAGAAGATTCAGAGGTTTCCGAAGAACCGGCGGAAGCTGCCTCAGTAACTGATATTTTCAAGGAAAACGTATAGTAAAATCCTTGACAGTGATTTCTAATTAGATATACTGCAAGTCTGTATTTGAAAACGACTAAGAGGAATTTGAAAGAAAAGTGCCAACAATAAACCAGCTGATTAGAAAAGGGCGCAAGCTCATCAAGCAAAAGGGGAATACCCCGGCTTTGAACTCCTGTCCTCAAAAACGTGGAGTATGTATCAGGGTATACACTTCAACTCCCAAAAAGCCCAATTCGGCTCTTAGAAAAGTTGCCCGAGTCAGGCTTACTAATCAGATGGAAGTTACGGCATACATTCCGGGAGAAGGTCACAATCTTCAGGAGCACTCAATTGTTCTTATTCGCGGCGGTCGTGTGAAAGATCTGCCGGGTGTGAGATATCACATCATAAGAGGTACCATGGATACTGCCGGAGTTGCCGACAGAAAAAGAGGCCGTTCAAAGTACGGCACCAGAAAACCTAAAGAATAGAAGAATTGTTACTGATACGATATGTCAAGAAGAAGTAAAGCACAGAGAAAACGGTTAATGCCGGACCCCAAGTTTAATGACAAGCTGGTATCGCAGTTTGTCAATTACCTGATGCGGCGGGGTAAAAAATCTATCTCTGAGAGCATTTTGTACGATGCCATAGAAATGCTTAGCAAGAAAGCCGGTGAAGAAGGACTTGACCTTTTTCATAAAGCGGTCAGCAACGTCAAGCCGGTATTGGAAGTTCGTTCACGTCGAGTGGGCGGTGCCACTTATCAGGTGCCGATAGAAGTTCGGCCCGAACGTCGTACGGCTTTGGCAATCAGATGGATTATTCATTATGCCGGTACCAGGAACGATAAGACGATGGCCGATAAACTGGCCTCTGAATTTATGGCGGCGGCCAATAGTGAAGGCTCGGCAATTAAGAAAAAAGAAGACACCCACAAGATGGCAGAAGCTAATAAGGCTTTTGCCCATTTCAGGTGGTAGTCTCCGAAATGAGGTTGTTGTATTACAAAATGGGAGTTAATAATCTGGCTTAGGTGATTTTGATCAGCTTTTCCCCCTTGGTAAGACCCTACTGATTTATTGACCGGGTGTGGAGCTTTTCTAAAAGCCGTTGCTTAGAGTTATTACAATCAGTCAGGGCTTTTTTATGCCCAAAAAGAGTGAAATGGACCTTAAGAAAGTAAGAAATATCGGCATTATGGCGCATATTGATGCCGGCAAGACCACCACCACGGAGCGTATTCTGTTTTACACAGGCAAAACACATCGACTCGGTGAGGTCCATGAAGGCTCTGCCACTATGGACTGGATGGAGCAGGAAAAAGAGCGCGGTATTACTATCACCTCGGCCTCGACAACCTGTTTCTGGCGGGATCACACTATCAATATTATTGATACTCCCGGCCACGTAGATTTTACAGTCGAGGTAGAACGTTCGCTGCGGGTTCTGGATGGTGCAGTTGCTCTTTTCTGTGCAGTTGGCGGAGTTGAGCCGCAATCGGAGACTGTCTGGAGGCAGGCAGACAAATACGGCGTTCCCAGAATCGCTTATATCAATAAAATGGACAGAACCGGCGCCAGTTTTGACCGCACTATCAATGCAATGAACGAACGATTTGGGTCTAACTGCGTGGCGGTTAGCATTCCGGCCGGTGAAGGGGAGATGTTTGCGGGGATTATCGACCTGCTCTCGATGAAATTCCGGGTGTTTCACGAAGACTCCCATGGCATGACATTCGAAGATCTGGAAGTCCCGGAAGACATGCTCGAAAGTACTAACCATTACCGTGAAAAATTACTCGAAGCAGTCGCCGAATACGATGACCACCTTCTGGAACAGTTCTTAAACGAAGAAGAGCTCGACCTCATAGAGGTACAGGCCGCAGTTCGCAAGGCTACTATCAGCGGTCACATGATTCCCGTCCTGTGTGGTTCCTCATTTAAGAACAAAGGTATTCAAAAACTTCTTGACTCAGTTATAGATTTTCTGCCCTCACCTCTGGATAAACCACCGGTCCAAGGTCATGATCCTGATGATACCACTAAGATTTTGACCAGAAAAGCCAGCGTGGATGAGGCGACCTCGGCACTTGCTTTCAAAATTATGACCGACCCTTATGTCGGCAAGCTGACTTTTGTTCGGGTTTATTCCGGTGAAATCAAAGCAGGCTCGTATCTGTTGAATCCTAATTCGAATATTAAGGAAAGAATCTCCAGAATTTTGAGGATGCACTCAAACAAGCGCGAAGATATAAAATCTGCCGCCGCCGGGGATATTGTGGCAATTATCGGAATGCGCAAAACCACTACCGGCGACACTCTCTGTGACGTCAAAAATCCGATAGTTTTAGAAAGGATGACTTTCCCCAAACCGGTTGTTTCGGTCTCTATTGAACCAAAGACCCAGCCCGATCAGGAAAAACTTACCGAAGCTTTGATAAAGCTGGCCGAAGAAGACCCTACCTTTATAGTCAAATATGATGAAGAGACCGGTCAAACTATCATAAGCGGTATGGGAGAACTTCATCTCGAAATCCTGGTAGACCGTATGATGAGAGAGTTTAATGTAGAAGCTACTGTCGGACGTCCGTCGGTAGCCTATAAAGAGACAATTTCCAGAGAGGTCGAGGCCGAGGGCAGATTTGTGCGCCAGTCCGGCGGACGCGGCCAGTATGGCCATGTTGTCTTAAAAGTCAGGCCGGCCGAAGATGGCACCGAGTTTGAATTTGTAAATAAGATCGTTGGGGGTGCAATCCCCAGAGAATAT
Organism: Candidatus Zixiibacteriota bacterium; assembly: GCA_022571845.1. Lineage (GTDB taxonomy): Bacteria > Zixibacteria > MSB-5A5 > GN15 > FEB-12 > JACZWU01. The sequence continues at coordinate 834 of JACZXB010000017.1, read as the reverse complement.
ATTCCGGCTGTGGAAAAAGGTATCAAGGAGGCTATGCAAAATGGTATTTTGGCCGGATATGATATGACCGGAATTCATTGCGAATTACTGGACGGCTCGTATCACGAAGTTGATTCCAGTGAAATCGCCTTTAAGATTGCAGGTTCGATGGGTTTTCAGGCGGCGGCCAGGAAGGCCGGCCCAAAACTGCTGGAGCCAATGATGGATGTTGAAGTTGTAGTTCCTGAGGCATATATGGGAGCTGTTGTGGGAGACCTGAATTCAAGGCGCGGAAAAATCATTGGTATGATTCCGCGTGATTCGGCTACTGTCATAGCTGTGGCCGTACCGCTCTCGGAGATGTTCGGTTACGCTAATACGCTGAGGAATATTACACAGGGGCGCGCTGCTTTTACGATGCAGTTTTCCAAGTATGCTCCGGTGCCGACGGATGTTTCACAAAAAATGCTGGAAAAAGTTAAGGTTTAGCGGAGGTATTAAAGAAAATGGCCAAGGCGAAATTTGAGCGGACGAAACCGCATGTAAATGTAGGTACGATCGGTCATGTTGATCACGGAAAGACGACTCTGACTGCGGCGATGACTATGTATTTGTCTCGCAAGAGCGGTAACACAGAGGTCCGTTCGTTCGACTCTATCGATAACGCTCCTGAAGAACGTGAACGGGGCATAACCATTGCCACCTCTCACGTAGAATATGAGTCAGATAATCGTCACTATGCCCACGTCGACTGTCCCGGTCACGCGGACTATGTCAAGAACATGATAACCGGAGCGGCTCAGATGGATGGAGCGGTTCTGGTGGTGTCGGCTTCCGATGGTCCTATGCCCCAGA
>JACZXB010000011.1 GCA_022571845.1 Candidatus Zixiibacteriota bacterium | reverse complement strand
GCCATTGTTGCAGCCAGTGGCTGAGCGCCGCCCATGCCGCCCATACCGCCAGTCAATATCCAGCGGTCGTTTAATTTTCCATTAAAGTGTTTAGCCGCCGCCGCCACAAAAGTTTCGAAAGTTCCCTGGATAATTCCCTGGGTGCCGATGTAAATCCAGCTGCCAGCGGTCATCTGGCCGTACATTATAAGCCCCAGCTTTTCCAGTTCGCGGAATTTTTCCCAGGTCGCCCATTTCGGCACTAAGTTGGAGTTGGCTATCAAAACTCTTGGTGCATATTCATGCGTGCGAAAAACCCCGACAGCTTTACCGGACTGTACTAGTAGCGTTTCATCATTTTCTAATGTTTTTAGTGATTTGACTATCGCATGATAAGCCTGCCAGTTGCGGGCAGCTTTGCCGGAGCCGCCGTATACAATTAGTTCATCAGGTTTTTCAGCGACCTCAGGGTCGAGATTGTTGTTGAGCATCCGCAGGGCGGCTTCCTGATGCCAGCCCTTGCAGGAAAGCGAAGGTCCTCTGGCGGCGCTGATTCTTTTCGGTTTTGACTTTTGTTTCATAAGCGTAAATTCAAATATAAGCTGAGAGCGTGGGGCAGTCAATTAGGCGTTTCTATTAGTTGAATAGTTGATTTATTTGAGCGACTTAGTATCTAATGCCTGTGAGGAGATAAAGGATGTAGCAGTTAAAGCGAGATTGCCACGTCACTTCGCTCCTCGCAATGACGAACTCTGACAGAGTGCTGTAAGGCGCCCTCGCCTGACAGCTTTAAGTAGTTCAAGGAACCAAAAATGACCACCGAACTAAAAGGCAAAAGCATTATACTAAGACCTCTGAAGAAGTCAGATGTCCCTTCAATTTTTAAATACACAAAATTCCCGGATATCTCCCGCTATACTTTTGTACCTTCGCCGAACACTGTTGAAAATATCCAGAGATTTATCAGAAAGACCCACTTGTCAGCGCGCAAAGGAACCGACTACGTTTTCGGCATCGTGCCGCATAATTCGGACGAAGTTGTCGGGACACTTGACATTCATGGAATAAGCGCCGTTCACAAAAAAGCTGGAATAGGCTACTGGTTAGCCAAAAAATATCGAGGCCGGGGAATAATGCCGGAAGCAGTCGGTTTAGTTTTAAAGTTCTGTTTCAACGAACTAAAACTTCACCGGGTGCATGCTGGAACACTTTTGGATAATACGGCTTCGCAAAAGCTTTTAAAAAAATGCGGTTTCACTCACGAAGGCACCCACCGCAATTTCTATCGTCATCGGGGTCGCATCAAAAATGTCCATATGTATGCTATCACAATTGAAGATTACCGGGCCATGCAGAGGAAAAAATGAGTGCAGAAATAATCGTCACCCCAAGCTCAGAGTAAGTCATCCTGAGCCTGTCGAAGGATGACATGCGCAGAGGTGAATGTTGATTCATCTCATGTAGGTCAGGAACCTTGTGTTCCTGACTAATTGAAAAGGTGGAACCGCTAAGTGGTCCAGTCCTACTTTTACTGTGATGCTTCGACTCCTTCGACAGGCTCAGGACGGCGTCCGCTCAGCATGGCGATTAAAGCCATAACCAGGTCGAAAACCGCTTCCTGGGTGTGGTTCCGACCTGCATAAGTTTTGAAGTTCCAGCTTTATTGTTGATTTCAGGCGTTTTACAATCTTTATATGCTCCCTACTATGGCACGAGTACAAGAACCTACCAAGGGCAGACCAATTGTCTCAATAATCTACTCCTCGCTGGATGCGCTGTCCGATTCGCTCAAAGCCTTAGAGAGCAAATTTGGGCCGGTGCAGTATGAGACTCTTGAAATCGACTGCAGCAAGACTGAGATGTACACCGAAGAAATGGGCGGTGACCTGCTCAGGCGTTTTTTCTCATTTGAAAGACTGGCCGAGCGCGGCTGGCTGGCTGATATGAAAAAAATCTGCCATAAGATAGAACCGAATTTTGCCGACCAGACTGCGGGTTACAATTTCCGCACCGTAAATATCGACCCGGGTATTTTGACGCCCTCGAATCTGCTAATGGCCTCTCACCGCGAGCTTAACCACCGGGTTTACTTAAAAGATGGTGTTTATGCCGAACTGGCTCTGATATATGCCCGCGGGCAGTTCCGGCGCCTGCCCTGGACCAACCCCGATTACTGCCGGGGAGAGGCGATTGAGTTTTTCATGCGGGTTCATGAGAGTTTCGAGCTGGCCGAGTCGGCAGTCGGGTAGTATTCAAAAAGTAAAAACTTTATCTTTAATCCCTATTTCCACAAATTGGCTGCCGATATATAGACTAAGAAACAGGACTTTTTTTCTATATCTATAATAATGAGGCCAAATCACACTTGAGCGTTTATAAGGAACTGAATGGACAAATTTGTTATAAAAGGCGGCAAAAAGCTATCTGGCTCAATCAAAGTCGAAGGCTCCAAAAACGCCGCTCTGCCCATAATTTTAGGCTCTCTCTTAATTGACAAAGGCGAAACTGTAATCCGAAATGTCCCGCCTTTAAGAGATATTCACACTTCCATAAAGGTATTGACGCATCTGGGCGCCAAAGTCAGTTACGATGAAAGGGCGCAGGTGATGACAATAAACGCCAAAGATGTCGGCACAGATACCGCTCCTTATGACCTGATGCGCAAAATGCGGGCTTCGTTTTTGGTGTTGGGGCCAGTTTTATCACGATTAGGAAAAGCAAAAATTGCTCTGCCGGGCGGCTGTTCTATTGGGGCCAGGCCGGTCAATTTTCATATTGCTGCTTTTAGAAAAATGGGCGCCAAAATCACCGAGCGGGGGGGCTTTGTGATTGCCGAAGGCAAACCTCTAAAGGGCGGCACCGTCTATTTCGACAGGCCCTCGCATACCGGCACAGAAAATGTCATGTTTGCTGCTGTTTTCGCCAGAGAAAAAACATTCATTGTTAATGCCGGCTGCGATCCGGAGATTGTCGATGTTGCTAATTTTTTAAACAAGGCCGGAGCAAAAATTTCCGGCGCCGGCACTCCAAACGTCGTCATAGAACCTGTCAGGAAATTAAAAGCTGTTGAATATAAAATAGCCGGTGACCGTCTTATAGCCGGAACTTATATGTATGCTGCGGCCGCGACCGGAGGCAAACTGGAGATAACCGGCTGCGACCCTAATGAGTTGACTATGGTAAACCATAAATTGATGGAAATGGGCTGTAATATTAAGCTCTCTAAAAACAAAATAAATATAACCGCCCCCAAAAGACTAAAAGCGGGTTCTTTGACTACCTTTCCCTTTCCCGGATTCCCCACCGACCTGCAGCCCTGCGCAATGGCTGCGGCTTCTATAGCTTCGGGAACTTCTCATATAGTAGAGACTGTTTTTAAAGATAGATATCTGCACGCTATGGAACTGGGACGACTGGGGGCTTATATTACAGTCACCGGCGGCGAAGCTATAATAAATGGTGTCAGAAAACTTCATGGTACCGAAGTCATGGCTCCTGATATCAGAGCCGGGGCAGCGCTGGTAGTGGCCTGTCTGGCGGCACAAGGGCAGTCGGAAATTTTGAGGATTTATCATATAGATAGAGGCTACAGCAACCTTGAGAAAAAACTCTCTTCAATCGGAGCCGATATAAAGAGGCTGAGCGAATAATTAGTTTGCTGTCATTTGTATAGCGATGTTTGAATAAAAGTTTAAGAGCCGTCAGGCAAGGGCGTGATTATTATGAAAAGAATAGTACTAATAGCAGTTGTTCTATTGGCTATGTTAGCCGGAAATGTTCCGGCTCAGGAAACATATTTTGGCAAGAACAAAGTTCGCTACAAAAATTTTGACTGGAAATATATCCAGACCCGCCACTTCGACATTCACTTCTATGAAGATGCTTACGAAATTGCTGAGTTTGCCGCCGCAGTAATGGAGTCTTCCTACGCCGAGATAAGTGAAGAACTAAACTACCACATTCAGCAGCGTGCTCCGCTTTTCATTTACAATTCACAAAACGATCTGCAGCAGACGAATATCATTTCAATTCTCATTCCGGAAGGTCTGGGCGGAGTTACCGAAGCCAGCAAGAAGCGTATGGTTGTTCACTTTAATGGGTCCTACGAAGATCTCCGCCACGTGCTGCACCACGAATTGACCCACGGCGTAATCTTTGATATGCTCTACGGCAATTTATTGACATCGCTGATATCCACCCGCCGTCTGTTTTCACCGCCGCTCTGGTTTGCCGAAGGTTACGCCGAATATTCGTCGCGTCACGGCTGGGATTCTTTTTCCGACATGTTTGTGCGTGATGCCACCATAAACAATTACCTGCAGCCCCCCTGGGCAATTCGTGGATTTGCGGCCTACAAGCAGGGACAGGCAATGATAAAATTTATCGCTGACAAATACGGCGAAAAGAAAATCGGCGATATTCTCTACAAAGGGAAACGTTACCTGACACTAAATAAGGCGATGAAAGAATCAATCGGCATAGACCTAAAAGAATTCTGGAAGGAATTCTCCAAAGAGATGAAAAAACGTTACTGGCCGGATATTGTAACGCGCAAAGAAGTAGACGAAATCTCCGAAAAGCTCACTAGTTCGCGCCAGGATGGTTCTTACTTTAATGAAAAACCAGTTTTTTCTCCCGACGGCGAGCATATCGCTATTTTTACCGACCGCTGGGATTATCCGGAAATTGTTCTTATCTCGGCAGAAAACGGTAAGGTTGTCAAGCGCATGGTCAAAGGTTCCAAATCTGCGGACTTAGAATCGCTGCACTCTTATGTTTCCGGAATGTCTTTCTCGCCTGATGGCAGCGATATGGTCTTTGTAGCCAAGTCAAAAGGCGAAGATGCGCTTATGTTTTATAATCTGAAAAAGGGGAAAATTTTTAAGCGTCGCAAATTTAAGTTTCACAATATCCGCTCACCTGAGTGGTCACCGGACGGAAAGAAAATTGCCTTTACCGCTCTCAGGGTTTTGCAAAGAGATGTCTACGTATATGATATGGAGAGCGACGAAATATCTCAGCTGACCAACGACCGCTTTGATGACTTAGACCCCACCTGGGCCAAAGATTCGCGCTCGCTTATATTTTCATCTGACAGGCCGCATCCCACAAATCCGGATATTGACAGTCTGGCCGAAGCGCACGTATATACTCATCACGAGGTACTGATGCCGGGCGGCTTTCAATACGGCTTCTATAATTTATTCAGTTTAGATATTGACACAGAAGAACTTGAGCACATTAGCGTAGGTAAGGGACAAAATAAAGCGCCGATGATTTCACCCGATGGCTCCAAGCTTGCTTTCATTTCATCGCGCAACGGCATAGATAATTTGTATATAGCCTATCTGGATTCGGCAGGTACCGAAGGCGAACTTAAGAACTTTGCAATAACTGATATTCTTACCGGCATAAGCTCTGTATCATGGTCTCCCAGCAGCAGGAAGCTTGTCTTTGAAGCCTTCCACAACGGCGCTTTCGATATCTTTCTGATGAAAGAAATAATTCCTGTTGGGGAAGAAGGTGTAATTGAACTGACTGCTTTTGCCAAATCAGAATACGATTTACTTAAAAGTGTTATGTCTGCAGACGCATCTGCAGAAAGTTCTGATTCGGTTAAGGCAGCAGATACGACTGTGCACTCAGAGATTGTTTCGCTTACAGACGATTACGCGCAGTTTGAAGCAGAACAAGATTCACTCATCTCAGATAGTACAGCCAGAGCGGATTCAACAGCCAGAGAAAAAGTTATTACCGAAACAGGAATCCACGACGACGAATTTGTTTTTGTCGGCGACAATAAGAAAGATCCGCTCGATACTCTGATGTTTGACATTCCCGAAGAAGATGACATTATCAGGCCGTTAAAAGAGCCAAAAGAATTTGACAAGATCAAAGTGCCAGCACCGGGGGAAGATTTTGAAATTAGAAAATACAAGACCAAATTCACACCCGACTATATTGGCGGCGGCATTGGTTACGATACTTTCTTTGGCTTAAGAGGACAGACTTTCTTTGTCTTTTCTGATTATCTGGGTAACCACCAAATCTTTATTGCCACAGACCTTGTTAATACAATCGACCAGTCCAATATTCAGGCCTTTTATCTTTATAACAGAAAGCGTACCAGCGTGGGCGCCGGTTTTTTCCACACCAAAAATTTCTATCTCGACCCCTTTAACCGGCTCTTTTCTGACAGGTTCTATGGTTTTCAATTTTATGCAAGGAGACCATTTTCTGTATTCAGCCGGCTAGACTTTACCGCCTCTCAGTTTTTTATTGATCGTCAATATTATGATTTAGGAAGTCCGCCTGACCGAAGTTCCAAAGTCAGCACAGGTGAAATCTCCTGGATTTTTGATAACATAGTCTGGGGTATTACCGGCCCGCTAAATGGACGTCGCCTGAGACTGGATTTTGAAGCTAGTGTGAATCTCTTTAATTCCGGTGACATTGAGTTCTATGCAACTGAGTTTGACTACCGCAAGTACTGGCACTTTGGCAGTGGCTATTCATTTGCTTTCCGTATGTCAGGAGCGGCATCATTTGGTTCGACTCCCAAACATTATTTCCTTGGCGGCACCACCAACTGGATTGGTAACCGCACACTCGACGCCAGGGTTTTCGAAGTCGAAAATCTGTACTTTGCCGACGTCGTCACACCTCTCAGAGGTGTACCCTACTATGAAATTTCCGGTGACCGCTACGGTCTGGTCAACCTTGAATTTCGTTTCCCCATGATAGACTATTTTGCGATGCGTTTCCCGCTTCGCATGACAATTGCCAGAGTACAGGGCGCCATGTTTTTTGATATCGGCTCTGCCTGGTTTGGCAGCAATTTCAAGGGGGGCACCAGCGAAGGCGGTAACAGCAGGCTGAAAGATTTACGTTCCGGATTCGGATTTGGCATGAGAGCCAATTTCGGTTTCTTACTACTTCGCTACGACCTGGCCTGGTCGACCGATTTCAGCAGCGTAGCGCCGCATACAACTTCATACTTTTCATTCGGAGCGGACTTCTAAGAAAACTTAAACCCCGGTTATGAATTAGACCAAAAAGCGGCCGCCAATGCAGCCGCTTTTTTAAGTGATGAAAACTCATACGATGCTTCCATAAGCGCACCAAGAGTGAGTTGCGTGCTTTCCTTTGGCTTGGCGCATTGAGCATCTGCTGCTATCGGATACAAACCAAAAAAGTCACATTCACTCTAATACGTCAAGTGAAAAATGAAAGGCTGAATAAATTTACGTTCTTGAAAAAAAATGAAAAATCAAAAAAGCCGGCGACTTTCAAGTTACAATTGTTTTTTGGATTTATGTTTCTTATTAGAGTCGTCATTCGACTTAGTGTCTTTGCCAAACCTGTCTAACAAAAGAGCCATCTGGCGAAGCCTGTCATCAGCTTTGGCAAAAACAGAGCCGGGTGTGAACTTGTTGTTGCGGATGCGTTTGCCGGCAGTTTTACCGGTTAAGATTTCTATGCCTTCTTCGATTTTCTTAATAGGATAGACAAAGAACTTGCCTTTCTTGATGGCTTCCAGAACATCAGAACGAAGCAGCAGCTCCTGTACATTCTGGTGCGGAATGATAACTCCCTGACTACCTGTCAATCGGCGTGATTTGCAAACGTCATAAAATCCTTCAATTTTTTCGTTCACTCCGCCAATAGGCTGAATCTCCCCGTGCTGATTTACAGAACCGGTGACAGCAATCCCCTGCTTTATAGGGATCTGTGCCAGTGCCGAGATCAAAACGAATATCTCTGCCGCCGAGGCCGAATCGCCGTCAACACCGGAGTATGACTGTTCAAATGTAATCGAGGCCGACATGGCCATCGGTTTGTCCTGTGCAAACAGATTGCGCAGATAGCCGGTCAGCACAAGTACGCCTTTAGTATGAATAGGTCCCGACAGGTCAGCTTCGCGCTCGACATTAATTATTCCGGCGCGTCCCAGAGAAACCGAGGCGGTGATCCGTGTCGGCCGCCCAAAAGAATACTCTCCAACTTTATAGACAGCCAGACCGTTTATCTGCCCTGTCGCAAAACCCGAAGTAGAGACCAATAAAGTTTCGTTGTCATACATTTCCTGCACTTTTTCTTCGATTAAGTTTACACGGGATTTTTTCTGTTCTACGGCGCACTCAACATCCCGGCGGTTGACTTGTTTGCTCTTGTTTTGCTCGGCACAGAGAGCGGACTCTTTTATTAGATCGGCAATGGAAGAAAAGAGCGAGGTCATCTTGTTTCTTTGACCCGAAAGCCTCTGACCGTATTCGGCTATAGCCTGCATTCCCGAAAGGTCAAACTCTGAAAGCTTGACCTGTTCTGTGATGAGTTTTATGAATTGAAAATATTTCTTTACATTTGTTTTGTTGAGTTTTATGACGCTATCAAATTCTGCTTTGATTTTGAAAATCCGTTTGAAATCTTCATCCCATTGCCAGAGAAGATTGTAAGTGTCGCTCTGGCCAATCAGCACAACTTTGACATCGAGCGGTATCGGTTCTGGTTTTATACCCGCTCCGGCCATCATATAAAAAGGATCGTAGGCGGCTATTTCAACTTCGGAGTTTCTTATGGAACGTTTCAGATTCAGCCAGACTCCGGGCTCCGTCAGCAGGTCCATGGCATTGACCAGCAAGAATCCGCCGGTTGCTTTTATGATAGAGCCGGAAAATATTCTGGTGAAATCTGTCCGCCAGTAACCAAATCTGTCAACCACCCGCTCCAATGAACCAAACAGATTTTTATACGATGGTGATTTTTCAATCACCAGCGGAACTGCCTTGGTCTCAGCATGGTCAAGAATCAGATTGACAGAAAATTCTTCAAACGGCTCGCGCTTGCGATAGGGCGGAGCCTCCTGTTCGCCCCGGCGGGGCTGAGCTTCCCTGAATCTGTCAAGGTCCGAAAGCAGGGCTTCTTCAACCTCGTCCAGATACAAAACAACTTTATCAATCTGATAACGCCGTCTGAGCAGTGAGGCTTTGTCTGTTATCAGCGGGGCGATCATAGAGTAATCAAGTTTTTCAAGGGCATCATCAAGTTTGTTCGACAGTTTTTTTGATTCTACAGAGACAACATCGAATTCTCTTCTGAGGCTGTCCCAGCGGCGACGGAATTCATCGAGCTTTGATTCAGAAAATTTGCCTTCTTCCGCAAGTTTCTCAAGTTTATCAAGTGAGTTTGGTTCGCCGTCAACGAGAGGCTGAATTTCGTTGCGGGTGGTCATGCCGGATTGAAGCTGCACCATCACGAAACCGTCCGCTGTAAGTCTGTCTTCGAAATTACCGATTAAATCTTTTTGGCGCCCCTCAAACTCGCGCGAGACCCGGCTGTGTCTGTCTTTGTAATCTTCTGACATAAATATTTTGGGAACAGCTTTGCGTATCGAGCTGATCAGGTAACCCATATCGCGTTTGAAGCGGCGGCCGTCGCCCGAATTAAAAATCAAAAGGCGGGGTTTGTCTTCGTTCTTGAAATTATTGACATAGCAAAAATCTCTCAGCCTCGGTTTGACATTCTTTAACTCTTGTTCCAAAAAATGCATAATGGCCGTGTTGCGGCCGGTGCCCGAAGTCCCGGATATAAAAATATTATAACCGCGGCCTTTTACCTTAAGGCCAGTTCTTATGGCTGCAATGGCCTTCTCCTGACCAATAATTCCCTGGCACGGTTCTACATCTGCTGAGGACTTAATCCCCTTAAATGTGAAATCTAAACGGTGGGAGACCTGTTTGTAGCTGAGCTCTTTTGTCTTTTTTCTCTTGACTGTCATTTTATCTTGTCTGCCTTTATTCTTCTCATAATCGATATAAGAGAGTTTTGGGAAGTTATCTACAACAATGTTGCCGGATCCTGGTCAAATTATTGATAATCAGGCTGATATCGAAGAATAAATTCCAGGGCTGCCAGAGGCTGCCACTCTGGCAGCGACGGTAATATAAAAAAGTTGAAATAATCTGAAAAAGTGTTGAATTTGTTGTTTTTGACAAGCCAATGAACAGCTTCAAATTAGCCGTTTGTATATTGCAAGCAACTGCGAATCAATAAGTTAGCAAAGCTTGACAGTTCGAGGCCCAGGGCATAATATGAGTCTGCGTTGCTTTTTTGGCGTTGCGCATTGATTCAGGCGGTATCGTCTAGTGGTCAGGACGGATGGTTCTCAGCCATCAAACCGGGGTTCGATTCCCCGTACCGCTAAATCAACGAAAATGGAGGACCTTAATTTTTGGGTTTTTGTTAGGTTAGGTCCTCCATTTATTTTTTATTTCAGTCAATATCCAATCTGTCAAAAATAAATGCCATCCTGAAGGCGACATCTTTAAGGTAGTCATATCTGCCCGAAGCACCTCCGTGCCCGGCACCCATATTAGTTTTAAGCAGCAGCCAGTTATCGCCCAGGTTATTGGCACGCAGCTTGGCGGCCCACTTGGCCGATTCCCAGTATGGAACCCTGGGGTCATTAAGTCCGGCGGTGATAAGCAGGTGCGGATATTCTTTGGCGCCGACATTGTCATAAGGTGAATAGGATTTCATATAAGTATAAAAGACAGAATCATTGGGGTTACCCCATTCTTCGTATTCGGTAACAGTCAGCGGAATTGACGCATCCAGCATAGTATTTATTACATCTACAAAAGGGACATCGGCAACGGCAACTTCAAACAAGTCCGGCCGCATGTTCAAAACAGCGCCCATCAACAGACCGCCGGCTGAGCCGCCTCTTATAACAAGTCTATTGTTTGTAGTATAATTCTCTTTTATCAGATGTTCGGCGCAGGCGATAAAGTCTGTAAAAGTCTTTTTCTTATTTAAGAGTTTACCTTCGTCATACCAGTAGCGTCCCATCTCGCTGCCGCCTCTGATATGGGCAATGGCATACGCAAAGCCCCGGTCAAGATAGCTGATACGATTAGAAGAGAAAGACGGTTCCATGCTGGCTCCATAGGAGCCGTAACCGTACAAATAAAGCGGTCTGGTGCCATCCTGTCGAAAATCTTTCTTGTAAACTATTGAAATCGGAATTTGAGTACCATCTTTGGCTTCGGCAAAGATTCGTTTGGTCTCATAAAGCGACTTGTCATAGCCTATCACTTCATACTCTTTTTTGAGTTCACGATCTTTTGTGTTCATATTGTAGTCGAAGATAGTTTTAGGCGTAACCATCGAGTAATACATAAAGCGCAGCTTGTCGCTTTCAAACTCCGGATTACTCTGTGTTCTTAAGCCATAGACCGGTTCAGGAAAATCAATCTGGTGGTCATCGCCTGTCTGAAGATTGAGAATACGGATATTTTCAAGCCCGTTTTGGCGTTCATATATGACCAGATGGTTCTCGAAAACATCAACATCTTCTATCTTAACTGCTTTTCTGTGCGGGATTACCTCACGCCAATTTGATTTGCCGGGACTGCGCACCGGAGTTTTCATAAGTTTGAAATTTTTGGCATTTTCGTTGGTCTTGACATAAAAATTGTTACCGTGATGCGCGATATCGTATTCCATATCCTGCTGGCGGGGGTGGATGACTTTGAAATCGCCGGTGGGATTGTCGGCATCAAGAAAATGAATCTCAGTAGTAGTTATACTTTCGGAATACTGCAGCAGATATTTTTTGCTTTTTGTCTTTGTAATATACAAAAAGAATTTTTCATCTGTCTCGGTATAAACAAGCAGATCGTTTTCCAGACTGTCTCCCAATCTGTGCCGGAAAAGTTTATAGGGCCTTCTGGCTTCATCGTCTATGGTGTAGAAGATGTTTTGATTGTCGTTACCCCAAGCTGCCGACCAGGAAGTATTCGGGATGACATCGTCATACAATTTGCCCGTACTTAAATCTTTGACATAAAGGTCATAAGTCTCCGAGCCGCTGGTATCTACCGAATATGCTAAAAGCTCATGGCTCTGACTGACTTCGAATATTCCGATTGCCAAAAATTCGTGCCCTGCAGCAAGCTCGTTTACGTTCAAAATTATTTCTTCCGATGCCTCCAGGCTGTCTTTTTTGCGACAGTAAATTTTGTACTGCTGTCCTTCTTCGGTGCGGCTATAATAAAAATAATCGCCCTCTTTGGCAGGTACGTCTTCGTCCGTCTCTTTGATACGCCCGAGAAGTTCTTCATACAAATCTTCCTGCAAACTCTCAGTATGTTTCATCATTGCTTTAGTGTAGGCGTTTTCTTCTTCGAGATAAGCGATAACCGCAGAGTCACCTCTTTGTCTGAGCCAGAAATAATTATCTATGCGGATATCACCAAAACTGGTATCTACTTTGGCTTCAATTTTTGCCACAGGCGGTTTTGAGATTTCGTTAACCGTGCAGGAAGAAATGATCGCCGCTAATATCGCAACTGTCGCCAGCAAAATCTTATTCCTGAGATTGAGGCAGCTCTTGGGGCTCATATTATTCACTAGATTTCTCCGCCGTGAAATTTCGATTAGCAGGCATTGTTAATATCAGAATTGTTCGTATTTGCAAGAGGCGAATCTTTGTCAGTAACAGAAAAGTGTCACTACCTTTCCAACTATATAAAGCCCTATTAATGAGACGCAAGTAACGACAGAAATGTTACAAATATTTTATGAAAACCGCCTTGATTTGTTTTTTCTCATTTACTGAGGTCGAACTTGTTGCCGTCGTGGTTGTTTTGGATGTTCCCTTTTTGGTTTTGCCTTCTTCGGAAATTTCTCTATAGGTAGTAGACTCACCGGATTGATATTTTTCAAAACCCATTATTACAACCGCGTCAGCCCCTTTTTGCCTGGCTTTCTCCATTATCTTCTTTTGCATTTTTTCTGTACTGACCCCATCATCGGCGGTGGCAATAAGATTCCCCATTACTTTATGCTCGCGGGCGACATCTTCCATAGCAAAAAACAGATCAACATGAGTAGTCGCCGGATATTCTTCGCCGATGTAGTCAATCTTGGTGCAGGCGCTCAGGCAAATCGCAATTATTAGAAGAACTGCTAAATGCTTTAATTGAAATTTCATAACTCCCTCCGATGTGAATCATATGTACTTTCACAAAAACCTAAATTGTTTAAACTTTCTTGTCAATAATAACATTTATTTCGGCAACTAAATCATCGCCGAGCTCCACATCTTTGGCCTTAAGATTTTCTTCGAGCTGCTTTAAGCTGGTTGCCCCTATAATAGCACAACTGATTTCTTCTCTCTTTAACAGCCAGCCCAGAGCCAATTGCGCCAGAGTAAGGTCGTGTGTTTGGGCCAGCTTCATCAGCTTAACAACTTTTGCTCTGTTTTCAGCTGTCAGATCAGCCTTTACAAACTGGGTTGTCTCGGCGCGGCTGCCCTTGGGAATGCCGTCAACATATTTGCCGGTCAAAACACCTCCGGCCAGTGGCGACCAGACAGTGAGACCCATACCGCTCGACTGGCAGGCAGGCATTATCTTTGCCTCGATATGCCGGTCGAGCATATTGTATTGCGGTTGTTCCACTATTGGTGCGTAAGCGCCAAATTTCTCTGCGATGTCATTGGCTTTTTGAATCTGGTCAGCTTCCCAGACTGAAGTTCCCCAGTAAAGAATCTTTCCCTGTCTGACAAGATCGTCCATAGCCCGCACTGTTTCTTCAACTTCGGTTTCTTCGTCATAGCGATGACAGAAATAGATATCGACATAATCTGTACCGATCCGTTTGAGCGACTTGCCTATCGATTCCATAATATGTTTACGGCTCAGTCCGCGGTCGTTGACATTGTCGGACATCGGCCAGAAGAGTTTGGTCGAAATAACCAGATCGGAGCGCTTAAACGGTTTGATAGCCTGGCCGACAGTTATTTCGGCGCTGCCATGGGCGTAAGCGTCGGCGATATCAATAAAGTTTACGCCTGACTCTATCGCCTGGTGTATGATAGATTCAGAGAGCTTGTTTTCGACAGAGCGGCCATAAGTAAGCCAGGCCCCCAGCGCTATTTCTGATACTTTTAGTCCGCTTTTACCGATTCTTCTATATTTCATCCGGCACCTTTCTTGAGATTCTTGCTTAAGAATAGCAATTGTAGCAATTTGAAGCTGTCTTGGCAACCAATTAGAGATTTAACTGTATGGCAAGTATGAAGTTGCCCGAGGGGCGTCCGGATTTAGATAAACTTGAATTTGCCCGCCCAGTTGGTATATTGTCAGCCATAGAATCCGGCCCAAGGGAAGCGCCGGGAATATGAACTACCGATGCAAAAAGCAGGTGTCGCCATAACAGAGCCATTCGGCAGCCAGGCTGAAAAAAATCCCAGCAGACAGGATGTCTACCGGATGTTTGACCGCATTGCCAGCCGCTATGACCTGGCTAACAGATTGCTATCATTCGGACAGGATATCAGGTGGCGCAAGAAACTGGCCAAACTGCTGCCTGAGAGACAATCGCAAAGCATTTTGGATCTGGCCACCGGCACCGGCGATGTGCTCTTGAGTCTGGTCAAATATTCTAAAAATATCAAATATGGCCTCGGGCTGGATATGTCGTCTAAGATGCTTGCTGAAGCCAGGCGCAAGCTGCCTGGTTCTACCATATCAGAAAACCTATCTCTGGTGCGAGCCGACGCGACCAATATTCCCTGCTGTGACAACTCTTTTGATGTAGTCACTATAGCTTTTGGTATTCGCAATGTAACTGATGTCAAAAAATCTCTAAGTGAGATGCACCGGGTACTCAACAATAGCGGCAAAGTTTTGATTCTGGAATTCTCGCTGCCTCTGAATATTTTAGTCAGAAAGCTGCATCTGTTTTATCTACGTTATTTGCTGCCTGCGATTGGCGGTTTGATTTCAGGCGATAAAGAAGCCTATCAATATTTAAACAGAACTATCGAATCATTTCCTTACGGCAGTGATTTTTTAAAGCTTTTGGACGAGGCTGGTTTTAACAACACCAAAGTGCATCCGCTTACATTCGGGGTAGCCACAATTTACGAAGGAGAAAAATAGTTTTTTGGAAAATCAAAACTTGAGTCAGCTGACAGATAAAACTTATACAACTATATTTGCAATGGCCAAAGAAGCTCTGGCGAATAAAATTGAGAGAGCTTTAGCCGAAAGTATTGCAATTACTTCGCTTTTTCACAGAGTTGCAGTACCAATTTTAAGTTCAAGCTCAAGCTCAGAAACTATCTCGCCGCTTAATTGGCTAAGTGCTCAAGAGAACGAACAGAAAATTTACTGGGCCGATCGCGACAATTTGTTTGAGTCGGCAACGATCGGAGAATGTGCTTCGTTGGAAATAGAAAACCTTGATGAGCGACATCGATTAGTTGAAAAGATAGAAAGACTGCTTAGACAAAGCAGCGATAATATCCGTTTTTATGGCGGGATGAGATTTCCTTCCGATTCTGAAAGCGGGGCAAACTCCGAAGATTGGCAGGCTTTTGGTGCCGCAAAATTTGTGCTGCCTCGTTTTGAACTAGTACGTGAGACCGGGCAGACTTTGTTTGTCTGCAATCTTAATTTGCAAACTGACAGAGCTGCAGCAGATAAGATTCTCTCAGAGCTAAAATCAGTTCGCTTTGAACTCTCAAGTAGTGAGGTTGCTGCTCAGGAGTTTGAAGTGCGCACCGATTTACCATTATTTGACGGCTGGCAGTCAAATGTACGGGCAATTCTGGATGATTTCAACAGGAGTAAAATCGAAAAAATAGTGCTGGCTCGGCGGTCAATTTTTGAATTTAAAGACAGATGCGATGCCTTTGCAATTATGAAGCGTTTGAGCAAGACCACTCCCAATTGTTTTCATTATCTGTTTCAGCCGGCCAAAGATATATCGTTTCTTGGCGCCTCGCCTGAGCGTCTCTACAAACGCATTGACAAAAGTATCGAAAGCGAAGCCATAGCCGGCACGTGCCGGCGGGGGATAGATGAAATAGAAGACAGCCATCTGGGGGATGAGTTGTTAAGCGATGACAAAGAGAAAAGAGAACATCAGTATGTGGTGCAAAATATAAAAGCAGCCCTTGAAAGTGTTTGCGAAAAGATTGATTTTGATAAAACCGAATCTCTTTTTAAACTGGCCAGAGTGCAGCATCTGGTAACCCGATTTACAGGCTCACTAAAAGAGAATGTGACAGATTCCCGTATCTTAAATCTATTACATCCAACTGCGGCAGTCGGCGGTTTCCCTTCAGAACTCGCCCAAAAAAGAATCTCCGAATACGAGCCGTTTGACCGTGGCTGGTATGCCGGAGCAATCGGCTGGATAGGCAGAGACTCGGCTGAGTTTGCTGTCGGCATTCGCTCCGGCCTGGTTGCTGGCAAAAAACTAAGCTTGTACTCGGGAGCGGGGATTGTCAAAGGCTCCACTCCCCAGCGGGAATGGGATGAAATCGAAAGTAAGATCGGCAGTTTTTTAAACGCCGTGACCGGCTGATGCAAACCCAGTTCGAGAATATTAATCTACTCTGGGGCAGACTGATAATTGAGGAATTAGTTCTCGGCGGAGTGTCCTGTTTTTCATTGGCGTCCGGTTCACGCTCGACCCCTCTGGTCTTGGGCCTTTCAGAGCAGAACAATGTTAAAGTCAAAACTACTGTGCACTTTGATGAGCGCGGCGCCGCTTTTTATGCACTCGGTTATGCCAAAGCCACTGGCTTTCCGGCTGTGGTCGTCTGCACTTCCGGGACGGCGGCGGCAAATTTTTTTCCGGCAATTGTCGAAGCCTCGGCAGACAAAATTCCTCTTATCGTATTAACTGCCGACCGTCCTCCGGAACTAAAAGAGACCGCGGCCAACCAGACTATTAATCAATCGAATCTCTATGGACGATTTGTCCGCTGGCAGTCTGATATACCCTGCCCCGATGAAAAAATTGCGCCGGAATTTGTCCTGACCACAGTCGACCAGGCGATGCAGCGTTCGCTGTCATCTCCGCCGGGGCCGGTGCATCTCAATTGTATGTTCCGTGAACCGCTGGCGCCGACCGGCAACAACAAAGATTTTTCTGATTATATGAGCAAGCTAACCAGCTGGCTGCAAAGTAAAAAACCTTTTACGACATATAGCAGGCCGGAGCTAAAGCTCTCAGAAGATCAACTCAAAGAACCAATAAAAATAATCAATGAAACAAAAAGCGGCGTAATCGTAGTCGGTAAGGTTAATGCGGCTGAAAGCAAACAAATTGAGTCGTTGGCCAACCGGCTCGGCTGGCCACTCATGCCGGATATCGCTTCAGGCTTGCGTCTCGGCTCGGAGAATTTAGAAATAATAATATCATATATCGACCTGATGCTGGCAGTCGATGGTGCTCTGCTTTCAGAGGTTGATACCGTCCTTCAGTTTGGCGATCAGCCTGTCTCAAAAAGACTGCTAAAGTCGCTAAATTCTGCCCGACCGAAAAACTACATTCAGATAGCCAGCCACACCGAAAGAGCAGACCCCAACCATCAGGTCACACTCAGGCTCGAGAGCAGCATCGCTTCGTTTTGCAAAAGTTTAGAACAAATAATTCAAGAACATGACAATAGCGAACTTGCTGAAACATTATCAAAAAAATCGAAACAAATTGATAAGATATTAAATGATATTCTTGATAGTAGCGATTCAATTTCAGAGCCAGCGGTCTGCCGGGCGATATCAAAACAAATAGCCGCAGGCACAGCGCTGTTTCTGGGCAATAGTCTGCCGGTCAGAGAGATAAATATGTTTGCGGCAGTCACGGGTTTGGCAGCAGCGGTCGAATATAATCGCGGTGCTTCGGGCATCGATGGCACTATTGCAACGGCAGTCGGATATGCCAATGGCCAAAAATGCCCGGTCACACTCTTAGTCGGTGATTTGACTTTTCTGCACGATCTTAATTCCCTCAAACTCGTGCACGATTCAAAGCACGTGTTAACAATAGTTGTTTTCAACAACGATGGCGGCGGCATTTTCTCTTTTCTGCCGGTCGCGTCACAGACTGAAGATTTCGAAAAATTCTTTGGCACGCCGCATGGCCTGAGTTTCGAAAATTCTGCCAGGCAGTTTGGTCTGGATTATTTCCAGCCAAAATCAAAAAAAGAGTTCAGCCAATGTTTTGCAGCTTGCCAGAGTTCAAATAAGCCGTCTATCATAGAAGTCAAAACCGACCGCAGTGAAAATCATAAATTGCATCAGCAAATCACAACTGCGCTTAACAAAGTTTTATCCGGCAGCTGATTTTATGTCTGCTTGCAAGCAATTTTATTACGAGACTCACGGCACCAAAGAAAAGTCACCTGCGATTTTGATGCTTCACGGTTTTTTGGGGAACTCTAAAGATTGGAATGAAGTTACAGAAACTCTCAGAAAAAAGTTCTTTTGCGTTTTACCGGATCTGCCCGGACACGGCCGGACAATGCCACTTGCAGATTCTGACTACACCATGCAGTCCGCCGCTCAGTCTTTACTCGCTGTATTAAATCGGGAAAAAATCAAGCAATGTTTTTTGGTGGGTTACTCGATGGGCGGTCGGCTGGCGCTTTATATGGCACTTACGTACCCCGAATATTTTTCTAAGCTTATATTGGAATCAGCCTCGCCGGGGTTCAAAACAGAAAAAGAACGTGAGGCTAGAGTCGAATCAGACGGTATTGTTGTCAACAGACTAAAAACTCAGACGATGCACGAATTTATTACCAACTGGTACAGTCATCCGTTGTTTGATTCAATCAGACAGGATCGTGAGAAATTTGAAAAACTTCTAAAAAGCAGGTCTGAAAACAACGCCGAAGCTTTAAGCAAATCACTAAAATTAATGGGCACCGGTGCCCAGCCTCCTCTCTGGGATGTTTTACCCGATCTAAATCTACCAACCCTCTTGATAGTAGGGGCAAATGACAATAAATTCAAGTCTGTAGCATTAGAAATGGCAGAGCGTTCGGCAGCCATCAGCTTAGCGACAATCCAGAGCGCCGGACATAATGCGCATTTTGAAAGACCACAAGAATTCTTAATTGAACTAGAAAAGTTTTTGATTTAAACCAAGAGAGTATTGTAGAGGCTATTATGAATAAAATAAAATGGCAAAATTCGGGTGACTACGAAGATATTCTATATCAGAAAATAGAAGGCATTGCAAAAATTACAATCAACCGTCCCGAGATTCACAATGCTTTTCGGCCACTGACTGTTTCTGAAATGTCCAAAGCCTTAGAGGATGCCCGCGAAGATCAATCAATTGGAGTAATAATTCTGACCGGTCAGGGGGAGAAAGCTTTCTGTTCTGGCGGCGATCAAAAAGTACGCGGCGACTCGGGCTACAAAGACCAGAGCGGCGTACACCGGCTTAATGTCCTGGACTTTCAAAGACAGCTGCGCACCTGCCCCAAACCGATTATCGCCATGGTGGCAGGCTTCGCTATCGGAGGCGGCCATGTGCTGCACTTAATTTGCGACCTGACAATTGCCGCCGACAACGCAATTTTCGGTCAGAGCGGACCGCGGGTTGGTTCTTTCGATGGCGGCTACGGCGCCGGTTACCTGGCACGGATAGTGGGTCAGAAAAAGGCACGTGAAATTTGGTTTCTCTGTCGTCAGTACGATGCCAAACAGGCTCTGGAAATGGGACTGGTCAACAGGGTCGTTCCCCTGGCTGAACTTGAAAATGAAACATTAAAATGGTGCCGGGAAATTCTGGCCAACTCACCTATGGCGATTCGGTGTCTCAAAGCAGCCCTTAATGCCGACTGCGACGGACAGGCCGGCCTTCAGGAATTAGCCGGCAACGCTACCATGCTGTACTATATGACTGAAGAAAGCCAGGAAGGCCGCAACGCTTTTAATGAAAAAAGAAAACCAGATTTCTCAAAATTCCCGCGACAGCCATAAGACAAATAAAAAAGCGGACGAAAACAAAGTGCCTAAGGCTTACTCCAAATCTAAAATCTGGCTTCTGGCCATTCGCCCAAAAACTTTATGGGCGGCGGTTGCGCCGGTAATAATCGGTACGGCCATGGCCTATGAAGCCGGCAGTTTTCAGCTGCTGGCTTTTTTAGCCGCGCTTTTCGGGGGAACAATGATTCAAATCGGCACTAACTTAGCCAACGATTATTTTGATTTTAAAAAAGGCGCCGACTCCCGAAGAAAGTTTGGACCTACCAGAGTAACTCAGGCCGGACTTGTCTCACAGCCCGAAATAAAAACAGCCATGGTTCTGGCCTTTGCAATGGCGTTCTTAGCGGGCATCTATCTGGTCTACTTAGGCGGCTGGCCGATAGTTGCTATTGGAATTTTGTCAATTACTTTCGGTGTCTTATATACCGCCACCAAATTGGCTTTAGGTTATAGCGGTCTGGCGGATTTTTTCGTGCTGGTTTTTTTTGGGCCGGTTGCCGTAGGCGGTACCTTCTATGTGCAGACGCTCGAAATAAACATAGCGGTGATACTGGCTGGTCTTGCTCCCGGTTTGTTTTCAGTAGCAATTTTAACAGTTAACAACCTGCGCGATATAGAAACTGATAAAATCGCCGGCAAAAAAACTCTGGCGGTCAGGTTCGGACCAATATTTGCAAAAGTCGAATATATAGTTACCTTGATAGCAGCTGCGCTGGTGCCGCTCGTACTTTGGCTGATGACTAACGAACATTTCGAAGCAACTATTGCCGCCGCCGTAATTCTATTGGCGCTTCGGCCTATCAGAAAAGTTCTAAGAAATAAAAACAAAACTGGGCTGAACTCTGTTCTAGCACAGACGGCTCAAATACTCTTGCTCTACAGCCTTTTATTTTCGATGGGATGGTTGCTTTGAAATTCAAAGATTTTAAGCTCTATAGCTACAAAATTCCGCTAAGAAAAACTCTTAAGCTCAAATCTGTTTCAATCGATTCAAGGGAAGGTTTAATCTTAAAAATCTTTGACAGCGACGACAACTGTGGTTTCGGCGAAATTGCTCCGCTTCCAGGATTCAGCCGGGAAAATCTGGAAGAGGCAAAATCTCAGACGATTCAAATTTGCAATGCCTTAAAAAAAACTCTGTCTCCAAAGAAGCCCGAAAAGATAAGCGACGCCGCAATAGATTTTCCGGGTGAAGTTTATCCTTCTGTAAGTTTTGGGGTAGCTTCTGCACTTTTAATATTAAGTGCTAACAGCCGAAACATTAGCCTGTCCGAACTGTTTAACAAAGACTGTAACAGCAGTCTGGAAGTGAACGCCCTTTTGAGCGGCGAAAAAGAAGAAATACTGGCCTCGCTAGCTCATATCAAAGAGAGCAACTACCGCTCGGTCAAATTGAAAGTTGGCAGTAGAGATTTGTCAGAAGATATTGACCTGACTCAAAAAGTAAGAGAAGAGCTTGGTGAGAGTATTAATCTGCGTCTGGACGCCAACCGCAGCTGGAGTTTAGAACAGGCAGCTGCTTTTTATAATGAAACCAAAGACTGTCGAATCGAGTATATCGAGGAGCCGGTTTCAAACAGCTCAGAGCTGCAATTGCTACTGGCTGATAGCAGCCTGGGTATACCGGTAGCTCTTGATGAAACCCTGGCAGAGATAGAAATATCAGATTTCAAAAAATTCAGCCCAGCCAACGTCCTTGTCCTGAAGCCTACTCTGCTGGGTCTGGAAAAAGCCATAGGTTTTGCCGAGCTGGCAAAATCTCAGAAGATAGCTTGTGTATTCAGTTCATCTTACGAATCAGTTTTAGGGCTGTCAATCATTGCCCAGCTGGCAGCCGGTAACTCCACAAATTCTGCCTGCGGCCTTGACACTCTGGGCATCTATGCCGATGATAGCTATCTGAAATTATTTCCTGTCAAAAATGGCCGGATTGAAATGAAAAATATAGAAATATTTGATAAACAATTTGAATCTCTCACGCTTTCGGAAGTTTGAGGCAATGAAAGAACTTCGCTGCCCCTTAAACCTTACCGCCGAAAAGCAGCCCGACTCAGCGGCGGTCATCACACCGACCGGAACTACAACTTTTGCCGAACTGGAGCAGCTGGTTCATTTCAGCGCCGTAATCTTAAAAGAACGTGGGGTGGCCAGAAACTCCCATGTTGCAGTCTCAGGCGAAAACTCTCTTGACTATTATGTACTGGTGCTGGCGCTCTTAAGAATCGGCGCCATTTTTTGTGCTGTAAGTCATCGCTGGCCCAAAAGAGCCGTCATAAAAGCTCTAATTTCTCTGGACTGCTCAATCCTTATTATCACCAAAGACAAAACAAAATCTCTGAATGAACCATCGATTACAGAATGGCAGTCAAAAGATATAGTACCGCAGAAATTAAAAAAATTCAGACTTCGTTCTGAACCGGTAATGAGCCTTGACCATCCGACAGCGATAATATTTACTTCCGGAAGCTGCAGCCAGCCGAAAGCTGCACTGCTCTCTTACGGAAATTTTTACTACAGCGCCATTGGCGCCAACAGATTTATTCCGTTTACGGAACATGACCGCTGGCTGCTGTCTCTGCCGCTCTGCCACGTAGGCGGACTGGGGATTCTGTTCAGATCTATAATAGGCGGAGGAGCGGTTGTCATTCCTGATTCTGAGCAGGAGATAGCCGATGCCATAAATAGATTTGAAATCAGCCATACTTCGTTTGTGCCAACTCAATTCCACCGGCTGATTAACAGCGGCCGGGCAAACTCTCTGAATTATTATCCAATAGTTATTCTCGGCGGAGCACCGGCACCTCCTGAACTAATCAAACGGGGTCTAAGTGCAGGCTTTAAGATTTACACGTCTTACGGCTTGACGGAAATGGCTTCACAGGTGACTATCGGTAAAGCTGACAATCACGGGCGGTCAGGATGTCTGCTTAAACATCGGGAGCTGAAAATTGCAGATGATGGCGAAATTCTACTGAAAGGCAAGACCCTATTTTTGGGGTATGTCGAAAATGATGTGGCAGAGCTGCCGCTTGACGACCTGGGCTGGTTTCACACCAGCGATATTGGCAAAATAGACAAGAAAGGCCGGCTCACTTTTTTAGGAAGAAAAGACAACATGTTGATTTCCGGAGGAGAAAATATCTTTCCCGAAGAGATCGAAAGTTATCTGTTGCAGTTAAGCTATGTGGAAACAGCAATTGTAGTAGGTATTAGAGACAAAGAGTTTGGAGAACGGCCGGTAGCCTTTGTTAAAGGCAGCAACGGCCTCAAGTTCAACAAATTCTCTGAGCGGTTAAAAAAAGAACTTGAGAAAAACCTGCCCCACTTTAAAATTCCCGTAAAATTTCTGAACTGGCCCGAACAAGCAATCAACGGCTCTCTAAAGCCCGACCGCCAAAAACTCACCAGGCTCGCCCAAAGAGAGCAAGAGGCTAATCAGTCTTAAGAAATTCCAGAAGTGTTTCTTTGAATTTTTCAGGAAGCGGAACTTTGGTTCGTTTTTCTTTGTCGACAGCTACGTGCACCGTTTTTAAGGCTGCTGCAATTTCGTCTTTGTCATTATATATATTATAGCTCAGCACATACGAAGAACTGCCAACTTTTTCTATTTTTAATTCAATTCTAAGCTTGTCGCCTGTTCTTACTGATATTTTGTAGTCTGCTTCAGAGTGGACGATTAGCGGTACCACCTCGGCAGAATCCAGAAAATATCTGATTGAATATCCAATCGACTCCATAAAAGCTTCATAGGTCGAGTGAGCCATCCGGTAAAAATTGGCAAAATAGATGACACCTGCTGCATCTGTATCATGAACCTGAGCTGTCAATTTATGGAGATACATAAATGTTCCCTTCTGACAATCTGTTTATACTCAAGGAATGCTACCAAAGAATAAGCTAAAATGATTGAAAATAAGGAGCAAGTAAATCCGAACTGAAACAGGTTTTCATTTGCTGTAAGTTTTATCAGGATGCGGTTGATTTTTGAATATATTTTAAGATAATTCATACCTGATATGACCTTAGAACTTTGAGAGTTATCTAAAACGAAAGGATATAAGTAACAATGATGATACCGCAAAAAGTAGCTGACCGCTTAAATGAACAGGTAAACCACGAGTATTTTGCCTTTTGGACATATACTGCCATGGCCTATGCTCTGGAGAGCATGGAATTAAAAGCGTATGCCAAATGGTTTTTCATGCAGGCAGCCGAAGAAAAAGAACACGCTGAGAAAATCTCTGACTACCTTTTGGACCAGGGCGCAAAGGTGACTCTAAAGTCTCTTTCAGAACCTCAGGCAGATTTTGCTTCGGTACAGGAGATTGTAGAGAAGACTTTAGAGCATGAAAAGAAAGTGACCGGCCAGGTTCACGAAATACTGGCTTTGTCCCGCTCAGAAAATGACCCGGCCACAGAGAATTTTATCGGCTGGAAAGTGGCAGAGCAGGTCGAAGAAGTAGCTAGTGTCGAATATCTTTTGACCCTCACCAAGACAGCCTCATCTCAGAGAGATCTGTTTATGCTGGAAGGCAAGGTTGGCAAGCTGGTAGCTGCCAAAAAAGGGCATTAGTACCGTTTCTCGCTGTGTTTCACCTTGACATTGGTCCAAAAGAAACTAAATTAAAATGCAGGTTATTTCAGGGCGATTCTATCGAAATGGTCTGCCTAAGGTAATCTAATTATCCGTCAGATGAGGAAGGAGTACCAGATGTACTTAAAAGTTATCTTCAACTTCGTATGTTTGTTTGTTCTTTTGGCAATTTCGGCTTCGGCTCAAATTTCTGTTGGCGGAAAGCCGGCAAGTTTTGGCAAGTCCATTCCGGGCATAATTGATTCCAGGATACTTCCCCGGGTAGATGTCGCTGCCTACCTGGCCGAAGATATGCAGGAAGCAGGCAAAGACATTCCTTACAGGTTTGGAGCGCCAATAGATGTCAGCTTCAATATGAATAACAGCGGCAGCTGGAACAGGCTTGCGGATGGCAGCAATATCTGGAGGCTGGAAATTACATCCGAAGGCGCCTACTCTCTGAATCTCTTATATGATGAATTTTATTTGCCCGATGGCGGCAGACTTTTTCTTTACAATAGTGACCAAAGTTCTATTCTGGGGGCTTTTACATCGGCCAATAACAAAAGCCACCGAAAATTCTCTACCGCACCAACTCCCGGTGATAAAGTAATTCTTGAATATCACCAGCCAGCTTCAGTTGCAGATAATGTCGTAATAAAGATTTCCCGCGTTGTGCACGCTTATAGGAACATCTTTGACAGAAGCATTATTGATAGAGTTTCGGGGTTTGGCGATGCCGGTTCCTGTAATAACAATGTTAACTGTGCCGTAGGCGACGACTGGCAGGATCAAATCCGTGCCGTCTCCATGATTCTCACCAGCGGCGGCTTCCGGCTGTGTTCCGGTTCTCTGGTCAATAATGTCAGGAATGACGGTACTCCCTATTATCTGACAGCCAATCATTGTCTGGGCGGACATGCTTCCTGGATATTTATGTTTAACTACGAGAGTCCCACCTGCAGCAATATTGACGGTCCCACCTGGATGACAGTGCAGGGCTCAACTCTGATGGCCAGTTATTCGACGTCAGATTTTGGACTGCTGCTTTTAACCGAGCAGCCGCCGGATTCATATAACGTCTATTACAACGGCTGGTCGGCCGAAAATCTCTCAGGCGACTCTTCTGTCGGCATTCACCATCCTTCAGGTGACATTAAGAAAATTTCTTTTGATTATGACTTTGTGACAGCAACTTCCTGGCTCGGCACAGCTCCCGGCACAACTCATTGGCGTGTAGGTAACTGGGAAGACGGCACAACCGAACCCGGTTCATCTGGTTCGCCGCTTTATAACAAGCAGAAACAAGTAATCGGCCAGCTTCATGGCGGCTATGCTTCCTGCGCCAGCATTACCGCTGATTGGTACGGAAGAGTGGCGCGCTCATGGTTGGGAGGAGGAGCTAATTCTAACAGTATGAAACCCTGGCTGGACCCGGATAATACGGGTATTCTGGCGATCGACGGCTTCGACCCCAATCGGGTTTTAGTCATCACTCACCTGCCGTTTGAGAATACAACGGACACACTCAATGATTATGAAATTGTAGCAATTATTGAATCTGACACTACCCTGTTATATGATTCACTGCTCTTGTACTATACTATTAATAATGTCACCAACCTTGATACTCTTGACCCGACCGGCAATCTGGACGAATTCCATGGATTCATACCCGCACAGTCGCCCGGAACAGTTGTTGAATACTATATATTTGCTCAAAACGTCGATGGAGATGTCGACACCAGCGATGTCTTCACTTTCGAAGTGATCGCTTATAGCCTCAGCATGAGCCCAGAAAGCGACACCGCCACGGGCGCTGTCGATGACACTATCAGTTACAGCCTGATTATTACCAACCAAGGCGCTATTGCCGATGAATATGGTATGTCAATATCGGGAAACTTGTGGACAACAGATCTGCTTGATGAGACCGGCGCATTTGCAGTCAGCTCAACTGGAATGTTGCTGACCGGTGAGCAGTTTAGTTTTCTGGTACGAGTGATAGTGCCTGTCAGTACCTTTGGGCAGAGTGACAACGTAATCGTAACAGCTTCTTCGGTATTGGATGTCGGTACTATTGCAACTTCTTCATTGACAACTATCTCAGCCGGGCAGCCCACCTACATACCTTTTGCCGATGGCTTTGCCTCAGTAAGTATTGACCCAGCGCTGTGGGTCATGGAAGTTGGTATTGCGATAGATACCAGCGGTCTGAATGAGCCGTCTGCGCCGTACAGTGTTCGTTTCAACGGCGACCCCTCTGGTTCAGATACGTTGATGTCCCAGGCCATTAATATTTCGGGTATGGATAGCGTCATACTGTCGTATTACTATCAGAGGACCGGTGGAGCTGAGTCGCCTGATGCTGGTGATGACCTGTTTGTAGAGTATTTTAATTCGTCCGGGCAGTGGGTGCTGTTTCAGCAGCATCTGGGTAGCGGCTCGAGTATGACTAAGTATCAGCAAGTGTCGGCAATGCTCGGCAGCGACGCCTATCATTCTGCATTCAGGCTTCGTCTGTGGAACCTGGCCACGCCCGGTAATTACGATGACTGGTTTGTTGATGATATTCGGGTTGATGCGGCGCCGGTCGCCTCTGTTACTCCGTTATCTATAAGTATTACTCTCGACCAGAACGATTCTGCTGAAGCAAATATTATCGTCAGCAATATTGGACAGGGGCTTATGAGCTGGAATGCCTCGGCTGTCCATCTAACGATTAAAAACCAACTTTTTGAAAATCTTAATCAATGGGGTGAAGTTGAGCCCGCCCGACGCAAATACTCTGACGGCTTCCACGATTATGTAGATTTAAAAGGTTCGAGTGATCCCCGCAGCGGTTTCCCTGTAGAAAAAGACGCCGGCGGACCGGATTTGTTCGGTTACGTCTGGATAGATTCTGATG
This sequence comes from Candidatus Zixiibacteriota bacterium, assembly GCA_022571845.1. GTDB lineage: Bacteria > Zixibacteria > MSB-5A5 > GN15 > FEB-12 > JACZWU01. Next base: position 59,828 of record JACZXB010000011.1, on the reverse strand, counting down.
AGCCGGGGGGACCTGCCTTTAACTGGTTAGATATTTCGGCTACTGGTACAGACATAGTCGGAGATTTAAGCGATGACAACTTTGGCGGGCCGTATAATATCGGTATCGATTTCCCATACTATGTAGATACCTTCAATCAGATCTACATCGGTTCCAACGGCATTATAGGTTTTTCATCAGATAATATGCAGTCACGTTTCAAAACTACTATCCCGGACGGTAGCACTCCCAACAATATACTGGCCTGGATGTGGGACGATCTTAATCCCGTTGATGGAAACAATCCGGGCGCACACGTTTATATCGATACGACCGGCGACAGGTGCGTAATTCAATTCGTAGATTATCCGGAATATCTTGCAAGTCCCGGTGATGTCATCAATATGGAAATTATTCTGTATGCCGACGGGAATATTAAATTCCAGTATTTGTCAGTAGCCTCCGGTTTTGATGTAAGTTCATCTACGATCGGTATTGAGAATAGCGACGGTACAGACGGACTGGAAGTTGCCTACTTGACGCCTTATGCCAAAGACAGCCTGGCGGTTGTATTCTCGTCTCCGTATCTGTGGCTGGCCTTGGACAATAAATCCGGCAGTATTGAACCCGGTGCTTCTGATACAATACTGGCGAGCTTTAACTCCGGTGAACTGGAGTATGATGTCTACTACGCCAATATAGTTATTGAAAGCAACGACCCGAATGTGTTGAATAACCCCTGGATTGTTCCGGCACAGTTAACCGTATCAGGCGCTCCGCCGTTTCTCTGCGGTGATGTTGATAACAACGGAGTGTTTCAGGGAATTTTGGAATTGACATATCTGGTAGACTTCATCTTCCGAGGCGGTCCTCCGCCGGAAAATGCGCTGGCAGCGGACGTTGACGGCTCCGGCGGCACAGCCGACATTCTTGATTTAACTTATATGGTCGACTTCGTTTTCCGAGGCGGCCCGCCCCCTGTCTGCCAATAGGAGAATGTAAGCTTTGAGAATACTAAGATTTCTTATTGTCATCTTTCCCCTGGTGATATCGAACCAGGTTGCAGCGGAAGAGTTATATTTTCGTTTTCCGGTAGAAAACAGAGCCGAACTTCTTGAAATAACGCGCCTGGTTTCAATCGACAACTATAAAAACGATACTGTCTATGCCTTTGGAACATTGGCAGAATACAACAGGGCTAAGGCGGCCGGCTACCAAATTCAGCTGCTGGAGCATCCTTCCAAGTTTGCCGATCCCAAGATGGCCGAGACCCGAGCCGAAATGAACAACTGGGATGTCTACCCCAGCTATGGTAATTACGTTCAGATGATGTACAGCTTCGGTGCGCTCTACCCGAGTATCTGCACAACAATCGTAGCTGGATATTCTGAGCTCGGCCGGGAAATTCTGTTCGTAAAAATTTCGGATAATGTGCACACCGAAGAAGCCGAACCCGAAGTTATGTACTCAAGCTCCATGCATGGCAATGAACTTTGTGGCTACGTACTGATGCTCAGGATGATAGATTCCATTCTTACTACCTATGGCAAAGATTCCGAAATGACAGCGATGGTCAACAATATGGAAATCTGGATAAACCCTCTGGCCAATCCCGATGGAGCTTATCGTTTTGGCGATGCTTCTGTAGCTGGTGCAATGAGATACAACGCAAATTTTGTAGACCTTAATCGTAATTTCCCCGATCCCGACGAAGGTCCCCACCCTGACGGCAATAGCTGGCAGTCAGAGACTGTTGCCATGATGAATATTGCTGAACAGCAGAACTGGGTAATCTCTGCCAATTTCCACGGCGGCGCTGAAGTCGTCAATTTCCCCTGGGATACCTGGTTCGCGCGCCACCCCGATGATTCGTGGTATACAATAGTCTGTCGCCAATACGCCGACTCAGCTCAAGCCTACAGTCCGCCTGGCTACATGACACAGCTCGACAACGGCATTACTAACGGCTGGGACTGGTACCCCATCTTTGGAGGTAGACAGGACTATATGAATCATTACCACGGCTGCCGCGAAGTTACTATTGAACTTTCCAATGTTAAACTTCTGAATGAAGCCTTGCTGCCGGCTTATTGGGGGTACAACAGAGTCTCACTTTTTGACTGGTTCAGGCAGGCCAACTTTGGCATTACTGGAATTGTTACAGATTATTCCACGGGAGGCCCGATTAGAGCAACAATTACAGTTATCGGGATCGATTCGGTCTGGTCGGAGGTCTACACCGACCCGGATATCGGCGACTATTACAGAATGCTGGAACCGGGCACATATTCACTGCAATTCAGCGCTGAGGGTTATGATACTATGGTACTGACAGGTATTACTGTTTTAGCTGATAGTGCCTCGGTCGCAAATGTTCAACTGGTGCCCAGTTACTCCTGGATCTGTGGCGACATTGACAACAACGGTGTCTTTGAGGGAATTTTGGAATTGACCTATCTGGTAGATTTCATTTTCCGAGGCGGTCCTGCGCCGGAAAATGAACTTGCAGCAGATGTTGACGGCTCCGGAGGCATAGCTAACATTCTTGACTTAACCTATATGGTTGACTTTATTTTCAGAGGCGGTCCGGAACCGTCCTGTTAATGAAAAATCAAGGCATCCGGCTATAAAAAATCTTCTTCAATCATTGCTGTTGCTCTTAGTTACAGCCAGCTTAATCTCTTTTTCTGCTAAGGCAGAAGACTGCCATGAAAAAATTGTCATAGACAGCGTTGAATACATTCTGCCTGAAAGATGGTGCGGCCAGAAATTGGACTCACTCGATATGGCCGACCCCAAAAAACTGTCCCGGCTGCCGGATTCTCTGACCTATGAAAGTTATCGAATTTATGTTCTGCCAAAAACAAAAGAGGCACTTTTGCTGATGTCATCAGAGGCCGGAAAGGACAGTGTCTTTTTAATTGTAGATTCAGGATTCAGGTCAGTTGGCTTTCAAGAGAGTATAATCAAAAACCGTTTGAAAGCAGGAGAAGAATACCAGAAAGTTATTAATTACGTAGCGCCGCCCGGCTACTCCCAACATCACAGCGGTCTGGCGGTAGACTTTTTTCCAAGCGAAGCCTTGTTTGCTAAATCCAAAGAGTATCTCTGGCTAAAGAACAATGCTGCCAATTTTGGTTTTTATGAATCCTACCCCGAAGATTCCAGCGGCTATATCCCCTGGGAATCATGGCACTGGATTTTCTATTCTGACAGCCTGAAACAATAGCAGCAGCTATTTTTCAACTACCCGCTTAAAACTACAGCTGGCTTGCTCCGATGACTCCCCCTTTTCATCGGTCAATACTAACCGACAGCTAATACTGTCAGAATTAACAATTTCGAAATAAACATCGTATCTGAGCTTACCCTTTTGGCGGCTGCCATGAATCGTATTTCCCGAAACTCGGCCCCGGTAGCGAAGATGATATCCCCAACTGCTCCATATTTCCCAGACAGCGGAATCAGAATTCGGGATTATCTGTAAATGTCCTGAATCAGAGTATCCGAACAGAAGATCATCGGCCGTTAGGAACGTCCGCAGGTAGCCTTTGGAACTGTCATAAATAAACTTTGCCTGACCATCTATTGAAGCAGTCATGGTTGTAAACGGCACCAGGTAACTGCCTGATCCTGTCCAATCGCCGTGTAATTGGGACAAGTCAAGAACTCCTTCTTCAGAAGAACTATTGGTTGCCAGCAGCAATATGATTAGCAGGAGGCTTGCGGCTGTTACTTGTTTTATTTTCAACGATGGTATTGACATATTCTTAATGTACGCAAAAATTCTTGTGACTTTCACTAATAAATCAGTCCCCTCAAAATATCCGCATCAAGATAGTTTGTAACATTCTATAATTCAATAGATTACAGTAAAACTGCTCCACTGTTTTTGATTGATTTATACTGCTTTTTAGCATAGTATAAGTTCAATATGGATAGTTTTCCGGCGATAATCTAAGGATCAAAATGGCTATAGAGCGTGAAAAAATTGAAATTATTTTCTTAGAAGAGGAGATGAAATCCTCATATCTGGACTACTCCATGTCCGTTATTACCAACCGCGCTCTGCCGGATAACCGCGACGGACTGAAACCCTCCAACCGGCGTATTCTCTTTGCCATGAACGATCTCAATCTGAGTCCGGGAAGACCTCACCGCAAATGCGCCAAAATCTGCGGTGATACTTCGGGCAACTATCACCCCCACGGTGAGCAGGTCGTCTATCCTACTCTGGTACGTATGGCGCAGGATTTTAACTTGCGCTACCCGCTGATAGATGGTCAGGGAAATTTTGGCTCTATTGACGGCGATGGCGCCGCCGCTATGCGTTATACCGAGGCTCGTCTGACACCAATAGCAGTAGAAATGCTGGCTGATATTGAAAAAGAGACAGTCGACTTTATGCCAAACTACGACGGTACTTTATCAGAGCCGAAAGTCATGCCGGGTAAATTTCCTAATCTTCTTTGCAATGGCACTACCGGTATTGCCGTCGGTATGGCTACTTCAATGGCGCCTCACAACCTTAACGAAATCAGCGAAGCTATATTAAAAGTTATTGCCCAGCCGGACTGCACCATCGCCGACCTCATAAAAATAGTGCCGGGACCGGATTTCCCTACCGGGGGAATTATAAATGGCCGCGAGGGCATACATCAGGCTTACCTGACAGGCCGCGGGCATATCCCGCTGCGGGCAAAAGCTGCCGTAGAGACTCTCAAAAGCGGCAAAGAAATGATTGTAGTCACAGAAATACCTTATCAGGTTAACAAATCCAATCTCCTGGAAAAAATCGCGGATCTTGTCAGAGATAAAAGGATAGATGGTATCTCAGACCTGCGCGATGAATCAGACCGCGACGGCATGCGCATAGTCATAGAACTCAAACGCGATGCCCAGGCAGAGATTGTGCTGAATCTACTCTACAAACACACTACCATGCAGGTGACATTTTCTATAATAATGCTGAGTCTGGACCACGGTGTTCCCAGACTCTTAAATCTCAAGCAGATTATTGAAGCCTTTATCAAGCATCGCCACGAAGTCGTCGTCAGGCGGACCAAGTTTGATTTGCGCAAGGCCGAAGAGCGCGCTCATATTCTCGAAGGTTACAAAATTGCTCTGGATAACATAGACGCTGTCATAACCTTAATTAAGAAGTCAAAAGATACGCCTGAGGCCCGCACCGGTTTGATGAAAAAATTCAAGCTCTCAGAAATTCAGGCCAGCGCCATATTAGAGATGCGCCTGCAGAGACTGACCGGCCTGGAGCGCCAGAAAATTCAGGATGAATACGAACAGCTGATAAAAACAATCGAGAAGCTGACTTCTGTTTTGGGCTCAAAAGAACTGCGCATGAATATCATCAAAGATGAGACCAAAGATATTAAGAAAAGATTTGGCGATGAGCGGCGCACAGAAATTCAAGCCGCAGCCGAAGAGCTGACGGTCGAAGACTTAATAGCCGAAGAAGACATGGTCATTACCATCTCCCACGCCGGTTATGTCAAGCGCCTCTCGGTTTCAGCCTACAGGCGCCAGCAAAGAGGCGGCAAGGGAGTAATTGGCATAGAGACCAAAGTGGATGATTTCGCCGAGCATCTCTTTATTGCCTCGACCCACGACTACATTCTCTTTTTCTCAAGCTATGGGCGCTGCTACTGGGTCAAAGTGCACAACATTCCCACCGGTGGAAAAATGGCCAAGGGCAAACCGATTGTTAATATGTGCAAGATGGAACCGGGCGAGAGTATTACAGCTTTCTGTAAGGTCCGGGATTTCTCAGAAGATAAGTTTGTAGTCATGGCTACTAAAAAAGGCACTATCAAGAAAGTTCCGCTCGATGCTTTCTCCAACCCCCGCCAGAAAGGCGTCAACGCTATCAATCTGCCCAAAGGGGATGAGCTAATCGAAGCTGCCATCACCGATGGCGATTATGAAATTTTGATAGCGACCAGACAGGGCATGGCTATAAGATTCCATGAGACCAAGTTTCGCTCGATGGGTCGCGCCTCTTACGGTGTCAAAGGTATCAGATTGGCCAAAGATGATTATGTCATAGGCATGGTAGTGGTTAAACGCGACAGCACAATTTTAGTAGTAACTGAAAACGGCTACGGCAAAAGGACCAATATCAATGACTACCGCATTACCAACCGCGGCGGTAAAGGTGTCATCAACGTCAAGACATCTGACAGAAATGGCGAAGTTGTGGCTATTAAAGAAGTATTAGATAAAGACGAGCTAATTCTGATTACCAAAAGGGGCATTGCTAACCGTCAATCGGTTAAAGATATTAACGTTATCGGGAGAAACACTCAGGGCGTTCGTCTGATTTCATTAAGATCAGGTGATGTTGTAGTAGATGTTGCCCGGGTAGTAACAGAATAAAAGCTATAAACCGATCCCGATCTGCACAATAATTACATCATCTCGCGGGCGCCAGTCAAGCCAGAGACTGACTTTGTCTGTCTCTGTCAATTTGGCTGAAACTACTCCCAATATATCGGCGACAATATCACGAGAAGAAAAGCCAACCTTTGCTTTTTTGTCGTCATAAATTTCCTTAGTGATTCCAATCGCTAAAGCTGGCATGGGGCCAAGAATTTTGGTCAGAACAGCAGATCCCCAGAAATGCTGAAATTTGTCCGGCACAGAAAATTTGTAAGTTGCATCAACGTATAACCAGGGGTCGTAGCTGGCTGTATCTGCTTTAGATTCTTCGGCAGAAAACAAAGACATCGCAAAAACGAAAACAGTCAAGAACGCAAAGGCTCGATTTATCCGGTGAAGACTCAGTTGTTTACTCATAAGGTGACCTTTCTAACCTCTCTTAACACAAAGAATGTGCCAATTGAAAAAAAACAGGCGACCTCGCAAGTCTTTGACTGAGTGAAGGTTGGAGCCACAAATCCAGCAATGCTTAGAGGGCACTAAAATAGTATGCAATTCAGAAAAAGAATTGTGAAAGCAGTTTCACTTTTTAATATAGCCGGTTTGTTTATTAGCAATCCGCAACTATATTCTAGCGATGCCCTACCTCGGCGAATTAGCTGCACTCGGAACTGCATTTTTTTGGGCTTTTACTGCAATTTTCTTTTCTAAAGCGAGTAAAAGAGCCGGCGCCTTCAATGTCAACAAAGTCCGCCTGCTAATGGCGGTAGTAATCTATGCTATAGTTTTGTTAATCCTAAAAGGCTCCTTGTTTCATCAGGACCTGAATTCATCACAACTTTTTTGGCTGGGTCTGTCGGGATTCATCGGACTGGTGCTGGGCGATCTCTGCATTTTTAAAGCCTTGGTTATCATAGGTCCGAGACTTACTACTTTGATATTCTCAACTACGCCTATTATGACAACAATCATCGCCTGGGTTTTTCTCGGAGAAAAGCTGGGTATGCTGGACGTATTGGGGATAACTGTCACAGTTGCCGGGGTAAGCTGGATTGTAGCGGAAAGTCGGCCTGACATTCAGGAACGACTGGAATTTTCAAAAAAACATGCCGACAGCGGCTCATATCAAAAGGGAGTAATTTTAGCCCTGGGAGCTTCGCTCGGTCAGGCGATAGGTTTGGTCCTGGCCAAGCAGGGGATGTCAAACGCCGGATCTGAGATAGACCCGATGCTGGCTTCATTCGTGCGTATGCTCATTGCCTGCGCCATTATCTGGCTTGTTTCTGCTTTCAGAGGGAAGCTAAAAGAAGTCACCCTCATATTTAAAGACAAAGTAACTTTCAACCTGACTCTTAGCGGTTCGATTTGCGGGCCATTCTTGGGAGTCTGGTTGTCTTTGCTGGCGCTAAATTATATTTCCACTGGCGTAGCCGCAACCCTTAATGCCACGGTTCCGATAATGGTAATTCCAATAATGTTTATTCTATATCAGGAGAAAACTTCTGTGCGGGCTCTGGCTGGGGCCCTGATTGCTGTTTTGGGAGTTGCGCTGCTCTTTATTACTTAGAGCAGTCGCCTGACTTGATACACGAAAGTCGGTTTCTCATCTAAGTAAGGAAACTCTGTGGCCAGCAAAAAAGTAGCCCAGAAAAAGCTAAGCAGCCCTCTGAACTCCAGAGGCCAGTCAACACCCAGCATATACAAAAGTAATAGAAGCGTTAGTCCGAAAAATAATCTTGGCAGGGCTTCGACCAGGCCTTCTTTGGCATACCAATAAGCTCCCGAAGTCAAGAACAGAGTCACCAGTGCCGGAGCAAAGATAAACACCAGCCATTTGGCGGCACTCAAATCTACGCAATAATAGAGAATACTCCCATCAGGAGTATTTACCAGCCAGACAAAGTGCAGAGTCCAGCAAAACAACGAAAGGGTGGCGTATATAAAAGCGGCGGTCAAGTTCGTGCGAAAAGTTCTCAAAGCGCCAACCGTCATAAACATGCCCAGAACTGCTAACATTATTAGAATCATAACCATGATATCTCCAAGCCAATAGCCAATTTGTTCATACATATATTCACCTCAGCTATTACTAAGGTAACTTTTATGCCAAAAGCCGGACTGAATGGTCGTAATGTAACCTAAATCATTGCAGTACAAGTAATTAGGTGTGCTGGGTCGGGTCACTGAAGCATCTAAAACTCAGCTGTATTCTCTGCAAAAAGTTGCAAAAAAAGCCCGCTTTAGCAAGCGGGCTTTAACAATCACTATATGATCTAAAAGAGAGCTATTCCAGTCCTTCGGTATCTGTCGAAGGTTTGGTAAGCTCGTCAATAAAATCTGCTATTTGCTCCGGTTTTTTATCCTTCAGCTTGCCTTTGTACTTTTTAAGCTGGGATTTTATCTTCTCTACTACGCTGGCAATTGAACTGTAAAAGTCATCCGTGTCAGCTTTGGCAGCCAGGGTTTGATTATAGACCCTTACTTTCAGTTCAGCTTTCTTGATATGTTTTTCTGTGGCAAGAATCAGCTCAGCAGAGATAATATTATCAAAGTATCTTTTGAGGCCTTCCATTTCATCCTCGGCTTTCGCTCTCATATCATCTGATAAATCAAAATGCCGGGCAGTTATAGTTTTTAGCATTTTTAAATGGCTCCTTTCAACACCGACAAAAACATTGAGCTTACTCAAGCATTTTCGTTTTCCGGAAAACCAGCTTATTACTGCTTGTCTGGAGCAAGATACAAAAATTTTAGAGGATATGAAATAGCAGAATTGCACCCCGTTTCAGGCGGCTCAAAAATATCTCAATTTATCAGACACCCACTCGTTTTCTTAGTCTGGCAGAGGGGATTTTCAATTCTTCGCGGTATTTGGTGACAGTCCGGCGGGCCAGTTTGATGCCTTCTTCATTTAGACGGCGGAAAATCTCCTGGTCCGAAAGCGGTTTGGCAGCTAACTCAGCTTCTATTATTTCCCTAATGCGTTGTTTTACAGAGCGCTTGGACATATCGCTGCCGTCCTCACGGGTAATGCCCGAATTGAAAAAGTGCTTAATTTCGTATACTCCCAGAGGAGTCTGAACATATTTGCTGTTAGCTACCCGGCTAATGGTGGCCACGTTCATGTCAACCATCTGGGCAATATCTTCCATAATCAGCGGTTTCAAAAAAGCCGGGCCTTTTTCAAAAAACTCGCTCTGCCGCTCAATTATTGACTGCATTACTCTGATCATGGTAGAGCGTCTCTGGTTGATGGCATTTAAGAGCCAGCGGGCCTGCTCAAGTTTCTGCTTTATATAATTTTTGGTATCCTCAGATGAAGAGTTACCTCTTTTTACTAACTGTTTGTAGCTGGAATTAATCCTGAGTCTGGGCATATGGGAGTTGTTATGAAAAACCACATATTCATCACCTATTCTTTCGACTATCAAATCCGGTACTATGGGCATGGCACCCTGATCAAATCTGCCGTGAGCCGGAGCCGGTGATAGTGCTTTTATTTCCTCCAGAGCTACCTGGATTCTTTCTTCCTGGGTACCCATCAGCTTAGACAGCTGCAATATGGATTTTCGCTCTAAGTCGGTGATATGCTCATCAACTATCCGGTAAGCTAAGGTGCCTTCCATGCCTTTGTCTCTAAACTGAATCATGAGAGATTCTCTCAAATTCCTGGCTCCTATTCCGGACGGGTCAAATCTCTTAATCATCTCCAGAACTTCGTTTATTTTTTCATTCGGGATACCTAACTCAACACCCATTTCTTCAACCGATATTCCCAAATAGCCATCCGGAGATATGTTGCCGATTATATATTCACCTATTAGCTGCTCTTGTTCAGTCAACTTTAGCAGATGCAGCTGCTCGGTCAGGTGATGATAAAGATTATTAGTCTGGGCGGCGCTGCCTTCGATTATTTCTTCTCGTTGCTCTTTGGTCTCGCGGATTTTATAGCCGTCATCGTCGTCGAACAAAAATTCTTCCCAGTCGACATTGTCATCCGATTCTTTATCTTTTTCATCTTCAGCTACTTCAAATTCAGACTCTTCTTCATCATTGGTTTCCGCTTCAAGTTCTTCTATTTCTTCAAGCATTGGATTGGTGGCCAGTTCCTGACGAATAGTCTGTTCCAGCCTCAATGCCGGCATCTGCAGCATCTTCAGGGACTGAATAAGCTGGGGAGCCAGTGTTTGAGTCTGTCTTAGCTGTAGCTGTAATTTCATATCAGTACCCGCAATATCTTCATAAGTGTCTTACTTTTTCTCTGTCAGTGCCCCTTTATAACCATTTATCGGTTTTAAATGGCTTCAGGTTTACACTTGCGGTCAACATCGTTCACTTATTAAACACTGCCATATATCTTTTAGTTTAGGCGAAATTTTTCGCCTAGGTAAATTTTTCGGGCTTCCGGGTCGTTAGCCAGAAAATCTGAACTTCCGGATTTCAAAATCTTACCGTCACACATTATATAGCCTCGAGAGCAAATAGAAAGGGTCTCTCTGACGTTATGGTCAGTTATGAGCACCCCCAGCCCTGTTTCTACCAGACGGGAAATAATCCCCTGAATGTCTTCAACAGCGAGCGGGTCAATTCCGGCAAAAGGTTCGTCCAGAAGAATGAATTTGGGCTTATTGACTAAAGCCCTGGTAATTTCAACTCGCCTTCTTTCTCCGCCAGAGAGAGTGTAGGCTTTTTGATTTCTGAGATGGCCAATATCAAGTTCTTTCAGAAGTTTTTCGAGCCTTTCTTTTCTCTTTCGGCCGGTCATTTTTTGAAACTGCAAAATCGACATTATGTTTTCTTCTACGGTCATTTTCCTGAATACCGACGGCTCCTGAGCCAGGTAGCCAATCCCACGGCGGGAACGTTTATACATTGGCATATTACCGATATCTTCCCCGCCTAAAAAGACGTTTCCGCCATCTGGTTGAATAAATCCTATCAGCATATAAAAAGTAGTAGTTTTGCCGGCTCCGTTAGGTCCCAGCAGCCCGACTACTTCGCCCGGGTCGACTTTGATAGAGACTCCGTCAACAACCGCTCTTTTGCGGTAGTATTTTCTTAAATTTACAGACTCCAAGCTTACCATTTACAGTATAAATATAAATTAAGCTGGCACTTATACCAATACAAATTGGCGGTTGCGCACAATTATTGCTATATTTCTAATATTAACTAATGACCTGGAAAAGTAAAAAACTGAGACCTCGTTGATTTCAAATCCGGGACCAGTTTATAAGAATATGAGGATTGAGTTGATGAAAAAGGGACTATTTGCCTTATTCTTGGGCATAGCTATAGCCGGATGCTCCAAGACACCTGAGGAGCAGATTACTTCGTCGCTTCAGCAAGCAAAGCAGTATCTGGAATCTTTTGATTTTGAAAATGCACAAAAAGAGTTCGACAATGCAGCAGAAAATTCCGGCTCCATTCCTTATAGCCACTATGGAAAAGCTCTTATATTAGAACAGCAGCTGTATCATTACGATGCTCTTAACTCTTACCTGAAAGCCATAGAACTCGACCCGGAATTCTCTCTTGCCTACTCAGGAGTATTTCGAATTTATGCCGGATTAGGTTATCTGGAACGAGCAGGAGCTGCTGCCTCAAGATTCTATGCGCTTGAACAAAAAAGCCCGGCCTCGGCTCTGGTGATGGCCAGATATAATGAAGCAATTGGTCAATTATATAATGCGGCAAAAATTATGGAGCAGGCAGAAGCGGTCGGAATGGACAAAACCCTGTTCCTGCTTTGGAAGAGTAAATCAGAATTCCGATTCCACAATTTTACCGAAGGAGACTCGCTTCTGCAGGAAGCAATAGCTTCTAATTTGACAACCGTAGCCCAATTTTTTGCTGCCGCCGGAGTCTTTGAAGCTATCGGGAACGTCGACTCAGCCATGGCGCTAAGTAGTAAAGCAGTCTTGCTTCCCGAAGCCACTGCTTCTGATATATATAAACACTTTGACCGGGCACTCAAAAACAATTACTACTTTGAAGCCAGACAGGCAATTCAGCAGTTGGGCGACCGGGGTGCCGCCCCAGGCATACAACTAACTTTAAGCATGCTGCTGGAAATGGACAGGGGTAATTTCGTTTACGCTATAATGCGTTTCTCAGATATGCTGGAAGTGACTTCAAGAAATGTAAGCATAATGATGTATGACCTCTTTTCAGGCGGAAAGCAGCACACCTACGCCAGGCATCCTACAGCCGTCAAAAGTATGGTCAACGCCTATATGGATGAATTTGACTATGCCACAGAGGTCAGAGAATTCATAAATGTGAAAATAGCAATACACAAAGGGTATACCGCAGACAGAGTTACAGCCTGGAGGGAATTAAGAGACATTGAACAACCATTTTCAAGACTCAAAATGGTTCAACTACAAGAAGCAATTCTGCTTTACAGTATCGGACAGTTTGATAAAGGGCTGAAAAAACTGCAAAATTTACGAGCTATTCATATTCATCATACTGACTGGCTTATAGATATTGCAGATATATATGCTGCTCAGATACACAAAATTCAACTTGCTGAAGAAACTTATGATATGGCTCTCGAGAATGACAAATGGTCCCGAAAAGCTCTAATTAATAAAGTCAAAATGCTATTGTCATTAGACAGAATCGAAGACGCTCGTAACACTATCGATAAATTTCCCCATCTGCTCAAATGGTATGCCGAGATTAATCTTCTTAATGGACTGGTTTTTGCCAGAAGCGGGCAACTTGACAAAGCTTTTGAAATATTTAAGAAATATGGGCAGCAGTTGAAGGGTGAGCTGACTTACTTTAATGAACTCCTCATTACAATTGAAGAAAGTTATGAGTATGAAAAAAAAGCTGAACTGGCCCTGCTTATTTCGGAACTGGCTAATGGAAACCCGGACCTGCTTACTTTTTCTGCCAGGTTATTTAGCGATGCCGGCGATTTTGAAAAAGCCCAAAGTGATATAGAAAAAGCGCTGGCTGCCGATTCAGATTATCCGGAGGCACGAATCCAAAAAGCCAGAACATTATATGGTATGGGGGAAAGAGAACAGGCTTTCGATATTTTCGAATCAGTTCTTGACGAAGACCCCATATTCGGCGATGTAAATTATTATTTTTCACAAATCCTTTCACTTGAAAATATAGATGCCCCCAGAGCTACCAACCTGGCCCGGTCGGCCATAAATGTTTTTTATGATGATATGAAGGCACAGTTAAATTTAAGTGAAGTCTATTTCAGGTTTGGCAAGTATAAGTTTGCTTATGGCGAGGCCAACAAAGCTTGCTCCAAATTTCCGAAATCTGCCTTGGTCTGGTACGTAAAAGGCAGAGCAGCTGTACAACTTGGTAGAAAAGAGGCCAAACCGAGCCTTCAAAAAGCAATAGAACTGGGGCTGGGCGGGGAAAAGCTAATAAAAGCCCAAGAGCTTTTGGTCAATCTCTAAAGCCTCTACTAAGAAAAAAGATATTGATTATTCAAAAGGCTTGGTCTAATTCTGTTGCAGCCTTATTTTCAAATCCACCCATGATAAATGATACAAAAACTATTTTACTTCTGGATTTTAAGTAGAAGCGACAAGTGACTCAAAACAATTCTCCCATACTAATAACCGGCGGCGCAGGTTATATCGGTTCGGTTCTGGTAGGACAGCTGCTGGCAGATAACTACCGGGTCAGAGTCATTGACAACTTGATGCACCAGCAGGATTCATTAAAACTGTATATCGACAATAAAAAATTAGAAATAGTTCACGGTGATATTCGAAATGAGACAGCTGTTAAACAAGCCCTGGAGGGCGTTTCTGCGGTAGTGCATCTGGCAGCAATAGTAGGTGACCCGGCCTGTGAAAAAAACAAGCAGTTAGCTACCGCAGTAAACAAAGAAGCTTCCCAAATGCTCTCTACTCTGGCCAGAGAGCAAAAAATAAAACGATTCATCTTTGCTTCCACTTGCAGCAATTACGGTAAGGTGGAAGCAAAAGATGGTTATGTCGTTGAAACTTCGCGATTAAAACCGGTATCACATTACGCCAGACTCAAAGTTAGTTTTGAAAGGTTCTTAACTTCCCAAAAGAGCGCTTTGTTTTCGCCGGTTATTTTACGTTTTGCAACAGCCTTCGGTATGTCGCCCCGCCCCAGACTTGATCTGACTGTTAACGAATTCACAGCTGTTCTGGCCAGCGGGGAAAAACTCGAAATCTATGGTGAAAATTTCTGGCGGCCATACTGCCATACTCAGGATATCGCCCGGGCCTGTCAGCTGATGCTCGAAGCAGATGAGTCTATGGTGGCTGGTCAGGCATTTAACGTCGGTGATACTTCTCAAAACTTTCAAAAAAAAACACTGATAGAACTCATCTTAAAAGAACTTCCTGAGGCTGCAGATAAAGTAGTCTTTGTAACGAAGGACGAAGATCCCAGAGACTATCGCGTAAATTTTGATAAAATAAAAAAAACTCTGGGCTATACAAAAACTAAGACAGTTTCAAATGGTATTTGTGAGTATATTGATGCCATTAAATGCGGACAGATAACAGATATTCACAGTCAGCGATACAGAAATTGATAAAGTGACTACATGACTACCATAGAAAATTCAATTACAGCAGTGGTGCTGGCAGGAGGCAAAGGCACCAGGCTGATGCCGGAAACAGACGAAACCCCCAAACCGCTAATGACGGTAGGCGGCCGGCCGGTTGTTGAAATACTACTCAAGCAGATGCGGCGAAGCGGCGTGAACACAATTCGGATGGCTGTCAATCACCTGGCTGATAAAATTGAAGCAGCTCTGGGGGACGGCTCAAAACTTGGACTAAAAATTTCCTATTCTTATGAAGAGAAACCTCTATCAACAGTCGGCCCCTTAAAGCTGATAAATGACCTGCCCGAACATTTTATTGTCGCCAATGCTGATATCATAACCGATCTGAATTTTGAAAAGTTATTTAAGCAGCATCAGAAAAGTAATTCGGATTTAACAATTGCTTCTTACGAACGCCACAGCCAGGCTGACTACGGAGTTCTGTCAGTTGATGAAAGCGGCCAGGTAGTGGGCTTTAACGAAAAGCCGGTTTTTAATTTTATCGTATCGATGGGTATTTACGTTTTTTCAAAAAAAATACTCGACTTTGTTCCGACTAACACGGCTTATGGCTTTGACAGCCTGATGTACGAGCTGATTGACAAAGGCGCTGCTATCAATTCTTATCCTTACGATGGCTACTGGCTGGATATTGGCAGGCACGATGATTATGGCAGGGCAAACGAGGACGTTGAAAAAATTAAGTATCTCCTGGAATGATACTAATTTGAACTTAAGTCAGGCTCTATTGTCAAAACACTTACAGCTCTTTCTTTAACCTTATCATAAGAGAGCGGCACTTTCCACTTGCCACCATAACGCCAGAAATCGTAGAAATCAAAAAAATGTTCGCTCATAGGGTTGCCGGAATTGCCAGATGGTAAAATAAACTCTGCTTCGTCGACTTTTGAAAAATCTATCACAAACCGCCAGCTGGCTCCTACCACAGTACTGTATCCGTTTTCACTATTGGAAGCGAGATAAGAGGCATTTAGCGTGCTGGCAGTACCCGGCCACTCCCAGGGACCGTGGTTCAGGGTCAAATAATCACCAAGTATTGGCACTTGCCCCATCGGGTGGTTCATCGACAGGCTGTTTAATTCTCCCCAGCTTCGTCCGTCTACTATCTTAAGTGCAGCCGACATTGCTCTTACCGAAATTTCTGAAGCAGTTTCCACCGCGTCTTTGGTGCTTAAATCGTCGAACCAAAAATGTAAGTCAACGTTTTCAAACAGTTCGTCTATCCAAAACGATCGCACGCCACCCGACAACTCCCCCAGTTCATCTTCAAAAATATGCTTCCTTAATTGTTCAACAAACTCTACTGCGATGGAAGTTTCTTTTGAGCCAACCGAAGTGCTGCCATCCCAATTTCGAATCATATCAGCCAAGTCTGATTCACCAAGTTTAGATAGAGCGGAGAGCATTACTTGTTGCCAACGTAAGAGATAAACATCTACTCTGTCGTTTTGAAATTTGCTTAAATCACTAGTGGAGATAGTTTCAAATTTATCCATCAGTTCGGTAATGCGCATTATCCTGCCCGGCATGAAACTTCCGCTAAGCTCTGCAAACTCTGCTGCGCGCGATGGCAGATTGTTGCAGCTGGCCAGCCAGTTTTGCTCAGGATTCAAAGAGTATGGCGTTTCTGAAAGCGGATAGTAGCCTTGCCAGTCATGCTCGGCTTTTGTACCAGATAACGGCAAACAGAAATTAGTAGTCTGCCTGATAGGAATCGGCGTTCCCAGTTGATAGCCGATATTTCCATTTTTGTCGGCGTACAGCCAGTTGGCGTCAAGCGCCCCCAATGATGTTACAATCTTGCGAAATTTTTCAAAACTTGTGACTTCTTGCAAGGCAAAGGCCGCACTGCAGGACAGGTTTAAGTCGACATCGTAACCCGCCCACTTAAATGAGTATGTCTTGTTACTCTCAGACAAATTATCGAAAAGCGGTCCGTGTCTGGTGATAGACGTCTTCAAAATGACAGAGCTGTCGAGGTCTGCGGCGATAATTGTATCGACTACGAATTTTAGTTTTTTCCAGCCCGAAGCTGTCCGGTAAAGTGTCGAATCTTCTGCACTTATTTCTTCAAGGTAGTAATCAGTAATGTCAACTCCGCCGGCCGTAAAGGCCCAGGCGGCAGCCCCGTTATGTCCCATGATGACAAATGGCAGACCGGGCGCAGTAATACCCAATACGTTGATATTTGTTTCTTTAATGTGCAGCCCAATCATCTGCCAGAACTGAGGCAGCTGATTTATCTGGAGATGCGGGTCAGAGGCCAGCATGGCCTGGCCGCTTTTGCTCTTATTCGGACCCACTACCCAGGCGTTGGACGAATTGGTCATCAGGTAAGGAGTCTGGCTCGGCTTCCATTTAGCTCTAACAGGAAATTTGAGCTTTGCATATTCAATAGCAGCTTTGGCAGATTCTCTCATGCCGATAATCGTGGCTTCCGGAACAGTAACCGGCGCCCAGTCCGGATACACAAAACAGAGTGATTTGGCCAGCTCCTCTCCGACAGATTCGCTGAGTTTAAGAAAAAACTGATCATGATTTTGGAGAGCGTCAGAAAACCAGGATTGAAAACTGAGCAGAGTCAGGCAGTCATAAACTTTCCAGTTCTCAAACTCTTTCCCCAAAAGCAGGTACTCAAACGGCAGAGCTTTGGCTGTGCTCTGGCAATAATTGACACCGTCTGTGTAAGCCTGAAGTTTTCTTCTGTTTGCCCCACTCAAATTTTTAATTGCCGCATCTGCAATTCTGTTATGCCCGACACGCCGCTGACGGATATCACTTTCTAATGCTATCTTTCCAAGCAGCTCAGACATTCTGCCCTGCGACATCCGGCGGGCCATATCCATTTGAAATAATCTGTCATTAGCATGCAGATAACCAAGCGCAAAGTAACCGTCATGCTCTGTCTCTGCCCAGATTTGCGGAATGCCCATCTGGTCAAATGTTATCTCAACTTCTCTCTCTATAGCATTTGTTGAAATTATGCCTGCTCTGATCGGCACTGAACTTTTGAGCCAAAAATGTACATAGAATCCGCCGCCTAAGACAACCGCCAGGCACAAGCTGACGACCATCACGATTATCTGTATGGTTTTTTTCTTCAATCTGAAAATCGCAAGTAACGGTTTGTCATTTGTTCTTCTGGGTCATTAAGCTCACGAGCCAGGTCAATGCCAGAGCCAGTAAAAAAGCCGGCACCAGTTCATAGACTATAGCTTTTAGTGCTCCGACATTTTTCCAAACGACAGTAACAATACCGCCGGTCAGCATTCCCGCAATAGCGCCTTGTTTGGTGGTTTTTTTCCAGAGCAGCCCCAAAATTATTACCGGCCCAAAGGCTGCCCCCAGTCCGGACCAGGCATAAAGCACAAAATCAAATATAATTCTGTTCTCAGTCAGCGCAAAAAAGACAGCTACCACAGCCAAGCCAACCAGCACCCATCTGTCGAGCCGCTGGTGGCGCGCAATAACTTCGGGCGAAGTCTTATCTTCTTTTTTCCCCCAGCCGAAAACATCCCGTGAAATAACAGAAGATACGACAATCAACTGAGAGTCAGCCGTCGAGCAGATAGCTGCTACAATGGCCGCTATTACGAAGCCCGCCAGCACCGGCGGCAGAAGTTCAGTACAGGCCAGAGGCAGGGCCTGCTCGGCATCGGCCAATGTACCAAAATAAGCCCGGGCAAACATGCCAAAAGAGATTGCTCCGGTGTAAACCGCCGCCATCCAGACGAAGGCAATGAGTCCGGCTTTCTTGACAGTCGCGCTGTCTTTGGCGGCCATAAATCTGGAAAGTATATGAGGCTGCCCGGGATAACCAAGCCCGATACCCAGCATGCCAATGACAAAGCCTAAAAGACCGTAGCCGCTCATACCGCCTGAGAGACTCAACAAGTTCGGATCGGTTGCAGTCAGTAGCGAACTAAATATTTCATAGCCGCCAACTTCGCTGAGCATAATCAGCGGCATTACTATAAGTGCAACCAACATAAACGAAGCCTGAATAATATCAGTCCAGCAGATTGCCCGAAACCCGCCGGTGACAGTATAGGCCAGTACAATCACAGCCCCGACCAGAACTCCGCTCTGGTAGGGAAGAGCAAAGGTAACTTCAAAAGCCTTGCCGGCGGCGTTCATCTGTGCCGCTACATAACCTAACATAGCAGCAGTAATTACAATAACAGGAATTAAGCGCAGCAGGCGAGAGTCGCTGTCAAACATGCCGGCGATAAATTGTGGCAAAGTAACCGCACCGCTTTTTAGGCTGGCTTTTCTGAGTTTTTCTGCAATCACGAACCAGTTAAAAAGATAACCGGCTGCTATTCCCGGAACAATCCACATGGCCGACAAGCCGCTGTTAAAGGCCAGACCTACCAGCCCCAGCATGACCCAGCCGGATTCCGACGAAGCCGAGGCCGACAACGATGATGCCCAGGGGCCCAGCTCACGATTGGCCAGGACGTAATCCTCATCGGTGTTCTTACGCCGTTTCATTGAATACAGACCGGTAGCAACTATAGCAAGGCTGTAGACTATAAACGAAATGACCATGACACTGTTTGCTTCCATCCGGCGGCTCCCTTCAGAGGCGACATTCACATTCAACAAAACTGCGGATTGTCAAAAATCCGCTTCAAAGCAGGGCAAAGCAACAAGTTTATAAATTGTTAAAATATGACTAATTATTATTAAAGCTTGATTCGTCTAAGCACCAAACGGCAAAAAAATAGACCACCCGCACACCCCTCACGTGCGGGCAGCCTCTTCACCAAAGAGAAAAGAAGAACGGAGTACCTCGACAGTACCCTTCGAGCAAAAATGACAAGCTATCTTTAAGCAACAGCCGTGCCCTTTCTGCTATAGCGCTCCCTGAATGCATGGCAACTTATTATAACTGAACGACTTAAAGAGTAAGCCTGCAGTTTTTTAAGTGTGATGCGATATTATTTGCTCGTATAAATCTACGAGCAGATAAAAATAAAAGGCAGTAACTCTCTGATATTCAGAGAGTTACTGCCTAAAAAGGAATGTAACACCAATTCGTAGTCGTAAACGCGACTTACTACTTTTTCAAAACGAGTGACAGAGAGTGTGGATAACTCTCTGTCACATCAGACATAAATCAGCCAGCCAGGCTTATACCGTAACGTTTCAGTTTGGTACGCACAGTGGCCTCGTGAATGCCCAGAAATCTGGCCGCTCTGGACTTGTTGCCTTTGGCAGCTACCAGAGCTTCCACAATAAGTTGCCTTTCAAACTCAGCAACTTTCTGAGTTAAGCTATGGTCTTTAATCTCGTCACCTTCAGACAAGAGAGACCTGGTCAGCTCAACTAAGTCGCCTTCGGCAACCAGTTGTGCCATCACTTCAAGTTTCTTCACTTTATTCTGAAGCTCCCGCACATTTCCGGGCCAGTCATACTCAAGAAATTGCTGGAGCATTTCTTCAGGGATTTTGCCCGAGTCCAAAATTAAGCTCGAACCGTTAATAAAGTGATCCAAAAGAAGAGGAATGTCTTCTTTGCGCTCTCTTAGAGCCGGAATATGGTATGTCATGCCGCTTAGCCGATAGTAGAGATCTCGCCGGAATTGTCCCTGCTCGACCATCTCTTCTAAGTTATGGTTCGTAGCGGCCACTAAAGCTACATCCAGTTTTACCTCTTTAGTAGAGCCAAGAGGCAGTAGACGTCTGTGCTCCAGAACTCCCAGAAGTTTGGCTTGCAAGGCAAACGGCATATCGCCAATTTCATCTAAGAAAAGAACGCCGCCATTGGCTGAGGCAAACAAGCCGAGCTTGTCAGAGTCAGCGCCGGTAAAGGCGCCTTTTTTGTGACCAAAAAGCTCAGACTCTAAAAGCGTCTCCGGCACCGAGGCGCAGTTGATGGCTACAAACGGTCCGTCTGGCCTAACTTGGGAATGATAGTAACGGGCCAGATGATCCTTGCCTACACCAGTTTCACCGGTCAGTAAAATTGTCAAATCCATTTTGCCGATGATAGAAAGCTGACTCATAAAGCGTTTGATATCACTTGAATTGGTAAGAAATTCGGATTCGACGGATGTCCGAGCAGATTTACTCGCTGTCCTGTCTTGTCCAATTTCGCCCAATTCCTGAATCAAAGCACCGACATTGTCTAATTGCGGTGCAATGCGATAGCGGGCGTAGAATTCTTCAGCTCTGAAAAGAAACATCAGGCGTTTCTTTTTACTAAAAGCTTCAGATATGCCTGCCTTTACAAGTGTATCCGCTTTTTCAAAACGCACTCCCGAATCAGAGAGCAAATTAATTGAAAGATTGAAGAATTTCTGACACGCCGCTTTGTCCTGGCAGTTATCGGCGATAACTGCTTTGAGTTTATAGAGAGCTCCACATTCGACTCTGTCAGAGGCTTTTTGCATTATTGTCATCGATTTGGCCGCCATTCTGCCGGCAGCCTGGAACTTCTGCTCCATGACATACAATTCTGCCAGATGGCGCATAGCGCGTCCGGCCAAAGTTGTGCCGGGAGCTATCTCTTCAGCTCGCTGAAGCGCCGTTTTTAGAATCGTTTCACTTTCGGGCAAGCGTCCCATATGGCGGTAGAGTTCTCCCAGATAAGTGAGATAAATAATATCATCTCTTTCACTTTTCTGTTTGCTCAAGAACTCTTTAGCTTTTTGCAAGTTTTCTTCAGCCGATTGATACTCTCCGGTTTGAATGTGAACATAGGCTAACGACAAATAGGCTCTGCCTACTTCAAGCCAGTCGTTCAATTCGGTAGAGACATCAATGTTAAGCTGCAAGTGCCTGGTTGCTTCCGGGAAATCGCCTAAGAAAGTATTCAAGCGGCCAAGGTTTCCCATCATATAGGCAGTCTTTTTGGTGTCGCCCAGTTGGTGAGCGATATTCAAGGCATCTGTTAGGATTGCCATTGAATGCTGATAATCATTCTGTCTGAAAAACAATCCCGAGAGCTGATTTAATGCCCGGCATTGTCCTTCGAGTTGGTCGTTTCTGCGGAAAATAGACTCCGCATCACGATAGGCCTTTTCTGCTTCTTTGTACTCGCCCAATCGAATCAGTACCGATCCGATAGTAGCAAATATCTCAGCGAGTAAAATCGAATCGCCATTCGCGACGGCTTCTTGTTGAGCCAGTCGAGCGGTTCTTAACGCTGAAGATTGGTTATTTACAGAAGCGTAGGCCTGTGACACCAGATGAAGTGATTCACCTGCTCTGGTGCCGCCGAATGCATCAAATTCGCTACGATTATCTTCGTAGTATTTGACCACATTGGCATATTCCCGGCGCTTGATAAGCGACCTTAGATAATGCAACGCAACATCCGGGAACGAATCGCCGTGTCTTACGCTTCGGTTCATTTGCCTGTCCCCGTATAGTTATAGTTGGTTGCATCGTTATAGGTGTTAGTGTCTTCGATTACGTCAACAGTGATGTCGTCCTTTGGCAAGAAATTCAGGTAATAGATACTGTTGTAGAACCAGTTAGTTATCCAGGACCTGAAACCGCTTGATCGCTTTATCTCCGGAAGAGGGTCTTCTGGATCGGGTATGAGGGTAGGAAAATCTCCGTTATCATGTTCGCCACCCCAGGGGTGGTCGTAATTAACTACGATCAGTTTTTCGGGGGCGTCGAGAGAATTTGCCGTCCCCCATGACATCATTGTTAGTATCAGCGCAATTGCCAATACAGAAATTAAGCGTTTCATGTTACACTCCTTTGATATTGGTTATGTCTTAAACATCTTTATGCCCAGTCAAAAATTGGCGGAATATTGTTGAAGCTTGTTGGGTAGCGGGTTCTCTGATTTCCGCTATGCTAAACTATATACAGAAGCTATCAGCCTGTCAATTGATTTTTTGAGCGGCTAATAGCTTAATTTATTGCCTGTCAGCGGTTTGCGCCGATTTGGGGGCAATGCGAATGAATGTCCCAGGGGCTATTTTATCATAGTATCAAACGTCTTTATCAGACAAAGCATCTTTAAGCATTTCAATAGACAAAACCGGAGTTGGGTCCTGGTCATTTAATATCGCCAGATAGTAAGAGACAAAGTCGCCCATCTGAATAAGGCTGAGAATTCTTTCGAGCTCAGAAGAGCCGCGCGACTCAACTTCTATTACATCAGCTCCCGTTTCTTCGATAAGTGGATTCACAATATCCATACGTTTCTTAACCTGCGGATGATCCGCGGTGTCACGAAGTATTATAGCTGCCAGTTTATCGGTGAAATTACGGGTAACATCGGACCAGCCGACCAGTTCGTTATGATTAAACTCAGGGAATTGGTTTGCAAAGGCCAGCGTCTTGGAGTTTTCACAAAACTGTCCTTTCCATCTGACGGCCACAGCGTCGGTCAAGGTTGGTCCGGAATAGACCATTACTATTTTGCCGAGAAGTTTCTCTGCCAGTTGCTTGGCAGGGTTGGCACTTGCCTGGGTATCTTCGGTATAATCTTCTCTAAATGTCTTAAGACTTTCAATGGCCGTTTTTACCTGTTCTTCTATATTTTCTATTAGGTCGACTTTCTGAAGCAGCATCAGAAGTGGAATAAAAGAAAAGCCAAGAGCTGCCCGGGGCTGCATTCCCCCCGGCAGAGTGGCCATAGGAATTTCATTGAGCTTGCAGACATCGGCCAGCATGCCGCCGGTGCTTATGGCAGCAATCATAGCTTTGCGGCTTAGGGCGTCATCAAGCGCTGCCAGAGTTTCTTCAGTATTGCCACTATAGGAAGAAACTATTACCAGAGATTCATCGTCGACAAACTCCGGTAAGGTGTAATGGCGGCAAATATGAAAAGGAACAAGCAGTTTGGAACTCAAAAACGACCTGGCCAAATCTCCGCCAATGGCAGAGCCGCCCATGCCGATAACCACCACATTTTTAATTTCCTGAAACATATCTTTATCAATTTTCCAGCTTTTGCCAATATTTAGAGCTCTGGCCAGCTGCTCAGGAAAATCAAAAATATAATTATACATGTTGCCCGGATCTAATGAGCGCATCTGTTCGGTGTTATCAAGTTTACTCAAAGTGGCTTCCTTTTTGTCTTCTACTTCCGATCGCATTTTTAAAACTTTCCAATCTTTTTATTACTGACGAGGTGGACGAACTGGCCAGTACTGAGTGCACTAAGGGCTGTACCAGGCTCGAGTCGATTTTTTTTACGGTTCTGCATAGGTCTACTATACGATTAGGACTCATTGATAACAAATCAATTTTGAGCCCTATAAAAAATGGCAGCGCTAGGATGTCTCCGGCCATTTCACCGCAGACAGCAACAGGTTTGCCATAGATTTTGGCTTTGTCCACTGTCATTTTTATCATCTGAAGAACCGCCGGGTGAAAGCAGCTATAGAGGCCGGCCACTTTACTGTTCTTTCTGTCAGCGGCCAGGACATATTGCGTTAAGTCGTTGGTGCCTATAGATAAGAAGTCAACTTTGGGGAACAGGCTGTCGGCTATTAAGACGGTCGAGGGTACCTCAACCATAATGCCGATTGGGATGTTTTCATCATATTGAACTTTCTTTTTCTTAAGTTCAAATTTTACCTGGGCTATGAGTCTTTTGGCCTGGTCAAATTCCAATATGTCAGAAATCATCGGCAGCAGGATTTTGAGATTTTTTCTGCTGGAGGCTCTGAGAATTGCTCTGATTTGATCCTTAAATAAACTCTTCATTTCCAGCATCGGCCGTATTCCGCGCCAGCCCAGAGCCGGGTTTTCTTCGTGCGGCCAGGCGTCGTCGGCAGACATTTTGTCATATCCTAAATCAAAAGTTCTGATAACCACCGAAGAACCGGCAAATTTCCTGGCAACCTGTTCATAATGTTCAAATTGAGTTTCTTCGTCAGGGAAGGCGCCCTTAGCCAGATACAAAAACTCACTTCGATAGAGGCCGATCGGGATATTTTTTTCAGCCATAATTTCTTCAGCCGGCCCCGGCAAAGTCATATTGCCGCCGACAGGGATTTCAACTCCGTCGCGCGTTTTTGGGGGAATATCTTTGAGATGTCTGATGCGAGTGATGAGCGCCGGGCCCATCTTTTTTCTACGCTGCTGATAGTTAGAGATTTCTTCAGCTGTGGGGGCGAAGATAATTTTCCCATCAATCGCATCTAAAATTATTTGCTGGCCGCTGACAAGCTTTGAAAGATTTAAGTCTTTGGCAATGACAACTGGCAGGTACAAGGCTCTGGCAATAAGTCCCATATGCGAATCCGGGCCTCCTTCGGCCACAACAAAACCGATTACCTTTTGCCGCCGGTAACTTAAGACTTCGCCGGGAGTAAATGATTTGCCAATAAGCACGGTATTGGGCGGGATTACATGGTCTTTTCTGGTCTTGCCGCTTAAATGCGAAATTATCCTGCCGGCTACTGCTTCAATATCCAGGGCCATCTGACGGATATAGGTGTCGGCTGATCTTTTCAAAGGGGCCGTGGCCCTCTTTATATGTTCATTGTAGACAAAAGCGGCATTCAGTTTCTCTGACCTGATATCTTTCTTAACCTGGCCTAAGAATTCCCTATCTTGAGCAATCATAAGTTGGGCTTCGAAAATTTTAGTTGCCGGGCCGCCCATTTTCTTGATTGCCGAATCTCTTAAATCGTTAAGCTCGTTAACAGTTTCTTTTACAGCGAGCTCCAAAGAATTAATTTCACCGCCGAGAGCAGAATCCGAAACAGCTATATCAACGACCTGAGTTTCGCCCGGCAGCACAACTCTGCTGTTTCCAATCACGATACCGGCTGCAATGGGTCTGCCTTTAATTACTTTATGTCTGTCTACAGCTTTCATTACTATTCAATTTTGATGGTTCTATTATTGACTTACTTTCTGAAAGTATACAGTGGAGGAATTGTTCAAAGCAAGATATTATCTAAGTGGATTCCTCAAAGCCGGACTCTATTATTTTCAGAATTTCTGCCATTGCTTCAATTTCATCAGGGCCGTCGACTTCCAAAATGAGCTCAGTACCCATTTCAGCTGCCAGCATCATTACCCCCATGATGGACTTACCGTTAACCCTGATAGAGTCTTTGCTGATGAAAAATTGGGATTCAAATTTTGTGGCGGTAGTGACCAAAAGAGCCGCCGGCCGTGCATGAAGTCCCAATCTGTTGGTTACTATGGCGGTTCTCTTGATCATTGAAAATCTTCTGACAATACGAATCTTTTTCCGGGAAGTTCCCTGATAATACCTCTCAGCTCCATAGTCAGCATAAACTCGGTCAGTTCGCCTATGGGCAATTCTACTTCTCTGGAAATCTGGTCAAGCTGTTTCGGTCCTTCTGTAAACAGCCCTACAATTTTTTGTTCAGTCTCGGTCATATCGGGTAGGCGTCTGAATTTTTTGACCAATATTTGATTTTTGAGTAGCGGCAATTCGTCAAAAATATCCTGAACTGAAGTCAGCAAGCGGGCGCCTTTTTTAATAAGATTATTCACTCCCTGGCTTTTGGCAGCGCCGGGGCCTCCGGGAACTGCAAATATTTCCTTGCCCTGTTCCAGGCCATGCCCGGCAGTAATTAGCGCACCGGACTTTTCGCCAGCTTCAACCACGACAATCCCCGAGGATAAGCCTGAAATTATTCTGTTTCTTTCCGGAAAAAAAGCTTTATCCGGCCGTGTCTCCGGTAAATATTCAGAATAGACAGTTCCCTGTTTCTTGATTTTTTCGGCAAGTTTTCGATTTGAAGCTGGAAATACAATATCAAGCGAACTTCCCCAGACAGCTATTGTCTTGCCGCCAGCATCAAGGGCTCCTTTGTGTGCTGCCGAATCAATTCCTTCGGCCATGCCGGAGACGACCGTTATGCCTTCGTTAACCAGTTCGGTGGCAAGCCGGTAGGTGAATAATTCACCTGCTTCGGTAGCATGCCGGGTACCGACAATTGCAATTAACTTTTCATCCTGAGTGAGTTCCTGGCCTGTTGCAAATAAAAGCGGCGGAGGGGCGGGTATCGTTTTTAGCTGTTCGGGGTAATTTTCATCCCCCAGAAACATAACCTGCCAGCCTAACTGCACTATTTTTGAGGCGATCTGGCCGGCTTCTGGCAAATCGCATTCTCTTTTTATGCCTGATGCCATCCCGCGTGAGATGCGGTCGAGCATTGAAATCTCATCTATGCTTGCCTCAAATACTCCTTCAGGAGAGCCAAACTTTTTTACCAGCTTCTCGTAACTTACACGTCCCACTCCCGGAATTTTCATAAGAGCGATGGCGCCGGTCAGCCTTTCTTTAAGCTCTGAGTTGGTCAAGACGTTTTTCTATCTCCTGTTTAAACCCGTTAATCCCACTGCCTGATACTGCGGATATGTAAATATAGTCCGAAGGAAGCTTCCCGGAAAGTTTCTTCAAATCACTTTCTGAGACTGTATCTGTTTTGGTTACTATCACCAGCGAAACCTTACTTAAAAGAAAATCGTCAAATTCCTCGAGCTCCTTTTGCAAAGAGCAAAAAGCTTGCTTAATATCCGGCTCATTTATGTCAATAATATAGGCCAAAATCTTGGTGCGTTGAATATGTCTGAGAAACTGCAGTCCCAGTCCTTTGCCCAGCGATGCTCCCTCGATAAGTCCCGGTATGTCTGCCATCACAAAAGACTTATGTTCTCGGATGCTCACGATTCCAAGATTGGGTTTGAGGGTAGTGAAGGGATAATCAGCAATTTTTGGGCGGGCCGCCGAAAGTGTGGCCAGAATAGTGGATTTACCGGCATTGGGAAAACCGACTAAACCGACATCAGCCAAAAGTTTAAGTTCGAGCGCTACCTTTTTCTTTTCACCCGGGCTGCCGTCATCGGCCCGGCGCGGGGTTTGATTGGTAGCAGACTTAAAATGATTATTGCCTCTGCCGCCTCGTCCGCCTTTTGCTAAGACAAATTCTGCTCCTGCTTCATCCAGGTCTACAATCAGATCTCCGGATGAAAGATCTTTAATAACTGTTCCAACCGGCAGCCTAAGAATTATGTCTTTTCCTGACTTTCCGGATTTGAGTCCGCCTTCGCCATGTTTTCCGTTTTCTGCCTTGTATTTACGTTGGTATCTAAAATCCAAAAGAGTAGACAGCTGAGAATCGGCAGTAGCGATGACGCTGCCGCCGTGGCCGCCATCGCCGCCATCGGGGCCTCCCTTGGGGACAAACTTCTCCTGATGAAAAGAGACGCAACCGGGGCCGCCATTGCCGGCATCTATTTCTATTTCAACATAGTCAATAAACATTGGCAGGAATATTCCGCCGAACTCCCGGAAAGTCAATGAACCGAATCAGTTAGTTTAGTTCGGATTTGGGTTGTTGTTGCTTGCGGGATTGATTCTGACATATAATAATCTATATTCTGATGTGGAGAAAATAACAGAGAAAGACTAATCTGCCTTGCCGGGAATAAATCAGCAAAAACGGATATTGTATGAGCGCTACTCACTAGCGTTGGGGAAAGTCTGTTATAAAATGGGTCTGCGTCCTAATTTTATAACGATAGTGTCCATGATTTCGGCCATGGTCTCCGGTATTTTTTTCTGGAGAGCCGATTTCTTTTGGGGGGTTGTATTTATCATCGTTACTTCGATAACGGATATGCTCGATGGCTCCACCGCCAGAGCGGGGAATATAGGAACTGTTTTCGGAGGATTTTTCGACCACGTTTCCGACAGATATGGCGAATTTTTTATTCTTGCCGGAATTACACTTTCAGGAGCGGTTCATCCGGGCTGGGGGCTGTTCGCACTATTTGGAATGCTCATCGCAAGTTACACACGGGCGGCAGCAGAATCTATCGGCAAGCTTGAAAACTGTGCAGTTGGCATAATGGGACGACTGGAGAAATTTCTGGTCATTATAGGTGGCTCCATAATTGAAATCTATCGTCCTACCGGTACTTTCCCCAATGGCGGCTGGCTTGAACTGGCACTAATCATAGTCGGGGCAACTTCTGTCATTACCGCTATTCAGCGGCTGTTTTACACCAAGAAAATGCTCGGAGATAAAAAAGAAGTTTAATGATCACCGTAATCGGCAACCCCGTTTATGATTTAATCAAGATTCAGAAAGTTGAACCGATAGGTCGGGTTCTCTCCGGCTGCTCTACCAATGCAGCTCTGGCTTTGAGCAAAATTGGCAGCGAAGTAACATTCGTGGGTTGCGCCGGTGATGATTACAAAATGCAGCTTGAGCAGGACCTTGATCGGTTCGGTATCAAACATGAAATTCTACCGTCAGAAAAAACAGGCGGCTTCTCTTTGCACTATTACGATGATTTTGGCAACAGGACTTTAAAACTAATTGAGCGGGCTGATAATATCGAACAGCTTTCGCCGTCGTTATACAAAGACTCACAAGCTGTCTTGATTGGTCCGATTCTGGGTGAAGTTTCCTTTGATGAAATCAAAAGAATCAGGCAGGATTTTGAGGGCCTGATGTTTTGTGATCCGCAAGGATTAATCCGCGGAGCAGACGAGCAAAATGAAATTTACCACCATAAGACCGAGGGGATTGAAGAAATTCTGGGACTGTTCGATATCGTCAAGCCCAACGAACTCGAAGGGCGCATCTTGACCGGCATTGACTGTCGTGAAAACCCTTATAAAGCAGCAGAGATAATAAAGTCCTGGGGAGCGAAAATTGTCATAGTAACCTTGGCAGATTTGGGTTCGATTGTATATGACGGCCAGGAGTTTTATGATATTCCGCCCTACGATGCCAATGTTGTCGATGCCACCGGCTGCGGTGATACCCATATGGCCGGCTTTACTTTTGAATATTTTAAAAGCGATGGAGATTTGCGGCGGGCCGGATGCTTCGCAGCGGCTACCTCTTCTATCATGCTTGAGCATGTTGGTCCGGATTTCCCTATGACTGAAGCCGCTGTTCGCATCAGGCAGGAAAAACTTCTGGCTATGGCAGATTACAAAGTTAAAGTAAAAGTGAACGCGGGCTAAAAGCTTTGAGCGACCTTATTACATTTGAAGAGTTTGAAAAAGTTGATATCAGAGTCGGTCAGATAATCGAAGTTACAGATTTTGAGCGGGCAAAGTTTCCGACTTATAAATTTAAGATCGACTTTGGAAAAGAAATTGGCATCAAACAATCTTGTGGTCGTTTCAAAAGTGACTACACTGTCGAACAACTACTAAATAAACAATGTCTGGCTGTCGTGAATTTCCCAACCAAAAATATTGCCGGTTTTGAGTCTCAGGTTCTGGTCTTAGGTATCAGTAAGCCGGACGGCGGGATTGCTCTTCTGCGGCCGGTTGACGAGGCCGAGCTTGGCGCCAGAGTTTACTAATTTTTTATGCCGTCAAACAAGTATTCGATCAGAGGCACGGTTGTTTCCCTGTCAGGAATTTTACCGCTTAAGAAAAAATCTGTGAGGATGCCGTCAATAGTTCGTGCTACGAATCTAATGGTTGCCTCGGTGGCGTAATCGGAACGAACTTCTCTGGTTTCTACAGCACGTCTGACTACTTCGGAAATAAAATCATAAAGATGACGCTCAAGTTGAATGCCTTCTACAGCTACCGCACTATGATGAAGAGAGTTTACGGCAAACAGATAAAATTTCTTTTCAACTGCCTGAAGAACGTCTCTGCCGCCCAGCGCCAGGATCAATTGCAGCAGCCGGTCTTTGGCCATAACCGCAGTTTCTGTTTCTCTTAATTTTTCCGAAACTTCTATCAAAGTGTGGTCAAAAAGGAGCAGGGCAAACTCCAACAGGTGAGTTTTAGAAGGGAAATACTGAAAGAATGAACCTTTGGATATTCTGGCATTAGCACAGAACTGGTCTATGGCCATGCCGTCGTAACCGTATTTGGCAAAAATATGTAAGGCAGTGGAATATAGTTTTTCTTTTTTAGCGGGCGGCAGCCGCCGGAAAGTCTCAGTAACTACCTTTCTTCGGACCAGTTCAGCTATCAGATTTTCATCAATCATAATTATAAGTCTTCATATATGTCAAATTTCAGGCCTTTATGACTATATAGTCATAAATAATAAACTTAAGATATATAACTGACCCCAAAAAGCAAATAGAAATTGACAGCCCTCTTACATTCTGATATATTCGAGGTTCATTTAAGTAACAAAAGAAATTTCAAAAAGGAGTTCTGTTATATGTCAAAAGTCAGAGTAGCTATCATCGGGGTCGGCAACTGCGCCTCGTCTTTGGTACAGGGAGTAGAATATTACAAGAATGCCAAAGATGGTGATCTGGTGCCGGGGCTGATGCATGTCAATCTGGGCGGATATCATATCAGGGATATTGAGTTTTCGGCGGCGATTGATATTGATAAAAACAAAGTTGGTAAAGATTTGTCTGAAGCAATCTTCACCAAGCCCAACAATACTTTCAAATTTTCAGGCGTTCCCAAATCCGGCGTGAAAGTCAGGCGCGGCATGACCCATGACGGTTTAGGGTATTATCTTTCTCAAGTTATAGAAAAAGCTCCCGGCGACACGGTTGATATTGTCAAACTATTAAAAGAAACACGCACCGATGTAGTTATAAATTATCTGCCGGTTGGTTCTGAGGAAGCCACCAAATGGTATGTGGAGCAGGTGCTGGAAGCCGGCTGCGGTTTCGTTAACTGCATTCCGGTCTTTATTGCCAGAGAGCAATACTGGCAAAAACGCTTTGAGAAAAAAGGTCTGCCGATTATTGGCGATGATATCAAGTCGCAGGTCGGTTCAACTATCACCCACCGAGTTTTGACACGTCTTTTTTATGACCGCGGTGTCAGACTCGACCATACTTATCAACTCAATTTTGGCGGCAATACCGACTTCTTGAATATGCTGGAGCGCTCCCGTTTAGAATCCAAGAAGATTTCCAAAACGAACGCCGTCTCCAGCCAGCTTCCCTACGATATGGGCAAAGATAACATTCATATCGGTCCTTCGGATTACGTGCCCTGGCTTTCAGACCGTAAGTGGGCCTATATCCGGATGGAAGGCACGACCTTTGGAGATGTGCCTCTTAACGTTGAAATGAAGCTTGAAGTCTGGGACAGCCCCAACTCGGCCGGGGTGGTAATTGACGCTGTCCGTTGTTGCAAGCTGGCTCTTGATAATAAACTATCCGGCTCGCTCAATGGACCTTCTTCCTATTTCAAGAAATCTCCGCCGGTGCAGTATACCGATGAAGAGGCCCGTATATTGACCGAGGAATTCATCACCAGGTATGGCTGGAAAAAGAAGGCTGCTAAAACAACTGCTATTTCCATCAAACGTACTAAGAAGACGGCCAAAACGGTCTCCGTAAGCAGAAAGACCGTGCCGGCTATGGCGGCCAAAGGGCTCAGGCGCCCCAGACCAAAAAGGATTGTCAGGAAGAAAAAGTAGTTTTCCCGACAGTATTATTGAATATTATAACCGGCGGTTGATTTAATCGCCGGTTTTTTATAAAACATAATTGAAACATTATTATGACAACGCAAAATAAACATACAGGCCAGCTGATAACTTTTGAGGGGATTGATGGCTGCGGTAAATCAGTTCAGGCCGGAAAAGCTTTTAACTATCTTAAGAAATTGAAAAAAAAGGTTATCTTGCTGCGCGAACCGGGCTCTACGCCTGTGGCTGAAAAGCTCAGGAAGATTCTATTAAATAAAAAGTTAGCTATTCCGGATTTGACAGAATTGCTTTTATATGAGGCTGCCCGTTCAGAGCTAACCGCCTTAAAGATTAAACCTGCCCTGGCTAATGGTCTGGTAGTTCTCTGTGACAGGTTTTACGACAGTACCACCGCCTATCAAGGCTATGGTCGTAGACTCAACATTAAGATGGTCAAATCTCTTCACAAAATAGCTACAGCTAATATCGTGCCGGAATTTACATTTGTCTTCGATGTTGATTTGAAAACAGCTGCAAAAAGGCGCGGCAAAACTCCTGATAGGTTAGAGTCACAGGCGCTGGCTTTTCACAGGCGGGTGCGAAAAGGATTTCAAGAGATTGCCAGAATTGAAAAGCGCCGAGTCAAACTAATAGACAGCTCACCTTTGCCTGACGTAATATTTGAGCAAGTCAAAACAATTCTAAAAAGAAGACTCAAGCTGCAATGAGCCAAAATCAATATTTCGAAAAAAAATCTATAATCCTAACTGTTCTATTTTTGGCTCTAACAATAAGTATTGCCGGAGGAATGGCAGTTATTGTTATCTCAGACCCGGCTGTGAAATATTCGCAGAGTTTGTTCAGGGCAGCCAAAATTATTCGTGACGTTTACCCCGACCGAGTCAACTGGCAGAGCGCTATGCTTTCGGCCCGCCAGGCAATCTTTGACCAGCTCGACCCGTTTTCCAGTTATATCGATAAAGAGCAGCTTGACCAGTTTGTGGACGAATTGAGCGGCGGCTATCACGGCATTGGTGTTTTGGTGACAGCTGAAAAAAGAGGTCTGCTCATAATCTCAGTACGCGAGAATGGTCCGGCGGCAGTTGCAGGTATCTTGAATGGTGATATTATTACAAAAGTTGACTCTATCACACTGGGTGGATTGTCGTCTACCGCGTCGATAAAAATAGTAAAAGGTGAAGAAGGGACTACTATAACGGCAAAAATTTTGAGACCCGCCACCGGCGATACTTTGCAGTTTGAAATAGAAAGAAAAAGAATAGATTTCCTTCATGTTCCTTACGCTGGTATCAGGCCTGACAGTTTTGTATACGTCAGGCTTTTGGATTTTAATGCCGGTGCGACTGATGACTTAAAAGCCGCCCTCGATTCTTTAATAAAAAACAATCCTCAAGCTGTCAAGGGACTGATACTGGACCTGCGGGATAATCCCGGCGGCCTTTTTGAAGAAGCCAGAAAAACAGTAGATCTGTTTCTTGAGAAAAACGAATTCATTGTCGGCTCATTTGGGAAATCCCGCTGGGAAAGCGAAGAGTATTATGCCAGTAAAGAAATCGACCTGCCCGAATTACCGCTAGCGATTTTAGTAAATGGCGCCTCGGCCTCTTCATCGGAGATTGTCGCCGGAGCGCTTAAATATTCCGGTAAAGCGATTATAGTAGGCGATACTACTTTCGGAAAAGGTCTGGTGCAGGGATATTTCAGATTGTCCGATGGAGACGGTCTTAGACTGACCATCTCACGTTACTATTTCGAGGGGAGGAAATTCATAAATTCTCCCGGCAGAGCTGATGCTAAAAGTGACCGCGGAATTATTCCCGACTCTTATATTGAGTATATTGAAAAGAGTGCTTTTTATAATGAACTGGAGAGATCGCTGGCTCTCTTTCGATTTGCTCACAAATATCAGGATGAAATAATTGGCGCCGATAATTCTTCGGAGACCCGCGACATCTGGGTCGCCAGGCTCCAAGAATTTGCCTTGGCCGGCAATTTTGATTTTGAATCTAAAACAACAGAGATTGCGAAATATTTAGAGTCCCAGGCAGAGACGAAAAACATGAAAAGTGTGGCAGCTGTTCTTACAGAAAATTCGCGGCTGGCAGATGAGCTATACTTCAAAAAATTTGCAGATTTTATCTGGCTGCGTCTGAGGCAGCAGTCGCTCGAAAGAAAATTTGGCGTCTACCGTTCTTACAAGGAAGCCTTTGCTTCTGAATACGAACCGATCCAGGTTGCTATTCAAGCCTTAAAAAAGAGGAACTAAAAACTGGAAGCAATTTTATACATTTGTTGCGGCTTAACCGGAGGATTGCTTGGGGGATATCTGGGGCTGGGCGGCGGCATAATAATGGTGCCCTTTATGGCCATTGTAATGGGCATGGATATCAAAGCTGCCGCGCCAATTTCTATGGCCGCGATTATAGTAGGCTCAATGTCAGCATCTACGCCGTTCTTGAAAAAAAATCTGATAGACAATGAACTGGTTGTTGTCCTAGGTGTTTTCATGACGATTGGCGGTGTTGCCGGCAGCATCATTAGCGCCTATATACCTTCGAATATAATACAGCTGATTTTCTCGGTTCTTGTTGTTTATGCGGCGCTCATGCTCTTTAAGAAAAAAAATGATTCTGAGAAGAAGTGGCATGCTGACAGCAAGACACTCTACTATTCTATAGCAGCAGCAGTAGCACTTCTTACCGGCACAATCGCCGCCACTCTTGGCGTCGGAGGGGGTATCTTTTTTATTCCGGCTCTTTATCTTCTGTTTGGTAAAGATCTGAGCGTAGCCAGAGGTACCTCGGCCATGGTCATAGGTTTTTCTGCTACCGCAGCCACGGCTGTTTATCTTGGCTCAGGGCGACTGGATGCCTCTGCTGCCATGCCGGTCATTCTGGGCGTTGTGATCGGTGGCATGATCGGCGGCAAACTGGGCACACTGGCCAAACCGCTGGCTGTCAAGATTGTATTTCTGATTGTTATGCTGTTTACTGCCTACAAGTTGTTAAGTAGTGCCCTGGGGTAATTATTATGATGGATAGGCTGCAAAAAAATGATTGGCTGTATAAGTATCAGTTGTCTTTCTGGTATTTGGCGCTGTCGCTGAGTTTACTGATATCGGTGTTGCTTTATGCGGAAAATCCTATAGCAAAAAAACTAAGCCTTTGGTGTGTGATTTTGTTGATGATATTGACCGTAGGCAGATTGGCAGTTTTCGCGGCGCAGTTTAAGAGCACGAATAACAGAACCTTTATGATCTGGAGCTATGCTTTTATGATGCTTCTTGCTGTCACAATTTATCTCGGGGCGAGTCTCTCATGGTAGAAAAAAAATGCCTGATAGCAGTAGATTTTGACGGCACGATTTCAACCCGCGATGTCGGCTACAGTTTTTTTCATCACTTTTCAGGCGGCAAAAACGATGAACTGCTGCCTTTCTGGAAATCGGGAGAGATGTCGACCCGGGAGTGCCTGATTCGCGAAGCTGCTCTGGTAAAAACCAGCAAAGAGCAGGCGTTCAAATTTCTCGAGGATTTCAAACTGGATAAAGCTTTTCCTGAGTTTGTCAAAACCTGCCGGGAACAGGACATTTCTTTGACTATAATTTCCGACGGACTGGATTTTTATATAGAGTTTCTCTTAAACAAATTTGACCTGACCGGAATTAAAGCGATAAGCAACAAAGCGATATTTGAAAACGGCGGAATTTCCATTATGTTTCCTTATGACAATCGTCGTTGCCAGAGTTGCGGAAGCTGCAAGGAAGAACGGATAGAGGACTTAAAAAAACAGCACCAAGGCGAGGCCGACGTTGTATTTATAGGGGATGGCTATTCCGATGTCTGCGCTGTCAAAGCAGCCGATGTTCTCTTTGCCAAAAAAGACCTCAAAAAATATTGTGATGACAATAGTATTGAGTATCTGGATTATGATGATTTTGATGATGTCAAATCGAAATTGGTCGACCTTGGATATATGAAGGGACTTAGCTGAAAATGAAAGCGATTGTCATGGCCGGAGGTTTTGGAACCAGACTCAGGCCGCTCACAATTAATAGGCCGAAGCCGATGGTGCCTGTTTTAAACAGACCAATGATGGAACATGTGGTTTCGCTGCTTGCCAAGCATGGCTTGACCGATATTACAGCGCTGCTCTATTTCCAGTCAGACGCTATCCGAGAATATTTCGGAGACGGCAGCAAATTTGGCGTCAGCATGTCATACATCAAACCTGAAGAAGATTATGGCACCGCCGGCGCCGTAGCTTTTGCGCTGGAGAACAACCGCGAACCGGTAATAGTAATATCAGGAGATTTGATAACAAATTTTGATTTAGGCCAGGCGATAAAGTGGCACCAGGACAAAAAGGCAGAGGCCACTATTCTTCTGACGCGACTGGACAATCCGCTGGCTTACGGCATTGTCATCACAGACGAAGACGACAGGATTGTCAGGTTTTTGGAGAAGCCCACCTGGAGCGAGGCCTTTTCTGATACTATCAATACCGGCATCTACATTCTGGAACCGGCCGTAATTAATATGATTCCAAAAAGAACCAGCTTTGATTTTTCGCAAGACCTCTATCCCAAAATGCTGTCAGCTAAAATGAAGTTGTACGGCCGCATTATGGATGGCTACTGGCGTGATGTCGGCAATATCGATGAGTACCGTCAGGTGCACTATGACATTTTCGATGACAAGCCCTCGGCTGAGATTTTATTTTATGAGAGCAAAGAATACGCTGGCGGCAGGCTCTATTACGACAAACTGGCAAAAATTCCTGAGAAGATTTCTATCAAAGGAAAAGTGTTCATAGGCAAAGGAGCACAAATATCGTCATCGGCTAAGCTGGAAAACTGCGTAATCGGTGCCAATTCAGAAATTGGCGCAGGCGCACTTATTAAGAAAAGTATCATCTGGGAAAATACGAAAATCGGCGCAGAAACATCTATGACCGAAGCGATAGTCTGCAGCAACTCCAAACTTGGACAAAATGTACAGCTATTGGATAACGTGGTCGTCTCAGACGAATGCACTATTGGAGATTCGGCCACGGTCAAAGCCAACTGCAAAATCTGGCCGGGCAAAAGTGTCGACGATGGCGCTATTGTCTCGAGCTCAATGGTCTGGGGAGAAAAATGGAACAGGGAGCTTTTCACAGATTCCAAAATTACCGGTCTGGCACTTACCGAAATTACTCCGGAGATGGCAGTAAAAATAGGCTCTGCCTTTGGCGCCTTTCTGGGAGAAGGCAGTTCACTGGTAACCAGCCGTGATGCCTCGGACGCCTCGCGTCTGTTAAAGAGAGGTATGCTCTCGGGAATCCTGGCGGCCGGAGTAACCGCCGACGATTTGGAAATGCTGCCCATTCCGGTCGTGCGCTATTGTCTGCACAACGGCAGCTATTCTGCCGGGGTATATTTCCGGCACAACCCGCTAGACTATCGGCTGATAGACATTATATTTTTTGACGGCGACGGACTGGATATGCCGGCGTCAAAACTAAAGAAAGTGGAAAGGCTGTACATTGGCGAAGATTACCAGCGCGTCACGCTTGACAAAATCGGCCGTCTGAACAGACCAAAATTCCTTCTCGAAGATTACCGTCGTGAATTTATGGCGCACATAAAAAAAGATGTTATTAAGAAAGCCGGAGTTAAAATTGTCATAGATCATTCTAACGGCGCCTCTAGTCAGGTTTTTCCGGCAATATTTTCTGAATTGGGAGTCTCGGCAGTCGAACTGAATGCATCTCTCAATCCCAGCCGGGAGCTTACAGGAGGCGCTGAACAATCGTTTCTGGCTTCGACCGCACAGATTTCCTCGATTGTCAAATCGCTCAACGCCGATATCGGATTTGTAATAAACCCGGCGGCGGAAAAGATAAAAGTAGTCGATGGCGACGGCCTGCCGATAGACGACCAGCTTCTGCTTCTCATAGTTACTGAGCTGTTTTTGAAGCTTCATAAAGTGAAAAAAATAGCGGTGCCGGTCAATGCCTCAATGGGAGTCGAAAAAATTGCAGCCCAACATAATGTCGAAGTTATCCGGGTGCCGAGTACACATCTGGCCATGATGGAGATATTCCGCAGAGGTGAAGTTTCTTTTGTAGGCGGCACCATCGGCGGATTTATTTTCCCCGGTTTCCAGAGCGCCTCTGATGCAATATTATCAGTTATAAAGTTACTGGAAATGCTGACCGAGTCAGGTGAAACGTTAGCCGCTCTGCGCCAAAAGCTGGATATTTACAAAAGTCAGACAGCTGCTGTGCCCTGTCCCTGGTCCAGCAAGGGCAGGGTATTGAGAAAACTTATTACAGAGGCCAAAGACAAAAAACATCAGCTCATTGATGGCGTTCGCATTTTTGAAAACGGCGGCTGGGTGCTGGTTACGCCCGACCGCTACAAGGCCGCGTTTAATATTATCGCCGAGACCACCTCAGACGACGAAACCTCAGCCCTTATAAAACAGTACAAAAGCAGAGTTGAAGATTTCAGGAATAATTAAATTCTAAAATTAGAAAGAAAAGCAAACTGATTAGTTTTCTCGGTCGGCTATTTCTGATTCGTTCTGATCGGGGTCACCTTTGATGATAAGCGAGACCGGCACCAAAACACAATAGCCCAAAACCAAAAGAATCGGCGCCAGAGTTATCGAACCCTGACCAAGCGCAATATAGCCAAGAATAATTGAGAACATGGCCGCCCCGAAAAACATATAATTACGTCTTCCAAAAGGCCATTTGAATTCTTCGGAGTTGTTGTCCTGTTTCTTTTTTAGTTTTGCTGCCATAATTTCTGAAGTCTATAAAGCCTTATATCAATGAATTGTCAAGAAGTTTCCTGTGAGGGCGGCTTTAGAGCGGCTTTGTCCGCTACCAGCGGGTATAAACCGGCCGCCCAGACAAACATCAATAGCTGCCTGACTTCTTCATCCGAGAAGGTAGCTTCAGTCAGCGATGTCATAAAGAATGCTATTGAGCCGACCGCAGCAGCCGCGCAAAATATTCTTTTGCTTCCGCTAAGCTGGCTATTATGCCAGCCCCGGTGCAAATGCCAGAAGAGAACTACCCAGATAAGCAAGTATGCAATCGCTCCGGGGATTCCGGTTACGGCAGCTTTGTCAATGACGTCGTTATGGGCGTGGGGTCTGTTAATCGTTTCTCCCTTGGAAGAGTCCAGCAGCTGAGCGTAAGCAGTTTCAAAATTGCCATGACCAACGCCAAACAAAGGCTTGTTCTTAATCAAAGCGAAAGTCTTATCCCAGATGAACAGTCTGGACGATTGATTTGATTTTGAAATATCCTGTAATAGTCCGTCAGTAAACTTAAATGAAAGCTCACCCATACCTATCAAAGCAGAGGCGGCAACTATTAGAACCAGCACTATAGCGCTAAAGAGCCATTT
The DNA here is from genome assembly GCA_022571845.1 of Candidatus Zixiibacteriota bacterium. GTDB lineage: Bacteria > Zixibacteria > MSB-5A5 > GN15 > FEB-12 > JACZWU01. The sequence goes on along the minus strand of JACZXB010000011.1, from coordinate 20,103 downwards.
ACGTCCTCTCAGATAAGCAATGAACAGAACCGGCAAAGGCAGCGCCGCCACTGCCATGCGCGAGTAAGAAAAGACAACCGAGACCAGCCCCAAAATAGCGGCTGAAACGAATAGCATATTCAAATTTTTAGTAAGATTTTCTTTTTGGAGTATTGCATAGGCCAGAATAAAAGTAGCAGCCACTGCAAAATAGTTGCCGAATGTCAGGTAATGGTGAAAACCGCCGGAGGCATAATAAGTCTGGTCCGAGGCAAGCGGCGGTGCCCATGACCGAAACCAATGCCAGCCGGTATAGTGCTGTACTATGGCGTAGATAGAAACAAGAATCATGCCGGCAGAGAGCATCAGCAGCAGCGCACTGCGGTAAAACCTTTGACGCATCAGATGAACAGCTATTGGAATTATCAGAAACAGCCATTCTTCTTTTAGCATCAGCAGAGATTTAAGAGGAGTTCCGCTGGCCAGAGCAGCTATGATATTCCAGAGCAGGTAGATGCCCACGGCCAGATAGAAATATTTTAGTTCCGGCTCAAAAAAGTTTTTCTTTGTCAAAATTATCAGAGCCAAAAAAACAATTAAGGCCAGCCCCAGACTTATCTGCGATAATGCTATTGAAAATGTAGAAGAGAAAAGAAAGAGACTAAAGAAATAGAAAATAAGATTATTCAGCCAGTTTTTCTTGGCGGCGGTCATTTAATCAAATCACCTTCAACCAGTTCTACCAAAATATGAATGATAAATATATGCTCTTCCTGAACACGTTGTGTGGAGGGATGCGGTATTACCAGGGCACGGTCGACGGCGCTGGCAAGTTTGCCGCCGCTATTCCCCAGCAGTCCTACTGTAATAATTCCCATTCTTTTGGCAGTGTCTACTGCTTTAATAAGGTTAGGGGAGTTGCCGGAAGTTGAAAGTACAAAAAGCATGTCTCCCTTTTGTCCGATTCCTTCAACCTGTCGTGCAAAAACATTTTCAAAACCAAAATCGTTGGCGGCAGCAGTCAGCACGGCCGTATCAGCAGATAGCGCTATCGCCGGCAGCGCCTGTCTGTTTCTTTCAGCAGAGAGCCGCACAATCATCTCTCCGGCAAAATGCGAAGAGTCCGCCGCAGAGCCGCCGTTGCCGGCCAGAAGCAATTTGCCTCCGGCGCCGATAACTCCGGAAATTACCGCAGCCAATTCAAGAATTTGAGGCCCAAGTTCTTCAACCATCGATTTGCGGAGGATAGAAGTTTCCTCTGCTATTTCTTCCAAACGAATTAGCTTTTCGTCTTTTTTCATACGGTCACGTGTTCTTTTGAGTGTGTTGCTGAAGTTAGTTCTCTTAAGTAATTATGGTTGGGATCATCTTCGAGTGAGTTGCCGCAGACGATAAACGAAGCGCCAGCTTCTATCTTTCTAGCGCATTCCTCGGGATTGGTCAGACCGCCGCCGACCATAACCGGAATATCAACATACGCACTTGTCATTCGAATCATCTCATCCGGCACGGACTGAGTTGCGCCTGAACCGGCTTCAAGGTAGACCATTTTCATGCCCAGATACTGGGCGGCCAGAGCATGAGCGCAGGCGATGTCCGGTTTTGTTCGCGGAATCGGTAAAGTGCCGGAGATATACTGCACCGATGTAAGTGAAGTCGATTCTATCAGCATATAGCCTGTCGCGATAGTCTCTAAGTTAAATCTTTTGACTAGTGGCGCTCCGCGTACCTGCTCATCAATCAGATAGTTTGGATTACGTCCTGAAATCAGCGAAGTAAACAAAACCGCATCGGCCTCAGGCGTCAGCTGCGCAAACGAGCCGGGGAAAATAATTACCGGAAGTCTGGTGGCGCCTTTTATCTCTTTGACAGATTGTGAAAAGTTTGTGTTCAGCATAAACGAACTACCCACCAGAATAGCGTCAACTCCGCAGTCTTCGGCTGCTTCGGCCATCGACATCCCCTGGCTTTGTCCATAGCGGTCGGGGTCGATTAAGAGCATAAAGCCGCCGCCGCGATTTTCTTTGGTGCTGATCAATTGTTGAAAGACTTGTCCGTGTCTCATTTGTTGCCTCTATGTTTTAAAAATAACTCCCTGGCTTTAGCCAATATATTCCTCAATTGAATTCTTGGTAATATTGAATATCTCATCTTCGCTTTTGTCAGAACTAATTTTCCCTCGAGCAAAGGAAGGTCTTCCCCCGCCCTTGCCGCCTAATAGTGGAAATACTTGGTTCGCAATTTTGTTGGCTTCAAGTTCGAATTGGCTGATCGCAGAGCCACTTGATGTCATCATCAAAGTCGGCGTCACGCCGATAGTCCCAAGCGCAATCGCAAATACAGGGTCTTTTGAGGCTTGTTGGGAATCAATCCATAGGGACATAGTCTCTTTATCAGATTTCTCAAGGTTATTGAAAGTTATCGACAAGGTGCCCTTTGAAGTCTCAATAATACACTCCTTAGAAGGTTTAACCATAAGTGCCCGCGATTTAAACTTGAGGACTTCTTTCTTCAAATTTACATTACTTTCTCTAAGCAGCTCCACACCCTCGACAATCTCTTCTCCCTGTCGACCGACCAACGTGCCAATTTGCCTCATAAGATTCTTGTCAGAAAGCATCAACGTGAGAGCTTCTGTGCCGGTCACAGCTTCAAGACGCCTTACGCCTGAGGCAACTCCGGTTTCCAGAGTGATTCTGAAAGGACCGATCTGCCCAACGTTTTCCACATGTGTGCCGCCGCAAAGTTCTTTGGAAAAATCGTCTATTGATACAACCCGCACCTTGTCACCGTACTTTTCACCGAACAAGGCCATGGCGCCAGTTTTCTTGGCTTTTTCAAGCGGCATCAGTTCTGTGTTTACGATAGAGCCTTTAATTATTTCGCCGTTGACTATTTCTTCGACCTGACGAATTTCATCGGCTGTCATCGGCTGATGGTGTGAAAAGTCAAAGCGAAGTCTGTCAGGCCCGACATACGAACCGGACTGCCTGACGTGTGTTCCCAGAACTTTCCTAAGTGCTGCCTGCGCCAGATGAGTAGCAGTATGATTACGCATTATGTCCCAGCGCCGCTCGGAGTTGACTTCGGCTTTTACGTTAATGCCATTCTTTATGTCATCGTATGAACCTTTAACAAGCCTACCGTAGTGAAGGTACCAATCCCTCTGTTTACCAATTCCATTAACTTCAATTAGGATTTTATCGTTGTAGATTTTGCCCGTGTCGCTTATCTGACCACCAGATTCGAGATAGAAAGGTGTTTTAGTCAGAATCATCACAATGTCTTCAGTCTTTTCAGCAGACAAAGTCGTATGTCTAAAAACTTGAACGAACTCTAATTTAGTTTCGACCTTGAAGTCCTCTCGTACGAATTCAGTGGGTGGGGTTTGCATCCCGTACATATTTGGTTGATTTCCAATTTCACCTGACCAATCCTTACTACTGATTGGCTTTCGCGATTGTTCTTGCTGTTTTTGCATCAGCTTCTCAAAACCATCCTTATCAAGTGTTAGGCCGTGCTCGGCTGCGATGATTTCAGTTAAGTCATAGGGAAATCCAAAAGTGTCGTAGAGGCGAAAAACTACCTCGCCCGGCATTATTCTGAATTTTCCAGTTTCGGCTTTCAAGACATATTCATTTATGTGTGCCAAACCCGTCTCAAGCGTGCGGCCAAACGCTTCTTCTTCAGCATGAATAACGTTAATAATATGCGGACGCTTCTCTTTGATTTCAGGGTAAGCCTGTGCCATCTCTTCAACTAACACCGGCACCAGCTTATAGATGAATGGCTCGTTCATGCCTAAATTGCGGCCATGTCTGGCGGCGCGGCGGAGTATGCGCCTTAAAACATACCCCTGACCCTCGTTTGAGATTCCGGCGCCGTCGGCAATGGCAAAAGTTAAGGCTCTTAAATGGTCGGCTATGACATGATGCGAGGCGAGATTTTTTTTATAGTCGGATTTGGTTATTTCGCTGATAGCAGCAATGATATTTTTGAAGAGGTCTATATGATAATTTGTTTCTACATTTTGAACTATTGCGGCCAGCCGCTCTAAGCCGGCACCGGTATCTACCGATGGTTTGGGTAAATCGACCATCTTCCCGCCGGGCAGCTGATCGTATTGCATAAAAACCAGATTCCAGATTTCGACAAAGCGGTCGGTTTCGCCGTTTACTACATCGTTGGGGCCGCTGCCATATTTCACACCGCGGTCAAAGTGAATTTCCGAGCATGGTCCGCAGGGGCCAAGTTCGCCCATCGACCAGTAATTATCTTTTTTGCCAAAGCGCATGATGCGGCCGTCTTTTAATTCCGGCGCTATCTTTTCCCACAGCCCAAAGGCATCATTATCTTCCTGATAGACTGTGGCATAAAGCCTGCTGGCGGGAAGTTTCAGTTCTTTGGTGAGCCATTCCCAGGCAAACTTGATAGCTTCTTCTTTGAAATAATCACCAAAGGAGAAATTCCCTAACATCTCAAAAAAGGTATGATGGCGCGCCGTAAAGCCGACATTGTCGAGGTCGTTATGCTTGCCTCCGGCGCGGATACATTTCTGGCTGGAGGTAGCCCGCTTATAATCAACTTGGCGCTGACCGGTAAAGACATCTTTGAACTGGTTCATGCCGGCATTGGTGAAAAGCAGGGTAGGGTCATCAAAAGGAATTACCGGCGACGAGGGCAGGCGTTTATGTCCCTGGCCTTCAAAGAAGCTTAAAAATGACTCTCGTAAATCAGCTGTTTTAATCTCAATAATCCTTTTGCTGCTGCCTTAGCTGTTCAAAGGCATCTTTGGCGATGCCATAGCTGAAGCCTTTTCGGGAGAGGTAATTATAGGCCTTGCGGCGGGCCTCTTCAAGTTCAAACTGGCTGTATTGATTCCAGCGCTTGCTCAGGGCGCTGACAGCCAGACCAAGCTCATCTTGGCTTTGGTACAGCGACTCTACGGTTTCTTCGGCCAGTTCACGTACGATAAGTTTGCTCATAAGAAGAGATATCAAATACGGCCTGCCGGACGGTTTTTCTGCCAATTGGCGGCTGACGACTTTTTCTGCATAGCTTTTGTCATCTAAGAGCCCGCTTTTTTTATAGATAGAGACAGTCCGGCTGATTGCAGCCTCGCTGAATTTCTTCTGCCGTAGTTTTCTTTTCAACTCTCCGACAGAGTGGTCCCGCCGTGCCAATATTGCCACAGCTTTAGCTTCGCATTGCAGCTCTTCTGCTTGGTCATTTATATTGTTTAAGAGAACTGCCGAAATCAGCATCTTTTCTTCGAGTGCTTCTCTATTAACCAGCTCCAGAGGGACCATCACAGGTTTTTTCAGAGAGTCAATTGTCAGACTGGCCGTTACTGGACCTCTCTTAAGCTTTAGAATTTTGTAATAGATTTGCGTATTTTTGCTCATATTTAACCCGGGGTTAATATAATATCAGATTTCCTTTAGCCAAAGCGTACAATATCACGCTTTTTATAGGAATAAAAAAAGTGATACAGCCCTAGTTTCAAAATTGACACTATAACGGCTAAGACATATCCTCAAGGTAAAAGTACCTAAAAGATGGGGCAACCTATGGATTACAACATGTCGGAATCTTCTCAAGGAAGTAACTTGAAAGAGCTCGATTTACAAGGAAGTGTAGAAAATTTTAGTCTGCCTGAGATCCTGCAACTGGTAGCAACCACTCGTAAAACCGGAACGCTGGCGATTCAAAATCAAAACGCTATCGTTATGGTTTATTTCAAAGACGGCCATATTACTTATGCCTATGGCCCGCAGCAGACTTATCATATTGGTCAGCTGCTCAAGGAATTGGAGGTTCTCACCGCCCAGCAGCTTGAGGATGCGGTTAAAATACAGACAGAGTCCGAAACCTCTGCCAGGCTTGGCGAAATACTGATTGACCAGAACTTTATCAGCCGCAGCGACCTTGAGGCGGCAGTCAAAACTCAGATTGAAGAGCTATTGTATTCTCTTCTCAGCTGGCAGACAGGTTCGTTCAAATTCTACGAGGATCAATTGCCCACAGAAGAAGAGATAACAGTCCGGCTCTCGGTAGAGAACGTGATTCTCGAGGGGCTTCGCAGATTCGATGAAATGAATATGGCTGAGACAGCTCTGCCAGACGTTGATGCAGTATATACTATCGCCGCCTCGCAGGCAGGCCGTCAAAGAGAGGTCGTCATGCCGGCTTCGGAGTGGAATATTATGGCCCTGGCTGATGGTCACCGGACTATAAAGGAAATCTGCGAGATGAGCCAACTTGGTTACGATGAGACTATGGTCAGGCTGGCCCGGCTAAAAATTGCCGGTATTATTACTGAGTGCGAAAAGAAAACTGAATCTCCTGCGGCCATGCCTTTGGACCAGATGGTCAACCGTCTGGCCAATCTCTTTGAGGAATTCCTGGCTCACAAGACAGTCACCAAAACAACTCAGCAGCGCCTGAAAACTGCCTATCTGGAGACGCCTGTTGACTGAGAGAATTCGTACCCTGAAATCTTTGGAAGTTGTGCTGGAGTCATTCCTGCACCGGGTAGTTGAGCTTAAAGGAGAACGTCTGGCTGTCTTGGAAGGTATCAACCGGCTGGATGATATCGCCCGCCTGAGGTCAACTCAAAAAGATTTTTCGATGGAAGTCGGCGACTGGTTTGCCGAGCATAACGACTGGCTGACCGAGAAGACAATTCGTCCTGCCGATGCCTCGCGGATAAGCAGCATTTTGGGCCAGATTAAAGATGGTCTCAAAACCTCGCCTGAAAGATCTCAGGAAACAGAAAAAGTCAGTTCCGAAATTGAGCGCTGGCAGGACACACTAAAACCTGAGCCCAGAAAGCTCGACAGTTCACTCCAAAAATTGGTTCTCAGACGCGGCGGAGAAACGATTGCCGAAATTGAAAAGGAATCGATTTTAAAATTCACCGAGCATTTTGAGTCTATGTTTGAACGCTGGAAAGATGTCTCAGGAGGCAAGGCCCATATTATGTCGGCCTTGGATGACTGCCTTAATTCGGCCTATCTGCAGCTAAACGAAGAGGCTTTGATTCTCTCCGGCTTTATCATATATTACCTGCGCTTGAAGAACTACCTGGTAGAACCATATGTAAAACGGCTCAAAGCAGCCGAGAGCCTGATTAAAAAGGCTAAGGCAGAAAGTTCCTATGCTGGTTGATTCTGAGAAAGCATATTGCCAGGCGCTTGTGGCGCTTAAGAAAAAAGATTATCAGACGGCGGTGGCAAAATTTGCCAAAGCCTCCTCTGATTTTGGAACATTTGGTTCAAACGAAGAGTTTGATTTATTATATCAAACAACTCAGTTACTTCTGGCAGTCAAACAAGAGCTGCGATTGGAGCCTGAGAGTTTTGAGGTAGTTGATAAGGAGTTGATGAGAGATGGCTAAAAGGCAAAGTTTTGCTGACAAAGCTGCTAAGAAAGCCCAAGTCGTGGATTGCCCGGTTTGCAAAGAGCATTATCAGTATATCCGTTATGTAAGAGCGGTTAAGACCGACAGCGGAGCCTGGAAATACAAGTCCAGAAACATGGGTGTTTGCAAGTGTAATCAAAAAGAAGTTTACGGCTAAGCAGAAGTTTTTGTCGGTAAAGTAAACTGTTAAGTAAACGTCACCGCCTAGGTAAAGTCTCGCTTTTAATCCCGATTCAGGCTGTAAAACGAGTATTTAGCTCGCTTAATAATTGTTATGAGTAATTCAGAAGTCTAATCTTCAAAAAATATATAACGCAGTAAATAATAGATTATAAAAGAGAATGAAAGCAATTGTATACACAAAATACGGATCACCGGATGTTCTTCAGCTCAAAGAAGTAGAAAAACCTGTTCCTAAAGATAATGAAGTACTCATAAAGGTTCACGCAGCAACAGCAACAACATCGGGTCTTTCCGGTCGAAAAGGTGAACCATTTTTTAGTAGACTCTTCACCGGTCTCACAAAACCCAAAAAAAACATACTGGGGATTGAGCTAGCCGGAGAAATTGAAGTCGTTGGAAAAGATGTAAAATTATTTAAAATCGGTGACCGAATTTTTGGACATACCGGGCTCTCTTTCGGTGCTTATGCTGAGTTCATATGTCTGCCTGAAGACGCGGCACTGGTCATAAAACCTACCAATATGACTTATGAGGAATCTGTCGCTGTTGTTGAGGGGGCATTAACAGCATTGCATTTTTTTAGGGATAAGGGAAATATTCAGAGTGGACAAAAAGTACTTATTTATGGCGCTTCCGGGTCGGTAGGTACTGCTTCGATACAGGTTGCCAAATACTATGGGGCGGAAGTTACCGGGGTGTGCAGTACTGTTAATTTAGAATTGGTGAAATCTCTGGGAGCAGATATGGTAATTGATTACACTAAAGAGGATTTTACCAAAAATGGTGTAACCTATGACATTATTTTTGACACGGTAGGCAAGAGCTCTTTTTCACGTTGTAAAAGCTCGCTAAAGCAAAAAGGTGTCTATCTTGATGCCGCTGGAGTGGCAACTATTTTTCCAATGTTATGGACTTCAATGTTCGGCAGCAAAAGAGCCATTATTAAGGCCACGTATGTGAGGCCACCAGGGAAAATCACTAAAGATCTAGTTTTCCTCAAAGAGCTGATTGAGGCGGGAAAAATAAAATCGGTCATAGATAGACGCTATCCGTTGGAACAGACCGCCGAGGCTCATCGCTATGTCGAAACAGGACACAAAAAGGGAAATGTAGTCATAACTGTGCAAAGTCAATAGGTCTTCTGTATCTCCCACTTTTATGTCAGACAAGTTTTAGGTAGGGGGTGGCGTCTATGTTAAACTCGTCAGGGCCATTTTTTTGATAGCGGTAAAAGCCGGCAGCAGCAATCATGGCAGCGTTATCTGTGCAAAGTTTTATGTCCGGATAAAAGAGCCGCCCGCCCGATATTGACAACTTCTCCTGCATCAATGACCTGAGCCGGCTGTTGGCGGCAACTCCACCTGATAAAGCAACATCAGATATATTCTTTTGCTTAGCGGCTAAAACGGTTTTATCCACCAGAACTTCTATCGCCGCCTCTTGAAACGAGGCGGCAATATCCGCTTTCTGATTTTTGAGTTCAGTTTCGCTTAGCTTTTTTAAATACAAAGCGACTGCGGTTTTTAAGCCTGAATAAGAAAACTCAAAACTCTTTTCTAATCTTAGCGCTCTGGGGAATTTGACAAAACTTGGGTTACCGCTCTGGGCCAGTTTATCAAGTTTGGCGCCACCGGGATAGCCCAGCCCTAAGAGCTTGGCTACTTTGTCAAAAGCTTCGCCGACCGCATCATCTTTAGTAGCTCCCAGCAGCTGGTACTCTCCAAAATCTCTGACTTCAACCAGCATGGTATGTCCGCCCGATACTATCAGGGCCAGGTGATGTCGCTTTAGTTCTTTGTGTTCTAAAAGATTTGCTACCAGATGCCCCTCCAGATGATTAACTGCCACAAAAGGGATGTCTCTGGCAAAGGCCAGCCCTTTGGCAAATGTCAGACCAACCAGTAGCGGGCCTATCAAGCCCGGGCCGTTGGTTGCCGCAATCAGGTCAATCTCATCCAGATTTACTCCGGCCTCTTTTAAGGCCTTTTCATAGACCGGCAGGATAGTTTTTAAGTGCTGCCGGCTGGCAATTTCCGGGACAACCCCGCCAAATTTGGAATGGATTGATTGTGATGATATGATGTTTGCCAGCACTTCCTGTCCGTCTCGAACAACTGCTGCGGCTGTTTCATCGCAGGAAGTTTCTATTCCCAGAGTCAGCATTTTATTCGATAAAAATTTTGACGCTTAAAACTGAAGAGCGCTTTACCCGAAACCGGGGCGGGCAGGCTATGCTGATTACGGCGCTATCTGCTCCATTAAGTTTGCTATAGTCTACCGATGCTACCAGGGCGTTCTTGTTAAGCAGATTAATTTCTTTGGGAGGGCCGGTCATTTCTATATCAATGCTGGGAGGGTCGAGGCTGATGCTTTTCCCTGTGGGGCTGTTGTAAACTACTATCGGTACCTCTTTAAAAAGACGTGTCTGAACCGGAACTATTTCTATGTTAACCTGAATCGAGTCCGGTTCCAGAGTCAGTCCGTAGGCTTCGGGATAAACAACTGCCAGTGTCAATGAAAGATTATTGCGCAGGCCGCTTACTTCTTTCTGCTCAGTAGTCAGAGATTTGATTGACCGCAGCACCGAGCGTGCACCCGACACTTTAATTTTAGACGGAAGCGGTGTTTGAATCTCTTTTACTGCAAAGCCTTCATCCGGTGTTATGATAATATTTGGGATAATTTCTTTTTCCTGTTGATCGAAATAATCCACATTCAGCAGGAATGAATTCGGGGATAAAACTTCATCCATTGACAAATCTGTACGGGGGTCGATCAGAGACGTATTTGAAGTCGTCAGGTCAATATTGTATCTGCCCGGCCGGTATTGGGTGGCGTTAATGCGAAGACCCGAGGCGCGCCATTTGTTTCTTAAGAGCTGTTTACCCGAAGCTGTCACCAGTATTGTCAATGATTCCGGCGGATTTGCTGCCAGCGCCAGATTTTCTGCCAGCATTATTTCGTTTATGGGCAGGGTTAACTGGTGATTATAGGTTTTTTCAGTAGCCACATGAAACCACAACAGCAGCCCCATCAAAAGAGCGCCAGTTCTCAGCCATATATTAGTCATCGAGTTTTTCATCTTAAGTTATTCACCCGGCTTATACTAATATATCGAGGTTATCGAAGCAATTCTGAAACTATAAGGTAATAAAAAGTAGTCTAATCAACCCGGCTTGGATTATTCCACAAAAACCGGGTCAGCCCTTTGTCTGAGCCAATCCAGAGATAGTCTCCTTCGAATTTCAACTCAAAAACATAGGATGAGGGCAGGCCGTCATCGGTTGTGAATTCTCTGGTGTATGGCTTGGGGTTAGCGTGAAATAGCATAGTGAAACCAAGGCTTGAGGAGGCTACGGCAATAGTATCATTGACAGCCAAGGCCCGAAAGTTACGGTCAATCGTTAGCGCACGATATGGTTCTGTCTGGCCGGTTTTAAGATTCAGCCTGAGCAGTCCGTCGCTGGAAGCCAGCCACAAAAATTCCTGCCAGCGTTCGATGGCCAGGCACTTGCTGAAAATAATCAGATGCGGGTCCTGAAACAGCTGAAGTTTGCCGGTAGTGAAAAACCAACGATAGGCGCCCCTGCTGGCTGCAATCCATAAAGTCGTATCAACCAGCTCAAGGTCATATATGATCTGTCCGAATAACTCTGCCGGTCCGGTGACTCTCTGAGAGTCGGTCGCCGGCAGGATTAGGTTCAGGCCGCTGGCCGTACCGGCAAAGATAGAGTCTCCTTTGATTGCCAGCGAAAGTACATTTTCATCAGTCAGCCCATCTCGTCTTTTGAGCCGGTCGACAGGCTGAAGAGTCTGCCGGTCAAAGACCATAATCCCCAGCTCGCTGCCGGCGAATACAAAATTTTCGTTTGAGGCCAGACAGTTAATATCCAATGCTGGAAAATCGCGTGAGAGACCCGATTCAATATGTTCAAATTCATTATACTCCGGATCAAATATAGTTATACCGCTGCGGTAATTATCAATTATTGCTCCGGCCAGCCAGAGGAACTCTTCGTCCATCAGAATAGCGTTTACCCTGTTTTGAATCAGACCATAGGGCAGTAAATCTATATGGCCGGAAGTGCCCGAGGCGGTAGCTGCCCCGAGTCCCCAGGTGCCTATCCAGAGGGTACCGGTAGCATCTTCGACCGTATTATTAAAGCTGTAATATCTGCCCTCTTGGTCGACCAGCTGCCCATCGTTTAAGTAATTGAACCCCTTGGGGGCGAACATAACCTTGGGAGGTGCAACTACTTTTTGCTCAGACAGCAACTGAGGCAGTTCAGAAATTTGGTACCAGCGCTCTACCAGAGAATCGTACTTGAAAAATTCTGTTGAGGACTGAATATAGATATCCTGCCCGAAGTGGTCTGCCCAGACACGTCGGATATCATTGTCATCGATTCCATACTTCCCGGTCAGCGGCTGTTCCCAGCTTTCTGAAAACTTATTGTAAACTATCAGGCCGCCAGTAGTGGCAAAAAAAACGCGACCATTAGTACTGGCAATATCTCTGATAAAGCTGAAATCCGAAAAAGTGACTGTTTGCCCTTTAGGATTAAAAGCAAAGGCTTGAGAAGACAGTAAATGAGAAAACAGTAATAGTGAGACAAAAATATAGCCTATCGCCAAGACCACAGGGACGGCCATTTTTGAGCTGTTAATTTTTGTCTGTTTCAGTCTCTTGTCCATTTCTGGTTAGTTAATTCAAAATGGCGAACTAACTTGAGACAGTCAAGAACGAGAATGATTTTCTGCTTAATCGAAAAGACAAAATTGATAAATTATCTGATTTTGAATCTGTAGAAGCCTTTATTTGGATAGTCATTGCCTAATTCGTAAATCTCGTCTGCTGTCAGCCAGGGATTGTCGCGATCGCCGTTAAACAGAGGAATATGAAAATCACACGGTTTTTTGCAGCCGGTTGCTACTGCATACAAATTATTTTTCTTTTTAGCTACCAGCATATGCATAACCACAAAAACTTCGCCTTTTGTGCTGTTTTCATTGTAGGCTACAAATATATCCCCGGGCATCAGGTCCGAAAGCGCCACCGAATCACAGTTGTAGGTCAGACTCTGGAAGTTACCGCTACGCATACAGGTTTTCATAAAGGTGTAATAAGTGTTGAGGGTGGTGTCTCTGGGAGGGATCTCGCGATATTTGACTGTCTTGCGCGCGCCATAGACAACTTTGTTAAAGAGCCATTTGGTGTATTTGAGCCTCTCTCCGTTAATAGGTGCTATTTCGAGTTCAAGTTCGCGGTTATTATCATGAAGGTACTCCGCCAGAATTCTGATAGGAATGCCTTTGTTGGTAAATGCCAGGCCTCGATGCGGAAGATGAACCGGCCGTGAAATCTCTGTCTTGTCAAATTCTTTGGCGCCCTTCCAGTTTCCTATCGGCAGGTGTCTGTGCCATAACGGAAAATTTGCAACATAGTTCTGATAGGGAGAGAGCTCAGTAGAATCAGCATGACGATAACCATCGGGCAGAATAAACTCTGAGTCAAACGTAAAGATGGTATCTTTCATAGTGATGAAATCGTAATTCTGGCGGTAACGGTAGTTAATACCAGTAGTGTCTTCTTCTGATTGAGCCACTAAGGAGACAGCCAGCATTGATAAAGCGATAATGAATTTCAAGAAGTATGTCATGTTTTGCACAAATACTTTTACTCTCACAGCCGTTGTTTTCTCCCCAAAATATCGGCCAAATATAAGGACTCATAACTGAACTTGTAAATAAGTTTGTTGGAACGTAATTTGAACAGGGCCATTAGTGGCCAGTCTATAGTCAAAAAGGAGGTATTTCATGCAGACATTCTTTTTAATGACCAAGTTGTCTCCCGAAGTCACCAAGCGCATTAAAGACCGGGAGTCTTTGGGTCGGGCCTGGATGTCTCAGGTAAAAGAGAAGTGCCCGGAAGTAAAGTTCATTTCTCATTACGGTGTGCTGGGGCCGTACGATTTTATTGATATTTTCGAGGCACCCGATGCCGATTCGGCGGCTAAAGTATCAATGATTAGCATGGCCAACGGCGCCGCTGCAGCCGAAAGTTGGGTGGCGATTCCCTATAAGCGGGTTATTGAGCTGGCCAAAGAGATTTCAGCAATTTAGTTTATCTTATCGGCTCTATTGGGAGAGGAAGTCAAACCGTCCTTTTGTCTGTAAAAAAGTCGGGCTCCGATTGAAATAATAGCCTGACCTAAATTGCCAACCCCGTTGTCAGACAGGTTTGCGGTCGAAAAAAGTTCGAAGCCCGATTTAGTGTAACATCTGGCAGTGCAGGGAGGTAGGAGTTGACTTGCGTTTGCCTGTGGATCGAAACCGAGATGCTACTGTGATATATTTGGAGATATGATTTCGATATTTTTGATGGGAGCATTTATGATTCCTCTTTCCAATTTCCGACTCTTGCATATATAATACTAACAGCTCGATATTTTTGTCAAGTGAAATCGGTCGGATTTCTTAAGATTTGCGCTAAAATATTTAGCGACTATAGGATATATAAATAACTTTTGCTGGCATTTTCGGTCTGATATGAGTATTATTTAGCTTAATATTTCGAGAAACCGTAAGTTGGCAAATAAGCAAAGGTCAGTAACAGACATTTTTCTTGACAGACAAGAAAGATTTAGTAAATTAGGATTGATATATCGTCAATATCTCGATTTTTGGAGCGGATTTCCTGAAAGTATGTTTTAAATATGTCAGCTAAGGAGATGTTTTGATTTACCCCCAAGCAACAGCCTACGCTATTGAAGCACTCGCTTTTATGTCCGGACTTGATGAAGGCAAGGCTGTAAAAGCCAGACAGCTTTCAAAAATTCTCGATATTCCCGAACAGTATCTGGGAAAAGTAATGACCCAGCTGGTCAAAAAGAAATATATCAAATCTACCAAAGGCCCTACCGGGGGCTTTGTATTGGCAGTAGACCCGACCAAAGTGTCCCTCTACAGGATTATGGCAGCGCTGGACAGCCTGACACCGCTTGAAGAACAATGCGTAATGGGATTGAGTCAATGCTCAGCCGAAACGCCTTGTGCTTTTCACGAAAGATGGGTGAAATTCAAAGAACAGGCGATTGCCGAAGCTCAGAATCTGACCCTGAACAATCTTGCCGAAATCCTATTGACCAAGATGCGCTTTAAGGCCAACCTCGGAGACGTGACCTTGCAGGATTTACTGAAAGACAAAGAATAGTCTGATTCTGATTATTTTTTTGACGATTGGCTATCGGCTTATCCCGTCAAACCATCCATTCCCAGCTGTCTTCTGATAAAACTCAGCTGTCCGACATGGTAGCTCTCGTGAAGGCTGAAAAATGCAATTGCCCCCAGCATTGTCTCATCTTTTACAGGCAATTTACTCTCGAGCTTTTTGTTTATATCTTCATCTGTCAGTTCTTCTAAGCGCTTCATGAATTTTCCTGAAACAGCTTCAAAAATCTTTTTTATCTCTGCAATGGGGGGATATGCCGATGGCTCTTTCAGCGGCGTGCCGCCGTTGTACAGCTCACTTTTTTCAAACTCTGTTCCGGCATTAAATAATCCACCCACGTAATGACGGCTGTTAGCAATATGACCGATAATCCAGTGCAGTGAGTTGCCGGTGTCGTTGATGCGTTTGTGGGCGGTATCGTCAGAAAGATCTTCGAGGGTCTTGTTGACCAGATTAGTGTTTAGATTATATAAATCAACCAGCGGGGCTACTCTGGGGTTCATATGGTCTCCTTGGACGATTATGTTTTTTGTTTATAAATAGTAACGAGTAAATAGCCCAAATGTGTCAAGTTGCTTTATGAATAATTGCTAAGAATGTGATAATAAGGGGCAGATGAGGACCCGCCGCGGCCCGCCGCCCACGCAAAACACTATTTCCTATCAAACCTCTCTCCTAGGAATTCACCCCATTTTTTTCGCAAAGTCGGTTCGTCAAATTCTTTGAGAATCTGGACTGAGGGGACGGCAACGAGGTATCCTCTTATCTTGCCCATTTCCGTACAACTTGAATGCGGAGGAACCTCTGCGACGAGCAGGAGGGTTTCAAATTCATCGATCCATTTGATCGCCCCAATGTTTGGCACTTCTTGCTCTTTGCATTCGTAATGTTTTTCAAACTCTTTCATTATTTCTTCGGATACATCTACAACTCTGACTTTGCCATCTTCTATCAGGTAAACTGTAACACGCCATTCTCCAACCGCACCACCGAGACTCTCAGTCAAAAAGAAAGCATTGGAATTCGGCGACCAACCTATTTCTGCAAGAGTGCTTGCGCCTACAGTTTCTAGTCCAGGTAACATTCTACCATCTGCTTTCAAATAGAGATTCACACCATCTATAATTGCTGTTTTTTCTCCGTCTGGAGAAGAGATCTCTTTCCACCTTTTCCCAGATTCATATTCGAGACTATACGCCTCTTTTGACCAATTTGCGCCTATTTTTGTCGTACTCGCTGTAACACATGCGTTGTTGCAGAATATAATTATTGCTATAATCAAAAAACGTAGCAACTTCAGCTGGCTCATTTTTGTCTCTTTAAAGCTCAGTTGAGGTAATAGCGCTTTGGGTTCCCGCCAACACAATTCCTCAGCCGGCTTTTTTGCTTTTGGCTTTGGTGATCATTATGGGCTCTTCGCCCTCGGTAAAAGTCTTTTCGGTGATAATAACTTCGGTAATTTCAGACGATGACGGAATGAGATACATTGTTTCCAGCAGCGCTTTTTCAAAAATCGACCGCAGCGCCCTGGCGCCGGTTTTTCTTTTCATAGCCAGTTTTACTGCTGCCTTTAAGGCGTCAGGTTCAAAACGAAGTTCCACGCCGTCAAATTCCATCAGCCGTGCGTATTGTTTGGTCAGGGCGTTT
Source organism: Candidatus Zixiibacteriota bacterium (assembly GCA_022571845.1). Taxonomy (GTDB): domain Bacteria; phylum Zixibacteria; class MSB-5A5; order GN15; family FEB-12; genus JACZWU01. Next base: position 3,640 of record JACZXB010000011.1, on the reverse strand, counting down.
TTGGGCCGGGTCAAAATGCTCAAAAGCGCGTCTTCGTCAAGTGAATGCAGGGCCGTACTAACCGGCAGCCTGCCCACCAGTTCAGGAATCAGGCCGTACTCTATTAAATCCCCCGGGGTGACGTGTTCAAAGATATCTGAAGAATCCGTGTCGACATGAATGCTGTCCGAACCGAAGCCGACAGTCTTCCTGCCGATTCTTCGGGCTACGATTTTTTCAAGACCGTCAAAAGCTCCGCCACATATAAACAGAATGTTTTCGGTATTGATCGGCACAAAGGCCTGTTCGGGGTGTTTGCGTCCGCCCTTGGGAGGGATATTGGCTATAGTTCCTTCGAGAATTTTCAAAAGTCCCTGCTGTACACCTTCACCGGAGACATCACGGGTAATCGATGGATTACCATCTTTGCGCGAGAGCTTATCGAGCTCATCAATATAAATAATTCCCCGCTCGGTCAGCTGTTGATTGTAATCCGCTGCCTGATAGAGGCGCACCAGTATATTTTCTACATCCTCGCCGACATAACCTGCTTCGGTCAAGACAGTAGCATCGGCTATTGTAAAGGGAACTTTCAAAAACTTTGCCAGCGAACGGGCAATGAGGGTCTTACCGGTGCCGGTCTGTCCCATCAGCAGGATATTGGATTTCTCCAGTTCAATATCTTCAGATTTTCTGGTAACCTTGCCGCTCATTCTTAAACGCAGCTGATGATTGACACGTTTGTAGTGATTGTAGACCGCCACCGAAACAGTTTTTTTGGCCATCTCCTGACCAATTACATATTCGTCAAGGAATTGTTTTATTTCGGCAGGCGGCGAAAGTTCTGTAATCTCTTCGAGCTCGTCGTAATCGGGTGAGCTGTGCAGAAGATCGCTGCACAGTTCTACACATTCGTTACATATCGATGACTCATGACCTGAGAAGAGCCGTTTTACCTGCGAGGTCGGTTTTCCGCAAAAAGAGCAGCGTTGTGCGAATTTTGAATCGTCTTTATCTTCAGTCATAGTAAGTTCTTAAACTACTTTTTTTCCGCTTTATTTTTTTTGTCATAAACTTTGTCAATAATACCATACTCCTTGGCTTCTGCGGCCGACATAAAAAAGTTGCGGTCGGTATCTTTTTCGATTTTTGACATCTGCTGGCCGGTGTGATGGACCAATAATTCATTTAGCCGTTTTTTGGTTTTGGCAAACTCCTCTGTCATGATAACAATATCAGAAATCTGACCCTGAGTTCCGGCCATTGGCTGATGAAGCATAATACGGGAGTTTGGCAGGGCTGCCCGTTTTCCATTGGCGCCGGCAGCTAACAGGAATGAACCCATCGACGCCGCCATGCCCATACAGATAGTGGCGATATCCGGTTTGACATACTGCATGGTGTCATAGATAGCCAGTCCGGCAGAGACAGAGCCCCCCGGAGAGTTTATATAAATAAAAACATCTTTTTCCGGGTCTTCTGCTTCCAAAAAGAGCATTTGGGCAATAACCAGACTGGCGACATGGTCATCTATCGGTGTACCGATAAATATTATGCGGTCTTTTAAGAGGCGCGAATATATATCGTAAGCGCGTTCTCCGCGGCCGGTCTGTTCTACCACCATTGGCACCAGCGTCTGAGCGCGCAGGGTATTATCAGAACTTTCCGTGTTCATAAAGCCCTTTTCTAAAAATTTGTAAAAGTCCATTTGTTATTTTTTCTCCGGTTTCTTTTTGGCTCGCCCGCTAATCAGGTCGAGCACCTTTTCTTCAAGTAGTGACTCTCTTATATCATCGGCACGGTTGGAGCGAAGCATTGCTTCCTTGGCCTGCTCGCCGGTAATTTTATACTGCCGGGTCATGCGTCCAATCACTTTTTCGGTATCTGACGGCAAAACTTCAATTTTTTCCTGCTCAGCCAGCTGGTGGTACAATAGCTGCCAGCGGATTGTCTGTTCGCCCATAACACGGTACATTTTGCGAATTTCATCCTCTTTGAACTCAGCTTTTTGCCTGGTCAAATCTTCTATTACGGAATGTAAGTAATTTTCAATCATCGATTCAGGCACCGGCACCGGATTTTTCTCATTCATCTGAGTAATAATCTGGGTTTTAAAACTTCTGTTCTGGCTCTCTTCTTTCTGTCTTTTTATCTCCTCACGGATTTTCAGTCGCAGCTCTAAAACCGTTTCGGCCTCAGCCGCAGCTTTGGCGAAAGCATCGTCAACTTCGGGCAGTATCTTCTCTTTAACGGATTTCAGCCTGGCCTTGTAAGTGATTTCTGTTCCGGCCAGGCGGCTGTCCGAGTAGTCATCGGCATACTTAACCGCAATATCTTTTTCCTCACCTGCTTTCATCCCGGGAATCTGCTCTTTGAATTCTTTGAGGGTCAGGCTATGGGACAGGTCGACAGTCGTTTCCGGGAAATCGGTTTGCTCGACAGCCAGTTTGGGGTCTTTGACTTTAGTCATGTCAAGCACAACTACATCATCGGCTGTGGCCGCTCTGTCTACTTCTCGCATTTCTGCCCGTCTGTCGCGCAATGTTTCAATAAATTCGTCAACTTCGGCATCGCTTGCCTCGGTATCGGTAGTGGTCAGTTTAATGCCGTCAAAAACAACTTTTTTTATGTCCGGGAATACTTCCACTTTTGCTTTATATGAAAAGCTGCCATCATCTTTAATTTTCAAATCAGTCACTTGCGGCGGCGAGGCGACTTTTAAGGTCTGGCTCGATATCGCTTCGGGATAAGTAGCCTTGATTAACTTGTCAATTACATCGCTCTTGACGCTCTCGCCGTAATTGCTCTTTATCATATTCATGGGAGCTTTACCCTTGCGGAAGCCTTTCAGCGTCACTCTCAGGCGGAGCTGTTCAAGCTCTTTGTCCAGCTCTTCTTGAAATCTATTTTGTGGGACTTCGACCGCTAATTCGCGGTAGAGTCCCTCAAGTTCTGTTACTTCGACTTTCATTTAATTACCAATTTTTATTATTTGTGTACTATTCATTACGTCATCTCATGACATCTCATAATTCACCAACAAACAGGCAACGCCTGAATTTTCGAATTATGACATCTCATAATTCATTAACAAACAGGCAACGCCCGAAAGTTCCAATTATCATAAATCTCGATTCATCAACAAACAGGCAACGCCTGAAAATTCCAATTATCATAAATCTCGATTCATCAACAAACAGGCAACGCCTGAAAATTCCAATTATCATAAATCTCGATTCATCAACAAACAGGCAACGCCTGAATTTTCGAATCATGACATCTTATAATTCATTAACAAACAGGCAACGCCTGAAAATTCCAATTATCATAAATCTCGATTCATCAACAAGCAGGCTACGCCTGTGCGAAAGGGGGGACTCGAACCCCCACTCCTTGCAGAACTGGATCCTAAATCCAGCGCGTATACCAATTCCGCCACTTTCGCAATTCTACTCGGCGTCCCAACTTATATGATAACAATAACATTGGCAATTTGAAATTGTTACAGTAAAAGGATTTTTCGAGGGCTAAATTAGGTTGATTTTGACTTAATACCTGCGTTATATCGAAGATTGAATGTATATGATTAAGACCAGAAAAATCTCATAATGCCGATGTCGTACGAATTTTTTATCGCCAAACGCTACCTCAGGTCAGGGCG
>JACZXB010000003.1 GCA_022571845.1 Candidatus Zixiibacteriota bacterium | reverse complement strand
ACCAAAATCCCAGGTCTGGGTAAGCTTTGGCGCATAGTATGTAAGGCTAGCACCAATCGTGGTATCGGCATTGCTCAGCAAAGGCAGCCTGTAGTAATTAAAGACTTCACCTTCATTATCGACTTCAGTCGCTGATAGAACATAGATTGAATTTTCTTGCAGCGGTCCTTGTCCATAAATGCTGTTTGATAATATGGTATCTCCGTCGACAATATTCCCAAAGATAGGGCTGCCATCATACAAATAAATTTCGGTATTACCGGGAATTGAGTCGACCGTATCACATTCATTGGGATGATAGAAGTAATCCATCCTGACTCCTGCATAGCCGCCAGCGCCACCCAAACCAAACTGAGCACCGCAGCCAACTGCCAGAGAAATGACACCTGTTGAAATCGTATCAGCAAAACAATCGATGATGGTGTCCGTAATAATGAGAGTAATCTGAAGAGTATCATCAGGGAGAGGACTTGCTGCGTCCATTATTAGCAGGCCCTCAACTACTCCCCACTGGTCAATAACTCCCCCAATATTGAGATGAATGGTTACAGGATCAATCTGTCCCACCGGAATTGGAGAATCGATGCCGGAAATGCCAAGCCATCCGGCCGGACCCGTTAATTCTTCAACAATCACTGTGTACTCCAGCGGAGTGCTACCGGTGTTCTCGATAAATACTGAAGTGTCTTTTTGAGCTCCAGGCTCTGTGAATGCAGGCCAGCCAATATCATCAATCGACCAGCCGGAGCCCGGATAGACAAACTGATCAGGTCCAACACAGGCCATATAGAAAAATTTGACCGGGTTGTTCTGCCAGGTTGAATTGTCAAATATGACAGTGCCGGGGTCTTTGTCGTTAATATACATGACCGGCAGCCATGACGCTCCGGCAGTGTTGGGATAAGAGACGGGTCGAGGTATAACCGTGGCGCCGGCAACTGCCCCATCTGAGGCCGATGTCACAAATCCGTAGGGCGCCATCGAAGCAAAATGGTCGGAATCACAAGCACCGACTACACCGCCTTCAAAATCGCAGCTGGGTGTAAAAGAATTTGTCAAATTATGAGGGAGGTCCCAGCTTATGCCATTGTTGTCCGAGATTGTTACCATCAGCTCGCCATTGACCGAACCAAAATAGTAACCATCATAGCCTCTCTGTGAGCAGTCGGGATTGGCCGGGTCGCCGTTGTGGCCGTCCCAGAGGTCTGCAAATAAGATGTAGAGATTATTGTTGCACTGTGATAATTGCGGTTTGGCCAGCAGCAAATTAAATGGGATAGGACTGCACATTATGGGGTCTTGGTTCAGATGTGCTGCAACTCGCGGCCCAAAACTAAGACCAGGAAAAGACTCTGCCCAGTGATAAATTCGCGAACCGTATCCTAAAATTCCCTGTGACAAATAGCGCTCTATATCTGCCGCCACCCAGGCGATATGCAGCTCCTCGTCAGGCGCATCTCCTGTCCAGAGCATAGTAATATCGTTGTATGGCCCCCAGCGGTCGGTCAGGGTATCAAAGTGCGTCACGTTCACTCTGGGATTCCAGTTGACGCCATAGTCATCTGAGGATTGATAATAGAGGTCATTGAAATTTCTGTTTCGCAAAGTCCCCAAATCATCGTTGATAGAACAAGTATCGCAGCCAGGTTCCGGGAGATTAGCCGTCCAGCCGAGTGCAACTTTGCCTGATTTCTTGGATGCCGTTACAAGCCCTACAGTTGCCCAAATGGAATCAATAAACAAGGGACAGTCCCAGCCTTCAACTAGTGGGTCAATCACACCGGGTATAAAACAGCTGGAAAGTGAGCCATCCGCCAGTGAGCTGTCAGCGTGCCCTTCCCTGCGGTAATAATAAAAAGCATAAGGACTTGAACTGCCTAAAAATGTCAATCCGGTAAGGTGTGTAATGTGGCTGCCGTCGGGCCTGGTCTGAAAAGCCAGATGCGGCCATAATTTGGCTGTGTCACATACTTGAAATGGCCAACAACCATAGCCAGGAGTAAAATCTACTGACACATGCTCAAAATTGGCTGCCAATGCGGCGCTGTCATACCAGACTGTAGGGGTAAATTTATACGGATTGCCGTCAGGCGTATAATGCCCGGCTATTATTGCCCTATTGTCCGGGGAAACATCAAGATTGAAATAACCGGCATATTCTGGTGAAGATGTGAGAGCAAAATTACCGCCAAAGGCTCCCGTGCCAACTGAGCCATAAACGTAAGCCGCTGTTCTACCACTGGATAGAACAGGACCCGGCAGGTCCATCCAGGTGAAATGAATGTAGGTAGATGTATCCGAGCCGGTAATTTCGTGTCCTATTCCCACCATCCGGCCGGTAGTGTTAATATGCTGAAAATCATAATAAGTATTGCCGATAGTCACACCGGGCGAGCTTGAAAATGAAGTGGCACCCAGCGACGCTGTGCCCTGTCCATTCGTCTTAACAGGCTTCTTTTCAGGGTAATTGCCCAGCTCCGGCAGGGCGTAATCCACTATCTGCCGGATTATCGGGTTAACATCTCTTTTTTCTGACGGTTTTTCGGCGGCAGTTATGATTATCGAGTGCGATGCTGCGAAAAATATAGCGAGGAAACTTACGAAAAAATAGCGCTTTTTCATAAAGGCTCCTTCCCCAAGACTCAAAATGGTCAGATTAATCAATTTGCCAGGCTGCAAGAACTGGTTGTCTGACCAGTACATAATAAACTAATAGCTCAATTATATTTGCACAAGGGAAAACTTACGCATAATAGTGTTCGGCCATTTTTGCGCCGCCTCTTTTATCTTGTTTTCGGGCCTTTTCTGGGACATACTTGTACCAGACTTGGGGGAGTTGAAGCAGGGTTAGCTCCAACTCTCAAAAGTAACGCAGAGAATCTAAAACAAATCAAACCGAAAGGAGTATGCCATGAAGTGCAAACTTCGGCCATTGCTGCTTGCTGTTGTGTTCTGCCTGTTTACAGGTGCGGTCACCATGTCTGGTTCGTCAGACAATAAGCAGCGCACAATCTCAAGGGCTGCCGTGGGAGCAAGCGCAGCCACAACTACAAACTATGATACGATAACGACCGGCGTAATATCGCTGGCCGTTGCCGTAAACGGAAAGTTCGGCGGAGGTGACAGCGCCGGTGTCTCAGGTGTCCGGATGGACTATTTCAATTACACTCTTGAATGCGATACGGTCGATTCTATCCCCGGTGACACCCGCAAGTACTTGTACGACGGCTCTGTCATTGTCGGCAGAATATTTTCCGGCGACACGATACTTTCTAATTCCATTTACCACTCACAGGCCGATTCATCAAGTATCATCTATCAACTCAGTTCCGAGTCAGCTGTGACAACCGAAGAAGTATTTCAAGTCTGGCAGAGCGGAACTATGACCAACTTCGATTCCAGCATTGGCTTTCAGTACACCTATTATGCACCTCAGATTACCAAAACCTGGGACTTTGGACCGGGCAAAGTCTGGCAGGCCGACCAGCAGTTTATTACCAAAGAACTCAAAGTCTGGTCGCTTGACAGTCTGGCGCTGACCGGCCTTGTCATCGGCGAAGTAATAGACTGGGATATTCCTTCGGACTCAGGCGTCAGAAACTCCGGCGAGACCGATGACAGCCGCAATTTACTTTACTGCCTTGGTGCAGAATTTAATCAGGACAGTTCAGTAGAGTGCCAGGATAATGACTTGCGCTACGGCGGCATGTCATACGGTTACTACAAACGTTATGCTGCCGATTTTGACAGTCTGGCATGGTTTGTTTTAGATTCTGTTCCGTACGGCGGCTATCACGAAGCAAATGCGCGCTATGTTGATTTTGGCTGGGATGATAACCAGCTTTACAAGAATATATCTGACACAACCGGGCTCCGGGCCTGGTCACATTCCCATTCCGATTCGCAACAGGTCAATCTCCATTCGGTACTGACTTACGAATTTCAAATCGATATGAACCCGGGTGACACCCTGGTCTTTTATTCAATAATGGCTACTGTCCGTAACTCTGACGAAGAAAGTGCAAAGTTGGCAGCTTCCCGTATTCAGCAGCTGGCTGACAAAGGACAGAATTTTATCCGCTATTTCGGATGTTGTCATAATCTACGCGGAGATTTAAACACCGACGGCAAGGATGCCGATATTGTTGACCTTGCCTTTATTGTTCAGCGCATCTTTGAAGGTGGACCTCCGCCTACTTGCGCTGGCGAAGGTGATATCAATGCCGACGGCTCACCAACTGATATAGTCGACCTCACTTTTTTAGTCGATAGAATTTTCCGTGGTGGACCTCCGCCTTATAGCTGCGGAGAAGAGCCGTGCGATACTTTTGAGTGCCATGATTAGTTAAAGAAAGGGTTGCTGCGGGCAAAACTTATTCATAGCTTGCAGCAGCCTTTTTTTATAGAACTATCTCAAAACAAGGAGGCAGACAATGACAAAGGCAAAGCCCTCAAAAAATCTGACACTCTTAATTGCATTGGCTCTATTGCTGATAGCCTCTGCTTCAACATCAACAGAAACTGACTATGAGAACAAAATTGGTAAACTTACCAAAAACAATGACGGTCTAAGTGACACTGAGTTGCTGCATAAATTGTTCGAGCTAAGCTGGGACCATCGAATGCAGACATATCCGGAGTGGGCGACATATGCGGGTTACCCCGGGCAGAACGACCGCTGGACAGACAACTCACTTGAAGGCTATGAACTGCGCCATAGTGAAATTGAACTGCCTCTTCTAGTCTTAGATAAAATTAACCACGCAGGTCTTAGCGATGAAGACAAATTGAATTTTGATTTATTTTCTGAAAGAATCGCAACTTCCAGGGACGGCTCACGTTTTAAGAGTGAACTTATGCCCATTAACCAGCGCCGCGGCATACAACAGGACGCAGCCCAGCTGCTGGCAATGATGCCGACAAATTCTGTCTCCGACTTAAATGACATACTTGCCCGACTAAACGGTGTTGCCGAACAAGTTGAACAGTCTCTCAGTTTGATGAAAGAGGGTCTCAGAAAAGGTCTCACGCCGCCACGGGTAACTATGACAGAAGTTCCTCAGCAAGTCTTAAACCAGATATTAGAGAACCCGGCCGAGGCACCAATCTTAAAAGCGCTGCTTCAGATATCCGATATGGTCCCAATTGAAGAGCAGCTGCGTATCAGAAACCAGGCCTATGAAATTTATACCAATGAAATTGTGCCAGCCTTTAACAAGCTGCACAATTTTCTGTTATATCAGTACCTGCCGTCCTGCCGCGAAGAAGTCGGTTGGTCGGATTTGCCGGACGGCAAAGAGTGGTATGAATATCTTTGCCGCTATTACACCACAACAGACTTATCCCCCGATTCGATTTTCAATATCGGGATTTCCGAAGTTGCCCGTATTCGATCCAAAATGGACAAAGTTATAGAAAGTGTCGAGTTCGATGGTGATTTCGCGGCCTTCTGCGAGTTTTTGCGCACCGACCCGCAATTCTATTTTACAACTGCCGAAGAACTACTCACAGAATATCGCGATATCTGCAAGCGCGCCGACCCGGAACTTATAAAACTTTTTAGCTATCTCCCCCGTCTGCCCTACGGCGTTGAACCGATCCCAGCGTATGCCGAAAAATCCCAGACAACCGCTTACTATATGGGCGGCTCTGCCGAAGCCGGCCGGCCGGGTATATTCTTTGCCAATACTTACGGGTTGGACACCAGGCCAACATGGGAAATGGAAGCGCTCTCTTTGCACGAAGCGGTGCCCGGTCATCACTTTCAAATCTCGATCGCACAGGAGCTGAGCGACCTGCCGGAATTCCGCAAGCGCGGCTGGTACACTGCCTATGGCGAAGGCTGGGGGTTGTATTCTGAAAGTCTTGGTGAAGAAATGGGATTTTACAAAGACCCATATTCCAAGTTTGGTCAGCTGACTTATGAAATCTGGCGGGCTATTCGGCTGGTTGTCGATGTTGGTCTTCACACCAAAGGCTGGAGCCGCGACAAAGCTATTAAATTTTTTGCAAGTAACTCCAGTAAGCAGCTCCATGATATCGAAGTAGAGATTGACCGCTATATCACCAACCCGGCTCAGGCTCTGGCTTATAAAATAGGCGAACTGAAACTAAAAGAACTGCGCGCCTATGCGGCCGAAACACTGGGCGAGAAATTTGATATTCGAAGTTTCCATGATGAAATCCTGGGCAATGGCCCTCTTCCTCTGGCCGTACTGGATAAGCATATGAGAGAATGGGTGGCTGCACAAGACTAAAACTATTAACGTCACCTAAGATGTTGTGCCACAACTGCATAATTTGAATAAGATTGAGAACTTTCAGACATTGCTAAATTAGTCATCTTGCACTATATTCTAAGTGAATTCGGATTAGGGTTGAATTTAAAAAAATAGACCTAAACAAATAGCATATCATATATAGATTCGTCTTACTTTTTGTTTAGAACTTTTTGCTGCATCGGGAGACAATTATGAATTCCAGCAAAAGAATATTTCAGTCAGCAGTTGTTCTAGTTTTATCACTTTTGGGCTCTGCAGTATTGGCTCAACCACCAACGGTTGTTTTCACATCTCCATCCCAAAATGAATTGGATATTTTAGCCAGTTCAGATATAACAGTAACTTTTGACATAGACATGGACGCGTCTACAATAAACGATTCTACGTTCGTAGTCCATGCGCTTACTACTGGCTCACATAGCGGTACTATTAGCTATGATAGCCCTTCCAAAACAGCAACTTTCACGAGCTTTAACGGATTTGCAGAAGGGGAAGTTGTTACGGCCATACTTACAACAGGTATTGAGAGTTCAATTAGTAATCCTTTGGGCGGTAGTTACGTTTGGACATTTACAACTTCAGTAAGTTCGGGCGGAGGAAGTTTTACTCTGGATAGCACCTATGGTTCAGGTTCTTCCCCACATGCAATATTCACCGGGGACTTCGATAACGACGGGGATTTTGATCTTGCTACCGTAAATTTCGGTGCAGACAACATAACAGTATTAAAAAATAATGGCTCAGGAGTTTTCTCTGACAGAAGCGATTATTCGGTGGGTTCAGGCACCCGCTATATTTTTGGTGCAGATTTTGACGACGATGGCTATATGGATTTGGCTATTGGAAATGGCGGAACAGACAATGTTTCGGTGCTTCTCAATAACGGTGACGGCACATTTGCGACACATGTCACCTATGCGACTGGCGACGGTCCGCATTCGATTTTCTGTGCAGACCTAAACGGTGATGGTGCAATCGACATCGCCTGTGCTAACGCATTCGGACATACCGTATCAATTTTGCTTAATAATGGCGATGGCACTTTTGTGCATGATGCGGCGTACAATGTTGCCGCCAGCCATCCTCGCTCTGTATTTGCGGCAGACTTTGATAACGACGGTGATCTGGACCTTGTTACGGCAAACTTACACTCAAATGAAATTTCAATTCTTGAGAATGACGGCAACGCAGTTTTCTCTGTTAGCTCTGTACTTTCGATAGGAGATAGTCCAAGATTAGTTTTCTCTGCAGACATCAACGGTGATAACTATATGGATATCTTGGTAGCTCGAAGCTCAAGTCTCAGCATCTCACTACTCGTCAATAATGGTGACGGTACATTTGCGACACCGTCCGATATTGCTAATGGGCATAGCCAGTATGCGGTAAATGCCTCTGACTTTACACAAGACGGCTCTCTTGACATAGTTTCAGCTAATTTGGCGAGCAACAATTTAACAATCTTGGAAAATAACGGAAGCGGCACTTTCTCTCTTATTGAAACAGTAGCGATTGGCGATGGTCCGCTGTCGATTGCTACCGCAGACTTTAATAATGACGGCAGTCTTGATCTGGCAATTGCTGATTTTTTTGGACACAGCATCTCAGTATTGTATAATACAGGTCGAGCGGTATCATTTATTCTTCCTGAGACCTTATTCGCAGTTCAGGCATACGCCATTGATCCGCAATCCCTAAGTATCACCATGGGTGATTTTGTAGGCGGCTACACGGCAGCCGATATCGATCAACCAACAATTGTCGTAAATGGAACTGTATCGCCATCTAATATTATCTACCTACCTACTCATGAAAACTTCCTGGGCGATGCGATAGAATTGGAGGTACTAATTCCAGACTTTCTTGCAGGCTACCTACCGATATGGGGGACCCTCGTAGAGAATTACATAGTCGAGGGACAGTTTACTGATGAGACGCCTTTTACGGTAACGGGTCAGGTAACGCTGATTGGCCACCGGGTAGGAGATATCAATCTGGATGGTGCTGTTAACATATTAGATTTGACTTACCTGGTTGACTACATCTTTCGTGGTGGCCCGCCACCGTCCTTAATGGAGCTGGCTGATGTCAACGGTTCGGGCGGCCCGGCCGATGTCATTGACTTGATCTATTTCGTCGACTTCATTTTCAGGGGCGGACCGCCTCCTTTGCAAGGCTGATCGGTACTCCACTTTGTTGCTGCGTCTTTTAAATATGGAGAGACTGCGACTCTAAGACAATTCTTAACCACTCCTGCCTAATGCGCTTTGGGTTGACCATTTCATGGGCCGCCCGCTTCGTAGAATCAGAGGCGTATTTTTCTCGGCTTTCGGTAATTGTTAAAATAGCAGAAATAATATTTGTTACAGCTTGGTCGTCTGAGTCAGGAACATCGATAGTAATGCCCCCTCCGGTTCTGTTGACAATCTCTTCGCCGCCGTCATTTTTCCGACAGATGACCGGACAACCGCACATGATAGCTTCAATATATACCATTCCAAAACCTTCATCTGCCGATGGCAGCACGAAAACATCAGATTTTCGATAATACTCTGCCAAGCTTTCAACTTTAGAGATAAACTCCATCGAATCCGGCGCAATTCTTTTTAATTCATCTTCCAGCGGACCGCCACCAATGACCGTCCAGTTTAAGTCTGCTACACTCTTGTTTTCGCTTAGTTTTTGGCAGGCTTTAGCACAGAGGTCGATGCGTTTGCGCTTTACGAAATTGGCGATAGTCAGAATCTTCAATTAAACTCCCGGCCATCTACCGGCAGATAGATCAAGTGCGACTTATTTTTGTAACGATCACCATAACGTTTTTCAAAAACATTCTTAGGGTGGCCTCCGATAAAAACTAACTTGACTGCTTTATTTAGAACAGGACGAAACAAAAAAGAGAGAATGCTCGAAGGACAGATCATGAAAACATCCAGCCCAACACAATTTAATATATACGGACGCCCGGACAGATAGGCCAAAATGCCGGCCGGAAACATCCAATAGGCGATTACGGTCCCTCGGCCTTTGCGAAGTTTACGCAGTGCAGTAAGAAAACCTTTGAACCTGCCAATCAGCATGACTGGCTTGTCTCCCCAGAGCCTTTTTATCCAGATGCCGGAGTTTGGGCTTTGCTCGGTCGGGTAATTATGAGTCAGAATCAGCAGGTCTAAATCTTTGAATTCCGGATAGCTTTCTGCATTCATCATATCTTATACAATTGTTTTGGTCTCATTAATAAATGAGAAAAGAACAAATATTGACCGCGGTTTGTCAAGAAAGAGGATCGAGGTTATTGCCATTCTCATGGTTTTGTGCCAATAACAATATGGGCAAACCTGGGATATTCTACCGGATCATTGAACTGTTCGTTAAAATTTTCTACAATACGCCGATAGAACTCTTTGAATCGTTCTGCTCCAAGTTTAGATTTTATATATCTCCCCTGCAACATGACGCTTTTCATTTCAATAAAGTCGGATATAGTTGTTTTGACTGTGCTTTCAGACTTGTGAATTTCAATATCTTTCACACCTGCTTCTTTAAGCAATTCGCTGGTATTTTCCGGATTCGTAAATATGTCCCGCGAGGGCATGAACTCGCTGACAACTTTTGAAAGCCGAACTTTACCAATAACTGACTCTGCTGTTTCGTTCCATAATTCTGAATAATTATTCTTGTCATTGTCCCATGAGGTAATTACTATCTTTCCGCCCGGCTTAAGAACACGAACCATGTCGGTTATGGCTTCTCGGTATTTCAAAACATGAGACAGAACAAAATTTGAGATAACAGCGTCGAACGAATTATCACAAAACGGAAGCCCCGGAACCTGACCGACCACTTTGCTAACAGAACTGCTTGAATTTGAAGCCTTGAGCATTTCAAGCGAAATATCAAGTTCGACCAGTTTGCCCTTGAAGCCCTTGATACTCTTAATTGCCTGTGCGGCGGCCCCGGCCCCGGCGCCAACATCAAGAATTTGTGCATCAGGCTCTATCCGTAACACAGCCAGAATATCTTTAGCCGGACGCAAAAAAACCAACGGTACTGCCAGCCTGTGATAAATTTCTGCTATGGAGTCATAAGTCAGGTTCATTTATGGTTGCCGCAATAATTGTAACGGGTTCAAGTAAATCATTTCCTGGTATTGCCGCAAGCAGCTGGAGTCAGGCATAACCATACTTAGCGTGCGAAGAGCAGGGGATACATATCGAACTCTTATCTTAAGTGCATAGAAACGACTATGGGACCTCCCATGTTAATTTCTCAATTACTCTAATGCTACAAATCTGAATACGACGTTTGCCGGTTGGTTCTGCGTTTTAGCTCATGTGAGTATTTACGTCCGATTTGATCGCGGTTTTGACGTATCCATTCGGTAAGGCAAGTTGTGCCAACTGGTGATGATTCAGTATACAGCAATTCGGTCATAAGCCCTTCAATTTCTCCCCGGGTAAGAATAACGTCACCCACAATCCAGCCGAGCAAACGTGCGATCCAATAACCGAGGCCTGGTCCTACACGAACGATTGGTCGCTTCTTGCCAATAATCTCAGCAATTGTTTCTACCAACTGCCTATAAGTGAATGTCTCTGGACCTATGGCATCGACAGTGATGTTCTCACGTGAATATCCCTCACGTACGGCTAAGTCAGCCAGGTCTTCTACATAAATTGGCTGCAATCGATACTGACCATCACCGAAAACTCCCATTACCGAAAATTTGCGCAGCATCCAAGCGATATTATTGATGAGGATATCCTCGGCACCAAATATTACGGCTGGACGAAGGATGGCGTAGGACATCCCTGAGCGTTTCAAAGCAGTCTCCAGTTTTGCCTTGCAGCTAAAGTATTCTAGATGACTTTCTACTGAAGGATTGGTAATACTTATGTGTACAAGTCGTTCCACTCCAGCCCGCTTAGCGGATTCAAAGAGAACTTCCGTATTTGCTACGGCATCTTCATGTGTGAAGAGTTTATGGTTAAATCGCACCCAATAGGTATTGTAAAGAACCTTTACCCCTCTGAGTGAGTTAGTTAACAGCTCCGGTTTGTCGAAATTAAACGGGTATACCTTGACTTGTTCCCCTAATGAATTCACGCGCTTGACGGAATTGGTCAAGGCATGAATATGTACGCCTCTTTGCAGCAAACGCTGAGCGATGTATTTTCCAGTATATCCAAAAGCGCCTGTAACAGCATGTGTTTCAGATTCGAACATAGTAGTTACCGATAATGTATATGTCTCTTACTATGGGAATTCCGAGGCAAGATTCTCTTTTCTTTTTCTGCCCCACTTTTTTACTTCAAATTCTCGCTTCATGGCAGAGACGCGGTCGGGAAGACTTTCTGAGTATATCAGTCTGACAGGTAAACGTGCCTGAGTATATTTGGCCCCCCGGCCGCTATTGTGTTTGTCTATTCTGGCCTGAACATCGCTTGAGATTCCTGTATAGATTGTGTCATCGGCACAGCGAACGAGATAGAGGTGCCAATTTGTTTTAGTTTTGGTCATAGCACTTTCAATTTACTTACAGGCACCTTTTCTAATCCCACCCCACCGTCTTAGCGGGAATGGGGCACCCGTGCTTCATATCTTATTATAGAATTCATCCGTTAAGAAATACAAGGTAAATAATTATGCGGAGAGGCAGGGATTCTCCGTGTGCTTTTTCCGCTAAATCCTTACTATACCTAAACTTAGGCACAATTCGTTGTCCTGTCAATGGTTAAGTAGATACAAGTAGGAGAAAGTAGAGCCAAGTAGAAGCAACTTACTCGAAGTAGATTGTTAGAAAATTGTTAGAAAGGAAATGTAGGTTTTTGTTAAAATTAGGTGAGAGTTTAGTTGTTAGTCACTAATCCCACCGCAAGCGGTGGGGCACCCGGCTGTCATTGATTAATAAACGAATCTAATCTTCAATAATAAATTATTCAACAGCATGGGGTGTGCACCCGTGCTTAGCCATAGGGTGGATTGAAGATTGTATAGAAATGCCGGGTCCACTTACAGTGCACAGATAAAGGAAGCACCTCAAGAAGCTCGCCGGAATCATCATCGTAAATTCTCAACTTGAATTTAACATCAAAGTCACGCTCGTATTTCTTTGAAAGGGGAATTGGCATAACGTCGATGTACCACTCACCCCCAGTTTTCTTCGTACTTAGTAGTGGCAACATAGATGTAACGGATAAATCTGGTTCCCTCAGGTGAATCGTAACTGAACTGACGCTCAATCGTATTGAACGCGATGAAGATGCTGAATCTGTAAAGAGTACTTCTAACAAGAAGTAGTCCTTAGTTGTATCTGTAACGTATTCCGAAAAATGATCCTGTAGTTTATATCCGAGCGGCATGTGGTAGATCGAGAATTCAACCTTTGCGTATCTCGTCCCCCTTTCCTCCTCAGCTGGAATTTTGTACGAGTAGAAAGTACATGACAAAAACATAAGAAAACATGTCAATACCAACAGCAAGTATCTGACATTACACTTGGCCATTTTGTATGAAATTGGTTTCGCGCTGTAATGCAATTTAACGTGGCGCATTTTGACCAATGCCTCTAATATACATAAGCCGGGTGCCCCACTGCTTGCGGTGGGTTTCTGTGACCGCTTTAACATTCATAACCTTCAATCTCAAGAACAATGTTATCCATTCCTTCATACCATCGATAACTCGACCACTTCCATTCCATTTGTTCTTTTACAAGTCCTCTAGTAACCGGGTTTATATGACAGTAATTGATTTTTTCTATTACCGTTTCAGGTGTCCTGCAATTATGGTCATAACATCGCTTCTGCCAAAAATAAGTTATTTTATCTACAGTAAGTTTCGATAATAATGAACTATTATCTCTTCTAAATAACAACAAGATTTCTCGGGCAGATTTGGATTTTAGTTCACCAATCACTCTGCCAATTGAAACTTCTTCCCTCGGATACAATACTAAGTGAATATGTTCAGGCATGATTACATATCCGTAAATATCAATACTATAGTTTTTACAAATGCTTTTGAGATGAGAAAGGAAGATTAATCGCAATCTGTCGTCTAGCATTAATTGATATCTGTGGTAACAAGAAAACGTGATAAAACGGGAGGTATTAAAGTTGTCGTAATGCTTGAGTTTTGGCATTTGTTCTTAGACCTAATAATACTGAAATCGCTTACTAATCCCACCGCAAGCAGTGGGGCACCTGATTTTGCAAATTTGTATACAAAACCCTGTGATTTCTGTTTTCAAAAGTAATCTATGGCGGAGAGGCAGGGATTCTCCGAGAGTGCATTTGTAAGTAGTTGCCATGTAGTCAATTACGACCCAAGCCCTTTTGCTGCTTAATGTTTCAATTCCATTTGTTTTGGTCTCTTTTGATGTGTTTTAATTTATTTTGACCTATAATGGTCACAAAATGGACACAAGACCCTATAGCATCATAGATGCAAGAAAGTTTGCTGTTAGAAAATACGGGATCGGAATCGATAGGACAAGGAAAATCGGATACTTCATAATTCTCTTCCTTAAAATATCTACCTTTCTCGTCTAATTGTTCCAAGTAAGGATTAGGCTAAATCAAGAACTACCTTTGCTCGCTTTTGGCCTTTTGCGAAAATCCTCTTAATGTCATTTTCATCAAAGTCTGTCAATTCAATGTCCAGTGAATGTTTTGGCCGTATTACTTTAATATCAATAATTCTATGTCCTGTCTGAGGGTCTACTTTTGTAGTCGGAAATCGAGCAGATATCTGATCGTTAATTCTTTCAGCTCTTGCTACATCATTGTTAACGGTTTCATTAACAATGATTTCCATAAGCCTATTCATTAGAAGCAGTAAATTTCCTGTATTGAATCGAACGTCATCCAGTTTGGAGGGTTGGCAAAGTACACAGATTATTTGTTCTGCCCCAGAATCTATCGCATTCTTTAAGGGTGTAACATCTCTTAATCCACCATCTAATAAAGGCTGTCCACTAATATTCGATATCGGCATGACTACAGGAATTGCTGTGCTAGCGATAATATAATCAATGAAATTGTTTGGATGAGATTTTGATGTTGCACTAACTAACTCACCGGTCGAAATGTTTACCGTACCGGCATAAAATGGAATTGGACACGCTTTAAGACTTTCTTCATCGAATAATTCTCTTATGAGTCTCTGTAGCTTCTCAGTCTTAATGAGGCTCTTGTACTTGCCACGTATAACATCCCAGAAAATAGAAAACTTACTCCTTTCCTTTCCTATTGCTGAGAAGGAGGTTACTTTTTCAAACCAGAAATCTTGAAGATCTTGAGCATACTTTTTCCAGAGTAGTTTACTATTTCCATCCTGTCCCGCTTTATTTGCTAAGAACGCGCCGTTCAAACTACCGATTGATATTCCGTGAATAGATGATGGGATATAGTCATTATCCAAAATGGTTTTTATTGCCCCTGCTTGAAAAGCCCCCTTTATCGAACCGCCGCTTAACACTAAAGCTATTTGTTTCATATTGTTCTCCTATGAACTAATTTTTTCATATTCTATACTAAGGATTTGAAAGATTTCGGCGTTCAAGCTGTCTCATTTTCAACTCTATATCGTTTCATATCTACTTTGGGTCGTCGAGTGAATCTGAGAGGAGAAATACTTATTGCCTCGATATCGTCTATATCAATCCTACGGTCATTCCTAGAGTCTTCTGAATACAGTATAAAAGTCGCACCTTTCTCTTTGAATCTAATTCCAATAGGAATAAGTGCTCGCGTCTTCAAGAAGTCGCCTTTCTCGCTGAGATATACATAATTTTGGTTAAACAGTGCGAATACGAATTTTATAATCTTTTCTCTATATAGTTCTGAAAACCCTTCGTATGTAGCCTCATAGAGGAAAAACTTATCAATACTATAAGACGTACTACTTTCAAATTTCTGTTGCAAGCTCTCTTTTAGAAGCATTAGGCGGCATCTAAAAAAAGGACTCTTATTCAAGGGGTTATGATACAGACAGAAGAGTATCAAATCTGCGTCTTTAGAACTAATTTCAGCGAAGTTATATTCTATGTTTCTGACTAATCTATATCCCCTTCCTGGTTCATGATATATTGGTACATTAAGTTGCGAAAAGGAAATAAAGTCTCTATAGAGTGTACGTTCAGAAACCCCACACTCACGCGACATTTGCTTAATCGTTATCGGAGCGCGATTCTTGATTAGCTGAGCTAAAAAAAACAATCTTTCAGATTTTGTCATCGTTTTTCTCTCAACAATTCCCATGCTACGGCGCAATACTGCAGCGCAGCAGAACAATTTGTAACTGCACTAAAAACTACTGCAACCGTAGCAGGGATTGTTCCCCCTCGTCTCCGCAGAGACTAAAACATAATTTGCACGAGATCCCATAAGAGAGTAAAAAAGCCAATATCTGACTCTTCTGTTTCTGAATCCTCTTGAATAATTACGTTTGAAGTGCTGTCGTTCGAGGAGCTATCGCTTGAAGAATCAGCTTGCCCGACTGGCCATCCTGCCATTCCGTCTGTAACACCGGGAGTTGGTGTAATAAAAAAGTTGGCAAAGAGGGATAATGCTACCAAGAAAATGATCGCCCGAACATTAAGTTTTCTTCCGTGTGACTTCACTGTGCATCTCCTTTCCTGAGCACAGCAAAGGCATACTGCGTACCTACTATCTCTTATGAGACAGTTTTTCTAAGTACTAATGGCAGAGTAAATTATGAGGAATAGGCAAGGAACCTGCGCAATGCGGTTGCGCAAACTCCAACTGCGAAAAGGATTGAATTGGTCAAGTTGTTAAGACACAACAGCGTAGTCTGCGCAAATTCGAAGCAGCAATGAAAGAATTTGGCTCTTAGTTGCGCACTAAATCTGAAGTCTCTTAGGTGTGGCCTTGATATTAAGTTTTTTCATGTTGTATCTAAGTGTTGATTCTGGAATACTTAATAGGCGCGCCGTTGCTCTGATGCTGTAGTTGTGTTTTCGTAAGGCGCTTAACAAATCTTCTTTCTTCATGAAGTTACCACTCGGATTTACTAATTCGCCGTTATTGATGTTAATTGTAATTGCGCCTTTCAGTTCTGCGGGAATGCCCTCAAGTACAAAAGAGGAACCGTCAGAAGATACAACCAGTTTCGAAACTACTTTAGACAGTTCCCTTATACCTCCTGGCCAATCATATTTAAGAAAAGCAGTCAATATGCCTTCCTTTAATGGTCCACATTTCATATTCAATTTATTCTGAAAGAAACTGTAGTAATGCTGCGTCAATACTTCAATGTCTTCTGGTCTACCTGATAGATCAGGAATCTTGATGACCACATCGTTGATTCGATGGTATAAGTCTTCTCGGAATTTTCCTTCAGAAACCAACTCTTGTATATCATTATTCGTAGCAGAAATCAGACGGAATTTAATTTTCCGAGATTTACCACTACCACCAACAGGTTCAACTTCTTTAGTTTCTATTACCCGAAGTAATTTTGCCTGCAGTTGTAAAGGCATTTCTGCAATTTCATCTAAGAATAATGTCCCGTTGTCCGCTAACTCGAATTTCCCTTTACGTTCTGAGACATTTGTGAAAGCCTTATCTGCTACCCCAAATAGCTCTGATTCTAAATGCTCCAATGGAATGGCAGAACAGTTTATGGCGACAAACCTGCCAGAATTAGTCTCCGAATTCTCATGAATCATTCTGGCTAGAACATCTTTGCCGCTTCCGGTCTGTCCCAGTAATAAAACAGGCAAACTAATTCTTGAAAGTTTGAATATTGTCTTATAAATCTTCTGCATTTCCTTGCTTGGGAGAAAGACACCTTCATAGCTTTTCAATCCGGTATCTTGCCCCAATTGAAGTACCCTTTGATAATCTTCATCTAGCTTTTGCAATCTATATGATGAACTGATGCCCCCAGAAATTATGGCGCCAAATGCATCAAGGAACGCTTTGTCTAAGTCCTCAAACAACGTTGTAAAACGCACACTATCGATGTAAATGGCACCAAACACTTCACTATTCTTCTTCAAAGGAATACAGATTGCAGACTTAATATTTTTGGCTATTAATGATTGTATTTTATCATAATCTTTAACAGTCATTGAATTACGAATAAAAATAGAATTTCCCCCCAGCGCATGCTGCAGTAACGACTTACTAATATTCTTTATATCAGTTAGATCATTATCTTTACATCCGCTACTTCCTAGGACCTCAGGACTTTCGGAGTACTTGCTGACAATAAAAATCACACCTCGGGAAGCACCCAAGGTCTCTACAGTCAAATCCAACACCTGTGATACGTACTCATCCAGATTCTTACTGTGGTCGACAAGGCCAGCAATCTGTTTAATGACCTGGAATCGTTTTGTTATCGAATTATCAGCTTTGCCAGAGGCATCTACATTATCTTTTTTAGGTTTTTCCGGAAACATAACACTACCCTCGATTCGAATTTCACTCAATACTTGCTTTAATATCTTTTTGTCCTGAAGAACGATGGGATTGTCAAGGATGTATTGAACTACATCTGAATTGACATCTCTAAAGGAAATCGGACTTCGTTTTCTAATTTGAATTATGATCTCTGCCTTCAAATAATTCAATTCCCCTTGAGAATTTGATTTCTTAGCACTATTCAAAATCTTGACTAAGAGTTCAATATCCTTTGCAGTTGAATCAGAATCTGACTTTTCCGTGGCTTTTCGCATTTTATTAACTGTTTGCAAACAGTTCTTCCAATCCTCTCTTACAAAGTTGCATAGAAAAATTAACCAAAGAGTAAGGAATTCAGTCAGAGTGTTTCCTGTTTCGATTGATCGTCGTAATAGCAGAGACAATTTTGCGAATTTTAATTCCTTGAGTTCAGAATACCAAAGCTTAAGCAAGACTATGTCACACAGTCCCAATTCGTTTTTGGTTTTTTTGTAATGTGAACTCGCTAGTTTGAGATATTTTAGGGCAAGACTCTGACTTCCGGTAAGTGCGTAAATCTCAGCAATATTTTGAATGCATTTCCCATAACCATAGTGATTCTCAGTTTGCCTGTGCCATCTTGCGGCTTGTCTTAAGACCTGATAGGCTTTGCCCATATTTCGAGAGTTCAAATATGTGTTCCCAAGAAGTGTTAAAAGATATGATGATTCTCTTTTTGAATCTGGCATTGCCAATATAATTCCAAATGCTCTTTGTAACGTTATAACTGCCATTTCGGAATTCCCTGACCTGAGACAAAACGTGGAGAAATTGTGCAGGTAATTTAGGATTCTGTAGGCTGAATCTACATTCGTTATCAACAGCCGGAGAGTATCTTGACATTTTGTTTCAGCGGATAAGTAACCCGAGTCGCCCAGAAACATACACCTATTCAGATAAATTGAAGCTAACAAATCACGGTTTTGAGTTTTATTGGCGTATTGTAGCGCCACATCATTACACTGAATAGCAGCACTTGCTCCTTCAGTCATCCATTTCACTGTAGCTAATCTATTGAAAGTAATTGACTTGAGTGTATCTGTATTGTCTTCAGCCTTGTCAAAAGTACTCAATCCTGTACTTAACTGTTTGAATGCACAGATCAAATCTCCTCTGAGCAGTGCACACCAGCCTGATAAAGAACAGTACTCAGATAGTGCCGTTGCTGAGGCACTATGCAGCGCGGATTCAGAAATTCGTTCAAGTATTTCTTGTGCTTCATTTGTGTTACCAAGACTAGCTTGGAAGTATGCATGATAAGAACGTAGTATTAGCGAATTGCTGGAGTCTAAAGTCTTCGAAAAGTTCATATTGGTAATCAATTTTAGCCCTTCTTGATGATCATTTCTTAGGGCACAATTTCTAACACGTTCAACAAGGTCTGCACTATTGGATTCTTTACTAGATACGTAGGCCTTCTTTTCTGTTCTAGTGTTATAGCACAAATGAAAGTCATAGTTCAGAAGTAAATGTTCTGATGATTGGTCGTTAAGGAAACTGCCCCTGATATCGAAAGAACTGGGAATAGATGCTGACTTCTGAAATAATCGCGGAACCAGATTTCTTTGGTACTTGCTGCGGCAGACAGAAACACCAGTTGTTCCTATTTCGGGCCTCTGAGTTGAGTAGTCTCCTGTAGCATAAAACTTGGAAAGAATCTTAAAGTTGTGGTTAAAAGAGGAGATGCACTCCTTGTGGCATTGCTTGATCCTAATAGTTTCAATTGGCTTTCTTTTAAACAGGGGATTGTTATAGGATATCCAGTGAGTTTTAGCTATGTAACTTGATAAACTGTTAGAAATTAGGGCATCATATTTCTCGAAAGTCCAAGTGGTAGCCCTCTGGCTAATCAAATATTTCAATATATCTCTACCTGAAGTTTGCCTGGTCAAGGGAGAATATGAAATCATCTTCGTGATACAACTTGCAATCGGATTAGATTTATCTAATGTAGATTTTAAGATTACTAGATCCTCGGGACTCCAGGGTCTTAAGCTTGATCCATACTTGGTTAACAAATCGGTCGAAGTTCCGCTCTGATAATGCAGATTAAGAAAAGTCAAACCTAAGGCGAATAAATCAGACTGAATGGAATAACCGTAATGCCAAAACAATTCAGGTGCAAGATACCCGGTAGTACCGATCAGGGCCGAATCAGAGAGAGAAAAGATTTGAGCAAAATCTATCAGTACAAAATTGCCTTTAGAATCAACAAGAATATGTTCGGGTTTTATGTCACCCTGTGACAAATTTAGAAATCCTAATAGGTCGATAACATTTAGAATTGAAACTAGCTTATCCCCGATTCGGGTAGTCGTATCTTCCGATATTGTGAGAGCATCGGGTTGAAAATTGAGCTTTTCTATAGCTAAGTATGGCCTCCCTATTTCATCAAGACCACAGTCACGGAGTTTGACAATGTGAGGATGGCTGATTCTAGACAAGAAAAGAGCCTCGTTTAGATACATAAGACGTACGTCTCTATCAATTGTATTTCCACTTTTTACGTAAATAGACTCGTTTTCTGTAAATGGCAAAGAGATATTAAGTTTCGATCTAGTCACAGCCCGATTTATCCTTGATATAAGGTCTTGATGATTACGGAGTAATATATACCTCAATTCTTTAAGCGTCAATCTATTAGCTGAATCGAAACCATGGCTTGGATAGTGCATAGAATGTAAGTTATGATCCTGTTCAACAGGTCCAAAAAAAGGAAGCAATAGAAACTCAACCGTATCAACAGTATGGACTTAGGCCCGTAGCACGTCAGTCGTTTTCTCGTTTAATCTCCTGTTTTGGATTGTTATTTTAAAAGGAGGGAGATTACTCCAGCCGTCCGTCGCTAATGTCTTAGAAAAGCCGAACCTAAGAAATTCTGCTGTGCGCCTCTCACTCCGCCTAACTTGTCTTTTAGGTTCCGGAGTCAACCTGAAGTGGGCAAAGAAACCCGTCATGCCCCAAACTCAGAAGAAGCCCTTCGACTTCATTTTGTTTGCCCAAGTTCTTTGCCTGCGATTCAACCCGATCGCAGGGCTTCTGCTACCAGAAGTTTTCCTATAGGGTCAATTCTTGATAAGCGTATCCCAGCGCGCCAATGTCTTCAAATTCTGCTGTAGATTCTGTCCAGGGATCCAGAACAGCTTCTGGCCCAGCGATAGTTGTCCCAAGGCCTTGATGATCTTGTTGCCAAATATGCCATATCCGATCTACTTCGGCGTGATGCAACCAGAATACCGGATCGGCTGGAGAATAACGAATGTCATTCATCCTCCCACCTACCCAGCCATGTACTCGATTGTGTGGTCCATCCTCAAGCTGACGCACAAACGAAGACCAGTCCGTTAGCAAAAGAATCTCATCGAGGCGTTGGCGAGTAGGCAAAGTGCGTCCGCCGGCTCCTGGGACGCGAGTTACTGGTAACGCGTTACCGTTCAGATCTGTCAAACCCGAGGGAATAAAGTCGTCCAACCAATCAGGAAAATGCTGATCGGCCACCCAGTTCCAGTAGGGGATAAACGCTTGTTCGTCTATCGCCCTCATCATATCCTCAAGCTTGAGAAGATAATCCCTGTGCCAATAAAGAAAACGCTCATAACCAATAAATCCGCTCATAAGACCGTGCATCCGATGAGTCATGACAGGGTGGTGGTTAACATGAATGTTATACTGTCCGGACTGGATCAACTCAGAAATGACCGACCGAAACAAAATTTTCTCGTCATCCGTAAGGTTGTTTTGGTTTTTGCGCGTAACTATAGTTGCGCGAGGATCTACCGGTGTTGGTGTTTCCCTTTTTTCATCAGATTCTTTCTCATAATAAAAATTTGTATAACACAACCTGTTATATTTGATTAACTCGTACCCCATAATTACTCCTTTTGATTTCATTTGGTCGACGCTATCTCAAAGAGTGCGCCGGACCTTAAATTAAACATTACTGCACGCCAATGTATTTACTTGTCGCCTCTCTCTAACTCCACAGCGCCCTCACTTATTCTGCCTAGCGATTCCGGAGATAGCGCAGAAGCGCCTCTTCGCTCGCTCTGTTGACGAGCATGATCCTACCCTTGTTGAGCAGATGTATTCCACCAAGCAACCACCATGACCACACCACAGACCCCGGCGAGGACTAGAATAAAGTCAAACGGATTGTCCATTGAAGACTTCCTTCTTAGTCTCTAGCACAATCTGAATGTGAGTTACTTCCAATAATAAATGTTTCATAGCATTGTTATCTTAACACCTACCGTGTACACACCACGACTCCCTTGAGCCGTAACGGAAGGTTCACTAACAAAATCCGTTATCGTTCCTTTGAAAAGTACCTTATCGGCCTTCGCCAGCATCTTCGCAATTGATCATTGAAGCTCGTCCGCGATGACACCTAAGAACGAGTTCGAAGTCTGCCCATTTTTTTTATTTGCTGTTAGCTGATGTGCCGTC
The DNA here is from genome assembly GCA_022571845.1 of Candidatus Zixiibacteriota bacterium. Taxonomy (GTDB): domain Bacteria; phylum Zixibacteria; class MSB-5A5; order GN15; family FEB-12; genus JACZWU01. The sequence goes on along the minus strand of JACZXB010000003.1, from coordinate 263,619 downwards.
ATATTTCCCTCTTTCATGTATGTATAGTTCCTTATTTTATTAATGTAATTCAACAAACTTTCCCTCCGAAGGCACGTCTTTGTCATTGAGAATAAAGAGCATGTAATGTCCCCTGATGGCATGGTAATGCGGGTGGTTGCCGTTAGGCGCAGTTACTTCCAAGTGCGTGTCACATTTGGAGAATTCCAATGGAATCACACGTTGTTCCGAATCGGTGTGGTGCGTAACTGCCATGGGCCGTACCAAAACTACCTTTTTGATAGCAGCTACATCAGGAGTTACCACTTCAAACATGCTCCCGTGGTGAATGGTGGCTGAAACGCTGGTAATGGATGGACGCCGCCCCCAGAATAAATAAGGTGGGCTGAATACTTCCACGTCTTTTATTAGGCTGTGCCCTCCTCCCGACATCACGCTTCCCAAATTCAAAACCCTTGCATCAGGGAGCAGGACGGAACAAGAGTGGTATTGCCGTGCCACTTTCATTTTAGCCAGTTTTGTCCATTTATTGGTACTAGGATCGTATTCTTCTGCATCGTAAACTGGCTTAGGATCATGGTCCCATTTGAATCCCTGAATCCCTGCACATACCAGCACTTTACCGGTAGGCAATAGCACTGCGTTTACATTCCTGCGTTTAAAGTTCATCTTTTTGATACTTTTCCACTTTGGGCTGGCATCATTGAAGTTAATCATCTCAACTGAATCCGTCGATACATTCGTTGCATGGTCGCCTCTGCCGCCTATAACCAATACTTTCTTGTTGTCAGGAGGAAGCGTTACAGACATGCCTTCGGTTCTGTCCTTAACAATATGGTGCTCCTCATTACTCCATTTGTTGGTTTTCAGATTAAATATGGCTGTTCGAGGAGGGCTCCAAAGCGTTGAACCACTATCCCAGCGGGTTCCCGTATAGAAAATCTTTCCGTTGGGCAATAAATGCAATCCCGGATAAATTCTTAACACCTTGCTTGCAGTATCTGGTAAATCCGTCCATTTGTTAAAATCAAATACTTCCACATCATCCACAGTGCCTTCTGCCGCGCTGTCACCTGAAAAGGTGATGACCCCTTCATTTGCCGGCAAAGTCAAGGTGGTGGGATACCAGCGGGCATGGTTCATGTTTTTGTTTAAGTTGGTCCAGGTTTCGGTATCCGGGTCGAACACGTAAGTGGTTTTCAATGTATGCCCTGTTGGTGTGTCACCTCCATTTACCAAAAGTTTGCCATCAGCTAAAAAACAGTGATGACTGCAAAATAGGTCATGTCCAAAAGATTGCTGGGAATAGCTGCCACTTTTTGGGTTCCATACAGCCGATTTCAAAGGGAGTCCCGATTCAGCTGCCCCAGCGAACATGACTACCTTACCTGTTCTAAGCATTGCTGCATGAACCACAAAAACAGGAGAGTCGCACAACTGCTTCCATTTGCCGTAAAATGCCGGGCCGAAGGAATAAATCAGATCGTTCCATTTATCCTTGCCAAAGCCTTTAATACCTTTGAGCTGGTTAAGGTGTGTATATCCAGCCGGTCCCAGGGTTGCTCTCTTGTCTAAAATCCGCTGTGCTACTGTTATCCCTACATCGTAATCTTTTACCTGGTCACCATATCCCTTTGTTGGGTCATCGTGTATGGGGCCTTTCTGTGGTTCAATTCCAGCTATGTCTTTTGCTGTAGTTGCAGAATTCAAGAACTGAAAAATCCTCTCTTTCGTTGCCGTATCTACCACCTCAGGAAGTGTATCATAAAGGGGTGGAGTAACTATACACAGTGCCTTTGAGTTCCTCATTTCCTGTTGATTATCGGGCGCTGCCCACGGTCTTAGTCCGGAGCCACCTGCCCAGGGTTCAAGGTCTTCCGTAATGCCGATCTGTGTTCCTTCTTTTCCATATACCCGATTTGGGTCTAACCTCCATTCCTGCCCAGGAACTGTTTGCCACATTGCCCAAAGCCGGTCCACATTTGAGTGAAGAAGAAAGACAAATGGGTCCTCAAAAGCGGTGTGGGGATTGCCAATGGTTTGCCCAATATAACCATGAATACTGTTGTGATTTGGAGACCCCTCTAACGTCAATCGAAACTTTTCCCATTGGTCTGCTTCAGGAAGGGCGTCTGCCACGCCTATAATATATGCATCAGAATCTACCGAAGGTGCACCGGGATTCCCATTATTAACGTTTCTGGTTATTTGTTGCACTGGATCGGCAGGATTTCCGGTTTGTTCCCGGCTTCCTATAAATACCCCATTGTTATCGAAGAAATCAAAAGGGGGGCCTGCACGGCCGGACGCGCCGCCCATAAAACTGCTAGTAAATAAGTTTGTTGTGCCTCCTGCACCGTTATCACTGCCACGCGGATCAGTGGTCCAGTCCCAGTAATGCAATGAAACCTCAGGGTCGACTTCTCTTAATAATGCTTCAAACCTGTTGCAAAGTTCGCGGTGCCAGGGCAGAAATGACGGGCCGCCATGCACATGGGTGGCTTGGTGTATCTGATCCTGTTTATCCCAGTAGGATACGCTATCAGGGTAGAACTTCGTCATGTCTATTTGAACTATAGCATTGACCAGCTTATGTCTCTCGGCCTGAGAAATTTTAGCTGCGTTTTTTCGAATTCGATTGTCCATTATTTGTTCCTCCTTTAATTTAGCTAAAAATTTGATCTACTTCTTCACAGAACCGAGATGTTTTGCATATTCACTAACTGCTGGCTCCATTAGCCGTACTATTTCCTAAGTTAGTCCTACTGGTGATGAGCCACTCCCTAGACGGTTGGCATATGAAAAATACTATGAACCTAGACATACACGATTACATTTTTAGCTATAGGATAACATTGTGTGGTGTCAACCCTTGACACTCCAAAATCTTTTATTTTCAGACTGCATCTGCCAGATTGATGTGCCGCTGATAGCGTATCTCATTGTTGTTGAGAACATTACATCTCTTGATCGCATCCAGGTGCCAAAGTTTACATGGTTTGGTTTGAGGAAATAGAAATAGTTTTGGGAAGAAACAATAGTACAAGAGTTCAACGCCCGCCATGGGCGCTGGATGAATCTGTAGCAATATGCCGGCTTCACTCAAAATGAAATCAGCGTTTAGCACACGATTTAATGCTATTGAACTATTTATATCTTGCGGTGTGTGACACTTCACAATTTGGAGTGACTTTATGAAAGAAAAAGATGGCCATATTTTCTCCTAAATTGCTAACATGCGAGATTCTGTCTGAAAGGGCAGTTGATTTTATACGTACATGCTTCAATGCGATAATGGAATCTAAGGACAAATTTAAATTTCGATGGCTTATTCGACTTTGACTTATTGTCCGAATCTAATGAAAGACGCCAAGCATGAATCTGCTAAAATCTTTCAGAGGTCATTGAGACTAATTAGAAAGGCAGAAGATTCGAAAGTCGACCTAGTAAGGGTAATAGAAGATATTGAAGAGCATATTTGAATTAAATTGGTTGGCTCATTGACAATCTATTTCAAGGCATCTGAGGTACTAATTTAATTGTTGACATGAAACCATTTTGATACTTTATTAGTATTTTAGCAGGGCTTGAAGTCGGGAAAGCAACTTAGCTCTACTGAATCAGACTGAGCACAACTTAAACACGGTTGAGCGCGAAAAACCAATTGATGAATTGATGCTTTAACAAGGGGTGAAGGTAGATTGAAACAAGTTACTTGGGTACACTTGTCAGATATTCATGTCGGGTCCAGGGGTGATGACGGTCTCTTAAAACGAATATTTGGAAACCTCAAAAAAGATATTGCTCTCTGTTCAAGCTATACAACTCATCCGAGCTTTTTACTTATTACTGGAGATCTAGCAATGCACGCTTTGAAGGAAGAGTATAGTAAGTTGAAAGTTTGTCTTGATTCGTTACCGAAACATCTTAGTAAGTTACCAATTTTTACTATTCCGGGAAATCATGATGTCAATTGGCCAGATAAAGATGCTCTCGAGGAACATAAATGGTTGCGGCGATATTTAACTGAAAGAGGTAAGAACAGTATTAGAGAGTCAGCCAATGAAATATTGCGCCCCAATTCCAAGTCACAACAGAGAAAACAGGTGAATGACCTATTTTCGAATTACAATGATTTTTTTAGAAAAGATATTCTTGCAAAACTCAAGAAAAATGGAACGGTTAAAACTGGCTTTATGCCCGGAGACATTTTGTTCCGAACTAAAATAAATGGCATCAAACTAGCAATTGCAGGATTTAATAGTACGTGGAGGCACTACAAAAAGGGACAGTTTAAGCAACGAATTAGCATCATAAAAGAGCAAGTTGACTATTTGTTGCCAGAAGGCTTTGAGCTTTCTTGTGAAGAAGACCATGTAAGATTGCTCCTACAGCACCACCCACCAGAATGGTTGGATACACATTCCAATGCACCTGATTGGGAAAACTACATTGCGCTCGGGGCAGATGCTGTCCTAAATGGACATTTACATGAAGATTATTCATCAACTAAGAAGATTAAAAATTACGACCCTGTGAGCGTGATTCAAGCTAGCAGTCTTTGTGGTTCGGAAAAATATGGGAAGAACGAGCTAGATAGAAAGTTCGGCTATACCTTTTGTGCACTTTTGTGGAAGGGAAACTATATTCATTTAAGAAAATTTCCTCGTATTGCAGACAAGCAGTTTCGATTTAAACCGGCACCAGACGCTGGCCAAGATCCAAGTAAAGGAGTTTTGGTCACTTCAATCGAAGTAAGGGAAACCAAAACGAAAACCCGAGTTCGCAAGAGTTCCAAAAGACGCGTAACAATGAAACGTAGTAAAGAGGACGAACAATGTGAGGCGATGCCTATCGATAATTCGAATTTACAGTTGCCTAGCAAGATTATAATTACTGAAACTTATCATGAGCTACTCCCTCTATCACTGCAAAAAGGTGAGAGAAACACAGAAGACCGCATTCAATTTCAGTTATTAGTCGCTGGGTGGGAAGCCGTCTGTAAGTTCACAAATTATCTTACTGCGCAAGGAGACCATATTAGTACTTCTGACGAAATGTTTTTGCATTTGCTTGGACAATTTGTCCTCCAGGAAAAATCTAGTAGTGTAAGTTTATCCAAAACAGAAATTCTTAACTCGTTTGCAACTAAGCCGGAGCATCAAAGTGACGTGACAATAGATTTGATGAGGATTATTCTTACATTTTACACTGGAGGTGATCGGGCAGCTCAAGTGACCGCATTACAAGCAGCAGTAAAAAAAATAGATGTTGAACAGAATAAAACAAAAAGAGATGCATTAGCACTTTTATGGGCTCCGTGCGCAATAAATGCTGCTATCCGGACTAATAGTGATAAGTTCCGGGATGAATTGTTTACCGATTTGCAAAACCTTTTGAAAGGCCGTAACGAACGCATTGCTCTTCATTTAAGGGGTTTAGCAGATAAAATACAGTATAAAGGAGACTATGCAAGCTTCGAATCAGAAAAATGGAAAAAGATAAGGAGGGCTAAGGATACGACATGTACCATTCATTCGTTTGCAATGAAACTGAAATCACTCAACCAAGAACTTGATGATAATGCTCAATTGAATTTGGATTTAGATAAATTCGAAATAATTTGCTGTGGATTGATTAGGCCAAAACTGGTCACAAGAATTGAGTGCCTTACTGACTATATGCCTATCGGCGGTTCTCTGCATGTTGCCGGCGAGCCAAGAGCTCGAGAGTTTATAAATTTGGGGATGGAAAAATTACCTTACATAATTGACACCATCGCATGTATAATAGGTGAAGAAAGGGCAATGAACAAGGACCATCCGCTTTTTATGGTTTCTGAAGAGATAATGTCAACTATAGAAGCACGTTCGAAGGCAGAGGATTTTAAAAATTATGGGAAAGACTATAAAGAGCAAGCAGACCTTCATACAGCGCAAGCTGTTTGGGTTATCGGCCGTCACGATTCTGGCAAGAAATGTCGACACAGTAAGAGTGCTAAATCTAATGAGTTTAAAGTGCCAGACCAAGAAACATATTTACGATATATGATGAACAATTATTGGACACCGGAGCAAGTGTTAATTGATCTTTGTCATACGTTCAAATATCACTTTCCAAAATCACATTTCGCTTCCATATTCGAAAAACGGAGGCAACCTATTGCAATATCAGAGCAGAAAGTAGGTAAACCAAATAATAGAAAGAGACCAATGTGAGTGCAAAAATTTTTGCTTCTCTCAAAGAGAGAGTATACGTTGTTGTATTGATTTGTAATCAATTGTAGAAACATTTATAAAGGAGTTCGCATTATGAATAGTCATGTGGCAATCAATCAGTTCTTTTCAAACGAAGCTAAGGAACGAGTAATGAGTATTTTTCCCGAAGATGGGGCACAAAATTTTTCTCAACTCGTTAATTTTGTATCAATTGCAGCTAGATTCCCTAACATCCCGCTAGTTGTTCCTCCTGAAATAGACCCTTGTCTGCATGAAGTCTTAGCTGCAAGAGATATGAAAGGTAATGGACTAGAGAAAATTAAATTGAGCCATGTGTTTTCTGTAGCATTAGGTGGCACGGAAAGAAAAACATTACGTGAACTGGATTCTCCCATAGCAAAACAGACCTGCAAAATCCTTAGGAAGGAAGGTTTCATAGTTCAAGCAGAACAAACATTTGCTCAAGGCGCTTGCACACTCACCGTTATATCTTAGAATATACCTTTAAAGGGCGCTAAGACGTTGCCGGCAATAGATTTTATTCCAGTTTAATCGTTGTATGGGTCTAGCAATTTGTGAATTAGCTTAAAAACCTACCATCTTGTCAAGGCTCTCAATGTAACAGTTGCTGCTAGTTCCTGAGAAAAACCTATTAACAAAAAGTCTAAATGCGTTACGTAGATTTTGAAGTTCGCATTTGATAAGTTTGACGAAACCTGCCCTCCGCACGACTCTCTTTAAACTTCTATAATGTAGCTCCTTTTTGGTAAGTAGCCAACGTGAACAGAGTTATCTGACAGGCCTCAGGTCAACTGGGGCCTTTTTCTTTTCTTATACTACCTGATTAGAGTGAAAGCCCGTCATGGGCATCGAATGCCTCGGTCAAGGCTTTCTGAGCTTTTGAAGTCCACCATCCCCTGTTGATACGCTACCCTTTGGCATTCTGAAAGATCTATTCAAGTCCGCCGTCTCAGTTCGGTTAGTATCTTGAGAGTGCTACGAGATTTCACACTCGCTAATTAACTTCGATGGTCGGGGGGAATCGGTTTCCGTTTCCCTGTTCCATTAATCAACTCCTCTAATTAAATTCGACAATAATCTATTGAACATCAAAAACTTACTTCGGAGAGTCCGAAACCTCACAAATACAAGACTTAGTACACTCGTACAATCGCGAAGCACAGGTGGGGCCTAGCCCAAAAAGCCCTCCATATAACCATACTGGAGGATCCGTGCAATGGGCTCAAACTACACAAAATGTGAATCCCAAGAACTTGACATCCTGCAGTCCCGTTGCTAAATTCACAACCAACAACGAAACAATGCACCCGAAACAAGACAATACCAGGGAAACGTCTCCAAAATGCGAATATCTCGAATCAAGATAGAAAACCTACAGGTTTTTAAGAGTATTGTGATCCCAGTTGATAACTACACTTGCATAATTGGAGCAAACGGAAGTGGCAAATCCACTATCCTCCACGCACTCAACATATTTTTTCACGAGGAGTCCGAAGCTCGAACTAACGTGACGCTGCTTACTGAAGATGACTTCCAAAATAAGGACACAAGCAATCCAATACAGATCACATTGACCTTTGTTGACTTGAGCGACGAGGCACAGAGAGACTTCAAAGACTATTACCGCCACGGCGAGCTCGTCGTTTGTGCCAAAGCCTCCTACGACAAGGAATCTAGAACGGCAAAGGTAGCCCACCATGGATATCGAAACGTCATGGCTGATTTCACACCGTACTTTCAAGCCGCCAAGGAGGGGACAAAAGTAGACGAACTGGGAAGCATCTATAATACTCTGCGTAAATCATATCCTGATCTACCTAATGTTTCCACCAAGAAGGATATGGGTCCTTCACTTCAGACCTATGAATCTGAACATCCTGACCTCTGCACACTTCAACCCAGTGAGGACCTCTTCTATGGAGTGTCACGGGCTGCGGACAAGTTCGACAACTATTTACAGTGGATATTTATTCCCGCAATAAAACACGTTCATCCAGAACAAACCGAAACAGGTAATACCGCACTCAAGAAACTCCTGTTACGTACCGTTCGCGCCCACATAAACTTCACTGAAGAAATTTCTGCCATTCGAGAACAGGCAACAAGTCGCTACAAAAACGTCCTCGTGGACAAGAGAGATGCACTGGACTTGCTCTCCAAAGAGCTTACTTCCAAATTGCAATATTGGGCACACCCTGACACGGACATGCGACTAAAATGGCAGCTTCCAGACAAGACCATCCAGATTCCGAATCCCATAGCGGAGGTGATCACAAGAGAGGGTCTCTTTGAAGGAAGACTTGAGCGCTTCGGACACGGACTCCAACGATGCTACTTATTCGCATTATTGCACGTGCTCTCAACATGTGATGACACCTACAATCCCACGCTTATCCTTGGTTGTGAAGAACCGGAACTATTCCAGCATCCACCACAGCTAAGACATCTCTCTGAAGTCTTCAAAAAGCTTGCGGATGACAACTCTCAAATATTTCTCTCTACCCATAGCCCTCACTTCGTAGCTGGCCAAGACATTCAAGCAGTAAGGTTAGTCAGAAAGGATATCACAACTTGTACTTCGCAAGTCTCTTTTGTTCGAATCGAGCAGATCACAGACACTCTAAACAATGCATATTCTAACAGACCTCCCGAGCCAATACCCGGTACCCTTATTAAAATCCACCAAACGCTTCAACCGGAATTAAACGAACTCTTTTTCTCTAACACAGTCGTTCTCGTAGAAGGGCATGAAGACAATGCGTTCATTTCCACGTATTTGCATCTCATGGGGTGGTGGGAAGATTTCAGAAAGCTCGGATGTCACATCGTACCGGCAGGTGGAAAATCTAACCTCGTCAGAATTGTTGCCATTGCAAAAAATATGAACCTCTCTTATTACGTCATTTTCGATTCAGATGGAAACGAATCGAACCCTGACAATCGCGAGAAGCACGAAAAGGATAATCTGGCCTTACATTGTCTGCTAAACAATGATAATGCCATTCCGTTTCCAAGTTATTCGATTGTTGCGGACCAATATTCCACATGGAAAACGGAAATCATGAACGATATAAGTGAAGAACTTACACCACAACGGTTCAATCCATTTCTTGATGCAGCACGAAACAAGTATGGCAATCCAGGTGGCATAGAAAAACACTACCTCTACATAGCTGAAGCATTACAAAGTGCATGGAACAACAATCTGAGAAGTTGCACGCTTCAAGGAATATGCAATAGCATAATTGCTAAGGCTGAACAAACAAATTAGAAAGACCAAAAGCGATGAATTACGTCAAAGTGCGATCTTCAAATGTCAGAGCAGTCGGATACAACCCAGAAACCACGACACTCGGAGTACAATACCTCAACGACACAGAATATTATTATTACAATGTTCCCATAGAGCACTACGATGCTGCCTTGCGTGCGCCATCCGTAGGATCCTACTTGCACCAGCACATTAAGAAAGGACAGTACAAGTGCAAGCAGATACGTTAGTCGATTCCACCTAATGGAATGCGTACGTGTCAACAATGGACTGGCCGAAATTATTTGTTCCAAATTGTCAGTCATATTTAGATTTGCCCTTTTTATGACGGGATTCGCGATCATCCCAATCGAACCACTGTTGCCTCACCGACGTTGTTGTACCGGTCTGGCATACAAGTGAGTATGATGATTTGGCATTCTTTCCCCGCCTTGGCGAGAATCGCTCCCATCGATTTAAGTCGCTCTGGGTCTGTATATCCCAAAGCATCATCTAAAATGAGAGAAGCCCCACCGTCCTTTGAAACGGTCATCGCACATGCCAACCGAGATATCAGAGAGATCTGTTCTTTGGTGCCCCCACTCAAGGACTTAAACGGAACATTGGAACCATCCATTGTGCGACTAGCAACCGATAGGTCCTCAGTTACCTCAACCTCAAATGAGTTGCCAAACACCAGGCGTCCAAGCCTCTCGATTTTCTTTTTGAGAGGAGCTACATAGGCACGACGCACCTTATCACGTTCCTCTTTCATGGTTTCATACAGCAGGCTGGCAGCTTGAGCCCTCCGGATCATGGCTGCGTTTTCTTGCCTGATGTGATCGAAATGACTCTTGGCTAAGTGGAGCTTCTCATGCAAGCCCTCTTCTCCGTAGATCTTGAGGCGAGTCCGTACTTCTGTATTTTCTTTCTGCGCCGCTTCATTTTTTTTCTGTACTGTTCGCAAAGAACCCTTCGCTGTTTCAGCCAGATCATTTACTCGATCAGGTTCCTTGTTACGGAGATTTGTCTCGGCAGACTCTACGCTTTTCTCTTTTGTGTGTACAAGCTTGGTGGACTTCGAAAGGTCCAATTCGAGGTCGTCATCGGAGGTGATTTTCCGGGATCGCGCAAGCTTATACTCAACACTCTTTAGTTCTTCAGCCTTTAGGTCAAGCTTCACCCTCACTTTTTGGTGTCGTTCCCTCAGTCCATCGCGTACCTTGCGGGCCGCATCCAGTTCCGTTCTGGCTTCCTCCCATATCTTGTTGGTCTTTTCAAGAGCGGATTCTGTACTTCGTAGTTCCTTCTTCGCAAATTCCAGATTTTCAGGAAGCTTGGGTTCAGGTATTCGGGAGGTGGGATAATCAGGAACACTCTTTCCCAGCCCCATGACTTTTCTTTCTAACTCCTCATATGTCAGGTCGCGAAGGTTTTCTTTCTCGACTTCCTTCTGTGTTGCTATGGACCGCTGCGCTTCCCGTCGCACATCATAGGATTGCCTCGCCTTATCTGCATTGCTCACTCCGGCATCATTGCATACGGCATCAAGCTTCTGTTTTGCCTCCTCGAACTTTTTTGAAAGATCAGATGAACTGGACCCGGCTGTCACCTCCATTTGCAAAGATCCAGGAATCGTTATACGGACCCGATCAGAAACTGATAAGCTGAGCTCCTCGTGTTTTGTGATAGTGGTTTGCTCACTATCAATCTGGAAGTCGAAATTGGCCAATCCTCTAAGTAGAACATTCGGCGCACCTGTTTCCAACTTCGCCTGAGCTGTAATGAGTAAGTGTTCGGCCTTCTGAATTCTATTAAGAGTATCTTCTTCTACGCTGTTCTCTGCCAACAATTCATCGGCCAGAGCTGTTTTTTTCCGGGCACGATTTATTCGGTCTTTACGTTCCTTCAGTTGATCCAGGTGCAGTTTATTGTTGAAGTAATCAAAATCCGAACGGCGGAGATTAAGAAGTGATTCGGCCTGTTTGCGCCCGGCCTCAGCTTTGGTTGAGTCCGATTGGACCTTCTCCAGATCGTTCTCCGCCTTCCTGACCGATGCGCTTGATGTTGTAATAGATTCTTCAAGTTCCGTGTGTGCCCTTTTGGCTTTGGAGACCGCGTCGATAAGGTCTTGGCGCACTTCCTTGTCGCGTTTCGTAGCCTGTTCTGATTTTTGTGCCGACTCCAACTTAAGGCGGGCTGCTTCCAGAACAGTTTCAAACCCCTTGATTTCATCGAGCGACATTGTGTATTCGGAGACATCCCTCCGGAGATTCTTTTCTTGTTTCTTCAAACGTTCCAGTTCCTGGCCAAGATCCGCGGCGCGAACGATATCCTTTTCTAGGTCCTGGATCTGCGTTTCCAGTGAAGCAACTTCAGTCTCTGATTCCTCCTGGGCTTTTTGGCTCTCTTGCAATTCCTTTTTTTCGCTGCCGTGCTCCGTGTAATAGCGCCCATACTCCTCCCGAACCTTATCGAATAGACTTTCTTCTCGGGGATCTGCCCGGTGACCACCAGCAGCAATATCAAGCGCAGCCGACAATGATGTCTGCTTTGATAATTCGGCCTGCTGAACCGCTTCACCTTGCTGGATGCTGAGTGCTTTCCACAGGTAAATATCAGTGGTTTCGCGGAGAATCTCATTAGCACGTTCATGAGCTTCACGCCCGGTGTGGTTTTCCGGTTTGGGACTCGTGATCGTAAGAATAGTCTCCGGTTTTTTATGAAATCGCTTGAAGTATGTAAAGACATAGGAACCGCTTTCTGCATCCAGTTCGATCTCTGAACCTACGTCTCGTGCTACAGGCTTAATAGCAGAGACCTCACTATTCTTGCTCGAGTCGAGATATTCGAAAAGAAGCCTGATTGCCTCGCTGAGGCAGGTTTTTCCGGCTTCATTCGGTCCTTCCACGATGGTTAGTCCTTTGGGTCCAAATCGCACCTCGGACTCATCAATTCCCCGGTAATCGGCAAGCCGGAGGCGAAGAAGTCTCATAGTTCTCTCCCTGCAAGCCTGACGAGGAGAGCAAGTGCATCGCGGGAAGTGATCGAATCGGGACCTGATTCCTCAACATTGGACCGCAACTGTTGAACAGTAGAACTGGCAAAGCCAGAAAAACCAAGATCCATGAAATCGGCGTCCTCCGGAATAACGACAAGATTGTTCATGCGCGTTTCAACGGCTCCGAGTATCTCCTGAACTTGGGAAAGAAGTTCTTCAAGCTCACCATGGAGTGATAGCGAGAGAGCGCCGACAAGGCGCAATTTGATAACGGTTCGTTCTTTATCTTCAAGATTCTCAAGCCAGCCACGAAGCGCCTCAATGTCTTCCTTTGTATTGAGGTCTACCGGTTCACGCTCGATGAACTTCCATCTTCCGACATTCACCTCTTTCGTGGTTACACCGTCTTCATTAATTGTGGCGACTAGGGCAAAGCTGGGCTTCACTTCGTTGTAGTCAGTTGGTTCGGGAGCACCCGCGTACCATATATGACCACTCTCACCGACCTCAGTGAGAGAGTGTCGATCTCCGAGGGCCAGGTAATGAATCTTGTTATGTGATATCGCGTTCTCAGCAAGATGAAGGGAAATAACTGCTGGATCATCTGGATCTGGAGAGAGGCTGTCCACCATCCCATGGGCAACACAAATACGCAAGGTATCGACAACAGGTTCAAGTTGTTCCGTCGTCAAAGCGACCAAATCTTGTAGGGGACGTTTCGATGTCCAGGGTATTCCTACAATCTCAATACCCTCGTCAACACGAATGGGAGTCGTGTCCTCAATCACATGGACGTGAGCAGGTTTCCGCTCCAGGAAGGTCGTGCTACGGTAAACGGATGCCGCGTTGAGCGGGTCATGGTTGCCGGGGAGCAGGTATACCGGAACCGGCACATCCTTCAAAGCCTCGAGGGCGCGCGAGACGGTCTTTCGGTCAACCAGGTTTGACTCGAAGACATCCCCGCAGACCACCATAAATTGGCAATCTTCTTCTTCGGCAATGCGCCCAAGCTCACGGATGGCATCAAATCGGGACTGGGCGAATCTCTCCTGCACCCCTTCAGAGAAGAAATGCCGGGTCATTCCCAACTGCCAGTCGCTCGTATGGAGGAAGCGGATCATGCGTGTTTCTCCCCAACGCATCTGGATTCGAACTGAATCATCTCATTGCCCCTCACAGCTTAATATACCGATAGTTGTTTTTGATATTCTAACGGAACTACTTCCCCTTTGAATTTGCTCGGATCAGTTGCGAGTGTCCGGATTCCCGTTCTACCAGTGAGATTGACTGTGTTAAAAGTCATGCCGACCTCTTGGAACAATTGTTCTTGAGTCAAGCCAAATAGACCGCAGAGGCCTCTCACCAAAAACGCGATTTCCTGGTTTCTCACACTACTGTTTATAATTTCGTGCCAGTTCTTGGTTCAACTCTGGATTCAAAATTCCATACTACGTTACATAGGAGTGATTGTCAACCCTTAGCCGAGTTGAATTTCATCAGCGAAGGTAACGTTTCCAGCCCCACGAGACGAAAACTAAAAAGTATTGAGTCGCACCAAAATGCCACGGTCAAATAGCATGGCTCGAGCAGTTACTCCAGATTCGCTCAGGAGGGCCGAGAAGAATAAATAACTAAATCGAACTTTTTGCCGGTAAGGCGGCCCAGGTCGACCGCCATTTCCCGCTGCTGATCTGCCAGATCATTCAGGAGCCTCAAGAAACTCTCGCCAGATTCCGATCCCTTGAACTTGCCGGTCAATACACCAAGCTGGCGCTCAAGAGTTTCGTTGCGTTCTTTCAGTAGAGAAAGCTCCTCTGAAATCGCTTTATTTTGTACTTGAGCTTGGGTGATTTCATCACTCTTGATGAGCATGGTCGTCTGCTCTTCGAGAATACCTGCCCTATCAATGTACCGATTGACTTGATCGGAACTCATGGTCCAGCCGTATCGGTTACACAGTTGATAGTGGTTCAACTTGTTGGCAAAGAACGTAGCGGAACTATGGCGCAAGACATGGGCAGTAACTCTTTTATTCAAAACCCTCTTCCCCAATCGATACAGAATCATCCTGAGATTCCCATAAGTAATTGGAAAGAGTTGCGCCTGAGCATTGCCTTTCGCAGGATGCACTTCAAGCCATTCTCGCATGTATTTGGTCGACAATGGAAGTGATATTGTTCGCGGTTTGGTTTTGCTAAATTCTAGGCGAATCATATAACATCCAACGTCCTCTTTCCACATAACGTGTTCAGACTTCAGCCTCACATTCAGTAGTTCCTCAATTCTTGCTCCGGAATCGAAGAGAACCATGATCAGCGCCCTTTGACGAGCTGACGGTGGCGCTTCTATGAGCTTGTCAACCTCTTCTCGAGACAGTGCCGGGATTTCTTTCACTTTAACTGAAGTGTCCAGCCATTCCACAATCTCTGGATAGTGAGTATTATTTCCATCTTTCCATTTCCAAAATTTCTTAATGGTTTTCTTATAGTCTGCTTTTGATTCATCACTAAATGGTCTATTTGAACGAGTGAGCATCCTTTCTTCTTCTAAATTTTGAACAAATTCTTCCATGTCAGCTTGAGTTACATGATCAAATGGTTTCTTCAATTCAGTTGATATTCTCGTCAACATACTGAGATATTTCAAACATCTAGCTGGACCAATCTTTTTCTTACTTTTTCCTTTAACTGTTTTGCCAAGAGTGCAATCACGGAGAAAGTTGGAAATTCTTTCTTTATTTTCAGGAATAATAGTTTTATCTATCTCAAACTTCTCAAGTGCTCTCCTATACTGTTCTACTCGATGATGAATGTCAATTTCCCCTTCTTCATGAATTGGAGTCGATTGTTTTGATTCCATTTTCTATTCCATGGTCGCTGATATATTTATTCTTTGCCCCAATAAAGTGACAGAATCATTTTACGCCCACGAAGGGCGGGAATCTATCCATAATCCATCCGTAGGATGGACGATTTCCTTCAGAAATTTAATCGCTTCCTCTAATCTGAAAGGCTTACCCGTTTCATTTCAACCTTAAATCCTCGTCCCTATACCAACTTGGGCATTAGCCCACTTCATTCCTTCGTCCCAGCACAAAGTCAAACTTCTTGCCGGTCAGACCTTTTAATTCATCGGCCATCAGCTTTTGCTGTCGAGCAAGACCTGTCAGCAAAGTCATAAAGCCTCTACCGCCCTTCAAAGATTCGAGTTCTTTGCTGAGTTTCTGAAGCTCCTCATCACTGGAATCCTTCATCAAGGCGAACTTTGTCTGTAACTCCTGATTATCTTTCTCCAGTTTTTCAAGATTGGCATTGAGAATCTTGGCCTTTACTTCTTCTTCATCGATACCTGCTCTCTTGATATAGATGTCAGGCATGTCAGAGCTGAACTTCCAGCCATACCGAATACAGAGTTGCTGCCTGTTGAGCTTAGGAGCGTAGTAGGTGGCTGATGATTTCCTGAATAGATGACAATGAACCCTCTTGTTTAAGACCCTTTTTCCAAGTCTTGTCAGAAACATCCTTACAGCATCATAGTCTTTTGCGTAGACTGGCTCTTTTGGTTGTCTGTTGCACTCTGAAAGATACTCTCGGATGATCTTAGTACTGTGCTTCCAGTATAAGCCGACAGTTCTACCGTCAGTCTTCGAGTATTCTTCTTTGATGTCAATTTTGTAGTATGGAAAACTTTCTGTAGGCTCAATAATGTCTTCAAACCTTACATTCAGGAACTCCTCTGCTCGCATCCCTGAATCGAACAACACAGAGATCAAGAACTTTTCTGACACTGTCGAACAGGCATTGTACACTTTCTCAATTTCATCCTCAGTGAGACATTCCGGAGTCGTTTTCCTAAGTCTCATATCAAACCATTCAGTAAGATCAGCGTACTTTTGGGGTAGCCTCCATTTCAAGTAGGCTCTCAATATGATCTTAACATCCAATTTCGTGGAATCCGAGTAAGGTTCTTTGTTTATCTTCTTGATCTTGTCTTTACTTAGTTTGTCAATAAAGTGCTGCATATCTTTCTTAGTTATTCTTGAGAGAGGCTTCTTATAGTGAGTAAAAAATATGGAAAGAGCATAAAGACATTTTAATTGTCTCTTTTCACCAACCTGTCTTCCCCGATTGATCTCTCCGATAGATAGTAGCTGAAGAAATTTGCTTGTGTATTTGGCTTCTATTGGAAATCTCTTTTGATATAATCTCTTGCTTGATTGAAAGTTTGATTTATGTATTTCAATCTTTACAAATGCCATGCTATTTAGCAGCGTTCTGCCTTTATAAATATTTGCGCACCCGAACGCATGTGTTCTATGCGCGGACCGAGCCCATAACGTTTCCGTTCGGTTCTGCCATGCAGGCAATTGATTTAATACTATTTGGGGCAATTTGAAAGCGCCCGATTGACAGCAAAGTATTTAAGTCTTTCGATATAGGCCCAACTGAAAAAGAAAAAAAAGAAAAACAAAAAGAATTAGCACTGAAACCAAACCAGCTCACTTGAACTGATCTTCTAGCTTCTGCTCGTTCTTGACGAGCTTGATACGGTTTCCAAGCACTACAGACAAATAGGTGTTGCCGTCACTGTCAGTATTAAACCATGCAGCTACGTCAAGTGAACCTTTGAAGTCTGGCTTATCGCCTTTTCCATTTGATGTTGTCATTTCTCTGCCACCTCCTTACAACTGTATTGATGATTTTTCATAGCGTCTCAGATTTTTCTGATTTATATGATTTTGATTGAGTCGAGCGGAACCTCGAGGCGATCTTACCTGGTCCGACAGTAGCAGGGAAAATCTTATAATGGCAAGAAAAACAGCGTCAAGTGAAAAATCAATTTAAGTGTAAGGAAGTAGGGAAATGAGAATCATGAATTCATATTGAAAAGTATAAATATGAAACTAGAAGCAGTGGTTAGATCTATATAACTGCTATAGAACTTGAGAATCTAGTAACTTTAGGCTTCTGAATTCAAATAAATCACCTGAGTAGCAAAATAGATGTTGACAATATTGGACTATTTTCTAAATTATGGTAATACTAAAAGCCCCCCTCTGTCTCACTCAGAGACAGCCCTGCGTTGGGCAGGATTATTTTTATGGTCCTGCCCATTGTTTTCCAAGAATTGAGCTATTTTATAACTTGGCGAAAGAATTTGCAGATAGCCCTGTTCACTCCGGCCAAAATAACAACAAAGATGCAATTTGTTCCGAAGCGAATTGTCAAGTAAAGAGTGCATCGAATCCGTATCCGCGAACCGCTTCCTGCATATAGATCGTACCCATTTGGGCAAGTCGTCTTGGTTTTATCATTTCCCTGCTTTCGATAATCGTTGTTTAGCAATCTTTATATATTCGGGGTTGATCTCAATACCAATACATCCGCGACCTGTAAGCATTGCGGCGATAGCGGTTGAGCCACTACCCAGAAATGGGTCTAATACAACTTGGCCTTCGACTGTAAACAATTCTATTAAGTGTCTTAAAAGCCCAACGGGCTTTACGCTTAGATGTACATTGTACAATTCCTTGATCGTTTTTTCGACTGGCATTACAGTTGAGGGCGAACCCGCTCCATTCAAGATTTTGGTAGAATCAATCAACCCAACTTTCCACTTGAGCCAGTTATCTACACAAGTCCCCTCCTTTGGTTTCTGTGCCAACATAAGGGCTTCAAATTGCGGGCGTAATTGTGCTGTTTTTCTACCCATCAATTCAAGTTTTATTTGCTTCTTTCGCTTCGCAGAAATTTTCATCTTATCAACAAAATGATTTTGCGAAAACGCTTTGAACTGTGTCTTCTTTGTGTAATGCCATGCGAACATATCTCGAATCTCAAAGCCGACATTCTCGGCGGCAATAGCCATTCTGTGAAACAACCGGGGTTGACTGAATGAGATAAAGAAGGCACCGGGTACTAATACTCTGTAAATTTCTTTGGAAATTTCTTCAAAAAACTTTTGAAAGGCGACGCCCTGTCTCGGATCAAATTTCATCCCGACTGGAAGCCCACCCACTACACCGGCCTTTGCTTTGCTCTTTTTAATTTTATTGTCATCCCAATTGTCGTCCAATTTTTCAAGAAAATACGGTGGATCTGTGAGTGTTAACTGAACGCTATTATCGTCAAGATCTTTCAAAATTTGCCGGCAATTTCCTTCCCATAAATCAATCGAGATTTTTCGAGCTAGTTCTGGATACACTCTGCCATTGCCGTCTTTCCATTTCCATAATTTCTTTACGGATTTTTTGATATCAGCTTTTGTTTCATCTGCATATGGCTTTCCAAATCTGGAAAGAAATTTATCGCCTTCCAACGCTTCAATGAATTCCTCTATATCTTTCCCCGTTATTCTATCAAATGACTTATCCAGCCAACTAGAAACTCTTGTCAGAATCTCTATGTATTTTAAACACCGTGCTGGGCCTATTTTCTTCTTGCTCTTACCTTTGACCGTTTTACTGAGTGTACATTCTCTTATGAAGTTTATAATCAAGTCCTTATCAACCGAATTTATGAGTTCATCTCTCTTCAATTTATCTAGGCCGCGTAAGTAGTGAGTCTGTCCCTTATAAATATCTGTTTTGAATTCGTCAGGTATAGACTGAATTTGTTGAGATTGCATTTTCTCTTATGATTAAATGGTTGAATTGACTTAAATTGATTGCGCCACTTTAGTGACTGAGTACTAACTATGATTGAATCTATTCATTCTTGCGCCCTTTTTTTGCAACAGAATCGTTCTACGCCCCGGAAGGGCTAAAATTTTGCCAGTGGTGGAGGGATTTAAACCTCGACCTTCGGGTTATGAGCCTGTTCGACAGCCCTAACAAGAGGAAGCACCAGACACTAACAGACAACAGCAGAAAGAGTTAGCTGTCGCCGTTTTATCTGGTGTTTTCTCGTTTTATCTAATGATTTGGCTTGTTATGTTAGAAAACTGTTAGAAAGAGGTGTATGTACATTTGGACTATTTTTCCCAGTCTTAACAAATAAGCATTGGAGAACTGTTGCAAATCAAAAGTCTGTGACTTACACTTCTACCAACAGGTTGTCGACCTTGACTGAAGACATACAGTTGACCGCTTGCTGCCGTTTCTGCTGTGCCTGTCGCGATTTACTCTTCAACTGCGCGGCGGCAATCCGTCGAACCATTCCTTATCTTCGTAAGCGGACGCAGTGACCAACTTGTGACACAAGTCCCTTGCGTTAGGTTCGACCGGGCTGCCTAATGTTTGGCATAACCGGCAGTAAAAAGCAGAGCGAGGAACGAGCGGCGCTACTTGCTGTCCGAGTTGATGCCATTGTTATACCTTACCAAACACTTTAAAGAATTCTCCCAAAAACCCAAGAGGGGAGCTGTCAACACCGATCACATTAGCCATTATAGGCAAGTAGATTCACTTTATATTCTTAAAACTATCAACCAATTCCATCAACGCAGGCCCGTTCATTCTGATCGCTGAATAAATTTGGTCAATTGATGTGAATTTCTTTAGTCGCTTTTTTTCTCTGAACAGGAGATTGTTAATTTGCGACGTGTAGTGCTTCGGCCTCTTTCCCAACCCAGTCTTGACTTTCTTGAAGAAGATATCAGCAGTTCGTGAGCGGTTGAGTTTGTCGATAACCTGAAGCCTGAACTTGCCTCTGATTGCGTTAGGCCCTAACACATCGACGAGAAACCCTCTTTTTGGGTTGTAGCCTGATTTTAATGCATCTTCCAGAGAGAGAAATGGTCGCAGGGATTTATTTGGAATTCTTCTCAGAGTCGGATCGTTTGCGGGATAAAAAATCTTGGTTTTAATAAACCCTAGATACTTCGCTTTTTCTCTAGCGATGACCCTCGTGCGAAAACCGATACCACCCAACTCTTCCTTGCCTATCTTATGGATCACATTCAGAACTCCGTGCTCCAGGTGACGGACATCTTTGGGAACATCGATTTGAATCCTTACACGGTTCTTACTCTTAGCCTTGACGGGAAGCCCTTCGACGATACCCTTGGCCCCGCCGGCGAGCACGAGTTGTCTTGCAGGATGTGATCTACCTTCAAATCCTTTTATTTTCAAATTGCGCAATCGTCTCCAGACTGGAGGAAGGATAATCCTTGTTCGAAAACCTTTAGGAAGCTTTAGACCATCAAATTCAAGGATAGCGGTACTTGACTTCCGAAGAGAACCAACGAGGAAATCACTATCTGCATCACTGTCCGGGAGCAGATCCTCGAAAGTAAGATTTCGGTAAGCGACATTGTTATTGTTACGTACGAAGTCCAGATAAGTAGCGGCATCCACCACAGCAGAGGAATCGGGAGCAGAATCGAGCGGATCGGAAATAATAGCAATTACACAAAAGTGCCCAGCCCCTCCCGGGTCGGGCACACTGGACCACAAGATTGGATCTGAGATTCCCATCCCTCCTGGCGTGACGGTTGGAATAGTGGTGGTTCCGATAGGTGTCCATGTGGCGGGGTCAATAGTGGTTGTCAGGGCCGCAAAATAAACTGTGATGTCTGCATCAGTCGGATAGTCGTCGCGATTGTGGACTCTGATGTAGATGTAGTTGTCGTTTCCGATTTCAACCGGGTCACTACCGGGGTCAGCGCCTGGGGTGCCGAATTCAGTTGCCGGATCTGCTGACATCGCTTGTCGAACGATGATGTCAGGAGAGTAGTAAAGCGGGTTGGATGTCGGGATGGAGCCGTCATCTGCCAGGTTATCGCGCACGTAAATATCAATACCTCTTGCCGTGTCAAGGGCGGTGTCCATGGTGGATGCGCCAAGGGTGTTCGTGTTCCAATAAGTTTCCCATGCTGTTCGATAGCCATTTGCTTGCGCCACATTGGCGGCAAGGACCGCGGCATTTGCTGGCGCTGTGGCGCCATTGGCAACCACTAGAATAAAGGCAGCTTTAAAGTCCTTTTGCGATGTATTGAAATTAAGGTTTCGGTTTCCTAGTGCATTGATTAACTGCGTTGCTGTCACGTTCACCCGTGTTCCCGTGATATTAGCCCCAACTGCAGGTCCACTTTGTGCGCTGTAGATCTGGTCAGTGAAAGTATCTGCGGACGGTGCCTGAATATAGAAGGATGCCAGTGTTAAGGCAGGATTCAGTAACCCCATGAGATACAGGTCGAAGGAGAAATACCCGTTCGTATTGGCGTTCGATGTGAAGCTGTTTGGTATTCCCCCGTTGTCTACCCAGGAGTTACCTTCCAAGGAGGAGGCCTGTGTATGCGCAAAGAAGCTCCAGTGACTACCGGTCGGAAAGCCGCCCCTGCCCCTAAGGGAGTTGTTGTTGACCCCGCCGGGTACTGTGGCAAAAGGCGCGGCCATGCCCCAATAGTGGCCGATTTCCTGAGCGATCAGCGAGAGGGGCGTATCATTATTGCCCGGGATGAGTGTATTTGGATCAACCGGCAGAGTTGTGAGGTCGACATACTGTGTGATAGCCTTCAGGTTTCGAATCGGTCCTGTTGCTGCGTCGAACGGCGCCCCGGCGACCGGATGATTAGCAAGCACACCTCTGTTATCTTCGATGTCGACCGTAGTCCCAGTTGTAACGTTGTGAACTAATTTGAAAATAGAACCATTGGTGACTGGGACGGCAGAAAAAATCAGTAGGAAATCAAACAGATCATTATGGGTCTGATAGAATTTCTCTACAATCGCAATATGGTCCAACGAGTTGCTTACACCTACAGGAATCAAACATGTGCCATCATCTTCAATCACGGCAATATCGCTTGTGTCAACATCGCTCGTCGCCAATGGTACGAAGCCAACTGGTTGTGCATTAAGTTGTGCCTGGTGTGTGTTGATCCACAGATTGAGTGAATTGTCAACAATTCCGTCCGTATGTGACATAATTTTCTCCTATTTATTTGGCATCGTCTCTTTTAACGGTAACGCGATGCATTCGACCCTCCTTCATTGAGCAAGTTTCAATTTTAGATTCTCCGATCAAGACGTTATTTCAGTAACATCATTTTCTTCGTTTCCGTAAAGTCACCGGCCGTCAGTCTGTATATGTAAAGTCCAGACGCAATTGGACGGTTAGCTTCCGCACTCCATTCAACTCTATGCAACCCCGCAACTTGGTACTCGTCTACCAAGATGCCCACACTTTGACCAAGGATATTGAAAACTTCAAGGTTGACCTTACCCGCTTCAGGTAAGCTATATGATATGGTCGTCGTCGGATTAAAGGGATTCGGATAGTTGTTGAAAAGAATAATAGTGTTAGGAAGCAGGTCAGAATAGATTGAATAGTCCGGTTCGTAACGGCCAGTGGCTACTATAATATAGTCACGGTTCAAAGATGAATTTATAATCTCTCCAATATTAAAAGTAAACTCAAAGGTTTCGCCTTTTTTCAATACTAGGGGAGTGTTTTGATCAAATCCGTTCCAGAGTGTGAGCTCTTCATTAGGGGTCGCAAATTGATAGGTTGCAATTGGCCAAGAATTTATGGTTACTTCTTCTTCGGCAGGCAACAATTGACGAATTACATAGGTTTCGTAAC
This sequence comes from Candidatus Zixiibacteriota bacterium, assembly GCA_022571845.1. GTDB lineage: Bacteria > Zixibacteria > MSB-5A5 > GN15 > FEB-12 > JACZWU01. The sequence continues at coordinate 240,624 of JACZXB010000003.1, read as the reverse complement.
CATATTCCCAGGACAAACGAATAGTGACAACATCTGAAGTCTGAGAAAGGTGCGGGGTGCTAACTACAATCGTCTGACCAAGATTCTCTCTCGTTGGAAGGCTCCCAAGTTGAATCCATTCATTATTCGCACCCAGAATTTCAGCAGTAAGGTCTTGTTTAGGTTCTTCACTGCCATCAACTACCTTTGCCGCAGGGTCCGCGGGCGGCAGACATTCTTGTTTCTGAGCCGCGAAGAATTCGAATCCACCCCCATCCCCAGTATTTGGAAACGTTAATATGAGGTACCCAGGTTCCGATGAAATAAAATGCACACCGTCTTCATTTTGAACTTCGGAAAGCCTGTCATCACCATTATTATCAATCGAGATACCGCTGCCCAGGTCAAGCAACGCATCCAAAGCCTGTTGACGAGTTAAGAGTTGAGCGCTGGTCGGATTCGCTGCCAACAATCCTCCTAACAGTAAAAGAAGTACTAGGATCACTCTTTTCATGATAAATCCCTTTCTGATACGCCAAAGTTAGAATACCATCTATTAGGACAAACTACACCTTTCCAAATGATGCAGATTCACCACACTGTATAGTTCCCACTGCGCGTAAAATAGCTTAATACCTGCATTAACTTGTAACCCATTATCATCCTTTCCTGCGAATCCTGTGTATATTAACTGATCAAAAAGCCCTGCGTGACTTTCATTGTCCAAATTAACTCACAGCTCAGGGGCTGTCAAGTGAAAAATGGGGTAATTAGATTATTTTTACTGACTACATGTTCTATCGTAACGACCGTTTATTACAGAATGCCAGCCAAGAATATTTGGTTAAAGGAGTCATATTGACACTGGAGTACAGACATTTCACTCCACTGACAGAATGTGTCAGTGAAATCAGGCATAGAGATTGAATGTTGCGAGCTACACAAAGCCCGGCATGGGGGTTGACGCTAATCCTTTGCCGGAAAGATAAATCGAAGGGCAGTGTAGCACAATTGGGAAGTGTTGCGCTCAAGGAACCTGTGACTAAACTTCTGATAATAGTCTGTGCACATTGTTTGACGACGCACAAGCTTTACCTGTTACCTCGTGTTGACATTGACTCGTTTGTAAGTTAGATTGTGGTGAAAAAGCGTTGTATAGTATTATGTTAGGCTTACTAAATTCGAGTACAAGAATGCGTACGTCATCCGAAGGACCTAGAGGACCAATGGCTCGGTTTCGACGTTGGTTGCTCGCGGGGATTGGGACAATCCTTTTGGCATTGATTACTGCGTGGGCGCAGCACTATTTTGGTCCAAATTCAAATTCTGACGGCGAAGTAGACCAGTTTGATGTGGCTGGAATGAATGTTGAATGTAATGTATCAGTCAGCCCATTGATAGGCAAACATACAATTCGTAGTATGAATGAGGAAGGTAACAAAATCACAGCTTTCTTGGTCGTTGCAGGATATTTGTTACAGGAGGTATTAAGCAAGGGAGAGGCACTTAAAAAATACAGATGTGACTTCTCCAATGGGTCTTTCGCGGAATACTCGCTTAGTGGCCCGAGTTATACATCAAACCATGGTCAGACATGCCGCTCCTATTACTCTAGCATCAGTCTTTATTGGAAAGATGGAGATTACTTGCATCTCGATGAGAACCAAATACGAGATAGGCGTTGGGACGCGTGCATCGGTAACAAGGGGCTTTGGGAACCGATTCTTCGTGAAGGAGTTAGGGATACGTAAGCGCTAACTAGTAGCAAGCCTAACAAGCCGATGAACCAGTCGCGCCCTTATGAGAAGGAAGGCCATTGAGTTGTAAGCTTGGTAACGTTTGCTGTACGGTCGGCATCTTATTGCTGGAGAGTTATTACACCGCAGCTTATGCGCAGATCCGTTAGCCATTTTAGGTAGTAAATATTAATCATTAGAGGAGGTAAGTATGAAAAACTTATCAGTATTGTTCTTTGGAGCAACCTTTTTGGTAATTAGTGCTTGCAGTCAGAAAGTCGATATCGAAGCCGAAAAGGAGAATCTGAAGTTAATTGAGGCCCGGTACGATGCAATCAATGTGCACGACTGGGATCGTTTTCAGAGATTCTACGCGGATTCGATTGTCTGGAATGAGTCAGGATTGCCTGCTCCGATCAAAGGGTCAACCGCGGTTCGTAAGCGACTTGAGACACTGGCGACCGCATTTCCAGATTTGCACTGGAAACTCGACCGAATCTTTGGCCACCGCGAATACGTCTGCGCGGAGTTTACATTTACAGGAACCCACAGAGGAGTGCTTCCAGACAATCGTGGTGACAAATTGATTCCTGCCACGAATAAATCCATTAGAATCCAGGCATGTGGTGTATACACGGTTCGGGCAGGTAAAATAATCGAATCGAAGATCTACTTCGACTTTGGGAATCTCAAATCGCAAATCCAAGAATGAAGTTACCATAGCGGAGTACAAGCCTGACCTGTATAGACATCAGCCGGGATCACCTTCTTGAGCAATTCATGGTATCTTTCATAGTTGTAATGCTCAATGAAGGCCTTGATCGGGGTCTTATAGTATAATTAAGAACAGCTGACAGACATAATCTGTCAGTGATATCAAGCATAGAGATGAATGTTGCAAGCTACACAAAGCCCGTCATGGGCTTTGATTGAGTAGCGAAAGTGCGCAAGTAACCTCGCGAACTTTCTGCGTGCAACTGGCCTTTTAGATTTTTAATTTTGGTAAAATCCGAGTAAGATACCGATCATGTATTGCAATGAATTAAACTATTAACATTACGATAATAGTTGTCGTTGTTGTGAATACACTTAGTAGACTTCAGTTAGTCTTCGTAATTCGGAAGCGAGCCACCAAGCTCGTAACCATTTTTCTTTACCCCAAGAGCTCATCTGTGCACGGAAATACCATTCCGACCCATTGGCCCCGAAATGTTCAAAGATACTTTTCGATATGGCTCTTAGCTCCTTCTTTGATCCTCGTGCAACTCCATATGTGAGGTCAACAGAGAGACATACGAAGGATACTGGAATACTAAGCAGCCAAGCATTACCGCCTCTTTCATGTGACTCGCTTTCTTCTGCACTGAATTCAATAAACTTCTTAACTCCACTAGGCCAAGCACTTTCAAGAAACTCCCTAATTCGATAGTCGTATTGCTCAACAGAAAAGCGCAATTTGTCGAGTTCCAATGCAGACGATTTATCTTCGCCAAGTAATTTGTAGGCCAGCAGTGTGCCGAAATGACACACCATCCTATCTGTAGGTCCTTCCCTTAAAACGCTTAACCTATTTAGCGACTTAGTAAATAATGAAACTGCACTAAGTAGATTCCCTTTGATCGTTTCTTCTTGCTCAAAGTGTTGGGTCATAACAGTAAGTTCCAACGCCGACCGGACATCTTCACGGTTAATATCCGATAGAGTCCGGTGGATTTTTCCTACTTCACCCGTCAAGTATTCAGCAGCTTTATGGAGTGCTTCAGCTGCAAAGAGTTTAATAAAGATTCCAGACGAAATTGGCTCAGATGACATAATCAAACCTTCAAAGATAAGACATTGGATGGTATGGCATTAACCGATTCCACGTTATAGCAATTATTTGCAACATGCATCTATTTACATACAATATACACGAACCCTGGACATGTACTACAATTTAAGGTACCAAGGGGAGCCAATAAGTGTTTGTTTGCCTATGAAGGAAAATATAGTATCCTCACCGGGATTTTGTCCATTACGCGTGATAAGTTCTTGTTCATATATAGCCCTCCATATTCGGACCAGTTGGATTTATTCGGTAAGACTAAGAATAAATACTGGACAGCTGACAGGGCCTGTCAGCCATTTGAACATTGTGTAAGATACAAAAGAGTTGTAAGATACTGTGTTATCTTAAGGGGAAATCTGGAGAAAGTTCCAGTACTAGTGATCGGACTGCAATACGATGCCCGCACCAGGCTGTGAGTAACTTACTGCACTTTCATGGGGAATCAATTAGAAACATTTAAGCGTTGCCCCTATATTATAACAGAAATGTCAAGCGCCCACGCCGGACGCTGGATGAAACTGTAGCAGAATGCGGGCTTCAACCAAATTGAAATCAGCGTTCAATGCATGATTCAATGTTATTGAACTATATATATCTTTCGGTGCGCGACACCTCAAGGCAATCTCATCTGCGTTGCAAGTGAAATCTATGAATAGCAAGAAAAATGGAGTTAAGTGAAAAATTAAATTGAGTGTACGGAAGTAACGAAATGAGTACCATGAATTTTTGTTGAATTAGATAATTGTGACACTTGAAGCAGGTGTGAGATCTAAAAACTGCTATAAAATTTGAGAATCGAGCAAATTTAGGCTTCTGAATACAAAAAAATTACCAGAGCAGCAAAATAAACAGCGAAATCAAGGTTGTAAGTTTGAATTTCAATCGTTCTTAGAAGCAGGGATTCTCCGTATGCCATTTTGGCTAAATCTTTGCTATACTGAAGTTTAGGCATAATTCTTTACCCTGTCAATGGTTAAGTAGATTCAAGTAGGAGCAAGTAGAGCCAAGTAGGAGCAACTTACTTGAAGTAGATTGTTAGAAAGAAAAATGCAGATTCTTCTTCTATTTAAGTGAGAGTACAGTTGTATTTACCAATTTGACAAAATTACGAAATTGGGGTATTTTGAAATGTGGAACTATCCCCTAATAATTATTTTTTAGCAAGGGTGATATCGTAAGAAAATTTAGAATTATTACTGAAGTTTTTTAACTTAGATTACAGACAGTCTACATTAAGTAAGAGAATTCGGTCAAGAGGTGTACAAATGCAAAAGGTCATTTTTTCAGTTGTCGTTATAGTCTCATTTTACATCATTACCGCACAAGTTTCTGGTCAACCCGAGATAATTGTAACACCAGATTCTCTTTATGCCGAATTATATACAGCCTCAACTACGGCTCTATCGCTGACAATTACCAACACAGGCGATTCCGGCCTGGTTTTTGACATTGCTGTTGTACCTCCTTCTCAAATTACGACTAAAAACTCACCAGGGTTTCAGGCTAACCACAAGTACTCAATTTCGACAGAGGGCTCTGCTGATTATCCGCTGACCACTGAATCATATCCAGCCCCGCCAGTACCTACATTAAGCTCTAAGTCAATAGTACCCTCAGATTTCTTAGTAATCGACCACGGGAAAGATAAAACTTTTTTTAGTAGTTACACCTATGACCTGGCTTCGGAGGTGGACCTATATACGCTGACAGTAAACGACTTTAAGCAATACGAAGTGCTATATTTTGAGCCGGACTGGTTTGACTACATAAATTTGTCCGACAACATGTCAAAAATTAAAGATTATGCCATATCCGGTGGTGTTGTGGTCATTAACGTCGCCGGCAACATCGGCGATGGGCTGGGCATAGACCCATCAGAAACTATCTACGCCAATTATGATGGCGATTACGGTGGGTTTCTGCACAACGGTGAGACTATTTTCGATCCCGATCACCCATACATTACCGGTCAGCCTTTCGGCGGTAATCCACTTCAAATTGCAGACTTTAATCTCTGGAATTCAACTGATCATGGAAATCTTATTAATTACCCGGATTCCAGCCTCGCCGTTTTAGGCCATTTTGATCTTTATACCTGGATGGAATATAGACTGGGAAGAGGTTATGTAATTGTTACCACTCTTACTTATGGCTGGGGGGGAGCCGGCGGAAGAGGCAGAGCATTTGAAAATCTAATTAAATATGTTGTTCATCTGTCACAAACCGCTTGGCTTTCCATCAACCCGACGTCCGGAACAATACCACCAAATTCATCTATGGTCGTGGAAGTAACATTTGACGCTACCGGTTGGGCCGGTGGGGACTATTCAGCTATTATTTCAATTAATAGTAACTCCCCTGCAAAAGCGAACTTAGAAATTCCTGCTAACCTAACTGTATTAGAGTATCCCTGCGGAGACGCCAACGGTGATCTACTTGTGGACCAGGACGATTTATCATACATTTGGCAAACTTATTTCTATAATGGACCATGGCCAATATCAACTACATCTGTTGACTTCAATTGTAATAATACGATAGATCTGTCAGATGTTGTCGTACTGGGGAGATTTGTAAATGGAATTGATTCAGTTGATTGTTGCTTTGATTCACTTTAACCGCTTATATTCATAATTTACGAAGTCAACACCCTTTGACTCTAAATACTTTATGAGGTCCCATCTCTCTTTTGTTATTTTAATGTCTTTCCCGTTTATTTCGCCTGCCCTTATTTTTTTTAATGTCTTTTTTGTAACAATGTAATCCTGAATAAACAAACTGTCTTTGGTTCGAATAAACAAAGGTTGGTGGATATCCACTTTTAAAGTGTCAATAAAATAATAGACAATCTCAACTTTTGTCGCTCGCAAAGCTTCCCCAAAAGGAGTTCGCAAATTTTCCCCCAACTTCCTATTAGGGTCGGCACCAGACCTGATCAGAGTTTTGACCACATCTAAATTCAGAGCTGCAGCTCTCATAATTGGAGATTCAGCTTCCACATAACGCCCTTTTTCATTTGTAAATTCGCTTTCAATCGCATAGTTGGGATCTGCTCCATATTCGAGTAACAGTTCAGCATATCGGTTATCCTCTATCCATTCAAAGCTACTTCCGAAAGGCACGATGGCATCTATCAGAACGCTATGTTTGTCATAGGGATTGATGAAATTGGGGTCTGCCCCCAGCTCTAACAGCTTCTTGAACGATTCAAACTGCTCTAAGTAAATACAAGTTACAAGTATATTGGAGCCGAATTCCGGTTCCGCTACTTCTAACAAAGAAGAGTCTCTCTTAACCAACTTTTCTATTTTTCGCAAATCCCCTTTCTCAACTGCTTTAGCTAACTCATAAGCAGGTGTATCTTTGAAAAAGGCTACATCTCTGCTGTCTTTCTGCCCGCAGCTTTCCATGCAAAAATAAAAAGGGAACAATAAAACGATAAAAAGTTTTGGATTTTTCATTTGTTTTCAAAACTCTGGTCAAACTTATGTACAAGAGTAGTTATTCTATGGTTCTCCGCACTTTCTAAAGCGCGCTTTATGATAGTGGCAAGTGGGGGTTCCCACAAAGAAAAACTAGAATAACTGGCCGATAGATATGTGATATCGCCTTCAGCTTTCAAGCCTATTATCGATTGAAGAATATGCACTATGTCTCCTTCTACAACATAAGCAGATATTTTGGCAGAATTATCAGTTATACCCAGGGCGAACTTAGTGAAGTAGGAAAGTCCTGCTGCGTTAAATGTGACTGCTTTTCCTTCAACACTCAAAGCATTTGCACTTGCTAATCCACCTCCCAAAGAATGACCAGTAAATGAAACTCCTGGAAACCTCAAATCAAGTATATCAGCTTTTAATACGGATTCTATATATTGTTTAGAAACACCGGCTAGTTGTAGAATGTCTGCTGCTATGTCAAACAAACCCTGGGTACCTGCAGTTGCATAAATGTATTCAGTATTTCCCTCATAAGTACCTTCGTAAAGTGCTCCTTGAAATCCTGATCTTAGATCGTCAACACGGATGACTCTCCAGCCGTTTTCTGTTACTTGTCCTTCTTCAGCGCCATAAACATGCTGTGCGATTGGTACATAGACTTCATCCGGGCAGGTTGGACACCGTCCATCCGGGTCAACATATTTCATAGGGTTAGACAATGTGTACACGTATGGTCCCCAGCCTGAGTATAGGTCGCTCAATGGGTCCACTGAAGTAAATATCTTATATTCCGGGTCGTAGTATCTGGCACCATAATAATATATGTCGTGCTGCAATTCCTCGTCAAGCAGATGGCCGTTGAAACCAAAATCGATATCATCGGCAGCGAACATTCTGTGCGGTTTGCCATATGGCTCGTGCTGATACCAGTTTTTTAGAGTTCCGTCCTTATCGACCGTTGCCACCACCGACCCCAGATGATCATTTAGATAATAACGGACAGAATTGGCGCTTCCGGCCATTTTTGCAACCCGCTCTCCGTTTAGATAAACATAATTGCCCGATAATTCTGTTAAGCCGCCGTTAAAATATTCTGACTGAACCTGTCCACCAAAATAATAATATGCGGTGAAATCTGTAGACCAATTAAAACAATTACCGCCCCCGCCGGGACCGAGCGACGAGTTTATCACAGAACCAAAACTTAACTGGCCAGGGTCACCATCTCCTTGACAAACATAAATATAGTGTTTGTACTTCTTAAGTATTCGTTGACCCTCGGTGTTGTACCAGAATTTCACATCCATACTTGCCTCAGTGAAAATTCGCGCTCTCTTTGACAAATGCCCATGAAGGTTGTATGAGAGAAAATGGTCGGTGCTGTTGTCTTTTTTCATTGAGCCGGATGGCGTAAATTCAAAATTGTTGAAGCCTGCTGCCAGATTTGTGATTTGCTCAACTCTATTAGTACCAGAATAATAGAAGTAGCGGTTTAGGTTTATGGTCGGAAATACAAATGGCTCATCCGCAATAATTGAAATGTTGCCATTCTTGTCATAACTATACGTGTATCCGTAGCTAGTAGCAGACTCCACATAGAATTCTGCTACCATCCGGTCCATATCGTCATAAGCCAACCTGTAAGTGACAGCATTGTTGCCTGTTCCGGGGCTGGTTTTGACAGTATAAGAAGCAATATTGCCATTATGATACCCAGAATCGTAGTCGCAGCTCTCTCCTTCACAGTCGCCCTCATAAGCTGCAGAATCATAGGTCAGTTCCAAGGAATAGTGGTCACCATTGCCGGTACTGGAAGTGTCAACTATCCCGTCATTTATAGCTGTTAGCCAGTCTCTCTCATTGTACGTGTAGGTGACAAGTTGTGCCTGTGCCAAGTCCCCTAACGCTTTCGCGGCCAATTTACCTGATGGCCAATAAATGTGATGAGCTCGCATTGTCCCATAATCTGTAACTATCGCTGCCTGACCCGCGAGGTTGTAGCTGTAATACACGGACTCGCCGTTCGGATAAGTCAATTGAGTTAACTGGTCAGCATAGTTGTATCCGGCAGTAAATATTCTGGGACCTGTGTATTCGTCTAGAGGATAAATAAACAACTCTTTTCGAACAACTCGACTCCTAAAGTCATATTCGTAAGATTCCCATGATGCTGAATCGGCATCGCCGGATGGGTACCTTATGGATTTAGTTAACCTGCCGTTGGCGTATTCTCCGTTATCATATTCATACGAAGCCGTTATTACAGTGTTAAGAGAGTCAACCGTGTTAGTATCGGGGAAACTACTGATTTTGGAATTTGTCCAGGTCATAGCGATTGTATCTGTAAAAACGCCTTCTTCAATTAGCCTGTTATGAGCATCATACTTGTAGAAGTGAAATCTATTTGACGCATAATCGGTCGCTGTCCTGGAGAATCTCAAATTACCAACCTTGTCATAGATAGATTTATCAACTCCATAATCTCCGCTGGAGTCAAATACCAACCAGCCTTGATTATTGTAGATCTTTTTTATCTTGTGACCTTCCGGTTGAATTACAAGGGTATCAAGTCCTTGGTAGTTTGGATAAAAACTGGTGTAAGCGTTTATCGAAGCAGGATCACTTACTGTTCTAATTGTTCTGCCCAATCTGTCAACATATGAAGTCTGTTGGTTGTTATCCGGGTCAAAATTGTCGGTCTTGTAAAGAGTACTGGCATCATAGTCATCTATAGTCACACTATTAAGACCATACGAAAAAGTATTCGGGAATTCGTTGAACTTTCCCTCGTGGCGAATCTCAAGGAGTCGATTCTTGGAAGAAGCTTCGTAGATAAACTCTTTGTAAGTAAAAGTATCTAAATCGGGGATGTATGAGGCATAGTAACCTTCCACTTCTGTCTCAAGATTGCTTATCAAATCAAAGTCAAGTACAGAACTATTCAGCCCAGTATCATAATAAGGCTTGTAATTTGTCGAATCTCTTCCTCTGGAATCATATTGTTTTCCCGATACCAGCGTGGCTGACTCATGGGTCAGCCGGGTCTGAACTGGTTTGCCGAAATTGTCATAAAACTCCACTCTTTCCCCAAACTCACTAATTCCTCGGTAAGTGCGTGTCAAGGCATAAGATGGATTTTTCGGAGCTTCTGCGGGTAGCCCCGTGTAGTCGCGCGAATAGAAATATTCTTTTTCCTCAAGCAGTGCTCCGGTATGATCGCGCTGCTTGATTAGTCGCTGGAGATCATCGTATTCAAATTTGATAGGAACATTGTTTTCGTTGGATACAGAGGTGATTAAACCAGTTATTTTGTCATAGGTGCGACTAGTCATCAATGCATTGGCCGCGTGAAATCTGATATCATCTATATAAGCATAATTTGTATCAAATGTACCGTTGAGAGAACCCAACAATATTTCAATATGGTTAAGTGTGTCTCCGTCGCCAAATTGATGTGGAATGCTAAAAACAGTGTCCAGATGCACCCATTCTACACTTTCAACGGGGGTATCCGGGGTGTATTGGAGAACGTGGTACTGCCGAAGTACATTATTGCCGTCAAATGTCCATACGTAGACAAAACAAGGGTTGTTGCCTTTATACCACGCGGAAACATGGTATAGAGAATCCGTAAGAGAGTCAGCATCAATGGAGCGAAAGGGACCCCAAGCTTTATCCGAATTACTTGTGTCATCTATTAGCTCAATACAAATATTACCGGTAAATGACTCCGCCGAAGTTGTATCTGTACTTGCAAAATAAAGTCTGTAATTCCATCCATCCCAACCATCCTCCTGTTCAAAACCCAGGTGGACACAATCCGATCTTGAAGCACCAGAAATAACAGCGACAGTATGAAATTCGTTATCGTCAAATATAATACTCGTCGATACACCTAAGGCATCTATATATTGGATCACATTTCCAGAGTTGTCCCATAATTCGGTTTGATTTTTTACTATCGTTTCCGCCTCGAGATCCAGCCATGTAGACTGCTGGCTGACCTGCCAATGAGATTGTTTTGCGTAAGATAGGATGTCTTTGTTGAGTACAGTCAGTCCTTCCAGCTTGATTATTTCTCCCGGCTGTGAAACAGCATTATCATTCTTCATCAATGTGTGAAATTCATAAGCGTATTTTATTGAGTCTGAAATTTCATAAGCGGTACCCAATCTACCCGGGACAGATGTTTTTGTTTTTACGAGTTGGTGAAATTTATCTCCGCTATACTCATAGCTAACTGTTCTTTCAATTCCATCAACAGCGGTAACTTCGGAATCGAGATGTGACCAGTACACGCCATTGCCTAAGGAGTCAACCTTGTAAACCCGGTTCGTGTAGTCCGTGGTAAATCCACCAGCCTCATTTTCGGATTCTATTTTATAGGTTAAGCCATCCATCATGTAGCCGCCCCCAGTAGTACCATAAATAGCAGGGTCCTCAAGATTACCTGTTTCAGCAGTCGGAAAATCGTTATAGTGGTGATACTTTGTCAGGTACTCCGTCTCGCCCTTTCTGTGTATTTGTGAAACTGAAGTAATATTAACTTTGGGGTAATTGTCGGTTGGGTCTTTGATCACATTTGCATAATCATAGTTTACAAATACCGTGTCAGCATCATCAGACCATTCTATTAGTTTTACTGTATCGACAAGAGTGTGAGAAGCCAACCCTTCGTGCTGACCCATATAGCTGTGTCCAGTTTGGAAAATGGTAACAGAGTAAGTTCCAATTCCGGTCACTTCGCCATAAGTGGCGTAGAAATAGTTATTTCTTGATAACCCCATTCCGTAAAGAGTGGGTAGGCCGTCATGGTGCCCTGTCACATCGAGTATAGTCTCATTCCATTGACCATCAAAGTAATCGAACAGGCGAATAGTAAATTCGTCAGTTGACCAGTCAAGTCGATCGAATAACATTAATCGGTTGTCCTGCACAAAATATTTAAGTCTATCAGGCGCAATGTCATAAGTGTTGTCAAATACACGAACTGTATCTGACCAATATTCATTGTTCACATTAGTACCTTCAAACCGCGAAACCCAAACCAGATCTCGGCGGGTTACATTGAATACAGGATTATCGCGAACGCTTATAGCAAGAGTGTTGTTGGACAGCCGAATCGAAATTTTCTCTGGATCTTGTTCGTTATAATCAAACACATCTTTTTTGATCCACGACGAGCCATCCCAAGTATACAAGTCAACAAATCTATTTTGCGAACCCCAGCTTCGTCCGCAAACTGCGATAGTGTGGTCATTATATTGGATATCTATGATAGTATGATTGCCTAATGGAATAAACGGATTCGGAACCCAACCGGTGTCGTCTTTGTACATTGTCATTAACTCAGTTGTTCCAGATCCAGACAATTTCCAGGCCAGATAGTTTTTCTTAAGAACGAGACTCTTGATTTCATTCCAAAGCAGTCTATCGAAAGTGCTAAGTCCTCCTGCATCAACCCATACACCCGAAGAATTCAGTTCACTAACTTCAAGGTATGCATAATCGGTAAAGTCTGATCTCCTCCTAAAGTAAGCCAGATATGGAGGATTGATCGCAACGTTTTTCAATGTAGCCCCACTTTGCCCTGAAATAGAGTACCAATTGGAGCTGAACTTTCGAATTTGTCCATCGTGCCTAACACCTGCAAGTACTTGGCTTTTATTATATGGAACTCCATTATCTACCCATTGCAAAAATGTACGTTGAATAAAGGACCTGCTTGATAAATCAGATTCTTGAAGCGTGTATGTATCGAATGGTCCGCTGTAAGAAAATTCTTCCCAAACAGCGTCTTGATTGAGCCACTTGACTCCGTTCCAATGGTAGGAAAAAACAAATGATATTTGGTGGAGTTCATAATCACATTGACCTTGGCCCCTTAGACGTAGTACAAAAAAATCAGGACCTGCCTCGATGCTAATATCTGGTTTGGGGCAAGTAATATTTTCATCGTCATACGGAGCCTGAAACGTAAGCTCGAAGCCGCTTGGGAGCGTATCTGCTGAGCGTACGAGGTAACCATCGACCAAGTTTAAAAAAATCAAACTATCAACGTCACTGGTATCACTTTCATCTCTATGCTGAGTAATTACCGCATAGTCTCTACCTGTGCCCACAAGAATTTCTTTACCTGGATAAGTAGATAGTCCAATCTGATCAGTAGTTAGTTGGTGCCACATGCCGTTCCAATAGAGAACGCGAACAAAATCTTCCCTAGGATTTGAAAGGTATTTACTTGTGAAAACGAAAACGGCTATATTATCTGTGAATGAAGTTGTCCTTAGCTGTAGGTCATAGTTATTCGGGTCCAAACCTTCATAGATTGCAGCTCCAGAATGAAGTCTTGAATCACTATAAGTCGATTCCGTAACATATACTAGTTCTTTAATCGTCCCCACTGGATCTATAACTGAAGTCATGGCGCCGAAATGGCCAGAGTCGGGTTCTATTTCATAGTTGAACAAATATGCCGGATAGGCCTCAGATTCATCACCAGATTTCATTTGAACTGAGGTCAAAATGCTCTTCTTCCGGGTGCTGTCCTCGGTCGAGTTCAGGTAATTATATTGAAATATGGCTTTTTCGATAATAGTCGTGTCGGCAGCGCGCCTGGTGACGCTGGCAAGCCTCTTTGTCATGAAAAAATCATGATGCCATGCAGCCCAGACATTTTCGAAGTCTTCTCTGTCCTCCAATACAAATTCAAGGTAGCGTCCATCCGGCGCAGTGACGCGCTTCAAGTAAGACGCCTGAGTGTAGGCTCTTACAGAGGTATTAGCACCGTATACTATGTATGTCGAATCTTGTTGATAAGAAAGAATGAATGCATTATTACCAGAGGCATCAGCAATACTGTAAAGGTCCCACTGGTAAGGATTTTCTTCGTAACTAGCGATGGCACCGCTCGGGTTGGCGGCGTTATTACCGATTCTTAGGCTGTGTCGCGTGGCTAATGAATCAGGGTTCCCATATGTAAATTTTCTACCATCCTCGCGAATCACCGTCCAGTGAGTTACCTCGCCGCTTGCACCGATGGTTCTGTCAATTATCCAATTTCGGAACTCCTCAACTACAAAACGATGAGCGGTTGTTTGATGAGGTAAGAGGCGAAAACTATGGCCCGCTTCATCGACCATAGTATATTCATCGTCTTTGTAATCAAAAGTGTTGTTACGATCGCTGGCTATGTAACCAAAGCCTCCTTGCCAGCCAAATCCTACCCATGACGGTTGGTAATACTTGTTCGATAGATTTGCTTTCTTTTTGGACTCGGCCGATGAGTACTGAATTGAAAATGTGAGTTTAGACCCGGATCGTCCTTTAAGTGTTACGACGGGAATCCCATATTGAAATTGTCCGGTAAATGTTGAAACATTGCCACTTAGAAAATTATTAGCCGGTAAAAAGTCCGTTCCCTTTTCCGCCCCCAGTGTGACTTTATCCATAACACTGTATGGACCTTGGCCCCTAACCGCAGTAGTGAAAGATATTACCACCAATGTGAAAGTGGCGATAGTAAGAAAAATCCGGGTACAACGCATGGTAAACATGGATCCCTCCAAACGGATAGAATATTAGATTTAAATAACAGACCTACGATTTCAATGACGCATTGAAAGCATGTTTTGTAAAGTCAGAATTTGATTTATTTGAAAATAAATTTAACTAAAACAAGAAGCAACTGTGGCTTCGAAGTTATTAGAAAGAATATAAATTGCTAAATCATTAGAAGAAATAAGATTACTTGATATATAATCGATTGTTACATTAAATCGTCCCCACTAAATCAAACAGTGGCAAGTACATTGCTACGAGTATGAATGCGATGAATGCTCCAAGAATAATAATGACAACAGGTTCGATTAAAGTAGTCAATGTAGCAATTTCTGCGTCAGTTTCTTGCTCAAAAAAATCTGCGGCATTTGTTAACATATATCCCAACTGTCCGGTTTTTTCACCAGATGCAACCATGCGAAGCAATGTCCTTGGGAAAAAGTTCGTATCCTCCAATACAGAAGTTAATGACTTGCCTTCCATTAACTTAGTACCAGCAAGTAGCAATAACGAACTTGAATACGAATTGGCCATTGATTTCGCAGAAACTTCTAAGGCATAGATTATATCTACTCCTGCTGTCAGCAGGGAGCCCATTGTTCTTGAGAAACGGGCTGTGGCAATCTTGGTGATCAGTTGACCGAAGTATGGAATCTTTAACATAATTCTTTGAAAAATAAACTTAACTCGTAGCGAATTTGCTAGGAATACTGATACTAGGCCCAGCAAAAGGGCACCCGATAACCAGTACCATATGGTAGTTCTTAAGTAGTTACTCGTACTGACAACTTTTTGAGTAAGGGCCGGTAGCTCTGCCCCGAAATTTGCGTACATCGATGAGAACACCGGTATTACGTAGAGGACCAAGGCCATAACTACAAGAACAGCAACAGCTATTACTACAAGAGGGTAGGCCAGAGCTGACTTGACTTTCTTTGCAAGCGACTCGCTTTTTTCTCTGTAGTCGGCAATCTTACCAAATGCGAACTCCAAATTTCCAGATATTTCACCAGCTTCAATCATGCTAGCGTAAAGCTCGTCAAATATCTGAGGGTAGTTAGCGTAGGATTTCGCAAGTGACTTTCCTGCTTCAACTTGCTGAATTATATCATCGTAAATGGATCTAAGCATTTTGTCCTTTATCTGCTCACTGGCCAGCGTCAGAGATTCCACCAGAGACACTTTAGATTTTAGGAGAACGGCCAGCTGCCGTGTGGTCCTGGTTATGTCTGAGGCTCTCAAATGCTTAATTATGAGTTGCTGGACTGTGGAATAGGCAGGTCTTGTCTGGGTGGCAATAACACCCTGATTAACCAGCTTGATTTCCAAGTCGGATAAACTGTCAGCCCTTAAAACACCTTCGACCACATTACCGTCTATAGATGTGCCGGCATAGCTGTATTTTGGCATTGCTCTTTACAACCTCCGCTGTGAGTAGTATAATTTAACAAGGTTTATGCCTGAAAGGAAAGGCATTTTTATGGTTCGTTCGGCGCAAGGCCATTTTGAGAAAAGCTTTTATCAGAAATTCAAGCTCTATTTAGATTATAGAGAGTGCAAAAAGCCCTCACTATATGTCAGCGATAATTCGGATTTATCAATATTAGATTATCTGCGCTTCAAGACAATGGAAAGCTTGATACCAATCAGGGTCTCTGACAGTCAACTCCTTGAAATGATTAACGATGGCGACAGTGAAAACAAGGAAGTAGAAGTCAGCCAAAACAACCCCGCAGGTTCAGAAAGTGATCTCGAACCTGCCAGCGACAACAAAATAGTCAAGGGAATCAATGCTATTTTGAGTCAGGCTATAAAGTCACTAGCATCTGACATTCACTTTGAACCAGGTGAAAAATCTCTCAGAGTAAGGAATAGACTGGACGGAGTACTGCATGATGTCAAGCAGTTAAATTTGAGTGAACACCCTGAAATCCTTTCAAGAATCAAGATAATGTCAGAGCTTGATATTGCTGAGAAAAGACGTCCTCAGGATGGTCGAATCAGATTTGGCATCGATGATAGGCTGGTTGACATTCGCGTATCTATCATACCGACTGACTTTGGTGAAAAAGCCGTGCTGAGAATTCTTGACAAAGAGCAGCTCAAGCTTGATTTAAATTCATTAGGATTTGCTGATGATCAACTGAAATCCTTCAGAAAGAATATTACAAGTACCAGCGGGATTATTTTGGTAACAGGTCCAACCGGTTCCGGCAAAACTACAACTCTTTATGCTGCCTTGAATCATCTTAAGTCATCAAGCATAAACATCTCTACTGTAGAAGATCCTATAGAATATAACTTAGATGGCATCAACCAAACCCAAGTAAAGCCGGAAATAAATCTTACCTTTGCTGCCATGTTAAGGGCACTCTTAAGACAAGATCCTAATATCATCATGGTAGGGGAAATTCGAGACAGGGAAACTCTTGAGATTGCAATTCGAGCGGCGCAGACAGGACATTTAGTACTGTCAACAGTACATACAAATAGCGCCGTGTCAACAGTGACTCGTCTTTTGGACTTAGGTTCAGAGCCATTCCTTTTGGCATCGTCACTAAAGATGATAGTGGCACAGCGTCTGGTCAGAAGGATATGTGGGAATTGTTCGACCGGTGAAGTAACAAAAGAAGAAAACTCGGCGGCTGTTCAATTAGGCCTTGGAGACACTTCCAATTTGAATAATGGCAGCGGCTGTGAAGAGTGTAACAATTCAGGATATAAAAGCAGAACTGCCATTTATGAGATATTGAACATAGATGATGATCTCAGGGAAATAATTCATTCCCGTGGTTCGGAAAAGGATATACTAGACTGTGCCCGACTCAAGGGATATCGAACAATGAAAGAAAGGGCTGTTGATCTAATCAGCGAACGCATTACGACCGCGACAGAAATAATAAGAGAATTAGGGGCTTAAGGAATTATTGAAATGAAAATAAAGTTTACTGTATTCTCATATATATTACTAGTTGTCTTTCTAATTTCCTCACATCATTCATCGGCCCAGCAGCAGGCACAGGAAGAGAAAGAAACTGCTGATACACTCATAGAATCAATATCTGAGGCAAAAGATATCATTGCCGACAAATCTTATAGGTATATTGTAGATTCCTCAATTATCGTCCCCAAGCTTGATTTTAGCGACGTTAGGCTTGCAGATGCTCTTACGGCTTTGGCCCGGGCCTACAATATTACGATGGCGATCGATTCTTCAGTAACCGGCACCATAAACATTCGCCTGGATAACGTCAGCCTTAACGATGCTTTGGCCTATATTTTTCAGGAGCATAACCTGGCTTGGGACAGGGTCGGCGATATCATTAAAGTATTTCGCTTAGTAATTCCTCCACCCCCGCCTGTACCTCTTAATCTGAATTACGAAAACGGTCTTCTTTCATTTGATTTAAAAAGTGCTAACCTCGTTCAGTTTGTTGAAGAGTTGACCACTCTAACAGGTTTAAATGTCTTAATAGAAGGCGGCACAATAGGGAAATTGTCAGGGAAGCTTACTGATATGAAAGTAGAAAGAGCCCTGAAAGTTATTCTGCAGACTAACGGCTTCAATTACAGAAAAGTAGAAGGCGTGATTTACGTTAGTCCGGGCGTCACCGGAGAGCAGGCTGCCGTAAGGGCAAGACATCTATTCATAACTTGCGAAAATAGTAAAGTTTCTGTGGATGTGACCAACAGCCCTTTGAGAGATGTTGTATCAGTGATTGCCAGCGAATGTGCGGTAAGCCTCTTGATACAGACGAAGCTGGAAGGGTCTACTTCAGCCAGATTTACGAAAAAATCAATCAGTGAAGCACTAACGTACATATTATTGAATTCACCCTATACTTATAAGGAAGTTGATAGTATTTATTTTATAGGCAAGCGTGACTCCGAAGACTTGCACGTTACCAAACTGTTTAAGTTGGATCATCTCATTGCCACCACTCTAGAGCCGCTGATACCTGTAAGTCTTTCGAAGCAGTTAACAGTAAAGGTGGTCAAGGAGCATAACGGACTTCTGGTAACCGGCCCCTTAACATCTATATCCAGACTTAAATCATTTCTAAGGGAAGTAGATGTTCCCACAGCCCAAGTACTTTTCGATGTTCTTGTGGTTGACTACACGCTTACCAAAAGGAATGAGTTCGAAATACTTGCCAACAACTTTGGCGGTGGCTCAGGATTACCCGGAGAAACCTATTTCCCTTACATTGATTTACATCGGTCAGGTGACCAGCTAAACACTGAACTATCTAATCTCTCGAATAAGCTGAGGATTTCTAACTTGGGTAAACTATCCATCGATTTCTATCTTAATCTAAAGATTCTGCAGGAAAAAGGCATCGCCAATATCATATCCCATCCCAGGATAGCAACTCTCAATGGCCATACCGCCTCAATTACCATAGGTACAACTCAGTATTATCTTCTCGAGTCAAAGACCATCTACCCTTCACAACAACCTGGTATTTCAACCCAGACATCGCAGAGGTTTGAGACAATTAATGCAGATATGAAACTCGAAGTAACTCCCTTTGTTAATAGAAACGGAGATCTCATTGTTCATATAAAGCCTGAGTTCAATACTCCAGCTGCCTCTTTTGATCCGGATGTGCCACCTACCATCAATAGACGAGTGCTTAATTCTACTGTGCGACTCAAGAATGGAGAGACGATAGTTCTGGGAGGTCTAGTTCAGACAAGCAAGACTGAGAATGTCAGTAAATGGCCTTTACTGGGTTCGATACCAATACTCGGCAGGATATTCAGAAACCATTCCACGGTCGAAATTCAGTCAGAACTGATGATTTACATCACTCCTCATGTCTATTTCGGTTCCGAAGGCTCAATAGATATCCAAACTATCCTAGATGAAAAATGAAACTGAAGTTAAAACCGAATATCGACAGCATCATACGGGATTCATTTTCCTTAAATGTCTACAGTTACTTTTTGCTAATAAACTCTAACTCATTACAGTTTTTCAGAGCTGTTGGCAGAGGCAAATTGGAACGTCTTTTTGAGCAGACAGGTGATACAACAGATTCCAAATTCTTAAATGACTTCTTAAAGGAAGTCACATCACTCCCAGACTATTACGGACAACCGTTAACAATTTTGCTCAATAACTCTGAAAGCTTCGCTTACCTGAAAGTCTTAAGTAAACAAAACCCTCAACAAGTGCTTGAAAATGTAAGGCTCATGCAAAATGAAAACTTACACTTTTCACATACGGTCAGAGAAGACACAAAGAGCCCGATATTTATTGGGCAGGGCATAAATAAGTCATTTTTGGCCCTCCTTGAAAATCTAACTCAAAAATATAGAATTCCTGCTCTTGAACTGATAGGGCTGCCCGTATACCTGCTACAGAGGCTACCATCGAAGTCGTTTGATGCTAGCGGAATAACCCTGTTTCAGTTTGACAGAAACGCGCTTTCATATCTGGTGTGGGACAAGACAGGAAATATCATTTTCGGCAGTAAGGTTGCCAAAGATGGTGGTCAATCCCTTAACACTCTCATCGGTCAATTACAGGTAGATTTTTTTGATTCACAAGACATCCCGAAAATAAGTGTCTATTCTTCTCTGACCAAGAAAGCCGCTGGCGATACCAGAGTTGAGTCACTTTCTCTTCTAATGATTCGTAGTAAAGGCGGTGCTAAGAGAACTAACAAATCATTCTATAAGCCGAAAACATCTGGTATTGCCAGAATGACTATGACAGCTCTTAATAGCCTGCGATTACTTACATTCGTAATGGCAGGAATATGCTTTCTGAGCCTTTCATTGGCAGGCGTTATGTCTTTCCTAGCTGCAGGAAGTGATGAAAACCTTGCAGATTACCAAGTATACTACAGTGAAGTAATACAGCTTGAAACAATCCTTGACTCCCTCAAAAACAGAGAAATAGAAATTGCTTCAAATCTGCCGGGCAGAATTCAGGCTGCCTCTGTAATATCAGCTCTTTCTCAAAGAAAGTTCAAAGATGTTTATTTGACTCAAGTTAGTTTGAGGCGTCTTCCATCAGACGGTGCCAAAGTTGAGATTCAGGGAGCATCGAAACAGCAAGCGAGAATCTTCTCATATCATGCGGCGCTGGCTGAACAATTTAGTCCGTATAGTCTGAGTCTGAATTCTGTTAAACCAGAGGTGAAAAACATAAGAGGAATAGTTGATACCCTTTTTGTTTTCAATTTCGGAGCTACCATCAATGAAATTAACAGATATTAATATTAAAATCATTCTTACACTCATGTTTTCTATAATACTAACACTGTTTTTAGTAATCATAACAGATTGGGGAGTAAGCACTGCCATAAGCAAAACCAGGGTTGTAAAACTCAAGAATCAAGCAGAAGCAGACTTTTCCAGCCAGCAAACAGACTATCAAGAATTGAAAGTTCGAGTCAACGAGCTCAGTCAAAAAATAGCAAATTTGCAGCAATTGAAATACCCGACTCTTTTAGATCTGAAGAAGAGTGCAAATAGCTATCAGTTGAAGCTTTACAATATTGAAAAGGGAAATCAGAAATCTGATAAACATTCTGAATCTATTTCCTACACTACAACCTACTTAGGAAAGGCTACTTCATTAGTGAAATTTATCAGGAAACTGGAAACAGATTTTCTGCTTAACATTGACCAATTAACTCTAAGGCCTACAGATGAGACCGGGGAACAAGTTGCACTTACAATGCTTGTATATGTGTCTAAACAATGAAGTCACATAAAACCAAAAAAATATTTCTGGGGGTCCTGCTGTTAATACTCTCTATAGTATGGTGGGATAATCTTAAACTGTTATATGGAAACAGCTACTCAATCAGTTTTGACAGTAAGACTGAATCCAGACCAATTGCAAAAAGCACAGAGCTAGAATTAAAATACAAGGCACCGAGAGTCAATCCGTTCAAGGTTTCTTTGTCACAGACGACAACTGCTGCTAAGAAACAAAAGAAAACTAGAACTAAACCCGTTAAGCTTAATAAACCAAGCACTATGCACAAACTCTTGGGAGTACTTAAAGACAAAGAACATTCCCAAGCAGTGGTAAATTCATCTGAGACCGGTACCACAGTTATGGCACTTGATGATTCAGTCGGCACCTGGAAATTAATGACCATAAACTCAGATCATGTAATATTCAAAAGAGATAAGAACTATGATACTCTCTGGTTGGAAGCACAGGTGTCGCTGGACTAAGCCATTCGAAAACTCTGGTTCAGTACTAGTAACAGTACTGGCGGTAATGGTGATTTTACTGCTTCTCTTTCTTGCCGCCTTTACTTACATAGCTAATAGACGGAGTTTTCATATAAAGCAACAGAACCGACTTATCGCCAGGCATCTTTCAGAAGCAGGGATTACACGTCGGTTGAATCATCTCTCTGAGCATGGCGTCAAGTATGATACTATATCATTTGAGGCTCCAAACGGTGGGCAGGTCATATCATATCTTTCTCCCTGGGGACCGTTCGCATTAGCAATATCAAAAGGTAAATATGCTAACCAGGAAATCATAACAACCTCTCTTATCGGTTCAAGGGCAAATAAATATTTCGACGCCGCCATAACTGTCGGGGATGAATCTTTACCATTAGTCGCAACCGGTAACACTAACATTACGGGTGATGTTAACACCGGACCTTTAGGAATAACTACAGGTAGAATGAGAGGTGAAGCAATTGTAAACGAAAACTTCCACAAGGGCGAAACGATCATTTGTAAAAGCATAACTATTCCACAACTAGACACAAATCTGCTTAACAGGTACGCGAAAGAAGCATTCATGCGAAAGCACCAATGCAAAAAAGTACTAGAGGGTTCCTGGATAATTGATAGCAGCAACATCTCTATTCTACAAAATCATAACTGCCTCTCGGTAGAAAACAATCTCAAGATACGAAACGTAATTTTTGAGCGAAGCGATAATACAGAAATTAAGTCAATCTTTGTCCAAGGTTATGTTGAAATTGAGGGCAATACTAGAATTTCAGGACTCATCGAAATTATATCAAATGGAGCCATTTATGTAAGAGACTCTGCAGTAATAGATAACATGATACTAATGACCCCTGACTCAATTGTTATTGGCGATCATTCTAAGTTCTCGAGTATAGCAATATCAAGCAGTAAACTTATTGTCAAAGACAATGCAGAATTAATATATCCTTCATTATTGCTATTTAGAGATAAAAAACAAACTACTGAAATTGAAACTGGGATTTTCCTGAGAAGTCGAAAACGAATGGAATCAGTTTGCTATGTTGAAAAGAATCTTGATTCAAAAGGCAAAGACAGTCCCCTGATTTATCTTGATAGCCTTAGTAGATTCACGGGCTTCATAATATCTCAAGGGAAGGCAGATTTAAGGGGAAGAGTTTACGGCTCTGTAGTCACCGAAAGATTTTATTACTTCTTGCCTCCGACAACATACGTAAACTGGATTAAGGATTTCCAGATTGACCGAGCACAACTTGACTACAGACCGGCACTGCCCCTGATGTCTGGTTCAGACGAGAAATCAAAATTCGCTATTCTAAGGCAAGACATATGGAAATAGGAATTACCAAACTTAAGGATCAATCTGGTTTTACTATTCTGGAAGTAATGATAGCAGCTACTGTGTTTATGATTGGCTTTGCGGTAATGATTTCTCTTCTTGATACTACTATTTCTCGAGCGTCGACAAAGGAGCTGTTTATAAGTAGTAGCATTGCTGATGAATTGATGATTGAGACAATTCTTGTTAAAGATACAACTTCTTTGGATACGGTTATAACACAAGGAAACATTAGCTACGATGTTAAAAAGATCTCGCGAGTACATGATAAGTTGGTTGAAATTAACATAACTGTCATTCGCAGGAAAACGGGAAGAAAACTAATAGAACTGCACAATGAATTTATCTTATCTGAAAAACAATAAAGGCCTGACTCTTACAGAATTGATAATTGGATTGGGTATTACGTCTGTTCTGATGATTGCAATAATTTCCGGTAGTCTGTTTGTTGAGCAATACTTAAACAGATGGACAGGCAGCAGTAAATTGCTGGATGAATTGGCATTTGTACAAAGTGAGATTACACGGAATGTGGAAATTAGCAGGCAGGTTCAGATTTTTGCTGATAGCATAATTTGTACCCTACCCTCAGCAAGACAAAGGAGATACACCTGGCCAGATGGCCATTTTTACCGTGATAGTAAACTATTATCACACAAGGACTTCATTATTGATAGCGTTGTCCTGAGAAAAATGATATTGCATTCGGGTGATTCAGTTTCTATATTGGAAGAGGCAAAAGATAGTTCTGTCGCGGGATTATATAAGCTAACTGTGGTGGTTTCAGATGGTAAGGGAAGCTCAGACAGATTAGAATCGATAATAAAGAATCATTATGAATATATCAAATATCAACAAAACTAAGAGATTTAGGCTCAATCAAAAAGGATTCTCCCTCATAGAGCTGCTTATAGTTCTGGTCATTATCGGAATTTTGGCTGGCATTGCCATTCCGCGTTACATGAGCTCTACTGTCAAGGCTAAGCAAACAGAAGCAAAACAAATGCTGCACCAGATTTACCTGCTCCAGCGTTCGTTCTTCCAAAATAATGATAGATACTGGATACCTCAAGCTGGTATCACCGCCGATAAAGACAATCAGTATGCCTTTGATACAATTGGAGTCGAGATTATGAAATCAGCTCGCTACGCATATGTAATCTCTGGTGATATAGACCACTTCACTGCTACTGCGACCGCCCGACGCCTTGACGACGATCCTGCAATCGACCAATGGGAAATCGACGAGTCTGGCGACCTCAAGGCAATCATTGACGATGCAATTGCTCGGTAAAGACTCTCCAATTTAGTTTTTAATTTTTTGTACGTCAGTAGATTACTTTGAGACGTAATATATCAAGAAAAAATGACATGACAGTTCATCAGATTCTAAATTAATTATTAAAAGTTCGCTTTTCATAGTCATGATGCAATATCTCTATGTTCGAGTACAAGTGTATCGCTATAGTTCGGATTTACCCCCACTAGATTTATGAATCTCCTCTATCTTGATTAACTCCCTTTCTATCAACAGAAGAATTGCCGATATATGATTATTATGCCCGATTTGATTCTAATTTTAGTTGCAGTACTTGGACTCGCTATTGGGTCGTTTTTAAACGTTCTGATTTACAGACTTCCTCGTAAAATTCCCTTCATCTCTGACCGTTCAAAATGTCCCGGCTGTGACACAACGATAAAGTGGTACCAAAACATACCCTTGGTAAGTTATCTCTTTTTGGCTGGTAAGTGCGCAAATTGTAAGAAGAGAATTTCCGTTAGATATCCACTTGTAGAAGCCCTGAATGCACTATCCTACGTCTATTTCTACTGGCAGTTCGGGCTTTCGTATGAGTTTGCGGTATTTTCATTCTTACTGACAGTACTATTGGTGATTTTCTTTATTGACCTTGACTTCCAAATCATACCCGATGTCATAACTCTGCCGGGCATACTGTTTGGCCTGGCGATATCTTTCTTACCTGGAGGAATTGGTATCTATACTGGCTTGATAGGAATGTTAGTAGGAGGTGGCTCGCTGTTTTTGATAGCAATTCTTGGCGACTGGCTTTTCAAGAAAGAATCGATGGGCGGCGGTGATATCAAAATGGCCGCTATGCTGGGTGCATTTCTGGGATGGGAAAAGATACTTCTCATATTTATCAGTTCTTCTGTAATAGGATTAGTAGTATCTCTTATCATGATGTCCTTTTCGGCCAAACTCCGCAAAGAACGAGCAGTCCCTTTCGGGCTGTTCTTAGCTACTGCTGCTGTATTAGCAATTTCCTATGGCGACCAGATAATTGATTTCTACGTCAGGAACTTTCTGACAGTTCGATAATTAACGCTGAATCAGTTTCAGACTATTCCGATAACCTACAATAGATTATGTCTGCAATTAAATCATCCAGCGTAAAGCAAACCACAACTAGAGCTTCTGATCACCAATTAGTTCCAAATTCGTCAAATCAGATTCTATATGGAAAAGCCTATCAATCGGACAAGATTACCCCACTAGCGAATATGACAGTAAAACTACACGTAGCAGTTCGTCCGAATATGGATCCAGGTACAGTCAAATCTTCGACAGTGACTTCTTTCGATGGGTCATTTGCCTTTTATAGAGGAAATAACGATTTCGTGATAACTGCGAACGGCAAGAAGCTCATTTTTATAGGATCTGGCAGAGACTACATAATTCTCTCAGGAAGCGGTAATGAAATTGTAAGAAAGAATATTTATTTGCCATAAGATTTGATTAGAATTTGGCTTTCACGTATTCTTTTTCTTCGATATCTCGCTCAGTCGGAATGAGATTTACTCTATTTCCCAAAAATCAGACAAATAGGTATTACCGTTATTATCTGTCTTGAACCGTGCAGCGACGGAAAAGAAATCTGTTACGTTATTGGAACGACAAATACCTTTAGTCTGTTGCGGTGAGGACAGGTTCAGAGACTAAACCACTTTTAAAAACTTTTCTATACTGGCTGTTGTACCTCAAAAGTGGCACAATGCTTATATTGTAGGGCTGCATTGATATGGACATGGTAAAGTGTCCTGCAAACCACCGAAAAATCAGTAACATGCTTCTCAGGGAATCACTATGGAAAATCGAAGACAGGTTGACTGTATTAGTTGAGAGTATTGCTGACCATGAAGCAGAACTAATCCGCCTCAGGCGTCAGATGCTGCTGGTCTCGGCTAAAATAGAGGAAACCGAGGCTCTATCACACAAGAAAAGAGACAGGAGGCAAAGTAGTGCATGACATCGGACATACCTCCTGGCAGCGAAGTAACAAACGTATCAGTTGATGACCTCAGTTCTTCATTCCTCTCGCTACGTATAGGTGAGAAGATTCCTAGATTTGAGATAAAAGAAATACGTAAGATTACCAATCCTTCAAAACAGGATAATCTTTCCAGGGTCAACTACAAGTATATCATAGAGTCCACAGAGGGCAGACTGCTGACAGTCAACTCATGGGTTCTCTGGAAAGCAATTTCAGCAGTCCTTCGGCAGGCAGGCACAATTCAAGCTGTATTAGAACTCGAACATCTTGATTTCGAGAAATACACTGTCAAGGTGCTTAATAAGTAATCTCTAAAATTATCAAACCAACTAAACAGGGGTGATCATTTGTAAACGAGAATGATACCAGAAGTCAGAACCATGCTCGAAAATTCGTACGGAATACTCGAAAGAAAGCTACATGACCCTTCGAAAGCCTGGGACAGACTGATTGAATTCATTGCAGTGGACAACTGTGCTCCCCTGTTTTTTCAGCTCAACCACAGATTTGAATGGTTCTTTGACGATAGCCAACTAGCAAAAGATTTCATGGCCGTCTATGACTCAAAGCTGCTCAATTCGGATTATTACGATCATCTGGGTGAGATGTATATCGAGAAGTTATTGAGCAAGAGTGAAGTTCAACGCCAAGGAATCTATCTGACGCCTATGGAAGTGGGGAGCTTAATGGCTAATATAACTATTGAAAAGACTGACCAGAAAGTAAATATCCTTGACCCTGCGGTTGGCAGCGGCAGGCTCTTGATGGCTGCTCATAGGCAAGCTCCAAAGGCCAGGTTGTTTGGTGTTGATACGGATCTTCGACTGCTTCGAATTGCCTATGCCAATCTGGCCATACACAATATCCAAGGCTACCTTCTCCACGCAGATAGTCTTAGGCATGAGATTGATATTTCCACTAAAGCAGGCCGGGAAAACTGGAAGTATGCCAATAATTGGTATTCTCAAATTGACAAACTCAAAGTTAAATCAGAAAGAATCGAGCCAGATCTATTTACACAATGATACAGTTCATCAGACTCCCCCGCTGGCAGGCTGTCCTAATTGCCATTTATGGTAGTCGTAAGCGTGATAGGTACGCAGAAAGGCTTTATCGGCGATTGAATACATCGCGTTCGCATGTTCGTGAAATTGTTAAGAAACTAGCAATCCAAAGCCTGATTGAAATCTCTTGTACAAGAAAGACCAAACTGTTAACGCTAACTAAAAAAGGAGAACGCATGGCAGTATCTCTAATGAACCTGAAAGCAGAGCTCAATTGATTAAACTGACTGCTAAGCACAAATGGAGGAATACACTCAGCATACAAAAGCGTTAGAAGAAGACGTAATAAGCGCACTCATTCGCCTGCCGGTTTCAAATCTTGAAAAAAGGATAGCAATGCTTGAGTCACAAATTTTTGAGAGACGCAAACTAAGTGACTTGCTGTTAACTAAACTTGGCACAAAAAGGCTTCAATTTGAAGATGAACTACATAGGATGAGATACATTTGGCTTTCTGGTGCTGGAAGTAGTAGAGAGCAGAGAACAAAACAAGATTTGTTACAAATTGAGAATCAGATTGGCACAGAACTGACAGGCTGCTTTAACGACATAATAAAGCTTGAAGATCAACACCAGCGTGCGAATGAAGAACTTACCAATGCACGTGAGAAGTTCAAAATCATCGAGAATACTTGAAAGAAAAACAAAAATGGTATCAATAAGTTCAACTTACAATGAGAAAGAGAAATTTCTGTTATATAGCGGAGATTGCCTGAAGTTGTTTCGCCAGATTCCGGACAACAGCGCCAGGTTAATTGTTACTTCTCCCCCTTATAACCTTGGCAAAGAATACGAAACAAGACAACCACTGAAAGACTATCTAAATAGCTTTGAGCCATTAATAAAAGAATGTGTTAGAATCCTCCATCCCAGAGGCAGTCTTTGTTGGCAGGTAGGAACATATGTACGATCAGGCCAAATCTTCCCACTTGACGCTCTATTCTACCCTTTATTCAAGAAACATGGCTTTAGGTTAAAGAATCGTATTATCTGGCATTTTGAGACCGGTTTGAATTGCTTCAAGAGGTTATCAGGGCGACATGAAACAGTTCTCTGGTTCACAAAATCTAACGATTATGTTTTCAACCTTGATGCCATCAGGGTCCCGCGTAAAGCAGCCAGAAAGAAATACTCTCAAGGAGAGAAAAAAGGACAATTGATGGGAAGTCCGCTGGGCAAAAACCCTGGTGATGTCTGGTTGATTCCCAAAAGCCAAATTGAACATACAACTCATCCTTGCCCTTATCCGGTGGCGCTGATGGAGCGCCTGATACTTGCCTTCACCAATACTGGAGACCTGGTAGTAGATCCTTACTTAGGCTCAGGAACGACTGCCATTGCCGCACTCTTGCACAATAGAAGGTGTGCTGGTGCTGAAAGGGTGCCCAAATATATTCAAATAATCAAAGACCGACTACAACAACTAGAAAACGGCACACTAAAATACAAGCCACTAGGCTCAATTAGCAGTCTAAATCAACGTAAAGCTGCCTAGCCAGAAAAGAAAGCTTGGAAAAACACTCATTAAAAGCTGAGTTGGTCAAAAGGACGCAGAATGACAGATAACACTGAAATAGATAGCTTATTGCAAAAACTTAAGCCGGTTTTACCAACAGTCGTTAAAAAACTTTGGTATTGGAACCTGTTTTCGAGTGAAGATGATTCTGATATAGCGAATAAAAACTTCCTGAAGCTTCTGGCTGATAAATACGCCAAGGTTGACTATGAGGAACTAATCAGATTACCTCCACCCTCTGGCCAAGAGACACGGGGACAGTATCATTTAGGCAACGTCATCTATCCAAATAACGTTTATTCAGAAATTGGTCTTACAGAACAAGATTTGTTACGACACGTGTTTATTGCAGGTATGACAGGTTCAGGGAAAACAAATCTCGCATTGCAACTTCTAATGCAATTGGCAGAGCACAAGATTCCCTTTTTAGTTTTTGATTGGAAGCAGAACTATAGAAAGCTGAAGCAGGTACCTGTACTAAAGAATCTAAGAGTCATTCGTTTGGGAGAAGAAGGCAGTGACTTCGCATTTAACCCTTTGATCCCTCCTCCCGGGATTCATCCGAGACACTGGATGCCCATGTTGATTGACATTCTTAAACACAGCTATTTTTTGGGTCACGGAGTAGAATACATTCTGAGGAAGGCTATAGATCAGTTGTACGAGCAATTCGGTGTCTATAGAGGAAGCAAACGCTACCCCACATTTATTGAGTTAGAAAAAGTACTAGTTAAAGAGTATGTGAAAGGTAGGGAAATGCTCTGGATGTCATCTGCCAAGAGAGCAGTGGCGAGTCTGACTTTCAAGGGTATTTTGAGAGAGGTATTGAATGTGCAAGA
Organism: Candidatus Zixiibacteriota bacterium; assembly: GCA_022571845.1. Classification (GTDB taxonomy): domain Bacteria; phylum Zixibacteria; class MSB-5A5; order GN15; family FEB-12; genus JACZWU01. Next base: position 210,806 of record JACZXB010000003.1, on the reverse strand, counting down.
AAACAGGAACCTTGACAAAATTCTTAAGGAAAATGTAATAATTGAAATGGACAACCTGGCTACCCTTGAGAAGACTTTCATGGCTGAAAGCCTGATTCTGTGGTTGTATCACTTTAAGAAGTCTCAGGGGAAATCAAATAAACTGAACCACGTAACGGTCTTAGAAGAGGCTCATCATGTCTTGTCTGCTCGAAAAGAAAGAGCGGAGGGAGAGGAAACCGTGATTGAAACTACTCTAAGAATGATTAGAGAATTTGGTGAAGGTGTGATTGTTATAGATCAAGAACCCAGCAAATTGAGTCAGTCAGTAATTGCTAATACTAGCACAAAGATTTGCTTTAATTTGGGAGCTGGAAATGACATTGCAGTGATGTCTAGGTCTATGAACCTGAAGCCTGATGAACAAAGATACATTGATAAACTTAGAATCGGTGAGGCAATAGTTAAATGTAAATATAGGTTTAATGAGCCAGTACTCTTGAGGGTTCCTTTGGTTAAGCTAAGCTATTGATGTATAAGAAAATATGGAAAGAAAAAATTTCCCCATAGGTATCCCTTAGGGTAAGAAAATCAGCTAAAAATGGTCATAATCGTAAAGAAGCTTGTTCCAATTTACAGTAAGAAAGACAACGTTCCAAAACGATATTTGAATCTGAGAAAAGCTGTGTTTGTCACTTCTTTCAAATATCTCTATCCCAACATTCGGAAAATACTGGTCAAAGAATATGGCCTTTCACCTGATGAAAAAATCGTAGTTTTTTGGACGAAAGAGATTTCGTTGCCACACTTTAACAGGTTTAGAGTGAAGTTTAGGAAAGTGTATAGTGGGTCTCTATGTAAATTCGGAGAAAATATTAAATCCAAATCAATCGGAAAGATCGGTAGGCATGACTATCATTAAATGTATTCTGTAAGGCTCAAGCCCTACTTTCGAGGTTTCTTTATGGTCGTTAGCTTCGTAGCAAGGTTCTAGTTTCATTAGGAGTTGCGTTAATGGCTTGAAGCGTTTTTAAGTTACGTCACTTCTACCTTTTCGAGAGATTTCTGTCACCTTTTTCCGTGTGCTATAGTGCTCTCCTTACGCATACTATCTTATTTTCGCATCACGCTATATTCTCGACTCAGCAAGTTTTTCTTCTCTGGAAGAAAAGCCTCTCGATCTTCTGGAGGTGCCTCTCTCAGAGGAACCACAGAAAAACATTGCTATCCTGTGTCGGTTCAGTGAGGCTGAAATGTAGGAAAACTGCTAAGAATTGATCTGTCTTGATACGAAAATCTTCTGGCCTTTAAGCGTGATACCATCGCTCTCAGTTTGCGCCTTTACTGCTTGAACACGTGTGCCAAATTCAACCTTTAGCCTATATTTACCTTTCGGATGCGTCTTCCAAAATTTCTGAAATAGGTTCGCCTCAGGGTCGCGCACATCGCTTCCCCAATCCGTGCTGACAACGCGACCATATTGACCGAAATACGATTTGAGAATGTCATAATCAATGTATTCGTGATAATGAACATAAATCGTTTTGCCTGTACCCGAATCATCCTCGAGAGAAGATTTGAGTGTAGTCTTGATCAGCATTGGAAGAAACAAACTTATACTTAAACAGACCGCTCCAGATGCCACATTCCAGAAGGATAGATCGTCACCCACTATCTCATAAACAAAATTTGGTAGCAAAAGATGAAAAAACCATATCAACAAATAGCAACATGGTAAGAATCCTGAAACCAAAATAAGCCATACTGGAAACCTAGTATACTTAACGAAATAGGCGGTGAAACTCATTTCATCATACCAGTCAAAGATCTTCTTACCAAGAACGCTATTCTCGACCACAGTTGTGCCATCAGGAAAATTTCTCGGATAAGAGGAGAATTCCATGCACAGATTATAGATTCGATTTGCAAGGAAAAAGGAAGTTGCGGCAATAAGTGGTACAGCCGCTGTCCTAACTGACTCCGCCAAAGTTGTGAGGATGGTCTTCTCACCCGAACCGCTCATATAAGTATAGATCAAGGCAGCGATGCCAATGATATTCATCACAATCAGAGAGCCGAAAGTTAGTGATATTGTTCGAACTAGTTTTGTTATGAAAAACTTTACGCTATCAAGACTATCCATGATTTGCTCTGATAAGGATGAATTACGTATATTGACACCCGCAATGAGATTTAAAGTCAGGCCTTCATACTCTTTTAATTCACAGCCAATTAACCATGCCCCATGTAACCGGGAGCCATCTAACATGGCTCCTCCGAACCTGCAATTATCAAAGAAGGTATAACGAAGGTCGGCGTCTCTAATATCTGCTCCTTGAAAGTTGCAATTCTGGAAGCGAGAAAAGTACGTCAGTACCCCAGAAAGGTTGGCACCACAAAAATTGACATCTGTAAACTTGGAATTCGCCATGTCAGAACCGTGAAGCTGTGAGCATGAGAGATCGGAATCCGAAATACGAGACTTGACAAATGAGCAATAAGCCAGACTGCTGTTCTTCAAAACAATTCCAGACCAGTTAACATTATCACAAGTGGACCGCTGTAAGTCCACTCCGATCGCTTCCACCTGATCCATCCTTGATCGAGAAAGAATGACGTCGGAAAGCGAAGACTCCGATATGACAGAATTTCTAAGAATAGCATTCGACAAGTTGTATCCCGCAACGTCAAGATTGTAAACTCTAAGACCATCCAAATTGAGCGCCTTTCCACTCGCCCCTTCAGTAACTACCCAGGTCTGATGCTGTTCAAATACTTGGCTGTATTCATTCTTCTCTGATTGTGTTCGAGAGGCCAAGTCTGAAACAGATTCTGACTTTTCCATTATTACTGTGCCATATGTCGATCGTGTCTCTTCGTCTGCCTGGGTCAACAAGGCAAGAAGCTCATCAGAATGTTCTGACGGGTAAATATGACACATTCTTGAATATTGAGTAAGGGTGAACAGAGATCCGCTGTTCGCTAAGGCTCTTAGGCTGAGAATCTTCTTAAGCTCAGGGTGAAAGTCTGTTGGTTCCACATGTCCATTAAGATAGAAACCCAAAAGAGAAGGGAACGTTTGCCTGAATCCGTGCGAACCGTTCTCTTCACAAAACTTGCTTAGTATTTCCCATCGCCGATGATAATTGTCTTTCATGTATGCCAGTAGGCCCGAACAAGGCGTGTGATTGGAGGTCACCTTCTTGACAGCTTCATATAATTGAACATTGGACATGACAGCATCATAAATCAGTTCAGCGGGGAATGCATACTTCCAGATTTCGTCAAGATTAGTAATCGGTAGCAGCTTTTCAGAAGAGTTATTGTGAGATTCGCGTATCCCCGGAAATCTATCAAGCAACGCTTGTTTCTGTTCGGTGCCTTCATACCGTCTACTAGGATCGGGTATAACAATGTGGTAAATCTCAGAATTGAGCGCGGCCTTAATCTTACTGTCCAGTCCTCCTGGGTCTACTTCTTTGATTGCTATGCTCGGTGGATCTATACAGCCGGTAACAACTACAGTCTGTGAAACCGGACTTCGCAACAGGGCAGAGGCCATCGACACCAAGAGGGCCACACCTGCGGAAGTGTCCTTTACAAAGTGGGTCTCAGCGCGAACATCATGTATTGGACTTCGTTGGAAACTAATCTGAAATTTCGGTGGAGGCGCTCCTACAAGTTTGGCAAGAGGGTCTATATAATGGTTAAGGATTAAGTATGCGTTCTTTTCCAGCGCCCCGCCCGGCTCTATATGGCTCGTTTCAATCCATGACAGTCGCTGTTCTTGAACATTGTCATCACTCAGCTTGGTATTGATTTCAGATATAGCGCCCCCAAGGACACTATTAAAAAGGGCAATTTTGACTCTCCCAACCATAAAGCTGTCTTCTATTTACGCCTAAAGGTGAGGACCAAAATAACCTTGTTAAGGCGCTTGTAAAGGGCAATGTGTAACTTGCCTTCATATTCCGATTCTTCAAAACTTACAATGTTTTCCATGTACTTATCAGTGCTCGCGGCCATGCCATACCCCCTTGCCTTCTCCAATTCTTCATCGCTCAGTCGGATTTCGGCCCATGGTATTTCTCGCCTCCAAATAATCTGACCGGTGTCAATGGCAATGTGATAGAATCCCGGTTCAGTGACATCAATAGATACTAGTGATGATTCATCCATTTGCTTAGGTTTCGAAACGCTAACGTTATCTTTGAAGAGCTCAACACTCTTTATGCTACTCCAATCGATTTCATCCGGAAGAGGATAAAGTCTTTTCTTATTTTTTGTAATCGAACGTCGGGTATTAATTTTTTCCTTAATGATAATTTTTGTAGCAGAAGCACAAAAATCGCAGAAAATCACATGGTTTAGGTATTTTTGCCTAAGAGGTCCGTCCTTGTCGTCCTCATAACAAAGTAAGTACAGTTCCTCATCGGTTGGACAATCGGGTGTTCTTATAGGTGATTTAGCAGCTTTTGTGCTTCTATACTTTTCTAACAGTTTTTCGATGTCGTCCATTTCACTCTCTCTAAAAGGTAATTGGGGTACATCTTTCTAAATAGCGTCTTAAATTTATCTCCACCTTTCTTCCTTAGAGATCTAACAGATTGCTTTTTGACCATTAATATTTCAGCAATCATTTCGTCAGAAAATCCTGCCAAGTAAGTTAGCTGCAATGACTGAACATCTTTAGTCTTTTTGAGCACCATGAAAACCGAATTGATAAGTTCGAATTCCTCTTTCTTCATTAATTCTTTTTCTGGATTCGTTTCCACAATTAAACTGGTCTCTTGAACAATGTCAATGGAGACAACCCCTCTACCACTTGCCGGATTTTTATCTCTATTAAGCATGGCCATGGCGTCATTTTTTGCAATCTTCAAAAGGTAGGGTTTTACGGCCTTATTTTCGTCAAACTTTATCAGTCGTTTGGGCAACTGTACCATGAAAACAGAGAAAAAACAATCCTGCACGTCGTCCTCATTTCTGAGAACTTTTCTCATGACTCTCATTATAATATCGCCGTAACCATCTATAAATTGACGGAGAGCGACATTGTCGCAATTTATCAATTCTTGAATATATTCATTGTTAAAAAGCGAAACAATCATAACCTTCACCATGGTTGTTTACGAAAGAGCGCTGTGCCATTCTTAATTTTTCGTTTAACCCTGCATAATACTTGCGCTCGCTTACAGAATCTAATAATTGCTAAGACTGTAGTTAACCCATACAAAGGTCCCTAAAACTTGCTCAAGAGGTTCTTCTTGTCAAGTTTATCTTGAATAATTGTCTTGGCATTCGTAGCGCAGTATTTACAGAATATAACATGGTCTAGATATTGTTGCCTTAGAGCTCCCTTCTCGTCTTTCTCATAACAAAGTAAGCGTAAATCCTCATCAGATGGACAATGCGGTGTTCTTACGGCTGGTTCAGCGTTTTTTGCTTGATAATATCGTTTTAATGCCCTGTCAATTTCATAGGATAATTCATTTGTGTCCCCCATATCGTCTCCATTTATACTGTGTGAAACGAGATAATGGTATCGCATTCCGTTCCAGTGAGCTAGATATAAGTAAATATTCCCTTTTATAAACCTTTCGATTTAGCAGCTCCCACTGATTTCTTTTGCTTTTTTTCTCAGTTTTGTCAAAAAAGTTTGATACAAATCCTCACTGGCAGAGATATAGAGATTAGAGATAACTGAATAAAGGTTGTCGCGTTTGAAGTATTCGTAGTGCGACTTTAGAATACAAAGGTTCCGTAATGAAAGCATCAAAGATCTTGAACGGTATTGTTCCGACTGCGCGTGTTCTCGATCGCTCATTGTTATTGATCGTTCCGAACAAGGATGGGATTGGCAAAACTATTAATCCAAGACCTGTTATCGAATCCCTGTACGAAGAGATATTTAAGTATTTTACGGGACTGCGCGAATGGGAAGAAAGGGGTTTTTGGATTAACGCGCAAGGCAAGCTAATTCGAGAAGAAAACACAATTTTGAAAGTATCATTTCAAGAAGATCAAGAAGAAGAAATCGGTCGCCTCATAGTGAGGTTTAAGAAATTGGCAGCTTCTGTACTGAATCAGGAAACAGTAGCCGTGGAACTCGATGGCAAACTCAATTTGATACCAGTAAGCCCAAAAAAGAATGATGATACGGATGAGTGAAGCTCCATAGAAGAAACGAGGAATGAGCCTTAACTTTATGTTTTCTATTTCAATTTCAAATTCTCGTCAATACATATTCAGAAGTAGAATCCGTAAAAATGATGAAATGGCAATGTCTTAGGCAGGAAATTGAACCTTGAATAGAAATTGAAGAGTGATACAGGAGATTTTGATGACGAATAATACCAATCCCAGGCAGCGGATACGAAAAAAGACAACTACATACCGCGGTAAAGGTGCATCGGTGGAGTTTCAAAACAAAGAGTATTCGGTGTTTTTGAATGACGGCAACATTGGAACCCGTGAGATTGAGGAAGCTCCGGTGATTCAGGGCCTGGTTCCGCATGAGCCAAGAGAGGTGGCCGGTCAGTGTCAAAGTTGTCTCAATTTTGCCACCCGAGAGATGATACTTATCTGTGATTGCTGCTGGCAGATCGTCTGTCGGCCCTGCGCCGGCAATCGTGAAAAAATGAAAGTGTGTCCCGCTTGTGACCTGTATTTGAGACGCCGCCGCTGGCTGCTCATTTTGCGCAAGCTATTCATAGAGCCATTTGTGGAGAAAAGGAGATAAAAGGTTATGGCACGTAAAGGGAGATTCAATCGGGCGTTTCAACCTGGAAGAATATTTCAAGCTGACACATCAAAGCTATGGTTGGACTGCACAACCCGTGATCTGACTTCTGACCCGCTTATAATGTCAGCTTTACAGCAGTTGTCAGTCAATCCGTACGACATCGAGTGCGTTCAGTACGTTCAAGAAAGAATCCGTTCGGTAGACATGCAGGATATCTTAGACCCTGATCCCTTTCGACGGATTAATCCAACTACGCCAAGTCGACTTACCGGACCGATCAATTTAGGCATTGTCCACCATTCCGGCGTTGCATGGGGAATACACCCGGAAGCGTTAACGGAGCACTTGTGTTGCGTTGGTAGAACCGGTGGCGGTAAAACCACAGTCATCAAAATCATCCTGAAGCATCTTCTTAGGATGAAGAAGCACAAGACGATTATCATCTTTGATCGCAAACAGGACTTTTATGATCTGGCAATAGAGTTTCGGCTTCTTTACTTCCTTCTGGAAGATTTCATGGACAACTGGTGTGCCCCGCCATACGGCGTTGATAGTATGACCTGGTTCAATATACTAGCCGAGATTTTGACGGCATCTTTCGAACTTCACATTGGAGCTCAATTCCTGATTATTGATGTCCTGAAACAGCTTTCGAGAACCCGCAATCGTCCGAAATCAACCTATCCAACTTTGAGAGAATTGACCAAGCACTTGTTTGTTCGTGCCGAACAGGCTAAAGGGTCGGCCAGAGAGACACTTTTGCGGCTCGGCCATCGGACACGGACACTCGTCACTGTGTTTGGCAATGCCGCCTCATCTCATACAAGCCTTGATTGGCGGAAACTTAGTGATTTCGATCTGGCACTCAGTTTGGCGGGATTGGCGCCCTCGCTGCAGAATTTGTGTATCACCATCTATTTTGCAAAGCTGCTTCTTTATAGAATCTACAACAATCTCCGCAGCGATAAGCTTGAAGCGCTTATTGTTCTTGATGAAGCATCGATGATTTTCCCCAAGACAGGTTCCAAAAAGACGTCTATGTTACTTGACTATTTCCAACAAGCCCGGGCTTTCGGAATCGGCGTCATTTTCGCCAGCCAGTCGATGAATCTCGCCGATGAAATTTTTGCCAATACGGCAATCAAAATAGCGGTTGGCGGTTTTGGTCATGGTTCAGACTATGAGGCGTTTGGTTCAGCGGTCGGTCTCAATCGGGGTCAGCGCGACTTTATGCGGACGATCAGCCAGCCAGGATCGGCGGTCGTCAAGGATATTCGCAACCCGCATCCGTTCACGCTTCAGATTCATAGGGAGGTAATTTGACCAACACAGCTACAATCAAGGAGATTCGTAACATCTCGAAAAGATCACAAGAAATTTTATATGACGACGAATCTTTGGTCATCTCAAAGTTAGTGTCAGGAGAAATTATGGTTTCGAACGAAATCCAATCTGATTTCTTTTCAGAAGCACAGCCAAGAGGCTCTGAATCGGCGGCTAACGATTTTTCGTCGTTATCTGCCTCTTTCGGAGAAATATCACAGCCGTTGCGAAATGCCTTACGAATTATGAAGGCACAGGTCGAGCATGAACCTCCGTTTCTCTTTCGCAGTGAGGCGGCGGCCTTAGCCGGTATTACCGGCGCAGCATCAGTGTTACAAGCGGAAAAGAAAGCTTTGGAACTCGGCCTCAATATAAAGCATAGTTTGCCACTGGCTAAAACCGGCGCCTGCTACTGGGAGATTACCGATAAGGGATATGCGGTAATCAATCACCCAGCTCCTACATGGAGCTCAAAAGGAGGCTTCAAACATAAATTCAGTGTGCATCGCATTGCTACTACTTACAAACATCATGGTTACCAAACAAAGATTGAATATCAGCACCCAAATGGCAAGCTGATAGATTTGCGTACGGAAAAAGAAAACAATGTCATTTATGTAGAAGTATGCGCTAGCTGGCCGGTTCAAAAGGAGATGACTAACGTAAAGTTAGATCTTGAAGGGGATCCTTTACCGGATGAGTTGATCCTAGCAGTTACAGACCGGAAGATGAAGCGGCCGTTAATTAATCTCCTAAGCGAACTGGTTCAACGTGAGGGAATCCCCTGCCCCGTACGGGTGGAGTTGGCCGGAGACCTGATAGAATTCCTGGACGTTAAGAAATGAAACTTCTCAAACTCATAGCGCTGTTGTTTGGCTGTCTGTTGGTCTGGGACTGGTTTGATCGTTGCGGTAGTGATGTCGGCTTCGGTGAAGCGTTACCGTTTTGCATTGACTGTTCAGGATTTACGACCATTTGCAGATTTATTCTGCTGACCTTAGCTGGATGGTTGATGTACAGAATAGTTCAGACGCCACCAGATGAAACTGAAATATATAAAGACAGCACCGAAGAGGAACGCACTTACCTCATCCACTGGCATAGAATAGCACTACTTGTATCTCTTTTACTGTACCCTCTTTGGATTTTATGGGTTGATGCTAACACTAACATCCCTGGACCTGAGAGAGTGCCGTTTTTCCGGTTAACCTGTAAGTATGTCGGATTCAAGGGAACGGTTCTTTGGGGAATTGCTCTGCTCTTTGTCGGGTTGGGATTCAGAATATTGCACAAAGATTGAGAAATAGAGATAGATGAAAATAAACATCAAACAAAAGAGGATTGGATTTAAGGCAAATGCCAACAGACGAACACAATTTACCAGAAAACCAACCTGTAGTAAAGGAGAAGATTATGACTAGTAGTGAACAAAACAGATCATTCCAGCTAAGCGGTTTGAAGCGGCCTGATGTGATCACTAGCAAGACAAAGCAAAGGGCCATCTTTGTCAGGGATGCATCTGTATCGATGGATGATGACGACAAGGCAAGAGACGCCAGTACAGCGACGCAGAACTTCCTGGCCGAACTGGCCAGACCCGAAAACAAGGACGGTTTCTACCTTGCCGTCATCGACTTTGCCAAGATAGCCGAGGTTTCTGTGCCTTTTGCAAGAGCTACCGAGCTTGAGGGGAGTCTGAGTGAAATCAGCACTTCATACTACACTAATATCACAGCAGGTCTTGCCAAAGCAAGAGAGCTTCTCGATGAGGCTGACGACAGTCTCGATAGCAGCGAACAGTTCCTGAAACCTGTTGTAATCCTGTTCACCGATGGTGGGCATAATACAGGATGCCAGCCGTACAAAGAGTCAGAGCAACTCAAGCAGATCGCAGACATTGTTTGTGTAGCCTTTGGAAGTGATGCTGATCTCGATCTGCTGCGTCAGATAGCGAGTAGCCCGGAGCACTGTTATCGGTGTCAGGACGGGCATGATTTGCGAGCCTTCATGGCGGCGGTTGGATCAACACTTTCAGAATCAATTAGAGCTGGAATAGACGCGACACAACCATTGGCGGAGATCAACAAGTAATCAATACTCAAATAACAACAGTTATAGGAGGAAAACGAGAATGAACAAATTGAGAGAATCAATTCCCGCCCTCGCCACCAGAATACGAATTGCTGAGATTCCGTCTCCACAAACGTTTCATAAGAAACTCTTGCAGCAGATTGAATTGAGATCGTACTTCGCCGGATTCGCACAAAATAATGCCTGGAATTTCGGATTCGCGACGGTGAAAGGGAATGTACGGGAAGAGAATCAGGACTACGGGGTGGCCTTCAACTATGAAGGTCACCAGATCCTGCTTCTGGCTGATGGAATGGGTGGACTGACTCATGGTGGATTAGCGTCATTTTTGGCCGTATCGTCAGCGAGTAACACCATTCTCTCAGACTTACATACATGTATGAACACTAATGAGTTGCTTGAATTGTCTGCAAGTGCACTTGAAAAAGCAAGATTTTTGCTTGCCTGTTGTGGAGACAAACTCAATATAATAACAAGCGGGTTGAGAACGACACTTATTATCGTCATTTCCAATGAAAGTCATGCGACTTTAACTTACATTGGGGATGGTGCCGTATATCACTACAAGAGTGCGACGGAATGCCAGGCATTGCTTGAGCCTCAAAAGGCCTTTCCCGGAAATCTGAGTCTTTTATCAGCATCACTGGGTCCGACTGTTCACGGTAAACCACGTAGCCGAGCATTCAGACGAGCGGAGAATGATCTCATTATTGCGATGACAGACGGTATAGCAGACCGCATCTACCCTGTTCCTGAGAATGGGAGCGCACCCATGGTCATCTCAAATTTTGTCAGCAATGTAGAAACTGCAAATGGAAACCTGCAGGAAGCTGTCACATCAACTGTCAATGATTTGGCCAATTACAAAGATGACGAAGGCTATATCTGCAATGACAACGTCTCATTGGGGTGCCTCAGTAACATGAGACACTCCAATGTTATAGTAGGAACTTCAATTGAAGACCAGAGAAATAGGGATTACGGTAATGAGCCAGAGACTCACTTCTGCTACTAAACTGATAACAGATTCCGGCAAATGTATTCAGATTGAGCAGTTTATTGCCGACGGTGGTCAGGGCGACGTCTATCAAGGTCGGCTGCAAAACCAAAACGAGCCTATTGTGTTCAAGCTGTTTTATCAGTCATATGCAATTGAGAAAACGAAAAAGAGGATTAGACACCTGCAGGCATTGAAACTGCATCAACTGGATTCACGCATCTGTTCACCTCTTGAGACAGTTACAAAGCGTGGATATATGGGCCATGTAGCAGCATACGCTGAGGGTATCACTTTACTTGAGGCGCTTGAACAGGCCAAACTGAGATTTGAGGAAGCAGTCGAGGCAGCCCGTCAGATAGCATCACTAATACAAAAGATCATGTCAGTGGGTATTATTCATGGGGACCTACAGACACAGAACTTCAAAATAGAGTGGAAGAATGATCGAATTCAGGTATACGCAATTGACCTGGATAATTATCGAGCGGCAGGGGTGCCTCCCCCGGAAATGATCGGCATGACTCTCTATCTGGCACCCGAGCTACGAAATCAGCATAACGGAAAACAGAAAGTAATCCTGACAAAAGAAAGTGACCTCTACTCATTTGGTGTGTTAGTACATGAAGTACTGCTGCACTTTCATCCGATCGCCGGATTTGATCAGACTATCGAAGAAATTGATAAAGCAATGTTAATCGGGTGGATTTATGATCCTAAGAATAAAAAGGTACTTGATAACCCGCATGGCTATCCGGTGGACACTCTCAATCCTGAAATCATCAATTTGCTGAGAGCAGCGTTGTCGCCAAATCCTCAAGGCAGACCAAGCATTGAAACATGGGTCCAGGCACTGCATACGGCATCGCAGAACATATCTTCCTGTTCTATTTGTAATGTTCCCTTTATAAATGATAACGAGCGGAGGGCTTGCCCCTACGGTCATCAGTTGCAGAAATGTGAATTGCGGCTGGATACCGGGGAAACCATTGAATTATCCGGTTTGGTGACAATTCTAGGTCGTAATCAACTTGGCGGAAGCAATCATATCAGTCGGGGTCATATCATAGTCCGAAGAATTGGCAATTCTCTCTATCTGGAGCCGATCGGTCTGAATCCCACATGCAGATGGCACGATGATAAATGGGTTATGATATATCCTGGTACGATGACAAAACTTAACCCGAACGACCGATTGTTGGTCGCCAACACACCTTTACAGTACACGCCAAAATGAACGACTCACTGCTGTCACCTCAACAAGTCGCGGACATGCTCTGTGTTAAACTGAGCACTATTTATCACTGGACGCATACCCGTCAGATTCCGTGTGTTAAGCTGGGGCGGCTAATTAGATTTCGACCGTCAACGGTTGTGAAATGGATTGAACGTCGGGAAAGAAAGGGAAGATTCAAAAGAACACCACGACTAGATATACTCGAGTAGTAGAATCGATAGCCATAATACTCAGCCAAAATCTAACTTCTCTACCGAATCTGACAAGTGATCCGGGGAAAGATGAGCGTAGATCATTGTCGTTTCAATATTTGAATGACCTAACAATTCTTTTACCGTTGGAAGGTCCACTCCCTTCATGACCAAATGGCTGGCAAAGGTGTGCCGCAGGTCATGTACCCGAGATAACTCTTTGATACCTGCTTGTTCTGCAATTTTAATCAGTCTTTCCCTGATTTTGGTCTTAATCTTACTGCCATCATTATGCGGAAAAACAAAGTTACTTTGAAGACCCTGTTCATTTTTGAGATGTAAATCTTTCAAGAGACTCATTAAAGGAGAGTTAATCGGAATTTCACGTTCTCCTGTCTTCGGTTTCCAGAATGTTTTACGCTGAACTTTAATCTTACGTCTGTCAAATTCAATATCATCCCACTCCAAATTCTCAAGCTCAGCTTTACGTAAGCCAGAGTTAAGAAAGGTAAAGTAAATCGGATACAGTTCCTGTGGACATGCTTCAAGTAACCGTTTACACTCTTTTGTTGAAAGGAGACGAATCTTTTTGGAATCATCGACCTTGAGCCTTTTCACTGATTTTGTAGGATTCTCTTTCAGATAACCCCACTTCATCGCGAGATAGAAAATCGTCCTCAGCGTACCAATCTCAAAATTGATCGTGTGCGCTCGGGCGCCTTTTCGAGCATGGCCGTTTATTCCTTCTTTAGTTTCAACCTGACTGCCATTCGGATTTATCCATACAGTTTTTCGATGCACCTTGTACTGGTCTATAACCTCAGGAGTGATTTGAGACAGAAAGCCCAAGGCGTGTCGTTTCTCATTGAGAAAAGTAATGAAGTGATCAATCACGGCTCGATACCGGTTAGTTGTAGTTATTTGGTGGATTGCCTTTGAATACTCCAAAAAGCGGTCGAAAAACTTTCGGAGGCCAATATCGTTTTTGGTAAATCCGAACTCGTCACGGGCAATCTTTACTTCGGCATCCTTCAAGGCCAGTTCGGCAATTTTTTTGGAGCTGCCAACTTTACGACGGATTCGTTTACCGTTGACCCGGAGGTCGAGATACCATGTCCGGCCTCGTTTGTAGATTGTAGCCATATCAAAAACTCCTATCCTGAAACGGTCACTATTTGGTCACATAAGACACAGAAAAATGATACTACAATTTTAAGTCTTTGTCAATAGGAAAGTTACGAAAAGGGTAAATTATATGGCGGAGAGGCAGGGATTCGAACCCTGGATAGGGGTTACCTATACACACTTTCCAGGCGTGCGCCTTCAGCCACTCGGCCACCTCTCCGAACAAATGCTATTTGTTTTTTTTCAAGCCAGTCAGATTATTCAGATTGATAATTTAGCCATTTTTGAACGCTGGACAACTACTATTTGAATAGCTGGTTTACGTTCATGCAGGAGATATCCGGGATGGAGTCAAAGATTTTTGGTAAGGCTTTAATTTTCTAAGAGCCGCTGTCAATATCAGAGTCGCGGCCGAAAAACAGGTACCGCTCCAGAAGCTTGACATATTCTGACCAGCCCTGTCCACCCTGCCTTTCTCTGATTCTGTCGATAGCGCCCATCTTGCTGTCGATTTCGTCGCAGTAAAAGAGAACAAAGGCTTCAGCAATCTGAGGGACCACCGGTGCGGCATACTCCAGCTGCCCGTGGTGAGACAAAATCATGTGGCGAAGCTTTATTAAAAGAGATTCAGGAAAAGCTTCGATTTTATGGGCTCTTTCGGTTATCCAGGCATCGGCAACACAGATATGCCCCAGCAGGCGGCCGGAATCGGTGTAATCAATAACTGTGTCGATTGAGTATTGCTCTATCTTGCCGGCGTCGTGAAACAGCCCGCCAAATATCAAGAGATCATTATCTAAATGTTCGTAGCCTGAGGCCACACGGAGGGCTAACTCGGTCACATTGGCTGAGTGCTCCGACAGCCCGCCTATGTAGGCATGATGCCAGAGTTTTCCGGCGGCGGCGACTAAATAGTCATTAAAGAATTTTTCATCGTTCCAGAATGACTCTGTCAAATTTTTGATATAGCTGTTTTGAATTTTTTCAGTCAGAGCTAAAATTCTGGCCCGGCGCTCTTCAATCGGCTGAGATGAATGCGCCAGTATATCTTCTATAGTGTACTCGTCTTTTTGGGCAAGTCTCAAGCGGTCAACTTTGAACTGCTTCTTGTTGTTATACTCTGTAATTACACCCTTGGCTTTTACCACTAACCCGGTCTCAAGCTCTGCTAAGGCAAACTGGTCTGGCTCCCACATGACAGCCGCAATGCGCCCGGAAGAGTCGCCTAATTCCATAGAAACAAACTGCCCGCGTACAAATTCCCGGACATCTTTGCGGCGCACAGCAAAAAAACCGGTGATAATATCTTCTACTTCAAAGTCTTTAATTTTCTTCGCGGACGCGGACATAGCTCTCAAATATAGCAGGAATGGCCAGCCCTGCCAAGAGGCCTGTTACAGAACTAATTTTAACTGGCAGAGGGTTGTATAAGTCATATATTGGAGCGCACTTATGAATATTCTTTCCCGCTATATACTTAAGGAACATCTTGTTCCCTTTCTGTTTGCTCTGGGGACTATCACATTCCTGCTGTTGATTGATTTTGTCCCCAAAATAATTGACCTGGTCATAGACAAAGACATTTCTATCTGGGTGGTTCTGGAGCTAATCGCTCTGAATCTGGCCTGGATGCTGGCCTTGTCGGTGCCGATGTCTGTTCTGGTAGCGACTCTGATGGCTTTTGGGCGGCTTAGCTCTGATTTTGAAATCACCGCTATAAAATCAACCGGTATCAATGTGGTCAGAATTATTCTGCCGGTGCTTGGAGCTGGGGCGGTGGTGGCCGCCGGCATGATCTGGTTCAATGACCAAATCCTTCCGGATTTAAACAAGGAAGCCAGACATCTCAGAGGCGATATTTCCTCAATGCGTCCGACCCTGACTTTTAAATCAGGAATTTTTATCTCAGATATCCCCGGCTATCTGGTCATGATTGACAAAATCGACCATTCCACTTCACGTGTACAAGGTGTCAGTATCACCGAAACCAAAACTCTCAATCAACCACGCATCATAGTGGCCGACTCCGGCTACCTTGAGATGACCGATGGCGGCCGCAATTTGAAATTCGATCTTTATAATGGTGAGATTCATTCGCTTGATTTACTTGAGCCAACAAACTACCGCAAAGTTGAATTTAGTAATCAGATAATAACAATTGCCGATGTTGGCTCGGAGCTTGTTCGCACCGATACAAAGTACCGTACCGACCGCGAGATGGGCATTGATGAAATGCAGGAGAAAGTCAGGCAGGCCGGAGAATCAATAACACCTTTCAGAGAACAGATAAATAAATACCTAAACGGAAAATTCAGCTATCTTTTTTCAGACACTTTTCAGTACAAAGGAGTCGACACTGTCTCATATGCCACTGCGCTTTCATATATAAAGAGTGACGCCAATGTTTTGAAACGTCACGTAGAAAAAAACCGGAAACAAGTTTTGTCGCAGCAAAGACAAGTAAACAAATTCTCTATTGAGATTCATAAAAAATACGCCATTCCGATAGCTTCGCTGTCGTTTATTCTCTTTGGTGCGCCGATGGCTATGCTTTCCAGAAAAGGCGGCATGGGACTGGCTATTGCGGTTTCACTACTAATGTTTATAATCTACTGGGCATTTTTGATAGGAGGCGAAGATCTGGCCGACAGGGGTATTATTCATCCTGTTATCGCCATGTGGAGTGCCAATATTTTGATAGCTGCAGCCGGAGCTTACCTGCTCTATATGGCTGCAACTGAAAAACCTTTCATGTCTTTTTTTAGAAAACCCAGACAGGAACAGCCTTGATAAAAATTATCGATATTTACCTGCTCAAGAAATTCTTTGCGGCACTACTGGTAACAACAGTGGCAGTTGGCTTTACTATTATCATTATAAATATAATCGACCAGCTCCGGTATTTCGTAGATAACGACGTTCCATTTATGATAATTTTGGAATACTATTTCTATTTTGCAGGCTGGGTTTTGAAACAGTTTTTGCCGATGTTCATCCTGCTGGCTACTCTTTTTTCCGTATCTCTACTGGCTCGTAGAAACGAATTTCTGGCGATGAAATCTTTGGGGCTGTCGCTCTACCGTCTGGCACTGCCGCTGGTTATCGCGGCGCTGCTGCTGGCGATCGGGCATATTTACTACAACGAAGTGCTCTATGCTAATGCCAATAAACGGCGGGTTGAGTTAAAAGAGTATACAATTAAAAAAAGAGCCAGCCGAGCTCAGACACATATTAAAAATATCTACCGTCAGATATCACCGGGGCATTTTTATACTATTGGCACATTTAACGTAAAACGACGCCAAGGCGAAAACCTGAACGTATATCAAAAAAGAAACAACAAACTGGCCAGTCTGATTAGTGCCAAGAGAATCATTTTTGAAGATCACTACTGGGTGGCTGTTGACGGCTATGTGCGGTTATTCGAAGATACTGCCAATGAAACATATTATGAATTTGACAAAATGCGCCTGCCGGAAATACAAGATAAGCCCGAAAATTTTGCCAGACGGCTCGGCAAACCGGAAGATATGAGCTACGCCGAGCTTAAAGAATATATCGACATTATGAAACGAACCGGCGGTCCCTACCTCCGAGAGTCAATAGATCTCAAAATCAAAATAGCCTATCCGCTGACATCTGTCATGGTAGTACTATTGAGCATCCCTTTTGCAGCCAACCCCAAGCGCGGCGGCGTGGCCTTCTCCTTTGCAATCGGCGCGCTTATTTCATTGACATATTTTGTTCTCTTCAGAGTGCTGCAGTCAGCCGGGTATAATGAAAAAATACCAGAGGATCTTGCAGTCTGGGGAATAAATATTCTCTTTTTTATAATTGGTATTTCTACTATGATAGGCGCCAGAAAATAATGCCGCACTCCGACCATATACAGGTCTCCCAATGGCGCAGCCTCGACCTTTATTCCGTCATTGCGAGGAGCGAAGTGACGAAGCAATCTCGCATCAAAAAGGGAAGATCCTTCGACAGGCTCAGGGCAAGTAAGAGCATCTGCCGTTAAAAGTCACCCTTCGGCTCCCACGGGACTTCGTACGCTTCGGGACTTTGCTGTAAGGCTCAGGATAACGGAACTCCTTCCAAAACTTTGGCCCTAAAGTTATTCTTGTCGAAGGGCATTGTCCCCTTTTGGGAAAGCATCCTCATTTTCGGCATACTCGAGTACAAATTCCTGCAATTCCTTTGTCGATGCAGTCAGTACAAACTCATCACCTTGTAAGATGTCGCGGCTTAGCTCGGTTTTTCCGTTTCGGTACAAGCCTCTAAGCCAGTCAATATCCAGTCCGTCAAGTCGCAAAACATCTTTTTTCAGCGACACCTTGTAAAAGGAATGTGCAGCTATCAAATATCCTTTGTGAAACTCGTTGCCGCATTCCGGTTCATCGGGCTGAAGGTTCAAGAATAGATTATCACCGAGTTTTAGCAGATGTGCGGTGAAATCTGACGGAATGGAGTCTTCGGTGTAAATCATTGTATAGGACGAACTGTCATTCTTGATAAATTCATAGCTGATCCCGCCCCCTTCTTCAGTCCAAATTCCCAGCAGTGACGGTTCAAACACCAGCTCATTGTCAGTATAAAGCGGATGAAGTGACGGAATACAACCGACTAAGAACAAGCTGACTAATGATAAAATAGCCAGACTCTTCGTTTTCATAGGCTCTCCTTTTTGTGGATAAGTTTCTACAGAATCTAATGCTGAGAGGTAGCCTAAGCAAGTTGAAAGTTTGACGTAGAAATGCAGGGCACCATGGCTTTTTGCGATTCTGCCTGAATAGGCTTGGAGATTGCCGCGCCCCAAAAAATCGGGGCTCGCAATGACACCATAACAGCTTGTCTATTGGATTGTCCACAGAACGGCCTGTACTGTCATTGCGAGGAGCGAAGTGACGAAGCAATCTCGCATTAATATTGGGGTAGACCCTTCGACAGGCTCAGGACAAGTGAGAACATCTGCCGACCACATATTGAATTTTTCTTCTCTTCTGTTAAGAACCCACCGCAAGCGGGTGGGCGACCCACTAATTAGTCAGGACTGCAAGAGTCCTGACCTACAAGAAGTTCAATAACGTTACGTCCCCATCTCCCAGGAGGCCAGATACTTTACCTGTTCCGGGGTCAGCTTATCTATCGAAATGCCCATAGATTTGAGTTTTAAGGCCGCTATTTTGGCATCTATCTTTTCGGGAACGACATAGACTTTGTTCTCAAACTTCTTGTGGTTTTTGACCACATACTCTGCTGCCAGCGCCTGATTGGCAAACGACATATCCATTACCATTGCCGGGTGTCCTTCGGCGGCTGCCAGATTAATTAGACGGCCTTCGCTGAGTATCATTATTCTCTTTTTATTCAGTGTGTACTCGACCACCTCCGGGCGAACTTCGCGTCTCTTGGAAGTAGCTTTATTCAGGCCGTCTAAATCAATTTCTACATTGAAGTGTCCGGAGTTGGCCACGATGGCGCCGTCTTTCATGCGCTTGAGATGTCCTATGCCGATAGCGTGCAGGTTGCCGGTGACTGTTACAAATACGTCGCCGATAGTGGCCGCTTTGTTTAACGGCATTACCCGAAAGCCGTCCATGACAGCTTCGATACCTTTTACAGAATCAACTTCGCAAATAACAACATTGGCGCCCATCCCTTTGGCACGAGTGGCCAGACCGCGACCACACCAGCCATAACCGATAATAACAAAAGTAGAGCCGGCTATCAGCAGATTAGTCGCCCGCAGGATGCCATCAAGAGTGGACTGTCCGGTGCCATAGCGGTTATCAAAGAAGTGTTTTGTCTTTGATTCGTTTACGGCTACTACCGGAAACAAGAGAGCCTTATCTTTTTCCATTGCTTTGAGTCTGATAACTCCGGTCGTGGTTTCTTCGGTGCCGGCCATTATTCCTTTTATCAGCTCTTTGCGATCACTATGTATACTGCTGACCAGATCAGCGCCGTCATCCATCGTTATGTGCGGCTCAAAATCGAGCGCCTGATGAATGTGCTTGTAGTAAGTTTTTGTGTTTTCGCCTCGAATAGCAAAGACGCTGATACCGTATTCCTGTACCAGAGCCGCGGCGGTTTCATCCTGTGTTGAAAGAGGATTGGAGGCGCATAAAGCAGTATTGGCGCCGCCCGCCTTGAGCGTACGCATCAGATTAGCCGTTTCAGTAGTAACGTGCAGACAGGCTGCGATATTGATACCTTTGAGAGGTTTTTCATTTTTGAATCTTTCTCGAATCAATCGCAGTACGGGCATACTGCGCTCGGCCCATTCGATTTTGGTTAGGCCTGCTTTGGTAAGTTTCTTATCTTTGATGTCAAATTTCAGAGGCATTTTTTAAGCGTCCTTCTTTAATTCGTTAGCTTTGTCAGTTTTTTCCCAGGTGAAAGTTTTTTCGGTTCTTCCAAAATGACCATAGGCAGCAGTAATAGCATAAATAGGTCTTCTCAAATCAAGATGTTTTATGATACCCCGCGGGGTCAGATTAAAATGTTTCCGGATAAGTTTGGCGATTTGTGTGTCAGGAATTTTTCCGGTGCCGCTGGTATCGACCATTACCGAAACCGGCTCAGCCACTCCAATGGCATAGGCCAGCTGCAACGTGCAGATATCAGCCAGCCCGGCTGCCACCACGTTTTTGGCAACATAACGCGCCATATATGTAGCCGAGCGGTCAACTTTGGTCGGGTCTTTACCGGAGAAAGCGCCGCCGCCATGGGGCGTTGTGCCGCCATAGGTATCGACAATAATTTTCCTGCCGGTCATGCCGGTATCAGACTGCGGGCCGCCGACAACAAATTTGCCGGTCGGATTTACCAAAAACTTTGTATTCTTGTCTATCATCTTTTTAGGGACAACTGGCAAAATTACATTTTCAATTATTTCTGCTCTGGACTTTTTACTGATTTTTTTACCAGTTTTATCAAGAATCTCTTCGGTGTGCTGAGTTGAAATAACAATCGTATCTGCCCGGTGGGGCTGACCGTTTTTGTATTCCAAGGTCACCTGCGATTTACCGTCGGGACCAAGATACAGCAGTATATTTCTTTTGCGGACATCGGCAAGTTTTCTGGCCAGATTTTGAGCCAGCATGATTGGCATCGGCATCAGTTCTTTGGTCTCCCGGCAGGCGTAACCAACCATAAGTCCCTGGTCGCCGGCGCCGCCGCTATCTACTCCCTGGGAAATATCCGGCGACTGCGTGCCAATAGCGTTAAGCACTGAACAGGTGTCGTAGTCGAACCCAAAACGGTGGTCGGTATAGCCGATATCTTTGACAGCCCGGCGGACAATATCCTGAACATCGATTTTGGCTTTGGTAGTTATTTCACCGCCGACGATGACCATGCCTACGGTTATGAAAGTTTCACAGGCAACACGGCTGGTCTTGTCCTGACGAAGAACAGCATCTAAGACTTCATCTGATATACGGTCGCAAATTTTGTCGGGGTGGCCTTCGGTAACAGACTCTGATGTAAATAGATAGTCTTTACCAGACACTTAGATTTTCTCCGGATATATTTTGATGTAACGCATAGACTGTATTAGCTCCCCTCAATAATAGAGTTATCGCCAAGATTGAGGGTTCCTTTATAATTTCTTATTAATACGCGCCTACCTATCAAAGAATCTTTTAGATCAGCGTTTTTAACAGTTGAGCTCTCTCCGATAATGGAATTTTCTATCACAGAATCCGATATCGAAACAGACCCTGCAATCGAAACATTGGGACCTATTGTAGATTTTGAAATTTCGGCAGATTCGGAAATATGCACCGGCGGCACGATTTTCGAGCCGTTATAACTGCCTGAAAAGTCTGCCGATCTTAGAAAATGTTCATTCGATTTTAGGATTGTCTCTTTTTTACCGCAATCGTGCCAGCTACTAACTTCGCTGGATCTAAATTTTGTGCCGCTTTCAATCATCCCCTGTAAGGCATCAGTAAGTTGAATTTCCCCGCTGGTTTTCTTGTCAGATTTTATTAGTTTTGCCAGTTTACTCTTGAGCCTTGCTATTTCTTTGAAATAATAAATGCCGATTAAGGCAAAATTCCCGAGTGGATCTTTTGGTTTTTCTACCAATTTCGTGACTATTCCATCTTTGATATCCGCGATACCGAATCTTCTGGGGTCAGCGACCTGTTTGACTCCGAGAACATAATCAGCTTTAGTAGTGAATGCGCCAAGGTCGCATTCGGCTATGGTGTCACCGAGAATAATCAGCAGATCACTCTCTTCTATATTGTCTAAGGCCAGGCTGACAGCATAGCCTAACCCCAGAAGTCTGTCCTGGTTCACAAATGATGACTTAAACGAATAGTTCTGGCTGACAAATTCTTTGATCTGGTTACCTAAATAGCCTATGACAAAAATAACTTCATCAATATTAAGCGACAGCAGCGGATCCAGGATATGAGCCAGAATCGGTTTGCCGGCGACCTCAAATAGTGGCTTGGGAGCTGTATTTGTATGAGGCCGCAGGCGCCTACCTTCACCTGCGACGGGAATGACAATTTTCAACCGCTTCCTTTCAGTTTAGGCTGTTATTTTAGCTAAAGAATGACACTTTGACAAGTGCAATTATAGACTATAAAAATGATGAAAATAGTTTAGAATATGTAGGAGAAAGTTCCGATCCAGTCTTCAATCAGAAACTGTGTCCGGCCGATCAAAAGCGAAACCCGGCCCATGACCGTGTAGCCAAAATGGGCGCCAAATGAAATCATAATAAACCAGATACCAAGTTTGGCCGTCACGCCCAAAACCCCGACATGCTCATGGGAAAAATAAAAATATATCATAGTAGAAATAACTCCCACCGCTATGAGAGCTGCTAAGAAAAATTCGGCGAAGCCTTCGGCATTCACAAAAGTGCTCATAGTAGCCTGCATCTGCGGCAGCACAAAACCATGTAACTGAGTCGTCAGGAATATTCCCGCGGTTATTCCCATTACTACCGCCAGGGGCACTCGGGACATCCAGGACAGCTTGGGAGAAAAGCGCGAGAACATCATTAGTCCCAGCAGTCCGGGCAAAAACATCCACCACTGACCGCCCATCATCGGATCCCAGAGTTTTTGAATTATGACAGTATCCCAGATGAGACTAACCTGATAGCCGGTAGTAAGTCCGGCAAAAATATTTTCTGCAAGTCTGTAAAAGGGGTTGTCTTTATACAGAAAAGAAAAAAGCGCCAGCGTAAAAAAGGCGATTATCCAGATTTGTAGAATTTCAATACCGCTCACGCGCTTTTCTTTCTATTTCGTCTTTTGGTTACGAAAAAGCCGATATTCCCAATAATCACTAAGGCAATTATTACAAAGTGCACCATTGACTGAATATCCATACCCCGATAAGCGGTGCCAAGCTTACCCACCAAGATTTCATACTCGGCAGCGCCTTTCATACCGCCTAAGAGTCCCACTATCTGATTCGCTCCTAAGAAAGCATAAAACTTGGGTGCCATTACGGCCGTGCAGCCCACTCCCATCGGTACCCCGTAGCCAGCGTTGACAATCGAAATCCAGAGATCGGCAGTGGCGTTGTCTGCAATTTCGTAAATGAAACTCACTTGCTCGTAGTTGGTGACCGAATCCATCATCGGTAACTCAGCTAGCGGTGTGCCGCTGTTGTCTGTCGGGAAAATTGATTCTATGGATATGCCCATTCCTTTCAGAACAGCGATAGGACCATACTTAAATCCAAGATTAACAAAATCTTCACCATACTCTTTGTCATATTCTTTGGCAATCGCTCTAGTGACAGTCTCAGCCATCGATGGTCCGCCATAGGGGATATTACTTAACGTGATTATTTTGCAGTCTTTTCGAAACAGATGATGCGCTGCTGCTATGGCCATCGGTTCGCACTCGGCCGCTGTCGAGGGGTAGTAGTCAAAGACCAGCATGACGGTGCATGAATCAGGCAGATTATCGACTGCATCATAAAACGACTGCACTTCAGGTGTAATGCTGATATCAAATTTCATGGGAACTAAAAAAGGGATTATGACAGCCAGCCCGACCATCAGGTAGACCCAGCGTCTGTCCATATTATCAAAACGTTCCCAGATAGTCATGATTAGCTTTTACCCATATAGGTTCGTTCAATGCCGAGAATAATGCGAAGAGACATGGCTGCTGCACCCAGCGCCGCACCAATAATAATGCCTCGTTGAACAGCTAAGTTTACACCGCCCATGATATAAGTGTTTATCAGCCCGGGTATTTCTTCCGAAAATAAATTCAAGAAAGCTTCGCCCATCGGTACCCGCCAGAGCATAACCAGAGTTGCAGTTACTAACAGGATGGTAGCTTCGGCAGTACGCGCCCGAAAGGCTCTATAAGCGGCCGAAGCGATATAAAAGGCCAGGGTGGCAAACATGGTAGCCATCATAGGCGCCTGCAAATTTAAAAACAGCCAGTCGTAAATTGTACCTTCCTGCCTGCCAAATAATGACGACCATGACTCCGGCAGCAGCCCTGGAATAGCCATCACCAAAACTGACAGTATGGTAATTAGTTTGTAAATCCAGTCTTCTTTGCGACGCTCTACAGACTGCCAGCTTACCCGAAGTATTGAAACAACACCTAAAAGTAGAGTGAAGCCGCCAATAATTATTAGCCAATCCAAAAGCTGTTTTGAAACGCCGCCGACTAGAGGTGATTCTTCATTTAGAAAAAAAGTTATGACAAAAACCAAACCGGTAATAAACGCAACTGCCAAAGGAAGCGTCGTTCTCATCAATTTTCCTCAAACCAGCTTAAATAAATCTCTGCTGAGTCAAAAAGAACCAGGACAATTCCGATAATAATTAATATGATTATCAGGATTTTCATAAAGTCCTGCCCTTTGAGTCCACCCATCATTATCGGTTCATGCGAAAGATAGGCCGAAGCGGCGTAAAGCTCTTCACCCATCAAGGTGTAGTCACAGGCTGCAATAAAAAACGGCAGCTGTTCGGGACGGGCAGTGCCGGCTATTTGAATCGAACCGGCCGCGTTGCCTGTTTCTGCCAGTAGCAATGATTCTGCAAAAAACGCCCCCATATAGATATTTGTGGCCGGACGTACGCGCATCATATAGCCGTTGACGGTTGCTGTAAAAGAAAACTGCTCGCCGGCCACGTAACGTACTATATCTTTGTCGTAGAGTTCCGGCTTGCCTGCTTTGATATAGGCCTGCTCGACAACTTCCTGCCCTGCTGCCAGAACGAGTGGATACCTGACCGGTACATATAGAGGAGTTTCATACTGCGCTGTTATCTGAGCCACCCGGCCAAGTATTGAAATTCCGGCTATGGTGTCTATTTCATCAAGCTCGGCTATGCCCGGGATAAACAACACCGGGCGCCCCATCTCGGTAGCGCGACCGACCGCTTCCTCAATAGCTTCAAGTCCGGGGATTTTGCGCAAGAAAAGCGGTTTGCCCTCTTTGGCCCATTTAGTAAACAACAAAATAGCGAACGAAAAAACGACAACTGCCACCAGCGCATTTATCCGGTCATAACGAAATAGAGATTCCCCCTCCTGGCCGAAGACAGATTCCGGCATTAGTAGCGGCAAGGATAATAATAGTGAAAATAGCTTTGCTGAAGTCCGAGGTATATGTTTTATCAAATTCTGAATTAACCTTTATTTGAAAGCCGCTCTAAAGTTGCCCCGAAGTGGTCAAACGTCAAGCGATTTATTGAGTTGCTGCTTTTTAACAGTGCCATTCTTACTTTTTAACTGGCTGTCAAAAACGGCTTTACATCTGACTCCAGGGAGGCTTTATTTGCCCTTGCAGTCTGTTTGAAAAGCGAAAATCCGAAAATCAATTGCTATGCATGATATGAATGTTATGAAAAAATTTAGATCACCATTTGCCTTAATTATTTTTCTGTTAATTTTTGTTAGCGCTGCAGAAATTTATCCAAAAGATAAAAGCAGCCTTTCTCTTAAGAGCATCTCTGACTCCTTTCAGAAACTTTCCGACAGTATTGTTCCGGCGGTAGTTCACATCATTGCCACCGGCTGGACAGGACCCACGGCTGAGATGTCCGCTTCGCTTTTGTCCAAGCGCCAGTATACCGGCTCCGGTGTGATTTTAGACGCAAACGGATATATCATTACTAATGCTCACGTTATCGAAGGCGCCCACTCAATTGATGTCATCCTGGCTCCTCCCCGTCATAACGGCTCGAAGTGGAAATCAATCCTGAAACCAAAAGGGGATATTATCAAAGCAGTTTTAGTAGGTCTTGATTCGGAAACAGACCTAGCTGTGCTGAAAATTCCACGAACAGGTTTGTCGTATCTCAAACTGGCGGATTCGGACGACTTACGACAGGGACAGCTGGTCTTTGCTTTTGGATCTCCTTTGGGCTTACAAAACTCGGTTACTATGGGAGTGGTCAGCTCGGTGGCCAGGCAATTGTCAGCCGACGACCCCATGATTTATATTCAGACCGATGCTGCCATTAACCCCGGCAACAGCGGCGGGCCGCTGGTCAACAGCGAGGGCTACGTGGTCGGTATAAACACCATGATATTTTCGAAATCGGGCGGAAGTGAGGGTCTTGGTTTTGCCGCACCGAGCAACATTGTCTCCAATGTCTATCGACAGATAAAAGACCATGGCCGTGTGCGGCGCGGCATAATAGGCGTAAATGCCCAGACAATCAGACCGGAAATCGCCAGAGGCTTAAATCTTTCACAGGACTGGGGAGTACTAATTGGCGACGTTTCGCCTGACAGTCCGGCAGACAAAGTCGGGCTTCAGATAGGAGATATAATTCTTAGCCTGGACGGCAAACGGATGGAAAACGGCCGGCAGTTTGACGTCAATTTGTATTCGCGGGATATCAACGATACTGTCGTGCTCGAAATTCTCAGAGCCGGTAAAAAAATGGCTGTGACTGTCAATGTAGAAGAGCGCGCCGATGATTACAGCAAATTTATTCAGTTTGTCACTCCCGAAGAAAATCTGATTGAGCAGTTTAACATTCTGGCCCTTGAGGTAACTGAAGATATTTTGAAAATGCTGCCCGGTGTCCGCCGGGAATCCGGAGTTTTGGTTGCCGCGCGCGCTGAGAGTCAATCATACCGCGGTGATGCTTTCAGGACAGGTGATATTATTCATACTGTTAACCGGACTACTATAGCAGGTCTTTCAAGTCTCAGGCGAGTACTTTCACTTTACGCTCACAATGAACCTGTTATAGTTCAGATAGAAAGAAAAGGCGAAATGATGTATCTGATAATAGAGCTGCGTTAGCGGCCTATTATCGGTCAGATTTTAGCTTTAAGAGTTCAAGCTTTGATAACATCAGAAAAACTCCGGCCACGTGCAGGGCATGAGCAAACTCTCCATCGCTGATTAGTTTCAGCAACTCTTTTACAGAAACAAATTCAGTTGTGATTCTCTCGCTGGGGTCATTGGCCGGTTCTTGAATTTTTTTGATATCAAAAGCAGCAAAACAATGAACGATATTGTTCTGGGTAGCAGGGTTGGGTTGAAGCTTACCAATGCTGATAAATTTTTCTGAAACAAAGCCGGTTTCCTCAAGCAACTCTCGCTTGATTGACTCTTCATCTGATATATCTTCCGCCTCCGTATAACCTGTCGGCAGACCATAGATAACCTCCTGTACGGCGTGCCTGTATTGACGGGTCACCAGTATTTTATTGTCAGAATTAAAAGCCAGCAGCTGCACCCAGGTGGGGAATTCCAAGACAAAATACGGGTCAATGATGGCGCCCTCGGGAGTTTCACAGACATCTTCCCTGATAGTCATGTATTTGTGTTTCAGAATATATTTTGATTCTTTAATTAGCCAGTGTGACACTTGGAACCCCCTGCAAATATTGGTTTCTTAATTTTCGTTTACAATTATAACAGCTGCTCCGGTAAATCGGCTCCGGCGCAAATCATCCAGCGCCTGATTTGTGTCTTCAAGATTATAGGGATGTACTTCTGTTTTAACCGGCACTTTTGGAGCCAGTGCCAGAAACTCTTCTCCATCCTGCCGGGTAAGATTTGCCACCGTGCGAAGTACTCTTTCCCCCCATAACAGTGAATATTGAAAAGATGGGATATCGCTCATGTGAATGCCGGCACAGACAACCACGCCACCCTTGCAAACTGCTGCGAGCGCCAGCGGCACAAGCTTGCCGATTGGTGCAAAAATTATGGCAGCATCCAGCTCTTCGGGAGGTAATTCTTGTGAACTGCCTGCCCACTTTGCTCCAAGCTTTTCGGCAAATTTCTGTGCTTCTGTGTCACCGTCACGAGTGAAAGCAAAAACTTCCCGCTTTTGGTAATTCGCTACCTGAATCAAAATATGCGCCGCCGACCCGAAACCATAAAAGCCGATTCTTTTTGCATCCCCCGCCGTCCGATATGAGCGATAGCCTATCAAGCCGGCACACAATAAAGGCGCCGCCTGTAAATCCGAATACCCATCAGGGATTGCAAAGCAAAAGCGCGAATCTGCAACACAATATTCAGCCAAGCCTCCATCGATCTGGTAACCGGTGTAGATTGCCTCATCACAAAGATTCTCTTTTCCCGAAAGACAATAGCGGCACACGCCACAACATCCGCCTAACCACGGCAGGCCGATCCTATCGCTAATCGAGAATCCTTCAACTTTATTGCCAACCTGCTTTACGCTGCCGACTATCTGATGACCAGGAACTAAAGGAAGTTTTGGCTCAGTCAAATCCCCGTCGACTACGTGCAAATCTGTACGACAAATGCCGCAGACATTGACCTTAATTAATAGTTGATGCGAGTGAACAGTTGGTTCTGGAATATCTTTCAGCTGTAAAGGCTTTCCCTGCTTTTCCAGTACCATTGCTTTCATATCAGATAGTTCCTGAATATATTCCTTTATTCAGCGGTCCATCGCCATGAACAGATTGTTTAATGATTCAGACAATAGCGGGTGAGCAAAAATGCCGTCGCGTATTTTTGAGTATTTGATTTTGCCCAGCATGGCCATCTGCATGACAGACATTACTTCACCGCCCTCGACTCCAAGTACAGCACAGCCGAGTATCTGTTCTGTTTTGGCATCGACAATAACTTTCATGAACCCACGGGTTTCGTCCATCTCCAGAGCGCGGGCAACATGGCTCATCGGAAGTTTACCGACTCTATAATTCAACCCTTTATTTTTTGCTTCTTTTTCTGAAATGCCAACCCGGCCTAACTGCGGATCAATAAACACCGTATATGGCACCAAGCGGCCCTTGGTATTTGCCGAACCGTTGTTTAATAGATTGGTGCGCAGAATTCTAAAATCATCATACGAAATATGAGTAAAAGCCGGGCCGCCTTTGACGTCGCCAATAGCATAAACATTCCTGGCAGTTGTCTCAAGTTTTGAGTTTACTTTTATGAATCCTCGCGGGTTGGTTTTAATACCCGCTGCTTTTAGATTTAGTTCATCGGATTCAGGAACGCGGCCCGTTGCAATCAGCAGGTGGCTGCCTGTAAATCTTCTGGATTTGCCGTCAATTTTTGCTTCTACTTTGATTTTATCTTTAGTTGGTTTTGATACTTTTTTGACTGCTAAGTTAAGCAAAATATTTATGCCTTCGCCCTCTAGTATTTTGGCAACTTCTGTGGCAATATCGCTGTCCTCCCGATCCAAAAGCTGAGCGCCCTGGTGAAGTATAGTTACCTGGCTGCCGAACCTCCGAAACATTTGTCCAAATTCCAGACCAATGTAACCACCGCCGACAACAATCAGATGCTTAGGAACTTTGTTCAGCTCCATTATAGAAGTCGAATCAAGATATTTTACTTGGTCGAGTCCTTCTATGTTCGGTCTAAAATTTCTGGTGCCGGCATTAATAAAAATCTTTTTAGCCGTCAGAGTTTGCTTGCTGCCGTCGTTAAGTTCGATTTCAAGCGTTTTGGAGTCGACAAACGAAGCTTTTCCGCGAAAAAGTTCGACCTTGGCGTTGGCAATTCCCCGTTCGCCGCCGGAACGAAACATATTTACTATATTTCGTTTTCGCTCTCTGACTTTGTTCATGCTTATTGAAACAGCGGCAGTATTAACACCATATTCTCTGGCACGGCTGACAACATAGGCTACTCTGGCACTGGCGATCATTGTTTTGGTAGGTGTACAGCCAGAATTAACACAAGTGCCGCCGATTTCAGCTTTTTCTATCAGAGCCATTTTCCAGCCAGCCCGTGAGAATGCCCCGGATAATGGTCCGCCGGACTGGCCTGAACCAATTACTATGCCGTCAAACTCTTTTGAATTAGCCATGACCTCTGCTCCTCTATTTTTATTAGCTATTGATTCTTATACTTTCCCAAGACATCTAAAACTAAATCAATATCATCTGCGGTGTGGTCAGCACAGACCTGGAAGCGTATCAACTGATCGCCTTTGGGCACTACCGGAAAGTTTAGACCGGTGGCAAGCACTCCGTTTTCTCTTAAGTACAGAACCAACTCCGCTGTTTTCCGAGTGTCACGTACCATCAGCGGCACTATCGGATGTTCGCTGGGGATCGTCTCATAGCCGAGATTTACCAGACCGTCCTCGAATCTTTTGGTCATTTCTCGAAGATGTCCAAGCAGCTTTTTGCCCTGGTCTGATTGTAAAATTTCAATTGATTTTCGCGCAGCCGCAGCCTCTGATGGCGTTATTGGATTAGTATAAATATAAAACGGATTTTTCTCTCTTAAATATTCTGTAATTACTTTGTCAGTAACTATGTAACCGCCGTTGACGGCAAAGGCTTTGCCTAAGGTTGCTATTAATATATCAACTTTGCCGGCTGCTGTTAGTTCTTCTGTGCCTCTGCCGGTTTCGCCCAAAGCGCCGACGCCATGGGAGTCATCGACTACTAATATTATATCTTTTGCGAAACTGTCGTTATGCTTCTTAACGATAGCATTAATTTCATCAAGCGGAGCATAGTCGCCGCGCATGCTGAAAACTCCGTCGGTAACAACGATAAGGTGATCACATTGTCCGATTGATTCGGTGATGCATTTTTCCAGTTCGGCCATATCAAGATGCTTGAAAATCTTCTTGCCTTTGGGGCGCGAGAGTTTCATGGCGTTTATAATACAATTATGATTTAGCTCATCACTGATAAGTATCGTTTCCGGAGTTGTCAGAGTGGCTATCACCCCCAGCACCGAAGTATAGGCAGAGCTGGTTATCATACAGCCTGAGCGGCCATGGAATTCTGCCAGCGCCTTTTCAAGTTCCAGATGTACTTTATATGAACCGCTGATAAATCGAACCGCCCCGGGACCTGTTCCAAACTCTTCGGACGCTTTCTCTTCGGCAATTTTTAAATCTTCACTTAGCTGCAGACCCAGATATGAATTGGAATTCATCCGAATAAACTCTTTGTCCCCATAACCCTCTAAGAAAAATCTTGGACCGCGGTTGCCTTGAGCTTTTAAAAGACCAGTTACAACCAGTTCAGCGCCTTTGGCTGTTCCGGTAGATTTTAGCTCGCTTAGTTGTCCGCTTAAGAACTTAACAAAGTTTGCAAGAGGCATCTAAATTCCCTTTTATAAATTTTACTGCGACCTATCTGCTTTGGCAATTTGTTCAGATATTTTTTCGAGCATATCTTTGGTCATGGATTCAATGCCATATTCATGAATCCAGCCCCACTCTTTTCGGGCGCAGGAATCATCGATACTGTCCGGCCACGAATCGGCTATGGCCTGCCTGGCTGGATTTATTTGATATGAAATCTCGAACTCTGGAATATGTTTTTTTATTTCTTCTGATATTTTAGCCGGTGTAAAATTTGTGGCAGTAATATTATAGGCGTTGCGGTGTTCTAATTTGTCCGGGTCTGCTTCCATCAGTTCAATCATAGCCCTGATAGCATCGGGCATATACATCATGTCGAGTGAGCAGTCTTTTTCCAGATAACAGGTGTAGGACTTATGCTTAATTGCTTCAAAAAATATTTCAACCGCGTAATCGGTGGTGCCGCCGCCCGGCTCGGTTTCATAGGAGATAAGTCCGGGGAATCTAAGCCCGCGGCTGTCAAGGCCGAATTTCTTGTGATAGTAGTCACAGATAAGCTCACCGGTAACTTTGGTGACTCCGTAAATAGTTAAAGGGCGCTGAATAGTTTCCTGCGGGGTATTTTGCTTGGGAGTGGAATTTCCAAAGACACCAATTGAACTGGGGAAAAACAGAGAGCAGTGATACTGGCGGGCAGCTTCGAGAATATTGTACAAGCCGTTGACATTAACCTGCCAGGCTTGATTTGGTTTTGTCTCGCCGATTGCCGAAAGAACGGCCGCCAGATGAAAAATCGTATCGGCTTTGTGAATCTGCATCACTCTGGTAATATGGTGCGGGTCGAGACAGTCTAAAAACTCAAACGGGCCGGAGTCGCGCAGGTCTCTATCTGAGGGCATTCTGATATCGGTAGCAATTACTTTATCTTCGCCGTATTTCTTACGCAGCGCAAAAGTCAGTTCTGACCCAATTTGACCGACTGCACCCGTTACTAAAATCTTTTTCATTACAAATAGCTTTTCCTCTCAGACGGCATTCTATATAAATACAAGTGCCCTTCAAAGCAACCGAAATGACCGGTTCGACATTATGCTGAACAATTTTTGACTTGACTCTGTTACTACAAAAAGAGAATTATCCCTCAGAATATCTTACTAAGATTAAAAGGAGCAGCCAATGAAAGCTATTTGGAATGATGAGATAATAGCCAAGTCGAATGAAACGATTGTAGTTGAGGATAACCACTACTTCCCCGCGGATTCTGTCAAGAAAGATTTTCTTGAGCCAAGCGACACCCGCAGCTGCTGCTGTTGGAAAGGTGAAGCCAGTTACTGCACTATAAAGATCGGCGATGAATTAAATAAAGATGCGGCCTGGTTCTATCCTGACCCTAAAGAAAAGGCCTTAAATATCAAGAACTATATAGCCTTCTGGAAAGGCGTCGAAATTATCGAATAGAATTGATTCGGTTAGTAAGTCAGGCCTTTCGGTCCGTACCAGGCGACTGCTTCGAAAGTAAACCTGCCGGCCTGAACCCCGGGGTCCTGCTCGGCCAGACGAATAGCTTCTGCGATTGAATCTACTCTGAAAATGAACAGTCCGGCCAGAGCGCTGTCGCCTTCCTGACCAAAAAATGGCCCTGCCAATGCCAGCTTACCTTCAGCTGTCAGTTTTTTAATATTTGCAAAGTGTCCTTCTAAGACTTTTTCAATTTCAGGAGTCATTTCAGCAGTCCATTTTGGTCCGCGCCTCAAGAATACAATAAAGTACTCGGCCATTTCTGTTGGCGAATCTTCGACTTCAACTATAGCACTGTCTAATTTGATCTGACCGGGAGTATCTACTTTCTCAATGCAACTGACAGAAAAAACAAGTATGGCTGCCAGAGCCAACTTTGTAATAATTGATAATTTTATCAAAATGCATTCCTCATTTATATCTATATATAGAACTATAGCATATAGAATCTACCAAAAAATAGATATTTGTTTGAATTGTAGCAATAAGATACTATGTCAGGATTTGCCGGAAAAGAGATTCAATATCTTTTTGAGTGGGTCGTAAAATTTATCTACCAACCGTTCTTTTAGAGGAATGATAGCATTGTCTGTAATTGTAATATTTTCCGGACATACATTTGTACAGCATTTTGTAATATTACAGTAGCCGATTCCCTGATGTTTTCTTAAATCTTCGGTCCGGTCTTCGACATCTAGCGGATGCATCTCTAAAGCGGCTGTGTAGACCAGAAGACTTGGACCGATAAAATTTTCATGCAGGTGATGTTCTCTTAGCACATGGCAGACATCCTGACACAAAAAACACTCGATACATTTGCGGAATTCCTGAACCCGGTCAACATCTTCCTGCTGCATCCTCCAGGTGCCGTCTGCGGCATCCGGTTTTCTGGGCTTAAACTTTTTGATTCGTTTCTTGGCCTCATAATTCCAGGAAACATCACAGACCAGATCTTTAATCACCGGAAAAGATTTCATCGGTTCGATTTTAACAGGTCTGTCCTGCGGCAAAGAACTCATCCTGGTCATGCACAGCAGCCGCGGATAGCCGTTGACTTCGGCCGAGCAGGAGCCGCATTTGCCGGCTTTGCAGTTCCAGCGAATAGCCAGATCATTGGCCGCATCAGCCTGAATCTGAAACAGGGCGTCGAGCACAACCATGCCTTCGGTTATGTCGGTAGAATATTCTTTGAATTCGCCGCCTTCTTTGTTGCCGCGCCATACTTTAAATGTTACTGATGCCATCTGTCTTATCCTGTAATTCCTGCTACTTATTATCTTCTATTATCTGCTTATGTTCTTCAGTCAAAGGCACTATCGCTTCACTATTAACCTGCATCAGGCCGTCGGCGTCTTTACTGATGACCATAATTATTTCGGCAAATCCTTCGCTTTTGTCAGGGAAATCCAGCCGGAAATGCGCCCCGCGACTTTCCTTACGCATGAGTGCACAACGGGCGATTGCTTCAGAGATTGTCATCAGATTATGAAGGTCCAAAGCAGTATGCCAGCCGGGATTGTACTCACGGTTTCCTTCGACACCAACAACTTTGGACCGCTCTTTTAAGCGGCTTATGACTTCCAAGCCTTCTTTTAATTCACTCTCAGTACGAACAATACCAACTAAGCTCTGCATTGAATCCTGAAGTTCCTGCTGCACCTGATAGACCCCACTGCCACCGGAACCGCCGGCACGTTCAAACGGAGCCAGCGCGGCTCTGGTAGCAGACTGAACTTGTCTGTCGTCGATGGCTGCTTTGCCGTTTTCTTTGGAAAATTTTGCCGCGAATTCTCCTGAGCGACGTCCGAAGACCAGCAAATCTGAAAGAGAATTTCCGCCTAACCGATTAGCGCCGTGGAGACCAGCTGCCACTTCGCCAGCTGCAAAGAGTCCCGGAACGTTGGTCATCTGCGTTTCTGCGTTAACTCGTACTCCGCCCATGATATAATGGGTGGTCGGGCCTACTTCCATCACCTCGGTAGTGATATCTATTTCTGCCAGCTCCTTAAACTGGTGATACATACTTGGCAATTTGCGCTTGATATGCTCGACGGCATTTGGCAGTTTTTCTTTTATCCAGGCAATGTCAAGAAAGACACCGCCATGGGGAGATCCGCGCCCCTCTTTTATCTCTCGTATTATACAGCGGGCAACGTGGTCGCGGGTTAATAATTCCGGAGGACGCCGCGCCTCGGTGTTGCCTATGGTGTACTGCCAGGCTTCTTCTTCGCTATCAGCGGTCGAACTCTTGTAAGCTTCGGGAATATCATCAAACATAAAGCGCCTGCCTTCGCTGTTGCGCAAGACGCCGCCTTCGCCGCGCACACCTTCGGTGACAAGAATCCCCTTTACGCTCGGAGGCCAGACCATACCGGTCGGATGAAACTGCACAAATTCCATATCGATAAGTTCGGCGCCGCAGTCATAGGCCAGGGTCTGGCCATCGCCGGTATATTCCCAGCTGTTAGAAGTCACTTTGTAAGCCCGGCCGATGCCGCCGGTTGCCAGGACAACCGCACTTGTTTCAAAAACTAGAAAACGACCTTTTTCGCGGTCGTAGCCAAAAGCACCGGCTATTCTGTCGCCGTCTTTAAGTAAATTCAGAACTGTGCACTCCATATGGAAGTCTATGCCCTGATGGATGCCATGGTCCTGCAGCGTGCGTATCATCTCTAAACCGGTTCTGTCACCGACATGTGCCAATCTTCGATAGCGGTGTCCGCCAAAGTGACGTTGTAAAATTTTTCCATCTTTGGTGCGGTCAAAGAGGGCTCCCCAGGCTTCCAGTTCAAAAATTCTGGCCGGCGACTCCTTGGCGTGAATTTCGGCCATCTTAGGGTTATTGAGATACTGTCCGCCGCGCATTGTATCTGCAAAATGAATTTTCCAGTTATCTTTTTCATCTATGTTACCGATTGCCGCCGCCGCACCGCCTTCAGCCATTACGGTATGCGCTTTACCCAGAAGAGATTTGCAGACAACGCCTACTTTGACGCCTGCATCAGAAGCTTCAATAGCAGAGCGAAGCCCCGCTCCCCCGGCGCCAATTATCAGTACGTCATATTCATATTTTTTAACACTGGACAATTATAAAATTCTCCAGTCTGTCCAGATCCCCATAGCGCAAAGACGAATATATATGTCAGAAAAACCGACTACAATCAGGCTCATCCAGGCCCAGAACATATGTCTTTTGTTTAAGCAGCTGACACATTGATATGTTTTAAGCCTGACAGGTGAACCGGAAAACTTGTCCATAAATCCGCCTACTAAATGACGCAGCGAATGACAGCCGAGGGTATAGCAGCTAAGCAGGGTAACGTTGGCGGCCAATACGAATGTCCCGATACCCAGTCCAAAGCTTTTCTGCCCGGTTGCCGGATCAACAAACCACAGGGCGTTCCAGACATCATAGGTCAGAAAAATTATGAGCATCAAAGCCAGATAGAGAAAGTATCTATGAATATTCTGTATAATTAGCGGAAATGAAGCTTCACCCCGATACTTCTTACGTGGTTCTCCGACCGCACATGCCGGTGGATCACCCCAAAAAGCTTTGTAATAAGCTCCTCTATAATAGTAGCAGGTAAGGCGAAAACCTACCGGCACCCATAATATCAAAAAGGCTGGCGAAAAAGGCAGCCAGAGCGGCCACCAGCCCGGTTTTGGGCCAAAAAGACTGTGGCTAGAATCTCCAAAAATCTCTGGCGAGTAAAAGGGTGAAAGATATGGTCCGAAATGGTAATTATCCCCCTGAAAGGCCGCCCAGGTGGAATAGATAATAAAAGCTGAGAACCCGAGAAAAATGGCCAGCGGTTGAATCCACCAGCTGTCTTGCCTCTCAGTCTGCCCGAAACTGCTTCGTTGTAATGTGTCTGTGTAAGCCATCGGCCCGCTTCCTTATAAGTTTTGACCGGCCTATCGGTTAGGCCCGCCAAGAAATCTAAATTATAGCCAGCTTTTTTCAATAACAAGCGCTTTCTTTGAAAATTAAAATAGAAGATAATCCGGCATCACTTTTATTAACAGCCAACCACTAGCTGTCTTGCAAAAGATTGATCTTTTGGATAAATTAACGGATACAACTCTTGGAAACTTTTTAGATAGACCATTCGTACGACAGTACAACTATCGAAAATTAGATTGAACGAAAGGAATATACCATGGTGACAAGAAAGAAAACTGGTTCTAAAAAAACTGCCACTCCTAAAAAGAAAACTGCAGCAAAGAAGAAAACGACTAGTGCCAGCAAGAAAACAGATTTAATAAAACAACTGGCCAGAGCAGAAAAGCAGCTTATGGTCAGCCGCACCAAAGTAGCCGGGCTGCGGCGGAAAATTAGCGCCAAAACGGTTAGAGACTACACCTTCAAAGACCCTGACGGAAAACAGGTCAAACTTTCCAGTCTGTTCGGTAAAAAAGATGACCTGATTATTATCCACAATATGGGAAAATCTTGCAGCTTTTGTACTCTCTGGGCGGATGGCTTCACCGGCTTTACCAAGCATCTGGAAAATCGCGCCGGCTTCGCTTTGGTCTCGCATGACCGGCCGGCTCTGCTTAAAGAATTTGCTGCCTCGCGTGATTGGAATTATAAGTATCTTTCAAACGATGGCGGCGACTTCACCAAAGATATGGGCTTCCAGAGCGAAAAAGGAGACCCCTGGCCGGGCATGTCGACTTTTCGTAAAGACAAAAACGGAAAAATCAAAAGAGTATCAAGTGCTTTCTTTGGACCGGGCGACGATTTTTGTTCAATCTGGCATATGTTTGACATGCTGGGCAATGGCCCCGACGGCTGGGCGCCGACGTATAAATACTAAAATTTGGCGCCGACGTATACGTTAGTACGATCGACTAGGTTCTATTAAGAGAATTGCTGTCTCCCCCAATAAAAAAGCCCGCCGGACAGGCGGGCTTTAATTAAATAATCAGATGATTATCTTTCCTTGCGTGAACGAGCTTTCGGACGTTTACGTGCTTTGGCTTTACGCTTGGCCGGTTTTCTCCTGGCTGTTTTCCTCTTAGCTGTTCTTCTCTTAGCCGGTCTTTTCTTTGCTACTCTTCTCTTGGCAGTTTTCTTAGCAGCCTTTCTAACTTTAGGCTTTCTTAGTTTCAGTGAACGGGCTTTGGCCGCGACCGAACCAACAGTTCGTCTCAATACACGAGCGATCGACTTGTTGGTCGAAGTCTTGTACATCTTGCGCAGCGTTGCTACATGCGCTGCTGTCCAGACTTTCGCACCTTTTCTGGTTTTAGCGGCTGTTTTCTTTTTTGGCTTAGCCTTTGTTTTCCTTTTCGCTCTTGCCATAACAGAGCCTCCTTAATAGTGGTTGTTCCGGATAATACACGCCATGAGTGACTGTCCGGAGTTTGCGTTGCTCATTGCATACTTTTTCATTTCAGACAAATATCCATCATTGTTGAAAGTCATGTCAAATTAAAAAAAAGTTCTTAAACTTGTCAATAATCAAAGATATTCCAATTTATTTTAATTCTAGCGATGCATTTTCTTTGCCAAACGCATCAACCGCCTTGATCTAAAAAAGAGCTTCGTGCCTTAAACACCATCAAAAAATTCTTTCGATGACGAACA
Organism: Candidatus Zixiibacteriota bacterium; assembly: GCA_022571845.1. Lineage (GTDB taxonomy): Bacteria > Zixibacteria > MSB-5A5 > GN15 > FEB-12 > JACZWU01. Next base: position 172,483 of record JACZXB010000003.1, on the reverse strand, counting down.
TCGTTGACAGTTTATATATACTAAGAAAACTATTCCAACGCAACTCGGTAAAAACAATCAGGTTAGGTGCGTTACTTAATGTTGCCTCTTCGATGAATCAAAATACATGCGTCCGAAAAGTTTTTGAATCGTTGGTGACAATCAACCGGCATTACTATCAACTCTTAAGATTAGCCAGTCGTTTCTCAGCATCTTTCATTTCGTCAAGTTCACTGTCGGCCTCTTTCCAGATATCCAAAAAAGTTTCGTACTGCTGCGCGGCCTTGGCATTTTCACCCATCGCTTCGTAAGCGGTACCCAAATGATAATGTGCTAAAACTACAAGCGGCGGAAACCACATAGCCAGGCCTTCAATTTGGGTCGTAAATCTTTCCAACAGGGGCACTGCCTCTTCCGGTTGAGAATTTCTTATATAGGCAATGGCAAGATTATACTCAACCGTCGGTCTGGCAGCTCTTTTGAAAATAGGAATAGCTTTTGTATAGTACTCTATAGCTTTTTCATAATTTTTGCGCGCAAATTCAATTTGTCCGTAACTCATCTGAATCAAGGCCTCATCCCATTTATCCTTTTTCTTCAGAACTGCGGGCATTGCTTCATCCAACAGTCTCAATGCCTGTGAAACATTACCTGATCTAGCCAGAACATAAGCGTAGACATCAACAAAATCATTTTGGTCTCCTGATTCTGATTGTACCAATATGCGGCGACCTTCTCTGATGTTTTCCAGAGCTTCTTCGTACCGTCCCAATTCGGCATTAATGAAGCCTTTAAAGATGTGCTTAAGGACATGATGGAATCCCTCAAAATCGTCCAATTGATCGGCCGCGATTCCCTCGTCCAGAACTTGAAGTGCCTGCTCAAACTTACCTTGATGCAATATACTGTAAACTAAATCGGTCCTTCCGAGCGCACGAACTTCTTTTTCATTATCATCGACAAGAGCCCGTGCGCAACTGTCCGCTATCTTGTAATCTTTCAGGTGCGTAAATATACGAACGAGAGCATTAAGTGAGCCTACAAATCCCGGATCTTTTGCCAGCGCCTGCTGGTAAGCTGCCACCGCCAGGTCGAATTTACCGGCTGCCATATATATTTCACCGCGCGAGTCGTAGGGGTTCGGTTCATTGGGAGCTATGGCTATGTATTTATCCAGGGCATCTATGGCTTTATCATATTCACGCCTATCTTTATAAGCATAGGCCAATTTGTTGTAGAGCAGCTTATCACCGGGATCAATTTTAAGAGCTTTTTTAAAAAAGTTGATTCCTTTTTCTAATTCCCCTTTTTCATTAATATGAATTTGCCCCAGGCGTTCATATGCTTCCTTGTTGTCGGCAAATTCTTCTACTATTTTCATTAGCATAGCAATTGCACCATCTATATCCCCGGCGAACCCGTCAGAAGCGACAAGTATATGCATTCTCTCTAGTCGCGTAGTATTATTTGAATATCTGACTGCCTTTCGTATGTAATCTAACGCTTTGGCTCTGGCGATTCCTATCCATGAGAAGGCCAGTTGATAGTAGGCCATTGCAAAAGTTGAATCATACTCCAATGCCTTTTCAAGGCTTTCTCGCCCCTCTCGACGATAGAGTTTCCTGATATAATCAATGCCTTCCAGATAATGCCTGTAGGCCTCAGGTGATTTGGTGGTCACATCAGTTAATTTCTTATCCGTTGATTCACCAGCCAGCTCAGGGATATCCAGATCGTTTCTGATTTTAGCAGACAATTTATCCACCTGAGCAAAAATATCCTCGTTATCCACCGCTGCCGAGCGCTGTGAGGCTTCAATCTGACCGCTCTTAACATTAATAATCTGGGCGGTGATTACCACCTTCGGCTGCATCTGAAGAATAGTTCCGGTCAGCATCCAGGTTGCCCCGGCTTTCAGCGCCACCTGCGAGGCTGTTTCTCTGTCTATATTGCGGCTGCCTTCTTTACCAAGCTGTCTCAAAATGTCGAACATGCGCTGACTGGAGACAACGCGCAGATGTTTTGATTCTGATAAATCAGTAATAAGCAAATTGGTGACAATTTCACCTAAGCGGGTTGAGTCTGTGGGGTCAACTAAGTTATCAAAATACATCACGGCCAGACGGTTTTCAGCTGCCACTGCTTCATCGGTAGCATCTACTGTAAATTTCCAGGGCTTTAATACCAGAACCAGAGTAATGATAAGCGCCAGCGATGTTCCTGACAGAATCCATTTTTTCAAACCGGATTTCTGAGTTCGGCGGAAGCCTGAGATAGAACGGGAGGCAGAGCTAATATCACCGGAGTCGAGCATTCGTTTTTCTCGTATCAAATCTGCCCCGACGTCGGCAGCTGTCTGATAGCGGGTGCGGGCGTCTTTTTCCAGCAGTTTATCGATTATCTGCTGAATGCCGTCGGGAACGCCGGAGCGGTAGCGCGCCATCGGCTCAGGAATATCATTAACAATAGCATTCATGGTAGCGGCTTCTGAGTCTCTCCGAAATGGCGTTCGACCCGCAATCAGCTCATAGAGCACAACACCAAACGAGAATAAATCCGAACGATGGTCGGATTTTCTGCCTTCGGCTCTTTCGGGGGACATATAGGCCACGGTACCAATAGTTGAGCCTTCTTTGGTTAACTTTTCCTGCCCTGAGATGGTCGCCAGACCGAAATCAAGAATCTTGGGGTGGCCGTCACTGTCAAGTACTATATTCGAAGTCTTGATATCGCGATGGACAATTCCCAGCTGGTGGGCTTTGTTTAAACCTCCACAGATTCCGATAGCGATTGTGATAATTTCGCCTACTGACAAGGTCTCATCGTGCGCATAATGGTGCAGCGATTCCCCTTCGATGTGCTCCATAACAAAATATGGCCTATTCTGATATTCACCCACTTCGTAGATGTGAACAATGTTAGGATGGCTGAGCTTGGCCACCGCCTGAGCTTCACGCCTAAAGCGCACTTTTAAATCTTCGTTTTGGCTATGCTGAAATGAAAGGAATTTAAGGGCTACTCTTCGGTCGAGCTTTCTGTCTTCGGCCAGATAAACCTCGCCCATGCCGCCGACGCCAATGCGCTCTATGATGCGATATTGTGATATGGTTGTGCCTTTGGTCAGCACTACGTGTGTCTGGGTTCTGTCGTTTTGCTCTTCGCTCATATTTATGTTTCGTTGTCTTCTATAAGAGCCTTAAATCTTGGATATTGTCGCAACGATTCCCACAATGGATCTATTTTCAAATAAGAGGGCGAAATAAACCCGGGCATACTCATTATCAGTTCAAGCTGTTCTAAGGCTTCATCGTGTAAATCGAATATAACAAGAACTTCGGCAAAGTTGAAAAGTAAAAATGGGGAGTCAAAATAGTCATCTGAGATTGATAATAAATCAAGTGCATTTTTGCCGTGTGCTATTGCCGAATCCTGCAGTCGCAGCCCGGCATATGCCAAGCCTAACGAACTATGAAACCAAGCATCATCCCTGGCCTCTTCAAGCTTGCGACTCAAAATATTTTTGGCAGAGTCTGCATAAATTTTTTCATGTTCCGTTTCCCCGTTTATACGGTTGTGCTGAGCTTTAAATAAGTAGTATGCAACTGTGTCCGTATTGGGTAACAAAAGAGTCATCTCCGGTGTGACATTAATCATTTTGAGCAGCCACCAGTAATATCTGGATTCTCCCAGATTTGTAAGATTCATGGCATCACGCAAAATTCTTTCAGATTCGGCTATGTCTCCGGCTCTTAGAATTGGCAGACAGGCCCGATAAACATGAGCAATACTAAGATCCGGTGCGAGGTCAATTGTCGTCTGCAATTTTTTGTCAGCTTCCTCAAATCTGCGCAATATTCCCAATGTGACCGCAATATCGAATGTGATTATGTGTGAAAGCGGGTTCAGGGAAAGTGCCTGTTCTTGATTCTCTAAAGATTCGAGTATCTTGCTCTGCCTAATCTGAACGGCTGCTATGGCAGAGTATAGATTGCTGTTATTTGGATCTATTGTCAGTCCCTTTCGGAACTGGACCAAGGCGTTGTCATATTCGCGCAGGCAATGATAATAGTAATAGCCCAGCGCAGCGTAACTTTTTGGACTCTTTGTACTTAATTCAATCGCTTGAATTGCATTATCAAAAGCATTCTGGCACCGTTCTTCAGACCTGTCATAATATTCCCAGTAGATACTGGAATGAACCCGTGACAGCATTGCGTATGCTTCGGCAAAATTTGAATCCAGTTCTATAGCCTTGCCATAGAACTGGCCCGCTGTTTCCAGATCAATTCTTTCCCAGCCGCGGTAGAAACGATCATTCCCTCGCATATAAAAATCGTTGGCGGCCATACTCAATGTCAGTACTTCCCCGAATGCTTTCACTTCAGTTTCGCTCAAGGTCACATTTAATGCGTTTACAATTTCGAGGGCAATCTCTTGCTGAACTGCAAAAATCTGGGTAAGTGCCCACTCGTAGTTTTCTGCCCAGAGATGGGTATCGTCGGAAACATTTATGAGCCAGGCGCTGATTCGCACTCTGTCAGTATCACCGCTTTTGTCCCAGCGAATTGTCCCTTCCAATACGTAATTAACGCCCAGTTCCCGGGCTATTTCAGGTAAGCCCTTGTTGGTATTCTTATATTTTACGGCACTAGTGCGTGAAATCACTCCCAGTTTTGAAACAGATGCCAGGTGAGAAGCTATTTCATCGGTGATGCCGTCCGCAAAATATTCGTCTTCGACTGCTCCAAGATTTTCAAACGGCAATACCACTATTCTCTTGGGCGAGCTGGCTTCAGGCGTAGTCTTAGCCAAAAAGGTTGAAAATATAAAGTATGTGCCCATCGCAATTAAGAGTATTATCCCGGCGGTAATTGTCATAACTGCCTTTGATTTTTGCTTGGGATATTCTGCGGCTGTTACCCGTTCTAAATCTGCCCGCATATCGGCCGCAGTCTGATAGCGCAATGACTGCTCTTTTTGCAGGGCTTTGTTTACAATTTGCTGCAGCTTATCGGTTACACCCGACTTAAACCTGGCCAACGGTTCAACCTCATCATACGTGATAGCGTGCAAAATTGCCGCGGCGCTGTCGCCTCCAAACGGCCGCTGGCCGGTTATCATCTCATAGAGCACCACCCCAAATGAGAAAATATCAGAGCGATGGTCAGTTTCTTTAGCCTGAACCTGTTCAGGTGACATATAGGAAAGCGTCCCCAGGGTAGTACCTGTCCTGGTCAATTTATCCATTCCCCTTATTCTGGCCAGACCAAAATCCAAAATCCTGGCGCGGCCATCCTTGTCAATCAGTATATTGGATGGTTTTATATCCCTGTGTACTATCCCTTTATTGTGCGCTGCCTGAAGACCCTCGCATATCTGAATTGCCAGCCGGATTATCTCAGACATTCGCGGTTGATTCCCTTTGATGACATCCTTGATGGACTTTCCTTCTATGTACTGCATCACAAAATACGGACGGTCCTTAAACTCATTTACTTCATAGACAGATACAATATTAGGATGATCAATGGCCGCTACTGCCTGGGCTTCGCGAGTAAATCGGTCGCGTGCAGACTGGTCAGAAGAAAATTGATCAGCTAAGAACTTTAAGGCAACTTTACGACCCAGTTTGGTGTCCTCAGCCAGATAGACCTCGCCCATGCCGCCGGCGCCGATTTTCTCAACTATCCGGTAATGCTCAACCACAGTGCCCTTAGTTAACAAGATTCGTGTTTGCGTATCATCGTTTTCCGGATTCTTGCGATTCATTATCTGCTCTTGACGACCATCTAAATGGTCAGACAGGCCTCTACTAGATGAAGATAGCCCTGAGGCTTTTCTTAATCAACTCATAAGATTATGCTGAAGAACCACCTGGGATTCGGTAACAGGACTGATCCTGAGAGAGCATATCAGACCCACGTTAAATCGATAGATACAAAAAAACGATGTGACTTAAATTGATTGGAATATGAATTAGAATTTATTCGCTAATATCACCGAAAAGTCACCAGGGTGGGTTTTTGTTTACTTTTAGATATTCCAGCCAGGGCTTAAAACCCCGTCTCTTTACTTCCTCTAATACAAATCTAAAGCCATCACCGTAGTTGGAGTCTTTGTGCTCTTCTATAAACTTTGAGAAAAACTGACCTTCCTCGGAGCTGTCGTCCATAAGAACAAGATAGGCGGCATATTGGCAGCTCCCCTCGCACAACTGCAAATCCTGAAGGTTCGGTGCATTAATAAACTGCCAGACATGCATCACCTCATGTGCCAGCACAGCTTTAAGCTGAGGACGGGGCAGCCCCGTTAAAATATAAATCTCGAAATCCTGAAACGAAACAAGTCCGGCCAGTATCTCGGTCTTTCTGAATCTGGTTACACCCAATTGTTCTCTCTGATAACTTGAGCTTAGTATTGAAAGTTCGTCAATAGAAACGAATTTAAGTTTGAACTCCCGGTCAATTACTAAGCCTACGCCTGCGAGTTGTGCTTTTACTTCTTCCATGATTGCCAAAGCTTCCTTGTCATCTTCAACCGCTGTCGCCTGGCACTTACTGCAAACTACTCTGCCATCAGAGTAACGTTTGCTGCCATCATCCAGAGCAGGCGACACATAACTGAAACAGGAATGGCAATCCAGAATATCGTCAAGGTGCTTATCACAGACTGCGTTTTCTCTGATATCAATGTAAGCGCCGCCAATTGCAACTTCGTTGCAGACAATGCATTTTTTTCCAACATGGTCATTATAGCAGTCAGCGTGATATACATCAGATTCAAAAGTAATAAATTTGCCTATGATTGGATTGGCGCAGTAGTTACATTTTTCGGTTATAAAATTTTCAAAACAGACCCTGTCAAAATAACTGCCCTTATCTTTAAAAAACTCTTCAGTACCAATCGGCTTGAGACAGTTGGAGCAGATAAAATGATCAACATGGTAAGATTTCCCTTCGACCTTAATCCACTTGCCGGCAATTTCTTTGTGGCAGTAAGTGCAGGTTGAAGCCTCAACTCGTGCCAATGCAAGGAGTGCAACGAGTATGATCGAAGCAGATAGAAGCATGAGATATTTTACAAGTAGATTGAACATTTCTATAGACAAAAAATATTGCTGAGAGTTGCCTGAAAAAACATAAAATTATGTGGCAAAAGCGGAAGACACCGCTTACAATTTAGTAACAGCAAGTTCTGGGTCAGGCTCGATGCCGTTTAGTATCCAGTCCATTGCGACTTCTTCCCAGCCTTCGGTTTTATCAGAATAAATGAACCTTACTGCTTCTGTACTTCCAGAATCTAATGTTATTCTCTGACCCTGACTTTTGAGAATCGGTGAATTTACTACAATCGCCGCCGACTGCCGTCCGGCATCTTTGACAATTCTTTGACATTCAGATAACAGATGAAATACAGATTGATTCAAAGTCATCACTTCTCTGGCATCGACGAAAATGGAAAAAGGCTGCCTTATTGCACCTACGAGTGATTTTAGCTCAACTGTCATTCCCGAAATCTCTTGCTCTGTCAAATCACCAGAAATAGTCAATTTCAGGCCAAAGTCTTGTTTTTCAAATTTATACATATTTTAGGTATGAGCCTATAAGCCCATTCTTAAATTATCGGCCAGATACGCCGCTTCTATAGCCTTCAATAAGTTTTACCAGATTCTAACGTGAAAGCATATGGATTTCCCAGAGATCCCGGCTGCTTTTTCTGACAAATGGCTTGATTGCCAACCTGCCGGTCGGTCCGATTCGTCCCTCCAGAACTTTCAACTGTTCAAACAACTCTTTAACTTGAGGATCCGGCTGTATTTCTACACCGAGCCTTCGAGCCAGAAGAATCCCTTTAGCCTGCATAGAAAGCTCCAGATGGTTCTTGATATATTCGAACATATCGGCCACCACATTATAAGAGAAGTGGTCGTTTAGAGACTCTAAATATTTACCAATTCTGGTCTCAAGTACCTTTCCCCTAGTAATAGCCTCATAAGTCTTGAGGTCAGCATCCAGCCCCTGCCCTAACCAGTTTTCGGTCGCTTTTTCGCTTCGCATAAATATCAAGACCAAGATAAGCGGCTGTAGAAATAAGAGAAGCGCGGTAGAAATAAGCGGCGGCAGGAAAAAATGATTGTACATCGAATGAATAATCGATGCCGCCAGCAGACCGGGCAAAATAGTAAGTGATAATTTATCGTGTCTGTCGGAAAGATATTTGCCGATCATCGCAGCCATCGCTGTTGTACCGCCGTGCATGGCGGCAGTTCCGAAACCGCGGACTATCCAGAGAAAAATGCCTGAGTCGGGCAAACTTTGCAGGTAATAAACATTTTCAACCAGAGCAAAGCCAGCCCCAACGGCAAAGCCTGCTATGGCCGAATCTACCAGAAACCCCAATCTATGAGTCCGAATCAGATAGACGACAAGAATAATTTTCAAAAGTTCTTCTACCAACGGAGCCACGTATCTGGCAAACGTTGAAAAGTCAATGGCCAGTGCTTTTAAGATGAGAGGATTTATAAACAAACTAATTAGAGCACAAGCAGCACCGGCGCCGATAGCCGATATTATAAACTTCATCTTTACCAGCTTAAAACTGTCGAGAATTATTAAGACAATTAGAAATGCCAGAACCGGCAGCAGGCCGAGTGAAGCTTTAAGGAAAATGTCCACTATAATTTAACAGAAACCATGAATTCATCGGCAGGTCTATAACCTTTTTCAAAAGCTCTGGCATAGCCAGCCGAAATAGTTATGGACAGTCGCGACAGCATGCTTAACCTGAGATCAAGCTGGGCGCCGACATTACCTATTTTGCTTTCAAATTCAGCATTATCGAAGTTCGTATAAAGACCACTGCTAAAAAATGCCACTCTCAGCCAGGTAGCATACAATGACGGCGAGCCCAGACTCCGAAACCGGATAGGCGGCAAAGACCACTCTAGTAATGTTTTGAGATAATTATTTCCACCGACTTCATTTATTTCCAAACCCGGAAAACTTAAATTTGATCGATAACGTTTGACCGTCTGATGGTCGACATAGTTGTTGCCAAAACCTCCGAAGTAAAAGTTTGCAAAAGGCTCAAAGCGATCGCCGTCTGCATATCCGGCCGAAGATCTGAGCCAGATTGATGAATGGTTTAGCGGCAGCGGAAAACCCAGATGAAGATTGGCATAGGCGCGTGGAAACCAGTTGTCTGAAAGATAGGTATGAGAAGTGACCAGTTGAAAGCTAATTCCTTTTTCGTAATCAACTGCCCCCAATGAGGCTACTTTTCTGTCATAGTTGAGGCTGATAGATCCGACTAAGAATTTATCGAATGAAGTTAGAACATTCTGAAAATCAGGGAGAACTTCAAGATTATTAAATCCTTTAAGAGAGAATTTTAGATTCATATTCTTGGGGGCGTCGTAGATTAGCGTCTTGGTATAAGTCAGCGCCAGCGAGTTTCCTTTACGACTGGTTTTAGTCGGACCAAAAAGATCGTAAAAGTCGGCGCCATTATAATCAAAACTTATTTCCCAGCCCGAGTGGCGGTAAAACCAGTTCAAATGTAGTCGCTCATTTTCAGCCAATGATTCTCGAGGAGTATAGGACACAGTAAAGTGTGTGCTGTGCAAACCGGCCGGCGACTGAAAATTCATTCTCACTCCCCAGGCAGCATAGTCTCCGTAACCTTCGATAATCGGGTAAGCCGAGGCCAAACCAATATGCCAGAAACTGTGATAGGCTGAAGTGTCCGCTTTAATAGTATCAATATCGACTACCGACGGCGGCTCAAGAATCCACTCTTTAAGCAGTGGATACATTTCTGACAGTTCATGCCCCAAATAGCTGATCGGATTGATATCTTCTATAACTTTTTCTTCGATAACGACCGGCAAAAAACCGTCGCCGGTATATTCAAACACGATTAAAGAATCATTTTGATAAAGGGTCGGTCTAAAATATCCGCTTTCACAATTTGATAAGGCTTCCATCGAATCATTAGCCAGAGCATACCTGTATATATTTGAGACGCCGGTATAGTACGATGAACCATAGAGATAGTTGTTGTCGTCAGAGAAGACAAAATTTGCGGCTATACTGTTACCGAAATCAAAAAGGGTCGAGTAGCTGGTGTCTCCTGCCAGGAGAGAATCCACATCCATCATAATCAGGCTTTGTTTGCCGTTAATCTCTGCCAGTCCCGAGGTCAATAGCTTGCCATCCGAGGAAATATCTATGTCGTAGACATCGTAGCCATACGGCCAGGCATAGACCAGATTCCATTTGTCATAGGGATATCGGATTCTGACAATAGCGGAAATGCCGTACGAATGACGCACGCCCCAAAGAGACGAATCGGCTGCACAAAAAGAAAGGTCACCTATTCTGGCATCTTTTAAGAGCATCTTTTTCTTGCCGCTTGTCACATCCAGAGAAACTATATCCCGCCAGCCGTTATTATCAGTAGTATAAAAAAGCGTTTTGGAATTTTTGTCATATGCTGTTGAAGTCACATAATAAAGAGCGGGTCCTTTGACGCCTGTGAGTTTCCTGCTCTTTTGTGTCTCCAGATTGATGGCTGTAATGTGTGGAATCTGTCCGGGATAATTAACAGCTAAGATAAGTTCTCCCAGTTCTTCGTCGTAAAACGCCGGGGAGACCGAACCCATCCCTTTTCTGACCAGCGCTCGTGAATTTGTCAACTGATACTGCCTGATGAAATTCAGGTTCTTTTCCTGGAAAACATGCTCCCAGTCGATCCAGTCGTGCCAGGCATCACTCATAGAGATTTCATATACTTTCTTAAACTGAGAGATATAATAGGCGCTGCTACCTGAAGAACGGTTAATCCAGTCAATCAACTTTTCGGGACCATATTCATAAGTCAGGTAGCTCATAAATCTGGTACCGTAAAGATAAGCATTTGCGCCAACCTGAAAATCAACCTTGCTGGCCTCTGATTCAAGCCCTACCAAATCATAAATGCGGCTGGAATCGCGAACTTTGGTTCTAAAAACCATTTCATCCCAGGGTCCCTGAGCACGTCCATAACCGCCGGCCATCCAGGTTTCCATAAACACGGCGATCCCCTCGTGGTACCAGCGTGAGGCCGACCGGCGCGGGCTAGTCAGATAACTGTACAGAATTGTAAGAGGATTATCCGAGGTTTCTTTTACTTTACCCCAAAATAATGCACGGAAAAATTTGTCTCGTCCGGAGGCTTTGTCGGCAGCTGCAATATGAACCAGCTCGTGGTTCATGGTGGCGTTTATTCTTTCATTGGCTGGTGTTGTTTCAAAGACATAACTGGCCGGCGCCACCGCCAATGAAATTTTATTATACGGAGCCGTGCTGGCCCCGGCATTGTTATAATCACTGAAGTCGTGAAGAAAGAGCGTTATCTTCTCCGATGGCTCAAAATCAAATAATTCCTGATGATAGTTAAGCGCGTTTTCGTAGCAGGCCACAACATGTGGAATCAAATAAGCGTAAGCTTTTCCGAAATAGAGAAGTCTTAACCTGTCAGTTTCATAACGATAAATTTGCGAATAAGCTGTGCCGGCAATAGATATTGAGATGACAGCAGCTATCAAATAATTTAGAGATTTGGCCATCTTTGCTCGCCTAAACCGCCTCTACGACTTTGATTTTGTTCTAACTCTTATCTGAATGCTTGGAGTATAGCAAACTGCAAACTAACTGTAAACCTCAGACTTCAAAAATTGGCTGCAGAGTTGCACTAAACTACAAGCGGAGAAGTCGCCAGCTGGCAACTTCTCCGCTTTTCCGAATGACAGGCGGAATGTGGAATTCTATTCTGTATAGGCTCTTGCCAAAGCGCCACTCACAGCGGCTGCACGGAACTGCTCACTTGCCAGCGCTCTGTGAAAAACTTCGGTATCAGTAGCTACTGACAGCGCCGGGCTGTTCAGTAAAGCTCTGAACAGGTCTCCTTGAAAAAGTCTGGCCATATTAGGATTTACCAGGAACTGCCTAAAGGATTCATTGGCAATTATTACCCTAAAATGGTCTCCTTGAAAAAGTCTGGCCATTTCCAGGTTAGCTAAAAACTGTCTCGAGGCTTCATTGGCCATTATCGCCCGGAACAGCTCACCTTGAAAGAGTCTGGCCATGGCCGGGTTAGCTAAGAACTTTAAAAAGGATTCATTAGTCATTATCGTTCTGCGCAGGTCTCCTTGAAAAAGTCTGGCCATTGCTGGAGTAGCCATAAACTGTTTAAGAGCTTCATTGTCCATTATAGTTCTGCGCAAGTCTCCTTGAAAAAGTCTGGCCATTTCCGGGGTAGCTATAAACTGTCTAAAGGATTCCTCGGCCATTACCGCTCTGTACAGGTCTCCTTGAAAGAGTCTGGCCATTTCCGGGTCAGCTACAAACTGTCTGAAGGATTCCTCAGCCATTAATGCCCTGCGCAGGTCTCCTTGAAAGAGTCTGGCCATTTCCGGGTTAGCTAGAAATTGTCTAAAGGACTCATTAGCTAAGGCGTCTACGACATCTTGAGATGATAGTGCGCGCCTTAAATCTACGTCTGCCAGGATAGCACGGAAATTCTCATCCTGCATGGCTCTCTGGAATTCTTTGTCTTCTAAAATCGCCAGGATTTTGTCATCCTGCAGAAGCGCCTGAAGTTCCGGGTTATCAAGCTTGACATCGGCGTCGGTGATCTGCTCAGCCTGATATTTTTTGGCTGCGCCGATTGCGCCGGTTGAGTCTGCGCTTGGAGGGAATGCACCATAATAGTAGACACCGGCGATTAATGCGACTATCGCCAGCGATCCTATAATAGTCCAACCCGCTTTTCCGATTCCGTTACTTTGATTTGAGGTGAAAGACATGGTTTACCTCCCATTTACTTTCGCGGTTAAATTGTTTCCTGTTTGTTTACTTAGCATTGTCTCTTTGATAGAAATACAAATTTCTTTAGTTCAAGTTTGTCAAAGTTTCATTTTTTAGAGCCATATTGATGCTACTTTATAGCAATAGTTTCTGAAATTGATGAACTGCCATTTTCAATATATACTGTTATTTCCTTATTATTTGTGGACTGCTTTTCAAAAATGATTTCCCACTCTCCGGAGGAAATTGTCTTAATTTCAACATAGTTATCTACGCTCTCAAATGCGGCCGCTGAGCCAGACAGTCGCTCAAATGAAATAAAACCTAATGACTCACTACCCGCTTTGATTCTTATTTCAGCTGAGGGGACTTCTTGTAAACTCATCACTAATTTTATCTTAGAACCGGACCGGCTGGAAGAGATTGAAATTGAATTATCATTAATCTGAACCTGTTTGGATTTAATTTCGATAAATTCCCCATCTGTTTCATTCATAGCAATCGACCCCATGGTAGCCTCGGGCGAAACCAAATTACCTCTCTCTGGACTAATTATAAGCATCATAAGCACCAGGGCCGCTGCAAATCCAAACGAAAATGACCCGGCCAGTTGGAATTTGGGCACTTCCTCAAAGTAAGTAGTAATTGATTCAAGTATGCCAGGCTTCTTAACTATTCTAACCCTGACATCCGGCAGCCTTCGCATAATATTTACCTTGAGCTCCTGCGGAGGCTCTACTGCTTTTACCGCCTTTAGTCCCTCTGTCAGACTCGTCATTTTAAAATACAACTCTTTGGCTTCGCTGCTTATCTTTAGAGAGCTGACAAGCTCCTCTTTCTCGTTTCTGGAAATGGTACCGTCGAGGTCACAATTTATTAGTTCAATAATTCTATTATCAATCATTACCAGTTAACTCCTTTAGGGAAACCTCCTGGCAAAGCATCTGCCGGGCGGAATAAAGTCTGGATTTGACTCTGCTTTCCGGAATATCCAATACATAACTTATCTCTTCATAAGGCAGGTTGGCGAAATAGTACAAAACTGTAACCAGGCGGTAATCCAGAGGAAGATTTCCTACCGCATTTTCTACGACTTTCTCCATCTGTTTGTTTTGAAACGTTTCTGCCGGGGTTCCTTTGGCTTCAATTTCACATGCCTCGAGATTTATTTTACCTTTCTGCTGCCTGACCATGTTAATAGCTTCGTTTATGGCCATGCGGTAGACCCAGCTAAAAAACTTATACTGTCTATCATAGGTGTGAAGCTTTTCGTAAGCATTAACAAAAACGTTCTGTGTTACATCCATGGCCAAATCCCAATCCGCTACCACTCTAAGAGCTGCGTTAAATATTGGCTTCTGGTATTTTTCTACCAATGTTCCAAAAGCCTCTTTTTCACCGTTTAAGCAACGATCTACAAGTTGACTATCTGCTATATCTACCACAAGTACACTTTAACTGAGTTGAGGTTGGTTGAAACTAATAAAAAAACCGAGATATCCATATTCGTATTGTGGACGGACCAATTTTCACGTTATTGGTTGTTTATTTTAGACTAATCAAAATGTTAGTCTTTAGCTTATGGGCTTTCCCTATAAGCCTATAAGTTACTCATGAATCCAGTTTCTTACAAGCTGATAGTTCAAGCAGGCCAAAGACTTCCAACCCAGAAGAGGCCGGCTAATTGTACGGTTTTAGTTTTCTTCGGTGCTTATATTCTGCTTACAGGAGCTTTCTTAGACACGATAAGCTGCAATGCCCTGACCAATTTTCTAACTGCATTTTCGTCTGTCCGAAATGAGCTAATGCAGGCTCTGAGGGCAGGGATTTTGTTCTTGAGTCTCGTATCAGAAATCCAGAATTCTCTTTTTGAGTAGAGCTCACTTAGAACTTCACCGGTCGAAAGTCCTGCTTCGGTGAGCGCCTGGTGAGTAAAGCATACTACCGGCAAGGGAGTCTGGTTTAGTATCTCAAATCCTTTTTCTCTTAGCTCAAGCCTCAGAAACTCACCGAGCTCCGCCTGTTTTTCTATCATGGCAGCATAGCCCTTTTCCCCGAGTTCAGCCAGGGTCATAAATAGTTTCAACCCGATAAAACGGCGGGAACACTGCAGCGTGTTTTTGAAACTATCAACTTCCCCTTTCTGACTTTCCGGCATATAGGCCGCGCCGGCCTGAAAAGTCTTTGAGACTGCCTGAGGGTGCCTGCAAAAAAACATTCCGGCACTCATTGAAACAGAAAACCACTTGTGGGCATCGCAGGTAATAGAATCTGATTGCTCAATACCTTTAAGTGCACCAGCGAGCTGGGGTGACATTACTGCCGCCCCTCCCCAGGCAGCGTCACAGTGAAACCAAAAATTTCGCTCCCTGCAAAACTGAGCTATTTCTATTAGAGGATCAATTACACCCGCACTGGTGGTCCCGGCAGTACCAACTACCATAAATGGTTCGAGTCCATCCCTTATATCTGATGCTACCATTCTTTTAAGCTCAGTAATTTCCAGCCGGAAGTTTTCGTCCGACGGCACATTACGGACAGCATCATGCCCCAGCCCGGTCACCTGTCCGATTTTGATAAAAGAATGATGCGCTTCTTCTGAAACATAAATAAGCGGTCGCCGCTTTAGCGCCCTGACGCCCCCATCACAGTATTCCGGAAATCTATCTGTAAGGGCTGTCAGTACGGCCGAAAGGTTGGCTTCGGTTCCGCCGGTAGTAAAATTGCCCCAGCTGCTGTTCTGGTTATATCCAAATTTCTTTAACAAGAATTTTAATGTATGGCGCTCTATTTCTGTGCTGACAGGAGAGTGTAACCAAGTACCAAGCTGAGGATTGTACAGTGCCGCCAGCGCGTCTGCTATTACCGAGGCCGTTTTAGTCCCCGGAACGAACAGCCCAAAGTAATTGGGGTGGCCGGCATGAAGCGACCAGTTGCGCATTACTTTGATTACATCAGCGCTCAGTTCCATTAAATCTATCGGAGCTTCAAAAGAGTAATTCTCGTTTAAGTGCGATTTGATTTCTTCTAAGTCTACTTGCGGGATAGGCTTAAGACCGGCTATATTTTCTGAATAATCTTCTATTTCGTCTGAGAGTTGTCTAAGGAGATCGTTCATTATATTTAGAGAACTTTTGGATATATCATCTTTTTTCCTAAAACGTAATCTCTCAAAAACATTGGGTTCTGCAATCAAGAGATTCCGATATCTATGTCGGCAATTATCTGGACGTGTGATGGATTTGTCAAGAGAATATATCACCATTTACCACCCAATAATTCATCTTTCAGAATAAATCGTTGATGTGCAATACTTTTAGAGCATGTGAAATTTTGCTGCCATGTGTCATTTCTCACGCCTATTCTCAATGAAAGAACGTCCTATTGTCGATAAGAATGACGGAAATAAAAATCTATACAATATAATGAAAATTGTCGAGCGCTCGAGCATTTCCTGGATTTACTGAAACATCCTCTATTCTCTCTCGTAGTAGCATTTATAGTCAAAAAATAATCATGATAGTAGAAAAACTATGACATCCGTAAAAATCTCATTTCTTGCCGCTATAACTAGCCTGTTTCTGGGTTCTTCAGTTCTGGGCGTAACTATTGCTGAAATAAAAAATCTCCGCTCTGGAGATCTTGAATCTGTCGGCTTTACGCTTAAAAAAGGTGCGGATATAGATATTGATGTTGTCGGAATCAAGGCTCCAAGAAATCGCACTATGCTGGCTTACGCCTGGATAATTGACTCAGACACTCGTGAAATGGTTTGGGAGCTGGAAAGTCGGCGGACAAACAGATTTAAGAAAAACAGCCTCTTGAGAAAAAAGAGTGCTGTAGAATATTTGAAAGCCGGCAGCTATGAGCTTTATTACTCAGTCCGAAAACGTGAGCATTGGGGCTGGAACAGTTTCAACGGCGACTTTCTTTATGAACTCTCCAACTTATTTGATGGTGATGATGATTTCAGGCTCCGTAAACGTGATATCAGAGAATGCTATGTAAAACTGACTTCAAACGAATTACAAGCTGCGGACATTGAACGGTTTGAAATTGACGGCGGCCTTGCCGGAGCTTTGATAAAGCATACTCAGCTGGGCGATTCAGAATTTATTAAAACCGGATTCAAGCTCAGCCAGGCCGGAAAACTGCGGATTTATTCTTTAATAGAGCAGCCCGGCAGAAATCAAGTTCCCGTAGACCATGCCTGGATTATAAATATGGAAACCCGTGAAAGAGTCTGGGAAATTGATAAATGGGACGCCGATTATGCCGGCGGCTCTGAAAAAAACCAGCTATTTAACGACGAAGTAAAATTTGAAAAAGGAAAGTATGTTTTATATGTTGTGACCGACGATTCTCATTCTTATGAGGAATTTAATGCCAGCCCTCCCTACGATCCCATCAACTGGGGAGTGACAATTCTGCCCGGCCAGGGATTCGATAAATCTTCGTTTTCAATAATTGATGTTCCGGGGCGCGGTGACGCTGTCATAGAACTGACCAGAGCCCGCAACAACGATTTCCATGAGCAATCGTTTAAGCTGTCTGGCGAGAGTAAACTTCATATTTATGCCATCGGAGAGATGTCCAGCAGCCACCGAGAGTTCGCAGATTACGGATCAATCGTTGACGCCGCCACCGGCGAGACTGTCTGGGAAATGACTTACCGCAACACCGAGCATGCCGGAGGCGCCAGCAAAAATAGAATGTTCGATGACCTTATAACCCTGCCGGCCGGCAGCTACACCGCCTATTACCTCACCGACGGCTCTCATGCCTACCGCAACTGGAACTCCTCGGCCCCCTTTGAACCTGACCGGTATGGCCTGTCTATTTATGCAGCAGACAAGACCGGCAGTATCAAACTGGTAAGTGAAAAAGAACTGGCCGACAATACCAATATTTTAGCCAGAATCACCCGGGTAGGTAACAGCGAACGCAGACGGGTTCGCTTTAGCTTAGATAAAAAAACAAAAGTAAATATTTATGCTCTCGGCGAAGGCATGAGCGGCGATATGTATGACTACGCTTATATCATAGACCTGGAATCTGGCCGCGATGTCTGGGAGATGCGCTACCGCAGGTCCGACCACGCCGGCGGCGCTAATAAAAACCGAATTGTCAGAGACGATATCAAACTTGGACCGGGCGAATATGAAGTTGTTTATGAGTCCGATGGCTCACATTCATTTGGCCGCTGGAACGCCTCACCACCGCGCGACCAGATGAACTGGGGCGTGACAATTTCAAGGGGGGATTGAGTCAGGTCCGCTGGGAAGTCACCCTGAGTCCGCCGCGGCGGAAAGGGTGACTATTTAAACAGAAATACTGTAGGGCAGTACCCTCCCGAGCTTGAACGGGAGTGGTCCTGCCTTTTTATGAATTCTAAGCTGAAAAAGGCAGAACCGCTAAAGGGCATGGCGCCCTATATTTTTTTTGAGATCTTTTGAAATGTCACCAAAATCCACTCCAAAAGCTACTCTAACCAGCCAAATAATAGATATCTTGAGTCTCCCTTTTTTAGAGCACCCATCGGAGGATATGCCATAACTGCCTACACGGCAACAATTTGCGCTATCTGCCTGGTGTGGTCAGGGGTCCTTTCGAGCCAAAATTGTTCTCATATATAGTGTTGACAAATGTGGTTTAACCGATATATTTACACATAAGAAAATCGTTTCCGCTCTGCTTTGCTCAAAATTTTGTTTCGTTTTTACCTGACAAATCTTTGAATTAGCTGATTCTCGGGGACCAAAGCGCAATAATGCGCAAGAACGAGTTTATCTCGAAAAACTAAATAATGTCATTTGACGAAATTTTTTGGCTCGGGAGGCTCAAATTTGGAGTGTAGAATGAAAATCTACATTGGCAATGTGTCGTACAACACGACAGAAGATCAGATTCGTCAGGCTTTTGAAAACTTTGGCGAAACCACCAGCGTTAACATGATAACTGACAGAGACTCAGGCCGACCCAAAGGCTTTGGCTTTGTCGAAATGACCAGCGACGAAGAAGGCCAGGCGGCCATCGATGGTCTCAATGGTAGTGATTTTGATGGTCGTACCATCAAGGTTAACGTGGCCCGTCCCCGTACAGAGGGTGGCGGCGGTCGCGGTGGCAGTCGCGGACGTTACTAATCGCGTTTTTTTTGCCATAAATTAGGCAAAAAATAAAAAAAAGACCGGCATTATTGCCGGTCTTTTTTTTACACATTTTCTTTGATTGGGCGTTTAGATTCTCTGCAGTATCCTGCCATTTAGCTTTGGATTAATGCCATTTAAAAAAAATTGAATTGAAATCTTGTAGCATCATTTTGACATAATTAGATAGTTTTAGAGAAGATTACTGACTGTTAGCAAGGCACAGGTGTCTGACCGCCCCTGAAAATAAAATCTACTAGATATGTCAAATCGAGAATGTTAGATGGGGTTCCGTCATTATTAACATCAGCTTCTTCGATACATTCTGGTTTCGAGCCACCGCGGAATATGAAATCTACAAGAAATGTAAGATCTAAAATATTCAAATTATCGTCGTTATTTGTATCCCCTCTCACACAATTCAGGCAGGCTGAGTTATCGCACAGGGATAAGCTGTCCGCGACCACTACGTCTTCCGTGATAGTCGCCGTGCTATTAATCAAAGCCCCTGAATCTACAAGCGTTTGAGTTGAGCCCGTGATTGTAGCCGCATCGGATGCGATAGTAGCAGCGCCCGATTCGTTGCAGCCACTGTTGCCGAATCTGTCTGTTTTGATCAGATAGACATCCCTGTTACCTCGCCCAAAACTATCGGTATTACCTGTAATAACAAAACCGGAGTCCGTTGTTTGCTCTACTGACCATCCGAAATCATTGCCCGGGCCGCCATAGGTCTTGCTCCAAAGCAGATTACCGTCTGAGTCGAGCTTCACGAAATAAACTTGAGTTGCCATACCAAAACTAAGAGTGTAACCAGTGATAACGTAACCGCTGTCTAACGTTTGTATTACAGAATGCCCGTAATCTGATGAAGCGCCCCCATAGGTTTTAGACCAGATGACGTTACCGTTCATATCCGTTTTTATTACATACAAATCGAACAGCCCGGCGCCGAAGCTATTAGTATAACCGGCTATGATAAAGCCGCCATCAACAGTCTGCTTAACAGAGTATCCGTAATCTGAAGAACTTCCCCCGTAAGTTTTTGTCCACATCACATTGCCAACGCTGTCTGTTTTGATCAGATAAACATCGGCCGAGCCCGCACCAAAACTAAAAGTTTCCGAAACTAACACGTATCCGCCGTCAACCGTCTGATGCACAGCTCTTAGGTAATCTCCGCTTGAGCCACCGTAAGCTTTTGTCCACAGTGTATCACCAGAATTATTAATTTTGATTAAATAAACGTCGTGCTGGCCTGCTCCGAAGCTGCTGGTATGAGCTGACACTATATAACCTCCGTCAGTTGTTTGCTGCAGAGAATATGCTC
Organism: Candidatus Zixiibacteriota bacterium; assembly: GCA_022571845.1. Lineage (GTDB taxonomy): Bacteria > Zixibacteria > MSB-5A5 > GN15 > FEB-12 > JACZWU01. The sequence continues at coordinate 152,180 of JACZXB010000003.1, read as the reverse complement.
CATCTGCTGACCCGCCCCCGTAGGCCTGCGTCCATTCTACCAGCCCTAAGGAATCACACTTTATGAGATATATATCGTGACTGCCTGCTCCGAAACTTCCGGAATGGGCGCCGATGAGGAACCCGCCATCAACGGCAAGATCTATTGTCCAGGCGTAATCAATGTTACCCGCGCCATATGTCTTTGACCATAGCTTCTTGCCACTTTTGTCGGTGCGAATCAAATAAACATCTCGGCTCCCGGCTCCAAAACTGGTTGTGTAGCCGGCTACGATATAGCCACTATCCCTTGTTTGCTTGACTGCATAGCCATAGTCCACACCCGCGCCTCCAAAAGTTATCTGAAAGGTTTCCTGCGCACTACTTCCCGAAAAAGAAAGAAAGGCAGATAAGGCGACAATATTTATAACTCTAAGATTCATTAGACCAATAATGCGGTTAAGAGCGAGAACTTAGGGCTCAATTATGGTAAGGAAACTTTATACAAGAGTCCTCAATTCAATAGTATAATATAATGAAAATGTTGTTGCTTGCAAGCCAATAATTATTCAAATCTTGGAGATAACAGCATCTGACTCCCTAATTGAAGCAGGTACCAGTAAAATATTTAGAAAATACCTTCTCCAAACTTTCTGCATCCCTGTAGTATCCTGCCATTCAGCCTCGGCTTGAGGCGATTTTAGCGTAAAGACTTCTGAATCGAAATCCTGCCGCTATCTACTTAGGCCAGCCACAGCCAGCCAAAAGCACCGGCGGTCACCAGCGCATAGAGCAGGCCGTCAAACATAGATTTAAAAGTCGTACACCAACTGCGACCATACCAAATAGAGTTCTGCATGAGCCCTATGGAATAACCCACAAAAGCAGTGATGCCTGCAAAACGGAACACTTCAAGATAAGCAGATTCTGGTCCAAGCGCTCGCCCGGCTACATAAGCTGCCATGATGCTAACTACAATGCTGTAAAGAAACCACAGTGTCAGATTCTTGGTCATGTTGGGTGGTCCGCTGGGCATGACAGACATAATTGCTACAGGGCCGGCCGTCGTCTTTTCGATATACTCAGGCGAACTCATTGCTTTCATACTTCCAACATGCGGAATAAAATAATCACCAGGTTTAATGCCTCCGCGGCGGAGCGCTTCCATCACTTCGTCTTCATTTGACACTTTGCCAAAATCGGACTTATGGTAACCCAGAAACATGTGGATTATTGTACTGACTACGAACACAAACACGGCCGAGACCAGAATCGGGAGCCATAAAGACAGAATTGAGACCATTGCCTCCTCCCTTGATTTGAAACAATATTATACAAAACAACGACAAAAACTAACTATATTAAGTGCTACCTGCTATTCACATATATTTTGCAGTAATCCTTACCCTGTTTCATCTTCTGTCTGCTTGCGGATTTCACGGCAGCGCTCGGCAACCTGCATTGTGCCTATTTGGTGCCGACTCAATACCTGGGCGGTAACTTCAACGGCAGCTTCGCGCTCCGAGGGAATTACTTCATCAGCACCAGCCGCCAGAATCGACTCTACATCCAACAGGTAATGCGTGCGCACCACTATAAAAAGTTCAGGCGCAAGTCTGCGGGCTACCTGCAGGGCATGCTCCGCTGCTGTTGGATCGTTTACCAGCAGAACTAATTCTTTGGCCTGTTTGACGCCCAGTTTTAAGAGAACTTCGTGGTTGGTGACGTCCCCAAAAAAAGCATCAACTCCGTCTTGGGTAGCTCTTCTTACATTTTCAACATTCAGGTCAACCACCACATAGGGAATGCCGCAGCTTTTGAGAGCCCGGGAAAGTTCTCTTCCGGCAAATCCGTAGCCGCCGACAATGACATGATCAGATAGTTTACTTGTTTCTCTGGAGGCGTCTTCGGCCGTGACAACTTCGAACAATCTCTTAAGAAGAGTAAATTTCCCCATTCCGGCCGCAAGTCTGGGACCAAAAGACAAGGCAAACGGCGTCAAAAACATAGACAAAATAAAGGCCGCTATCAGGCTGCTCTCCAAGCTCTTTTCAAGCAGCCCTTCTCCCTGTATTGAAAAAAGCAGAACGAACGAAAACTCTCCAACCTGCGCCAGAGCGACCGCAGTTATCAGGGCAACTCTTAAGGGCATCCGCATAATTAAAGCGGTCACAAATACAATAGCGGACTTGCCCAAAAGTATGGCACCTAAAAGCAGAAAAATCAAAACGACATTTTCGGCCAAAATAGAAGGGGCCAGAAGCATCCCGACTGAAACAAAAAACAGGCTGGCAAAAACTTCCTTAAAAGAAATTAAGTCCGCCAGCGCCTGATGTCTGTATTCGCTGCCGGCTACGACCAGCCCTGCTAAGAACGCGCCGATGGCAAGCGACGCTCCCGAGCTGGTAATAAGCCAGGCGGTGCCAATACATATCAAAAACACCGTTAAAATAAACAATTGTCTTTCTCTGGTTTTGGCTACAAGATTTAAGATTCGCGGCACGATAAAAAGCGCCGCTAAAAGAATCACAACTATTATGAATAAAGATTGCAGCAGTGCCAGAATCAGCATTTCTGCCGGTAGATTGGTTCCGACCAAAATCGGAATTGCCAGCAGCATTGGCACCACGCTGAAATCCTGAAAAACAAGAATGCCTATAATCAGATGGCCATGAGGTGCATCCAGTTCGCCGCGCTGCTGTAAGCCGCGCAAGACAATAGCGGTGCTCGAAAGCGCTACCAGGAAACCTATGAAGACAGCAGTATTAGTAGGCAGTCCGAAAAGAAATGAAACCACCATAGTGACCAGGATGCTTAAGCCAACCTGTACCGAGCCACCGATCGCAACCAGTTTCCAGATTCGCTTGAGCTTTTCTAAGGAAAGCTCCAGACCTATCGCGAACAGAAGCAAGGCAACGCCGACCTCGGCCAGTAATTCGACTTTCTCTACGTCATCAATAAGCGCCAATCCCTGGGGGCCGACAATCACTCCTGACAAAATGAAACCTGCTATGGCCGGCAGCTTAAATCTGTGAAACAAAGTCACAATGATTACTGCGAAACCCAAAATGACCAGCAGGTCCCGGAGGTAAGTTAACTCATGCATATTTTAGTACCATTCCTATAGTTGCCTCAATAATCTCCTGTTAGGGCCGCAAAATCAAACTCAAACTTCAGGGATTTGGCAGACAGTGTGGGCCGACTCTGATATTTCTTTGCAGAAGTTTGGATAAATCTGAAATGGTTGTTAAATTATCGGTTGAGAAGTATTTCTAACTGAGTAAATTGGCTCTATGCAACTAAATTTGACTGAAAATCAGATGTACACTGCGCTGCTTAAGAGAGATGAGTCTTTTGAGGGGATATTTTTTGTAGCTGTTAAAACTACCGGCATATTTTGCCGGCCGACCTGCCGGGCTAGAAAGCCAAAAAGAGAAAATGTAGAGTTCTTTCGCTCTACCAAAGAAGCTCTGCTGCGAGGCTATCGCCCTTGCAAAATCTGCACTCCGCTGGCTCCCAAAGGCGAGTCTCCTGAGTGGATGAAAATCATCTTTGATAAAATAAGCAGCAATGGCAGCCGGCGATTTAGCGATCAAGATATTCGCAGCTCGGGCATAGACCCGAATCGACTGAGACGCTGGTTCAAGCAAAATCATGGGATGACTTTTCAGGCTTACCTGAGGTCGCTCAGATTAGGGACCGCCTTTGGACATCTGGCCAACGGAGAAAATGTAATCAGCACTGCATATGACAGCGGCTACGATTCCTTGAGCGGATTCAGTCACGCTTTTAAGAAGACTATCGGAATCGCTCCCTCTGAAAGCCGCAGCAAAAACATAATTCATATCTGTCAACTTCTGACACCGCTCGGCCCTATGATGGCCGCCTCGGTCAAGCAGGGTATCTGTCTCCTGGAATTCATAGATAGAAAGATGTTAGAGTCAGAACTAAAAGACCTTAGCAAGCGTCTGGACGCTCCGCTGCTGACTTCACCGGGACCACATCTGAAATATTTGAAATTACAATTAGAGCAGTATTTGAGAGGTGACAGAAAGAAGTTCGACCTCCCACTCTTCACCCCCGGGTCGGAGTTCCAGAAAAGAGTCTGGAAGGGACTGCAAAAAATTCCGTACGGAACTACACGCTCGTACAAAGAACAGGCTACAGCATTGGGACGACCAGAAGCTGTCAGAGCGGTAGCTAACGCCAACGGCGCTAACAGAATCGCTATTATCATCCCCTGCCATAGAGTAATCGGAGCCGACGGTAAATTGGTAGGTTATGGCGGCGGACTCTGGAGAAAGAAGCGGCTTCTGGCCTTAGAAAACGGCGAGCTACTCAAATAACACGTTGGCCAAAATTGGCAGCATTATCATCTTACTTTCATATGTCTTGCTGAAAATTGAATACTGTGTGTCTTAATTACCACAAGTTGGAACTGGTCCACCCCGAAATATAAAATCTACCAGATATATCAAATCGAATATATTGTTACATCCGTAGGTGCAGTCACCATCCAAATTAGCGGCTGACTCAGAGTAAGGCTTGGGACCGCCTCTGAATATATAGTCTATATAGTAAGTGAGGTCGACTATGGTGTTGACATTATCATCAAAATTAACGTCGCCACAAGCAACGGGCGGCGGATTTATTTTGAGAATATAAAGAGCGGACCGGATCGCAACATACAAAAAGCCATCCTGTACTTTCAACTGATGAGATGGTAGGGGCAGTTCTATTTGCTGTACGCTCACCGGATTTAAGGGATCAATCATATCAAAAACCTCTATACCTGTAACATCCCAAAATGACAGATAGAGAAACCTCCCGTCAAATTCCAGTCTTGATACACTTTCACCTTGGGTACCTATGAATTGATTGATCAGTTGCGGCTGATTTACATTACTAACATTGAAAACCAATACTCCCATAATCGGAGTTGCCGTATAAAGAAAACCACCGGACTTGACCATATCCACATAAAACCCAAGCCAACTATTGCCGAAAAAGTAGTTAGAAACTGAAACCTGATTAGTCGGGTCAGAAATATCTGTCACACGCAAAAAGTGGTCGACATCATAAGGACCATACATTTGTATTTCGGCGGTATAGGCATAGTCGCCGTCTATTGTCAGGCCATTAAGAAATACGTTATAATCGGGATGCGAGACCAGAACAGGATTATACAAGTCACTTATGTCGTAAATTGCCAGCCCGTAGGCATAACCGGCAGAATATAGATAGTTATCTCGAATTCTTATTTTACTACCCCTTTGAAACAGAGAACGAAATTGCGGATTATACGCTTCCGTCCTGTCATAGAGATACAGCTTATTGCCTGCTGCTACTGCAAGTCTTGAGCCATCAACTGCCACGCTTACACTATTTTGGCCAGCCGGCACACTTGTAACATGCACCGGGTTGTAGCGATCGGTTGCATCTACGACGTGAAGAGCATTCACAAAGTCAGCAGGAGAAACATACTTTGTACAATAAACCCAGTCTCCCACCGGCGTCACTCCCCTCATTTCCCAGGTCGGGCTGGTAAAAGTATCAATTACTATCATATTAGCGGCGTCGCTAACATCTACTATTTCAAATCCCCATGTATATTCGGGCAGATACATCGTGTCGCCGCTAATAAATTCTGTGAACCAGGCGCCGCGATTAGCTAGAACTCCAAGTTCCTGAACATTTGATAAATCAGAGACATCATAGGAATAAATTGAATCGTAGCGACGGGCAAACAAAGTATCGCCATACATTTCAATCGACCAGGTGCCTCCTAAAGGAATAGTGGCAACATAAACCGGAGAATTGGGGTTCGAGACGTTATAGCAGGTAATCCCCTCTCCTGCTCCTAAAAATAATATAGTGTCCTTTAGCGCCTGGCACCAGGGTGTGGTACCGGGGTAGGTAAGAGACAAAAGCACCGGGTTTTGCTCGTCCGCTATCGAGTAGATGGCGAGACTGCCATTGCTCTTGCAGGTAATATAGATAAGGCTGTCGGCTACATCCAGGTCTCGTGCATCTCCATAATTAAGATATGGCATGTAGCATGTCCCGACTAATGTCACGGCTGATGGCTCACTGACGTCATAGATAGATACTACCGGTTCTCCGTTAAGCGAGAGAATTAGCATAATACTGCCCACATACAAGCGGTTACCTTTAAGCTCCATTGCCATACCGGTAAAGGGCAGCGAAATAGTATCCAGGGCAATTGGCGATAGTGGATTACTAACATCAAAAACATGCACTTCTTCTCTTCGCCCGACATACAAAATTGAATCATTCAGTTCAAGCTGGTCATAATAGGAGCCCATAAAAAGCGGAATATTCTTAACCAGCCGCAGTACTTGAGAGGTGTTGAAAATTTGTAGGCCGTGTATGTTAAGAACAAACAGAAACGAATCCTGAGCGATTATATCCAGAGTCCCGGACCAGACAGTACTGCCGGCAAATTCTAGCAGCTCAATTGTACTTCCCGAGCGGGCGCTTGTTCCAGATTTCTTACCACTAGCCAGCGCCCTAGAATAAGTTTCTAATTCCGCCAGAGTGGGCATGCGGTCGGGAGGCAATTTCGGGAAGTCAATTACTATTTGTTCGTCAGCCGATTCTCCATTAGCAGCCGGGTTTATAACAAGAAAAGAAAAAGTGAAAACTATTGATATTAATATTGTCAGAGACATCTTACCCATAAAATCCACCTCAGAATTTCGGGTCAGTAAGTAACCTAAAATATACACATAATATTTCTCTATCCAAGCAAAAAATTAAAAGTAAGAAGATGGAATATTTGTGTCCTGGGATTCTGAGGAAAATTACCGACAGACAGCTAGGGCGTAGATCTCCACCACTTTTCATTTATGTTGACTGAATCCAATTTAATTTTCTCTCCCAGCAGAGGGGTAGCGATTTGTACTTCTTGTTCTTTGGCCGCTTGTATTAAGCGCTCAATCGGTTCGTCCCAGGCGTGTAGCGCTACATCGAATGTTCCCCAATGCACCGGAATTAAGAGCTACCCTTTTAGCGCCAAATGAGCAGTCACTGCTTCTTCGGGATTTAAATGAATATCCGGCCAATATTCGCTGTAAGCTCCAATAGGTAGCAGAGTAATATCAAACGGGCCAAAGCGGTCACCGATTTTTTCAAATTGAGCACTGTATCCCGTATCACCCCCATAGTATAACCTGTGAGTAGAGCCAACAACCACCCAGGAAGCCCAGAGGGTTTCGTCAAATTTCAAGAGCGACCGACCTGAAAAATGCCGGGCCGGGGTACAAACAATTTTCAATAACCCAAAATCTCTTGATTCCCACCAATCAAGCTCTACTATCTGACTATCTGGTACGAGCCACGCTCTTAGATGTGCGCCGACACCCAAAGGCACAAAAAACGTAGTACCACCCTGAGCAAAAAACTCTATTGAGTTTTTTTCGAGATGATCATAGTGATCATGGGAAATTATTACCGCATCAATTTTCGGCAAACTTTCTCGGTCTATCACGGCTGGTTGAAAGCGTTCAGTATTGCCGACTATAACAGCTACTCGCTCATCAAATACCGGATCTATTAAAATTGTTACGCTGTCGATATTTATTAAAACAGTCGAATGCCCCAGCCAGAACAGCTGCAGGCCGCAAGTTATATCAAGATTGATTAGGCTTGCGGATTCTGTGCTGATTCTCTATGAAGGTCTTCTGTTATTGCTGGAAAAAAAATAATCACTTATCAGATTCCAATAGTTACCCTCGGCAAGATGCTCTGTTGGTTCGGCATTTACAAACTTACTACCGTCGTAATTTGGGGACTTCTTTATCCGCTCAAGGTGTTCACCCGAGGCACTACCGCCGACTTCCTCATCACCAATGCGAAAAACTGCAATCGCGGCTACTACTGAGAATAACAAGAAGGCCACGAATATTATTTTTATATACAAGAAAAGCTTTTCCATTACTCCCTTTAAATGAGAATCCTTACAAGTTAAGAGTACAAGAAAAGAGTAATTTGTAAACTTCCTTTTGTCCAGTCTAACAAATCGGTTTTCTTTCATGATATGGTTTCGCATCTTTACAGTTGACGTCTTTGCTAATCTTCCTTAGCTTGACACAATGAAACATAAACAGTTTATAGCTATTTCACTTGCTGCCTTGATGTTTTTTGCAGCAGGCTGCGCTGAAAAAACATCTACCGTCAAAATAACAGGCATAACTCCCATAGCAACTCCCGCTCTGGCTCCATCGGCTGAACCAAATATCTGCTCTACGCCGGAAGGCGGAGCTCTGCTTTCCTGGGTTGAAAAAGATACAACAAACAAAATTTCCACGCTAAAATATTCTAACTGGCAAAACAACAGCTGGAGCGAAGCAAAAACTATTGCCCAGGGCAGCAACTGGTTTGTCAACTGGGCCGACTTTCCGGCGGTAGCCGTTCAAGAAGACGGGCAACTTTTAGCCAGCTGGCTGGTAAAATCAGCGGCGGCAACCTACGCCTATGATGTAACATTGGCGTACTCAAGCGATGACGGCAAACTATGGTCGGAGCCATTTTCTCCTCACAACGACAAAACACCTACTGAACACGGGTTTGTTTCGATGCAGCCGTTAAGTAATGGAACTTTTGCCGTTTCCTGGCTTGACGGCCGAGAGATGGTCAACGAAGGCCCGATGACAATACGTTTTGCAACAATTGAAGCCGACGGCTCACTTGCGAACGAGGCAGTGATTGATGACCGAGTATGTGACTGTTGTCAAACTTCGATGACCATAGCCGCCGATGGCTCTATTTTGGTCGCCTATCGTGACCGCTCGCAGGAAGAAATCAGGGATATGTCAATAGTTCGCTATACTGATTCTGCCTGGAGTTCTCCTGTTACAATTTCCAACGACGGCTGGAAAATTGCAGGCTGCCCGGTCAATGGTCCGGTCCTCGCTTCAAGAAAGTCTCTGGTTGCGGCCTCTTGGTTTACTATGGGCGCCGACAGCCAGGCCAAAGTTCTTTGCGCCTTTTCAAAAGATTTTGGGAAATCTTTTAATTCTCCAATTCGTATTGACACCGGCGATCCCTTGGGACGTGTGGACGTTCTATTTATTGATGAAAATATCGCCTTAGTCAGCTGGCTGGAAACGGTCGCAAACAAAACACGCATCGCGGTACGCACAGTCGATTCAGACGGAACGCTTTCCGAAGTTGTCACCGTAGCCGAAACATTGCCCGGCCGCTCAAGTGGCTTTGCCAGAATGGGACTTACTTCTGACGGCGTCATAATAGCCTGGACCGATGTAGCCGACTCTCCCGTTGTAATGACATCGCTGATTTCTATTCAGTAGAAACAGCAAGTGTTTTTAGTAATGATATTTTATCAAGTGCCAGAAATAATTCCTTAACTTTATAGTTGCGCCTCGCTTTTTGAGAAGATTTCTTATCAGACGAGGAACAAAGAAAAATAACTTCTTAATAATGCCAAAGAGGAGAAATGTTTTGAAGAAACTGGGACTTGTGATACTGCTCTACTTATTGGCCGCTCCATCGGCTGTTCAGTCAGATGATACAAAAATCAGCGGTCGACTTTTTTCCTACTGGAGTATGAACTTAACCGATGGCAGCGCTAGCGCCAACGAATTTGGACTGGGGCGAGCATATCTGACTGTAAAATCCAAGCTGTCAGAATTTACAAGCCTGAGAATTACAACAGACCTGCGCCAGGCAATGGACGCTGACAGCAACAGTCAGTACAATATTATTCTCAAGTACGGCTATATTGACTGGAGACCCGCTTTCGCTAATAATACTCTTAACTTAAGATTCGGTCTGCAGCCAACGCCATATATCGACTACCAGAACAAACTCTGGGGCAGGCGCTATCTATCTAAAACAGTAGCTGATTTAAACAAATACCTGACTACTTCAGATCTCGGCCTGTCAGCCAATATTGCTCTGGGTAATGATGGAAAACTCGGACAAATTACGGCTGCTTTATTCAATGGTACGTCCTATAGCAAGCTGGGTGAAAAAAATAGTCAGAAAGACTTTAATGCTTACGGCCGTTTGAACCCATTCTGGGAAAACGAAGATTTCAAAGGCACTGCCTTAATCGCCCAGTTCTATTATGGCACCCAGAATATCGTTATCTCGAACTTGGTTGTTGCCTCTGATTATAAACGTCAGTTGATATCGGTCGGAGGCTTACTGGCCTATCGTAACACTTTCGACGCTGGCATGGACTTAAACTGGTACACTATCGGACAGGGGCCTAACGCGAATGATAGCTCAAAAAGCGGGCTTTCGTTGCATGGCACACTATATTTTAGGGATTTGACTGACGAAAATTCTCTGCTCCATACTCTCAATATATTTGCTCGCATAGACTTAAACGATCCCAATACTGAATTAGCTGACGATGGCAACAACTACCTCATTGCCGGCATAGAAATAGTTCCAACCAAAGGTTTTAAGACATCCATAAACATTCGCAGCAGAAGTTTTGAAGACGCTCTTAGCATTACCGAAAAAGAGTTGTTCGTAAATAGTTTGTTCAAATTCTAATTGAACAAGCCCGTGATACACCACCCTTTGAGTGGGTTCCTGGCTTAGTATCCGATAAAGCGAGGAGCCGTAATACTCCACAAAAAAAGTCAGGATTTATATCCTGACTTAAAAGAAAATTATTTATGATGCGACTATGCGGGAGTTCTCGAAGGCATGGTACTGGCGCTTTCATCTAAAGCCAGCAGCTTTTTCGCAGCACGCTTGCGGTCATCAAAATCCAATATAGTTTTTCTGATCCGAATAGATTTCGGAGTTACTTCAACCAGTTCATCGGCTCTGATCCACTCCATGGCCTGCTCGAGCGTCATCTTACGGGGCACATCAAGTTTTACAGCTATATCTTTGGTAGCGGCCCGATGGTTGGTCAGGTTTTTGCGTTTGGTCGGGTTGCAGGTCATATCCATATTCCTGGCATTTTCACCGACAATCTGACCGACATAGATTTTTTCCGTTGGTTCGATAAAAATAACCGACCGCTCCTGCAGCCCCTCCAGAGAATAAGCGGTAGCCGGGCCTGTCTCCATACTTATAACAGACCCCTTGCTTCTCGACACTATTTCACCGCACCAGGGACCGTAGCCAACCAGGCGCGAGGCCATAATTCCGAGTCCGCGGGTGTCGGTCATAAACTCCGACCTGTATCCGATCAGACCGCGCGTAGGTATTTCAAACTCGATACGAATAGTATTGGTTCCGGAATTTTCAACCGTCGTCAGCTGACCTTTGCGTTTGGCCAGTTTTTCGATGATGATTCCCTGATGTTCTTCGGGAACATCTATAATAAGCTGCTCCATAGGTTCCAAAACCGTGCCGCTTTCATCAAGACGCGTGATAACTTCCGGGCGGGAAATACAGAACTCAAGTCCTTCACGTCGCATCTCTTCGATTAAGATAGCCAGATGAAGCTCGCCGCGTCCTGAAACTTTGACGCCGTCAGAGCGACCGACATCTTCCATCCTGAGAGCAACATTCACCCGAAGTTCTCTTACCAGCCGTTCTTTTAACTGCCGCAGCATAATCGCTTTGCCGTCCTGTCCTGAGAATGGGCCGTTGTTGACTAAGAAAAACATGGAAAGAGTAGGTTCTTCAATCTCAAGAGGCTTTAAGGCTTCTTTACTGTCTTCATTTTTAGAAAATGTATCGCCAATGCCAATCTCGGCAGGTCCGGCCAGCCAGACAATATCGCCGGCAGAAATCTCATCGGTTTCGACTCGCGTCAAGCCGCGAGTAATCCACATATGGATTCCTTTTACCTTCGAAGCAGATACAAACTCCCAGCCTTTTTCCGGAGATGACAGATCTTTGAGCCTGGTGACCATACGGGTAAATTCCTCGCCTTTTTTCAATCTGCCCCTCAAAACCCGTCCGCAGCCTATCTGACCGATATAATCATTCCAATCAAGAGAACTTACTTGCATTAAAAAATCACCACCCTGATCAACTTGTGGAGCAGGAACTTCGTCAATGATCATTTGAAAGAGGGGATCCATGCCATCACGCTCTTCTTTGTCTAAATCTTTGACAAACCAGCCGTCGAGACCGGAACCATAAAGCACCGGAAAATGAGCCTGTTCATCGCTGGCGCCTAATTCTATAAAAAGGTCAAAAGTTTTATTTAGAGCCTGGTCTACTCGTGAATTCGGGCGGTCGACTTTATTAACTATAACAATCGGGCGCAGTCCCAGTTTTAGGGCGCGCATAAGCACATAACGGGTCTGAGGCATCGGCCCTTCGTTGGCATCAACCAGCAGCAGCACCGAATCAACCATTGAGAGCACCCGCTCTACTTCGCCGGAAAAATCTGCATGACCGGGGGTATCTATAATATTTATCAGGTAATCATTCCAGGATACGGTACAGTGTTTCGAACGAATAGTAATACCGCGCTCACGCTCTAATTCATTGTTGTCCATCAGCCGTTCGGCAACTTCCTGGTTTTCGCGGAAAGTCTGAGTTGCCTTAAATATGGAATCTATAAGGGTCGTTTTGCCGTGATCAATATGGGCTACAATGGCAAGGTTTCGAATATGAGCGATATCAGTCATTAAGCATCTTTCATCGGCAGAAACGGCTGCCAGGTAACATAGTTCCAAATATCTACCGATTAAACTTTCAGGGAATAATCACGTAGAAAAAACCCGAACAGTTACTTAGCTGTCCGGGATAATATTAAGACCCACTATTATAGTGTTAAATCCTATTTTGTCAATGAAAATCTTAAATTGGCTACTGTATCGGTTTAGGAGTATTAAGACTTGATTCTATGCGGTGCCCTTAAATAGCCCTTCAGATTATCTGTTGAAAGTACCCAAATTCAAAAAAAATGGCCGAGCTGACAGGCTATGGTCTTAGGCAACTAGTATCTTAATATACAGACTATTCTTTGGTGATAGGTTTAAAAATTCCGTTACTTGACTGCTTACCAAAGACCGAACTAAAAGTTTGAGAATTTTCGACGATTTTAACAAGACGTTTTTGCTCGACAGTTCTCTGATACGGCAGTACAGATAGAGCAACGTTGGTCTTTTCAAAATAGCGGTTCTGAAAAAGAACCTGTTTCTTGGTCATTTGTCTGTCCTCTTATAAAGGTTCCAAAAACTGTTAGTCAATTTTTCATCCGTTGTGACCGCCCTAAAAGCGCTACGGGTGGATTTTTCGATCAGTATATAATTATTCTCCAAAGATTTACCAAAATCTTCTTTGTCCACACAGTCATCTCCAGGTGACAGGATCTCAAAATCTAACGATCCTGTCAACAACTTTAGTAACACATTCTTGCACTCCTCGTGAGTCCGCACGACTAGGACTCCGTTGGCTACGCCTGTCTCCAAATTCATTTGAAAACGCAGTGGGTGGGCATATTTCAGCTTCCAAGCCCTCTTGTCGTAGAATTTTTTTTCGTAAGTAGATATCAATCTCAGAAGTGCTTCGTACTCTTCCTTGTGTTCTTTCTGCTGCTTTTTTCTCAATCCTTCGTCATCTTCAAGGGCAATTTTACTGGCTATCTCAATTAATTCTTCGAACTGCCTAATATCTCCGGGCTCCACAGATTCCTTCACCAAAAAAGTCAATGTAATCAGTTCGTCGAAGGTTTTGTCCCTAAGAACCTTACATCGCTCACCCACATCCTCGATTTTAGGTACGTAAGCTATTACAGGCTTTCCTTGTGCTAGGGTTGCGGCAAGTTCCGAATCCTTTCCCATGGTGTCAGATTCCTGAGCCAAATATAAAGTACATTTTGCTCGCTTCAGCATCAAGCCTTCTATTAAACTTTTCGCAATCGAATCCTCGTGAAAATTGAGTGTGGGGTCAAAGTATCTTATTCCTAGTGCTTTGAGTTCTTCCCATTGGAACACTTCCTTACATAGAAAATTTACGGCTTGGAATTCGAATGGTCGGCGCATAGATGTAGCGACATAGACATCCAGGTAATCCCACGTCAGATATGTATCGAAATTATGTCTTCCGATCTTTCGAGCCGCCTCACTAGCCTTTTCATCCGCACCCTCAGCTGAATAGTAACCCATGTAGTGAAGATGCTCTGTGGGAATCTCCTCATTGATTTCGCACAAGGGTTTTTTTCTCTTCTCGAACTCATGCATGATATCAGCTCGCTTGCGTATCCATTTGTCCAAGAACGTCGCCGGATCGTTCTTTGTGCTTAGCCAATTGTAAGCAAAACGGAATGATCCATATTCCAGCATGGCCAATATCCTAAACTTGTAAACCACCATTGAAAACAGACCAAACTGAATCGTCTCAGTCTTTTCATCGCCGCTAAGACGCGCTAGAATCAGGAAAAATCCCTTTGTTACAATCCTCTCATTCAACAGGAGTAATACCTCATTTAGTTGTCGGTAGCCAAACTCATCTTCTTCGGTTCGAGTATTAAACGAGACACGCAATCGTTCGAAAGCCATCTCTTTTACTTTCTCATTGAAGCTACGCCCGCAGAGTTCCTCAACACATCCGATGAATTTACCTGGATCCTGTGGCATACAACACTCCTCTTTGAATATGATTGGTCCTACAACATAAACTAGCTGCCTATTTCTAACTTAGAAGATACGCAAGCTATTCAGCAACATTGCCCTACAGATAGATAAAAGATAACACCACCGGACGGCAGGGTCAAGATATCTAATTCTGCTAACTCCTGTAGGATTCGATTTTTGGGGTCTAAACGGGCTATTTTCAAGTCAGCGAAACTTGTGGAGAATCAGCAATTAGTCACCATGGGAACGGTCATGCAGGTCTTGAAATTTTCGTTGGAAATTGACCAACATAGAGACATCTTGGGATCTCTAAACAAACTTTAAGTGTATAACTCGCAAGTTAAGAATTATATCCAGGAGTCGATGCAAGCAAAATGAAGATTACATCTAAATCACTGCTCACCGGGCTGGCGCTAGCTGTGTTCCTGATCTACCTGACTGCCTGCGCCGCTACCAAGCCTGATATTGACAAACTGATCAGTGAGGGGAACGAAATCAGAATTTACGAGATATTCGGTATGGACTGCCCCGGCTGTCATGGGGGGTTGGAAAATCTGGTCAATAAGGTTCCCGGGGTAATAAGTTCAGAGGCCAACTGGGAGAAACAACTGCTGCGGGTGGTTTTGTATGCAAACGTTGAAGTAGACGATAACTTAATTTATGAGGCTATCAAACGAGCGAACTTTACACCGGGCGAACGCTTTAAATAACTCTATGAAAACCCATAAGAAGCTAACCGGATTAATGCTCGTTTTCATTACCCTCTTCGTTGCAAGTACCAACATGGCCGGTTTTGTATCAGCAGCCGGCATAAGCATAGATGCCGGGCTGACACCTGCAGAAAACCGCTGGATTTTCCGTTCTCAGATGCGTTTTATGCAGCGCAACAACGACCCCACCCCGGCCTTAAGAGAAATGAAATCGTACATGCTGCCGGTAGTTGTAGCCTATGGAATACGATCCGATCTGGCCATTATGATACGACAAGCGCTCAGGCGAAACGAAATCAAGATGCAGGGACAAAGCTCTTCTAGTACCGGGCTTATCGATCTCTTGGTACTGGCCAAGTACAGACTGCTCCGCCTCAATACGCCAGGCTACACCTTAGGAATTTCGCCGACCTTGGGGCTGGAAATTCCAAGCGGCGCCGACAACTTTAGTTCCAACAGCTGGGATTTACACCTGGGAACTTTTGTGTCAGGACGCAGCCGTTCGTGGGGCATCGACCTTAACGCCAGCTACGTCTGGAACGGGATGGCAAAAACCGGCAGCGCCGATCGTGATCCCGGTGATGAGTTTTCAATAGAAAGTGCTTTGGCCTACCAGTTTGGTCTTGGGCCAAATGCAAATTTCGCTTTAGCTCCTGTGATAGAATTTTCATACCTAAGCATATCTTCTGATTCTAAAGACGGAAGCACCATTACAAATACAGGTGAGTCGGTCCTTTTGCTTTCTCCTGGCATCAAAGTGACATTGTCATCAATTATATTCGAAAGCCTCTTGCAGTTTCCGCTGTGGCAAAAACAGTTAGGTCAGCAGACCGAACGTGCACCCAGCTTTCTTGTTGGAATCAGAATTATGAGCTAATCCCACGTAATTAGCCCGCAAACAACTCCTTTTTCGACACCACAACAGAAATAATAGTCTGGTGATAACTTAGCCGGTAGACTTTCGCCCCCGGGTGGCCCGCCCTCAGGCAGGCTCAGGACAGGCCTTTTGTTGGGTTCCTGGCAGGAATATCAAGGAATTAGAAACTATTAGGCAACCAATTCCGTGGCAGCTGTGTCATATCTATGGAGTAAACAAGAAACAGCTGCCACCTGCACAACTAATAAACAGTTATTTCGTAAGGATTACAAAGGACTGACCAAATATGAACAAAATCTCACTTAACATCCTAAAGGAAATCAAAATGAAGAGAATCCTAATATTCGCTACTGGCCTTATGCTCATCGGCCTAACTTCCGCAGTCCTGGCACAGCCAGACCCGGCTCATCTCAAGCAAGTCGCTCAGGGAATAATTGAATCACTCAATTCTGGTGATTCCGAACAACGCGGTCGCTTTCTGAAAAAGTATTATGCTAACGCCGACAGCGCCTCGGCCATAGAACGTTGGCAGGGGCATTTGGAGCGATTTTCGCAGGATTTAGGTAAAATTAAGATACAGAACATTGATGTCTCGAACCCGGCACAGTTGCAAATACTCATTCGGACCGAAAATCCACGCACCATCAGTCAGTGGCAAAATTTAGAAATTTATATGGACAGCGAACGACCAGAAAAGTTTTTTTCAATGGGGCTTTCACCGGGTCGCGACCCAACTGTCACCCTGCCAGACCGACCGCTGACAACCAAGGAGATAGCAAAGTATGTTAGTGACTTCATCGATGACTTAGTTGCCCGGGATGTTTTCTCCGGTGCGGTATCACTGGCTAAAGACGGTAAGCCATTTTTCACCGGCGCCTATGGCAAAGCCAACCTGCGCTGGGGAATTGACAATAAGCTCAACACAAAATTTAACCTCGGCTCGATGAACAAAATGTTCACCGGCGTGGCAATATGTCAGCTGGTCTCGCAGGGAAAACTTTCTTTCGATGACCTAATAATCAGGTACCTGCCCGACTATGCCAACAAAGAAGTCGCAGGCAAGGTTACTGTACATCACCTGCTGACTCACACTTCCGGCATGGGCAGCTATTGGGTTGCCATGTCCAATATGGATTGGACAGCACTGCGCTCTGTCAAAGATTATGCTGATTTAGCAGTAAACGATCCCCTTGAATTTGAGCCGGGTGAAAGATTTGGTTATAGTAATTCCGGCCCTCTGGTATTAGGACTGATTATTGAAGCGATATCAGGCATGAACTATCACGATTACATACGCAAGCATGTCACCGGGCCGGCGGGGATGATTAATACTGATTGCTATAATGTAGATGACGTAATCCCCAACCTGGCTCAAGGCTACTACTGGAACGATGAAACAAACGCATATCGCAGTAATATTTTCGAACACTCTGCCCGCGGCTCTGCCGCTGGTGGCGGTTTTTCAACAGTCGAAGACTTGCAGCGCTTCGCCAGATCACTTTATGATGGAACACTATTGCCTGCAGACATGCTTGAAATCTATACTACCGGCAAAGTAGATTTCGGACCAGGTGACAGATACGCTTATTTAATCAGCGACGCCATCTGGGAGGGACATCGCACGGTGGGGCATAATGGCGGAGCGCCAGGAATTAACGCAGACTTAAAAATATTCACTGATATAGGATTTACTGTGACAGCCATGAGCAATGTCGACCAAGCCGCCAACGCTATTACTACCTACGCCGCTCGCTTGATAACGCACAAGCGCCCGGTTCCGAATTAGACAGTCCAAGTCAAACCGAAACCCAAAACCTTTGGACTGAAGTTTGATATTCATTAAGACAGGGGGGAATCGAACCCCACTCTCCTTTTGGCACAAAGACTCACATCCTATTGTGACCAAATTGGGGCTGCTTTGTGAGGATCATAGTGGACTGTTAGGCACCATTTTCGCCGCCGTGTTTAGTCACCACTGTAGAGGTCGAATGCCAATATAGCCAACCAGATATTATTGGTCAATCTCATTTTGTATTAAGTTGTTTCATTAATTCGAGGGTATGCTTGCAGACCATTTCGGTTTGCCCCAATTCCATATGCGAAATAGGGTCCCGAACAATAGTTTCTTCATGAAAATCATCGCCAAGAATATTTTCTTCAAGATGCTGTTGGAGTATCCGGTCTAATGCATTAAACCCGTCAGAATCAGATACGAATCGAACATGTGGGACTCTTCGCACGCAACTCTTATACCATATTGGGAATTGAAACCAACCGCCTTCCTTGAAAGGGGCCACTATATCGATTGCGTATTGTCTAAGAGGATCTGTTGTAGTTCCGAATTTGGAGAAAGCTGTCAAAAGATAGTCATGTAGGAGCAGCCAACTACCGAGTGAGGAAGAACTGGTGCTGAATTCCTTGATAGTTGACAGAATCTGATTATCATCTCCAGAAGTCAACTCAGCTAACTTGCGCGTTACAAAGCAGTCGTCCAGATGCATATTGCAGCCAAGAGACAAAAGGCCGTTCACCTTAATATCAACGAATTCCTCCGAAGACAGAAAGTGAAGTAAGTGATCAGCACCCGATGAGAATCCTGCCAGAACTAAATGACGTGGTCGAAGCCTGCTGGTTACGTCCTTGAGCCAGGCATGGATGAGTATCGAATGATCGTGCAAGGTAAGGGGAAGTCGGAGTTGTGCGTTAAGATCAAAGCCGAACAATGATAAAGATATCGCCCGAAACGGAAGCTGCTGAAGCACTCCGGAGAACTGTCGGTGATCATTGCCAATGCTGTGCAGGTAAACGATCAATGTATCTGATGAAACACCGTTGTCCATGTAGACCAACTGGCTGCCAATCATCCTTGGGTCTTGATGTGATAATTGACGAACCAAATCGGTCGTAAGAACAAAGGCTTCTTCAGTAAGAACCGTCCCCTGCATGGACACGCCATTACTGGTTCCAGTTATCGCCTTGTCCTGTTTCAACTCGTTGGATAATTCCTCGAGTTCGTTGCAAACATCGCGGGCGGTCTGAAATCGTTTGTCGGGTTTCTTGGTTAAACATCGTGACACTATTCGGCCCAGGTCATAGGGAACATTCGAACGCTTGCTATGTAAATCGGCCGGAGTGTCCCTTAGAATACTGGTTGAAATTTCCGGGATTGACGGAGCCGCAAAGGGATGTTCATTGGTGATTAGCTCATACAGTATTACGCCGAATGCGAAAATGTCCACTCGAGTGTCGAGCTCCTGTCCGAGTAACTGTTCCGGCGCCATATACGA
Source organism: Candidatus Zixiibacteriota bacterium (assembly GCA_022571845.1). Taxonomy (GTDB): domain Bacteria; phylum Zixibacteria; class MSB-5A5; order GN15; family FEB-12; genus JACZWU01. Next base: position 132,782 of record JACZXB010000003.1, on the reverse strand, counting down.
TATAGTTCCGGCAATCTTATTGGCAAATGGATTGCTAGTAATTGTAACATCCGGATCCTCTTTTGAGTCAACATCGGAAAAGACTGCTAATCCAAAATCCAGAATCTTGATAGCTCCGGTCGAATCTATCATTAAGTTACCCGGTTTCAAATCCCGATGTGTGATTCCTTTTTCGTGGGCTACTGTCAACCCCCTCGTAATCTGTATGCCTAGTTCAATAATGTCAGCGATAGGTAACGGCCTATCACTTGATAATTCCTTGAGAGATTGGCCCTCAATGTAGGCCATTGAAATATAGGGCACGCCTTTATACTCATTGACTTCATGAACGGTAATAATATTCGGATGTTGCAACCGAGCGGCTGCTTGAGCCTCTTGAGTAAATTGTTGTAACACTGAATCATTATGAGTTTGGTCAAAAGACAAAAACTTCAGTGCCACCTGGCGCTTAAGCTTGGTATCTTCCGCTAGATAGACCTCGCCCATTCCACCGGCGCCGATTTTCTTGACTATCCGATAATGCGACACCATTGTGCCTTTGGTCAACTCGACATGTGTTTGGGTCCGATCATCATGTGACTCATCTGCAGACATGCACTAAAATCCTTTTTCAGGAGTTAACTTCCTATCCAATAATGAGACAATCTCTTTACGTTTCAACCAAAACAGATGAGTGATGCACCGTGATAATATCATGATCAAGAAAGTGTCACGTTTTTCGGTGTTATTGTGAGATAGGGCATCATAATTCCTCACAACTTATTGTGGTGCAATGACGTGGAAAGGGGGTAATAGAATCCCCCGCTCGTAGATACCTCTGTCAGACCCCCTAAACTCCGATCCAATCCCTCCGATACATAATTAAAAGGGTACAGTTCACAGGTTTAGACGGTCATAATTAAAGGGAGTACCAATGAGACAGAGTTCCAGAGCCACCAGATACACCTCAATACTAATCTACGCAGGGACGTTTCTGATTTCTTTGCTGTCGTTTTTCACCACTTATTACGGCCTGGCCCTCTTTCTTGACAAGCCGCTGGCATTGCTTGGATCTCTTGGTTTGCAAACAGCCATGCTGGGGATAGCCTGGAACTTGATGCGGCTAAGAGAAAATCGTGCCGCCTACGTGATCGTTTTTTCGGTGGCCGCGATGTTTTCGATCTTTTTCTCCTATGTCAATTTCAACACCGGCCTGAAAGGTAACACCAGAGCATTCGAAGCCCGCAATGCTTACGTTACCGAGGCTCGGCCGATTCTCAGGCAGTATGCCTTTTTAGCCAAACAGGCTCTCAGCCGGGGAGGATATCAGTCGCAAAGACTGGCCGATCTGCTTCAGATGGAAACGGACAACGGTTGGGCCACCGTGGTCGACGAAGGTTCCAACGATCCCTTCATTCAGTCAGTCATCGAGGGCGCCCGGCGTACAGTCAAATCGTGGCGGAGCAATCAGGGAACTGATTATCACCAGGGCTCAGGCAAGGGTATCATTACTAACTACCTCACCTCGTGGACTGACCAGGTCGAGCATAACCTGACCGCTTTAACGAAATATGTGAAAACAGTTGACTCGCTGTCGCTCAGACTGGGCAGTGAGATGCCTGTCAATGAGCAATACGACCTGGTCAACCTGGCCGTAGTTTTGTTTCCCCTGGCCGAGCATGAAATGATGACCGGAGTCCCGGCCAATTTGAGCGAACCACCTTTCACGGCTAATTTTATCGAAGCACCTGCCAATAAGCAGCAGGCGATGAATCTGGTCATCAGCGATCTGTATCCAATGGACCAGCTCACTTTTTTCTCACTCTTTTTTGCTATAGTCATTGACCTTATTGTTATCGTGATGGCTCTTTGTAGTTCGCACGCGGTTGATGCTGTTGAGTATATTTTCTCGCGAGTGGAACGGGATGCCGCGCGCAGGCTTCGGAAAATACCGCTGGATAACCCCCAGGAATTCACCCGCTCGCTCGAAAGTAACCTGCAGCGGTTGCGACAGACATCGGAGTACTCGCGCAGCCTTGATGAAGTTCTGAATGAATTTCGAACCAAGGAATGGGCTTTCAGGCATGTCCGCGACGAAGAGCAGATTGAGCCTCATCAGGGTTTTGAACGCAGCCAAGTGGAAGCGTCAATTGAACAATCTTCGGACTCAGCGCAGAAGATCAACTCATAAATCCCAAGACTCTATCGAAAAATAAAAACCCCCGCGCTTTTAGCCGGGGGTTTTGTTTTGCTTGAAGACCACAGACTGATTGCAGGCATTCTTTGCTTATTGGCAAAAGCGCCACAACTAATTAAGATCAGTTTGTCAGACCAAAGCAGAACCGTTTGTCTAATCTAAATGATGTACTCATTTACTAAGAGAAATATGTGCCAAAATTTATAGGATTCGATAATTCTGCCAACATGCCTGTCGGGCAGGTGGCCGTTTCGACAGGTTTTGAGCGAGATTTTTAGGGTTGAGGGGATTTCTGTGTTGGTCAGCAAACTACTGCTATTTCGAAAAAAACGGGGTCTACGAGACGACTTTCGCAACTGGGTGATTGAGAATGCGGCTTGAATAAGCGGGGTTGACGTTACCAAACACAGCACTTTTGAGACACAGTTATGCCCAAATTGGCTCCCCGAACCGTGCAGAACCAAGAACTTTTCTTCTTAGGTTTAGGCTTTGATAGAAATCAAGACTTATGGAAAGTTCTGTCTTTCGTAACAAAAGGCAGGGTTTGACTACGACATCAAACCCCACATGCTCACTCGTTCGGAATATGCGAGCTTCACGAAATGACCTCAAACCGCTCAATGGTCAAAGTATAGGGATGATTGTCATGACCTTCGGGGGCAACATAGGTCAGAACACCCTCGACTCGGACCTGCTTCTCAGTGTCCTGCAACTTTGAACGTAGTTCCAGGAGTTGTTCGTTCTCCTTCAGAATGAACATGAAGTCTGAGCCAATATTCTTTAGAACTACAAAATCGCCATGCTCTTCGACCGCTCCCACTACGATCGCAGTGATTTGCCTGGGTGTAAAGCCTGCATCGGCAACTGCGTCCTTCAATCCCTCAACAACGATAGACCCACCTTTCTTCCCTTTTAGCGTCGCAACACCTTTATCAATGTTGATTATCACATCGTTAACGCCGTCGATCTTTTTGAGTTTTTTCTCAAGACCGTAGGCACAGAACGGGCAAGAGAGCCCGTCAACCCTAATGCCGACCTCCTCCACCTGCGCATTGACCGCCGGTGAAATCCCCATGCCGAGAATCAGCATGGATACCGTTAGTGCTATTAACTTCTTCATAATTTGATTGTCCTTTCTACTAATGTTAGTTTGATCTCTCATTCTCAGTTATTTTTTCTTAAGTATTTGATATCGCTTTCAGAAAACTCCTTCGATTCTAAAACACCAATATCCTGGTTCCAAATGAGAGCGTCCAATCGGTAGCTAACTGGGTACCGTTGGGCTCGGTAATAATGGGGTATTGAAATGACGTTTCCACCAGCCAGCCTCGACCTCCAATGTATTGGAGCCCTGGAGATAAAAAGAGTATCGTTCCTCCCGAATTGTCAACCTTGGCGCCGTTTACTTCCCTCTTAGCGACGGTAGTTCCATTAAGCTCCAGATATCCGTTAATCTGGGGCGAAGGATACGTTTCATAAACCGCGGGTAGCAAACGATAACCCAGCGCAAGATTGTAGGAAAAGCTGTTGCCAAAATCCAGAGAGTCCCTGGATGTATTAACATTGTATATGCCCTCAATAAACACTCCAACACGCTTTTCAAGCCAACCAGCAACGGTTGAAAAGAAATAGTCCGTCGATCCCGTGCCCAGCGCTGGCTGAGTATCCTCGTCACCTGTTGGAAGTTTTACTCCCGCCTTCCAGGCTACTCGGATAGTCTTGTTCTTCCGGTCGAATTGGTAGACCAAATATTTCGCGGACAGTTTTATGTCTCCAATGCCGGAGCTGGAGACATCGCCTGTCGTTTTATCGAGGTTAATATTCACATAAGGGAAAATCAAACCTATTTGCAATTTGTCGGAGTACAAATTGTACGGTATCGCCACCGGCGTAACCCATGAAGTAACACTCCTATCTAAGGTGTCGGCTATTTCTTTACCATCGCGCAATAGGGTAGCTTTGCGGGTAATCTTACCGAAGCTTCGAATCCCCCCTCCCGACACTCCAAGCATAATAGGCGTATCTGTGTTAATCGGCGGACCCTGTGCAAGAGCGTCAGTGAGTGGAAGCAGAATTGCACAGGATAACACTACTTTAAACAAATTGCGCCAGTTAATCATAAAGTAGCCGGACTCTTTTCTCAGTACGTTTTTTATTTTTTCACCTTTTGGCAAAATATGGACTAAACAATGTTTCATAATTAACCCTCCAGCAACCGCAAAATTGGTACAATGGCATATGACATGAAGACACCTACAGAGTAAACTACAATTGAGATCCAGAGCATTATTCTGGAGAATCTCCCGGCAACTTCACATCCCTTACCGCCGGTTATGGCACAAGCTACGGCTCCCTTCGGACGGAAAGAGAGCAGAGCATTAAACCCTATCATGACACCCGCCACCAGAAAAATCCAGCCCTTATGTTGAGATAACGGGGCCAGCCACGGAAAAGTTGACATCAAACCAACCACGGCTGATCCGCCGGCGATGGCAGCCAGTGAGGCCGGCAAGGCACAGCAGAGTAAGGTGCCGGTGGAAGTAAAAAGCGCCAGAAAACTGATCACCTTTTCTTTCACGCCACGCACTTCCTGGTTTGGGACTGTAGCTTTCATAGCTTCACTTCTTGCAGTCATTGTTTTTTCCTTTCGATAAATCTTGAATGATTGGGCACAGATCATCACTGTCTGTCTTTTCGCAATCACACAGCAATTTTGATAATGTTCTTTTCCAATTATTCAGGCTCTCGATTTGAGAGTCGATGAAATTGAGTTTGCTCTTAGCTATGCTCTTGACCTCATCACGACACGTGATGTTGCCGTCAGCAATCGCCAGAAGTTCCTTGATTTCCCCCAAACTGAATCCGAGACTCTTGGCATTCTTAATAAAGGTTAACCGCTCGACATCGGTAGAATCGAAAAGCCGATAACCAGCCTCTGTCCTTTCTGGCTTCCTCAGGAGTCCCTTTCGTTCATAGAATCGCAGGGTCTCTTTATTGACTCCAACAGCTCGAGCAAGGTCACCAGAATTTAAGTCATTAGTTTTCATCGTTTTGTTCTCCATTCATTACCCGTAACACCCTGTACTATAGTACAGGGTTCCAGTTTTCTCAAAAAAACAAAAAAATTGAAAAATTTAGCTAACTATCGATTCTCTTGCTGTTATAAGCCGGCAATTGATGAGGCAACCGGTGTGAAGCTTGAATCTATCAAGCCTCTATAACATTGGATCTTCTGATAGACACGGGAATAATTTTGGTCTATATTGTGACAAACTGGCAATCAAACGTACACGGAGGTACAGGACTATGAATCGAAAAGTAATAGTATATTCCCAGCCGGGCTGAATGTTTTGCGACAGGACGAAAGAGTTTCTTTCACACAAGAACATCTCCTACACAGAGCGCAACGTCGCCGAGGACGAGTCAGCTCTCGAAGAATTAAAGCAACTGGGGTATATGACCACGCCGGTTACTGTTATTGATGGGGCCGCTATTGTAGGCTTTAACGAAGCAGAGCTGATGAAAGCACTCGGACTATAAACTCTGAATGCTGAGACGGGAAAGATATTCACGAAATGAAAACGCCTATTTGTTCCACCTGTGGTTGCTCCCTTGTCAGGCTGGGAATCAGCAAAGCGCAGGCCTCAGTATACCATCACAACGATGAAGAATACTTTTTTTGTTGCAAGGGATGCGTTGATTTATTCGTCACTGATCCTGAGAAATACTTGGCGGAAAGCCGCGATTTAATCGTGTGTCCCAGTTGCCTGGCCGAAAAGCCGCCTGACCAAGCCGTAACAATTGAAATTGAAGGGCAGGAATTAGACTTTTGTCGTTGCCCATATTGCGCTGAAGTGGTCAAGAAGGACTTGGATTTCTACATAAATCGATTGAAGGGAACCACTCCTAATGAAAGCGCGGTATTGGACCACGAAGGCTGCTGTATTCGTCCTGATTAACAACGCCGGGTGGTACACCCTTTGGGTAGGTTCCGGTCAGGAAGTCATCAGGCTGATTCAAAATCAATTAATACGGAGTTAACGTTACGAAACACAGAACTTTTAAGATACAATTCTGCTTTGATTAGTTCTCGTAACCGTGAAAATAAATGATCAAGAAATGACAAAATCTAATTCTTGTATTTGCTCCGGTTCATCGGCGGCCATACATTGAGACCAGATTTTGTACATGGCATCGTGACGGGTACGAGTATTTATAATGTAGTCCACATCACCACGTTCAACTAATGCCACAAAACTTTTGAGTAAAACCGGGTCAAAAGTCGTGCCCGATTCACTTTTCATAATGCCTAAAGCCTTTTCAACGCTAAAAGCATCGCGATAGCAACGATCGGAAGTAAGCGCTTCGAACACATCAGCAATACATATCACCCGTGCACCCAGGGGAATATCTTCCCCTTTGATTTTCATAGGATAACCGGAACCATTGACACGTTCGTGATGGTGAAGTATCAGCGGTTTGATATCCCAGGGGAACTCCTTGCCTCGCAGCATTTCGAGGCCGTATTCAGGATGCTTCTTGATTTCATCGAACTCTTCGTCTGTCAAGCGTCCCGGCTTCTTTAGAATACTGTCACTGATTTCCACCTTACCGATATCATGCAAAAGTGCTGCAGCAACAATTGTTTTTACAACACTTGTCTTGAGACCCAGCTCTTTGGCCAGAAGAAGCGAAAGTGAAGCAACTCTGTCAGAGTGGCCCTTGGTATAGCTGTCTTTGCGGTCAACCATTTTACCCATTGAATTAAAAATCTCAAGGTACAAATGTTCAACCGAATCGATGATTTTCTCGGTGTGAAGCTGCTTGCCCTCGGCTTTGATTTTCTTGAAAATGTAATATGAAGTCTCGAGGTCGCTTAGGGCGTCAAAGTGCTGCTCTGTTACACGTAGCAGTTTGCCCCGCTCCAATAGGACTTCCGCTTCATGAAACTTGCTGCCGATTTCGCTGCAAATTTCAAGGGCGCTGTTGAACTCATTTAAGGCATCGTCATAATGTTCTTCAGCAAAACAAATTCTGCCGTTCAGCTTTTTGGCTTCGATCAAATTTATATTGATAAGTTTTTCGCCGGTTAAATATTTTTCAGCCCACTTGGAGTGTTTCTTAGCGCGTTCGAAATTCCCTCGCTTTAGATATACATCTGCGAGATTTAACGCGGCTATCAGTCTCAAATAGGCATCTTTTATCTTTAGTGATGTCTCATACGATCCTCTAAAATAGCTGTAGGCATCGGTAACATTTCCCAGTTCAGACAGACTGATGCCAATATTATTCTTGGTATAGGCTGCCTTTCTGATTTCTTCGTTTTCAACGTATATCTCCAGAGACTCCCAGTATAATTCCAGTGCCCGGCTACTCTTGCCTTTCATATTCATTATGGCGCCGAGGTTGTTGGTCAGGTCAGCATAAAGCAATCTATCACTGGCTGCAGCTGAGATGTCAATAGCCTCAGCGATAGCAGACTCTGCTTCGTCAAAGTCTCCCAGTTCGCAGTAGACCACGCCGAGATTTCTGAGAGCCTTACACAGACCGGTGTTGTCATTACTTCGGCGATAGGCACCGATAGCTCGTTGTAAAAAGCCCAAGGCTCTTTCAAAATCACCTTGTTTGGCAAGCAACTGTCCAATCTGCGTATATGTTTCACTCTTTAAGTCCAGTTCGTTATTGTCTTGACAAATTGTCAGAATTTTTTTGAAATCGCTAATAGCTTCATCATACTTACCTAAGGAGCCGAAAGCATGCCCCTTTTCCTGAAGTAATTGAATCCGACAATTCACGGAAAATTCCTGCTTGCCCTGGGAACTGCATATGCTCTCCAGGGCCTCCAGGATGATGACGGCTTTTTCGAACTCGAACGATTTGTTCGCCTCTTTGGCTGTCATCATCAAGGTGCTCACCGTACGTTCCCAGTCCTGTTTTGAGGGGAGGAAGTCCGGGCTCAGAATGGCTTTCAGCTGGTCATCCAGCGTCGTGCTTTTGTCATCCTGTGGTAGCTTGGAGAGCACCTCTATTCCTTTCTAATTGGCTTAGTTCGCTTGCGACATCTTTGAAGTTCTTTTGCATACCCAGTTTCTCAAACTGTCCGGAAGCAGCTTCAAGTTTAGCCCGAGCAATGTCGAACTTACCCTGGTCTTTTAACAAGAGTCCCTGTTCAAAAAGCAGGTCAGCTATCAGGGCCGACAGGTTTCTCCTTTTGGCCAGTTCCAGAGTTTCACTTAGAAGTTCTTCGGCAGCCTCAAAATGCCCGAGCATTCTGAGAATCTTACAATCAGTAAGATTAAGCTCTGCCTCAAGCGCCTGTGAGTTAAGACCGGGTAGAAACTTACGCGCGGTATCAACTACGGACTTGGCCAGAGATACTTCGTTTTGTTCAAGATAACATTTGGATATGTTCTGATAACAAATCTCAACCAGATGCAGGTCTTTTACACTAAAGGCAATAGACAAAGCTTCGTTCAATTTCTGAATTGCTTCGCCATAGGCTTTTAGTTCGATCTGGGTTAATCCAATATTCAATATTACATAACCCTGACGCGAGTAATTTCCCGCAGTTTGAAAATCTGACAAACAGAGATTGAACATCTTAATTGCTTCATTTAAATCACCAGTCGCAGACTTAATCGCCCCAACCGTATTTAGAATAGAAGCTCTGAGCTCATGGTCGTTAGCTTCGGTAGCCCAGTTAAGAGCCTGTTCGCAGTATTGTTCGGCATGCCTATACATACCCTTCTGGAAATAGAGATTTGCGCGGTTTCTGGCGCACTCAGCAGCGCCTTTGAAAACCTGAATGTCGCTAAACAAACGTTGAGCCTCAAGATATAATGAATCGGCTTCATCCCAATCTGATTGCATCATCTTGGAACGTGCCGTCTCTTTCAATATTCTTGCCCGCAGTTCCGGATCTTTTTCAGCTTCACCGGAGTTTATGGCAGATTTGAGTAACTCTTCAGCAACGACAGAGTTAGCCTGTTGCAGCCATCCGCGAGCCAGCTCGAGCAGGGCAAACCCGTTCTGTATCTGGGAACCCGTCTCGTCTGTAGTTCTGTTAATTACCAGCTCACTCATTGTTCTTAGCTTCCTTAATATAAGGTTTCAACAATTACTAACTCTCTTCTTAGTCAGATATCAGGCCGTAGGCTGAGAAATGCTTCAACTGTCCGATTACGGTTTTGTTCTTGGTATCAACTACACAATCAATTTTAAGCCATCTACTTATATTCTCATTAAACCAGGCCAAACTGATATTAGACTCATCTACTCCGCTTAGGTCGGCATCAGCATATGAGAATGTAACCGTTACCGGATTATCAAATTTCAGACCGTCCGATCCAAATTCGGCATAGAAAACATTCAAATCGGGGAGATTGATACTAAATAAAGTATCGTTCGCGACGGCACGCTTTGGAATCGAAAGAACTATGCCTGTCACAGACAATTTACCACCCCATTTGGATGAAATGATTTTTTCTGCGTAGGTTGTTACTTCTTTAATTCGTCTTGCGTACTCAGGACCGTCTGCAAGGATTGGACGCTGCAGCAGCGTTGGCTCAGTGGCAATCTCTCCTACCGGATTACCCGAACACCCAACCATCAAAAACGTCCCAATAGCGAGCACTGCCAGTAGCAGTGTCGATTTGGTTAGAGTTTTGAACCGATTCATTAATGACCTCCTAATGTATGTCGGTTTGTTAGTTTTCATAAACATTACGCTTCACTTATAGGCAAAGGGGGTGCCGGCTTGGTTCAAGCTATTGTACTTCAATGCTTTACGGGAGAAAGTATGGTGCATATTCTATTGCCTGATTGACTTTAATCGGAACAAATTAGACCAAAGAGATCAGGGAATAATAGCTAAGTTATTGATAATTAAAGAATTACGATGATTTTTAGCAGCTGGAACAAACCGTTCCAACGTTACATTTCGCGCCTGTCTGCCTTGATATTGGAGTCGCTCATGATTCTTCTGAGTCTGGGTCGAGAAATGCCCAAATACCTGGCTGTTTCTGACTTATTCCAGTTGAACGTATTCAAAATTTCGATAACAACCTGTTTTACGATATCCTTAAGAGGTTTGCCATGTCCCGGCAGGTCAATAATCAACTGTTCGCGATCAGCAAGAGTTACTCTCTTGTTAGCAAGGGCGCTATTAATTGTATCAGCGGTTATGGGGCCGGCTTTGCTGAGCAAGACGGTTCTTTCTATTACATTGCAGAGCTCCCGTACGTTACCGGGCCAGTAGTATTCCTTCATTGCTGAAAGAGCTGAATCCGAAACAGACAAATTCTCTTTGCCATATAATGAAGAATAGAACTGAACGTAGTGCTCTGCAACTACCGGTATATCTTCGGGACGGTCCTTTAAGGGGGGAAGTTCTATGGTTAGCAGATTCAACCGGTAAAACAGGTCTTCCCGAAACCGGCCGTCTTTGATTGCCTGTTGAAGGTTAGAGTTGGTGGCTACTACAATCCGGACATTTATGTCTGTTTCGCTAACATCGCCAACCCGCCTGAGCTTTTTCTCTTCAACTATTTTTAAGAGTTTGGCCTGTGCAGATGGTGAGAGGTTGCCTATTTCGTCAAGAAACAGAGTTCCATTCTCAGCGTATTCGAATAGTCCTATTTTGTCATGCTTTGCGTCTGTAAAGGCTCCTTTTACATAGCCGAAAAGCTCTGACTCAAAAAGATTATCAGGAATGGCCGAACAGTTGACCTCTACCATATTCTCACTACTTCTGCAGCCGGTATTATGCAGAATTTTTGCAATGAGACCCTTGCCGGTCCCGGTGCTTCCAAGAATCAAGACACTGGGATAATCCACTTCAGCAAGCAGCTCCAGAGTTTTGCGAATCTCTTTCATGGCAGGCGACACACCTATCAATGCCGAGGCGCTATACTTTGATTCTTTAGGGACGGTAGAAATTTTATCTTCTTCTAGTTCCGTTAAGAATTGTTGCAGTCTTTCAAGGCATTCATTGGACGAAAGAATCTCAGAAACGCCCATCTTGGCTACTCTCAGCGAATCGTCGAGATTAAGTTCGTTCGACTTTCCGATTATCTTTACATTCTCTCCAGCTGTTGCGATTGAGACAAGAAAATCTGGTGAAGCAAATTTGGGGTCATCAAGATCAACTATTACGATGGCACCGCCGGTCTGTTTCTGGAACATCTCCGGTTTATCCAGCCAGAGAATTTTATCCATTTTACCCGGGTGCTTACTGCTGATTTTCCGGCGATCTTCGTCGGAGACTATATTCCCGTAAATAACTGACTGTTTTGGCATACCGCTACCTTATCGCTATACTATCGGCCAAACCGGCATGCTATTGACAACTGAAACGAAATGTTCCAGTAAAGAATGCAAAATTAAAAGAATTAAACTGTACTAATAGAAAGAACTTAAAATACACGTTTCAAATTGAAACAAGCTATGCTCGTTGCTTTCAGGGTCTCGGCCTGACTTTCAACATCACACTTACCACGTTCGCTTTGGTGTTACTATCCAAACTATCACGTATGATATGATGCCAATCGCCGCCAATACTGACAGCAATATTGTAATGATACATACTATTATCGGACTGTGGTCTCGTAAGCCCCTCAATGTAACTCGTTGATGTGCTTGTGGATATAAAGATACGGGGTCGACGAGACTCGAACTCGCGACCTCCTGCGTGACAGGCAGGCGTTCTAACCAACTGAACTACGACCCCGACTCTATTTTATTATTCTAACTATATCTTACTTTCTAAAACTCGCGGTCTTCCCGACGATACTGTCGGGACACTCTAACCAACTGAACTACGACCCCGAACAAATTACTTACATATTGCTATCGTCAACTCTGCTTAAGCCGACTACCGATTTTGGTAACTTTCTGTCTGTCTAACCGGTACTTCTGGTAGACCCAGCCAGACCAATATGGGCGGTACTGGATTCGAACCAGTGACCCCCTGCGTGTAAGGCAGGTGCTCTAACCAGCTGAGCTAACCGCCCATCAATCTCTTATCAAAATCACCGGGGTATTCACTAATCCTATATCACCAAATATGAAGTCGACATCGATATAAAATCGGCCAAAATCAGAAACGGATTATAATCAAATCTCCTCAAAACGCAAGCTCACTTGGTGAGTTTCTTCGCTAAGTGTCAGTTTCTAAAACAGAGTTTACTCTCAAAACTTCAGACTTTCCACTTATAAAGTTGACCGGCCACTCAAGACAGTCTATTTTTATTAGTGATACTCAAATCGGCCGATATTACTTAGATAGATTAAGGAGCTTTTCCCCGGATGCAAATTGACCCAATAATCTTCAAAGCCTATGACATCAGAGGCACAGTGCCTGACACTTTTAAACCCGATTACGCCTACCCCATAGGACTTGCTCTAGCCCTATATTTAAAAGCAGAAACTATAGCTGTCGGAAGAGATATGCGGCTCTCTTCTGACGAGATATTTGAGCATCTGGCCAGAGGACTAAACGACGGCGGCACCAATGTCATCGATATCGGACTGACCTCAACCGACGCCCTTTACTTTGCAGTGGGCAAATACCAGTTCGATGGCGGTGTTATGATTACGGCCAGCCACAACCCCAAAGAATACAACGGCCTCAAAATCTGCCGCAAAAATGCCGAGCCGCTCTCTGGCGACCAGGACCTGCGGCAAATACTCGATATGATTCAGCAGGAAAATTTGCCACTTGCCAAAAACAGAGGCATAACTTCCAGACGAGACATTCTAAACGAATACATCAGCCACTGCCTCTCGTTTATAGATGTCACCAAGATAAGGCCGTTTAAGATTGTTATCGATGCCGGCAACGGCATGGCCGGGCTGACTCTTCCGCCGGTACTGGAAAAATTGCCGCTTGAAGTCACCAGGCTATATTTTGAACTGGATGGCAATTTCCCCAACCACCCGGCTTCTCCTTTGGAGCCGGAAAACTTAGTCGATCTGCAAAAAGCTGTGGCCGAAGAAAAGGCCGATTTTGGAGCTGCATTTGACGGCGACGCCGACCGCATGTTTCTGGTAGACAAGCTGGGACACCAAATAACCGGAGATATGGTAATAGCCCTGGCCGCCAAATCGCTGCTAAGTAAACACCCCGGGGAAACGATATTATACAATCTAATCTGCTCCAAAGCAGTCCCGGAAATCATAAAAAAATTGGGCGGCAAATCAATTCGCACCAGGGTCGGACATGCCTATATAAAGCCGCTGATGAAAGAGCATAACGCTATTTTTGGAGGTGAACACTCCGGCCATTTTTATTTCCGCGAAAACTGGTTTGCAGACTCCGGCCTGATTGCATTCTTGGTCTGCCTGGAGCTTTTGTCGGTAGAAAACAGACCTCTCGACGAACTTATTTCGGAGCTGAATCCATATTTCCAATCAGGAGAAATAAACAGCCGGGTAGATTCGATCGAGAACAAAATCACACAGGTAAGACAGGCTTTCTCTGATGGCATTCAAGATAATGAAGATGGCTTGACTATACAATTTGATGATTTTTGGTTTAACTTAAGGGGCTCAAATACCGAACCATTACTTAGGCTCAATATCGAAGCCAAAAGTGCAGAGATTCTTGAAGATAAAAAAGAATTGCTCCTGAAAATTATCAGGTCTTAAGAAAGTTGATATGAATTGTTCCGAAGCCAGAATTCTTGTAGTTGACGATGACAGCCGCCTGCTTAGTCTCCTAACCGAAACGCTTGGAGCAATTGGCTATACTGCCGAAGATGCCAAAAGTGCCAAGGAAGCCCTGGCGAAACTGGCTGAATCAAAATTTCATCTTATCATAAGTGACATCAAAATGCCCGAAATGGATGGCTTTTCTCTTCTTGAAAGAATCAGAGAAAACTATCCCGGCCTGCCTGTAATTTTTATTACGGGACTGCCCCAGACAGATATTCTTCATTCTGTAAATCCGGAGGGTATATTATCCAAGCCATTTCGCATCTCTAATCTGGAAGACCTGATTGAACAGGCGCTGGAACCAAAGAAAGCTGATGATTCAAAATTAAATAGGATTAGTGAAATTTCAGGCGAATTGCTCAGCTAAGCCGCCAATCCTGCCGAGTACCCCCAAGGCAAACGCTCTTTATCCAAAAATAAAACTCCCCCCGACCCCGAAAAAATCGGAGTCAGAGGGAGAATTTATATGGAATATGCTAAGGTCAGAATCCTTCGGATTCCAGCCGAAGTACTTTCTTAAAAAGTACTTATTTCAGCAAGACCATTTTCTTTGTGTCGACATAGCGATCGGAACCGTTCTCTGCTACCAGTCTATAGAAATAGATACCACTAGCATGAACTGTACCGGCCTCCCAGACAACTTCGTGCTCGCCGGCTTCGGCTGAACCGTCAAAGGCTGCTACTTTCTGACCATTTACATTGAAAATAGTCAGGGTGTAGTCGCTCTGAGTCGGCAGGCTAAAGCTGATGACTGTGCTCGGGTTGAACGGGTTAGGATAGTTCTGATTAAGAGCGTACTCTGTCGGCAGAACCTCAAGGCTGACCGGATGACCTTCGTAGGTCGCCATTTCGAGTGAAACTACATCACCAGTAACATTCAGGAAGTCGCCGGTGAAGCTGTTGCCTTCTACGGACCAGACCAGAACCCTGGTATTGGTGCCATCAAAGGCATACTGTATTTCCATCTCGTCAGCCAATAGAATCGGATCTACTTTTCCAGAAATCACTATATGAGCAGCGCCGATCTGGACATCGTCTTTGATCGACATTACACCCAGATTATTATGGGTATAACGAACCGCTACTTCTGTCGGAGTGAATTTAGGAATTGGCTGGGCATCGCCGATAACTATACGAATCAGATAAACAAGGTCAGCTACTGATAATACTGCACCATCAGCATTGACGTCTGTAGCAGCTATCTGACCGGCAGGATTAATCGTAAACACGATAATGCCATAGACAAAGTAGTTACTAAATAGAACAGCGTCAGCAACCTCATAAGCAATATTATTGAGGTTGATATCGCCACGATCGTCAAGATCGCCTACGCAAACGATGAAAATTCCACCGTTCCAGAAATCAATGCAGCGCTCAAGATCCGGTTTTCCGTCATCAACTGCCACATCGCAGCTTGAATTAGCGCCCTGCAGAGTCGGGAAGGAAGCGCTCGGATCGGCTATGTTGCCAATGAGATCTGTGTCGTAGACATTGTCTGAAATAAACAGAGTATCACCACTCTGGGATGAAATGGCATTGTCTCCGCAATCATACCACTTGAACCGAATCGGTACGTACTGGCACTCAAGGGTATAGTCGTTGGTGACTAAGAAGTGCAATACGGCAAGTTCGCTGCTGGCAGCCGGGGTTTCACCAAAGCCAGAGGGATGATCAAGGTCATTATTGGTCTCGGCAATTGCTACTACGCGAAGCATGCCTGAGGGACAAGCGTTCGAGCCGCAGTTGCCGGCTTGACCATGACGATATTGAAAATATTCCCAGCCATCGGCGTCAATCAAGGCACCAATATCGGCTGAGTTAAAGGACAATACTGAGGCATCATACTGAATCAAGAGGTCATATCCACCCATCGGGTTACCGGGATCAATGCCATTATCAAGTGAGATACTGACATCTTCTAAGGAACCAAATCCTGTATTTACGGTTTTCTCGATAGATACCCGATAAGTAGGAATAACTTCAATCTCCACACAGCAAGTGTTTGCATTAGACGGACTGCAGGATTCGGATGTATTGGCGCCATCTGTAACTACAATACATAGCTCAAACGTACCAATATATTCGTTCTGCTCGTCTGTCTGCCAAGTCCAATCACCTGTGCTCGGATCAACGGTTACTGTTCCCGGACCACTAAAACTGGCCAGAGAATACAATAAAGCTGCCGGTCCGCCATCGGGATCGGAAGCCGTAACGCTGCCTGATAGTTCCTCTCCCCAACAAACACGGTCGGGAGTTGAACATGAAGCAATTACAGGCGCTTCGTTAGTTACACAGATTTCAAAACTGGACGTTGCGGTAGCACCGCAAGCATCCGTAACCTGGATTGTCACACCATGCACACCGATGTCAGCGGGGGTAGGATTCCAGCTTATAACACCTGTTGAAGCATTTACTGACAAACCAGCCGGCACAGCCAGTGTGTCGAAAGTCAGATTTTCACAGCCATTGGGCAGATCAGGATCGTCAGCTGTTGCTACGTCTGAATAGGACGATGTCCAGGACAGAGTAGCATTAGCTATCGGATCGATAGTAGGGGTTTCATTGACCACCGTAATTGTTCCAGCATTTACTGCTGCTGGAATCAAAGAATAATCGTCAGAGTCTACAAACTGGGTCGAAGCTACAATTAACGGATTATCTGGACTTATAAATACTGCTCCGTCTATTGAGATTTCACCTGAACATACATCATTGATCGTAAAATCCAGCTGACCTACTATCGTTACACCCGAGAGAGGCGTGTCACCAGGGTCAAGCGCTAGGCCCCACATTCGTACCGTATCAGGAGAGATACCATCCACTCCTGACAACAAATCAATATCCATTCTTGCGAATTGGCCAAGAAAACCTGGATCGAATACTACATTGAAGTTGTCAAAGAAAGCATCACCGGAAAAAGAGCTAATTTCAATAACAATCTCAAATGCGATAAACTCTGAAGAGCCAGCATCTACTGTAATATTCAGTACTCCTGTCTCACAACGATTTGCGCTCTTCGACTCAAAAGTCACAGTCTGAGCCAAGGCTGATGAAAATGCAAACACCAGTATAAAGGAGGTCAGCAACAAAGAATATACTGTTCTTTTGTGCATCATTAGAATGCTCCTTTAAAACCTAAAGGTCTTATTATTTCAGGTAACAGTCAAAAAATCATATTAATTGACAGCTACCCATAAGGTCTCGATTACAGTTTACAATTAGGTAAACTGACTATCAAGATCCACCAGCTCCGAATTAACAACTGCTAAAATACAAACCAATTCAAAGATCGGTCTGAATCAACCGCTGCTATCAAAACTGGACTTTAGAAGAATCTTTTTGAGAGTTAAAAACTTAGAGAATATAACAATTCCCAAGGTCTTATCATCTCTATATGAAAACCAAAAAGAAGCTTTTGAAAAATTGTAACACTTTAGTAATTAAAGAGTTACAAAAGGTGCGACGGTCTCAAAACAGAAGCGTTTTCTACACAACTATTTCCCTAGACAGCGCTAAAATACAATAAAAGCTGATTATGTCAAGCTTTTTTTTAAAAAACTTCAAATACTATAAGAGGTAGTAGCAAAATTCAAATTTAAGGCATATTTCGGCTTCACCAGCCAGTCTCTGCCTGAACCAACTTTCAGCCTAATTTTTGATTGCAGGCAACTTCAGATCGCCGTCCTTTAGGCCAGCAATCTTAAGCGCCCGGACATAATCTTAGGCTGGAGATTTACTCTCTGCATTGTGCTCACTTTATTCAATGGGCTCAAGTTGACTCCCCCGACAGCACTGCCATGAACAGTCCAAGACTAGCAATCTGAGCCCCCAAAATCATTAGCGGTTAATTTTTTGTGTTGCCCAAAACCTTTCACTTGTGAATCATATCACATAGTGCAAACTTGAACGATAGTCTAATTTGAGGTGTGATTGTCCTAGAATCTGGTGAAGAGCTGGTCATGACAGTTGAAAAGGGAAGTCTTCCCAGAAGAGACATTGTGAAATAATTATCAAATTAGCTCTGTATCTTGACCAGTAAAATCGTAGATTTCCAAGCAGAAAACCAGGACTGAGCCTGAATGACATTGCTTATTTTCGAAACAAAAAAGGCTCAAAGAGAGTAGCTGAAGCTTGAGGACAAAAGGAAAATTTGAGAGTTTTCCTGCCTCAAATCATGCCATTCCCATTCAGCTGAAAAGAGCCAGTTCAGATTCAGCCCGTTTCCCAGCTGAAAATTTCCTATCGTATTGATTCTCTCGTAAACGAAATTGGTCTGTAATTGATCCTCAATTTTAAGATTTCGGTAGCCCAGGGTAGACTCCAGACTTCCGAAAAATCGACCGGCCTTAAGCAGCTCCAGGTCTATTCTGCCGCCAATTTCAAAGTAATTTTCAACTGTATTTAAGCTTCTTTCCTGTTCCAGCAGAAGCCCAAATTCCGGTCCAATGGCAACCCCCCAGCCATCTTTTTCGTAGCCTGCCAGTAGGGTCAGAAGATGCCGGCCGTAGTCAAAATTGACTTGGTCTTCAGGGCTATAGAAAACGAAATCTGAGCGCAGCTCAATTCTCATAATTGAATTGCCCCTAATATTGATTTCCCCTCTGCCGTCAAAATCGAATCTAAAATGGTCGTCTTGCCTGTCAGCCCGGCTGTAGTCCTTGCGCTCAAATCTGGCATAAAAATCAAAATCGCCGCCATCCATTAATCCGAAAAAAGAGCCATCCAGCCCAAAATTCAGATAATCAAGCTCAGCCGAATCTGGCACCTGTCGGGTCACCAGAAACAGATTGACGTTCAAAAACGAAAAGCTCTCGAAAGATTTAGTCAGGCCGATTTTGGGGCCAAATCGATAGTAGTCAAAACTGAATTCTGAGGTGCTGTCAAAACAAACAAACTCGCTCATAAACTGAATCTTTGAAGTCAGCTTAGCTGAAACCGGAATTTTTATGAAGGCCTTGGTGTAGCCAAAAAGATAGGAATCACCAAACTGAGAAACTCCTTTATAGCGGTCTCGCCGTTCCAGCTCAGTGCTTATGCCCAATTTGCTGTTACCGAGCTTTGGTCTCCAGTCAGCAAAAAGTCTTATTCTAAACAGCTCATTGGACTGTTCAAAACTTGACTGAAGTTCCAGCTCCCTTTGTTCTCCTGACCAGTAACGAAAAGAAATCCTGCCTCTTAGTTCATCAAGATAATCAGTTTTGAGCTGCCACAGAGAAAGTGTGCTGTCAGTAGTAACCGAATCCAGGAAATACTCTTGTGAAATGAAATCGTAGCCTAAGGACGTTTTTATTTCAAAGTTTGAGGCTTGCGGGTTTTGACAAATCGCTGCTACTACCAGACAAACAGCTGCTCCATAAATTCTCCCCAATTTCACTGCTAAGCCTGGCAGACCGCCTCTTAAAACTCGCTGCGGTCCAGATGCCTTTTGAGTTGTCTGAGCGTTAATTGAGCCGCCTTCAGAGCTGCCGCTGCAGCCTCATTGTCCTGTCTTGATATAAATTCTCTGGCATTTTCAAGCTGGCCGTAAACCTGACCAATCAAGCGGGCAGCGCTCTCATCATTGGCAGGCAAATCTTCCTTTATGCGGTCGGCCTCAGCTCTCAGGCTTTCCAACCTGCCGGAGATATTATCAGCCTGGCCGCACATCTCGGCAGCTTTCCGGGCAATTCTACGAGCTCTCTGCAGCTGATTAACAGCCTGTTCGAGTCTTCCATTTTCGGCCAGTTCAAGCGCCTTATGAAAGCTTTCTTCGGCTTGCTTAAAGACTCTCTCGGCCGCTTCTGATTTACAGTCGCCAATTCTCTCCCTGACTCGGCTTAACAGTTCCCTGACTGTTTCGACCCGGCGCTCAAAATTGGCCTGGCGGTTTTGATGGCGGTTTGCATTCTTCAGCAATCGTCTCACCGTCTTTTCGACTTGGTTTACCAGTTTTAAAGCTGGTCGATATTCCCTGGCGCGGTAGAACTCCCAGGCCTGCCTGAGCTGTCTTCTGGCAGATTCAAATAGTGTTTTTAGTGATTCATCTGCTGAACCTCTCAGGGACTCATGAACCCGGGTCAAAAGTTCTTTGGTCCGTTCTAATTTGCGAAGGACCGTTTCTTCCCCTTGCTCGGAAAGACGAGCAATGCTCAGGGCCTTATGGGCTTGCTCGCGGGCTGCCTGGGTAAGCTTAGAGGCAAACTTATAGCCTTCCGAAGTCCCCATTCCAAAATTTTCCCAAGCCTGCCTTTGCAGACGAACAGCCTGTTCCAGCACTAAAGCAGCCGAGGGGGAGCTGGAAGTTCTGACGACTTCTCTGACCCTCTCAAGAATATGGTTTGTTCTTTCCAGTTCGGTTCTAACGAATTCAATGAAATCACCGGTTATTTGGGCCGCTGATATCGGAGCCAGCATCGCCGCCGCTATTACAATTATGAGGCTTTTGAGCATTTTCTTTTTCATCATATCGCTCCAGTTTTAATATCCGGAGATCATTATCGCAAAGGAGGTGCCATTGCTGCCTATCTTCTTTTAACCAAATAGGACACAAGAGATTACGCTATTCGCTCAAATTCTGCGGCCTATTCGGATTGTACCTTAAGGTACGGTTCTACAATTTCGACGAACCATCAGGGACTAATTCCGTGAACTTTCATACGGCTGTAAAGACGCCGTCTGGTAATCTTTAGCATCTTGGCAGCCTCGGTTTTGTTGCCGTTAGTGCGCTCTAGGGCCTCAAGAATCATCTGTTTTTCGGCCATCTCAAGTCCCTCTTTGGCGGCGGGACTGGCGCTGCCGGTTTCTATAATCGGCTCGTTGTCTATTTCCAGAGAAAAGTCAGCCGTACTTAGAGGCTCGCCGCCCGAGAGAATTACCGCTCTTTCAAGCACATTTCGCAGCTCTCTGATATTACCCGGCCAGTCGTACATTTCGAGCAATTCGCTTACTTTGACATCCAGGTCCAGGTGGGGATAATTTTGCCTCTTTAAGAAGTGTTGTGCCAGAGGAATAACGTCCTCGGTTCGCTCGGAAAGATTGGGCATATTTATTGGGAAAACATTGAGCCTGAAAAACAAATCTTCCCGGAACTTTCCATTTTCAATTTCTTCCTTCAAATCCCGGTTAGTGGCCGCCACCACTCTGACATCAATCTCGACCTGGTCAACGCCGCCGACTCTGACCAGTTTTCTTTCTTCTAATACTCGCAGAAGTTTAGATTGTAAGGCCGTAGTCATATCACCTATTTCATCTAAAAACAAAGTACCGCTGTCGGCCAGTTCAAAGCGGCCTCGTTTACGGGCGTCGGCGCCGGTAAAAGCGCCTTTTTCATGTCCGAATAATTCAGACTCCAGTAAATTGTCAGGCAGGGCCGCACAATTGACAGCTATAAACGGATTGGCTTTACGGGATGATATTTGGTGAATCATCTGCGCCGCCACTTCCTTACCGGTTCCGGAGCGGCCGGTAAGCAAAACAGTAGCATTAGTGACAGCTACTTTTCTGATAAGTTCTTTAACCTTTTCCGCCGCCTGAGAATTTCCTACAAAATCACTTTCCGACTGAGCTGCGGCGACTTTCTTATAGTGATCTGCCAGCGACTTTTGCTTTTGCTGCTGGAGAACTTTCTGAATTCTGACTTCCAGAACCTCAAAACTAAACGGCTTTTCGATGTAATCTACAGCGCCAATTTTCATGGCTTCAACAGCATTTTCAACAGAGCCGTAGGCGGTCATCATTATTACCTGAGTACCTTCTTTTTCCAGCGCTTTTTTGAGAATCTCCATGCCTGAGATTTCTGGCATCGAAATGTCGGTTACAACCAGATCAAAAGAATGCAGCTCAAGCAGCTTAATTGCTTCGGCGGGGTCTACCGTAGTCTGCACATCGTGCCCCAGGTCTTCCATGACTCCGCAGACCATCGAAGAAATTTTCGGTTCGTCATCTACAACAAGTATGTGTGCCATATTTTACTGGTTCGGTTCTTTAGGCAGATAAATTATAAATTCTGTTTTTTCACCGGGCTCGCTCTGAATATCTATACGGCCTTTCAATTCTTCAACTATTTTTAGGGTCAGGTATAAACCCAGACCGGAGCCTTGCTGCCGGGTAGTATAAAATGGCTCGAACAGCTTTTTTATCTCTCTCTTGGGAATGCCCGCACCAAAATCCAGAACTCTTATCTCAATAAACTCAGCCTGCTCTAATATCGAGATTCCCAATTTCAGCGGCTTCTCGGCAGACAGGCAGGCTTCGGCTCCGTTTATCAGCAAGTTCAATAGAATCTGACGCAAGACTCGAGGATAGCTATCGATAACCAGACCGGGGGGAGAATTATCACTAATCCATTCGATTTTTTGGTCAGCATATTTTTGCCCCAGGTCAGCTTTCATTTTGGCAATAAATTCAGCCACTTTAACCGGCTCACTCTGACTGGCCGCCAAAATTCCGCCGGTAGTCCCGCGGGCAAAACTCAGATAACCGGTGACAATTTGATTTAAGCGGTCAACTTCTTCGATTATAAAATCTGATTCTTCCGGATGCTCATTTTCTTTGGCCAGAAATTTCTTGAGACGCTCCGCCGCACCGCGAATTATCATAAGCGGGTTTTTTATTTCGTGGGATATGACTGCTACCATCCGGCCTAAATGGGAGTGCGTTTCGCTGAGTACCAGGCGGGCTTCGGCCTGGTTAAGAGAGCGCTGGACCAGCAGAAAGATTATACCGAAAACAATACCTGCCAGTACCGACAGCAGACTCGAAAAATACAAATTGTTTTTTAGTTCGATTAGTGATTCAAAAAAATCTACGGGCGCTTCAACACCCAGTACTGCCACCACCAGCCCGAGCGAATCAGGCAGCGGCACAAAAGCAGATTTGAGATAAATTGAACCGGTTTGGTAAGATTCTGTTACCAGAGCATTCTCTTCCAAACTGTAAAAAAACGAATCTATGAAGCGGCCATTTAGCGGAGCCAGCAAATATGTACTGTCGGTTTCATAGGAAGTAGTCGCCAGATACTGATAGTTTTCATCAAGAAGAAAGACTTCCGAGAGAGAATCAAGCAGCCGGATATCTTCTAAGATGTCTGAGATTTTTACAAATGCTTCAAAATCAGCCGACATCAGAGCTTCAATGTCCGCGGCCGTAATTCTCATGGCGCCGGTATTGGCCACCAGCGCCAGTCGCCGTCCCAGTTGGCCATCAAGGATAGCCTCTGTTTTATCGTAGAAAATCCACCAGGCCAGATTTACCAGTACGATAAGTACGATAGAAAATAAGGCCACCAGCCAGAGTTTTTTAGTGCCGCCAAACATCGCACAAAGCAACTCCAAGAAAGACAGACAGTCAACTTTAACAGGAATTGTATCAGCAGGAACTTACCTGAGCTGGCAGTATTATCAAACTTCCCAGAGGTAGCGGATATCGATTCAACTTTCTTGACTTTGCGCCAAGAAAATCGGTATAATAGGCTTCTTAAAAATTGAGAATTGACCCCATCGTCTAGTGGCCCAGGACTCCGCCCTTTCACGGCGGCAACACGGGTTCGAGTCCCGTTGGGGTCGATTAAACTGCCTCTTATAGGGGAGCATTTTCGTTAAATGAGTCCGGCTGAATATACCTGCCCGATGCACCCGGAAATTCTCGAGAGTAGTCCGGGAAGTTGTCCCAAGTGCGGCATGGCGCTTGAGCTCAAGACTATCACTGCTGAAGAAGAAGACAACTCCGAACTGAAAGATATGCAGCGCAGATTTCTGCTGGCGGTTCTGTTTACTCTGCCGGTAGTCGCAGCCGCTATGCTGGAACTAATTCCCGGAGTCAATCTTGAGCAAATCGCTTCAAAGCGCAGTCTTGCCTGGATTCAGTTAGCCTTTGCCAGCCCGGCTGTCCTCTGGTGCGGCTGGCCGCTACTACAGCGCGGCTGGGAGTCATTTGTCAGCAGGAACCTTAATATGTTTTCACTGATTGGCCTGGGAGTGTCCGTGGCCTACCTTTACAGTCTTCTGGGCACTTTTACTCCGAACATTTTCCCGTCATCATTCAGAGACAGCAGCGGTCAGGTAGCTATTTATTTCGAGGCGGCGGCGGTTATCGTAACATTAGTTCTGCTCGGACAGGTTATGGAACTAAAAGCCCGCAGCAAAACCGGGGAGGCTATCAGGGCTCTCTTAGGACTGGCTCCGAAAACCGCACTGATAATCAGAGACGATGGCAGTGAAGAAGATATCCCCATCGAGCAAATACAGAGAGGGGACCGCTTGCGGGTGCGCCCGGGTGAGAAAGTTCCGGTCGATGGAGTTGTGGTTGAAGGAAGAACCTCAATCGATGAATCGATGATAAGCGGAGAGCCTATCCCGGTCGATAAAGAAATCGGGGCAAAAGTTATCGGCGCCACTTTGAACTCTACCGGCTCAATAGTCATTGAAGCTGAGCGGGTAGGGGACGAAACTCTTTTGTCTCAGATTATTCAGATGGTGTCAGATGCCCAGCGAAGCCGTGCCCCGATTCAGAGGCTTGCTGATGTGGTAGCCGGATATTTCGTTCCTGCTGTTGTCGGAGTCGCAGTAGTAACTTTCGGTATCTGGAGCTTGACCGGCCCGGAACCTCGCTTGGCCCATGCCCTGATAAACGCTGTAGCAGTTCTGATCATTGCCTGCCCCTGCGCCCTGGGTCTGGCCACCCCGATGTCGATTATGGTAGCGACAGGAAAAGGGGCTACTATTGGAGTTCTTTTTAAAAACGCTGAAGCTATCGAACAACTTCAAAAAATTGATACTCTGGTTATAGATAAAACCGGTACGCTTACCGAAGGCAAGCCCAGCCTGTCAGACGTGGAAACTATCAACGGATGGGATAAAAATGCTTTACTGAGTCTGGTTGCGGGTCTCGAAAAAAGCAGCGAACACCCCCTGGCCCGGGCAATAGTAGATAGAGCCAACGAACTCAAGCTTGAACTTGATACGGTATCAGAATTTCAGTCTATAACAGGTATGGGAATTACAGGAATTGTAAGCGGTCATGAATTAGCTGTCGGCAACGCCAAACTGTTAAATGAAATCGGTGCCGACGCTTCTAAACTAACTCGGCAAGCTGAAAAGCTAAGAGAAGAGGGCAAAACCGTGGTGCTGGTGGCTGTCGACTGCCAGCCGGCCGCTTTGATTGCCGTAGCAGACCCTATTAAAAAAACAACCCCCGAAGCAATTCAAAACTTGAAAAGACTGGGGTTAAGAATTGTGCTGGCCACCGGTGACAACCGGGTAACCGCAAAAATAGTGGCTGAGAAACTGGGCATAGAAGAAGTACATTCAGAGATGATGCCGGAAGACAAAGTCAATATCATAAAGAAACTTCAGACTGAAAATAATTTCGTAGCAATGGCCGGCGACGGCATCAATGATGCGCCGGCCCTGGCCCTGGCGCAAGTCGGGATCGCCATGGGCAGCGGCACAGATGTTGCCATGGGCAGCGCCGGCGTGACTCTGGTAAAAGGGGATTTGAGAGGAATAATAAAAGCATTCCAATTGAGTAGGATGACGATGAGAAACATAAAACAAAATCTGGTTTTTGCTTTTATATATAACCTGCTGGGAGTTCCGGTTGCTGCCGGTATCCTCTACCCGTTTTTCGGAATACTCTTAAGCCCGATGATTGCTGCTGCTGCTATGAGCTTCAGTTCTGTTTCTGTAATCGCCAACTCTCTGAGGTTAAGGACAAGCTCGGTCTGATTCTGTCAGACCTGTCTGCAAAATAATAAGCTGCAAGTTTGCTCCCAAGTAACTTTCCTGCTATCATTGTGAAAAGTGCGAGATTATTTATTGCTTTGAATGATATATGAATTAGTGCCTCCAAGGAGAAATATAAATGAGTACGTTTCGGGTGCCTTATCCCAAAAACGAGCCGGTTCGTGACTATGCTCCCGGCTCAGCAGACTACCTCGCTTTGCAAAAATCTCTGGCCGAGTTGAAGTCCGGTCACTTAGAAATAGGCTCTGTTATAAACGGACAGGAAATAAAGAGTGGCAAAAAATTCAAAATCGCTGCCCCCCATAATCACCAGCTCATTTTGGGCACATATTTCGAGGGAACTAAGAACGAGATAAATCAAGCTATTGACTCTGCCCTTTCATCTCAGACCAAGTGGGCCGATATGCCCTGGCAGCACCGGGCTTCGATTTTCTTAAAAGCTGCCGAGCTTTTGGCCGGCCCCTATCGCCACCAGATGAACGCCGCTACCATGCTGGCTCATTCTAAAACCATCTATCAGGCCGAGATTGATGCGGTCTGCGAGCTGGTCGATTTCTGGCGTTTTAATGTTTATTTTATGCAGACCATTCAGGATATCCAGCCGGACAATTCGGACGGCATCTGGAACAGAATGGACCACCGCCCCCTGGAAGGATTTATTCTGGCTGTGACCCCGTTTAACTTCATTTCGATAAATGGCAATCTGCCAACCGCCCCGGCCATGCTCGGCAATGTGGTTGTCTGGAAACCAGCTCCGACAGCAGCTTATACCTCGTACTTTCTGATGAAAATCTTAATTGAAGCCGGCCTTCCGGACGGCGTCATAAACATGATATTTGCCAATGCCCCCGACGTAGGAAATATCGCCTTAAATCATGCCGATTTAGCCGGCGTTCATTTCACCGGCTCGACGGCTACTTTCCAAAAGATGTGGAAAATCATTGGTAGCAATATCGAGAATTTTAAGGCTTATCCTCGAATCGTAGGGGAAACAGGCGGCAAGGATTTTATCATAGCTCACCATTCGGCCGAACCGGTCCGGCTGACTACGGCCATAATCAGAGGCTCGTTTGAGTACCAGGGACAGAAATGTTCGGCATCATCAAGGTGCTACATTGCAGAATCTGTCTGGAGCAAAATGAAAGATGAACTGGCCAGCCAGACCAGCGGTCTCAAAATGGGCCATCCCGAAGATCATGAAAATTTCCTGTGTGCGGTAATCGACAAACGAGCATTTGAAAAAATCACGGGCTATATTGAATATGCCAAAGGAGAATCAGACTGCCAGATTTTGGCCGGTGGGGATTACGACAAATCCGAAGGCTGGTATATCAAGCCGACAGTAGTAGTCACTACCAACCCAAATTCCCGGCTGCTTTCAGAGGAGATTTTTGGCCCGGTGGTGACTATCTATGTCTATCCGGACAGCGAATTTGAAAAAACTTTGGAGCTGCTTGATTCTACTTCGGCCTACAGCCTGACCGGGGCGGTCTTTTCTACAGACCGGGAAGCGGTTGTTCTGGCTGAGAGCAGGCTCCGCCACGCCGCCGGAAATTTCTATATCAACGATAAACCGACAGGGGCAGTAGTCGGGCAGCAGCCATTCGGCGGCGGCAGAGGCTCGGGCACAAATGATAAAGCCGGCGGTATTCAGAATATGTTGAGGTGGGTTTCACCTCGCTCTATCAAGGAGACTCTGGTAGCTCCTACAGATTATCGCTATCCCTATATGGGTTAGAACTGACCCGCTCGAAACGGTTCTAGTTAAGTAACTTTTTCATAGTGCCGTTATTGTAGTCATGGAAACGGCTGCTCTAAAAAAAGTCCTTCATTACCATATCCATAAGAAACTCGGCAGCGGCTTTGCCGGAGACCTTTATGAAGCCTGGGATTCCGGGCTTGATCGAATTGTCACCGTGCGGATAATTCGCGATGAATTGGCCAAGAACGAGGCTTTCTCAAGTCAGCTATCCACTTCGGCTTTTTCCGCCCGGGAGTTGGACCACCCCAATATCTGCCGCTTCTATGGCGTGGAAGAATCCGATGGTATAATGATTGCAGTCATGGAATATGTCCCGGGTGAGATGCTGAGCAAAAGGATTGAGCAGGGACCCTTCGACATTAATCAATTTTTGGATTTTGCGGTTCAGATCAGCGTTGGTTTAAAAGCCCTTCATGATACCGGCATGACTCACAAATATATTACCTCGGATAATATTATCATTAGCGATACCGGAACACCAAAATTTCTGGATACCAGCATTGCGCCAACCCCGGAGATGATAAAACAGGAGTATGAGCTGATAGCTGCCAACAAACTGGCCTATTTTGCGCCGGAAATTCTCGATGGCCACTTCGCCACTGTCTACTCAGATCAGTACACTTTGGGCGTTGTCTTTTATGAATGCCTGACCGGAAAACTACCCTTTAAGGGAGTCACCAGAAAAGAACTAATCGAAAAAATTGGCAATTCCAGGGCGCTGGACCATGAAAATAGTGAAATCAAAAACGGTCATATTGTTCTTCTGATAAACAAAATGATAGCCAAAGTGCCCAGCGAAAGGTTTACTGATGCCGAAGAACTAATTACGACCTTGAAGGAAATAATAGAATTTAATAGAAAAGGTGTGACGGTAACGAACATCGGACCGGGAGAACAGCTAAAATCGAGAGTTTATTTGATGACCTCGCTGGTGATTTTGCTGGTGGTGGCGTTCTGGCTGCTTTTTGCCAGTCTTTCGAAATGAGAAGCAATAGCAGGCAAGAAACTTATTGGAACGATCTGATATATATCCTATGTTTAAACCAAGATAGTAGAAAGTGAGAAGAATGAAGCTAAACTACAACTCAGAGATTATTGAAATAGAATCGACCCTGCCGGTAATTCCATTACGGGACGTAGTGGTCTTTCCACATATGATCTACCCCCTGCTGGTAGGCCGCAAATTCACTGTAAAATCTCTTCACAAGTCTCTTGACCGCAACAAACAGATTCTCTTGGTATCTCAAAAAAGAGCTACCGACGACTACCCGAAATCCGGTGACTTATTCGAAGTTGGCACTGTTGCCCGCATCCTGCAGGTAATGAAAATGCCCAATGACACTTTCAAAGTCCTGGTTGAAGGCGTGCTCAGAGCCAAGATTAAAAATATCAGCAAACAAAACGGAATGATGAGCGCTGAGGTTGAGTTGATAGCCCCTGATGAAACTCCCGAAAATAGAGAGATTGAAGCTCTTTCCCGAAATGTTACTGAGCAGTTTACTGAATATATCCGGCTCAATAAACGTATGCCCGACGAAGTTCTGGTGTCGCTGGCTTCAATCGAAAAATATCACCAGCAAGCTGATACGATTGCTGCCCATATCCTTCAAAAGATTGAAACCAAACAGAAGCTTCTGGAAGCTTTCACAGTCAAAGAACAGTTTTCTATCCTTTCTGATACGTTGAAAGAGGAGATTGAAATTCTCAAAATTGAGCAGCGTATCGACGGCACTGTCAGAGAATCTCTCTCAAGAAATCAGCGCGAGTACTATCTGCAGCAGCAGCTAAAAGCCATCAAGGATGAGCTAGGGCAGTTCGATGAAGCCGGAGCCGAACTTGACGACCTCTACGCCAAATTAGAGACAGAGGAATTCCCTGACGAAGTTAAGGTCAAAGCCGAAGAGGAATTGCAGAAGCTTAGCAAGATGCACCCCTACTCTGCCGAAGCGGCTGTGGTCAGAGGCTATGTTGAGTGGATTTTGGGACTACCCTGGAACAAAACTACAGAAGATCGGACTGATTTCAAGCAGGTTCAGGCAATCCTGGACAGCGACCATTATGGGATGAAAAAGCCCAAGAAGCGCATCTTAGAGCATTTGGCGGTAATTAAGCTTTCCGGTAAGGTAAAGGGACCAATCATCTGTCTGGTGGGTCCTCCGGGCGTAGGAAAGACCTCTATAGGTAAGTCTGTGGCCAGGTCGCTGGGGCGCGAGTTTGTGCGCATGTCATTAGGGGGAGTTCACGATGAAGCCGAAATACGCGGTCACCGCCGGACTTATATCGGCGCTATGCCGGGCAGAATAATTCAGGCTATCAAAAAAGCTCAGTCGTCAAACCCGGTATTCCTGCTGGATGAAATTGACAAAATTGGCAAAGACTTCAGAGGGGATCCGGCTTCGGCTTTGCTTGAAGTTCTGGACCCGGAACAAAACAGCACCTTTACAGATAACTATCTGGAAGTGGAATTCGACCTGTCCAGAATTCTATTTTTGACAACGGCCAATACGACCGCTTCCATACCGCCGGCTCTTCGGGACAGAATGGAAATTATCCACCTGCCCGGATATCTGGATTTTGAAAAGGCGGCCATAGCCAAGACATATTTATTGCCAAAACTGGTCAAAGAGTTCGGGCTGGAAAAGCTTACTGTCGATTTCAAAGACGATGCTATGTTAAAAATCATTCAGGACTATACCCGCGAAGCCGGTGTTCGTGAACTCGAAAGGCAGCTATCGAGCATCCTGCGTCAGACGGCAGTTAAGCTGGCCGAGGGCAAACGTCTCCGCAAATTGAATATCAGCTCCAGGAACATTTTCAAATATCTGGGGCCGGCCCGCTACAGCGATAAAAATATTAAGCTGGAGCCAACCTTAGGCTATGCTATTGGCCTGGCCTGGACTGATTACGGCGGCGTGGTGCTGCCGGTTGAAGTGGCCCTGCTTAAAGGCCGAGCCAAGCTGACCATGACCGGTTCTATCGGCGAAGTTATGAGAGAATCAGCCACAGCAGCGCTGGCATTTATCAGGCAGAACTACACTCAGTTTGGGCTAAAAGATAATTTCTTTGACCGCTTAGAACTCCACGTGCACCTGCCCGAAGGAGCCGTTCCCAAAGACGGCCCCTCGGCCGGCGTTACTATGACCGCGGCCATCCTCTCTAAGCTTACTGGCATTCCAGTCAGAACCGATGTCGCCATGACCGGTGAGATTACACTCACTGGCGACGTCCTGGCCATAGGCGGCTTAAACGAGAAACTTCTGGCTGCCAAAAGAATGGGCATCAACGAGATTATACTGCCTGAGAAAAACAAGAAAGATATTTCTGATATTCAGAAAGATCTCTTAAGCGGACTAAAACTTCATTTTGTACGGACTATTCGCGATGTTCTCAATCTGGCTTTGACTGAGTCTCCTTATGTAAGAAAACGCGCCAGAATGAGCCGCCCGGGCGCGCGCTCTTTAGGACGATGAAGAAAGCGGGAAGCCCAAGCCGTTCTAAGAAAAAAACTAAAATCATCAAGACCCGGCGGACCGAATGCGAGTTTGTCGGGTCATTTTTTGACCTGAAAGCTCTGCCCAAAGACCGCCTGCCGCATATTGCCATTGCCGGACGTTCAAATGTGGGTAAGTCTTCGCTTCTAAATAAACTGGTCGGCTCAAAGAAAATGGCCAAGGTTTCCTCGACCCCCGGCAAAACCCGCTCGCTCAATTTCTTCAAAATGAATCAGAAATTCTATATTGTCGACCTGCCCGGCTACGGCTACGCCAAAGTCAGCAAGAAAATTCAAAAAGACTGGGGCAAACTCTTAGAAAATTATTTAACTGATAGCGCAATGCTGATTGGTTTGGTATTATTGCTCGACTGCCGCCGGGACCCGACCGAACAAGACCGGCAGCTGGCTGGCTGGCTGGCCGCAAGAGGTCTGCCGGTCTTGATAGTTATGACCAAAACTGATAAACTTAACAAAGATAAAATAAACAAAAAATCCAGACAGCTCGAAGCAGAGTTTGGCCTGGAAGTCATGCCGTTTTCAATTGTCAGCGGTATTGGTAAAAACGAACTTCTCAACTCTACTTTTTCACTTGTATCAGAATATTTGAAATCAAAATAATTTGAAAGAGGCCATGAGCAAAAACAAACTGGTACTGGGGCTGCAGTGGGGAGATGAGGGCAAAGGCAAAATTGTCGACCTGCTGGCTGCCGAAGCCGACATCATCGCCCGCTTTCAGGGCGGCGCCAATGCCGGGCATACTATCATCGTCGATGACAAAAAATATATTCTGCACCTGATTCCATCGGGAATAATCCACCCTGACAAAGAATGCTACATTGGCAACGGGGTGGTGCTGGACCCCTTTGCATTCATAGAAGAGCTGAAGTTCTTGGAATCTCACAATATCAGTTATAAGGGACGGCTCTGGCTTTCTCCGGCGGCTCATCTGGTCCTGCCGTTTCATAAACTGATTGACTCGGTCGATGAAACCACTCGCGGTACCAGTTCAATCGGTACTACCAAAAGAGGTATCGGTCCGGCTTATGTTGACAAAGTTGCCCGCCAGGGAATCCGGGTGGCTGACCTGTTTAACCCTGAAAGACTTAAAAAAAGGCTTGAACTTCACAAAAAAATTAAGGGACGATATCTTGAAGGCTCAGATGATGAGCGAGCCGACATTGACAGAACCTATAAAGAGCTTTTGGAAATAGCGCCTGTTTTGAAACCGTTTGTAGTCGATGTTTCTCTAAGGCTTTACCAGGATTATCAAAAAGGCCGGAAGATTTTGTTCGAGGGCGCCCAGGGCGGTCTGCTTGATGTTGATCTGGGAACCTACCCCTTTGCGACTTCTTCAAACACTACCACCGGCGGAGCTTTGACCGGGCTGGGTATAAATCTGAAAATGATTGACGAAGTTCTGGGCGTAGTTAAAGCCTACTGCTCTCGGGTTGGCGCCGGACCGTTTCCGACAGAGCTGGTCAATGAAACCGGCGAGAAATTTCGTCATCACGGCGATGAATACGGCGCCAGCACCGGCCGGCCCCGCCGCTGCGGCTGGCTGGATCTGGTAGCGCTAAGATACACCTGCCGCATTAACGGGGTTGATTCTATTGCAGTAACAAAAATCGATGTGCTTGATAATTTTGACAGTATAAATGTCTGCACCGGCTATGAACTGGACGGCAAATCGCTCAGCGAAGTGCCGCTGGATCTGGCCGACTTGGCTCATGTCACCCCTGTCTATCAGACTTTGCCCGGCTGGTCCGAGGATACCACCGGCTTAACTGAATTTGATTCTCTGCCTACTAAGGCACGTGAATATCTGGAATTTATTGCCAAAGACTTGAAAGTAAGAATTGCCCTCGTTTCAACCGGCGCCAAAAGAAACGAAACTATTTTTGTATAACAATTTGTACTGATAATTCCAGCTGCATTCAAAGGAGAACTAAAAATGAAAAAAAGCTTATTGTGCTTCGCTCTCAGCCTGATGCTGATATCCGCAGCCCTGGCTCAGGACACAACCAAACCCGAAACCAAAGAAAAAGCGAAAGTCGAAAAAATGACAGATTCTACAGATTCCATCAAAAAGACAGCTGCCGACTCTACCAAAAAAGAACCGGAATGGATTAAAACAGAGTCGGGATTAAAATACCGCGATATTATTGTCGGCGAAGGTGTCGTAGCTACTGACGGAATGAAAGTTGAGTGCCATTATACTTTGTGGAATTCTGATCCATTGGGCGACAGAGGTAAAAAAATTCAAAGCTCAAAAACCACAGGCCGTACCTTTCACTGTCAGATTGGTACCGGACTGATTAAAGGCTGGAGCGAAGGCATGATTGGCATGAAAGAGGGAGGCACCCGCCAGCTGCTTATTCCGCCCGATATCGGTTACGGCAAAAGAGGCAAGCCGCCGGTTATTCCGGCCAACGCCACCCTGATGTTTGAAATAGAATTCATCAAACAGGATAAAAAATAGAACTGCCCCGATAGACATTAACAAAACTTGAGATTATCAAAAGGACGCTTTGTGTCTAAGAATGACACTTCGTGCCACAAAAACAGTTTGACTTAGTCTCTTACATTTCTATTTTGCGAAGTCCACTAAGCATAGTGGGGGTGTAGCTCAGGGGTAGAGCATCTGCCTTTTAAGCAGGTTGTCGAAGGTTCGATTCCTTCCACCCTCACTATTATTTGAAATTTTCTAACTTTGCAGATATGACAAGACCACCTGGTTTTTCAATAAACCAGGTGGTCCGGGTGATAGGTTGGGAACCTTTAATACTCGAATCTTTGAGCCTGTCGTCCCTTGTGTTGTCTATAATCTTATACGCAGCAACTTTAATCATGTTTCAATTAAATTGTCGCCAGTTCAAATTTGCCAAAAAGCTGTTAATCCTTGCGATAGAAGCGGAAATTTGCTTAGTTTTTCTTCAAATACTAGAATAGAGTTGACATTCGCTAACAAACAGAATCTGGAATGCTCGGATGGATTATAAAATAAGAACAAAAATCAAGAATATTCTCGTCGATGAAAATCTGCCAATCGGAACAGACTTAACCATACTTGGCTTGGTGCGAACTATCCGCATGGGCAAAGAAGTTGCCTTTATAGAAATCAACGACGGCTCTACTCTCAAGAACATTCAGGCCGTAATAGGCGAGCCGGAAAAATTTCCGGTACTGGAAAAAATCCTGACCGGCGCCTCGGTGCGTGTTAAGGGGAAGTTAGTCGAATCGCAAGGGAAGGGACAGAAGTTTGAAATCGCGGTTGAGTCTGTTGATTTAATCGGAGCTGCCGATGCCAGCTACCCCTTGCAGAAAAAACGACACAGTTTCGAATTTTTAAGAAAGATAGCGCATTTGCGGCCGCGCACAAATACGTTCGGGGCGATAAATCGTCTGCGCTCGAAATTGTCGTTTGGAATTCACAAATATTTTCAGGAGCGCGGTTTTTGCTACACCCATACACCGATTATTTCTGCCTCGGATTGCGAGGGAGCCGGTGAACTTTTTCGAGTGACAAGTCTTGACTTAAAGAATGTCCCGCTCAAAGACGGCGCTGTCGACTGGAATGAAGATTTTTTCGGCACTCAAGCTTATCTGACAGTCTCCGGGCAGCTCGAAGGGGAACTTTTAGCTACGGCCTTAGGCGACATCTACACCTTTGGTCCGACTTTCAGAGCAGAAAACTCCAACACCAGCCGTCACGCCTCAGAGTTCTGGATGATAGAGCCGGAGATGGCCTGGGCTGAGCTTGAAGACAACATGGACTTAGCTGAGGACTTCTTAAAAAACCTTTTTACGTATGCGCTTAACGATTGCCCCGAAGAAATGGAATTTTTTGGAACCTGGATCGACAAGACCGCCCGTGAAAAACTTGAGAGCGTCATAAACTCGACTTTTGAAAGAATCACCTACACCGAGGCTATTGAAATTCTCAAAGCCTCAAATGAAAAGTTTGAGTTTCCGGTCGAGTGGGGTCTGGATATGCAATCGGAGCATGAACGCTATCTGACCGAAAAGAAATTCGGTAAGCCTGTAATCGTCTATGACTACCCCAGCAAGATCAAAGCTTTTTATATGCGCGTTAGCGATGACGGCAAAACTGTCCGGGCGATGGACGTATTGGTGCCGGGGGTCGGTGAAATTATCGGCGGCTCCCAACGCGAAGAACGCCACGATGTTTTAGTCGAGCGTATCAAAGAGTCGGGGGTAGGCAATATCGAAGATATGCAGTGGTATCTGGATATCCGCAAGTACGGCACCGTGCCGCATTCTGGTTTTGGATTAGGCTTTGAACGGGTAATTATGTATATCACCGGCATGGCCAATATCCGCGACGTCCTGCCCTTCCCACGTGTACCCAGATGGGCAAAGTTTTAGAGAGACTGGGATTCGTCATCCTGAGCGGAGTCGAAGGGTGGCGACTAGTACTCATTTCTGATTTTGAGAACACGAATATTCCAATCGTTATTAGCAGTGTAGTACCACCCTGCAACTATTATGTTGCCATCTGGTGCCTGCACCAGCAGGTCTCCAGTGCCATAGTTATTCCTATTTATAATTGTACTATTCATTATGGCACCTGAACTACTAATAACCATCAATTCTATTTGGGAACCATTTTGAAGGGCCACCATGAAATTTCCGCTCTTGAGCTGAATCAAACCTGCATTCTTGCGGAAACTAAGTCTAGCATCGTACAGCAACCAGATTAATGCACCCGTAGTCGAGATTTTGGCTATCTTGCTACTTCCCAAACATGAATGAAGATACAAGTAACCCCCTCCTTCGACATTAATGATGGGACCTGCTCCACAATCAGAGGTTTCTAAAGGTCTATATTCACAGTAAGACCATAGGTAGTGCCCATTCAAGTTAGTCCTAGTAAAACAGGTTGAAGACGCAGGCGGGCCTGGACTTGCGTGCCCACATAAATCAGGACCTTCACCTCCCCAGCTGAAAACGTAACCGCTATCAGGAGTAGCCAGAGCCGTTCGGCCGTTTGCATACATACGGTAATATCCATTTTCAGGCGGACAAGCCTGGCCGGAAGAAAAAGTTTCTTGCCATTCAATCTGACCCAGTGCACTGACTTTCAACAAATAGGCCGCACTATAAGTAAAGCCATTAATATATTTAGCTGTAGTACCACCCAATATGAATCCTCCGTCCAGTGCCCGATCAATTGATACTGCAAAGTTATTCAGAGAGCCGCCGACATGTTTTTCCCAGACGATGACTCCACTTTCTTCAATCTTTATCAAATACACATCACTTCCCAAACTCCCAAACGATCCAGTATAGCCTGCCGCTACGACTTCTCCGGTTGAAAGTGGAACAAGGTCATAGGCATGGTCAGGCTCTGGACCACCAGTTCTTTTTTCCCAAATCAAAACTCCGTTTGAACCAATTTTTGCAAAATAAGCGTCACTGGTTCCGCCGGGGTCAGTTATACCCCCGGCAATTACGAAATTATTATCGCTGGCTAAAATTATCGACGATACTTTTTCATCTCCAGCTCCTCCGATAGTTGTTTCCCAGATAATCGTAGATGTATCCTTATATAGGGTTGTCCCGCTAACAATATTGGAAATAGGTGAAGCATTGCCAGCATCATCTATAACTTTTATGCCGAAATAATAGCCGGTAGTAGGAATGAGGTTAGCGACGGTGTAACTCTCAGTGGAACCGCTCATTCCAGGCACTACTGAGTCGGTTACCACATTTGCTTGAGCCCAGCTAAGCTCAGATAGCGCAGCGGTATCGTACCTGATATCATAGGCAGTTGCCAGACCGCTAGTAGAATCATCTCCTGATGCTGTCCAGGATAGCGTAACCGAAAAAGTATCAACGTTAGTCACTAATAAATCTGTAATGGCAGAAGGAAAAATAGTATCGGGGACATGAACAGAAACAATGTTCGAAAGAGCTGACCAGTTACCTGCTTCGTCTGAAACTTTGAGGCCGAAGAAATAACCCTTGGTGGAATCAAGATCTTTTACTTCAAAAAACTCATAGAAGTTATTCGGTTTTGGAGTACTTATAATTGGATAAACTGTTGACTCATCCCAGTTCAATAGAGATTCGTAAATCGTATCATATCTGAGTTCATATTGAGCAGCTGTGCCTTCTGTTCCGTCATCGCCGGTGGCCTGCCAGCGGAGCACAACGCTTCTAGCTGTACTGTCTACTACGGTCAGGGTTGTGATAGCCGCCGGAGGAGTCTGATCGCCGGGGTCTAATACTTTTTCATCACAGGTGGATACGAAAAGTAGAATTAGCAATAAAAAGGCTACAATTTTGAATTTCGTTTCGAACAACAATACAACCCCGTAACAACAATTGATGATTATACAAATATAATTAAATTGAGTCAAAAATCAATTATTGAGTATAGACGGGTTTTGTTATACTTTCGTTTAGAAAAAGGGGCAGATGGGATCCGCCGCGGCGGGCCACCTACATGACGAAAAAAATCCCCGCGCCGGGGGAGGGCAGAAACGACGCGGGGGAATATCGACGACACAACTGCAAAAATATCCATAAGCCTGCAGAATCCAGCCGCCGAAGTCTTCTACTTGTTTAACTTTTTTATACGTCAGTTAGTTGCAGTTGTATACCTCACAAATTGAGTATTATAGCCTGAGTGCAGTATTTGCGTTTTATGAGGGGCGAAATCGGCTATCCGGGGGTATA
Source organism: Candidatus Zixiibacteriota bacterium (assembly GCA_022571845.1). GTDB lineage: Bacteria > Zixibacteria > MSB-5A5 > GN15 > FEB-12 > JACZWU01. The sequence continues at coordinate 95,217 of JACZXB010000003.1, read as the reverse complement.
ATTAGATATAGAGTTAAGAACTTTAAGACGGATTGTCGATATAAGATAATAATATGAAATTTCGGCTAATAATTATATCTCTGGTTCTTTTAGCTCTGAGCCTGGTAGCGGGCTGGGGTTGTAATGGTGTCCCGACTGATACAGAGCCGGGCTCAACTTTCAATTACAACCTTACCGGGGCGCTGATTCAGGACCCTAACAGAGACTCATCTATAATAATTGTCAAACTGAAGCGGGATGGCGCTGATTACGTGATTGCCAACATGAGTTTTGGCGGGGACATCCTTTTGTTTAGCCCGCTTAAGTATGGCTTTGATTCTGTTTTCTCAAGCAGTAAGTCCCGTACGTCCGGATATTCTGCAACTCAAATGAATCTGATAATGGACGATTCACCGTTTCTGACAGATACTGCATTTGTGAATGTAGTCTCCAGCTTTAATATTGATACTACCAGTGTTACTCCCGGCACCCGCATAATACAAGGTACCGGCACGGCGTCTTATACCTGGACACCTTCTATTAACACGGAGGGCTATGTGATAGCAGCGGTAAAAGCAGATTCTGCCTATAAGGGACAGGGCTACAGCTCGTTTCTAAGTTTTGGTACTACCCAAGGCACAATCCCGGCCGATGCCTTTGTCCTGCCGGTCTCAAGCGACCCCGATACCGGTCTTTACAATCTTTATGCCTATTCAATCTCCGGCTCGCCGGATAGTGCCATGACTGCAATGTTATTACCAACGCCGCTTCCGAAACAGTACCTTGATAATATCACCGATGGGAAATTTACCGGACATTTTGGCTCCATTGAAGTTTCTCTTTTAGATACTATCCGGGTAGTAATCATCCCATAAGAATTCTTATCTAACTCGATCAATCGTTTATCCCCTTTTTGTTGTTTTTGCCTGGTCTCAGGCTTTCTTCTGGTCTGTGTCAAATTACGAAGATTTAATCAAGCAGCTCGGCCAGCTCGAGACCGAGAAACCAAATTCAAAATCCAAAGATATAGACTTATTGAATGCGCCTGAGATTGCCCGCCTTATAAATAGCGAAGACAAAACTGTTGCTACAGTAGTAGAGTCCGCTTTAGGTCCGATATCAAAAGCGGCTGAAAAGTTTGCAGATACAATCAAAAGTGGCGGCAGAGTTTTCTATATCGGCGCCGGGACATCGGGCAGGCTGGGAGTACTCGATGCTGCCGAATGCCCGCCGACATTCGGGACTGACCCGGCTCAGATTATCGGCGTCATCTCCGGCGGTTATGATACACTGGTGATGTCCAGAGAAGGTGTCGAGGACCAGACCGAAGCAGCCGCAGCTGATTTGAAACAGCGCCAGCTTGGTGACACAGATTTCCTGATCGGCTTAGCAGCCTCCAAACGCACGCCCTATACAATAGCTGGTCTCAAGTTCGCCAAAGAATCGCAAGCTGCTACGGCTTTTATAGTCTGTAATAAGTTAATCGATAATGAAAAAAGTCTGCTGGGACAGTTTGTTGATATTATTATTGAGCTGCCGGTGGGGCCGGAAATTATCACCGGCTCGACCCGGATGAAATCGGGCTCTGCCCAAAAGATGGCGCTCAATATGATCTCTACTACCGCTATGGTACTGATGGGTAAAACCTACGGAAACCTGATGGTTGACTTGCAGGCAAAATCAGAAAAACTTGCAGCCCGTTCTCGAAAGATTCTGATAGATATGTTTGAGATTAAAATTAGCGAAGCCGAAAGTTTACTCGCAGACGCCGGCAGTTCAGTTAAAACCGCAATTGTAATGAAAAAGTTTAACTGCACCAGCGACGAGGCTTTGGTTAAACTAAAAAAGGCCGGCGGTTTTATCAGACGAATAGCGGAATAATTTTGAAACCGAGCGGGAGAATATAAAATGCTGTCAGAATCGAACCAAAGATTGCTTAATGGTTTTCTTGTTCTCGGTCTGCTGCTTTTGATTCCGGTGGTCTCGACTCTCAGCCACGGGAAAAAGAAGCATGATGACGATGATAAAGACGATAAAAAAGAGACAGTCGATACGATCCTCTCCGACAGCGTCCAAATAATCCAGGATTCTGTTTACGCTGTAATTAACATTAATTACCAGACTGTTCGTCATATTTTCAGGAAAAGCTGTTTTGACTGCCATACTGATTCCACTAAATATCCCTGGTATCATGTCCTGCCGTTTATCGGCGGGCTGATCGATGATGATATCAAAGAGGCCAAAGAGCATCTTAATATGTCCGACGATTTTCCTTTCAGCGGACACGCTACTCAAATTGAGCGACTAAGAGAAATAAGAGAAGAAATTGAAGACGGAGAAATGCCGTTATGGAGTTACCGCTTAACGCACTGGGGGCTCTTGATTGAGGGCGAAAGGCAGGATTCACTGTTTCTTTGGATTGACGAGAGTATTAAATTGCTCAAGCAGCTTGAATAACGAGTTGAATGAGCGTCTTCTTTTAATTCAATAGATGATATCAGGTGAACGTCTGGGTTCACTTTGGCTGAGCATGTACCTGGAGGTACAGAATTACCAAATATGTGAAATGCTGCTTAGAGGTATAAGCTGTTACTATTCAGTTGCTTATAGCCATGCAAGGTTTTTGGCATAAGGATTGATATACTCTTTCGGTGTAAGAAAACAAGAATGCTCGAATCCTTATCTTGAAGGAGTGTTAAAATGAAAATCAAAGAACTCTTGCTCGCTTTTATGCCGGCCATATTGCTGCTTTTGGCAATCGGCTGTTCAAACAAGAATGTCGAACCGGAATTATTGATTGATGAGCCGAATCTGACCGATGAGTTCGGCGGCTATTCGACCGCCAGCGAATCTCCCGGTTTTGGCGATGATGAGCTGCTTGATGAAGCTTATGCCAGCGACGACGAATATGATGACCCGATGTTGTCGGACTCGGCGGTAACAGTATTTACCGGCGACCCAGAGGCCGGATTTTATCACCTGCGAATTGTCTGGGGTCAGCTTCGTTTTGACTCAACCATGACCAATCCTACCGATTGGAGCGGCTCCTTAAGCATAACCCGCGGGGCCGAGATTATCCGCCGGGTTATTAACTTTGAGTTGGGGCAGGATTATATAGCACCACGCACCGATCGTAAACTGATAGAGTGGGTTTCACAAACTACGGTTCATAACGACGGCATAGCGGTTGACCTCTTGGTACCGCCTGTAAAACCTGTTCTGGACACTACTAAAGTCGAATTTATCGATTCTGCCGGTAATACCGTTATCATAATTGAGGTAGATACTACCTGGCCGGAAGCAGAGCCAGTGACCGTATCTTTTAATACCGGGCCATACAGCACGACCTTTGACCTTGATGAGCTGGTATCACTGGATACAATTGTATTTCTTGAAGATTCCAACGCAGTCGCATTTCATGCCTTAAAACTTGATCACTTTCCCTGCCCGCACGGATTCTTAGCCGGACGCTGGGGATTTGATGACAGCGGCAACGGCCGGTTTAGAGGAGTCTGGCTAAATAGAGCCGGACTGGTTGTCGGATATATCAAGGGTCATTTTGGTCAAAGAGAATACGGCGAGAAAGTCTTTTTCGGCAAATGGGTTTCCCGTGAAGGTCGCTTCCAGGGGTTTATCAGAGGCCATTGGGATTTTAGTGACACTAGCCTAATAGTCGCCAGTTCAACCCCGACCGGCGGTTTTTTCAGAGGACAGATTTTCAACGAAGACCGCCTTCAAATAGGATACCTGGCCGGTCATTTCATCACCAGGGAGTCTGAAAGTGATGCGCTAAGCGGATTCTTCCAGGGACGCTGGAAGATTAGCTGTTCGGATAAAAGTTGGAGCGACATCAACAACGACAATGACGACGGTCTAACTACTGATTTTCATTAGGACAGACGTTTGGTCAATTGGCTGGCGCTTGCTGCTGGTCTTTTTTAAGAGATCGGCAGCAAGTTCTGCGTTTTTAATAAGAAAAAAGTTGGATATTCTGAACTATTTGTTATAATGTTCTGTTAGAGAAATTGAAAAGCTTATTAAAGACCCCCCTCTGTCTCATTCAGAGACAGCCCTGCGTTGGGCAGGATTAGCGATAATCCTGCCCGTTTTTATTTTATACCCAGTTCTCTCTCAAGATAGCTAATTAAAGAATCAATTTTGTTCAGCTGCGCAGTTTTTGCACGAAGTCTGCTGAACATATCATAAGCTTCGCGCTTTTTACCCTGGTCCTCCTGAAAAGTTAAAAATGTTGCCAGTTGAAGCTGATATACTGTTGAAGAATCCTTTTGCAAGAGTCTTCTTAAGGCCCGCTCAGACTCCGGGTAGGCCCGGATATAACTGTAATACTTTCCCAAAATAGAGAGAATTTGTGGTCTATCGCCAAATCTCTTTAGGGCAAGTTTCAGGACTTCGATTCCTGAGAGAACATCGTCTTTGTAATAAGCAGATTCGGCGCAGCGTAGATAATAATTCAGGCTGTCCGGCTCTGCCTCAATAAGTTTCCGGTAGTAGTAATAGGCAGTGTGGGCAATAGTATCAGTAAAGGCGTACTCAGCAATTTGTTTGTAATACTGCTCAATCGGGTCGCCTGCTCGTGAAAGAGCCATTAGAGCATTTATAGCAGCCTGATAATGGCCGGTCCTGGCGCTGACTTCGTGCAAGACAGAGTTGACTTCGCGGCTTCCGGGATAGAGTTTCTCGACGCGGCTTAAAGTAGCGTAGGAGGAATCATACATATTCTCGGCGAAATAAGTCCGGCCAAGATGATAGAGCGCGTATCTGTTGCTGGGCTCTTTTCTAACTGCTCTACCAAAATATGAACGGGCCTCAAAATAGTCGCCTGAGTCATAACTCTTCTGCCCTAAAGCTAAAAGTTCATCTATAGTTTTTTCCTTTTGGCCACAGGCAAAAATAGACACAAAGATAATAACAAGCAGAGCAAAAACGACTACGTCTGATAGCTGAAGTTCTTTGTCTAATCTCATTATCACACAGCTTATACGATTTTAATGGTAGACCAAAGCACTCAAGTTGACCTTTACTCCGCCGCTTGGTAGATTCTCGAAATGAAAGATACTAATTTTCGAGATAAAATGATAGTTCTGGCGCTGGTACGTTTTGCAGGAGTCAATTCCAGAGCTCTGGACTGGCTGCTCAAGCGTTTTTCGACACCTCATGAAATAATGAAGGCAGGGTCGAAAGAACTGTCCGAATATAGTAACATCTCTTCAGAGATATCTGAGAGGATTGCCGCTGTTGACGAAAAACTGGAAGCGGCAGAAAAATTTTATAAGGAACTTCAGGCGCGAGACATTAAGGTAATCAGTCGCTTAGACACAGGTTACCCGGAGCGTTTGTTTGAACTTAACGACCCGCCCGCTCTGTTTTATCTGAGAGGGTCACTCCCGGAAAATGACAAGAAAACTGTCGCCATAGTGGGCGCCAGCCAGGCTACGGCCGAAGGAATCGCCTTGACCAGCAAACTTTCAGCTGCTTTTTCAAAAGCAGGAGTTCAAATCGTTTCTTCGTTTGGAAAAGGGAATGACTACGCGGTTCATCTGGGCAGTAAGACTGCCGGCGGCGCTTCTTTTGCAGTACTGGATACGGGCTTTGATTATATTGATGCTGCAGCTGATATACCGGTTGCAATCGACCTGGTCAGCTCTGGCGGTCTCTTAAGCGAATATGCTCCGGATGTAAAATTCGGCAAAACAAATTACAAAGAATCGAATAGAATAATTGTCGGGCTGTCTCAGGCTGTTGTGATTACTGAAATTTATGAAGATTCCAAACATACTCACGACATTCTGAAATTTTGCCACCAGATCGGCAAGCTGGTCTTTTTCTCGGTCGAGTCCGAAAACGGCGCACTCTCCGATGAAAAAAGTCTGGCAAAAATAGGCAAACACGGAGCAATTCCGATGGTAGGACTTAAGAAAGTTGACGACATAATTGCTTCATTAGTGTAATTCAAATATGAGCGATTCTTATTTCACTATTGCCCAAGCTGCCAAAGCAGAGACAAAAGTAAAAGGCTCTAGATTCATCGGCGAGGCTGCTTCGGTAACAGACGCTGCCAGCGCCAAAAAATATCTGGAAAGCGTCCGCAAAAGAGAATATGAGGCTACTCATCATTGCTTCGCCCATAGGCTGGGAGTCACTGGCGACATTGAGTTTAAGTACTCCGACGACGGCGAACCAAACGGCAGCGCCGGCAAGCCAATATATGACTGCATCAAAGGCAGGGAATTGACCGACATCATAGTTGTGGTGACGCGCTACTTTGGCGGCACCAAGCTCGGCACCGGCGGACTAGTTAGAAGTTATAGCGAGACGGCGCGTTCGGCGCTGGAAAAAGCCGGTAAGAAAATTAATTATATTACCGATTCTATTCGCCTGACTATCGAGTTTTCGTTTTATGACCAGATATTAAAAGTGATCGAAAAACTTAAAGCAAAACAAACCGAGTCAGACTTTTCAGACAAAGTATCCTTGACGATTCTAATTAGAAAATCTTTAACAGAGCAGCTTGTCAGAGAACTGACCGATATCAGCCGCGGCACGGCACAAATTGAAAAGCAAGAAAATGCCCGAACCAAAACTTGACTGCTTAGGGATGGGAATTATCCCGCTTGATTTGCTTTTTGGCGTCAAGAAATACCCAGAAGCAGGACAGAAAATTGACGGCACCTGGCTGACTATTCAGGGCGGCGGTCCGGTGCCCAACGTAATGATTGGTCTGAGCAGGTTAGGCTTCAAGAGTTCGCTGATTGCTGTAATAGGTGATGACATATTTGGCCAGCTGACTCTCTCGGAATTAAAAAGCGAAAAAGTAGACAGCTCACAGATAGTTATAAAAAGAAAAACTTCGGCGGTGGCGGCAGGTTTTGTAGAAGAAGGCAGCGGCCGCAGGACACTGGTTTTGGAAAGACAGCTGTTTGTTGAACCGAAAGATATTAAGCTAAAGAATCTTAGAGCGCCCAGAATTATTCATCTGGACGGACGGGATATGGCAGCTACCCTCAAACTGGCCAGGTGGGCTAAAAAAGTCGGCGCTCTGGTTTCTTTTGGCATTGGTTCGATGCGTAACGATGTTTCGGCCGTATTTGAGTATGTCGACCATCTGGTAGTGGCCGACAGTTACGCCTTTGGCTTTACAAAAACTACCAATGCCAGAGCTGCAATTTCGAAACTTATGAAACTCTGCCCCGGAACTATAGTGGTCACCGCAGGCACAGATGGCTCTACCGGCTGTGAGAGCGGCCGCAGCTTTTGGCAGCCGGCCTACAAAGTCAAAAACGTCGACACCACCGGCGCCGGTGACGCCTTTCATACCGGCTATCTATTCGGGCTCCTGAAAGGGAAAGATTTAAAAGAAAGACTGCGTCTTGGTGCCGCAGTTGCCGCCATCAAATGCAGCATAGCCGGCAGCCGGGCCGGACTCCCCAATGTAAAAAAACTAAACAACTTCTTAAAAAACAGGCCAAAAAAATATGCTTGAGTGGTTAGCCGAGATAGACACTATTCTGTTTCTTTTTTTTAACGTGACACTTTCTAATCCTGTTACGAATTTTCTGATGCCTGTTATTACCTCCGACAATCTGCTGCGGGTCGGTTATGGCTCGGCTATGATTTTGATTTTATGGAAAGGTGATGTTCGACTGAGATGGTTAGTTCTCTTTTCTATTTTAACCCTGACTGCCACCGACCAGCTCGCCAGCCAATTTTTTAAACCGCTTTTGGAGCGCGCCCGTCCCTGCCAGATAATGGAAAACATAAATCTTCTGGTCAACTGCGGCGCGGGCTTTGCTATGCCGTCAAGCCATGCCGCCAATGCTTTTGGTCAGGCAGCTATATTCGGATTGCTGCTTGAGAAAGTCAGGATTCCGCTTATTATTTTGGCGTCTGTTATTGCCTTCAGCCGGGTCTTTGTAGGAGTGCATTTTGTGGGAGATATTTTGGCCGGTGCTCTGCTGGGTTTGTCTGCCGGACTGATTTTGATGCTCTTGTTTAAGCAGTTTGAAAGGAAATATATCAACCGTGCCCTATCAGATTGAAGTCGTTTTAGGAGATATTACAAAGTGTGATTGTCAGGCGATTGTAAATGCCGCCAACAATAAATTCTGGATGGGCTCAGGAGTTGCGGGCGCCATAAAAAGTGCCGGCGGCGATGTTATCGAAGAAGAGGCCGTCAACCAGGGCGCCAGGATGCCGGGGGAGGCGATTTTTACAGGCGCCGGAAAGCTGCCCTTTAAGATGGTCATCCATGCGGCAGTTATGGGACAGGACTTAAAGACAAATGACAAATATATCCGGCAGTCAACCATAGCCAGCTTAATTATAGCTGAGAAAAACAAAATTGAATCTGTAGCCTTTCCGGCTTTTGGCACCGGCGTGGGAGGTTTCCCAATGACCGCTTGCGCTTATATTATGATCACCGCCGCTCGCGGCTATGAAACTCGTTCAGAAAATATAAAGAGAGTTCAGTTTTGTCTGTTTGATGATTACGGCTTCAAATGTTTTTCGGATAAACTTAAGCAGCAGCCTTAAATCTTCATTTCCAGAATGCGATAAGTTTTATAAAGCTCGGCGCCCATCCGGCCGATAGCGCTGTTCATCGCTTTGTTTGTCTCAAGAATCCAGGACATCTCAGCCCATTGGTAACCAGCGTCCTCTCCGTTCTTGTAAATCAAGGCATAAAGCACCATGTCAAGGCCGCGCCCTCTGAATTCGGGGACGACACCCAACGTTATAACTCTCAGGCTGTTAACCTTGTTGCGGACTTTTGTATGCCAGAGAAGTTTCAGCAGTCCGAACGGCAGCAGTTTGCCTTTGAGTTTAATCAAGGCCTGATTTATATCCGGCAGAGCCAGCACAAAGGCAATAGGTTTTTTGTCTACTTCGATTATGAGCGCCGCCCGGGGGTCGATTATTTGCTTTAGATTTTTGCCGGTGTAAAAAAATTCTGCTTTAGTCATTGGTACAAAGCCCCAGTTATCTTCCCAGGCCGTATTGTAGATTTGATGAATGCTGCTAATTTCGTCGTCAAAGCGGGACATATCAACGTTTCGAACAGTAGCGCCTACTCTTGAGAGGATCTTGCCTACTATTTTGTCAATCCGTTCAGGTACCGGCATCTCTTTGGTGATGCGATAAGCGAACAGGTCCATAGCTTTCTTGAATCCGAATTTTTCACAAAGTTTGGGCAGATATGGCTGATTGTAGGTCATCATAACTTTTGGGGGCAAATCAAAACCGTCTACCAAAAATCCGCATTCGTGATTGGTGGAATATGAAACAGGGCCGATCATTTTCTCGACGCCATCTTTTTTTAGATTGATCATGGCCACCCGCAGCATCATTGAGGCTATTTCGTAATCATCGGGACAGTCAAAAAATCCAAAGAATCCTGCTTTTTCCAGGTGGTGTTCATTGTGGGCGTAATTAATACAGGTACCTATGCGTCCGACAATCTGACTATCACGGTAAGCCAGATACTCTCTTGAATTAGCAGTCTGAAAAAATGGATTTTTCTTTTTGTCCAAAAACTCTAATCGTTCAGAGATGAGCGGAGTTACGTAGTTTGGGTCGTCTTTGTAAAGCTTATTGGGATACTTGATGAATTTCTTTAATTGAGACGAAGACCTTATTTCAACAATATCAATTGCCGCCATGGTAATTTCTTTAAGAAATCAGACCGCGCTTCTTGCCGACCCTGGCCATGATTTCGACTACCCGGTCGAGGTGTTCCTTGGTGTGGGTGGCGGTGTATGATGTTCTAATCATTGACTGTCCCGCAGGTACCGCCGGAGAAACTACCGGATTGGTGAAAATGCCGTTGTCAAAGAGATCTTTCCAAAATTCGAAGGCTTCAAGATCTTCACCGACAACTATCGGTATTATCGGAGTTTCCGAAGCTCCGGTATCAAAGCCGAGGCTGTCAAATTCTTTTTTCATTCGTCTGGCGTTTTTCCACAAGTTTTCGCGACGTTCAGGCTCGCTTTCCATAATGTCCAGAGCAGCTAAAGCGGCGGCGGCATTGGCCGGGGGAATAGAAGCAGAAAAAATAAGCGAGCGGGCGCTATGCTGTATGAAGTGAATAATGTCGCTGTCGCCTGCCACAAAGCCGCCGAGTGATGCAAACGACTTGGAAAAAGTGGCCATTGTCAAATCTACCTTGTCGGTCAGCTTAAAATGTTCGGCGGTTCCGGCGCCATGTTCGCCCAAAACGCCGACAGCATGAGCGTCGTCAACCATAACGCGGGCATCGAACTTCTCTGCTACCTTGACCAAATCCGGCAGATTGATGATGTCTCCCTCCATTGAGAAAACGCCATCGACAATTATTAAAATTCCGGCGCGATGGCCGTTGTTGCGCAGATTGTTACAGACCCGCTCCAGGTCAGTTATGTCATTATGAGCAAATTTATGAGTTTTCCCGTACGACAAACGGCAGCCGTCGACTATACAGGCATGGTCCTGACGATCTATCAGAGCAACATCGCTTTTGCCAACCAGACAGGAGATAACACCCAGATTTGTCTGGAATCCGGTTGAGAAGACCAGCACTTTCTCTTTTTTCATAAATTTCGCCAGGCGGTCTTCGAGTTCCAGATGCAGATCGAGAGTACCATTTAAAAAACGGGAGCCGGTACAACCGGAGCCATATTTCATAGATGCCTTGGCGGCAGCTTCTTTGACTTTGGGGTGATCAACTAAGCCCAGATAGTTATTTGAGCCGACCATAATGCAGTTCTTGCCGTCTATTACAACTTCATTGCCAAGTGCAGATTGAACCGGGTGAAAATAGGGATAAATGCCTAATGCCATTACCTCTCGAGCGGCGGTAAATTTATAGGCTTTTTCGAACAGGTCTGAAATAGTTACCGCGGTCTTTTCTTGTGGCTGCAACTGTTTGCTCCTAACATCATTGTAACAGGGATATAATTCACCGCTGCAAAACAACCTATTTTTGGCTTAATTGTCAAGGAATTAGAAAGATTAGAAAGTATTGAAACGCTCTGCCAAGCTTGTAATATAGCCTCTCTGATGAGGTTACTGAATATTTTGAACCTCTTCAGGAAACAGACGCTCAAACCAAGCTGCCCGCAATGTGATGGTGACAGAGGCACTTCGAATGAGTATCTTCGGCTCTGTTCTATGGAATTTCTAAATGAATAAACTCAAGTGTCTTGTTACCGGCGGTGCCGGATTTATCGGCTCCAATATCGCCCTGGAGCTTCAAGCTAACGGGCATGAGGTTATTATTGCCGATAATCTGATGTCGGGCGCTATGAGTAATCTAAAAGGTTTCAATGGCGAGTTTCTCAAACTCGATATTTCCCGGCCGTTTGAGCTGAACCGGAAGATAGATCTGATAATTCATCAGGCAGCTATTACCGACCCCAGATTCAAAGATGACGACGAAATGATGCGAGCTAACACTCAGGGTTTTGAGCATATCATTGAACTGGCAAGAAAACATGATGCTAAACTTGTTTATGCTTCTACTGCCAATCTCTACGGCAACGGCCCGGTACCGATGAAAGAATCGCAGGAAAAAGAAATAATTTCAGTCTATGGTAAATCAAAACTTGAGATGGACTTTATGGCTGAAAAGCTTTTTGACAAAATGCAGATAGTAGGCCTGCGCTATTTTAACGTTTTCGGTCCGGGTGAACAAAACAAAGGTAAAGCAGCCTCGATGATTTATCTCCTTTATAATCAAATGATAGAGGGCAAAAATCCGCGGCTCTTTAATTATGGCCAGCAGAAACGTGATCATATTTATGTCAAAGATGTTGTGGCAGCGACTATCAAGGCGGCTGATGCCGAAAGCGGAATCTACAACGTGGGTACGGGTGTGGCGACTTCCTTTAATGAACTGGTAGCTGTCTTAAACGATGTCATGGGCACGAATTCAGAGCCGGAGTATTTCAAAATGCCTTATGACCGAGCTACCTACCAAAGTGACACACAAGCCGACATGACCTTAGCAGAAAAAGCACTTAACTGGAAAGCGCAGTATAGTTTGAAAGAGGGGATTAGAGAGGCGATTAGATTATATTAGTTACTGTCAAAGGCAGTTGGCTACCCACCGTGATGGGCGGACCTCGAAAAACAATTGACTATGCCAAAGAGTATTTCTTAATTATATCCATAAATTAGCACCAAAAACTTTGAAGGGAAACAATCGATGCAAAATTTCCCAAAACATATAACCAGAGTGGGCTGGCTCCATATTGCCCTTAATATGACTACAATCGGCTTTGCAATTTTTTTCTGGACGAAATTCGGTGCCGTCTTTCTCCCCATAGCAATCGCGGCATTCTCCATCCCCGGTCTGATCGCTGGTGTCGGACTGATTAAGTGCAGACCCTGGGCACGTATACTTGGCATAGTCATGTCCATTTTGAATCTATTTACGTTTCCTCATGGCACCGCCATCGGCGTCTACTCAATGATAGTCCTGTTCGACCAGGAGGCCGTGCAACTTTTTGCAAAGGATGCATTAGTACCGGTACATGAGTAATCAAACTATCGGCAGCCGCCCCCGTTCGACCGGCTCAAGTAAAACATTCCCCTACACCGTCATTGCGAGGAGTCCCGACACAGTCGGGGCGACGAAGCAATCTCGTTAGCCTTCACATTAGAGATTGTCCCGTCCCGACAAAGTCGAGACTCGCCATGACAAATCCGATACATCAGTTCCTTTTCTTAAACCCCAGCATAAACTCGGCCAGTTTTTCGGCGCCCACCAGCGGCATGGCATTGTACAGCGAAACACGGACTCCGCCAACCGAGCGATGACCTTTGAGACCCCCAAATCCTGCTGCTTTGGCTTCTGTAATGAACTTGCTTTCAAGATCTTCTGATGGCAATCGCATTGTAATATTCATCCAGCTGCGGCTCTCTTTTTCGACAATACCGCGATAGAAATCTGAGTTGTCATCCATTAGTCCGTAGATGCAATCTTTTTTGGCGGCGTTTTCTTTTTCGACAGCTTCTAAGCCGCCCTTATCTTTTATCCATTCTAAAACAAGCATGACCATATAGATAGGAAAAACCGGCGGGGTGTTATAAAGCGAATTCGCTCTGGCGTGCGTGTTGTAATTAAATATCAGGGGAATGTCGCTGTTGCATTTTTCAAGCAGACTGTTTTTTGCAATGACAATTGTTACACCGGCCGGTCCGAGGTTTTTCTGGGAGCCGGCGTATATAAAACTAAAATCAGTGTAGTTGAGTTTTCGAGACAAAATATCCGATGACATATCACAGAAAAGCGGGAGATTAGTACTTGGATAGCTTTGCCACTGGCTGCCGAAGATGGTATTGTTCGAGGTTAGATGCAGGTACTCAGCTTTGTCCGGAATTTCAAGAGAATCAATATTGGGAATAGCTCTGTAATTTTTTTCTTTTGAAGAACCGGCCAGATGAATGCTGCCGAACTTCTGCGCTTCATTGATTGCTTTTTCAGACCAAGCGCCGGTGTCAATATAGGCGGCAGTTTTATCAGCGGCTAAAAAGTTCATAGGCATAAGAGCAAACTGTGACGAAGCCCCGCCGCCCATAAACATGACTTTATAACTGTCGTCAAGTCCCATCAGCTCTTTGAAAAATCCGATAGCTTTGTTGTTAATTTCTTCGTAGTCTTTGGAACGGTGTGAAATTTCCATGACCGACATGCCGCTGTTTTTGTAATTTAAGAGTTCGCTCTGAGCTTTGCTTAAGACTTCAAGTGGAAGTGTGGCCGGGCCGGCATTAAAATTATAAATTCTCTCTGACATTTTTTGTTTGCTACTTTTTTAGTTAATGGTGCTCAGTATAATCCTGAATAATTTTTTCGATTATTTCTCCAATCCGCTGCATGTTTTCAGTAGAGCTGGCTCCTATATGGGGGGTCATCAGCACGTTGGGGGCGCTTGCCAGCGGCGAGTTTTCGGGCGGGTCAGAATACCAGACATCGCTGGCATAGCCGGCCAGTCTGCCGTCTGTGAGTGCTGCCGCTATATCTTCTTCGACCACGCACTGTCCCCGGCCGGTGTTAATCATATAGGCGCCCTTTTTAACAGAGGCCAGAGCTTTCTTATTAATTATGCCGCGGGTAGAATCTACCAGCGGCATATGCAGGGAAATATAGTCCGACTCCGCCAATACTTCTTCTAAATGATTTCTGATAACTGCAAAGTCTGAAAAGTAAACGTTCGGCCTCCAGCATAAAATGTTCATCCGGAAAGCTCTGGCGCGAACAGCTAAGGCGGTGCCGATACGGCCCATGCCCAAAATACCCAGCGTCTTGCCCATCAGCTCTGTGCGGGTCAGCTCATTTTTTATCCACTTCCCCTCGGCCATTGACTGCTGCGCTCTTACTAACTGGTTGGGCATGGCTATCATCAGCGCAAAAGTCAGCTCGGCAACTGCTATCGTGGAAGCATCGGCAGTATTGTGAACGGCTATGCCTTTTTGCTTGGCGTACTCCATGTCAATATTATCAAGCCCGACGCCGCCGCGGATTATCATTTTTAGATTTCCCGCCCGGTCCATGTATTCTTTGGTCACTTTGGTTTTGCTGCGGACTAATACGATTTCTGCTTCGGGCAGGCGATTCCTGTCATCGGTCACTTCGCCGTATTTTGTCAGTTTGTCGGGCAGCGTCTTGTCAAAAGCATCGGATATCAAAATCAACATTTTTCTGAAGCTCCTAATTTAATCAAAAGTGTGGGACAAAAGCCCGCTTCTAAGTTTCGGTTCAAACCAGGTAGATTTGGGCGGCATTATCTGGTTGGCATCGGCTACCTCCAGCAATTGCCCGACTGTCACCGCTGAAACCGAAAAGGCAATTTCAAACTTGCCGGAATCTACCAGCCGCTCAAGCTCTGCGAGTCCTCTAATCCCCCCGACAAAATCAAGGCGGGGGTCTTTTTGAACATCTTCAATTTTCAAATAGGTTTTTAGAAAACAGCTTTCGAGAATTGCCGAGCCAATAGAGGCGGTGGAGCTACTATCATCAAAAATTCCGTCTCGCGCAGTCAGCTTATACCACTTTCCGTGCGAATAAATTCCAAATTCTTTATTAGTCAGCGGTTCAAAAGGACTGTAGGATTTCTCGATTATGAAATTCTCTTCAGCTTTTTTGAGCAATTCCTCAAGAGACAGCTCCCCCAAATCAGTCACCACCCGGTTATAGGAGAGTATTCGCATCTGGTCTGAGGGAAAGATTACTGAAAGAAAATAGTTGTATGGCTCGCTGCCATGGTGAGCCGGGTTTTGCTCTTTTAAGCGACGGCGGACCTCGGCGGCTGACTCGGTACGATGGTGTCCGTCGGCAATGTACAGGAAATCTACCGGTTCAAAAGCCGCTTTAAGTTTACCGATACTCTCATCGTCACTTATAACCCAAATTCTGTGCCTGACAGAATCATCTGCTTCAAAATCTATTTCGGCGCCGCTCTCAGTCAGCTTGTCGAAAAGCCGGTTGATCTCTTGATTTGGTTTAAGTGTCATCATTACCGGTCCCACCTGGGCGTTAAGAGCAACCATATGATCTGCCCGGTCGTTTACCTTTTGCGGACGGGTCAGTTCGTGCTTTTTGATGAAGCCGTTTTCGTATTCGTTGATTGAGCAAAGGCAGACCAATCCGGTCTGAGATTTCGCCAGCCAGTTAAGTTGATAGAGGTAAAAACCCGGCTTGCTATCTTTGACTAACTGTCCTGCAGAGATCATACTTTCGAGAACTTTCTTGCCGGAGTTGTAAACTTCATTAGTATAGGCGGACTGTTCGGGCGGGAAATCTACTTCGGGTTTATTCACTCTCAAAAACGACAGCCGGTTTTCTTTGACCAGGGTTCTGGCTTCAGCGCTGCTGAGAACATCGTAGGGGGGGGCTGCAATCTGAGAGGCAAAGTCCGATTTTGGTCTCAGGCCTTTGAATGGGAGGACTGTTGACATTTTAGTAACCTGCCTCTGTTCTGTCTGCTTTTTGCCAGATACCATTCATGAGAGATGTAAGGATACACCGGCCGATTTAAAATAACAACCCATAAAAAAGCAGGCCGGAGTTAACCGGCCTGCTGACTATTCAACTAAATTGCAGAACGAATTATTTCATATGTTTGGAGACCAGCTTGGTCATTTCAAACATATTAACTTTCTTTTTGCCACCAAAAACTCTTAAGAGTTTGGAGTCGGCGTTAATCATACGGCGATTAACATTATCCTGCAGTTTATACTTCTTGATATAGAGCCAAAGCCTTTTGGTGACCTCGGTACGAGGTATATCCTTGTGCCCAACAACCTCACCCAATGCGTCCGAAAGACTCACCGGGCGCATAAAAGCAGCGTTTGGTTTACGTTTAGTTTTTGCTTTTTTGCGAGGGGCTGCCTTGCGCGCGGCCGGTTTTCTTCTGCCTGTTGCTTTTTTACGCGCTGCCGGTTTTCTCTTGGCTACTTTTCTCTTGGCCGGTTTCTTCTTGGCTACTTTTCTCTTGGCCGGTTTTCTCTTGGCTACTTTACTCTTAGCCGGTTTTCTCTTGGCCACTTTTCTCTTAGCCGGTGTTCTCTTGGCTACTTTTCTCTTAGCCGGTTTCCTCTTGGCGGTCGCCTTCTTCTTACGCGCTACTGCCATCTTTAACTCCTTTGTTAAAATATAGGTTTTGTTAGGTTTTTCGTGCTCAGCTTTTCTTCGTTATCTATAACAAGAAAACCAAATCACTTCTCATAGGGAAAAGTAAGGTTTTTTTAATTTTTTGTGCAAGAAAAATCGTAACTTTTTTGAAAAAAAATTTGTGCTTCTCAGAGAGAAATATACAAGATAATTTTGACAAACTTGAACAATTTTTTAACCCCGGTGTAATTCCAGAATGGGAGCCTCGCAGGGGCAGCCCAGTCTGAATGGAAACCAGTGTCCCATTCCCGAAGATGTGTAAAGTTTGGTTTTCCCCTTAGAGTATTCGCCCCAGAGGTACCTGTCCGGCCAGACACTCTCAAAGACTGAACGCCCCATAAATCCTATCTGACCGCCGTGAGTGTGACCTGCCAAGACCATATCGAACTCCTTTTCGGAGGCGTAGTCAAGAGCGTAAGGTCTGTGGCTCATAAGGATAGAAAAATCTCCCAGGGGCTGCCGGGACAGAAGATAGTCTATAGAGGTGCGGAAAAAGTCGACATTTCTTACTCTCATTCTGACAGGGTCGTCGGCGCCGCCTATCATAAGTTTAAGATTACCGATCGGCAAGATTATTCCTTCATCTACTAAAAGCGGAGTGTGAGATTTGTGAAAAATGCGCTTGACCCGCTCCACGCCTCTGAAATACTCGTGGTTGCCCAAAGAGGCGAATGATCCCAGCGGGGAATTCAGCTGCTCAATCATATATAGCGCATCAGCAAGCAGATTGAGATCGTCGGCTATATCTCCTGTAACAAGCGTAATATCAGGCCGAAATTTTTCAGCAGCAGTAAGAACTTCCTCCAAATCAGAGAGTGTCACATAGTGGTGCAAGTGTGGATCTGAGAGGTGAAAGATTTTCAGGCCTTCTAATTCTTCTGGTAAATCCTTGTAAAACAACTTCCTGCGGTAAACATTTACCTCGTGAAAAGAATTGGTAATTCCCGATACGGCGCCAACTACAGTTATGGCAGGTACGGCTACAGCGGCAGTTTTCAAAAACAGCCGGCGCTTTTGGTCTATGACTTCTTCTGTTTGACCACTTTTCTTTTTTGCTATGAAATCTGCAATGTGCCGGAAAAGATGAAACGCCCCCGATACAGGCAGCGAGAGCATCAGCGCAAATTCTAAGATGAAAGCAGTTACTGCCAGAATTGCTCCTGTAAAAGAGAGCCAGCCGATGGTATTGTATTCTCCTAAAGCCCAGAGCAGGACCATCAATGAACCATAAATCGGCAGCCCTATCGCTGCATATCGCACCAGACGCTTTTTCCACCAGACTTTGTTAAGTACTCGCAGCAGTAGTATTTCAAGCAGGCCAAAAAAAAGTATGAATATTATCGAAAATATCAGCGGATAGAAACTGCGCATTTCTCAGGAAGCTTTCTATAATTATGGTTTTCGTTACCGTTCATATTCTAAAAAACAGCTGTCATGTTATTTTTGTTTCAATTATCGATTGCTCTTTATCATACATATCAGGTTATACCAGAAAGCCAGAGGCTCGCTTATTTTCGCCAGGTTCTGGCGCGAAGAAGAATAAGGACTGTGAAAATTTCCAGGCGTCCCAGCAGCATGGTGATAATCAGCAGCCATTTGGCCGGAATCGGCAGCCAGGCATAATTTTGAGTAGCGCCTACTCCAGCCAGTCCGGGGCCGATATTTCCGATAGCAGCTATTGAAGCTGTAAAAGCAGTTTCTAAATCGGGCACAAACAGAGTCATCAGCATGCCGCAGAGTATGAACAGCCCCAAAAAGAAAATGAAAAAGGCAGCGATATTAACAACCCGGTCTTGTTCAACTACCCGATTGGCAACTTTAACAGGAGAAACCAGACGCGGCTGGGCTATCTTTTTGAGTTCATTAATAGCAGTCTTGGCCACTACCAAAATCCGGATCATTTTTATGCCCCCTGCTGTAGAACCGGCGCAGCCGCCGAAAAACATCAGAAACACCAGTGCAGCTCTCAAGAAATCATCCCAGAGGTCAAAATCTGCAGTAACAAAGCCGGTGCCTGTGACAATTGACATAACCTGAAAGGCGGCACTGCGAAAAACATTCCCAAAGCCGTTTATTTTTTCTTGCTGGTCAGCATAATGGAGAGCGAATTCAGAATCGCCGGGCTGCGAGAAGCGATAGCTTTCGGCTGCTGTTTCAATCGGCGCCATTCCCTGAAAAGTGAGCACAGCCGTAAAAACTACGATAGCAGTCAAAATTACACCGGCATAAAATCTGAACTCAGAGTTTTCTGTTAACGATTTAAAATCACCTCTGAATACTCTGAAATGTAATAAAAAATTAATTCCCGCTAAGAACATAAAAACGATTATGACCCATTCAATAAATGGCGAGTCAAAGGCTGCTATTGAACCATTTCTGGTTGAAAATCCTCCGGTCGCCATGGTCGAAAAAGTATGACAAACAGCATCGAACAGACTCATATCACCGACCATCAAAAGCAACGTTTCAATAACTGACAAAAGAACATAAACTCCCCAAAGAACCGATACGGTCTGCGCCAGGCGAGGCTGAAGTTTTTCCTTGGCAGGTCCGGGCACTTCGCTGCGAAACATCTGATAGCCGGAAACTCCCATGGCCGGAAAAATAGCAATCGCCAGAGTAATAATTCCCATACCGCCTAACCATTGCGTCAGCGCTCTTAAAAATAAAAGTGAATCCGGTACGGCTTCAATATCAGTCAAAATCGTAGCCCCGGTAGTGGTGAAGCCCGACATTATTTCAAAAAATCCGTTGGTGAAAGCATTAAAAAATCCCGAATCGTTCGCAGCGGACTGGCTTAAAAAATAGAGGGTCATCGGTATTGAGCTTATAAAAGTCAAGGCCACCCAGCCGATGGCGACTACTGCAAAACCTTCTTTGACTCCCTGCAATTCTTTTCCTTTTCGAAAAATATAGACGCAGCCGCTGCCTGCAAGTAGAGCCGCAATAATCGCCATCATAAAGCCGATGATTTCGGGGTGGCTGAAAATTGCCTTGCCGCTTTCGCCAGTGCGGTCATAGATTGCGATTGCCAGCGGAACCAGCAGCACCAGTCCCATCACCTGCATAAGTTTTCCGATTGCGTAAGCTACTGCCGATTTATGCATTGAGTTTAGTTTCGGACAAATATTCCGCCGGACTTAAACAGCTTATTGACCGAGTCCAGGTTTTCATGGCGGGTTATTATTATAATATGATCGTTTGCCAAAATAGTGGTCTCTCCGTCCGGAAGCAGCATGCTGCCTTCGCGAATAATGACACCAATGATGGAGCCTTTCTTTAGTTTTACAGCAACGTCTTTGACCTGCATACCGGCAATTTTGCTGCTTGGTGCCACATTGAACCTGACGGCTTCGATATCAACATCAGAAAGTTTTACAACGGCTCCAATCTGCCCGCGCGAGATGATTTCCAGAATCTCTCTGGCGGTTGTCAGTCGGGGGTTGATGACATGGTCAATACCTATAGAATGAAACAATTTGTCATGCTGCCATTCCGAGGTTGTAGAGATAACTTCGTGGGCCCCTTCAACTTTTGCCAAAAGTGAGGAAAGCATATTGTAGTCGGCCTCGTCTGATACGGCTATGAAAAATGAAGCCTTGTCTACATTGAGCTCTTTTAAAAGATCGTCGTGGGTGCAGTCGCCGTGTAAGACCTCAACATTGTCAAACAGCCCTGCAATTTTGTTGGCGTGCTCAAGATCAGGATCGACCAAGGTAACATGGTGATCGGTTTTGTCCAGCCTGAGCGCCAGTTCAACTGTGGAATAGGAACTGCCGGTTATAATTATTTTACGGACTGTTTTCTTTTCGATATTTACCAGCTCCAGAAATTTATCAAGCGACTCACGCGGAAAGAGAGTATACAAAATATCACCGGGTTCAATGACCGTATCACCATCGGGTATCATGCCCTTGCTGCGGCGGACTATGGCCGCAAATAACAGCTGCATTTCAGTTTCCTGGCGGATTTCACGCGGTGTCTTGTGGGCCAGCGGCATTTTGTCGGTAATGCGGAAGCCGCGCAAGAGAATGCGGCCATCTTCGAAATTGGCCGACTCTACCGCATGCGGCGTTTCTACATATTGCATAATCTGGTCTGCCAAAACACGTTCGGGCTGGATTACAGAGGTCACTCCCAGTTTTTCGAGATCTACCAGATCATGCTCTTCGGAGTAATCGCGGCCGCGAAGTCGCGCTATTCTGGATTTTACGCCATACTGGGCGGCTAAGCCGCAGGACAAAATGTTTACGTCATTTTCCGGGGTTACCGCCAGAAGCATATCCGCCCATTCTACTCCGGCAGATTTGAGCACCGACGGCGAAGAGCCGGAGCCTTCTATGACCTGTAGGTCAAGTTTTTCACTTACTTCAATACAGAGCTTGCCATTCAGCTCAATCAGTGACAGGTCATGTCTTTCTTTTAAGAGGTGCTCTGCCAGACTCTGTCCGACAATTCCACCGCCAACAATGATTATGCGCATATTTACAAATTATCCTCTGGTTTTAAAAAATCCAATAGCTACAATTTGAGGATAGATAGTTGTTTTATCAATTATTTTTTAGCCGCCGGCAAATTCACATTTGGCGGGATTTAGGCCAAAAATATGGAACCAGAGGTTAAAAAATCAGTTAGAATTTCTGTAAAGAGGCCTTATAATTAGGTTTAGGCAGATATATGAGACAAGAAGCATTAATAGAAAGACCGGCTGTCCAACCAGAAACAGCCAAGCAGAAAAAACGCCGGCGGTTTTTGAAATTCCCCAAAAGCTGGGGCGAAGTCAAAAAACTGGGCTGGAAATTCGTAACCGCCTTTATACTGTTTTATCTCATTCGGGATACGATTCTTTATATCCTCATTCCTTACCTGATCGCCAGGGGAATTTTCTTTTAGCTCGCACCTTTCGACTCCACTTAGGGTAACTATTATAATCATGCTGAGCGGACGCCGTCCTGAGCCTGCCGAAAGAGTCGAAAGGTGGGCCGCCCAGCCAAATAATTTTATAGGGGCTGAATATATTCAGCCCAGTACAAGGGGCGCATGAGAACCCGCCGTAGTGGACCGCCCGCGGAAATGTAGTGTATTGAAATTGTAGGTCAGGAGTCTTGTACTCCTGACTGCGAACATCAATTAGTCAGGACCACAAGGGTCACTGACCTACAGGAATGCCGTCTTAAATAAAAGACAGAACTAAAGTCGCTCGTGCCAGCCACCTAAAAACCGTAAATCCCCGCATACTTATCATTCATATAGTCAACCAGCGGCTGGTGAGATAACTCTTCGCCGGTCACTCTCTTACAAAGCAGATTGGCGCGGTAACGGGCGCCATGCTTGTGGATGTTCTCACGCAGCCAGTCAACCATAGTCTTAAATTCGCCGCGGCTGAAACGGTCACCCAAGTCAGGGATATCCTTTTTGGCCTGATTGAAAAACAGAGCCGAGTAGAGATTCCCTAAAGTGTATGTCGGAAAATATCCGAACAGCCCGGACGACCAGTGCACATCCTGAAGGCAGCCGTTACTGTCTTTATCAACTTTAAGTCCGAAATATTTTTCAAAGCGGCTGTTCCATTCGCCGGGGATATCGGTCGGTTTCAAATCACCTTTCATAATCGCCCGCTCCAGTTCAAAGCGAAGCAAAATGTGGAGATTGTAGGTAGCCTCGTCCGCTTCGACTCGTATGTAGGACGGCTGCACCGCGTTTATTGAGCCGTAGAAATCATCAAGCGAAACCCCGGACAGAGATGTTTTGAAAATGCGCTGAGCCTGCGGGTAGAAGTAGTTCCAGAATTCTTTAGAACGCCCGACCTGATTTTCCCACATCCGTGACTGGGATTCGTGAATCCCTAAAGAGGCAGACTCTCCGGTCGGCATGCCAAAATTATTTTTCTTGTCGATGCCCATCTCGTACAGGGCATGACCGGCCTCGTGCATGATTCCAAACAAAGCATCGTTTATGCGGTTGGGATTGTAACGAGTAGTGATGCGCGTATCTCCGGGTCCTATGCCCGAGCAGAACGGGTGAGTGGTGACATCAAGCCGGCCCGAATCAAAACTAAAACCGATAGCCGCCGCCACCGATTCGCCGAAAACCTTTTGCAGGTCGACGTTGTAAGGACGCTCCACAATCGATCTGTCCGGCTGTCTGGGCGCCTCTTTTATTTTCTTCAAGAGGATAACTAAATCATTGCGGAGGAGCTTAAAAGTCTCAGAAACCATATCAACAGTTGCCCCCGGTTCGTAGTCATCTAAGAGCGCATTGTACGGCTCGCCTTCGTAACCGTAAGCTTCAGCTTTTTGGCGGCTCAAATCGACAACTTTCTCCAGCCAGGGGAGAAACGCCTTAAAATCGCTATTCTGGCGGGCTGTGACCCATTCCCCCTGTGCTAAGGTGGTAACCCTGGTGAATTCCTCGACTAAATCCTTGGGGAGTCTGGCTTCTTTGTCATAGCGGTGGCGCGTTTCACGAACGTTGGCCGCTTCGGGTGTACCGTTTTCTTTGACTAAATCAGAGCCTTCGAGTTCACTTAACCAGTCACCTAATTCAGTCGAAGTGAACTTTTCGTGAACCATCCCCGCCAAAAGGCCTAACTGGTCGGCACGAAGCTGAGCTCCGGCACGGGGCATATAGGTGCGCTCATCCCAGCCCAAAACTGCCTCGCATGAGGCAAGCAGGGCGATTTCGCGGCACTTTTTGGTTAATTTTTCATAAGTTTTGTTATTCTCTGCCATCTTAAAAATCTCCTTATTAGTCGCATAAAATAAGGGATTTTGGGGGAAGGCGCAAGAGGGGGTGGCTAGCGCAGTTTTCGAAGTAGAGCTAATAATTCAGAAACGAGTCTAATTCCTAGATACATTTTGTCCGTAAACTGTCTCTGGAGCCTCTTTTTTTCGCCAGGGTTTCGGGCTGCATGATCTACCAAATTTCTAGCATTTCTAAACGAATGCAAATCTGCTTTCAATACCTGATCAAATATAGGCTTCTTTCCCCTTTTATACTGTTCATTTGATGCCAGGATATTAATGAGACTACACCAGTCAGCTCCATCAATATTTTGGCGTTTAGGTTTTATCCATTTCTTGTTGCTAACCTTTTCTGCAAGTTTCCGAGTCAATTCCTCTCCCTTTTCACAAATATCTTGCAGTCCCCCTTTGCGTTCACCACCGTTGAATTTTTCTACGTACGAAAGAATTTCTCTCTTCTGATATCCGAATGACAGCTCAGGTGCTACGTTAATTTGTAGTGCAAAGTTTTTCGCGATTTGTAACTCGTGAGGATTTTCATCTGCACTGACAATAAATAGACCCACTCCGTCAGTTTTCATCTGTTTGAAATCATGTGCGCTTATGCTGGATTCTTGCGGTATTGCTATGAAAAATCGTGCATTTATTCTCTTTTGCGATAAAAAATGTGCCAATTTTTGAATAGGCGGACTATATATAAGTGTGCTTTGCGCTTCTACTAAAATGAATGTATTTGCCTTTTTTAAAATTAAAGTCGTCAGTAGCGGAGCGTCGTTTGTTATCTTTGCTTCTTCGCTGATATTGTATCTTATAGATTTGTAGTATTTTGCAACATTTTTAGCTATAGGTCTTGCCTCTTCCGGAGTAAATGCAAATTTCATTCATCGCTTCCAATGAGCCTATTGATATGTAATCTGAGTGCTTGCAAGCTGGAGGCTATCTCACTCGTAATTTTGTGGGACTTTTTTAATTGTGATAACTGCACGACAAGTGACTTTGTTTTGGTGTTCACATCACGTAATTGGTAGACTAGTTCTACTGTCGCTGTATATGCGTCTTCTATTGTGAAATTATGGTTGCTGATCAATTTTCTAATTACTGGAATTACTAGAGTCTTTTGTCCACCCACTCTTTCTGCGCGCGCAATCTTACTTATATCTCTAAATCTAACAACATTATTAACGACTCCCTTTTCATATTTTCTTATCATGATATCTAAGTAATCATACTTATTAATTTTCCTAGTAATTATTGGAAGGTAACGAGCAATTGCTCTATATGATTTGTTGATTTCAAATATTAGGTCGGCCGTTATTACTTGTTCTGATTTAGGTTTTGCAGCTTCTCTCATCAGCCTATTAGTATATTTCTTAGGTAAGTCTAGTAATTGAAATGCCCTGTCTACTGCCGTAGGGGAGAGCCCAGTTACACCGGCGATTGCCCTTGAATTAAAACTTTTACCAGATTTTTCAAGCAGATCTCTCAATTCGTTTAGCTTTAGAGCCATGGGCATCAAATCCCAGTCCTGTCGGACATTGTGGATATTGAACATAATGAGAATATTTTCAACTCTACTTGGCTTTGGTTGAATGATTGCGGGAATATTGAGAAAATTCAGCCTACTTGCACATCTCCATCTACGCTCACCGTCTATCAATATAAACTTTTTGCCATCTTCATATACTGTTATGGGAACTCGTATACCTCCTTCACTTATTGACTCAAACAATCTTTGCATATCACTTTCACGAAAAATAATACGAGGATTGTCCTTGTTCTTTCTGATTTTGTTTGTAGGTAATTGACTAAGTCTTGACTTTTCTCTAACCATTATTTTACTTTCGACTCGATTCCAAAAAGTGGATAATTGGTAATTAGGGCTTCAGATATGAGTCCTCTTCTTGCGTTTTTTCCTCCAATTAAACTTTTTCTAAAAATGCGGTAATAATGAAAATCAGTATACAATCTTTTTATTTCTTCGTGATCTGCATTACTTATCACAACATGCACCCGTTTCTTTTTTAGCTCCTGCCCTATTTCACTCAATCTAAGCTGATCTTCCCATGAAAAGAGTTTAGAATTATACATATGAAATCCGTTATTCTGATGACCTGTAATGTATGGTGGATCAAAATATACTACATCCCCATTTTTCGCACTGCGAATTCTTTTCGAAAAGTCGCAATTTTCAATTTTTGCGCTCCGCAACCGCACAGATGCCTCGATCAACTTTTGCTTATCACAGATCTTAGGATTTTTATGTTGACCAAAGGGAACGTTAAAATTCCCATCTCTATTTACGCGGTAAAGCCCATTCCAGCAAGTTTTATTTAGATAGATTAATCTTGCGGCCTTTCCCACTTCTGAGCGCGGTGATTGAGCTCGTACACGATAGAACGTTTGACTGTTGTTGGAAAACCTAGACATCTTTAAAATTAAGCCCTTTACGTCTTTTTTGAGCACTTCATAAACGCCAATTAATTCTTCATTTAAGTCTGAAATCACTGCTTTTTCAGGAGATATCGCAAAAAAGCAAGATCCAGCTCCGAGAAAAGGTTCAAAGTAAGTACCGTAATTTTCTTTGGAAATTATCGAATTTAATAGGGGAGTAAGCCATTGCTTGCCGCCAGCCCACTTGAGTATAGGTTCGCTATGAGGTCTTTTCGTTTCAAATATATCAGCTGTTCTTTTTCCATTTCTAGTTGAGTGGAAAATGGCTTCCCCGTTGCTTAGCTCAATTTTAACTGGGTTTTTTGTTCTCACTTCACTCCCCGATTGCAATAGTACGAATATAAACGTCTTTATTTAGTTTACCCCATTAAATTACTTTTTGCAAATTCAAATTTCTTTGCCGACTGGCTCACTTATCCTTATATTCCCCTCCCTATGCCGCATGAGATAAACAAAAAAGCTGAGGCTTTATTAGACAAAGAATTTAAGGTCTTGGATCATGGCTTTGTGCGCTTAGTCGATTATATGGGCTCCGATGATGCCATTGTCCAGGCAGCCAGAGTCAGCTATGGCGCCGGCACCAAAAAAGTTTCCGAAGACCGCGGCCTTATCCGCTACCTGATGCGCCACCGCCACACCACCCCGCTTGAAATGGTTGAGTTTAAGTTTCATGTCAAGCTGCCCATATTTGTGGCGCGCCAGTGGATTCGCCACCGCTCGGCCAATGTCAACGAATACTCCGGCCGCTATTCGGTCATGAAAGAAGAGTTTTACCTGCCACAACCAGAAGACATCCGCTTTCAATCGACAGTCAACAAGCAGGGCAGATCAAAAGATGAAGTCCCGGACGATCTAAAACAAAAATTTATCGGGCAGCTAAAAGAAACCAATCGCAAATCTTATGACCAGTATCAGGAGATTCTCGAAACCGGTCTGGCGCGCGAACTGGCACGCATAAATCTGCCGATTTCGCTCTACACCGAGTGGTACTGGAAAATTGATCTGCACAATCTCTTTCATTTTCTGGCTCTGCGCATGGATGACCACGCCCAAAAAGAAATTCGGGTTTATGCCGAAGTGATGGCCGATATGGTCAAGGCGGTTTGTCCGGTGGCCTTTGAAGCGTTTATGGATTACCGCGTGAATGCTTTCAGCTTCTCGGGCACCGAGGTAAATGTGTTAAAAGAGCAGCTTGACGGTTTTCTGCCTGAAGTCGAAGAGCTTGAGAAACAAGGCTTGTCCAAACGCGAGGCCCGCGAGTTCCGCCGGAAACTGAGGAAGATACAGAAGATTTAGATTCACAAGTAGTCACCCTGAGCCTGTCGAAGGGTCGGGTGCCCCACCATTTATGGTGGGTTTCTGCCAAAGGGGCAGATTAATCCTCTGTTGCCAGTAAGGACGGCCTTACTTAAGGAGAACTATTCAAAGCCGATAATAAATATAAACCTGTAATTCGGCCGGCAAGTAATGAGAAAAATATTGAAATTCATTTTCTTTACGACTTTCGTTTTGTTAACGACTCAACATGTTCACGCCACTACAAAGTGGCCCCTCATCAATGAACTTGATACTACGTTTAACTTTTCCTCTGATGATTACTCAATTGCTTTTTCAATCCCATTGGTAAATAAAAATGGAACAACTGTTTACACTTTGTTTGGAACTGGCGGGAAAGATTCGTACTTAGACAGCCTTACAAATGTAACCGGAATTAACCACGTCGGTCCACTCCAGATCAGACTGGTAGAAGGAGTCGAAGATTCTGAAACAAGCCTCTTGGCAGAAGACGACTCGGCACCTTGGCATACTCGTGGCCAAATCTATTATGATCAGCTAGTGGGAGAGCGTAGTAAAATTCCTGAATGTGGAGTACTCAGGCACTTTCGACTCAGAGGAATAGAACTAACCCTTGAATTTACGGACATGAAAATTGACAAGAATGGAAACCCCGCTTCGTTTGAACTCCACATTTACGTACGAGATTGCTCTGAATGTAATTCATTTCAAGCCGAACCGACCGTTCCTTGATAATGCTGAGTGACATCCCACCTAAGAAAGAGAACCAACTTCCCTTAGTCTTAATAATAACCCTTCGACAGGCTCAGGGTGACTAAGTAGTAACCGCTACTTACTCAGAACCACACTCTTACTCACTACCACACTCCCATTCACCAAAACTTCTATCTTATGTGCGCCGGGGAAATGCTTGCGGGTTAACAGGTCTTTAAACGCCTGCTTTTTCTCGAGTGTCAAATCGCTCTTGCTGTCTATAGCCTTAACTGCCCACTTAAACAATCGCTTCGACTTAGAACCGTTCTTACTTACAAAATAAACTCTGTAGTCTATCGAAAGTTTCTGCTTAGATTTTTGATCTGTACTCAACTTCAAAACCAAAGTGGCCATGCCGCCGATATTGATTCTTGAAGGTCTGATAGAAAACAACTTTATCTTTACATCTGGTTTATTCGCAAAACCAAACAGTTTCATAACCTCAGGATGCCCGTTTTTGACAAGCGTGCGACAGCCATGTTTGATTATCCAATCAGTACGGACATCACCCGCTTTCTGCCATTTTTTGCAAGTTTTAGCTACTAAGTCCGGGTGTTCTTTGGAAATATCGTTTAGGTTATTGGCCACGGCCTTGCGGACATAAAGAGATTCGTCACTTTTGAGCTTCTCAAGTATCTCAATTGCAGGACGCGCATCTTTTTTAAACGCTTCAATATGCGCCACCCAGACACCGCGCGGCCGGCTGCCCTCGGCTGCCAGTCTCCTGATATGCTCATTGGGGCTCATCGTCCATTTCATCAGAATCGGGAGCATCTTGGCTGTCTGATGAATCATAAACGGCCGGATAGCAAATTCGCTGGTACCGTACCTGGTCAGCTCTTCTAAAGCATTGACTGATGTCTTAAATTTTTTAAGCCCAAACTTTTCAATATAAATAGTCAATGCCCAGTTTTCGAAAGTTCCCACACGCGGCGCAGCTTTTATTAGAATCCTTACAGCTTTGTCATAGTCAGCTGGTAAAAAACTTTTTAGCGACTCGGCGATTTTGTTCAGCCGTTCTTTTAACTCCAACTTCAAAAAACCATCGGACAAGACAGTTGCAACATATTTCTCTTGATCGAATTTCGAGTATGCGTCCGCGACGCACTTTGCGAAAATCGAGACAGCCTCTTTACTTAGATGGTCTTTCCAGAGACGTGGTTTTATTTTACGATTTAATTTCGACGGCATAAAATGCGCTAAGCTACATCGAAGATGCTAATTTGACAAACTCATCAATATCGGCCAGAGCATTATCCACCGCACCCTGCCAAAAATCATTCTGTGTCAGATCAACAGACATATGTTTTTGGGCGACAGCCTCGGTGGTCATACTTCCGGTATCTGCCAGCAGCGCCCGGTACTTGTCGGCAAAACCGGCGCCTTCTTTTTTGGACTGTTGATAGACGCCGGTGGCAAAAAGAAATCCAAAAGTGTAAGGAAAATTGTAGAATGGAGTATCGGAAATATAAAAGTGCAGTTTAGAACACCAGAACAGCGGATGGAACCCTGATTCATCCAGCAAATTGCCGTAAGCTCTTTTTTGCGCGGCCACCATCAGTTCACTTAAACGCTCAGCCTCGACCATCCCCTGGGCACGCTCTTCGTAGAAAGAACGGTCAAACAAATAGCGGCTGTACACGTTGCAGAAGAAAACATAAGCGCTCTGCAGTTTCTGGTCTAAGAGCATCAGCTTTTCCTGCGGGTCGGTAGCACTTGTTAGCGCCGCGTCGGTCACTAATGACTCGGTAAAAATCGATGCTGTCTCGGCTAAATTCATCGGGTATTCCTGTGCAAATACCGGCCGGTCTTTTAAAACGTAGCCATGGTAGGCGTGACCTAATTCGTGCGCCAGTGTCAGTAAGTTTTCATAGCTGCCGGCGTAGGTCATGAAGATGCGGCTTTGCTTGTGCGCACCCATATCGGTGCAAAAACCACCGCCTCGTTTGCCGGCGCGGTCTTCGGCTTCTATCCAACTTTTATCAATAGCCATCCGGCAAAAATCGGCTAAGTCATCAGAAAATGTACGTGTTTTTTCGACAATAAAATCTGCCGCTTCGTCATACGGAATCAGTTTGTCGGCCTTACCGCAGGGAGCAAACTCATCGTACCAGCTGAACTTGTCGATATTGAGTAGTTTTTTCTTGGCATCTATGTACGGCTGCAGGCGCGAGATGTTTTTTTCAATCACGCTCCACATGGTCTCAAGCGTCTTCTCCTGCATGCGAGTATGCAGCAGTGGCTCGTACATGTACGATTTCCAGTTTCTGTTTTTGTAAAGACTTAGTCTAAACCCACTCATATTGTTTAAGGCCATAGATGCCAGCGAAGTTCGTGATTTCCAGGCTTCGTTCATTTTTTCAAAGGCCTGCCGTCTGACGGCGCGGTCGGGGCTTGAAAACTTGGTGGCTAACTGCCCCAGTGACAATGTCTCGGACTTGCC
The DNA here is from genome assembly GCA_022571845.1 of Candidatus Zixiibacteriota bacterium. Taxonomy (GTDB): domain Bacteria; phylum Zixibacteria; class MSB-5A5; order GN15; family FEB-12; genus JACZWU01. The sequence goes on along the minus strand of JACZXB010000003.1, from coordinate 64,889 downwards.
GTTTTCCTGATACTCCACCCGAAGTTCGCCCGACATCTTTTCATATAACTGATACCAGGAATGGTAGCCGTTGACAGACAAATCCAGCGCCAGCTTTTCCTGTTCGATAGGCATTTTACTTCGGGCAAGATCACGCAGTTCGTCGAGATAGAATTTTACCTCATTCATTTTGGGGTCCGAAGTCAATAAACTCCACTCTTCATCGCTCTGCTTTATAGCCAGCGACTCCAGCTCGGCTTTGAGTTTCTCCCATTCCGAATAATACTCAAGACCCTCGCTATAGATAGAATCGGCCAGACTGTCCCCGACATTCTGTGAGCCCAGGCAGCTGGCAAACGAAAGCACCAGACTAATATCCAGCTGGCACTCCTGCAGTTTCTCCACAAACTCCACCCACTCGCGAAGCGAGTTTTTCGTAATTGTTGACGGTAGTGATTCAGCTAGAATTTTTACACCGTTAAGTTTAGCTTTGGTTTGTTCACGGAATGTTTTGAACTTTTCAGATTTGCTGCCGCCGGGGAAAATTGAATCTAAATCCCAGGTTGGCGCCGCTGGTATCTTTGTCGGTGCTGCTGTAGTCATGGTTTTCTCTTTTTTAGTTAAATGTTAGAATGAGAAAGTAATGGAAAATGGAGGGGAATGCAAGATAGGCTGACTTAGGAAATCCTATTGTCCATGACTAATTTTCAATACCTTACCATCCTTTTTCTGAATCGCTGCATAGGGTACACCCCCTAAATGTCCCTCTGGCAAAGTTCCTTCGACAACCCATATTGAATCGCTAATAAGTTTTGCATGAAACGGCTTACTGTTATAAATGTCGTTTCCATAGATTGGCAGCCAAACCGCCTCGGCGATTCTTATTGCAGTTTCTTCATTCGGCACACGGCCATTTACGGGAATTACACTGCCATTTTCACTTATCGTATCGACAGTTTTAAGTTTTTCGCTATTGCAATTCGCGCAAGCTATGGCGATCATTAACATTGAAACCGACAGCAAAAGTTTAGTCTTTATATCCTCTCCATTTCTACCCGTCTTGTAGGTCGGGAACCTTGTGTTCCTGACGATTTCCTATAACGAGTGTCAGGACTGCAAGCCCTTCGATTTCACTCAGGATAGTAAAGTCCTGACCTATAAATATGGATTTCTGCCTTCGCTGGAAATACAAATATGCTTCGCTTTTCTTCCTACGCATCTGCACTGGCATAATTCTTGACCCACTTCGAATAAAAGAACATCCCGACCGCAGACGCTAAGCCAACTACCGCAAAGGGAAACCAAAGCGTAAATGGTTCGTAAGTTTCCCAGAGCATATTAGTAGCGTCTGTGGCATTGAGACCGCTGACTTCGATCAGTTTAGTCATCGCTTCAGTCCGCTCTATGCCGGTGATATTATAATTCGCGGCCAAATAGTCCAGCGCCAGATTGGCTTTGTCGCCCATTTTATCATAGACAGATCCCGCCCAAAAAGAACCCAGCCCCCAGCCCAGTGCGCGCGGAATATTGACATAGCCCATGTACAATCCCTTTTGGCCATCAGGCGCTATGACACCGAGATAGTCCTGCATCTTTGGCGAGGCCAGCATTTCACCGACCGAGAATATGAGAATTCCTGCCAGACAGACATAACCAGAGGTTGTAAAGCCGGCTACAATCAGTCCCACAGATGCTACAGTTATTCCCAGTGTAATTGACAAAACTCGTCTCATCCGCGCTACCAGCGCTGATATAACAACTACTGTCAGGACTATCAAACCGGCGTTGGCATTTATCAGCCACTCCTGTGAAACCTGCGCTCCGCGAGTGGAATTGGTCTGAAGCATATTATCGGGAAGATTTAAATCGCTGACCATTCTGGAACTATCAACCCAGTCGACAATGAAGTTAGGCATCATGTCAAAGAGTTGCATCAACATCAGCCAGAAACCGGAAGTGATTAAAATAAAAACTATCAGTCTAAGATTAAATAGATTCTTGATCGTATTTATGATGACTTGAATTGCACTGCCCTGGTCTTCGCCTCCGGTGGGCGGGTCTTTGTAAGTAAACAACAGCAAAAAGTTCAGCGAGACCAGCGCCGCACAGCCATAGAAAAGAGTCGACCATGAAATTCCATATAAATAATGCGCAATGGGCGGACCCAAAAACGCTCCGATATTAACCAGCATATAAAACGAACCCCAGCCGACCGAGGAATTCTGCCTCGTCATCGTCTGGCACATCGTCCCCTGCACGCCCGGTTTGAAAGTTGCAGTTCCCAGAGCCAAAACACAGCAGCCAAACAGAAAGGGCCAGAACTCGCGCTGAGTCGCCATCAGAATATAACCGACAATTTTTATGGCCACGCTGAAAGTGATAGTTTTCTTAAATCCATAGCGGTCGGCAAAACCACCTGAAATAAGCGGGGTCAAAGATTCTACAAGTGCCCAGACAGTAAAAATGAGTCCTTTATCTAGTTGGCTGAAATGGAGTCCGCCAATAGCATCGGCCTGCGCAATATAGATAGGCACTACCACCCGCACACCGTAGTAAGCGGCTCGCTCTATAATCTCCATCAGGTTGACCATCCAGAAAGGACGATTGAGTGATGATAGCTGTGACCAAATTGATAGTTTTTGGGAGGTTGGCATGTTGATTTCAAATAAACTACTTGGTTGAATATTATGCAAGTATATCTTGAGACAAGTAACACTGAGCGGACACCGTCCTGAGCCCGCCACGGCGGAAAGGAGTCGAAGAGTGATGAGCGAATAGATTGACTCATACCTATATAAGAAAGATTAACCCCACCTTGGAGAACCGCCCACTAAATTCGTCATCCCGGACTTGATCCGGGATCCAGTCGGTAAAACGTACAAGTAATTCGGTGCCCTGTCTCTTGGAGGGGCTGAATATATTCAGCCCATGTAAATGCGACAACGAACATCATTTCGTATATTAACTGTCTGGATTCCAGCGTGCGCTGGAATGACAATATAGTTGGCAATTCAAGAGAATGAAAAATGACAATAATAAAATTCTCAAATACCCCATAGACGGCACACTTGATTTACACCAGTTTGCCGCCGCGGAGACTAAAGAAGTTGTCGAAGAATATATTCGGGCAGCCCTGGAAAAAAACATTTACGCAATTCGCATCGTGCATGGCAAGGGCAAAGGAGTCAAACGGCGCATAGTAGAATCACTTTTAAAAGAACATCCGAAAGTCGAGCGTTTTTATCAGGAAAGCGGCAGCGGCGGTTCATGGGGTGCTACAGTTGTGAATTTGAAAAGAGACGACTGATATATTATATAGAAAAAAGAAACCCCGCCTCGACAAAAAGCGGGGTTTCACCTCTGAAGATTCAGCCCACCGGGACAACAGGGTATTGGGAAAATGAACTTAGCCGCTTAAACCGCTAAGCACACGTGGCGGCGCCGAACACTCCAGCATACTTGAGCCGAAACGTGATCAGCACACTCTGCCTGACACAACTCCACTATCCGCCAATCAGGCAAAACATGAATCGAAATTATTTATACTTTGTCTCGGGAGAGAAGTTTCTATTAAAAATTAGAAAAGCCGAGTACAGCAGAACAATCGAAATTCCCGTACTCCTCCCGATTACCAAAATTGTCCCCAATGACGTCCTGTAATATCACAGTTGCAAACTCCGTGATTCCAAAGGGGACACACGTCCAATTCAATTATAACTTAACAAATCAGAAATCTTTGTCAAGCGAAAATTTGACAATTTATGGAGTTGTTAATCTATTTATGGCTGGCTGGATCGCAACTTCTGCGGGCAACAAAGCTAAGCTACTGTGACTTTATCACTTAAATAAACATCCTGAATGGCATTTAGTAGCTCCACGCCTTCTTTCATCGGCCTTTGAAAGGCTTTACGACCCGATATAAGTCCGGTGCCGCCGGCACGTTTGTTTATGACCGCCGTGCGCACGGCCTGTGCCAGATCTGAATCACCACCCGAAGCACCGCCGGAGTTTATCATACTTATCCGCCCCATATAGCAGTTTGCAATTTGATAGCGGGTTAAGTCTATCGGGTTGTCCGAAGTCAGCTCGTCATATACTTTCTGATGTGTCTTACCGAATTTGACAGCGCCGTAACCATTGTTTGTATCCGGTAGTTTTTGTTTTATGATGTCGGCCTCAATCGTAACTCCTAGGTGATTAGCTTGACCGGTCAAATCTGCGGCGTTGTGATAATCTGTGCCGTCTACTTTGAAGGCCGGGTTACGCAGGTAACACCACAGAACAGTACACATTCCCAGCTCATGAGCTTCGGAAAATGCCTCACTCACTTCTTCAAGCTGCCGCATGGCCTGGTCGGAACCAAAATAAATAGTGGCGCCAACACCGACTGCGCCAATATTAAAGGCGTCATGCGCCCGGGCAAACATGACCTGGTCGAACCGATTGGGATAAGTCAGCATTTCATTATGGTTAAGTTTAACTATAAACGGAATTTTGTGAGCATATTTGCGTGATACAGAGCCCAGCGCTCCGAAGGTCGAGGCTACGCCGTTGCAGCCGCCTTCAATTGCCAGCTCAACCAATTTGGCCGGGTCAAAATATATCGGGTTTGGTGCAAAAGAAGCTCCGGCCGAGTGCTCTATGCCCTGGTCAATCGGCAAAATCGAAAGGTGGCCGGTTCCGGACAGGCGGCCATGAGCAAATAGTGAGCTTAAAGAGCTAATCACCTCAGGGCTGCGATCGGACTCCGAGGTGACTCTGTCTAAAAAATCGGGTCCCGGCAGATGCAGCATCGATTTGTCGATAGTCTTACACTTATGAGTTAAAAGAGATTTATCTGCCCCTAAGAGTTTTTCAATGTCGATAGCCATGGCTTTAGCTCCATAATTTGTTAGCAGCTCTATAGTTATACATATCTAATTGATAGATAGAACGATGTCAATTGCATTAAAAAAGCCCCCTGCCAAGGCGGGGGGCTTTCGAGGGGTCAAATAATCTTAATTACGATGCGAAAGACTTGATGGCCTCATCGCGGCTGTCATAATGGTCAAAGACAGTAATTAGTCTGGTTATTGTCAGAATTGACTCAATCTTATCGATATTTGCCAAAACCAGCCGTCCGCTGGCATTTCGGAGAGTGGTCAAAGCAGCTATCAGCATCCCCAGCCCGATTGAGTTCATCCAGTCAACTTTGGCTAGGTCAATCACAACGCTTTTCTTGCCCAGATTTATATATTCATGGAGTTTACCGTGAAATAGCGCGGTTTCATCGCCGCCCATGATTTTCCCGGATATCTCCATAATGACAATATCAGCTTCGAGAATATCATTAAACTTCATCAAATCCTACCTTTCCAGAGTATCCCTACAGCTAGATTCAGTTCCAGATCTCCAACACCAGCTTATCCTGTCAGAGCAGTTAGAGAAAGCCCTTGGGCTTTCGGTCATTCGGACAGCCGAAAAGTTACCACCTCCGCCCAAAAAATCAAGCGGAAAGTGGGCAGGGGAAAATCAGTTGTCAGCTAAGAAATTGAGCAGCTGACCCTACAATTTCTCAATATTTCGTATTTGACATTCCCAAATCACGAGATATTTCTAGTCTCAATGATTGAGGCGAGAGAAATTGAACCAGAATCATAAATTACTGTTAGGTCGTTTGCTGATTGATGGACTTTATTATCTCTTGGTAATGTGCTAATATGGTTTCGGCTTCATGCAAATCTGAGCACTCAGCGATGTCACCGTCCACATAGTCACCATTGAAGTATGCTACAGTGCGTTGCCATACCTCTGCTCTAAATGTCAGACCGTCCAGAATCTGCAATATATCCACTTTTTCAAGTGTAAGTGTCTGCTTCACTTGCCACCTCTATTATTTGGTTTACTTTACAAAAATACTGTCTCTATGGTAAGCCAAAGCTTCTTCAGATGGTGCGAATCTATCTGGCGATATTATTTTGAATCCGACAACTTTCAGGAGTGCCATATCCTGCAACTTTGACTTTGTCTTTTCGGGAACTGTACTCGAAACACAAACTTTGAGATTTGCATCAAATGTTATCAGACCACGATCGAAAGCTCGGTCATGTAGAGCGCATAGTGAAATACCATTTCTTGGATCAGCACGTAGAGTTACATTCATCGACCACGGTATAATATGACTTGCTATAAGTAATTGAGGCAGTTCAAGAGAACAAATTGCGCACACATTCCTATACGCTGACAGCACAGCGTTTCTAAAGAACTGTTGAACCAATCTAACTTTTGTTGTGCCCATGCGTTCAGTTTCTGTGTGGCCTATATCCTTTGGAGCGCCCTCAATTACATTACTCAATGAGAGCGTTCTTATAGGCTCTGTACTTTCTAACACCCTGCCTTCCCAATCTTGGTTAAACTCCCTCCAAATACTTCTATCCGCTACACTAACGTTGCTAAGGCCCTTTATACCACGCTGTCTTTGTATTGGATCCAAGCTAGCAAAGTTCACAAGTTTCATGGCTAAGGAACTTGGAGACCTATCCAAAATTTTGGCCACTTGCTTTATCGTATGATTGCCTTTGTGAAGACGACCAAAAGGTATTTGGCAATAGAGTCTGAAAGCAATCAGAAGTTCATCTCGTCGCCACGGACGTCGTATTATTTTGTCCATGCAAAACCACGTCTTAAACAAATATTAATTAAAGAGCAAGCTACTATTACTTTACTGACAGAGCAATGTTCTTCCTCATTCAGCCACGCCAGTGTCGTTCATTTCCTTAGAGCATAAATCGCTTACAATATAGTCAACATAATCCTGACGTTCCAACTGCTGTTCTGTGAGTTCTGCCATAGAACTCTATGTCCTCCTACCCTTCGGCAGCTTCTTTGACGGGAGCTTCTTCTGATTTGGTATCAGCAGGCAGCATGCCCAATTCCTGTTTGACTTTGGTTTTGATTTCCTCGAAAATGTCTTTGTTTTCCTGCAGGAAGGCCCGGGCGTTTTCACGTCCCTGACCCAGGCGGTCCTCGCCATAGCTGTACCAGGCGCCGGATTTATCGACAATACCTTTATCCGCGGCAATATCTAAAATCTCACCCTCAGTAGAAATACCGATGCCATAAATAATATCAAACTCGGCATCCCTAAAGGGCGGCGCGATTTTGTTTTTGACCACCCGCACCCGCGTACGTGAACCGATGACTGTCTGATTGTCTTTGATAGTTGCTATGCGGCGAATATCAAGTCTGATGGTCGAATAAAATTTGAGCGCGTTACCGCCGGTAGTTGTTTCGGGGTTGCCGAACATTACACCAATTTTCATTCTAATCTGATTGATAAAGATAACCGAGGTATTGGACTTGGAAATAATTGCGGTGAGCTTACGCAAGGCCTGTGACATCAGCCGCGCCTGAAGTCCCATATGGCTGTCACCCATGTTACCTTCGATTTCAGATTTAGGGGTCAAAGCCGCTACCGAATCGATAACGATTAAATCAACCGCGCTGGAACGAACCAGGGTGTCAACAATTTCCAGCGCCTGTTCGCCGGTATCCGGCTGTGAAACCAGCAGTTCGTCAGTATCGATACCAAGATTGCGGGCATAAGTAGCATCGAGCGCATGCTCGGCATCGATAAAAGCAGCCACGCCGCCGACTTTCTGGGCTTCGGCCACAACATGAAGGGCCAATGTTGTTTTTCCTGATGACTCCGGCCCAAAAATCTCTGTGACTCTGCCGCGGGGAATTCCACCCACCCCCAAAGCAAAGTCCAGCCCCAGGGAGCCGGTTGAAATTGTCGCGATTTCGAAAACCTTCTTGTCGCCCAAACGCATTATTGAGCCGCGACCGAAATTACGCTCTATCTGCGTCAAGGCAGCTTCTAAAGCTTTGTGCCTGTCCGGAATAATTGTAGTAGTTCCCATATCACTCTTCCTCTTTTTTATTTCAACTTTTTTGCCAGCCATAATTTGCACCTAAAATATCTGTTTTATATCAGGTAGTATATCACTTTTTAGTCTCTGTTATTAACGTATATATGGCCACTGACAAAATCTGTCAGTAAAAAACAGCGGCATGGGGTGAAACTTCTGCCAACCATAGCATCTGCCCAAACGTAATTATTAAAAGACAGTAAATGGCCTGACACAATTGCATGCCGGTGCCTCTGATTGACAGAGTAGCAATAGAGGCGGTAATTGAACGAAGAAAGCGGGACAGGTATAAGAGCTATAAACCGGGGAATGTGGTATCTTTCTAGTAAATCTCCCCGTATAATAGAGAATAAGTTATGAAACACGCAAATTTTGTACATTTGCATACGCACAGCCATTATTCATTATTGGATGGGGCCAGCAAACTTGATGACCTGATAGCCAAGGCCAAAGAGTACAAAATGCCTGCTCTGGCCATAACCGATCATGGCAACCTGTTTGGGGCTATTGAATTCTATAAAAAAGCGACCAAAGCCGGAATTAAGCCCATAATAGGCATAGAGGCTTATGTGGCCGGCGGCAGCCGTCATGATAAGCAGCCCTCAAGCAAGCACCCCGACGGCGGCTATCATCTGGTGCTTTTGGCCAAAAATCTGACCGGCTATAAGAATCTGATAAAACTCTCCAGCGCAGCTTTTCTGGAGGGATTTTATCACCGCCCCCGCATGGACAAAGAGTTATTGAGAAAATATTCCGAAGGCATTATTGCTACTTCGGCCTGCTTAAAAGGTGAAGTCAACTGGAATCTTTTAAACGGCGACACCGACGGCGCCGTCATGGCCGCCAGGGAACTTCAGGAGATTTTTGGCGAAGACAATTTTTATCTCGAACTTCAGAATCATGGCATAGACAAAGAAATTCAGCTCATACCAAAAATTGAAGCGATCGCCAGAGAAACAAAGATACCGCTGGTAGCCACCAATGACTGCCACTATATGCGTCAGGAAGATTTTGAAGCACATGATGCTTTAATATGTATTCAGACCGGCAAATTTGTGTCAGACACAGACCGCCTCAAATACAGCACCGACCAGATTTATTTTAAGTCCGAAAGCGAAATGCAGCAGGCACTCGGCGATTTCAAAGAAGCTCTCGACAATACTGTCAAGATTGCCGACAAGTGCAATCTTGAATTGGAACTGGGCAAACTGAAACTCCCCACATTTCCGATCCCGACTCCCTTTGTCGATGCCGACGCTTTTTTAGAGCATCTCTGCCTCAAAGGAATCGACGAGCGCTATGGCAAGATGAACGATGTCGTAAAAGAGCGCCTGAAGTACGAGCTGGGTGTTATCCGTCAGATGGGCTACTCCGGTTACTTTTTGATTGTCAAAGATTTTTGCGATTACGCCCGCTTGAAAAAAATCCGGATTGGTCCCGGCCGCGGCTCTGCTGCCGGTTCAATCGTTTCTTATGTCTTAAAGATTACAAATGTTTGCCCGATTCATTTTGGTCTCTTGTTCGAGCGCTTCTTAAATCCCGAACGAATATCGATGCCTGATATCGATATTGATTTTTCTGATAAAGGCCGAGATGAAATCATCCGGTACGTGATTGACAAGTACGGCAAGAATAATGTCAGCCAGATAATAACATTTGGAACTATGGCGGCCAGAGGCGTGGTGCGCGATGTCGGACGGGTATTGTCTATGCCTTATGCCGAGGTTGACCGTATCGCCAAGATGATTCCGTTTGCAGTCGATATGACTCTGGAGAAAGCCTTAAAGCAGTCCAAAGATTTAGCCGAGCTGGTCAAAAATGATGAGCGGGTCAAAAAACTGCTTGAGATTTCGCGTACTCTCGAAGGTCTGGCGCGCCATTGCAGCACTCACGCCGCCGGCGTTGTCATTGCCCCGACCGCCCTGACAGATTATGTGCCCTTATTTAAGGGTTCACGCGACGAAATAACCACCCAGTTTGATATGAAGATGGTCGAAGAAGTTGGCCTTTTGAAAATGGATTTCCTGGGTCTGCGCACTCTCTCTGTCATAGATGACGCTCTTCGCTTGATTTCAGAAAACTACCCCGGCGCTCAGGTGGACATTGACAATCTCAGTCTGGACGATGCCGAAGTTTTCAAGATGTTCGCCAAAGGGAATACGATTGGCATCTTTCAATTTGAATCTGCCGGTATGCGCGATTACCTGCGCCGACTTAGACCGGAAAATTTTAACGATATTACTGCCATGAACGCGCTCTATCGTCCGGGCCCGCTGGATTCGGGAATGATTGACATTTATGTCGAATGTAAAACCGGCGATCGCAAAAAGGAATTCTTGCTGCCGGAACTGGAATCAATTCTGGGCGATACTTATGGCGTGATTGTTTTTCAGGAGCAGGTCTTAAAAATTGCCCACGAACTGGCCGGTTACTCTATGGGCCACGCTGATCTTCTCCGTAAAGCTATGGGCAAGAAAGACGCCGCTTTGATGGCCGAGCAAAAAAGAGAATTTTTAGACGGCTGTGCTAAAAACAAGATAGCCGAAAAAGCAGCCGGACAAATTTTTGAACAGATTGAAAAATTTGCCCGTTACGGTTTTAACAAAGCACACTCTACTTGTTATGCTCTTATCGCTTATCAGACAGCCTGGCTGAAAACTTTTTATCCCGAAGAGTTTATGGCCGGCTTGATGAGCTCTGAGATGAGCAACACCGATAGAATCTATGTGCTCTTGGAAGAATGCCGCCGCCTGGGAATTGAGGTACTTCCGCCCGACGTTAACGAATCAGGAATTGATTTTACGGTAACAGGTAAGAAAATAAGATTCGGCTTACAGGCAATTAAGAACGTGGGAGTTGGCCCGGCTACTGCTGTTGTAGAGGAAAGACAAGAGAGCAGCCGTTACCAGACATTAACGGAACTAGCCAGCCGGCTCCCAGCTCGTTCGTTAAACCGCCGTACTCTCGAATCTTTGATATCTGCCGGGGCCTGCGATTCTCTAAGAGGCAACCGTGCCCAGAAACATGCTAGTGTTGAAACGGCTTTGGAATATGCTCAAAAAGTCTCTGAAAAAAAATCCAGTCATGACCTCTTTGCTGCTCCCGGAGGGAAAATAGCCAGAGTAGCCCCGGATTTACCGGAGCTGCCGGACTGGCCAAATTCTCAGAAATTGGCAGAAGAGAAAAAAGTGCTGGGATTTTATGTCTCCGGTCATCCTCTTGATAAGTTCCGGAATGAGCTTAACTCATTTACCAGTATCACCATAGCAGGCTTAGAGCAGATGGCAGATAACCGTGAAATCACAGTTGGCGGAATTATTTCCAAGCTGAGCACTAAGCTGGACAAAAGAAATAAGAATATGGCCTTTGCTACTATGGAGGACTATACCGGACAGGTAGAATTGATTATATTCTCAGATACTTATGAAACCAGCCGCTCGGATCTTGAGATTGACCGGCTGGTTCTGGTTACCGGCCGGGTCTCTACCAGAGAGGGAGAGGCTCCCAAAGTCATTGTCAGTGAACTGGTTCCGCTTGAGAAGTTAGGGGAACGATTTAACTGCCAACTGGTTATAAAGATTGATAAAAGTAAGACCGATAGTATGATAAGCAAGGCCTTAGCTTCATTGGAAAAATATTCCGGCTCTGTGCCGGTTATTTTGGCCACCAAAGAGAATGGTTCGGAAGTGTATATAAGATCTAAGAAATATTCAGTGAATGTCAATTTTGAGCTGCTAAGCGACTTGAAGGAATTGCTGGGAGAGTCGGCAGCTTATTTGAGACCCATTGCCAAGAAAAGTGTTACAATTGTCAAAGCCAAATAGCTGACAGGCGGATATAATTATGAGCAACATCAAGACTATACTAACTTTGCTATTTGCAGGACTTATTTTTTGTATGTCGGCCTATGCCGGTGACGACAAAGCCAAAAACCAGACTGATGAGAACAAACCTGCTGCGGAAATAGAATGGCTCTCATATGATGAGGGTCTGGTTAAGGCCAAAAAAGAAGGCAAGCATCTCTTTGTCGATTTCACTGCCAAGTGGTGCGGCTGGTGCAAGAAAATGGACAAGACCACGTTTGTTGAGCCCGAAATAGTGAAAATGTTAAATAATCATTTTGTGGCCGTAAGAGTTTGGGGAGATTCCAATAAGGAACTGGATATTGAAGGTTATAAAATCACTGAAAAGAATCTAGCTTCAAAAGATTACAAGGTCCGCGGCTATCCCACTTTTTGGTTTTTGGACCCTGCCGGCACAAAACTTGGCGCTGTCAGCGGCTATCAACCTGCCACAAGCCTGAAAAATTATTTGGAATTTGTAAAAGACAAGAAATATGAAGAGAAAAATGAAACTGATAAGTCCGAAGACAGCGACAACAAAACTGAAAAGAAATAAAATCAGAGTTGCATTAACTGCACTGGCCCTAATCTCTTTGCTTATGGCAGGCTGCTCAACGAGTGATTCCAGTAGCAAACCCGACAATGATTCAAACAGTGCCAGTATAAGCACGATTAATGTACCTCAGTTTAGCGCCAAAGATATTGATGGTGAGTGGCACCATAGCTCTGAGTGGCTGGGTAAACAGCCGGTCGTTATAAATATCTGGGGAACCTGGTGTGGCCCTTGCCGCAGAGAAATACCGGATTTGGCTAAGCTTTATGAAGAGTATAAGCCTAAAGGTGTGGAACTGATCAGCCTGGCAGTAAGAGACACTCCGGATAGAGTGAGACAGTACGCCGGGCGAAATAATATGAATTGGGTTCTGCTGATGTCTGAAGACCAGATACTTATAGACTATAAAGCTACCCGGGGCGTACCGACCACTATCTTTATTGACAGAGATGGCAACGAGGTTGTCCGCTTTATCGGGATGAGAGACTACGAGACTCTCAAAAGAGGCTTTGAAGCTATTCTTTGATTTCTCTTAAACTATCAAGAATATATTATTGTTACGAATCTTGAAAATCCCGCTTGGAAAAATAGAGCCAGCTCCTATCACAAATAAATCCTGCTTTTTGAAAACATGAGATAGAGGGTTCGTTGATTTCTTCTATCAGCGCCGTCATAACTACTGCTCCTCTGGAGCGCATAAATTTTTCACATTCTTCGATAATCATCCCGGCCAAGCCTTCGCCACGACTGTCCGGATCAACCGCCACCCGGTTTATCCAGCCTCTGCGGCCATCATAGTTGGCAATGCCCACTGCCAGCAGGTTATTTTCTTCGTAAATACCAAAATAAGCAACGCCTTCTTGCTGCATTTCTTTGGCCATCATTGCTCGGCTGTCGCGGCCTTTGGGTTTAAACGGCAGGCCGGCATCGGCCCATAGATTGATTATCTCTTCATAGTCATCAATTGACAATCTTTTTAATATTACAGACATAGTCATGCAAATATATGAAAAGAGCTGATAGGGTAGACACTTATTTTTGAGCTAAAAGTCGATTGACTCTATTATAGCTGTCTCTGGCTGAAACAGATTCCGGGTTTATATTTATGGCTGCCCGGTAATGCATTTTGGCATCAGCAAATTCTCCTGTTAACTCCCAGCATTCTCCCAAAGCCAGATAGATATTGCTCCGCAAGGCCTGCTCTACGACCGGCAATTTAGCAGCTTCCTTAAATCTGCCAATAGCTGTCTCGAAAAGGCCGAGATCTTTATTTAAAAGCCCAAGATAGTAGTAGCTGCCCCAGTAATTGGGGTCTTGTGCTGTCAGACTAACAAATGAGATTGCAGCAGAGTCGAGCTTGCCCTGATAGTAAAGGCTCAGACTTGCGACAAATTTCGCTCTGATTTCCGGGGGCGCCGAGCTGACATACAGTTGGTATTTCGCCGGCCGGGGATAAGCCTTAATTATGGGAATATTTGAGCTGCACCCGCAAACAATCAGGCCTAGCAATAGAATCTGTATTTTGGCATATCTCATGTTCATGGCTGTAATCCCGGTCTATTACTTAAATCGGAATTTGAGACTGTAAAATTGAATGCAACTTTCGGACAGTTTTTTCGATTGTATTACAGAGGCGGAAATAGTTATTATCTGGCAGTAGACTTTATAATTTTGATTTTTGGAGGTATAGATGAACCAGCCCAGCTCTCCTGTATTCTATAAAAACCCCGGTCTGGCCGCTGTTTTTTCTTTTTTCTATATGGGTTTAGGACAGATATACAATGGTCAGCTTCACAAGGGAATCGCCTTTCTGATAGCCTATTCTATCTCCTGGCTGCTGATGTTTCTTATTATCGGTCTTTTGACCACGCCAATTCTCTGGATTTACGGCATCTACGATGCCTACAAATCTTCTGAAAAAATAAACGTGGATATTGCCCGCAGCGCAGGCAACCGCCCCGGAGTGAATTGACAGGCCAGGCCAGAACCGCTTTTGCGGCATCGAAATCAAAATGCTCTTAGCCATAGATATTGGCAACACCAATACTGTAGCCGGAATCTTTGACGGCAAAAATCTCTTGCATCAAAAAAGAAACGTTACAAACAGAGATTCGACAGCAGAACAACTTGTTGCTTCATTTGATAACTGGTTCACACAATCCAAAGTCGAAAAAGGAAAAATCAGATCTGCAATAATCTGTTCGGTGGTGCCTCTTGTAACCGCCGCCTTTACGCAGATGGTTCAGAGTTTGTTTAAGATAGATGCTCTGATTCTTTCATCAGAACTTCCTTTGCCGATTAAAATAGATATTGACGCGCCCCAGCAAGTTGGCGCTGATAGAATCGCCAATGCCGTAGCGGCCTTTTCAAAATATGGCGGTGAGTGTATAGTGGTGGATTTTGGAACTGCCACAAATTTTGATATTGTCAGTAAAAACGGTGATTACATCGGCGGTGTGCTTCTGCCCGGACCGGAAACTTCGATGGCAGAACTTGCCCGCCAAGCGGCACAGCTTCATGTCGTAGATATCGAGCCTCCCCGGAAAGTGATAGGGCGGACAACAACCGAAGCCTTGATGTCCGGTCTTTTTTTTGGCACAGTCGGGCAGGTTGATTACATGGTGGAGCGGATTATTGATGAAGCCAAATTTAACAAGCCGACTGTCATTGCTACCGGCGGACTGGCAGAAAAATTCGTCAGCTACTCAAAATTTATTCAGCGCACCGAGCCGGATCTGACTCTGGAAGGTTTGCGAATAATCAGCGAATATAACAGCCAATAAAATTAGAG
Source organism: Candidatus Zixiibacteriota bacterium (assembly GCA_022571845.1). Classification (GTDB taxonomy): domain Bacteria; phylum Zixibacteria; class MSB-5A5; order GN15; family FEB-12; genus JACZWU01. The sequence goes on along the minus strand of JACZXB010000003.1, from coordinate 49,814 downwards.
CTTGTATGATTCTTCGAAATTGAACTTAAACCCTCGGGGGTTGTACGAGCCGCTTTCTTTGTCGACCATATAAAAGGGATGGTAGTCACCTGCCACTATTTTTTTAACCATTATGATTAGCTGGTCGACTTCTGCCTTGGTATTGTAGATTCCGAAAGAGACGCGAATTGTACCGGGAAGTTCAGAGCGGTCACGATTAAGTATCTGTTTTTCGACAATTTTCTCCTGGTCACAATCAAGATTAAGAAGCGACTTCACATACGGCTGAGCGCAGAAACAACCCGAGCGGACACCGATGGCGCCCTCAAATCCCAGAATCGCAGCCGCCAGATTATGACGTACTTCTTTAATATTAAATGAAATCACGCCAAGTCTTTCAGCAGTAGTCTCCGGGTCATTGTCGCCGTAGATTATTACTTCGGGAATATTATTTAGCTCTGTTAAAGCATAGGCAGCAAGTTCCGATTCATGTTTAATAATTGCTTCCCAGCCCACCGCCTGCAGCAGCCTGATGGCCTTAGCCAGTGCCACCACCCCGACTATGTCAGGAGTGCCGGCTTCTTCTTTCTCCGGAGGTTCGGTCCAGTAGGCTTCTTCCAAAGTGACAACATCAACCACCCCGCCGCCGACTACTTCGGGCTCACCGGCAATAAACGTTTCTCTGTCACTTACCAGAACACCAACTCCAAAAGGAGCATACATCTTGTGCGCCGAAAAAACGAGATAGTCAATCGCCTGCTGCGGGTTTTCAGGATTCATATTTATGGGCCGGTGCGGCGCCAGCTGAGCCGCATCGACAATTATCTTAGCGCCAATCTTATGCGTTTCACCGGCAAAATAATCTAAATCGTTTATGAATCCGGTTACGTTGGAGGCGCCGGTGATGGCTACCAGTTTAATTCTGTCACCAAACTCTTTGAGCTTATTTTCAAAATCTCTGTTGATAATGCGGCCATCGGCATCTACTGCCACATGCTGAACCGTCCCCACCCGGCGCCAGGGCAGCTCGTTGGAATGGTGCTCCATCAGGGTAGTCAGGATGATATCATCTTTTTCGATTGGCAGGCGGTGGGCAAGTTTGTTTATCGCCTCAGTTGAGTTCTTGGTAAAAATGACTACTTGCCGGTCGAGATCGGCACCGACAAATTCCGCCACCAAATCCCGCGCCTGCTCAAAAGCCCAGCTGGAAAGCTGCGATTTAAAACCGGTGCCCCGGTGAACATTTGAATACCATTTCAAAAATGAACGAACGCCGTCGGCAATCGGTGCAAAGGTCGGTGTCGAGGCGGCGTTATCAAAATTTATATATCTTTTGGAGCCGTCAAGCGTCGGAACTAGCGTATCATGCCCGACCAATAGTTCAGGCAGGTCATCTATTGAGATTGTCGTCTTTTCAATTTCTTCTGCTATGACAGCCATTTATACCCCGTTTATGTTTTTTAAGGTTAATCTCTCGCTCAGCTGAATATAGCCTGAAAGTTGAATAAAGGCAAAAAATAGTTTTGAGGCGGTATTTGCTGCTTTTCGGCTTTCCGTAAGTCAGTCTAATCTTCCCCTTTTGTCTTTCCTGCGTTTTAATCCCGAGCGTAGCCGAGGGGCAGGCGGGAATCCATCTTCTGTGGCATTCACCCTTCGACTCCGCTCAGTATAACAATTAATTGAGAAAGATTCCTGCCCTCCTTTGTCATTCCTGCGTTTTAATCCCGAGCGTAGCCAAGGGGCAGGCACGAATCCATCTTCAAAAAGTCACCCTGAGTGCAGTCTTTGTAGATTGTGATGTCCCTGTAGGTCAGGACCTTTTAATGGTCCTGACGATTCTGTCATTGCGAACCCCATGGAATGGGGTGTGGCAATCTCGCCTTAAACTACCGAGATTGCCGCGTCGTCCCGATTAAAATCAGGTCTCCTCGCAATGACGGATTGCGGGTGCCCTACTGCTTACGGCATCGTCCCGAGTAGTCGCGGGGTGGGATCCACACGAATTTACTCCAATATCACAGCACAATCCTTCCGCCAGCCTAAAATAAAGCCGGGTGCCCTACTGCTTGGGGGGCATCGTCCCGAGTAGTCGCCGGGGTGCCCCACCCGCTTGCGGTGGGATTAGTAAGCATCTCAGACAGTGGTGGCCTGCCTTTTAGCTTGGTTCCTTTCAAATAGCCTACTCAGCCGCATCGCAAATTAACTCATAAATCACCGCAAAATACTTCCGCCAGCCTTAAATAAAGCGGCTATGACTATGCCTGTTAGCAAACACGACCTGTCTAGAAATTTGGATGGGGAAATAGAGAAAAAAAGATGTTAAATATGACAAAACGAACCCAATTTCATTGAATTACGGCCTGCCACGGCGGGCTCAGGATAACGATTATGTGAAGATGGATTCCTGTCTACGCCCCGTGACTACACGGGACTAAAGCTGGAATGACAATTAAACGGTTTCGATCAAGCTGGTGTAACGTTCGGCCCAGATTTCGCGGCGGTGATATTGCAAAGCATGCTGGTGATACTTCTGCCCCAGTTTTTTGCCGTCTATCTGGCCGGTCTTTAGCGACATAATCAGCTCAGAGAGTTTACCGGCATCGTCTGCGGAAAAAGAGAGCGCCCCGCCAGCCTTTTCAAGTTCGTCAATTGCTTCACCCTCGCGAGCGCCAAATACAATCGGACGTCCTGAGGCCATATATTCAAATAGCTTGCAGGGAAAAGTGCCTTTGGTTATGGGAACTTCTCTTAAGCTCTCAACCAGCACGTCGCTGGCTTTTAGAAAATAGGGGATATCTTCGAGTGGCTGAGTGCCTATGAAGGCAACATTGCGCAGTCCGTAGTCGCGCACCATGCCTTCGAGAGCATCGCGCTTCTGCCCACCGCCGACAAATACAAACTGAATATCGGGCTGGTCAGTCAGTTTGCGGGCAGCTTCGATGATTGTCTCAAGGGAATGCGCCCAGCCCAGAGTACCGGCATAGAGCACCAGAAACTTTTCTTCCCAGCCAAAAGTTGTTCTGATACCGTTGGAGTCAGCATTTATAAATTCATCACTGACGCCGGACTTGATAGTTGTTACCCGCTCTTTGGGAATTCCAATTGTTCCCAGATAGTCGGTTATACCGTCTGTTACAGAGACGACTTTATCGGCTTTGCGGTAAAACCAATGCATTAGTTTTTTAAGGGCACGGGTAAGAAACGAACGATTTAGATTGCCAAAGTCTTCGCTGGACTCCGGCTGCAGGTCTCTAATTTCGATAATCAGTTTGCTGCGGTAAATTTTACTAAGTATCCAGCCTATTACGGGCGTGGTAACCGGAGGAGCTGTGGCCAGGACAACGTCGAAATTGTCTCTTATCCTGAATGAGTTAATCAAAGAGGTAAACATAAAGACAATAAAGCCAATCATTCTCTTACCGGGAGCGCTGTTAGCTGCCGGCAGGACATAGCTGCGATGAATGTTAACACCATCAAGCTTTTCATTGATATAAAAACGCCCCCGGTAGGCTTCCGGGACTATACCGTCAGGATAATTGGGCATGGCAGTCAGGACTGAGACATCGTGACCTTTACTAACAAAATAACGGGCGAATTCAAAGATTCGTCTTACGGCCCCCTTTTCCGGGGGAAAGTGTTGGGAGACAATAAGTATTTTCATTTTAATGAGGTCAGTTTACCACAATTATCGAACCTTTGCAAGAAATAATTATCCCTATTTCTACGCCGTTCTAAGACAATGCCTGGCTGATTGTTATCTTAGTGCTCAAGAGGAAAAGTCCTTGCTGAAACCCACCTATCTCCGACTATCGGAATTATCAAGTCTAAGGACAAAACTTTGAATTTTTCCTGCGGCAGACAGGGTATAATTCTCTCTTTGACAAGCATTACTCTATGGCTGGAGATTTCCCTGGCAACTGTTACATGAGGGAGATAATTGCTAAAAGGTATGGGCAAATCCAGTTGTGCATGGAGGTTCCGGTAGAGTTTTTGGAGTGCTTCACAAGGTTTTACCTGCCAGTAGATTATGGGGGAGTGCGGGTAGAAGTCTCCGATGGAGTCAAGCTCAATTTCAAACGGCTGAACATTTTGGAGCTGATAGCTTAAGAGAGCAGACAATTCGTTAAATGATGATTTACTGTCGAATGGAAAGACAACTGTAACATGGCCGGGGACTCTATTGTAGTTCGGGTCGAATTTCTCACGAATGGGATATATTAGTTCATCCAGATGCTGCGGCAGCAAAACAACAACGGCGTATGTTCTTTTTCTTTGATTTTGTGATTCATTGACGTATAAATTGCGCTGCATTTTTTTTAAGCAGAATATTTGTTAATTACTTATAGAAAACTATCTCAATACGACGGTTTTTGTTGCGACCTTCGGAAGTATTGTTGCTCGCTACAAAATTTGTTTCGCCTTGACCGAACAGCTTGAACCTGGCCGAATCAACGCCGTACGAAACCAGATACTCTTTGACCCTGCCTGCTCTTCTTAAGGACAGTTTTCTATTGGCCAAAGAGGTGCCGATATTGTCAGTATAGCCGTTTATTTCCATTCTGACATCTTCGATAAAATTTAGTAGCCGGGCAAGTCGTTTTAGTTTCTTGATATTGTGCGGGTCTACTTCGAACGAGCCGGGCAGATAATTTATATTTAAGATCAGCGGCTTATCTATAATCGACAGGTCGATGCAGCCATTGCGGTCAACTTCGACTCCGCCCAGTGTGTAAGGACAGTCATCAAGTCCATCAGGGACTCCGTCTTTGTCTGTATCTATCGGACAGCCCTGGCTGTTAACTTTTGCGCCAATTCTATTATGCGGGCAGTTATCGGCAAAATCGGGGACACCATCAAAATCTGAATCTACAGCACAACCATAAATATCAACCAGGTTTCCTGCGTCCCTGTCAGTATTGGGGCAATGATCCAGACCGTCGGGAACGCCGTCAAAATCTGTATCCAGCGGACAGCCGCGTCTATCTACTTTGACACCCGGTTCGTTTAAGGGGCAGTCGTCCCTATCATCCGGCACACCGTCCAGATCACTATCGACTGAAACGCTCGACATCTCTCTGCTAACGCTGGCACCGGAATAATCCGACGGCAAAATCATCGGCTGGACCGGCTGCCAGGAAACATCTGTATGCCCTCCGAAACCAAACCTGAGTGACAAAGAGCTGCCAAGCTGCCAGCTATTCCTGTCTGATTTAATCGGCTCGGCAAAATCGGCACCGGCTCCCGTTAAGTAATCAACCCCTGTTGCAAAAGTCAGGCTGAATTTGGGTGAGAGATTAAAATGCAATCCGGTCTGAATTGTCAGGAAAATTTCTGAAGCTGAGTAGTCGGTTGGTTGATTTTTTGATGAAGTAACTATAATCAGCACATCGCCGGCAGGATCAAGCAATTCCCAGACCATAAGGCCGCCGCCTAATCCGGCTGAAAAGTTGAACTTGTTTTCTGCATGACCAAAGAATCTGTCGAACGACAATGACAGACGGGTTGCCTTCCATTTCAGGGTAGCGTCATCTTTGTTATAGCCAAGAGCAAAGCTGGAAGTTGCGGTGGTGTCATTGTAAAATGTTTGTTTCGAAAAGCCAAGTTGCATAAACCAATTATCACTTAAGCGTTGCCCGACCTGAAAGCCTAATGAAGGCTGGAAAGTGAAGTTTGTACTCTGGCCGCCAGACAAATTCACCAAGCCGCCGCTCACAGATAACGTTTGGCTTTGAGAACGTGCCACTTGTGAAACTATAAACGTCAATAGGATGAGAACCGCTATGAAAGTAAATCTGAAATTTAAAATCGAAGTACTCATCTGGTTGTTTATTTAGTATAATTCTTTGAGCTCAATGTCGGTATAATAGTGCGACAAAATATTGTTGTAAGTCCAGCCAATTCTGGCCAACCCGATAGCACCACACTGGCACATGCCTACTCCGTGACCATAGCCTCGTCCTCTGAAAGTAACTCCGCTGACATATCCGGCGGCGTCGCGCTCAATGTCGACTGAGAATCTGTCAGAGGGAAGTATCAGGTCCGGGTCTGAGGTTCTGCCGATTACCCAGCGTATTCTATCTTTTTTGAAACGAAAAGTGTCGTTGTCAGTTTTTATGGTCAGCACGGCGACTCTTCCGCCGGGGGTATGGTCTTTGGCTATGATATTTTTGATTCTGTGAATTTTAAAATCCCGCCCGCGGTCGCTTGACAAAAACTGTTCAATACGGCCTCGCAGCTGTTTTTCAGTAAAAAATTCTTTCCAAGTGTAATACTTTGACCAGGAGCAAGCGCCGCTGTCTGCTACTGCTTTCAGGTACGGTGTTTCTTTACGTTCCCAGACATGGTCTATATCGTCAGTCATACCGCCGCAGGTTGAGTGGTAGTATGCATTCACAAACGAATCGTTATAAAATACTACTTTGCCCGAAGTAGCAGCAATGGCGCTGTTGACCAATTTATTCTCTATATCGTAACCTTGATATAACTGGTCGATTATGCTTGATTTAATATCATAAGGCTGCCCGCCGTACTGCCCCAGATGGGCCATGGCGTAGGTTCTGGCGGCAACTGCCTGTGCCTTAACAGCTTCGATTTCATCGATTGTTCTTTTGCCGATTTCCGGCGGAACTACACCTTTGAGATAGTCTTCCATGTAAACAACGTTTATGATCCGGACATTTCCCCCATTGGGCAGAACTTTTATCAAACCCCGGTACTTTTTGTTATTTACCTTGAGGTGATTGTTTTTCCCCCTTGGCAGGAAATTGACTTCTTTTAACCCCTCGTGAAGAACTGCCCCTCTGTTAGTTTTTACAACCAGACGAGTGTTATCTATTATAGCTGTGATGTCGCTATTTGAATAGTAAACAACTTGTTCGTCATCACTAATACATTCTATCGCAAATGGGCCGACGGCGCCTATGGTAGCTGAGTTGTTGGTGTCATCTAAGAGCACTCGTACGAAAGGAACTCTGAGATAGCCACCTCCGCTCTCATTATTAAGGCTGGTAACCGAGCCGCAGCTCCAGACTAAAACCATTACAGATAATCCGCTGGTAATACGGAAAAGTAATTTCAAGACCGGAAGTGTCTTATTTTTAAAGTTCATATATATTTCAAATTCTTACAGGTGGCTGAACTATTTTACCCAGTACTGCAATTTGTTTCTGGTCCTTACCGGTAAACAAAGTTGGTAGCGGCTCAGATCTTAGAGCGGCCTCTCCCATTACTGCATAGGCCGCAGCTTCGATATAGTCTGCATTTATCCCGAGTTTATCCGCCATCTCAATTTTCGTTTCCGGCAGGAGTTCCTTTAATCTACTTACAAAAAATTTGTTCTTTCTACCGCCCCCGGTCAAATACAATTTCTCAATATTCTTATCTTTTTTGATAAGAGGTTTCAGGCCATGTGCTATTGACAAAACTGTCAGTTCTGCTGCGGTAGACAGCAGATCGCTGTTTGAAATCGAAAATTTCACAGCCAGAGCTGTCATTTTCGTTGTTAAGCTCTCGCCAAACATTTCCTTTCCTGCCGAGACATATTTGCCTTTAAAAAAAGGTTCGGCCATAATTAAAGTAAGAATTTTTTTAGAAGGTCTGCCGCTATTGGCAATTTTCCCGTTATGATCAAATTTTCTGTTAAACAACTTTTGACTTAGCAGGTCGCAGAGAGAATTTCCCGGTCCACAGTCTCTGGCTTTGACTTTTAAGCCCGAATTAGGTTTTGGAAAATAAAAGAAGTTTGAGATGCCGCCAATATTCAGAATCAGACGTGATTCGTTTTTTGCTGCGAAGAGTCTCTTCATAGCAGCTACCGTGATAGGGGCACCTTCATTGCCTAAGGCAATGTCAGCCTGGCGGAAATCCCCTACTGTTAGCTTTCCGGTAATATTTGAAATCATCTCAAGAGAGCCGATTTGCAGAGTTCCGCTTTTTTTATTTGCCCTGGAAGCAGGAACGGGTAGATGACGCACAGTCTGGCCGTGTGAAGCAATTACGTCAATCTTGATCTTTTCTTTTTCTAAAGATCTCAGAAACGACATGGCAGCTCTGCCGAAAGATTCTCCAAGTCGATTGTCTGTGTCTATGATATCTTCCATAATGACAGATTGTGATTCTAACAATGCTATTATTTTCAAGCGGAGATGCGGCGAAAATTTCTTGGCACTTCCCTTAATAAATCTGGCAGAAACTTTTCCGTTCGATCTGTCTATTTTGACCGCCGCCAGGTCAATTCCATCTACGGAAGTACCGGAGTTTATTCCTAAGACAGTTAGCGACTTTTTATTTATCAGCTTCAACAGTGACATGCTCCATTATGTTACTGTATTACGTTGCTGTCCAGTTTTAGCTTAATTCCTGAAATGCGCTGTTGGGCATATACAATCCGCTCTTCTGGAATTTCTCCGTCGCGGCAGGCTCTGACAAAATGATCAAAGGCTTCTACAGTATCTTCAAAGTCTTGTCCGAACAGTAGAATGTCATGACCGGCGTTAAAGGCCTTTACGGCTCTTTCTCCCGGTTCACCCAGTTCAGCGGCGCCTTCCATATCAAGAGCATCGGTAATAACGGGACCCTCGAAGCCAATCTGCTCACGCAGCAGTTTATTGATAACGATCTCCGATCCAGTCACGATTTTATCATCAATTTCTGGCATGAGCAGGTGAGTGGTCATGACAAAATCAGCACCTTTTTCCACACCGGACATAAAAGGAATCATCTCTCGGCTGAGCCAGGTTGGTTCATCAATAGCCACTACCGGGACAGCCAAGTGGGGATCAGTATCAGCCGAACCGAGACAGGGAAAATGCTTAAGACAACAAAGCAGCCCCGAGCGATGGGCAACTTCGACAGACTTTTCCACAAAAGCAGAAACTTCTTCGGCTGTGTTGCCAAAGCAGCGGCCTCTAAGGCAATCGTTATCTTCGTCTAAGAAGATGTCGGCGACCGGAGCCAGATTGAGGCTGATACCCGCAGATTCCATGTACAAAGCAGAATGGGCATAATCTTCTTCAAACTTCTCCAGCATATTGCCTGAGGCATAATACGACGGCGCCTGGTATTCTGCCGGCATGCCTTTAATACGACAGACCCGGCCCCCTTCCTGGTCAACTGCAATCAGAGGAGTCATACCCCGGTATGATGCTTTAATTTTATTGATGTTCTCTTTTAAAACATCATAGCCGGCGCAGTTTTCTTCAAAGAGAATTACTCCACCGATTTTTTCTTCAGAAAGAAATTCCAAGAATTCTGGCGAAGGTTCCTTTCCTTTAAAGCCGATCATGAAAAACTGACCAAGCTTTTCAAATAAATCTGATTTACTCATAAAACGGCTCCGCATTTAACATATCTCATAATAGACCCCTTAAAAATATATCTATATAATACAAACAAGATTTCTTCCTCCCCCCTTGGCACGGTACAAAGCCTGGTCCGCAACTGCCAGGATATCTTCCTGAGATTTTCCGTTTTCAGGAAATGAGGTAACACCAATAGATACCGTTATTTTCAGCCTGCCGGCGTTATCAACCAAGAGTACTGCTTCTTCTACCTGCTGGCGAATCCTCTCTGCAATACTCGAAGATTCAACCTGGGGCGTTTGCGGCAGTATCACCACAAATTCTTCTCCCCCATAGCGGCAAAATATATCAACATCTCTTATACATCTTTTTATAATGTCTGACAATTGTTTGAGTACAACATTGCCTACCTCGTGACCGTATGAGTCATTAAGTTTTTTAAACCAGTCGATATCAACCATAATAAGAGAAAGCGGCAGCATATATCTCGAGGCCCTTCGCTTTTCTTCCTGAAGTTTCAGTACGAAATAACGGTAGTTGTAAGTATCAGTCAGTTCATCGTTGATTGTCAGCTCTTCGGTTCTTCTGTGAAGTTCTGCGTTTTCCAGCGCCATAGCTGTTGAGCGGGAGACAATTGAAAGCATCTGCTGGTCCCGTTCATGGAAGTGGTTGGCTTCATTTGACTCGGCGATCAGTACTCCCATAGTAAATCCATGAGAGGCAAGGGGCACTAACATGATTGAGCGAGTGCGCTCGCTTAAAACGGTATAGTCCTGTCTGGTCATTACGTTTTTGATACTGACCGGTTCTCCCATATTTATGACTTTTTTAATAAGGCTGATACCTTCGTTGTCGCACGGTTTGGGGTGAAGGCTGGTATGACGGTCGGCTGCACGTGCCCTGTAGTAGAGTTTTCCTTCCCTGTCTCTAAATACTATTGCATATGAATCATAGCCGAGAATTTCTCCCATAATTTTCATGACTTCGCGAACTACGCTTTCTGAGTCCAGAATTGAAGCCAGAATACGGGAGTTTTCATAAATTACTTCCAAGTGTGCCTGTGACTTTTCAAGCTCAGAGGTTCTTAAGTTGAGCGTATCAAAAAGATTTAAGAGCCTTTTTTCACTTCGCCGCAAATATTCTGAGGCATATGAAATTGCCAGAAAGTAGGCCCAAATAAATCCAAATCGCATGGTTATGTCAAAAGGACTGACGTTTTCCAAGTCTGCAAAAATGGCTATCAAATAGGAGGCAGTAGCTATGATTGAAAAACCGGTTGCAAACCAAAAAGTCAAAACGTAAGCGGCGACTGAAATAGTCAGATAGTACATAAGATAAAACGACGAATTGATGCCGCTGGTATGCATGATCATCAATGGTATCAGGATCAAGTCATATACAATTGCAGAAAGATAGGCTAGTTTGATATCGAATTTGCCTCTTACTGCCAGATAAAAGACAGCCAGATGAACAACAAATGTACCGATTATAAAATAGAAAAGATTATTATCTAAGCTTTCGCTTTCGCCGAAAAAAGTATACCAGACAATACCAGATAACGCCATTACGCGCGTCAAAAGATAAATGACGTCAATTCTGGGCAGTAATGTCCTATTTCTATCAAGAAAAAGCTTCATAAATATACCTATATACGGCCGTATATCGGCCAAAAACGGGGTTTATTTATTGATTAGTAAGGATTTGAGCAATTTATGAAGCTTGGGGGACAGTTTTAGCTGTGAGCCTTTTTAATAAACGATAAGGAAAGCACCTCAAAAGATAAAATAAACAATATCATATCTGCTGCCGCCAGAAGGTAATTCCTGTCGGTGCCTATCTGTCAGTCAGATAACAGGTTAGAGTAAATATCAATGTGGCCGTTACGGTCAGAGCCGATAAGCATAAACCTGATTCAAAAAAAATGTAGAAATTTTTGCATAGTATAACTATAATCCCACAACTTCGTAAATAAATGTAGCTGAAAGATTAACAGTCTCGAGATTTAGAATTTTATGAGTAAAGCTTTAACCAGGATAATACCAGCCTTTATTGCAGCCATGTCCTGCTTTTTTTTGGTTCTCACAGGAGAATTATCTGCCTCTGTTATAGAAAAAGGAGATGACATCCAGTTTTCTCCGCTGCACCACATAGATGATGACGTTTATACTTTTAGCAAGAATCCTATTTCGATGGATGGCTTTATCGATGGTGATTTTACTTCAATGGCTTCCGATGTCACGATTAACGGAGAAATAACCGGCAACGGAAATTTGTTCGCTATTCAATCTTTTCACAATGGCATTATCAAAGGTTCTCTCAGGTCATTTTCAAACAGCTTCACGATTAACGGTCGTGTAGACAGATCTGTAATGGCTGTTTGCACTAAGTTCAATCTGAGCGGACAAGGTGAAATTGGCCGTGACATCCATGTTATAGCAGTTGACGTTGATATTTATGGAACAGTTGGCGGAGATTTGAAAATAAAGGGGAAAGAAGTTCGGCTGATGGGCAATATCGAAGGTGATGTTTTTATAGAAGCGGAGCGTCTTATAATTTCTGCTCCGGCTGTAATTCATGGAGATCTGACTTATAAATCAGCGACTGAAGCACAGATAGATAGTTTCGGAGTAACCATAAGCGGTGTGACCGAGTGGATAAAAGAGAATGAAGCTGCAGACATAGAAGCAGACGAACTCCGCAACACTGTTGTAATTTTTTCAGAGATTTTGGCTGCATTTTTGTTCGGGCTGATTCTCTTGATACCCGGCCGCAATTATGCCAAGGTTGCATACACGCAACTCAAAGAAAAATTTGCAGTTTCATTAGCGACCGGGTTTATAGCTGTCTTCTTGTTTGGTCTGGCAGCATTTTTGGCGCTTTTAACCAGCTTCTTATTTTTGGTCGGCTTCGCCCTGGCGTCCGGAGATACACCTATTGCTGGTGCCATGGTTCTTATATTTTCCACAATAATCTTTCCTGTATCTGCTTTTGGTGCGGTTTCAGGCGGGATATTGCTTTACGTTGGCAAGATTTTGATGGCATTTTTTATCGGGATGTTCTTGGTACGGAAGTTTAAGAAAAATCCGGTACTATTGAGTAAAACCCAGCTTCTGCTGGGGTTGATTGTTCTGGCAATAATCTTTGCTATTCCTTATCTGGGCATTGTACTTTATCTGGTAGGAAGTATGACCGGGGCGGGCGCTATTATATTGGCCATTAGAAAAATAAAGTTTAAATTTAAAATTGACGATGCTGATTCAGCCTCTGAGGACTCAAAGCCTTTATCATAAACTTCTTAGTAATAACAATTATTGTCCGCCGGCATGGCCGGGTCCCCGGCTGTCGGCAACGGCGGTCATCAGACCTGCACCATCTATGTAGACAGCATGAATCTCACCTATCATGTCAGTTTCTTTTATTACGTGGCCAAGTTTTAAAAGTCCCTGCTTAACATTGATATCAAAAGATTTCTCTTCGAGCAAAATATTATCGGGCAGCCACTGATGATGAAAACGCGGCTGTGCCAGAGCCCTTTCTAAAGGTAAACGGAATCTGCTGAGACTAACTATCACTTGTGTCACGGCAGTAATTATTTGAGAGCCGCCCGGTGAACCCAGGATAAAAAGTGGTTTGTCGTTTTTCAGGACTATTGTTGGAGACATTGATGAGAGCATTCTCTTGGCAGGTTCAATTTTGTTTGCCTCGCCGCCCACCAGACCATAGAGATTGGGAACCCCCGGCGCTAAGGCAAAGTCATCCATCTCATTATTTAATAGAAAGCCGCAGCCACTTACTGCAAGCTTTGAGCCATATGAACTATTAAGAGTGTAGGTAACCGCCACCATGTTACCTTGAGCATCTACGACAGAATAGTGAGTGGTCTGCCCTGATTCGTAGGTAGGCATAATACCCGGAAGAATTTCTAATGACGAATTTGTCGTATTCAGATTGATTAGTTCCCGGCGCTTGGAGATATAGTTCTCATCTAGTATATCAAAAGGAATGTTATAGAAATCGGGGTCGCCAAGATATTCTGAACGGTCGGCAAAGGCCAGTCGGGCGGACTCGCAAAAAAGGTGTATGTATTCAATGGAAGCGGGATCATATTTGCTGAAATCATAGGCTTCGACTAATTTCAAAATCTGTCCCATTATTAGCCCGCCTGAGCTGGGGGGCGGCATTGAATAAATCTGAAGAGAGTCAAATCTGAAGCTTACCGGTTTCCGCCATTTTATCTGGTAGCTCGCCAGATCTTCATGGCTGATTAGTCCGCCATAGCGCTTGACTGTGGCAACAATACTGTCGGCAATATCTCCGGTATAGAATGACACAAGGCCGTCTTTTTGTATTTGAGCAAGTGTCCATCCTAATTCACGATTAACGAAGGTGTCGCCCTTCTGCCAGTTTTCGTTACCTGGGAAAAACAGCCGAGAGCTTTCATCAAAAACAGACAGCCTGTCTTTATATTTGGCAAAAGATTCAGCCTGATAGGCGTTTACAATAAAACCTGAGTCTGCCAGCAAAACTGCGTAGTTAACCAGTTCCGGCCATTTCAGACTGCCATGCTCTTGCCACAGTTCATACAATCCGGCGAGCGTACCGGGCACACCGCAAGCGTTAGCCCCGACTGTTGACATATTTTCAATTAGGTTGCCCATAGAGTCCAGATACATTTTTTCAGAAGATGCCAGAGGGGCTTTTTCCCTAAAATCGAGCGCTTTGATTTCTTTAGTGGAAGCGTCGCGGATAACAGCAAAGCCGCCGCCGCCGATATTGCCGGCTTCCGGATGAACAACTGCCAGAGCAAATCCTACCGCAACTGCGACATCAAAAGCATTGCCGCCTTTGGCAAAAACCTGTTCACCAATATTCGTTGCTATGGGGGAAGCAGTAGCCAGGGCTCCTTTTTCATAATAGCTGGTGACAGAAGAGTTTTTACAGCCGGATATAAAGAAAGGCAGCAACGCCAGTAAAAACGCTGCTGCCATATATCTTTGCTTGATCATATTTCTCAAAAATGTCAAACTACACCTGATATTATTGTCTCTTCTCTACGTGAAAGATGATGCCATCGGGGAAACTGATGTTTAGCGCCAGCCCTTCTTTTAGTTCCTTAGCCGACGTTTTAATCGGTGTAGATTCCTCGGGATCATCAAAGAGGTTGGTCAGTTTGATATTGGCAGCTTTAAAGCCCAATGGTTTTAAGTCCGCTTTGATTATTATCTCTTTTGAAGGAGCCTCGAAACCACTGGAAAGTTCTCCCGGAGGCGGCGCCACAATACACAACATGCCGGATTTGGCTCCCATCTGGAAGGCGATATCTACTGCCGGGTCACTGCAGTATAGATTCGATTCAATCTTTTCTGCCTGCAGTATAGATTCGACGAAAGCCAGTTTGTGGTGATCGCCGGCTGAGGCAATATCAAATGAAAAATAGTAGAGGCTGCCCTTTAAGCGCGACGAGTAGATTCCGACAACTTTTGAGCCGCTTTTGACCAGCTTTTTAGTCTTGGAATCTTCGGGGCCGCGTATCGAAGCATAAATCTGGGTGGGATACTCGCCATCTTTGTGAGTGACCGTACCAATTCTATATTCGACGCTCGATTTTATTCTAAAGCAGTTTGCCAGAATCTGACAGTTCTTGAGATTCTCATCAAACTTAGGCATCACGCCGCAGAGCAATACGCTGGTACCGGATTTGATGAGTTCTACCAACGCTTCCTGATCTTTTTCCGCCATCATTTCGGCTGTTGGCACAAAAACAAGTTTATATTTGTTAAGAGTTTCAAAGATTCTGTTTTCACGCACACTAAACCCAATTTTAAGTCTCATCAGGTCGCGGCAGAAGCCTACTACGGTTTCGTTTATCAGTTTGGGGATATATTCAAATTCTTTTTTGCCAGATGTAAGACTGAGCCAATTGTATAACCGATTTCCCAATACTGCTACATCGTTATTGTATTCCATCTCTTCCAGGCCGATAGCTGAAACTGCCTGATTGAACCTTTGTGCAATAGGGAAGCCATCTGAAACAGTACCGTCAGCATGCAGCGGGGCTCCGCTCCAATGCTCTCTGTCTACAAACATGTATTGGTTCATTCCTTTGAATCCGGCCGCCAAACCGGCTGTGAGATAGAACTTTCTCTCTTGATTCGTAAATTCGCTTTGAGGATGAGAGCCGTTTTTAGAGCTTGACGAAGTTCCCGACACAAATGATGATGCAAAGGCAAAGCCATACTCAGCTCTTAAGAATCTGGCTTTTACTGCCAGGTCAAAGTAGTTTCCTTCGGGGAATACGTTACACCCCAAAAACGGATCACGGTCATCCGGTACCAGATTATAAGCGGGCAGCAGGTCGCCCGGTCTGAAATAAAGGGAACGGAAAATCAAAGGCTCTACTGAATAAGACGCAAACAAATCCTCGACCGTCTGCAAATATGTGTTTAACATGTACTCTCTGAAACGGAACCAATCAAGGACTTTTGGATAGTTTTTAAGTTCGATGTTTCTGAATTTTCTTGGAGGATCCACAGTTGCAAATTCTTTATTTTTCTCTTTGTAGAGATTATTTAGTTTTTTGACGTCTTCGTAGCGGCTCTCCAAAAACTGCGGATAGTAATTCTCTATGACTTGGGGGTTGTAATCGGCCTTGGCAGGATCCAGGAGCTTTCCGAAGGAAGTTTCATAATCAAGTTCGACCATGAAAATCGGTCCGCGCGGATGTACGTAGTTCTTGGTGATTTCTATAAACGCCTTAAAGAACGTCCGCAGATGGAACTGAAAGTTGCTGTGTAGATAACTTACCAGATACCCGCTGTCCACTCCATGGTCGCTGGGAAGTTTAACCTCCTGCCCCTCAAAGTCACGCGCAAAAACCTTTACGTCATTAAACAAGTACTCCGGCAGCCCGCCATTTTTTAGCTGGCCAAAAACCGAAGGACCCGGTCTCAAAATAACCTTAAAACCAAACTCGCGGGCCAGCTCTAGAAATACGACCAGATCTCTCTTGGGATCGGTAAGACCAATGAAATCAAAGTGCTTGGTAGTCGGGTCCTGATGGATATTCCAGGGAACTGCAGTAGCAATGATTTTGTAGCCGGCTTTTCTAATCCGTTCAAAGCAGATAGACCAGTATCTCTTGTTAATCCTATAATAGTGGAGCTCAGCCGAGAAAGGACGGTAGGTTTCTTTACCTATCGAAAACTTATTACCAATTACACCTAACATATAAATCCTTATAGTTCAATGGGTTAACTCATAACAACATAATGGTGTAGCTTAAATAATAGCTAATGGCAGCAGTAAAGTCAATAAATTTGTTGTAATTTATTGTATTTCAATAAGTTATGGGGGCATCAAGAAGGATTGACAAAATTATTACTTTATCAAAATCATCTTATTTGAGTCTTCATATTCTCCACTTTTTAGTCTATAGAAGTATATCCCCGTGGGCGCCTTGGAGTTGTCCGAAAAACTGGCGTTCCATTCAAATTTATGTGGTCCGGCGGAGAGCACCTGATTGACCAGAGTCCGGACCCTTTTTCCTTCAATATTAAATATCTCTAACAATGTATGTGATTTTTTGGGGAGGCTAAATTCTATGGTGGTCGTTGGATTAAATGGATTGGGGTAGTTTTGTAAAAGTAAGAAACTTTCAGGCAACTCAGCCCCGGCTTCATTCATATCCGTTGGAATGCCTGATATTCTCAATGCTCCCAAAAACAGCGGCTTGTACCCGATTGGATAGTAGGGGCCTTCTCTCACAAATTTAAAATCAACTATTTCGGCTGGAAGAACATCTATCATAAAGCTGTCATTTGGATTCCAACTGCTGAGACTAAAATAGTATGTTGCCCAAAGACGCCTGGATTGCGGATAACTCTCTATTGAACTTCCAGTTGAAAATCCTCCCAGTATAAATATCTGGTTGTCATTAGACGCAACATTGCTGTTATGATAATATAGAAAAAGAGTCAGATTATTTTCGGATAATATTGCCGCCGGTTTGGCACTATCCAGCTGCAAATTAGAATTGTCCCATTTAAACCCAGAGATGAACGCTGAGATCGGATTGTCGGAATATACCCAGGCTTCTACTGTCAAATTTACATTTTGATTATCTGGCTGGAAATATCCGATTTCTAATGCTATGGTGTCGGCCTGACCGAGGTCATAGGGATCCTGCTGGGCAACAACAGCAGGTGAAATAATGAATATTGTGAATAGAAAGATATATGATCGCACGTTCCCACCGGACAAAGTTTTGATTTGCATTATAAACAAATGCCCCCGCTTTAATTAAAGCGAGGGCATGAAAGTTTTCGATGTTTTGTTACTTTAGTAACATCATCTTTTTGGTTTCAACAAACTCGTTATTGTCTGCCTCAGCAATAAGTTTGTAGAAATAAATGCCGCTGGCCACAGGAGCGCCTGAATCCGAGCGACCGTCCCAAGTGGCAGAATAATTTCCAGCAAGCTTGTCTTCATCTACCAAAGTAGCAACTTCCTGACCTAATAGGTTAAATACTTTGAGTAAAACCTTGGCTCTGGTTGGCAGATCATACTTAATTTCTGTGCTTGGGTTAAACGGATTCGGAAAATTCTGATTCAGTTGAAATGAACTCGGAAGTTCACCGGGAATCTGTTCTACTACGGCAGTTGGAGTAATATTTATCGGTCCGCCCCAGATCGGGTCATACTCTGTGCCGCCCGTACCCCCCACCAAAGGAACAAAAGTGTATTCAGTTGATGGAAAAGCTGGGAGAATTTCTATAGTGTCTATAGTCAGCGAACTTGAACCAGTCCAGTTTAACATTGTCATATAATAAGTAGCAATATGCCTCCAACCGGATGCGTCCGGCGGAAAGCAGGCAGAGAAACATAAACCGCTGCAAACGGCTACCTGACTGTCATTGGTTATAGCAAGAGTGTCATTGAGAAACAAAAAAGGTCCGAATTCCATAAGGTCAAAATCACCAAAGGCAATAGCGGTGTCCATTTGAAGGTCAGGGTTATCCCATTCCCAACCTAAAAAAAGAACAGTGAGAGTATTAGAATCTACAAATACCGAACAGGCAACTTCGAAAGGTTGTGTTGAAAGTCCAGTGGTTAAGGTTGTAAGTGCAACGAGCTTTATAGAATCCCGTACTCCGAAATCTTGAGCAGAAACAGAAGAAACAGCAAAAATAAGTGCTGCCAATATAACAAAGCTTTTTAATCTCATTATTTTGCCTCCAAAATCATAATAATAGAACTAATTTTAATATTTATAAAACAAACCGGTTACAAAATTTAACAAAATTCTATAAGTTTTCACCTCCTGGCTAACACTACTTGAGCGAAAGTCAATTTAGAGTTCAATCTATGCTTTTAATAATATATCAATTCGCATAAAATGAGTCAATAGAAATTAATGTCTTCGTGGAAAAGCTATGAATTTGGCCCAAATTCTGCGCCGAACTCGGTAATTTTGATAAAAATCAGGCCATTTTCCCTATGATGAAGGGGGGCGTCCCGCTTCTAAAGATAAAATCTACCAAATAGGTCAAATCCAGAATATTGCTGTTTACGACTGCATCTGCATTGCCGCCAACTCCTACAACAATTTTACCTCTTATATATAAGTGTCACGGAGATGCTCTCCCCAGACTGCTGAAATAACCATCATTTGACCGCATATTGTAGGAGTATCAATTTCTATTTTTCCTGATGGAGCAGAGATGTCCACTTTGATGAGTAATTCAATTATCAGTCCCGAACCAACCGGCAGATAATTAGCTCCGCCGCTTGTATCAGGTATCACTTCTATCGCCCATTGTAAATTCCAAGAAGGATCATCGGAAGATGCATAAATTGGCAGCACCCAGACAGCTTCGGCATTTCGGACGATTGGGTTTTGAAGTAATTCTTCTATCAATTTCTGTTCGTCGACAGGTTCAGCGAAGTGAATTTCCCAATATCTGGTGAGGCCGTAAATTCCTGAGTTTGCTTTTGGTTTTCCTTACGCCAAGGAAAAACAGCATTTGCCCTATAGACATTATACTTTTCCAAAATAATATCCAGGCTCGGCACTGAAAAATTTGCTGTTCCAAAATCTTGATTGAACGATTCAGTATTGACCTCACCTTCAAATTGAATAGTTAAATGCCCTTTTATTATGTAAGGTTTTGAAGGTTTTCAGTCCGGATATTTTTCTGCGGATGCTGACGAAACTACAAGCAACAGACACAAAAAAGTCAAAAAGTGCAGGGGCGCTGTTCTACTTCTCATAAGCAATTTACCAGTTTGATTTGTCGTCCTCATAATATGGGCAAATAAATTGGCAGTAGGGTTTACCGGGTCTAGCTTAGTTATCAATATCCATCGTTATCTACGTTTACCCAAACAAAAAATGGCCACCCCGATTGTTCGGGATGGCCATTGTCTCTATAACTTACTAGTACCTGACTAGTTAATAGCTAATGTCGACTTACGATGGAGCTGTTCCGCAACTGGGAGGTGCATCTCCACCACGGAAAATACGGTCTACCAAAAATACCAAGTCAAGAACATCAAGAACAGTTTTGTCAGCGTTGACATCACCTTCACCATCACAAATGGCAGGACCACCGCCACGGAAGATTCTGTCTACCGCAAAAACCAAATCCAGTACGGTTGCATCTTGATTGTCATTGTTCAAATCACCATGAAGGTCTCGACAACAGCCAAAATAGTGAGTAAAGTTACGACCCTTATCGGCCAGGTCCTCTATACGTCCAGGACCGCTAAGATCCTGAAGCACAGTGGCCAATACCGAGTAAATTACCAAGGTATCGCCGGCAAGAAGATTATATTCAAACTCGTAAGTCAAGACTCCATGCACGTCTGTCTTACTTGAGTCCGGATGAGGATGGGTCCAGGGAATCAAAGCATTTGCGGCTGACATGTTAAAATAAAGCTCGCTTTCATCCCAACCTGAATAGACATAGCGAGCATTAGACTCGGCATATCCACCATAAAGAGACTCATTTGTGGTCCACTTATTTGTCATACTACTAAAATAATTCGTATAACTATAAGCCATACCACCAAAACGCGTATCATTCTCCTGACACTCATGACCAGGAAGTGTATCTACGTTAAACTCTGCTCCGATAAAGTAAATAAGACCCAAATCTGAGTTTACTTCACCTTTGTTATTACTGCCTGTTTGATTGCCACCTGAATCGTCTGCCGGGATATCCCAGTCTATGACATCACCTATAGCCAGAGGTGCATGATTCTGGCCATCGTTGGACCAGATCTTAAGACTCTTGGTGATGAACTGCTGGTCGGCATGCCAGGTCTTATTGGGCAGAGTCCCATAAGTAGTCGTTACCAGTGGCGCATAATAGGTCACATGAAAAGCTAATGACGAATCATGATTGGTCATCTTACCGGTACTCCAGGTCTGAAGCATTCCGTCAGTCAGCGGAGGTTGCGGGCCCACCAAAGAATAGACTGAACTGAATTGACGAGGACCCGCACTAAATATCTCGTTGGACAAAATAGTATCAAGACCACCATCGATTTCTACAGGACCGCCTACTGCAAAGCTACCATCCCAAAGGTATATCTTGGTATTACCTACAATGGAATCTTCGGTGTCGCACTCGGCCTGGTCAAACCAGTAGTCCATACGGACTCCTTCTATACCGGCTGCATTACCACCGCCAAACCGACCGTTGGTCGCTACTGCCAAAGAAATTACGTCTGTTGAGATTGTATCCCAAGTAGTTACAAGAACTGTGTCTGTGATTATCAAAGTTACTTCAATGGTATCTATATCGCTCGGACCATCATGGTCTAACAATATTCGACCCAATACCACTATATGACCACCGGCTGAGTTTATCTTGGCCTGAGTAATGCCTGTAGCATCAAATCTAATGGTTCCAGTATCTACGTTGTTGGCTCCATCAGGAATTGTCGGATCAAAACCGAAGGTTGAAAGCCAGCCGGGGGGGCCGGTGTCTTCTTCAGTTGTTACCGTTATGTTCAAGGTAGCATTACCGGCGTTTGTTATCGTTAGGGTAGTGTCTTTGATAGTATCGGGTTTGACATAGTTAGGCCAGTTTACTTCGGTGTATTCATAAATCGGAACCGGTATCTGATCAGGATCAACACAGGCTATACGGAAATGCCTAATCGGGTTGTTCCGCCAGGTTCCATCCTGAAAAACAATTGCACCCGGATCAAGATCATTTATATAAGTAATATGCAGCCAGTCTGAGCCTGTTCCATCAGGATAAGGGACTGAACGAGGAAGGACTGTGTCTACTTCTGAGAAATCATCTCCAGATAGTGTCGTTATACCATAAGGGGCCAATGAAGCATAGGTATCTGAATCACATGGTCCTACAACACCCCCTTCTTCATCACAATGAGGAGTTGGTGAACGGGTCAGGTTGTGAGGAAGATCAAAAGATACACCGTTGTTATCTGATATTACAATAACTATCTCACCATTAACTGCTCCACGGAAGCCACCAGTGTAACCACGTTCTGAACAGTCCGGATTGGCCGGATCACCATTATGACCATCATAAAGATCCACTGCTGCAATATAAATGTTACCGGCACAGGTCGCCATGGTAACTTTAGAAAGGTTAGCATTATTAGGTCCGGGATTACATGTATCGATATCGATCTGGCTGGTCATCGCTACACGTGGACCAAAACCTAAACCCGGAAATGACTCTGCCCAGTGATATACACGAGCTGTAAAAGCAATACCACCACCTTCACTCAGGAAGCGGGCAATGTCTGAGGCGTTCCAGGCTAAGTGGAACTCTTCATCAGGAGCATCACCGACCCAGAGACCAGCAATATCGGCCCTGGCTATCCATCTGTCTGTCAATGTATCAAACTTGGTAGCATTGACTCTCGGATTCCAGGTAACACCATAGTCATCTGAAATCTGATAATAAATATCGTTGAAAAAACCGCTCCTGGGAAAACCAAGGTCTTCGTTGATTGAACAGGTATCACAATCGGGTTCCGGCAGATTACCTGCCCAGAAAAGTGCCACTTTACCTGACTTCTTGGAAGCTTCTAATGTTTCCGAAATATTAAATATAGTGTCAAAGACCCACGGGCATTCCCAGCCTTGTACGATAGGGTCAATCTCTCCAGCTATAAAACAGCTCGACAAAGAACCATCACCCAGAGCACTGTCTGCATGACCTTCCCTGCGAAAGTAATAACCAACATTTGCACCACCTCCACCGAATGTGATACCAGCCAAATGTGTTACTGTTTCACCGGTCGGTCTGACCTGGAAAGCAACAGTCGGCCATATTACATTTTCGTCGCCACTGCCAGGGGCATAAGGGTTTTTCCAATCCGACAGAGCTACGGGCACAACGTGTTTGACAGCAAAGCCAGCATCAGCAGGGGCTACTTCATCATACCAGACTGTCGGTTTATAAGTATCACTATTGCCAGTAGGATTCCAGTGACCGGCAATAATAGCCCTGTTGTCAGGAGTAACTTCAAGTTCAAAATAGCCGCAATACTCCGGGAAAAATGTGATATTTACTTCTGACAAATAACCTGGGCCTACGGCGGCGGCGATATAAGCAGCATAACCAGCAGTACGGGCATTACCAAAATTCGGACCAGGCAGGTCCATCCAGGCCGCGTGAACAATCGTCAGTGTATCGTTTAAACCGGCATCGAAATTACGACCGATCATTGTACGACGGTTCATGCGGTGGTTAGTCTGATAGTCGTAATAAGTGTTGCCAATAGCGGTACCCGGAGAGAGAGTTCGCCCCGAAGCTCCTAATGAAGCTTGCATATAATCGCCGTCTTGAGGGGCCGTGGCATTTATATTAGGATACTCCATCGGAAATGCGTAATCCCTAACCACTTTGATAATAGGATTGTAGCGCTGATTTTCCCCTGCCTTTTTGGCGGAGAATACTGTTGTCGCACTAACAGCGATCACCAGTAAGGAGAAAATTAGTACTAAAGGAATTCTCCTTGTCATCTATTACTCCTTTCGAAAGTTTTTTTAAAAGTTCCCATTAAATAATTGTTCCTTCACCAAACGCAAATGCGTTGCAATTGAAAAGTAGTTCACCTTTTGTCCCTAAACTAAGGGACAGACAAAACACTGTTTTTTTACTCTTTTGCAGATTCACCTCCCTTCGCAGATGCACATTACAGCGCGAAAAAGTTAACTATATTGTTAATTCCCAATAATGTTGTCTACTTAATTGGCCTTTTATTAGTCTGTAACTGAAGTAAGTGTTAACAAATACCGTATTGTTGTAAATTCCGCCGTTTTAAGAATTAACCAGCTTCCGCTGATGTTGTCATTACGTGTGGCAGTTCTAAACTTACCACATATCTATTGAGAAATGGCCGTGTACAGGCCGACTTCCCCAGTAGTGGGTCAAACTATAATATAGGAGAGTAAGGAAATTGTCAAGAGAATTTCCCAGTTTTAAGCTTTCAGGTCTACTTGCACTGCAGCGATTCTTGTCGAAAATCCTTTCAAATCAGGGGTATTGGGTCATCGTCCGGAGCTTTGGGCGCAACTATTGCGGTGGAGCCGGGCCACCTCGATAGATAAAGTTAACCAGGTAAGACAGGTCGGCAGTATTTATCGCGCCGCTGGCATCAACGTCTCCGGCTTGGAGAGGATCTGGCTCAGGTCCATCCCTAAAAATATAGTTCACCAGGAATACTACGTCATTCATGGTATAGTTAAAGGTGCCATCCAGGTCTCCCCTGAGGAAATTCCTGACCCAGTAAGATGTTGTCAGTGTATCAGTTAGGCCAGCCGGGATATCGGTTACTATGAATCTGACAGGAAAAACAGAGTCGATTAAGGCTGAGTCTGGCAAGAAAGAGTGCACACCTGTGCCGTTGCCAGAGTCTACAAATGTACCGCTTGGGGGGCCCAAATCTAATGAAATGGTAATAATGTCAAAGTCCAGGTCCTGAGCTTTGACGACGATATTTCCGACTACTCCCACAAAGAATTCAATTGTATCGGGAAAAGTTGTTATAAAGGACGGGGCGTGGTTGCCAAACTCGGCCACATTTATTTGTACTGACTGATCGGCACTTGCCGAATCGTTGTCGCTGGTGCTAATATTCATAGTATAGGAGCCTGCCTGATTAAATAGAGGAGTCCAATTCACTGTTTTAAAGTAGATTATTGGGCCAGTAAAAGTTGCGCCAGGAGGCAGATTGGTTGCATCCAAAGAAGTAATGATTCCGTCAATATCTTCAGCAAGCACCCTGATACTTATAGACTCACCTTCGACAATGTTGAAAGGACCTACTCCATCGAGGAAATTCAAAGTAGGGACAACGTTAACATTGTTTACTCGTATTGTGCGCGTACCGCTGGATTGTGTTAGAGTGGAATCGAATTCATCGATGGCTGTCACGATGTAGCTGTAAGAAGTTGGATCGTCGTTGCCTTGAGTGTGGTCAGGTATGAATGTGAAAACACCGGCTCCATTACCTGAATCAAAGAATGTCATATTGGTAGCCATTGTATCGGCACCAGACAACGTAACTCTAATGCTGGGAGTTGAGCCATCCTGGTCAGTGGCAGTAAAGTAAAGCGAAAGCGTATCAAATTCGTTCATTGTATTTGAAGGATTTGGCAAATTATCCATGAACGGCGGTCTGTTTACATCGTTGACAACAATTGTTATCTCCTGTGAGTCTACCATTGTAGTTGCCGGATCCGCGTCAGTCGCATAGAAAGTAATAGTATAAGAGCCAGAGTCATCATGAGTGGGAGTCCAGCTAAAGGTTCCTGTGTAATCTTCATTATCAGTAAAACTGGAATTTCCGGGCAGTGCAGAAGTTGTCAGAATCGGCGGTACTGAATCAATATCTGATGTTGTAATAGTGAAAGTGAGATTGGTTGCCTCATCAAGCGAGTAGTCCGGTATGCTATCCAATACCGGCGGCTGCGGGCCAGCTTCGATAATTTGTACAATCATTGAGAAAGTATCAGCCGTTGAACTGTCGTCAGCTACTATCAGGTCAAGCGGGTAAGTACCTGCCTGATTAAATACCGGATATAACTCCAGGGTGGCCAATCCATTGCCGCTGTCGGTAAAGATAAAGTTTGGCGGCAGAGGCGTGGCGTCCTCGTCAATCGAAAGTACAACCGGACCACCATCCGGATCATATGCTGTAAGATAGACGACAGCGGAGTCACCCTCAGTTACGGAAGGGCTGGGGATAGAATCATAAAGTGGCAGCCTGTTACCGAAGTCAGAGACTTGAATGATCACATCTTCGTTGTCAAAGTCTATGCCGTCGTGAATTCTAAAGGATACGTTCAAGAGTCCTGACTCCAGGAAGGTTGGTATATAGGTGAACACTGCTGTTCCGTTTCCGTTATCCACAAATGTTATATCTCCTGTTAATTCAGAGGTGTCTACGGAGAAGTAAGGAATCATGGTTGAATCCGGATCGTAACCGGACAGATTTATTGTCAAAAGATCTCCCTCTTTTACGCTCTGCGCTCCAATTGGATTAAGAACCGGCGGAATGTTTACGCCG
Organism: Candidatus Zixiibacteriota bacterium; assembly: GCA_022571845.1. Lineage (GTDB taxonomy): Bacteria > Zixibacteria > MSB-5A5 > GN15 > FEB-12 > JACZWU01. The sequence continues at coordinate 23,976 of JACZXB010000003.1, read as the reverse complement.
ACTACCATTATTTCCACATCCATTATACCTGAGAGCGCAGGTGTTCCCTCATCTGTTGCCAGGAACCCTAGCGTATCTAAACCCTCCTGTCCCGGCACAGGTGCAAATGTAATGGTACCGGTATTGTCACCGTTGTCGGTAAAACTTGCGTTGGCGGGCAGACCTGTAGTCGTCAAAAAGACCGAATGCGTAGTATCCTGGTCTGTGGAATCTGAAGCAAAAACCGTGAAAATCAGGGTATCGTTTACTTCGATCGCATAGGGACCGGCAGAATCAAAAACCGGCGGCTGGTTATTTTCTATTGTCGTGATTACCGAGACAATAGTTGTCGTCCTCGGCGGACTTCCGGAATCAGTGGCCAGGAATTTGACGGTGTCTAGACCAGCGTCGAACAGCGAAGGAATGTAAGTCAGAACACCAACTCCGTTGCCGCTATCTACAAAGGTAAAGCTTGTCGAGTTGAAGATAACTGCCAGAGATATCGCTGTGCTTTCGGGATCAACTGCTCTAACTGTTATGATCAAAGTGTCAAGCTCGGTGGTCGTAAAGTCACCCAGAGAATCAAATACAGGCGACTGGTCTCCAGATTCTGTGACCGTAATGGTAATCAGCTGGCTGTCAACGGCCAGAGAGTCATCAGTCGCGTAGAATGTAATCGGATACGATCCCGACTGAGTAAAGCCTGGTGTCCAGTCAAAATAGCCTGTGCCGTTACCGCTATCGGCAAATGTTGCACCTATCGGAAGAGCAGTCGTTGTTAAGACAGGAATGCTTTCGCCGTCAGAGGCGGTGACGATAATAGCCAGATTCGCACCTTCGGCAACTGTCCTATCCCCTATTGAATCAATAATCGGGGTTTGGTTGCCAACATCAAGAACCGTGATCGTTACAATTTGACTGTCTGTGCTCAGCCCGTCAGTAGCGTAAAAAGTAATTGGGTATGTTCCGTTTTGTGTAAAGCTGGGCGTCCAGCTGAACTCTCCAGTGCCATTGCCACTATCCACAAATATTGCTCCGGCCGGCAATACTGAAGTGCTCAAGGTCGGAATCGTGCTGTCGGGGTCGGATGCTGTGACTATGAAAGTCAATAGAAATGATTCGGTGACCGTGGTATCGGAGATTGAATCCAACACCGGGGGATTGCCGGATTCTGTTACTGTAATAGTAACAATTTCACTATCAACAGCCGACGAATCATCGGTAGCGTAAAAAGTTACATTATAAACTCCTGCTTGTGTGAAATCGGGCAGCCAATCAAATGAGGCACTGCCGTTGCCGCTGTCTACAAAGACAGCACCGCTCGGAAGCGCTGAGGTTGTTAAAACAGGAATGCTTTCGCCATCGGAGGCGGTGACTATAAATAGAAGCTGTAGACCCTCTGGAGTTGTCTGGGCGCCAATAGAGTCAAGCAGAGGCGACTGGTTGCCAGCGTCATTGACAGTAATTGTTATAATTTCGCTGTCTACGGCCAGCGAATCATCGGTAGCGTAGAAAGTTATGTTATATATGCCTGACTGCAGGAAGTCGGGCGTCCAATCAAACGAACCTGAACCGTTGCCACTATCTACAAATAGCACACCAGCCGGCAGAGTAGATGTTGTCAGAGATGGAATGCTTTCGGCATCAGTGGAAGAAAGACTAAAGCTTACTGCAATTCCTTCGGTAGTGGTTTGTGCACCAATCGAATCGAGCAGAGGCAGCTGGTTGCCGACTTCGCTAACTGTAATAGTTACAACTTCGCTGTCGACTGCCAGTGAATCGTCGGTGGCGTAGAATGTCAGGTTGTATACTCCCGACTGGACAAAGTTCGGTGTCCAGATAAAGCTACCGGAGCCGTTGGCACTATCTACAAAGGCAGCGCCGGCGGGTAGAGTTGAAGTAGTCAAAACCGGTATGCCCTCGCCATCCGTAGCAGATATAGCGAATGCCAGCAGGATGCCTTCAGTCGCTGCCTGCGCACCTATTGCAGCCAAGACAGGAATCTGGTTGCCCAGCTCTGTTACCGTAATTGTAACAATTTCGCTATCAACCGCCAATGAATTATCGGTGGCATAGAAAGTAATATTGTATACGCCTGATTGGAGGAAGCTTGGTGTCCAATTAAATGCTCCGTTGCCGTTGCCGCTGTCTACGAATACAGCTCCGGCAGGCAAAGCTGAAGTGGTCAAATTTGGAATGCTCTCAATATCTGTTGCACTCACGCCAAAGGTCAGCAGTACATTTTCAGGTGTAAATTGGGCGCCAATAAGAGTCAAAACAGGCAACTGGTTGCCGCCATCATCGACAGTTATCGTGACGACTTCAGAGTCAACAGCCAGACTGTCATCCGTTGCATAGAACGTGATATTGTATATTCCTGATTGTACAAAATTCGGTGTCCAGTCAAAACTTCCATTTCCGTTACCGCTGTCTACAAAGACGGCCCCTGACGGAAGTGTCGAAGTTGTTAAAGACGGAACGCTTTCAACATCCACAGCCGATACTGCGAATAGTAATATGAACCCCTCAGGAGTGCCCTGCGCGCCGATGGCTGCAAGAACTGGTATTTGATTGCCGGCTTCGTTAACTGTGATTACTACCACTTCGCTGTCTACCGCTAGTGAATCATCAGTAGCGTATACGGTTACATTATATATACCCGACTGCAGGAAGTCTGGCGTCCAGCTAAACGACGCTGTTCCATTGCCGCTGTCTACAAAATTTGCGCCAGCAGGCAATGCAGAGGTTGTCAGTACAGGTATGCTTTCACCGTCTGTTGCTGTAACTGTAAACAGCAGCTCAATACCTTCGGTAGTCAACTTCGAACCGATAGCCGCTAGCACCGGCAGCTGGTTGCCGACCTCATTAACTGTGATTTCTACCACTTCGCTGTCCACCGCCAGTGAATCATCGGTAGCATAGAAAGTGACATTATATATACCGGACTGTACAAAATTTGGTGTCCAGTCAAACGAACCGCTGCCGTTGCCGCTATCGACAAATGTTGCTCCGGATGGCAGAGTAGATGTTGTTAGAGCTGCAATGTCCTCACCGTCGGATGAAGAAACTCCAAAGAGCAACTGTATGCCTTCTGCTGTTGACTGCCCTCCAATAGCAGCCAGCACTGGCGCCTGGTTACCGGCTTCGTTGACAGTAATCGTTACTACTTCGCTGTCGACTGCTGCAGAGTCGTCGGTGGCATAGAAAGTAACACTATATATTCCGCTCTGGTTAAAGTCTGGTGTCCATGAGAAACTTCCAGCTCCATTTCCACTGTCTATAATTGAAGCACCAGCAGGTAAGTTTGTGGCGGAAAGAATCGGTGTAGTTCCTTCGGGGTCAGAAGCACTGAAGCCAAAGTTTAGAGTGATTCCTTCGGCAATAGCCTGGTCGCCGATTGGACTCAGAACTGGCGACTGATTGCCAGCTTCGTTAACGGTCAGCACAACTATGTTGCTGTCTACCGCCAGAGAGTCATCGGTGGCATAGAAAGTAACAGAATAAGAGCCGCTCTGGATGAAGTCAGGTGTCCAGTTAAAGCTGCCTGAGCCGTTGCCGCTGTCTGTGAATGCCGCGCCTGCCGGTAGAACAGATGTTGTCAGAGCAGGAACAGATTCGGCGTCAGAGGCAAAGACAGACAATACAAAGTCTATTCCCTCAGTCATAGAGGTGTCAGAGAGCGGATCAAGAACTGGCAGCTGGTTACCGGCTTCGTTGACGGTAATTATAACTGTTTCTGTGTCTGACAAAATGCCGTCGCTGGTAAAGAATGTTACCACATAAACACCGCTTTGCAGGAAGGTAGGAATCCAGTCAAAATTGGCCGTGCCATTGCCATTGTCTACAAAAGTTGCTCCCGCCGGTATGGACGAAGTAGTCATGGTCGGAGTGATGCCTTCGGGGTCTGTTGCTGTTAAGACAAAGTTTAACGGTACGTTTTCAGTGGTTGTCTGTGCACCAATTGAATCGAGAACCGGCGGCTGATTGCCGGATTCACCGACTGTAATAGTCACAACTTCGCTGTCGACTGCATTGGAGGCATCTCTCGCAAAAAACTTGATATTGTAAATACCGGATTGAATAAAGTTTGGCACCCAGTTAAACGAACCGGTGCCATTGCCGTTGTCGGTAAACGTTGCGCCACTCGGCAGAGTAGATGTTGTCAATACCGGTGTGGTGCTGTCCGGGTCAACTGCTGATATAAAAATTGTCAGCAAGTCACCTTCGTTGATAGTCTGAGCGCCAATTGCTGTAAGTATTGGCGTCTGGTTACCGGCTTCTATGACTGTAATGGTAACTACTTCGCTGTCAATCAGGAATCCGTCTGAGGCATAGAATGTAATATTGAAGGAGCCGCTCTGAATAAATGCCGGAGTCCAGTCAAATGTGCCGCTGCCGTCAGTGTTGTCGGTAAAGGTTGCGCCAACCGGTAAAGTTGAAGTTGTCAAGACCGGAATAGTTGCATCAATATCTGTAGCGCTAACAGCAAAGTTTAGATTATTTCCTTCAATAACAGCTTGCGCGCCAATAGTGCTAAGTATCGGCGCCTGATTGCCACCGTCGCCTATTGTAATAGTGACTATCTCGCTATCTTTGGCGGCTCCATCGGAGGCAAAGAAAGTTACGTTATAAATTCCGGACTGGTCAAATCCAGGCGTCCAGCTGAAACTTCCAGTACCATTACCGTTATCGGTAAAGGTGGCACCGGCAGGAAGGCTGGTAGTCGAGAGGCTCGGAATGGTGCTGTCGGGATCAACCGCTGAGACAGTAAAGCTTAAGTTAATTCCCTCGGTTGTACTTTGACTTCCTATTACAGATAGTACCGGCAGCTGGTTGCCGGCTTCGTTGACGGTTATTTTGACAATTTCACTGTCTGAGACCAGACTGTCTGCGGCGTAAAAGAATACAAAATAGGTTCCGCTCTGGGTGAATGCAGGAGTCCAGTCAAATGTTCCGGTGCCATCGCCATTATCTACAAAAGTTGCTCCAATCGGGAGCTCGATGGCTGTCAGAACTGGTTTAGTGCTGTCAGCATCGGTAGCTGTAATTCCAAAATTAAGATTTGCTCCCTCAAGAACTATCTGTTGTCCGATGGTATTAAGGATTGGGTTTTGGTTGCCGGCTTCGTTGACTGTGATAACTACCACTTCAGAGTCGCTCAGAAAGCCGTCGTTGGCATAGAAGGTAATGTTGTAGCTGCCGCTCTGAATGAAGTTAGGTATCCAGTCGAAGTCAGCTGAGCCGTCGCCGTGGTCTATGAAGCTGGCGCCTGCTGGCAGGGCGGTGGTCGAGAGAGTGGGGATGGTGCTGTCGGGGTCTGAAGCAGCGATGCTGAAGTTTAAGTTTATTCCTTCGGTAACAGACTTGGCGCCGATGGCAGTCAATTGCGGGGCCTGGTTGCCGGATTCGCCGACGGTTATGGCGACAATTTCTGAGTCAGCGGCGACCCCGTCAGAGGCAATAAAGGTGACATTATAACTGCCGGCTTGAGTAAAGTCGGGTGTCCAGTCGAAGCTGCCTGAGCCATCTGAGTTGTCTATAAAGACCGCGCCGTTTGGCAGCGAGAGAGCCGACAGGACCGGGGTGGTAGAGTCGGCATCGGTAGCCGAGAGAGCGAAGTTCAAGTTGACACCCTCAGAAGTGCTTTGTGCTCCGATAGCTGTCAGTATCGGGGTTTGGTTGCCGGCTTCACTGACGGAGATTGAAACTATTTCTGTATCGGCAGCTAAGCCGTCAGTGGCATAGAAAGTCAGGTTGTAGACGCCGCTCTGGGTAAAGTTTGGTGCCCAGTCAAAGGAGCCTGAGCCGTCGCCGTTGTCTATAAAGACAGCGCCAGCAGGCAGCGAGAGGGCCAAGAGAGCCGGGATGGTAGAGTCGGCATCTGTGGCAGAGACTGCAAAGTTAAGAGTAGCGCCTTCGATGGTAGACTGTGAGCCGATAGCTGCTAGGATTGGGGTCTGGTTGCCGGCTTCGTTAACGGTAATGTTGACGACTTCCGAGTCAGTCAGTAGTCCGTCAGAGGCATAGAAGGTGACACTATATATGCCGCTTTGAATGAAGTTTGGTGTCCAGTCAAAGTCAGCTGAGCCGTCGCCGTTGTCAATGAAAGTTGCGCCTGTTGGTAAGCTTGAGGTAGTTAGTATCGGAATGGTAGCGTCTACATCGGAGGCGCTGAGGGCGAAGTTAAGATTAGCTCCTTCGAGTACGGTCTTGTTGCCGATAGCGCTTAAGAGCGGGGCCTGGTTGCCGCCATCGGTGACTGTAATGGTGACCACTTCAGAGTCTTTCGAGGCGCCGTCAGAGGCAAAGAAGGTGATGTTGTAGCTGCCGCTCTGATCAAAAGATGGTGTCCAGTTAAAGTCAGCGGTGCCGTTGCCGTTATCTGAGAAGATAGCGCCTGTTGGCAGTGAGGAAGTTGAGAGAGTGGGGATGGTAGAGTCGGGGTCAACGGCTGCGAGAGCGAAGCTTAAGTTTATTCCCTCGGTTATGCTTTGACTTCCGATAGTAGCCAGAACCGGGATCTGGTTACCGGCTTCGTTGACGGTTATTCTGACGATTTCTGAGTCGGAGACCAGTCCGTCAGAGGCGAAGAAGAAGACAAAGTAAGTACCGCTTTGAATAAAGGCCGGCGTCCAGTCGAAGGTTCCGGTGCCGTCGCCGTGGTCGACAAAGCTGGCGCCTGTCGGCAGGTCGGTGGCTGTTAAGCTGGGAATGGTACTGTCGGCGTCAGTGGCTGAGATTGTAAAGTTCAGATTAACACCTTCAAGTACGAACTTCTGACCGACAGTGGCCAGGACCGGATCCTGGTTACCGGCTTCGTTGACGGTGACAGTGACCACTTCCGAGTCTATTAAGAATCCGTCAGAGGCGTAGAAGGTGACACTATATACGGCGCTTTGAGTAAAGTCCGGTGACCAGTCAAAGGATCCTGAGCCGTCGCCGTTGTCGGTGAACAGAGCTCCGCTCGGTAAAGATGAAGTTGACAGAATGGGGGTGGTGCTGTCGGGGTCAGCAGCAGCGATGCTGAAGTTAAGATTGTCGCCTTCGGTAACAGACTGTGAGCCGATTGAGCTTAAGAGCGGGGCCTGGTTGCCGGATTCTGAGACAGTTATGGTGACCACTTCGCTGTCGGTAGCGACGCCGTCGGTAGCTTTGAAAGTAATATTATATATGCCGCTCTGGGTAAAGTCTGGAGTCCAGTTAAAGCTGCCTGAGCCATTGCCGTGGTCTATGAAGCTGGCGCCTGCAGGCAGTGCTGAAGCGCTCAGAGCCGGGGTGGTGCCGTCGGCATCTGTGGCCGAGGCGCCAAAGCTGAGACTGAGGCCTTCGGTGGTTGACTGTGAGCCGATTAAGCTTAGAAGCGGCGTCTGGTTACCGGCTTCAATAACAGTAATCGAGACAATTTCAGAGTCTTTGGCGGCGCCGTCGGAGGCGAAGAAAGTAATGCTGTAAATCCCGGCCTGGGTAAAAGTTGGTGTCCAGTCAAGGTTACCGCTGCCATTACCATTGTCGGTAAAGATGGCGCCTGTTGGTAGTGCTGAAGTTGACAGGGTCGGGATGATAGAGTCGGGGTCTGAAGCCGAGAGATTAATAATCAGCTGGATGCCTTCGGTGGTCACCTGCGGGCCGACAGGCTCAAGTGTCGGGGTCTGGTTGCCGGCTTCGCTGACGGTGATGGTGACAGCTTCTGAGTCGGTAGCTATGCCGTCGGAGGCATAGAAGGTGACATTATAGGTGCCGCTTTGAATAAAGTTTGGTGTCCAGTCAAAGTCAGCCGTGCCGTCTGAGTTATCGGTAAAGCTGGCGCCTGACGGCAGGGCCGAAGTTGAGAGTGTGGGGATGGTAGAGTCGGCATCTGTGGCCGAGAGAGCAAAACTAAGAGTGCTGCCTTCGGTAATTAACTGGGTGCCGATGGTGGTCAGGAGAGGCGTCTGGTTGCCTGCTTCTGTAACAGTAATAGTGACCACTTCGCTGTCTGAGAGGGCGCCGTCGGAGGTATAGAAAGTTACAATGTATATACCTGACTGGGTAAAGTTTGGTGTCCAGTCAAAAGATCCTGAGCCGTTGCCGTTGTCAGTGAAAGTTGCGCCTGATGGCAGTGTCGAAGCAGACAGTCCCGGGATGGTACCGTCGGCATCGCTGGCTGAGACTGCAAAGTTAAGGTTAGCGCCTTCTGAGACTGTCTGGGCGCCAATGGCCGCTAAAAGCGGCGGTTGGTTACCGGCCTCGTTGACTGTAATAGAAACAATTTCACTATCTGAGGCTATGCCGTCGGAGGCATAGAAGATAACAAAGTAACTGCCGTTTTGAGTAAAAGTCGGTGTCCAGTTAAAGTCAGCGCTGCCGTCGCCGTTGTCGGTGAAAGTTGCCCCGTTGGGCAGGGCTGAAGTTAAAAGTGTCGGAGCCGGGCCGTCAACGTCTGAAGCAGAAATTGCTAATGCCAACAGCTGACCCTCGATAACGCTTTGTGGGCCTATCGAAGCCAGCAGCGGCGGTTGGTTGCCGGCTTCGATGACTGTAATGGTCACCACTTCGCTGTCGGTGGCTGTGCCGTCGCTGGCTCTAAAGGTAATGTTATAGGTGCCGCTCTGGATGAAGCTTGGTGTCCAGTTAAAGTCAGCAGTGCCGTCACCGTTATCGGTGAATATGGCGCCTGAAGGCAGAGTGGAAGAGCTAAAAGTCGGGGTGGTGCTGTCGGGGTCACTGGCAGACAAGACAAAATTAAGATTAAGATTTTCGGTAGTACTCTGGGCGCCAATGGCCGATAGCTGCGGCGCCTGGTTGCCGGCTTCGTTGACTGTAATTACAACCACTTCGCTGTCGGAGAGCAGACCGTCGGAAGCGTAGAAAGTAATATTATAGCTGCCGCTCTGGATGAAGTTAGGCGTCCAGTCAAAGGTGGCGCTGCCGTTTAAGTTATCTGTGAAAGTTACACCGGCCGGTAAGCTCGAAGTCGAGAATGTCGGGGTAGAGCCGTCGGCGTCACTGGCTGCAATACTGAAGTTCAGGTTAGCGCCCTCGCTGACAGACTTGGCTCCGATAAGAGTCATGACCGGCGCCTGGTTGCCGACTTCGTTGACGGTAATCGAGACGATTTCTGAGGCTGTGGCTACGCCGTCAGAGGCTTTGAAAGTGACATTATAAGTGCCGCTCTGGGTAAAGTCGGGAGTCCAGTCAAAAGATCCTGAGCCGTCACCGTTGTCTGTGAAGGTGGCGCCGGCAGGTAAATTTAAGGTAGTCAGAGTAGGAATGGTACCGTCGGCATCTGTGGCCGAAACAACGAAGCTCAAATTAACATCTTCGGTAGTACTTTGCGGTCCGATGGCAGAGAGTACCGGAGTCTGGTTACCGGCTTCGGTAACACTTATAGTCACCACTTCGCTGTCGGCGGCTACGCCGTCAGAGGCTATGAAAGTAATATTATAGGTGCCGCTCTGGGTGAAGTTTGAAGTCCAGTCAAAAGATCCTGAGCCGTCGCCGTTGTCTATGAAGCTGGCGCCGGCAGGCAGAGATACAGCTGAAAGAGCAGGTATGGTAGCATCGGGGTCTGAAGCTGAGACAGAGAAGTTGAGGTTGTTGCCTTCGCTGACAGACTGTGAGCCGATTAAAGCTAAAATCGGGGGCTGGTTGCCTGATTCGGTGACGGTAATAGTGACCACTTCGGAGTCGGTTAAGGCGCCGTCGGAGGCCCGGAAAGTTATATTGTAACTGCCACTCTGAGTGAAGTCGGGCGTCCAGTTAAAGTCAGCTGAGCCGTCGCCGTTGTCTATGAAGCTGGCGCCTGCAGGCAGCACTGAATTACTGAAGCTGGGGGTAGTGCCGTCGGGGTCTGAGGCTGTGACAGAGAAGTTAAGGCCGGCGCCTTCGTTAACAAATTTTGCACCGATGGCGGCCAGAACTGGCGTCTGGTTGCCGGCTTCGAGTATTGTAATTTGAACAGTTTCTGAATCCGAGAGAACGCCGTCGGAGGCAAAGAAGAGAATGTTATAAATACCGGCCTGAATGAAGGTGGTGGTCCACTCAAAAGTTCCTGAGCCGTCGCCGTGGTCTATGAAGATGGCGCCGGCCGGTAAAGTGCCGGTATTGATTGAGGGGGTGGTGCCGTCGGCATCGCTGGCGCTGGCAGCAAAGATGAGCAGCAGACCCTCAGTCGAACTCTGAGCGCCAATGGCCGTTAGCAGCGGACGCTGGTTGCCGGCGTCATTGACTGTGATCGTGACCACTTCGCTATCGGTTAGGACGCCGTCGGAGGCATAAAAAGTGACATTATATGTCCCGCTCTGAGTAAAGCCCGGGGTCCAGTCGAAGGTACCAGTACCATTGGTGTTGTCTGTGAAGATAGCGCCACTCGGTAAAGCCGAAGTCGAAAGAGCCGGTATGGTAGCGTCAGCATCTGTAGCGCTTATGTTGAAATTAAGATTGACGCCTTCGGTGATGCCTTGGGAGCCAATGGAGCTAAGAAGCGGTGTCTGGTTGCCGGCTTCGGTGACTGTTATGGTGACTACTTCGGAGTCTGAGAGTGAGCCGTCAGAAGCCACGAAAGTAACACTGTAGATGCCGCCTTGAGTAAAGTCCGGAATCCAGTCGAAAGTACCGGAGCCGTCTGAGTTGTCTATGAAGCTGGCGCCTGAGGGCAGAGATAAAGCTGACAGGCTGGGGGTAGAGCCGTCGGGATCTGATGAGGCGATGCTGAAGTTAAGCAGCTGGCCTTCGCTGACAGACTGCGCGCCGATGACTGCTAAAACAGGCGACTGGTTGCCGGCTTCGTTGACTGTGATCGCAACAATTTCGCTGTCAGCGGCGACGCCGTCGGAGGCAATGAAGATTACAAAGTAAGAGCTGGCCTGGGTAAAAGTCGGCGTCCAGTCGAAGCTGCCTGAGCCGTCGCCGTTGTCTATGAAGCTGGCGCCCGGGGGCAGCAGTGACGTAGTCAGTAGCGGTATCAGGCTGTCGGCGTCTGTGGCTGAGACATTGAAGTTAAGATTAACGCCTTCGCTGGTTGTTTGGGCGCCAATGGTAGCTAAGATTGGTATCTGGTTACCGGCTTCGTTGACGGTTATGTTGACGACTTCGCTGTCTGAGGCGCTGCCGTCAGCGGCATAGAAAGTAATTGAGTAGCTGCCGCTCTGGGTAAATATGGGTGTCCAGTCGAAGCTGCCTGAGCCGTCGCCGTTGTCTATGAAGCTGGCGCCAGTTGGTAGCGCCGAAGTTGACAGGGTCGGGATGGTGCTGTCGGCATCTGAAGCTGTGACGTCAAAGTTAAGATTTATTCCTTCGGTGGTGGCTCTGGCTCCGATAGCAGAGAGCAGCGGCGCCTGGTTACCGGCTTCGTTAACCGTGATAGTTACCACTTCGCTGTCTGAGGCCAGGCCGTCTGAGGCATAGAAGGTGATATTATAGCTGCCGCTCTGAATGAAGTTTGGGGTCCAGTCGAAGTCAGCTGTGCCGTCACCGTTGTCTATGAAGGTTACGCCGGCCGGCAGGCTGGAAGTGCTTAAGGTCGCATTGGTGCCGTCGGCGTCAGAGGCTGAGACTACAAAGTTAAGACTGACGCCTTCAGTGGTCGACTTAGCTCCGATAGCAGAGAGCAGCGGCGGCTGATTGCCGGCTTCGTTGACAGTAATGGAAACTACTTCACTGTCAGAGGCGACTCCGTCTGAGGCATAGAAGATGACAAAGTAGCTGCCGCTCTGAATAAAAGTCGGGGTCCAGTCAAAAGCACCGCTGCCGTCGCCGCTATCGACAAAGCTGGCGCCGGCGGGCAGAGCAGAAGTTGTCAGGACCGGAGTAGTACCGTCGGGGTCAACCGCTGAGACAGCAAAGCTTAAATTAATATTTTCGGTGGTGGTTTGAGCGCCGATAACTTCCAGCAGAGGCGCCTGGTTGCCGACTTCGTTGACAGTTATTGAGACGATTTCACTGTCAGTGGCAATGCCGTCAGCGGCATAGAAAGTAACATTATAGGTACCGCTCTGGGTGAAATCCGGGGTCCAGTCAAAGCTGCCGCTGCCATCGGTGTTATCTGTAAAGGTGGCGCCAGAGGGTAGTGTGGAAGTTGACAGAGCCGGAATAGTGCTGTCGGGGTCTGAGGCAAAAACAGAGAAGTTAAGATTGACGCCTTCGGTGGTGCCCTTAGAACCTATGGCAGCCAAGAGCGGCGCCTGGTTGCCGGCTTCTGTGACAGTAATAACTACCGCTTCGCTGTCAGTTAGTGAGCCATCGGTGGCGTAGAAAGTAATGTTATAGACTCCGCTCTGGGTAAAGTCGGGGGTCCAGTCAAAAGTAGCCGAGCCGTCACCGTTATCGGTATAGCTGGCGCCAGCAGGCAGAGTCGTCGAACTAAAGCTGGGGGTGGTGCTATCAGGATCGCTGGCCGTTGTTACAAAATTAAGATTGGCGCCTTCGCTGATGTCTTGAGCTCCGATGGAGGCTAAGACGGGCGACTGGTTACCTGTTTCAAAAATTGTGACGGCGACAATTTCGGAATCGGAGAGTACGCCATCAGAAGCGCGGAAGGTTATCAAATAAGTTCCGGCCTGCACAAAACTCGGGGTCCAGTCGAAGCTGCCGCTGCCATTGCCGTTATCTACAAAAGTTGCCCCGCCCGGCAGATTGAGCGCCGTTAAAACCGGGATGGTGCCGTCGGGGTCGCTGGCAGAAACTGCAAAAGTCAGGTTTACGTTCTCACTGCTGCTTTGTGAACCGATGGCTGCTAAGATCGGCGATTGATTGCCCACTTCACCTACCGTAATGCTGATAGTTTCGCTGTCGGCGGCCAGACTGTCTGAAGCAATGAAGGTCACACTGTATAAACCCGACTGAGTAAAGTCCGGAGTCCAGTCGAAGCTGCCGCTGCCATCTGAGTTGTCGGTAAAGACTGCGCCTGAAGGTAAAGCGGTGGTTGACAGTAGCGGGAAGGTACCGTCAGCATCAACAGCCGATACTCCAAAAGTAAGAAGTATGCCTTCGCTGGTACTCTTAGCTCCGATGGCCGCTAAAACAGGCCTCTGGTTGCCGGCTTCGCTGACGGTTATGGTGACTACCTCACTATCAGTGGCCTGGCCGTCGGTAGCACGAAAAGTTACCAAATAGCTGCCGGCCTGGGTAAAGTCAGGCGTCCAGTCAAATGAAGCGCTGCCGTCACCGTTGTCGGTAAATGAGGCGCCTGAAGGCAGTGTCGAAGCGCTAAAAGACGGTGTGGTCAGATCGGCATCAGAGGCACTTATGGCCAATGTTAAATTTATGCCCTCGCTGACTGACTGCGCGCCGATGACTGCTAAAACAGGCGGCTGGTTGCCGGCTTCGATGACCGTAATGGTCACCACTTCGCTGTCTGAGGCGCTGCCATCGGTGGCATAGAATGTAACACTATAGCCTCCGGCCTGAATAAAGTCAGGTGACCAGGCAAAGCTGCCTGAGCCGTCACCGTTGTCGGTAAAGACTGCCCCGCTCGGCAGATTGAGCGCCGTTAAAACCGGGGTGGTGCTGTCGGGATCAACCGCTGAGACAGTAAAGTTTAAGCTGCTGCCTTCGACAACTGACTGTGAGCCGATGGTTGAAAGTACAGGCGACTGGTTGCCGGCCTCGTTTACTATAATAGAGACTACTTCACTGTCACTGGAAATACCATCTGAAGCGTGGAATATTACAAAGTAACTGCCACTTTGGGTAAAGCTTGGAGTCCAGTCAAATATTCCTGTGCCGTCGCCGTTGTCGGTAAAGACTGCCCCGGGTGGCAGGGCTGAAGTAGTGAGAGAAGGTGTGGTGACATCCGGGTCTGTAGCCAAAATACTAAAGTTAAGATTTTCGCCTTCGGTAGTTGACTGTGAGCCGATAGCCGCCAACTCTGGCGCCTGATTGCCGGCTTCGTTGACTGTGATGGTTACTATTTCTGAATCAGAAAGGGCTCCATCAGTTGTCAGGAATGTTACGTTGTAAACGCCAGACTGCACAAAACTTGGTGTCCAATCGAATGTAGCTGTACCATCACCGTTGTCTATAAAGGTTGCACCGGTAGGTAAGATTACTGTGCTAAACCCTGGTGTGGTGCCATCGGGGTCTGAGGCAGCTATGCTGAAGTTTAAGTTTATTCCTTCGGTAACAGACTTGGCACCGATAGCAGTCAATTGCGGAGCCTGATTGCCAGCTTCGTTAATTGTAAATGATACAATCTCACTATCTGTAGCTACGCCGTCTGTGGCATAGAATATTACAAAGTAACTGCCAGCTTGAGTAAAGTCGGGTGTCCAGTCGAAGTCTCCGCTGCCGTCACCGTTGTCGGTAAATGATGCACCTAACGGAAGTGTTGAAGTATTTAAAGCTGGAGTAGTACTGTCCGGGTCAACCGCTGAAACACCATAACTAAGATTGGCGCCTTCAGTGACACTCTTACTTCCGATTGTTGCCAATACCGGCGGCTGGTTGCCAGCCTCGTTTACAGAGATAGTTACAACTTCACTATCAACAGCCAGGCTGTCATCGGTTGCATAAAATGTAACGCCGTATGTGCCGCTTTGTGTAAAGCCAGGAGTCCAATCAAAACTGCCGCTGCCATCTCCATTGTCAATGAAAGTTGCGCCTATTGGAAGAATTGATGTCGTTAAGACCGGCGATGGGCCGTCAACATCTGCAGCCGACAGGTTAAAGTTGAGATTAGTTCCTTCAATTGTGGTTTGGCTTCCAATAGCCGCCAGTACTGGCAACTGATTACCGGCATCGTTGACTGTAATGGTAACAACTTCGCTGTCAGTTAGAAGACCATCAGAGGCATAGAAGGTGACATTATATGTCCCGCTTTGTGTGAAATCCGGAGACCAGTCAAAACTACCGCTACCGTTGAGATTGTCTACAAACGTTGCTCCAGCAGGTAGAGCAGAAGTACTAAGATTTGGCGTAGTGGCATCAGCATCTGAAGCCGTAACTCCAAAGTTCAGATTTCCACCTTCGCCCACATTTTTTGCACCAATTGCTGTAAGAATCGGCGCCTGGTTACCTACTTCGTTAACTGTAATCTGTACTATTTCGGAATCGATGGCAACTCCGTCAGTAGCATAGAAAGTCACCAAATAGTCGCCGCTCTGGTCAAAGCCCGGCGTCCAGTCAAAATTTCCAGTTCCGTTGCCACTATCAACAAATATTGCACCTGTTGGTAGTGATGAAGTTGACAAAGTTGGTGTGGTGCCGTCAGGATCGGAAGCTGTAATATTAAAATTGAGGTTTACATCTTCAGTGGTGGACTGAAATCCGATCGGATCTAAAAGCGGGTCTTGGTTGCCGGACTCATTAACATTGATAGTTACTACTTCGCTGTCGGTCGCTAAACCGTCGGATGCGGCAAATGTTACATTGTAAGTTCCGCTCTGGGTAAAATCGGGCGTCCAGTCAAAGGTTCCGGTGCCATCACCGTTGTCTATAAAAGTAGCTCCGGCCGGCAGCGGTGCGGCTAACATAAATAGAATTGTGCTGTCTGCATCGGTAGCAGAAACAACAAAGTTAAGATTTACACCCTCAGCAATAACCTGAGCGCCGATTGCTGCCAGAGTCGGTGTTTGGTTACCAGCCTCATTGACCGTAATCGTAACTAACTCGCTATCAGTTTCAACACCATCTGAGGAATAGAAAGTAATGTTGTAAGAACCAGCTTGAATAAAGTTAGGCGTCCAGTCAAAGAAGCCGGTGCCGTCGCCGTTGTCGGTAAAGGTTGCACCACTCGGCAGGGCTGAACTTGTCAATGTCGGTGTAGTGCCATCCGGGTCTGTGCCAGAAATGCTAAAAAGTAAATTCTGTCCTTCGGCTACACTCTTGGCGCCGATAGAATTAAGTACCGGCGACTGATTGCCTGCTTCTAAAATCGTGATTGTAACAATTTCGCTGTCGACCAATATACCGTCAGAGGCTCGGAATGTTACAAAGAAAGTGCCGCTCTGAGTAAAGTCTGTCAGCCAGTCAAAGGTTCCGCTGCCGTTGCCGTTATCAATGAATGTTGCACCTGCGGGCAGCGATGAGGTTGTCAGTGCTGGTGTTGAGCCATCAGGATCCGAAGATGAGATGGAAAAGTTTAGGTTTATTCCTTCGGTACTGCTCTTCGCACCAATAGCCGCTAAGACTGGAGACTGGTTGCCGGCTTCGTTTACACCGATAGTGACAACTTCGCTATCAGTAGCAATACTATCGGTAGCATAAAAAGTGACATTATATGTCCCGCTCTGGGTGAATGTCGGTGTCCAGTCAAATGTTCCGCTGCCATTGCCGTTATCCGTGAAACTTGCACCTGTCGGCAAAGATGAGGCTATCAAGATTGGTATGGTGCTGTCTGCATCAAAAGCGGAAACTGCAAAATTGAGATTAACTCCTTCTGTAGTATTTTGTGCACCTATTGTAGCCAGTTGGGGAACCTGATTTCCGGCTTCTGTTACAGTTATTGATACGACTTCACTATCAGTTGCCAGACCATCGGTAGCAAAGAACGTAACGGAGTACACTCCGCTCTGAATGAAATTTGGTGTCCAGTCAAAGGTGGCAGTGCCGTTCAGATTATCAACGAAGGCAGCTCCTGACGGAAGCGCTGAAGTCGTGAAAGTCGGGAAAGTGCCATCCGGGTCGCTGGCAGTAGCAGTAAACGTTAGTAGACTTCCTTCGGTAACTGACTGTGCACCTATAGCCGCCAAAACAGGATTCTGATTGCCAGCTTCGAATATTGTAATAGTCACCTGCTCACTATCGGTGGCCAGCCCATCGGTAGCGTAGAAAGTTACGCTGTAGATTCCGCTCTGAGTGAAATCCGGTGTCCAGTCGAAACTGCCGGTGCCATCACCATTGTTTACAAAAGTTGCTCCAGCGGGAAGTGACGATATTGACAGATTAGGAATTGTGCTGTCCGGGTCGCTGGCAGTTATTCCGAAGTTAAGGCTGGTTCCCTCGGTAGCAGATTTAGATCCTATTGCTGTCAAAACCGGAGTCTGGTTGCCGACTTCTATAACAGTTATCGAAACTATTTCTGAGTCTTTGGCTGCACCGTCTGAGGCAAAGAAAGTGATATTGTATAGTCCGGCTTGGACAAAAGAAGGTGTCCAGTCAAAGGTGCCGGTGCCATCGCCGTTATCTGTAAATGTTGCCCCTGCCGGAAGTGCCGAGGTTGTCAGGCTGGGCAGTAAGCCATCCGGGTCAGAGCCGGAAATTCCAAAATTAAGATTAACGCCCTCATTGGTAATTCTTGATCCGATTGGATTAAGTACCGGCGCCTGATTGCCCGCTTCGCTAACGCTGATTGTAACCACTTCGCTGTCTGTAGCTATTCCGTCCGTAGCATAAAAAGTGACATTATATGTGCCGCTTTGGGTGAAATCCGGTGTCCAAGCGAATGTACCGGTGCCGTTACCATTGTCTATAAAAGATGCACCGCTCGGTAAGGTTGATGTCGTCAGGCTTGGGGTAGTACCGTCTACATCTGAAGCAGAAATTTCAAAGTTTAGATTTATTCCTTCAGTCGTTCCTTTAGCACCGATCGGTTCAAGTTGTGGAATTTGGTTACCGGCCTCATTGACTGTAATAGATACTACTTCGCTGTCGATCGCGGCACCGTCGGTGGCATAGAAAGTTACGACATAGCTGCCGCTCTGGGTAAATGTTGGTAACCAATTAAAGTCAGCGGTGCCGTCAAGGTTATCTGTAAAGGTTGCTCCCGTTGGGAGTGCGGATGTGCTGATGACAGGAATGGTACCATCGGCGTCAGTGGCCGAAACTACAATGTTGAGGGCTGCTCCTTCTGTTGTAGAACGGGGGCCTATACCTGACAGAACCGGAGTCTGGTTGCCAGCTTCGTTGACTGTAATTGCGACCACTTCACTATCTGAAGCCAGGCCATCTGAGGCGCGGAATATTATGATATAGGTTCCGGCCTGAGTGAAATCCGGCGTCCAGTCAAAGGTGCCGGTGCCATTGCCATTATCTGTAAATGATGCTCCCGAGGGTAAGCTTGAAGTAGTCAACGCTGGCGTGGTACTATCCGGGTCAGAAGCCGAGACTGCAAAATTAAGATTTATTCCTTCGGTAATGTTCTGTGCACCTATTGTTGCTAAGACAGGAAGCTGATTACCGGCTTCAGTAACTGTGATTGTCACTATTTCACTATCTGCAGCCAGGCTGTCGGCAGCTATAAATATTACATTATAGACGCCGCCTTGAATGAAGTTTGGTGTCCAGTCAAAGGTACCAGTACCATCACCGTTATCAGTAAATATTGCACCACCTGGCAGAGATACAGCTGAAAGAGCAGGTATGGTGCTGTCGGGGTCTGTCGCCGAAATGCCGAATGTAAGCTGAATGCCTTCGGTGGTAGCTTTTGAACCTATCGAAAAGAGTATCGGTCCCTGGTTGCCGGCTTCGTTGACTGTGATGGTAACAACTTCACTGTCGGTCAGGGCACCGTCTGAGGCATAAAATGTTACATTATAACTTCCTGCCTGGATAAATGTCGGCGTCCAGTCGAAAGTACCGCTGCCGTCCAGGTTATCTGTAAAGCTGGCGCCATCTGGCAGAGTTGAACTGCTAAGACTTGGTGTGGTGCCGTCCAGATCCGTTGCCGTAGCAGTGAAGTTTAGATTGGCACCCTCGGTAACGCTTTTTGCTCCGATTACTGCCAATGTTGGCGCCTGGTTACCTTCTTCGTTAACTGTAATCGAAACTATTTCACTATCGCTGGCCAAGCCATCAGAAGCTATAAATGTTACAATATATGTTCCGGCTTGAGTGAAATTCGGTGTCCAGTCAAAAGAACCGGTGCCGTTACCGTTATCTGTAAAAACTGCTCCAGTGGGCAGAGAAACTGCGCTGAGTGTCGGCGTGGTAGCGTCCGGGTCGCTGGCTGAAATGCTAAACAACAATTGAACATTTTCACTGGTACTTTGCGGGCCGATTGCTGCCAGAACTGGTATTTGGTTACCGGCTTCGGTCACTGTAATAGTTACATTTTCTGAATCTACCGCAGACGAATCATCAGTAGCGTAGAATGACACACCATAGATGCCGCTTTGATTAAAATTTGGTGTCCAGTCAAAAGTAGCTGTACCATCGCCGTTGTCTATAAATGTTGCTCCTGACGGCAGAGTCGATGTTGTCAGCGCCGGCGGGTTGCCTTCGGGGTCTGTAGCTGAAGTTACGAAGTTAAGATTGGCGCCCTCAAGAATATTTCTTGAGCCAACAGTAGCTAAGACAGGGTTTTGGTTACCGGCATCGCTTATGGTAATTGTAATTGTTTCACTATCGGCAGCGAGTCCGTCATCGGCAATAAACGTTACGATGTAAATTCCGCTCTGGACAAAATCCGGCGTCCAGCTAAAGTCTGCTGTGCCGTCACCATTATCAAATAAGCTTGCACCAGATGGTAAAACTATGGCCGACAAAGTTGGGGTGGTGGCATCAAGATCCGAAGCCGACAAACTAAAGGTAAGCAGAACACCTTCGGTGCTGCCTTTTGCTCCAATCGGATCTAAGACCGGTGCCTGGTTACCTGATTCGATGACAGTTATGGTAACCTGTTCAGAATCAACGGCTGTTGAATCGTCAGTGGCATAAAATGTTACATTATATGAGCCGCTTTGGGTAAAGTCCGGTATCCAGTCAAATGTTCCGGTGCCGGTGCCGTTGTCTACAAAAGTTGCGCCTGCAGGCAGAGCTGAAGTTGTCAAAGACGGCGGAGCACCTTCGGGGTCGGAAGCCGATATTACAAAATTGAGATTCAGATTTTCTGTTGTAGATTGCGCTCCGATTGTGGCCAGAATTGGTAACTGGTTACCGGCATCGTTGACAGTTATTGAAACTACTTCAGAATCAACTGCCAAGGAAGCATCGGTAGCATAGAAAGTCACACTGTAAACACCAGACTGCAAAAATGTAGGCGTCCAGTTAAATGTTCCGGTGCCATCTCCGTTATCTGTAAGCGAAGCACCTGAAGGTAATGTTGATGCTGAGAATGCAGGAATGGTGGAATCTGCATCACTAGCAGACAGAACAAAGCTCAAAAGAATTCCTTCGGTAGTAGATTGCGCACCTACAGCTGACATGACGGGAGTTTGGTTGCCGGCTTCCGTAACGGTTATAGCCACAATTTCGGAATCAGAAACAGCCCCATCGGAAGCATAGAAAGTTATGTTATACGCTCCCGCCTGGATATAGTTAGGCGTCCAGCTGAAATCACCGCTGCCATCGCCATTGTCTACAAACGTTGCTCCACTCGGAAGTGACGATGTTGACAAAGTTGGGATAGTGGCATCGGGGTCGGCAGCAGAAACAGAGAATGCCAGATTTATATTTTCTGTAGTCGACTGTGCACCTATTGCAGTCAGCACCGGTGACTGGTTGCCGGCTTCATTGACTGTAATGGAAACTATTTCGCTATCACCGGCGCTGCTGTCATCAATTGCCGAGAATATTACAAAGTAGCTGCCGCTCTGGGTAAATGTTGGCGTCCAGTCAAAAGTACCGGTGCCGTCGCCGTTATCTGTGAAGCTGGCGCCGGACGGAAGCGATGATGTTATCAATGTCAGAAATGTGCTGTCCGGGTCAATTGCTGAAATAACGAAATTTAGATTTATTCCTTCAATCGTACTTTGAGGACCTATTGTAGCCATTACCGGTTCCTGATTACCGGCTTCGTTTACGGTGATTACAATAGTTTCACTGTCGATTTCAACGCCGTCTGAAGCGTAGAAAGTCAAATTAAATGTACCCGACTGAACAAACTCTGGAGTCCAATCAAATGTTCCGGTGCCGTCACTATTATCAGTGAAAATTGCCCCGATTGGCAGAGACGAAGTTGTCAGACTGGGAGTAGTGCTATCGGGGTCAGAGGCTGAGACTCCGAAATTCAAATTAATACCTTCGGTAGTGACTTGAGCTCCAATCAGAGCAAGCACCGGGGACTGGTTGCCTTCTTCGACAACAGAAATGGTCACGATTTCACTATCGGTGGCGCTGCCATCTGTGGCATAAAATATAACGATATATACTCCGCTTTGAGTAAAACTTGGGGTCCAGTCAAAAGAACCGCTGCCGTTGCCGCTATCTACAAAAACAGCTCCGGTCGGCAAACTGCTGGTACTTAGTATCGGAGTGGTACCGTCGGGATCAAAGGCAGATACGCCAAAATTGAGGTTTGTGCCTTCGGTTACTCCTCGCGCTCCAATGGGAGTTAACACCGGTGACTGATTACCGGCCTCGTTGACGGTAATAGAAATCTGTTCTGAATCTGTGGCTACCCCGTCTGTGGCATAAAAAGTAATATTGTAAATACCGGACTGGGTAAAATCAGGTGTCCAGTCAAAGCTGCCGGTACCGTCCCCGTTATTCACAAACAGAGCTCCTGTTGGAAGAGTGGAGGTACTCAAGCCTGGTATTGTGCTATCCGGGTCAACCGCTGATACACTAAAACTTAATAAGGCACCCTCGGTAAGAGATTTATCTCCGATCGCAGCCAATGTCGGGGGCTGGTTACCGGACTCAAGGACGTTAATATTGATAATTTCAGAATCGGTTGAGATACCATCCGTTGCGTAAAACGTAATATTATAAGAACCGGACTGAGTAAAATCAGGAGTCCAGTCAAAAATCGCGCTGCCGTCGCCGTTGTCGATATAGGTAGCGCCCGAAGGTAGCGCTGAGGTTGTCATAACGGCGAAAGTAGAATCAGGATCCGTGGCACTAACTGTAAAGCCTAAATTATTGCCTTCGCTTACCAATTGATTGCCAATCGGGTTAAGAGTGACCGGCTGGTTGCCGGCTTCAATAATAGTAATTACAACAATTTCGGAATCAATCGCTGTGCTGTCATCAGTAGCATAAAATATAATATTGTAAACACCGGCCTGGTTATATAACGGCGTCCAGTCAAAAGAAGCGGTGCCGTTACCGTTATCGGTAAATATTGCCGCATTAGGCAAACTTGATGTTGTCAGAACCGGAGTGCTCTCTATATCCGTAGCAGAGATGTTAAAATCAAGCAGGATGTTTTCTGTAGTTGAATGCGCGCCGATTGAGGCTAAAATCGGAAGCTGGTTGCCGCCATCATTGACAGTGATAGTTACTACTTCAGAATCAACTGCTGTGCTGTCATCAGTAGCATAGAAAGTAACATTGTAGCTTCCCGACTGCAGGAATGTGGGAGTCCAGTCAAATGAACCGGAGCCATCGCCGTTATCTACAAATGAAGCACCTGGCGGAAGTGCGGCAGTTGTCAGCGAGACAGTACCTTCTATATCTGTTGCGGATACTCCGAATGATAGCAGCACATTTTCAGTAGCTGATTGTGCACCTATCACAGCCAGAGTCGGGGCCTGGTTGCCGGCCTCGTTTACAGTTATTGAAACTATTTCGGAGTCAACCGCTGTGCTGTCATCGGCAGCATAAAAAGTGACACTATAGCTTCCGGACTGCAGGAATGTCGGGATCCAGTCAAAACTTCCGGTACCGTTGCCGTTATCAGTGAAGACCGCACCGCTCGGAAGGCTTGATGTGGTCAAGACAGGAGTACTTTCTATATCACTGGCTGATATTCCAAATGAGAGCAGCACATTTTCTGTAGTAGACTGCGCCCCGATTAATGTAAGTATCGGCAGCTGGTTGCCACCATCGCTGACTGTTATCGTGACTACTTCGGAATCAACTGAGGCAGAGTCGTCTGTGGCATAGAAAGTGACGTTATATAATCCTGATTGCAAGAATGTCGGGGTCCAATCAAAGCTACCGGTACCATCTCCGTTTACTGTAAAGGAGGCTCCCGAAGGCAGATTGGATATACTTAAAACAGGCGTACTCTCTATATCTGTTGCTGAAACAGCGAAAGAGAGTGTTACATTTTCAAAAGTTGAACGAGCGCCTATTGCAGCCAAAATCGGCAGCTGGTTACCGCCATCGTTTACTGTAATCGTGACAACCTCTGAATCTACTGCCGTACTGTCATCAGTTGCGTAGAATGTTATGTTATAACTGCCGGACTGTAGGAATGTCGGAGTCCAGTCAAAAGATCCGGTGCCATTGCCGTTATCTGTGAACAGAGCCCCCGTCGGTAGTGCCGACGTTGTCAACGCAGGCGTACTTTCTGTATCAGTAGCTGAAACTCCAAATGAAAGCAGTACATTCTCTGTGGTAGACTGAGCACCAATTGCTGCAAGAACCGGCAGCTGGTTGCCAGCATCGTTGACTGTAATCGTGACAACTTCTGAATCTACTGCCGCACTGTCATCAGTTGCATAAAATGTAACGCTGTAAGAGCCGGACTGGAAGAAATCGGGTGTCCAGTTAAATGAACCGGTCCCATTGCCATTATCTGTAAAGACCGCACCGGTCGGAAGCGTTGATGTCGTCAGAGTCGGAAGTGCTCCTTCGGCGTCAGTTGCTGAAACTCCAAACGAAAGTAAAATATTTTCGATTGTAGATTGCACACCTATTGCAGCAAGAACTGGTAACTGGTTGCCGGCCTCGTTGACTGTGATCGTGACAACTTCTGAATCTACTGCTATACTGTCATCTGTGGCATAGAACGTTACATTGTAACTTCCTGATTGCAAGAAGTCCGGTGTCCAGTCAAATGAACCGGTACCATTGCCATTATCTGTAAAGACCGCGCCAGTAGGTAGCGTTGATGTCGTCAGAACTGGTGTGCTCTCTATATCGGTGGCTGAGACACCGAACGAAAGAAGAATATTTTCTGTAGTAGACTGAGCACCAATTGCAGAAAGTGCCGGAAGCTGGTTGCCGCCATCGTTGACTGTAATTGTGACTACTTCTGAGTCTATCGCCGAACTGTCATCGGTGGCATAAAATGTTACGCTGTAAAAGCCGGATTGCAGGAAGTCGGGAGTCCAGTCAAATGAACCGGTACCATTGCCATTATCTGTAAAGACCGCGCCGGTCGGAAGCGCCGAGGTTATCAGAACCGGAGTGCTCTCTATATCAGTAGCCGAAACTCCGAAAGAAAGTAATACGTTTTCTGTTGTAGACTGA
>JACZXB010000021.1 GCA_022571845.1 Candidatus Zixiibacteriota bacterium | reverse complement strand
TTACCAGATGAAATGAGTCGGCGTCAAAATAGTATTCACCATTGATGGCCTTTTTGTCTTCTGTCAATGATTCTACTTTAAATTTATGGCAAAGATAATCGCTGATCGTGCTGTCATGCACTCCAAGATAGGTTATGCTGTAATCCTGTTTGTTTTGATCATAGAAGGGTGACAAAATCGAATAAGAGATATCGCGTGAACCTCTTTTCTTTTTCCTTTCTGTTCTTTCTCTGGCGATTGTAGCGAGTTCATCTTCGGACATAAGTTCGCCTTTTTTGTAATAGGCATTGAATGTTTCATCGTATAATACAGAATCATTTACGTATTTGAGTGTTACTGTTTTTTCCAGACGCATTTTTTCTTTCATTTCGCCGTTGTCATCTTTCTCCAACTCTATATATTCCGCGTCGAAAATTACATCTCTAATTTCCGCCCTCTGCCGCGCCTCGACTTCGACTACTTTCTGAATTATAGCATCGGCGTCAATCGCAGTCTGCTGCTGTGAAAAACTACTGCCAGCTAAAAGCGCAAATATAATGCTCAGGCTTACGGTTAAAAGCCTCAAATAGTTCAATATAAATTTTCCTCTATTTCTATTGTTTCTATGATATCACCAACGACAATATCGTCAACAAATTCCATCCCCGCAATGACCTGCCCAAAAACGGTATAGCGCGCTTCCAGATGAGGCTGCGGCGACAAAGTTATAAAAAACTGCGAGCCTCCGCTGTCCTTGCCGGAGGTGGCCATGCCGAGCGTGCCTCTGCGATATTTTTCCGAAGAATACTCGCACCTGATATAATACCGCGGACCGCCCCAGCCGTCGCCTCTGGGGTCACCACCCTGAGCTACAAAATTTGGCACAACCCGGTGAAATTGTAGTTCATCATAAAAGCCGTCTTCGGCCAGTTCAATAAAATTAAGAACAGTCAAAGGCGCCACATCATAATATAATTCGATATCAATATTCCCGCGGTTTGTTTTGATCGTGGCATAGGGGTTGGTGCGATATTTTGTTAGTCCGCTCTCTAAATCGTTTTCGCTGATTATGGTAAATGTCTGACGGATAATATTATCGCGATTCTTGACGAGAACTTCTTTATAAATTCTGGCAGCATCTTTACGCACAATATATTCAGGGTCGATTGCTGCATTTAACAAAATTTTCATAGCCAGAGAGTCGTTCTTGTCATCTTTTAGAAATGTTTCGGCCAGAGAAACTATCGAGCGCCTGATATCGACATGCGGTTTCTTGTTGGCCATTATCAATTTTACGAGCCGCGGCAGGTAGCTTTTTAACTTGTTTTCTTCTACCTGCCCGATAGCGCTGGCCACTACTACATAATCCGAATCAGCCAAAGCCTGGCTGATATAATATTCGCTATTTGAACTGTCAATCGATATCAGGGCCTTAAACGCCGCCGTTCTGACCATAGCGCTGGCATCCAAAAAAAGTTTTGTGAGACGCGGAGCGACTGTGCTCTGTCCTATAAGTTGATAGCTCTCGGCGCAGGCGGCTTTTAGTCTGGGACTGTCTGTGGCCATTAGCGAATCAATAAGATTTACAGCCCGGTCTTTTTGAAACTCCGCCAAATATTTGATCGCTGCCGCTGATACATAGTCCGAGCCGAACATTCTGATAATGTCATAAGTCTCAGCTATGGCGCCATCGTTGTCTTGTACACGCAGAGCATCAAGTATTGCTGCGACTATTCTGGGTCTGTCTGCCCGGGTTAACTTTCTTAAAAGCTGCCTTTGTGCTTCGACGGATTTTTTGTTTCCCAGAGCGGTAATCGCCTGGGCTTTTACCCCCGGGTCGCTGTCGTTGGCCGCAATCGACAAGAGGTGAGTAGCTTCGTCCGCCTTAACATTGTCCAGCCCGCGCACAGCGATGCCTCTGACGAAAGGGTCGGCGTCGGCCAGATATCTTTTATATAGAGGCAGAGCTTGAGATATTTTGAGCCTGGCCAGACTGTACAGCGCCATTATCTTTACTTCTTCGTCAGGCTCAGTATTAAAAATATCGAAGAGGTCCGGCACCAAAGAAATCGCCCTGGCGTTGTAGACCGACATACAGGCAGCTTCACGAACTTCGGGCGAAGGATGTTTTAGATAAGGAACTATTTCAAGATGCAGTTCGGTCATGTTGCTGTCAGCCAGTCTGCCGGCCGACATGACTGCTTCAACGGCTACTTTGCCGGGCAGTTCAAAGGCTATATCTAATAGTTTCGAGGCGTACTGTTTTTGTCCGGTCAGTCCAATAGCAAAAGCCGCTTGACGGGCGACGTCGGACGAGGCGTCTTCTAAAATAACCGCATATAATTTTTCGCCGGAATTTTTGCCGCCAATACGTCCGATAGCCAGCGCAGCCCGGCGGCGGATTTCGGGATCGGCCTCTTCCAGATAACTATTCAGACGATTCGAATGCAGACGCTGGTCTTCAAAATGTATTATCTCGGCAATCTTTTCTGCGGTTGATAACGAACGGAAAGTGTCGTAAAGGAAATATGCAAAAACTAATAGAATAATTATCGCAAAAAATGAGGCTGCTTTTTGAATTTTTTTCTTCACTATTAAAACAATCTATAACCGGCAGATTTGGCGGTCAATAAATAACGGAGTCCATCTTACTTGCTGAATTTCCTGGCCATTTTTTCAAACAGCGGACTGGATAGTTTTTTCAGCTCTTTGCTTAGCGAGTTCAATTCGGCCTGGCTTAGATTATTGAGCTTTCTGGCAAATTTCCCGCTCTCGATCTCTTTATAGCGGGCTCTCATTTTCTTTTTGACTGATTCACCCACTATTTCAGGCGAGGCTTCAAGAGAGCCAAATCTGGCCGCCACCGAAATATGCTCAAACATGCCTTCTATCCCATATTTCTTGATCAAGGCTATTATCAAATCAAGCTGATAGGCAACCTCAAGATAAGCGTTCTCCGGCGGAATGCCGTTTTCCACCAGGACTTCAAAACCGTTTTTGATTAAACCAGCCAGGCCACCGCACAAAACCGCCTGCTCGCCAAACAAATCTCCCAGCGCTTCATCTCTGAAAGTCGTTTTGACCAGCTTTGATTTCTTAAAGCCCATGGCTCCGGAAAGCTCAAAAATCATCTTGCCGGCTTTGCCGGTGGCATTTTGATAAACAGCAAAAAAGGCAGACAGGGATTTATTACTTAGATATTCATCTCTGACAGCCAGACCCGGCGCATGGGGAGCTATCAATATAACGTCGCAATTGGCGGCGGGCTTGATAAACCCGAAGTGAACCGCAAAGCCATGTAGAAACCAGAGGGTGCTGTTGTCGTTTAAGCTGGCCTGGATTTCGCTTTTGTAAGTCTGCCCCTGAAGATGGTCCGGAAAAGCAAAGCAGAGAGTCGTGGACTCTTTGGCCGCTTGGCGCACAGGTAAAATTTCAGCAAAATTGTCGGCTCTAGCTTTCTTGCGGGAATTCGATTTTAGAGGCAGCCCAATAGTCACATCGTAGCCAGAATCGCGAAGATTCAGCGCCACCGAGCGCCCCTGTGAGCCGTAGCCCAAAACGGCTATTTTTTCGGTCTTTTTCTTTTTTGTCATCAGTTTCAGTATAATTTCCCGATTGACAATCGCCAAGCAGTCCTTTGATTGATATTTATGCCGTTAAAACAACAGGAATTGATAACGTTGGTCAAGGCTGCCCTGGCTGAAGATATCGGCCGGGGGGATATGACATCGCTGTCATGTCTGGAGCCGTTTTCTGTCAAAGCTGAGATTATTGCCAAATCTGAAGGAATTATGTCGGGTCTTAAGCCGGCTCTTTTGGCTTTTCATATTGTAGATTCAGCTAATATTGTTACGCCTCTTAAAAAAGACGGCGACAGTTTCAAACCCGGGGATATAATCGCTAAAATTGATGGCTTTAACCAGACAGTTTTTGCCTCAGAGCGGGTGGCTCTCAATTTTATGGGACATTTAAGCGGGGTGGCAACCTTGACTAATAAGTTTGTCAAAAAAGTTGCAGCGGCCGGGCGCTCCAGCTGCAAAATTATTGATACCAGAAAAACTCTGCCGGGTTTAAGAGCTTTGCAGAAACAAGCGGTTGTCGATGGCGGCGGAATCAACCACCGGCAGGGGCTATACGATATGATATTGATAAAAGATAATCATATAGCTGCCTGCGGCTCTATTTCAAAAGCTATTCAGCTCTTAAACGAAAATATAGAAACACCGGAGTTTCATCTGCAGTTTGATCTGCACAAAGATGAAATTGAGATAGAAGTTGAAATCTCAAATGAAGAGCAGCTGAGAGAAGCGATAAAGTGCGAAGCAAAAAGACTTTTGCTCGACAATCAATCAATTGAGGATTTGCATAAACTTGTTTCAATTGCACGAAACTTGTCTGACGAAGTTAAACT
>JACZXB010000002.1 GCA_022571845.1 Candidatus Zixiibacteriota bacterium | reverse complement strand
AATTATCCACATTTCATCTTTCCGTAAATCTCTTTTCTCTTCCTTTGCTTCTGCTTCTATTTCATCTACCCATTTCTTTAGACAATAATATGCTCGTTTATAATTAGGTTCTACCATTCCTCTGGCACGTCCCATGCGCTACTCTTTAATAAACGTAACTCTTTATCATTATTGTAGTAATGGATTGATCTACATGCTCTGCAATAGTATTTCATTCCCATTCAACCTTTGGTAATTTTGCAAATGCTACGGCATCTACGATAAGCGGTGGCTCCATTAACGTTGCTGTCGGCCGATACGCAACAGTAAGCGGTGGCCATGCCAACTCCGCTGACACAATTTATGCCACGGTCGGCGGCGGCAACGGCAACACCGCCAGCGGCCCTTGGTCCACTGTTGGCGGCGGCGTCCAAAACACCGCCAGCGGCGACTTTTCGATTATCGGCGGCGGCTGGATGAACACCGCCAGCGATTCGAGCGCTACAGTCGGTGGTGGCAAGAGCAACACCGCCAGCGGACTAGTTTCCACGGTCGGCGGCGGATGGACTAACAACGCCAGCGGCGTTTTGTCCACAGTCCCCGGTGGCTACCGAAACACCGCCAGCGGTATCTACTCCGTTGCTATAGGAAATATTGCAAAGGCTCAACACAATGGCTCAATTGTTATCGCTGCAAACTCATCGGGATTGTTTTCCGACTCTATTGCTTCGGGAGGCGTCGAACAGTTAGTCATTCGCGCTGATGGCGGGTTATATCTTACTAATACCTCGCAGGCTGCTGCACCGTATGACGCCTCCAAAATAATCACGACTCGCGGCGGCGCTTATTTGAGTGGCAATGGCACAACCTGGACCAATGCCTCAGACAAGAACCAAAAAGAGAATTTCACAGATATTGACTCTGAAGAACTGTTAAAAAAACTATCGGAGCTGCCTATATCGCGCTGGAACTACAAAGATGAAGATGAGACAGTGACGCACATTGGCCCGGTCGCGCAGGATTTCTACGCGCTGTTCGGAGTGGGCAGCGATGACGTTTCAATTTCGACAATCGATCCGGCCGGAATCGCCCTGGCAGCGATAAAGAAGTTGATAGAAAAGAACAGCAATCTCGAACAAAATAACGAAGAGCTAAACAAACGCCTGGAAAAACTCGAAAAGATTATAGATGAATTAAGCAACAAGTAAGAATTATTTTTTACAGTTGCGAAACCGGGATTATTCATCCGGACTAACGAGCTCCAAAATGTCATTCAGAGAAAAAGGCTTGGCAATAACTGCTTTCAGCCCCGATAACTGGTCTTGCTTCTCTACCAGATCACTTCCCCAGCCGGTAATCAAAGCCACCTCAACATCGGGATAGTTCCCCTGTATCTCAGCAATCAGCTCACAGCCGGACATGCCCGGCATGGCCCAGTCTGTTATAACCAATTGAAAGGTGCTCTCTTGCATAGCTTCCAGCGCGGCGTAAGCGCTGCGACAGGCGGTAGTCTCAATACCTTCAAGCTGCAAGATTTCGCAAAGTACCCGGCAGATTTCTATATCATCGTCAACCACCAATACATTGGATATCCGACTTTTGTAGCTGTCAGCTGTAAAAATTCTCTCATCATCTATTCGTTCCAATGGAAATGAGAGCGTAAACTTTGTTCCACTTTCTTCACTGGAACTGAAACTGACCCTGCCGCCGTGTCTTAAAACGATGCTCTGAACAACCGTCAAGCCCAATCCGGCACCGGCCTCCTGTTTGGATGAAAAAAACGGTTCATAAATCTTGTGCCTGAATGCCGCGGGTATCCCCTGCCCTGAGTCTACTACAATCACCTTGCAACGTGTGCCCTCTATTCTTAGAATAATTGAAACTTTGCTGTCAGCAGGAGCATGTTCAACTGCGTTCTTTATAAGCTGAGAAATAGCAGTAATTAAATCTCTTTTGTCTGCTTTCACAAACAGCTCGCACTCCGGAAGGTCTGTCAAGACAGTCAGATTTTTTTCACTTGCCAGAGTTTTCCAGTCAGACTCATCAGTTTCAACAGCCTTGCTGACTAACTTTGACATTTCAAGCGAAGTTGCCGGTGTTTTACCTGATTTCTCGGCAAACTTTTGAACTTGTCTTATAAGTGAAGCACCGTGATAGAGTGATTTTTCTATGCGGTTGTAGTTATCTTCAGATTCGGTATGGTCATCCTTTAGACGAAGCAGCTGCACATTACCCAGCACTATGCCGATGCAATTGTTGAGTTCATGCGAGACTCCGATAATAGTGTCCGCCAGCAGCGGCAGTAATTCCCCGGGTGATTTGTCCCCAGGCATCCGGCTTTCACTTTTTACGTTGGTACTATCCATTTAATTGTTTTTGAATCCCGGGCAAAAGTTAACAGGCTGCTTCTTCAACCGGAAATGCTTTTGAAGACAACTTGTAAATCACCTGACACTGACCGCTTGTATCCTCTTTAAAAGCGAATTCGGCGCCATCGTAGCTGAACTCCAGAAAGTCGTTATCGCTTCTGGCTGTATCAAATTTTACGAATAGTTTTTGTGTCAGCTTTTCGAAATCAAGTTTTCCGATCATGTTTCTGGCGAATGATATTCTTAGAGCCGGCCTTCCAAAATACTCTGTCAGACTCACTAGTATTCTACCGGAACAAATAGCTTCGTCCATCAAAATCAAAATTAATGGCAAAATATAATCGTAAATGTGCAATACCGGAAGAGGCAGCGATATCCTGGCATCAGACTGCGACTGTACTATAAGCTCCAGGTTTTTTGATTCTTTGACAGCCGCCGAATATCCATATGTCAGAAACGGCAGCACTTTCAAAAACTTATCAGCGCTTACAAACCGTCCGGTATCATTGGAGCTGAAAATGCTCATTTCTCTAACTTTGTTGATTCCTGAAGCCAGGGTCAGGGCCGCCTGATTTATTCTGTCGGCAGAAGATAACAGGTGTTCTGTTGTTACGGCCGGGCTGTTGTTTCCCATTTCGTATTGCATTATCTGAACCTGCCCGAGAATGACTGACAGGCATTCTACGAACACATGAAAATAACCACTGGTTATTTTTTCCATTGTTCTGAGTCTATTAACAGAGTCCAAATCCTGGTCAGATTTAATATCGTTGCTGATATATTTCGTCCCTTTGGTCTCTGAGAGCTGCAGTGATATGCTTACACCCAGAAACGAGGCAATCATCGCAAATAGTTCTTCAAGCTCCGGGGCCTGCTTTGTCTCTCCATAATATTCAATCCGCAGGATCGAGTCTATGCCGCCCGTGATGGGAACTTTCATGAAAACCTTGCAGACAGCCTTATTTGAATCTCCGTTCTCAGTCGCGGCGCTATTCTTATCGTGAATTACCAGGATTGATTTTTCACCACTTATGATTGCGGAAAGGTCGTCGGTAATCTCGGTTACGGTTTTACGAGTTACTTCATGCTCGTCTTGAGAATTCTTTATACAAATCGCCGCGATATTGTCGGATTCCAAAATACATACTGATTTGATTCTTACTTCGTCATTCAAAATCTTAAAAGCTTCCATGAGCGCCTGCTCATAACCGCCGCTCTGCACCTGCTGGCGGCACGATTCTCCGAATAACTTTGCCAGCTGAGTATAATTTGTCATTTTGCTGCCGCTGCAAACGCCAAACAATTGACTGATCTGTTTTATTTTTTCGATGTCGCCAGGTTCGGTGTCACCGGGGATGGCAATTGCCAGAATCTGCCGGCGGTCGGCATAGCTCGGCGCCTCATATAGAGCAATGAAATTTGGCGGCCTTTTCATGAATACTGGCTCAGACTCAACTATCTCTGCAGGAATAATAGCCCGACCTGTTTGCAACGCACTAGTCCAGCGAACAACGTGTTCGCCGTGAAGAGTGAGAGCGAGCTTGTCACTAAGAAGTAAATCCCCTTTGGACCAGCGCCGGTATAAATTGTTGTCCTCAACCCAGTACATGGCTGCGTGACTGTGAGCTGCCTGATCTGTCATTAAACCAAGAAGCTTGTTTATTAATTCAGAGTAGCTCTGCCGGAAATCAAAAAGTTCTGAAACAAACTGCTCTGATATCTGCATTACAGCTTTCTTATCAAGAGCATTTGACTCCAGCAGCACCTGCTTTAACCTGTCCGCTGTCTGGCTGCTTAAACCCGAAGAAGTGCGGCTGACAATAGCTACCATTGCCAGAACTTGATTTTCAAAAACTACCGGATATAGTTCATAAGCATCGGCGGTTATGATTTCAGAATTATTAACGGCCTGTTGTTCGATGGTGGACAGGATATTGTCAGGCACAAAAAGCCAGGGGTTCTCTTCTGTATCGGCAAGCAACTCTCCAAAGACGTTTGGCAATCCAGTTCTCACGAGCAGGCGCGAGCTACTGGGAAGCTCGATTGATGATAATTTCTCAGTTAAGCTAACCGAGGCCAGGTCGTTACTTGTATCTGGCTCTTTGATGCGAGTAATCAATTGCTGCCCCTGCACTGTTTAGATGAACCAACATTCAATCGGTTAAGACCAGATTTATTTTACCGGCTGGCTTCACAGTCGTTGACAAAAGCGTGTCGGTCTTTTCGGTTTTGAAGGAACCCCCGATTAATGAACTGCCCTGCCGTAGACGACTCTGGATAGTTACATTATCTGTTTCTGCACGACTCAGGTCAGAAGAATCTAATATCGATTGCTCCATGTGCCTCGCCAAAAGTGCTGAGACCATTTCACAAAATTGCATCGTCAGGTCATCAAACATTGCAGCAGCTTCAGATTGAAATCCTGCCAAACTTATTACTCCTACTACCCGGCCGTTAGACTTGATAGGAATCAGAAGTGCACTTTTGGCATCTTTAGCGAAGCACTGAGAAAGTTCCGCTTCGCTTAAACTGTTGTCGAAGCCGCAGTTTAAGCTTTCACCCGTTTCAATTACGCTGCGATGGTTTGGCATTAGCGAAAGAATCATATGACCCTTTTCGGGAACTACTGTTTCCTGCCCATTGCGGCTTAATAGCACCCGTGAAGTTAGAAACGAATCGTCGTTTTGAATCATTGAGATGCGGACTGAGTCGCAATTGGTGTGTTCGTAGAGAAGTTTTGCAGCATCTTTAAAAGAATCTGCTGCTATGTTTTGATTACCGGTCATATCAAGTGCGAATCTACAAATCGCCTGTTCGCGTTTGAGGACAAGCTGAGTAATCTGATCGCCGTAAATCATGCCCAGAATAAATTCAAAAGCAGAAGCTGCCGATATCAGCATTTGTAAATTGCGTCTGCTGTATGCATTTTTTCTGGTGGATCCAACAGTAGCTATCCCCTGCATTCTGCCCTGAACATAGACCGGAATTGAAATCATCGACTTTATGTCCGATGCCGCCATCATCCTGGTTCCGTATCCCAGCAGTTTTGCTGTCAAATCAGATTCCATTACCGGAATGGCCGTTCGGAAAATTCTGGTCAGATAGGTCTGTGTACTTTCAAAGATATTTACACCTGTTTCAAACAGCACAGTTGCTGTTTCTCCGACTGTCAAACGGCAGCTTTCTGTGCTATTGTTAAACGAAACCAATGTCATTAACTCAAGCGGCATTAATTCTGCCATTTGCTTGCAAATCAGAGAAATGATTTCGTTCGTATTTGTCAGATCGTTGACTCTGCTTAAGATTTGCCTGGACTTTTTAGCGCAGTTTCGGGTAAAGTCGCTGGCCAAAATCAAAGTTTGCTGATCAAGATTAGTGACAATTCCGCTTTCCAGAATATCTATTGTTTCAGGAGTTATCATTTCGGCCAACTTGCCATTTTGGGACCACATAACAAACAGCAGCGAGCGGCTTTCTGTTACAGGCAGCTTTAAGGCATATCCGAATTCTTTCTGCGCGGTAGAGTCTGATGAGTCCAACCCGTCAATTCTTGTCACTTGTTTTGATTGAATTTCTTTATGCCAGGCGCTCTCATCCAGGTTCGCTTCTGGCAGCAAGTGCAGATTATCAAGACTTCCTGCCGACGCCACTAAGCTTGAACGAGACGTCTTATTGGAAATCGAGATAACATCAACCTGTTCAAGCTCGAATGAATTTAACAGCCAGTTGGCGATTTCTGTAAAAAGCTTTTCAGTCGCAGAGCCGGCCAATAATAGTTTGGTTAAGACCAGTACGTCTTTGTCATTCTTATTAGCGGATTTTGTTTTTGACATTTGCTTTTTTGAAATCGGCAGCCAGTATGATATTCCTAAACTTAACAAAACGATTCCGGACAAAGCCACCAT
Source organism: Candidatus Zixiibacteriota bacterium (assembly GCA_022571845.1). Taxonomy (GTDB): domain Bacteria; phylum Zixibacteria; class MSB-5A5; order GN15; family FEB-12; genus JACZWU01. The sequence goes on along the minus strand of JACZXB010000002.1, from coordinate 298,224 downwards.
TAGCATCAGTACTTCTGTCATAGCTTCTATCTCTGCAGAAACTATCTCACCATCCAAAAAAGTGTTTTGCATAACAGAAATAACTCCCCAAAATGATATTAGAGAGATGCCGGCAGCAATTTGACTATACCCCCTGGGATTCTTGGCTACGATCAACTTTCTTGTTCTGGATAACATAACCAGCCCGGCCAGAAGGAATATCAACATCAGTTGGTCTAAACTTATTAACTCCATAAATCTAACCTGCGTTTTTAACTCGTTATAGTTTGTATATTTATCGGCAGTTCTATAGCCCTTTTGAGCCGCTTGGCGGCTTGATATTTTTCCTCAGAATATGGCCTATGCCCCATACCATATTCAGTCGACATCTAATCCAAGACTTTATTGTTGTCTCGTAATCGTCAACCACTAATAAGGTTATCTCAAAGTATGTTTTCGGGCACCCCTCTTGCAATAACTTTTGGCAAATGGAGTCTATAAGAGCACTTATCTAGTTTGGAGGGAGAAAACGATGATTAATAAAAACAGCAAAATAGTGGCAATGATCCTGATTCTCTCAGCTTTTGCCTGGGGATGTTCGGGGCATTTTGTAACGGCTTCAGATCAGGCCAGCTTTTCAAATACTGACGTGGTTGAATACTTTCCTTTAGATGAATCGTATCAAGCAACATTTGAACTGACAGAATTAAACCGGGCTTCCGAATTAATAGTTTTCAAAGTTGGTAAAAAGATTCCGTTCCTTGAAGATTCTGCCGTACAGTGGATTTCCAAAATTGGAAATTCTGTTGATACCGGCTATGTTGTGGTTTCATCAAACTCATTGACAATATATGAAAGCAGTAATTCAGCGGGAGAGAAAATTTTGGATATCCCCCTCACGGTTGGCAAAAGCTGGTCCAGATATTCAACTATCAGTGCGGGAATAGAAGATGATTTTACGATTATCATAACCGATAATAAGCTCACCAATGATACCGGCAACACCGACGACAGCGCAGTAGCTAATAAAAGCTTCCCGACCGATGGTGCGGCAGTCATGACCGTTGATAAATACGAGTCAATTCAATTGAGCAACGGCGACTACTACAGCAATACGGTCAGGATTTCCAATGACGGCGTCGGCAGCACCAAAAATTACTACTGGTTTGCTCCCGGAGTTGGCTTGGTAAAGTATGTAATCGGCTCTTTGGATGCAAATGAACCAACCGGTAATATTGAAGCCGAACTAATCAGCCACGGATTTACACAATAGCTACTGTAGTTTAAGCAAACAGGTTTGTTACAGTTACTCTCTGTCTGTTTTTGAAATGAAGTTTAGCAACTTTGCCTAAAGTTTTTTCTCCGTGTTTATCGATAAGTCTGCGGGCGGCCTCATCAACTATTGATGAGGCCCCTTTTGGTACCGGCATACCGTATTTTAATTCAAGCTTTTTCATCTCATCTACAAATGATGCTCTGGCCAGGATTGAAGCAGCCGCAATTGGAAGATGCCTTTCCCCTTTCACTTCCTGGATTAGTTCAATCTTCAGATTTCTTTTTGCCAGAGCTTTTTCGACAAGCTCAGTCTTGCCAAATTTATCGATCAAGGCTTTATCGACCTGATTTGACGAGGCTAGTTTGGTTATGACATTGGCGTGGCAGTCTGCCAGAAGTTTGTTGAGATTTTTAATTGTTTTGTATAGAGCATTGTACTCTTGGGGAGATATTATAAGAATAAAATGAGGGTAGAGCGCCCGCAGCTGGTCGCTTAGGCCAAGCAGTTTTTTTTCTGCTATTGCCTTTGAATCACGTACACCAAGATCTCTCAGCCGGTCAAAGTCTGACTCGCTGCATAAGAACCCTGCCACAACTAACGGTCCGAGAAAATCCCCCTTGCCTGCCTCGTCTACGCCAATAATCATTTTGCCTGTGGCCATGGGCTATTTGGCTCGCTCTAAATATTCTCCGGTACGGGTATCTACCTTAACCTTGTTTCCTTCTTTGACAAAAGAAGGCACTTTAACAACCAGACCGGTTTCAAGCTTGGCTGGCTTGGTAATATTTGTAACCGTATCTCCTTTGGCGGATGGCTCTGTTTCTATAACTTTTAAAACTACCGAGGCCGGAAACTCTATAGATATTGCCTCGTTGTCCAAAAACAAAACCCGGTACTCCTGGTTCTCAATCAGATACCATTTGGCGTCCCCCAGGTTGTCGATTGGCACATTGATTTGGTCAAACGTATTGGAATCCATAAAAGCAAACTCGCCGGAATTCTCATAAAGATACTGCATCTCTCTGTTCTGGACATCCGGAGCTTTAAAAGAATCATTACTCCCGAATACTTTCTCGACAATTGCACCGGTTTTAATATGTTTTAGCTTGGTGCGGATATTAGCTTTACCGCGACCCATTTTGAAATGCTGAAACTCCACTACATAATATGGCTGGCTATCGACCATTATTCTCAGGCCTTTGCGAAAATCTGAAGGTGAATGCATTCGCTTTCTGTCTCCTTATCCTACTCTAAGTCGTCCAATATATATAATACCGGCGGCCAGCCAACAATATATTATGATTTAATTAATTTAAACTGACTGGTTTTGATTCGCTGCTCTTATTCAACGGCAGGTAGATTTCGAATTTTGACCCGGAGCCTGCGGTAGAACTCACTTTGATCTGGCCGCCATGAAGATTAACTATCTTGGCAGCCAGCGGTAAGCCCAGCCCTGTCCCAGATGGTTTCAAAGAGAAAAACGGCGTAAAGATACTCTGCAGATGTTCGCTTGAAATCCCCGAACCGTTGTCGGTAACAATAATCAAAGCCTCGTTATCCGATAGCTCTACCTTTATTGACACCACGCCTTCTGTCTCATCACAGGCATTTATGGCGTTTTCGATAATGTTAATTAGCGCCTGCTTAATCAATAGAGCGTCAATTTCAATTTTAACTTCCTGTCCCTTACTGGCAACTGGTCCAAAGCACAGGCTAATCTTTTTCTGCTCCAGCTGTGGCCTGAGAGTTAGCTCAATCTCCTTAAACAGCTCAGAGAGTAAACTGCTTTCCGGCCTGTATTCCAGCGGCCGGGCGAAGCTAAGAAACCTCTCAACCAGCTCTTCGGTTTCTTTAGTTTCATTCAGCAGGTCGGTCAAGTACTCGTTTTCCAGAGAACTCTCTGAGACCTGATTTTTTAAGAGTCTGCAAAATCCTGATATCGCTCCCATTGAATTACGAAGCTGGTGCGCCAGTCCCCCGGACATTTCACCCAGAGCAGCCAGTTGCTTTTTTATCTCAAGTTCGTTTCTCAGCCGTGCAATTTCATTAATATTACTGAAAATTATCGACGCTCCGATAGGCTGCTGATGACTATCTGAGACAGTAGAAACTGTATAACCGACTGTGATTTTGCTGCCGTTATTTAGTGTCAGCAGCAGTTCACTGTACGGCAGATTCTCCTTTTGAAAAACAACTTTCTCGATAGCTTCGACAAGCTGTTGCTGCTCAGCAAAAAGTTCCCGATATGTTGAGGCAATAAAATCTTCTTTACTTAATCCAAATATCTCGGAACAGGAATCATTGATGGAGAGAATTCTGCCTTCTCTGTCAAGAGTCACGATTCCGGAATCAGAAGATTCCAGAAGATAGTCGTTAAACTGCTCAAGAGAGTCAGCCCGTGATGTTACCTGCCGGTTAAGTTCGATCAGTTTCTGTTCCTTTTCTTTGAGCTCGTTTATTACGCGGCGGTAATCTTCGACTACTTCCTCTGCTTCGTTATCTCCGCCAGCGACAGCCCTGCCCGAATCAAGCGCTTGCTGCCTGAGTTTTCGATAGGGCGCAAAAATGTAGCGAACCAGCAACAGATAAACAAAAATAATCAGCAAGGTAGATATAACAGTCAGAACCATTACTGTCTTGCTGGCGTCATCCAGATAGGCCAGATCCGGCGAATCAACTGAAAGAATCAGCAGATGATTTTTATTTACAGATGAAACCGGATAGACATAGAAATATTCTTCTCTTTCTCCCCGGGCCAGAGTCCGAAAATCCGCACTTAGTATTTTACGGGCCAGTTCCGGCAGCTGCGTTATGGGAAGTTCGTTGGCGAATTCCAGGAGCCATTTCCGTCTGGCCGCTTCAGACGGATCCGCAGGCATCGACGGCAAAACCATCAGACCGCTCAGCTGATATTTGTTTTTGAAATGTTCAATTTCTTTTATTGAATTCAGGGTCGAAAAATATGAAAGAGTCCGGGAGATTGCGAAGGCTGATGACTCAAGTTTAATTACCAGATTAGATTTCCTGCTGGTTCTGGCATTAAAAATTACAAAGTTAGAGGTAATACTCAGCCCTATCAGCAGGGTAATAAGCAGCAGCAGCCCGGCATGGACCTGTAGCTCAAATCTGGATGATTTAATTGCAGTCATAATCTATTGTAGATTATCGGAATAGTCTGAAACTGATTCAGCGGAAATTATCGGACTGTCAGAAAATTATTGACGTAGAAATCGATTATCTGGTCGCCATACGAAATCGCTAATACAGCCGCTACGGCTAAAAATGGCCCAAAAGGAATCATCCGTTCTTTACGGAGTTTGGCCGAAAAGCACATGATAACTAGAGATACTACTAATCCTATCACAGAAGCACTGATAAATATGAGAAGTATCTTTTCCCAGCCCAGAAAGGCACCCAGCATAGCAGCCATTTTGATATCACCGCCACCCATCGATTCTTTCTTAAACAGCCAGTCGCCCAAAATTGCTATCAAAAACAGCGAGCCGCCACCTGCTAACAGTCCTATTAATGCTGAGTAAATACCAATTCCTCCGGGCAGAAAAGAAAGGCCCAGTCCAAACAGTATGCCCGGCAGAGTTATGACATCGGGGATAATTTGAAAGTCCAGGTCAATAAAGAAAATGACCAGCAGCATAGTCAGTAAGAATGAAAATACAGCAAACTCATATGACAGCCCGAACTGCCAGTAGAAATAGAGGTAAGATATTGCATTAAGAGTTTCGACAAGCGGGTATCTAACGGAAATCCTTTTCTTACAATTTGCGCACTTGCCCGCCAGGAAAAGATAACTAATCAGGGGAATGTTCTGGTACCACTTTATCTGAGCGTCACAGCCGGGACATCTGGAACGGTCGGAAATATAAGGAATTTTCCGGGGAAGTCTATAAATCACAACGTTTAAGAACGACCCTATAGCTAGTCCGAGCACGCCTATTAAGACTATAATCACATCGGGCATAATAGCCTTAATATCGGCAATTGTACTGTTAGCTCAACTCCCCCAGCCAATACATGACCAGGGCGCAAGCAACCGGAGAGGCGTTCTCTGTTCTAAGTATTCTATCTCCCAGGGATATCGGTGAAAATTCTTTTTCGAGAGCCGTTTCTACTTCTGAATCAGTAAATCCAGACTCCGGACCTATCAGAATTGTGACGTTTTTGCAGTTTTTCAGAAGTTTTGCCGGGTCAGTTTTTCTTTGTTGCTTGACCGGATGGAAAATAATCTTGCAGGAATCTCCATCTTCTGAATTCAGGAAATCACTGTACTTCACAATAGGCAGAATCCGAGGACAAAATGAACGACGGCTCTGCTTCATGGCGCCAAGCGCCACTCTCTTTAGTCTTTTGAGCTTGTTATCAAATTTCGCTGCCGCTGACATTTTTATCTTAGACTTTTCAGTGACCAGCGGCACAAATTTCTTAATTCCCAGTTCGGTACATTTCTGAACGACCTCATCGAATTTGAAACCCTCAGACAATCCTGCCGCCAGGGTTACATTCGCAAACGGCTCACCAAATCCTCGTATCTCATTTTGAATTTCAACAATCGTCTCTTTGCGGCTGCTCAGGCTTCCGATTGTACCGCGGAAAGCTTTGCCAAGTCCGTCGACCACTATCACCTGAGAATTCTTTTTCAGTTTGAGAACAGTCCTGGCGTGATGGGCTTCTGTCGCAGGAAGTATTATATTTTCGCCTTGAACTGCCTCGGGTGGTGCAAAAAAAACAGGTGCTTCCATAAATCACTTTCTGATACAGTAAGTAAGCCACATTTTACCTTGAATAAAATCAACTGTCTCCAGTTCGGCCTGCTTTAAGGCTGTTTGAATTTCTTCAAGTTCATTAACAAATATTCCCGATAGAACTAAGTAACCATTTTTTATGGTATGTTCAATTAAGGATTTTAAAAACTGTAAAATCGGTTTCAAGGCAATATTAGCACAGATCATATCAAACTTTTCTTCCGACTTAATTTCTCCGATAGAACCGCCTATAATATCATGCCTGACAGCGACCGCATTCAACTCAAAATTTTCGAGGCAGTTATCTATTGCCACCGGATCGTTATCTATCGCTTTGATATAGGAGGCCTCTAATCTGTCCGCAAAAACCGACAGAATCCCTGAGCCGCAGCCAAAATCCAGAAATCTTTGACCGCTATCGAAATATTTTTGCATAAGTTTCAGACAATTAACGGTAGATTCATCATTGCCGGTACCGAAAGCCATCTTCGGTTCTATAACGATTTCGTACTTGTATTGATTCTCTGCCTTGGCCCAGGGAGGGCGAATTAAAAGTTCCGGGCTTATTTCCACCGGCTTGACCGAATGCCGGTACTCTTCTTCCCAATCAACAGCTTTAACTGACCTCTCACGGATCTCAGGTATGGCTATATTATTTATTTCTGCTATCTGAGCCAGGTAAAGGCGCAAGCGGTTCAGCTGATTTATATCCGCCGGCTCTTTGATGAAAGACTTTACGCCGGTTATCCCGGAGTTTTCTGTTTCCTCAAAGACTACGCTGGTCGTTATGTTATCAGTCAGGTAGCTGCTTACCGGGTCAGCTAAAGTTTTCGGGACGTAGATAATAATTTCGAGATAGCTGCCGGTATCAGAATTTTCTTCGTTCATACGCCGAGTGACTGGCGGAGTTTTTCAAAGAATGATTTGTTACCTTTTGGAGGAATCATATTTTCCTGTTCAGACAATTTATTGAGAATCTCTTTCTCATCCGGGCTAAGCCTGGTTGGCACCCAGACAACTAAGTGCACCAATTGATCGCCGCGACCATGCCGGTTTAAGTGCGGTATGCCTTTGCCTTTGAGCTTTATCACTTTGCCTGGTTGTGTGCCGGACGGAATTTTAAGCTCATACTCTCCGTCGATTGTGCGCACACTGACCATGCCGCCTAAGGCTGCAGTTGTAAAGGAAATCGAAAGTTCACAAATGATATGGTCTCCGTTGCGGACAAAATAATCGTGCTCTTTTTCCTTAAATACTGCCAGCAGATCTCCCGGTTCTCCGCCGTGCGCAGCCATATTGCCCATGCCGTCAATCGTCATATAGTTGCCGCTGGACACTCCGGCCGGAACGTTCACTTTGACATTGCTTTCACCACGGATTCGTCCCTCACCGCGGCAGCTTCTGCAGGGGTCAGAAATGATTTCGCCTGTTCCGCGGCAGACATCGCAGGTAGCAATCTGCTGAACTGTTCCCAGAAATGTTTTGGAAATTCTTCTAACCTGGCCGGCTCCGCGGCATTGTCCGCAAGTCTTTTTTGAAGAACCTGCCGCCACGCCCGAGCCGGAGCAGTCATTGCACTTCACCAATCGCTTAACCTTGATTGATTTTTCAACGCCGCTTGTGATTTCTTCAAGCGTCAACTTGAGTGTAACCCGCAAGTCTTCACCGCGATTGCCGCGGCGGCTGCCGGCGCCGCCACCCATGCCGAAGAGGTCTTCAAAAACCGAACCGCCTCCAAAATCACGCATGAACGCTCTCAGCGCATCGCTGACGTCAAAGCCTCCACCGAATCCCCCAAATCCACCCGCTCCAAAACCGCCGCCCTGTCCCAGGCCGGCATGACCAAACTGGTCATAAGATGACCGCTTATCAGGGTTTTTCAAGATTTCGTAGGCCTGCGTAGCCTCTTTGAATTTATCTTCTGCCGATTTGTCGTTAGGGTTACGGTCCGGGTGATATTTTAAAGCCAGCTTGCGATAAGCTGATTTTATTTCGGCTTCACCTGATTCCCGGCCGATACCGAGAATCTCATAGTAATCTCTTGGTGTCGTCATCTACCCAAAATTATTTCTTGTCATCATCAACTACTTCAAAATCAGCGTCTACTGCACCGTCACTTTTGGCGCTGCCGCCTGCCTCCGGCTCAGCTTCGGGCTGGGCGGTCTCGTCCTGTCCGCCGGCCTGCTGTTGTTGAGCCTGCTTATACATCTCTTCGGCCAGCTTGTGTGACACCGCCATCAACTCTTCCTTGGCTTTATTGATAGTCTCAAGGCTCTCGCTGGAAAGAGCATCCTGAAGTTTCTTGCTGGCTTCTTCGATCTTCGTCTTCTCTTCGTCAGATATTTTGTCGCCAGCATCTTTAAGCGTTTTTTCGGTCGAGTAAACAAGCTGATCGGCTTCGTTTCTGGCGGCTATCAAATCCGTTTTCTTTTTGTCCTCATCGGCATGCTTTTCAGCGTCCTGCACCATCTTATCAATTTCTTCATCTGACAGACCTGATGAAGCCTCGATTCGAATCGACTGCTCCTTGCCGGTGGCCATATCTTTGGCGCCAACATGGACGATGCCGTTGGCATCAATGTCGAATGTAACTTCTATCTGCGGTATGCCTCTGGCTGCAGGCGGAATGCCTACCAGGTCAAACCGTCCCAGCGTACGGTTATCAATCGCCACTTTGCGCTCCCCTTGGAGAACATGAATGGAAACCGAAGGCTGATTGTCTGAAGCGGTCGAAAAAACCTGTGACTTTTTGGTCGGTATGGTTGAGTTACGCTCAATAAGTTGTGACATGACACCGCCCAACGTTTCAATACCCAGAGACAGCGGCGTTACATCAAGCAGAACCACATCTTTCATATCACCAGTCAAAATCCCCCCTTGAATGGCAGCGCCAATAGCCACTACTTCATCCGGGTTGACTCCTTTGTGCGGCTCTTTTCCGAATATATTCTTAACTGTCTCGATAACTTTGGGCATGCGGGTCATGCCGCCGACTAAAACGACTTCGTCAATATCTGAGGCTGACAGTTTGGCATCCGCCAGCGCAGTCTTGCAGGGACCGACAGTTCTTTCAATCAAGTCATCGGTCAACTGTTCCAGCTTGGCTCTGGTTAAGGTCAGATCAAGATGCTTGGGGCCGGACTGGTCGGCAGTTATAAAAGGCAGATTGATATTAGTCTGCATGGTTGAAGAAAGTTCAATCTTTGCTTTTTCTGCAGCTTCCTTAAGTCTCTGCAGAGCCATGCGGTCTTTGCGAAGGTCTATAGCCTGGGATTTTTGGAATTCATCCGCCATCCACTCTATAATAGCCTGGTCAAAATCATCTCCCCCGAGATGCGTGTCGCCGTTGGTGGAGCGGACCTCAAAAACACCATCGCCAATTTCTAAAATAGAAATATCAAACGTACCGCCGCCTAAATCATAAACCGCTATTTTTTCGTTTGTCTTCTTGTCCAGACCATAAGCCAGTGAGGCTGCGGTGGGTTCATTGATTATTCTCAACACTTCCAGCCCGGCAATCTTCCCGGCATCTTTAGTGGCCTGTCTCTGGGCATCGTTGAAATAAGCCGGTACCGTGATGACCGCCTGTGTTACTTCCTGTCCCAGATGCCTTTCGGCGGATTTTTTGAGATAGCCAAGAATCATGGCAGATATTTCCGGCGGACTGTACTTCTTGCCCTGAATTTCTACCACAGCTCCGGCACTGTCGGATGAAGTGACTTTATAGGGAACAATTCCTTTTTCATGTTCTACTTCGTCATAACGACGTCCCATAAAACGTTTTATCGAAGAAATTGTATTCTCTGGATTAGTTACCGCCTGTCTTTTGGCCGAAGCTCCGACCAGCCTCTCGCCGTCTTTGGCAAAGGCTACCACCGATGGCGACGTCCGTGCTCCTTCCAAATTTGGTATTACCGTTGGTTCCTGACCTTCAATCACTGCCACGCAGGAATTAGTCGTTCCTAAATCTATGCCTATAATTTTAGCCATGCTTTATCTCCTTAGATTTATTTGCAATATTTGTAAACTACTTACCTTCATCATTTTTATTGTCGTTTTTCTTGCCGCTGCTGACACCAACTTTGGCATGACGGATAACTGTATTCCCTTTTTTGTAGCCGCCTGAAAGTTCCTGAACGATTACTCCCTCGGGCTGTTCATCAGTTTCAATCTGCATGACAGCTTCATGCAGTTCCGGGTCAAATGTCTTGCCGACAGTATCTATTGGCGAAACGTTATGGTCATCCAGAATCTTTTTTAACTGCTCCAATATCATCTTGACGCCTTTTTTGAAGGCTTTGAAATCTTTTTTGTCACCTGCAGAACTCAGCGCCCTTTTAAAATTGTCCAGTACGCCAAGCACGTCTATCAGAACTCCGGCCTCGGCATTATGAATCAGTACTTCGCTCTGACGGAATATCCGCTTCTTATAATTTTCGAATTCAGCCGCCAGCCTGAGATACTTGTCTTCTTTTTGGGCTAACAGCTCTTTTATATCAGTGTCATCTGCTATTTCAATTGAATCCGCTTCTTCGGGCTTCTCCTTTGAATAGGATTCTTCAACATCTATCTCCTGAGAATCTGATGACTCGTTCAATTTGTCTGTCTTGTTTTCTGGCAATTCTTTTCCCTCTGAAATTAATTTAGGCGCCGGTCATTTTTATTCAGGCCGCTCAATGTTTCTGAAATAGTTCGGGCGGTGTATTCAACCACCGAGACCAGCTGACTGTAAGGCATCCGGGTCGGCCCGATTATGCCTACTGTTCCTTTTATGTTTCCCACCCGGTAAGATGATGTCACCAGCGAACAGTTGAGCACTTCTGAAAACTTGCTCTCATTGCCGATTGTAATCAGAAGTCCTTCTTCCTCCTGCTGATTTAAAAAGTCCGAGAGGATCTTGCCATTTTCCATTACTTTCAGCAGTTCCGATAACTTCTCCTGACTGGCAAACTCCGGCTTAGTCACCAGCTGACCAGCGCCAGAGAGGTGCAGGCCCGAGTCCTCGGACTCAGTCCAGATATTATCCTTTGAATCTATCAATAGATTAAGCAGCTTTCCATGACCGGAGACATCAGCCAGTCTTTGAACTACTGTTTTTCTTATTTCGCCCAGAGTCAGTCCTGTCAGTCTTTCGTTTAATACCTGTTCAAGCTCAGTAAGAATGCTGTCTGATACAGCTGCTTCGATTTCGATAATCACAGACCTGGCTAGTCCCGAACGCACAACCACCACCGCCATCAGCCGGTCTTCGGCTATGGGAATCAGCTCAAATCGTTTCAGAATTCCGGCATCAAATTTTGGAGCCATGGTAACGCCCAGTTGTTTGGTGATATCACTCAGAACACGACAGGTCTGCCCCAGAATTTCGTTTATCCCCTGCCCTTCTTTTAAGATTTTGCTCTTAATCTCATCTTTGATCTCCTGAGACAGTTCTTCCGGCTGGAGCAAGAAATCTACGTAAAACCTGTAACCCAGATCTGTGGGTACTCTGCCGGCCGAGGTATGCGGCTGTTTCAAAAGTCCCTGCTCTTCTAAATCCTGCAACGTATTTCTGATTGTCGCCGAGGAGAGGTCTGTCATAAATTTGTTGGCTATCAGCCGCGAGCCGACCGGGTCAGCCGAAGCGATATACTGAGTTATCAAACTTGCCAGGACTTCTCTTTCTCGATCTGAGAGCTTTTCAAATAATTTCTTCACAATATCTTATCTACTCAACGACTGCCATTTTGGCAGTACAAGTGCCATAGTGCTAATAATTTACCTTATTTATAACAATAGTCAAGATAAATGGTTTCAGAATTGTTTGCTATAGGGCCTGTTGAAAAAGGTCCATACCAGTCATTGCGGGAGCAGCCGAGGGAGCGAAGATAAAGGGTCGGGGGTAGAATCGAATTGGCCGACATCTCTCGAAAAGAACGACTTAACATGCCATTATACTTCAATTAACAATTAAACAAAACCTTTCTATCTTTCGTCAGCTAATTGTTAACAACATTGTTATTAACACCCACGTTTCTAGTGATTAATATTTGGGGGCGTAGATAATGAACGCAGAGATCAAAAACAAAGTAGTCATTCTCCTCTTTCTTGTGCTTCTTGTTCTGTTATTGAACGCTTGCGATAAAGGGGCTATTACAGGTCACAAGACCTATTCTTTTTCAGGCTTCGTAACCGATTCTATCACCGGTTTGCCCATTGATTCAGCAAGAATTTCGGTAGACGACAGTATCACTGGGCCATTTTGGTTTACTGACAGTTCAGGTTACTATATAGGGGTAGGGTTTCAAGGTTCTCAAATCCTCAAGACCCTCTACGTACAGAGAACAAGTTATGACACGCAGTCTCGAAATATCGACTTAGACAGGAACTTAACTAATATCAACTTCAAAATGATTCCTGATTGAATGGGGTCGTAGAAAATGAACGCAGAGATCAAAAACAAAGTAGTCATTCTCATTTTTTTTGTACACCTTGTTCTGTTATTGAACGCTTGCGATAAAGGGGCTATTATAGGTCACAAGACCTATTCTTTTTCAGGCTTCGTAACCGATTCTATCACCGGTTTGCCCATTGATTCAGCAATAATTGCGTTAAATGACAGTATCAATGGGGCATTTTGGTTTACTGACAGTACAGGTTACTATATAGGGGTTTCGATTCGAGGTTCTCGAATTCAGACCTTCTACGTACAGAAAACAGGTTACGACACCCAGCAGCAAGATATTGTCTTAAACAGGAACTTAACTAATATCAATTTAAAAATGATTCCTGATTGAATGGGGTCGTAGATAATGAACACAAACATCAACAACAAAGTAGTCATTCTCGTCTTTCTTGTGCTTCTTGTTCTGTTATTGAGTGCCTGCGACAGAGAAACATGTTGCAGTGATGGTTCTACTGGATTTTCTGGATTTGTCACAGACTCAATATCTGATTTGCCGATTGATTCGGCTCGCATTTCTTTGGATGATACTTTGAAAGGATTCTCTCTTTACACCGACAGCACAGGATTTTACGAAGGAGTTATGTTCGGTGGTTTTGACAACCTATTCGTTCAGAAGTCCGGGTACATAACTAAATCAGGAAAACGACAGTCCGGTCAATTTGTCGTTAGAATCGATTTTCGTCTTGTGCCCGATTCAAATTAGCTACTTATCTCCAAAGAACTTTGTAGCTACAGTAGGTTCTTTAAGAGCAGCTTTATGTCTATTTTAGTGCTGTTAACAATAAAATCTTAGCGTTTGTCTAATTTAAGCTCATTGCTTGAGGAGGTACGAAAATGAAAAGACTTGTTGTAATCTTTTTGCTTGTCTTGTTTAGCTCACCCGCTTTTGGAAAAAATCTCGTTCTAGTTGAATTCCAAACAAATAATTACGATTCATTGCTGGTTCTATTAAGCGAGATTGAATCCAGAGGTTTTACAACAAGACATATCTTTGCACCGAATTTTGCTGTCTTGGATGCACATGAATTGAATGTAGACTATTTGCAATTAAGTTCACAAGAATATAAAGTCTATCGTCCTGAAGATCTTCAATCCAAGGCAGATTTCGAAAATCCTGCTATCAAGAATGCCTTCCTACATATAACAACAACTTAAGAAGTGGACAGATTGAATGAATCCAGTATAGAACCTTATTTTCTAAATTGTATGGAAGACCTTGGTCTTTATGGTGGCACAAAACGAGCACCAACTCAAAGTCTGACATCCGCTGCAAATAGGTTTAACGGCCAGTACATGATTGGGTACGTTGCTGTTGGAATTTATCTTATGGAGTCAGTTGGATCAGTTGAAGACTGGTGGCCTGCTGCTGAACAACAGACTTTTAACGAAATAGTGGAGGGATTAGACAGGCTTGCAGATTCTGCTTTCAACAGAGGCACCAAACTAGTTTGGGTGTTTCCTCCAGTAGAAAAGATCTCTACGTCATTTGAACCCATACTGGGTGAGAAACTTCCCAAATGGGAGTTTCTTAACTGGGTTTTTGACTGGCTTGATGATATCTACACTTCGCAGGGTTATCCTGATGAATGGGACGGAGCCTATGCTCTTGCAAACGGGCTTAGGAAAACATATAAAACAAATTGGGCTGTAGAGATAGCGGTCGTTATGGACGCAAATGATCCAGATCATGCTTTTTGGGGAGGTAAATTCGCTTGGGTTAAGGACTATCAGACTGTTGACGTACCCTGGGGTTTATCAGAGCATCGTTCGCCATTAGTAGTAATGACATATAACAACAATAGCTGGGGACCTAGCAGAATGGATAGGGTCATAGCACATGAGATAAGTCATACTTTCGGAGCTTCAGATGAGTATTACAACCCGCCTGATTTTATTCCTTCTACTTGCGAGGAATCTAGCAGCTGCGGTTATCAAAGAGCGTTCTTGTCCTTCTTTCCTGCCGTAAACGGAAACTACGAATTTTGTAATGGAAGCTCCGAATTCTGCTATATGAAGGGAGAAGATACAGACCTTATATGTGTGTTCACTCCTGCTGAGCTCGGTTGGCGCGACTCTGATGGAGACGGCCCAATGGACCCGATCGACCAGAATACTGGAATGTTTATGTGGATACACCCAGTTGCTGCAGGAGATCTGATAACAATAGCCACCGTGGGACTACAATTTGTTAACCTGATATCCGTCAGCCCCGACATGCTTGTTGGTGCAAACAATGATTGGATATTTTGGGATGGTTCGATGTACAATGATCTATTCGCTGGATATGGACTTTACCCAGTGTCAAAAAACGGCAGTGATTTGGCAACTTTCCTTTTGAACTTTTCCAGCGGGTTTGTAGGTATGATATCCGATCATTCCTATCAGATTGATATACTAACTTATACTAATAGCTATGGAGCACTTTATATTAGACATACGATTTACGATTCACTGGGCAATCTCTACAGCCGGCCAAGATTTGATGTAATGACCAACCACCTGACAACGATCAATACTAATATTTTAGGTTATGAAGACGGCATTTATACCTCCGAAGTATTTGGGTGGCAGCCAAGTGGGACCCAATCAAACGTTTCAACCCTTATTTTCATCAATTATCTCTGTGGAGATGCTAACAATGATGGGATATTTAATTTGCTTGATCTGACGTTCCTTGTTGACCTAATTTTCCGTGGTGGTCCGTATCCCCTCCATCCTGCCTCATTAGATCTTAATTGTGATGGAGTTAGCAGCAGTGCCCTTGACTTAACTATCATGGTGGACTTCTTTTATCGTGGTGGACCTGCACCGACCTGCTGTCATACGCTGCCATAGAAGTAGCTCAAGCATTTAGGGCTGGGTATCCCATCTTTCGACTACGCTCAGGATGAACTATTTCGCAATTTTTCTTCCATTTTCTTCGGGTTTTTCAACAAGCCCTGTAGGTGTGTCTTTTATCAAAAATGGCCAGATTTACATCTGACCCAAATATCCGTTAATTTTGATAAATTACTAGAGGCGAAATATCAAATCTACTATGAGCCCTTCTTTTTCTTCTTAGTACTCTTTTTTAGCTTCTTGATCTTTTTGACAGTCTTTTTGGGTGGCTGTTTTTTCAGCTTCTTCTTTTCAACGCGATCATCGATGCCGTTTTTATTGCGGTCGATAAAACTGTCATATTTTTTTTTCGAGATTGGCTTGAGTTTTTTAGAAGGCTGCTTTTTAGTTACAGCCTTCTTTTTGCTTTCGCTCTTTTTTTCGATACTGGTCTTTTTCGTTACCTTTTTCTCCTTCTTGTCAACTGCAAATGCAGGCACAGCCAGAGAAAACGAAATAACCACAGCTATCAGAAATGTAAATAATCTCTTAATCATAAGTACCACACCCCTAAAATAGGCATATTAAACCTGCCTACGCAAGACCAATTATCGCCTGCCTGCTTTTTTGGTCTTACCGCCCGATGATGACTTTTTGCTGCCGGAACCACTGCTTTTTGAGCCCGAAGATTTCTTACTGCCACTATACCCTTTAGAAGTCCCGCTAGATTTCTTACTGCCGCTACTCTTTTTCTCGACAGAGCCCTGCTTCGAAGCAGCTTTTGAGCCAGATGATTTTCGGGGGCTGCTCTTTATCCGACCACTACTGGAAGAGCTTTTCTTGCTTGAGCCTCGGTTACTTGAGCGATACTCACCAGAAGAACGCTGGCTGCTTTTATAAGTGCTCTTCTTGCTGCCGGTCCTGGCTTCTCTTTTCTTATATGAAGAGCTGCGCTTTTTGTAGCCCGATGTGCCGCTGCTGCTCTTCTTATCATATCCCCGGTATGAAGAGCCTCTTTTGTCAGCTGTGGTTTTCAAATCACGTGAGTCTTTGCGATAAGAATTATAACTTCTTTTGTCAGCCTTAGATTTCCCGATGGCCGCATCCGAATCGGAGCCTTTTACAAACTTCTTGGTGCCGCTATAAACAAACTGCGATTTCTTGCTGACAGTTGTTTGCGAGCCTGACCGAGTGTACGATTTGGTTTTCCAGGCGCCGGAAGATTTAATTGCCTTGACCTTTTTCTTGTAATTAGGGTAACCGGCACTTGTTGGCGCTCTGTACCCGGCCTCTCTGACTTTTTTGTATTTTGACCTTACCTGAGGTGAGGTGTTAATAATCGTATGGTCAAACACTACCGTGCTATAGCGCGAGACGTGATGGTCATATTCCCAGACGTGTCCGTGTCTGTCATAGACAGTAAAAGTATGCCAGCCGACATATAATCTTGGGATATAAAGAGGCGCGATGCCCCAGTAGATGCCGTCGATATATATCGAAGAACCATACCAATAGTCAAAGTAAATGTTGCCGCTGACAGTCCAGCTGGGGTAGTACGGCCGATAAATCGGTCGGAAATAATACTGTTCCCATTCATTGATATATAAGGCAGTTCTGTCAAAGGCAAAGCGCTGGCCTTCGTACTTCACAAAATAACGGTCATTGAGCCAGTCCATGTAATCATGAACGTCATCCGTTTCCGCAATCAGGCCTGAGTTCGGATACCAGTCGGGAATAGTGAATCTCTCGCGGGAAGCGATAACCTGAATATATTCGACACCTTCAGGACCGCTCACTACCAGATCATAATCATCATGGCCGCCCGGCAGCCGGTGTGTTTCACCGCCGGCTACAAAGTTGTCCTGACCTGGGTTCGACGGAAAGAGCATGTTGACCCGGCCACGCGAGTCGATGCTGTAGACAACAACAAAGGCGTCGCGGTTGACACGGTAAAACAAGGTAATCCTGTCTCCCTCGTAATACTCGCCGTCGCTATGATCCGACCAGATTTCGACATCAAGATAGCGGTCGATTCTGATGCGGTCATAAGAGTTATCGGAGTTGTTATTCTGGTCACGGGGTTGCTGCTGCAATTTCTGTGACCAAATGGTTGCTGTTGATGCAAAACTGAAAAGCAGCATCAGCATAATCGGTTTTAGCAGTTTGTGTAACATAATTGGTTACCTCACTTTCCACTATTAATAGAAACTTTATCCCCGTTGGGTCTTCTTAGATAATCAGAACCACGAACAGGCTTCTGAGTTATATTGTTACCGCCTACCAGCTCAGGGTTGTCCTGATCCAGCTGATAAGCCCATTGAAAGTCTACAAAGCTTGAGGTGATCGTAGTAACACGAAGTTTGGCGTAGTGCAAATCGCGGGTCCATATGACATAAGTATGTCCGAGTATAACCTCGGCCCAGCCGTTTTCTGACCAGCCTACAGTAGGTGCAAAACCAATAGCATCAAAATCTTCAGTGTAGCCCATATCTTGCAAGTCAGTCAAAGTATCAGTAGCGTTGATATAGAAAATTCCCGCTACCGTATCTAGATAGATATCCGCATTCGGATCATTCCAGGGAACACGACTTTGAGTAGACAAATCTAATCCGGCTATGGTTGGGTCTGTAGAAATCTCAGGTATAATGATTGTGCCTTCTGGTCGTGGCGTGTCGAAGACATCCTCTGCTGATAATTCGGACACCTGCCCGGCAAAATCGACACTGGCCACGGCATAGTAATAAGTTTGGCCGTTGACGACTGTACTGTCAGTAAATTGATGAAGCACCAGGTCAAGATTGGGGTTATCGTCGGCAATAACCGTTCCGATAACCACAAAATTATTAACCGGCTCATTTGACCTATAAACGAAAAATTCAGCTAAATCAGCTTCATATGGGGCGTTCCAGAAAATAAACACAGCATTGTCACCGGTTATCGAAAAAACTCCCTGCGGTGCAGGTGGAAATTCGTTAATAATCAAAATTTCGTCATCCGAGCAGCCGCCCAGGGCTATTGCCAGAATCAAGAGAATTGGCAAAACAATCAATTTCTTCAGTTTCATTTCAATTATCCTCATCCATAAAAGTTAATTTCAATCAACATAGTATCAAAAGCTGTGCCAAAGACCTTAAGTCGTTGTTATTAAAGTAATTATGCTGATTTAGAGTGCTTTTCACCTCAAAAAAATGCACTATTATTGTGCATTCTCCAACTATGACGCACGATTATTGTGAATTCTCTGAGAGGCTATATTCTTTGATTTTGGCGCTGAGAGTATTTCTATGGATTTTTAGAATTTCGGCAGTCTGGCCTATATTCCAGTCATTGGCTCGTAAGCAAAACTCGATATGCTTCTTTTCAACTTCGGCCAGAGGAATCTCAGACTGAGATACAGTCAGGCTGCTTGATTTGTCACTCAGACCGGAAAGGTCCGAAGCGTTAATTTTGCTGGTAGTCGAAAGAATGACAGCTCTTTCAAGCACGTTTTCAAGTTCTCTGACATTTCCCGGCCAATGATATTTGGAAAGAATTTTAGCGGCGGAGCTGTCAATACCGTCCATCTGCTTGCTGTGTTTTTTGGAGAACTTCTCCAGAAAATGTTTGGCAATCAAGAGTATGTCTCCGCCTCTTTCTTTTAGAGACGGCAGTTTTATTTCTACTACGTTTAGTCTGTAATACAAGTCTTCCCTGAACGTTTTTTCTTTGATCATTTCAGGAAGATTTCTGTTGGTAGCTGCAATTATTCTTATGTCCAGTGAAATTGATTTGGTCGAGCCCAGCCGCTCGATAGTGTGGTCTTCAATGACACGCAGCAGTTTGACCTGCATCGAAAGTGACATCTCGCCAATTTCATCAAGAAACATAGTGCCGCCTTCTGCCAGTTCAAATCTTCCCAGTTTAATTTTGTCGGCACCGGTAAAGGCTCCCTTTTCGTATCCGAAAAGTTCTGACTCCAGTAATGTTTCAGGCAGTGCCGCACAATTTAATGAGACCAGATTTTTATCAGCCCGCCCTGACAAGGCATGAATGCCGCGCGCCACTAATTCCTTACCGGTACCGGAAGCACCGGTAATCAAGACAGTCGTGTCTTTGGGACCGACAGTCGCAATCATCCTGCCAACTTCTTTAATAACTTTTGACTCGCCAATTATCTCTGTTTTCGGAAAGGCATCAGACAAACTTTCGCGCATCACTTCTGCCTCGACAATAAGTTGATTTTGCTGTGAAGCGCGATTCAATTTAAGCAGCAGCTCTTCTAAGTCATTTATCGGTTTGGTGAGATAGTCCGAAGCACCCGCTTTCATGGCTGCAACTGCTGTTTCTACTGAACCAAAAGCGGTCAGCATAATAACCTGGATAAACGGATTTATCTGTTTTAGCTCGACCAGCAGCTCCAGCCCGTTCATTTTGGGCATTTTCAAATCTACCAGAGCGAGCGGAGCAAATATATTACGATATACTGATAGTGCCTCTTCCCCGTCACCTGCCAGAGTTACTTCGTAGCCGTTTTTGCTTAGATAGCCCTTAAGCAGTTCACGTTGACTTTCTTCATCGTCTACAATCAGGATTTTTTTCATAGCTAATTATTAAACAAATAAGCCGACCTTGAGCGCAAACATAAAAAAGTCCGCCGATGATCGGCGGACTCGATAAAAAATTATAGTTTCAATGATTACTCATTAGGGCCAATCAAAATTCTTACCCCTGCATGAATATCTATACGAACAAGGTCAGAGCCAAACAAATAAATGTCATCCTGGTAGGTGGCTTCAGTTTCAGCGGCAGAAACCGCTGCACGGTAATTCGCTTCCAGAAATAGACCGCTAAAGTCTGAGACAAAGTAGAAAAATCCTGCTCCGGCCCCATAAGCAAGAACAGGGTCGTAAGAAATCTCGCGATAGCGGCGGCCTTTAGGATTATCTACAAAAGTAGTGAATTTGGCGAACTCAAGACCAGCCGAGCCTTTCAAGTAAGGGATGAAATCTGATTCTCCTGTAAAATAATATTTCAGATAAAGATTTGGACTGTAGAGTTTGTGATTCAGGTTACCGGTTTCATCGCTGTTTTTTATAGAAAACTGTGTATGCGAGAAGTTAAATCCGAAGACCAGATCATTTGTCAAAAAATAGCCGATGTCCAAACCGTAGTTGAAACCAGTTTCGGCTCCCAGCGAGCCGCTAAAATCGCTCAAGCTCCCGCTTGGAATACCGGCGCCACCATAGAAATTGACTTCAAGGACATCCTTAACAAAAAAATCTTCATCCTGCGCCAGGGCAGTTCCGCTTATCATAAGCAGTGACAATCCAATAAAAAACAAATTCTTCATCAAAACCTCTATTACATAAAAAATTTAATTAAAGCAATAACCTGTATTCCCAAATTGGAAAGCCGAAAAGTAAGCGTCACAAAGACGATTTGTCAACCGAATATGTTCAATTCAATTCTGCTTTGGAGAAAAAATCATTATCAGCAGCCAATTTGCAGTCTTTCTAAGTACAGTCTGGTTTGGGACCTCCCCTGAAAATATAGTCCACCAGATAGGTTAAATCGAGGATATTCGTATCATCATCACAGTTTGCATCTCCTGCCAATAACGGGTCAGGAGCCGGGCCTCCCCTGAAGATATAGTCAACCATATATGTCAAATCCAGAATGTTAATATCCCCATCATTGTTGGCATCCCCTTTAATAAAGGCATCTGCGACTGATACCAAAGCCAATTCTGACAGGCGGCTCTCCTGACTTTCGGCATCTGTGGCTGTCATGCGATACCAGTATTCCCCTCCCGGGATGCTGTCAAAATTGTAAAAAGTATCTGTGATTCCGGAAGCTATTAGTACTTCAGTTGAGAAGAAGTCAACATTTTCAATATCATCAATATATACACCATCTAGTGTAAATGAGAAATCAGTAAAGTATGTCAGTCTAAAAATAACCTGCTGTCCGGCATAAGCTGCTAGATCAAATCTGGCTTGTACCCAGTCTCCGGAAGAACCGGTTATGCCGTTGCCCAAATTGGTACCATTGGGATTTGTATTGGTAGTCATATTATTGGGCAGATTAGAATAGTCATAGCCACCATCAGTAGATATTTGGGCATAGAAATAATCCCAATCGGTTTCGATAGCGTACCAGATCCAGAATTTCAGGGTGTCATCCGGCTGAACCAGATAGGGCGTTTGGGCCAGAAGCCAGTGATTGGCGCGGTTCCAGTTAAGAGTATGCCATGAAGAAAGGCCTGTATGCTGTTTGGTGGTTGTTAAAAAGAATTTTTCTGGCTCCCAATGACCATTGTTAAACTCGGCGCTGTCTATTATGGTTTGCTTGCCGGTCAGCTCAAAGAGTCTATATGAAACTGCAGGATTGATTGAATCTTCCAGATTCCACTCAACATTATAACTACTTACAACTGTCGTCTCTGGCGTAGAAATTGTGGGCGGCAACGGCGGGCTGAATTTGTAAGGGTTGTCGGCAATTTTGGCCAGAAAAAGATTTGGCCAAATATTTTCCGCATTTAGAGCCGGGATTCTTGATGGATTCGGCCAGAAGCCATCTGAAAAGCTACCGACTTCGGCAGTAAACGAAATGATTCTCGGCTTTAAGATAGTATCCCCCCAGGCCCAGCCGTCGGCTTCTCCATTGGTAGGATACAATTCCCAGCCAATCTGCGGTACATAGCCATTATACTTTGTCAATGAATCGCCAATAGTTCTAAACATATCGTCATAGGTACTGAAAACCCGGTCATAGCCCGGAGGCCAAAGCTCTAAATTTGAATAACTGTGGCTGTTATGGATAATTTTAATATCTCTTGAGATAATGAAATCTCGCATAGCTTGATTTTCCGGCTCAGAAAAGGGTGCGGTGCCCCGATATGTCTGGCCACTCATAACCGGTGATGATCCCATGTTATCATAGCCCCACTTAAAGCCCCAGTTTCGATTCATGTCGACGCCGATACTTACGCTGTCCCCGTTTAGACGGCGATTTTTACGCCACAAGCCGCCGCCGAACGGATCAGTAAATTCATTCCAGACGTAGCCGTCGGCATTAAAAACAGGGATAAAATAAAGCTCGCGGTTGTCTATAATATTTGCGATGGCAGTATCTGTAATATAATTTGATAGTAAGTGATTCATAAAATTCATCAATACTTCACTTGCAGCAGGCTCGCGGGCATGGGTCAAACCTATGTAAAGAACTGATGGCTCGTCTTCATCGACATTGGGATTATCAGATATTTTAATAGCCCAGATATCCCTGCCTTCAATCGTCGTACCTATTGAAAATTTTACAGTCATAAGACTCGGATAGGCAGCGGCCAGAGAGTCCAAAAATGATTCTATCTCTGAAAAGGTCTTAAAGCCACCCATTGTCAGACCGCTCTTGTTCCTTAAGCGGTAGTGAGCTTTCAAATCAGGGATATCTATCCGATAAGTTATGCCTCGACTGTCAAACCATTCCAGATCAGCCTGGTTTGCAATCATTTCTATACTGTCGCCTTTATAGCCGAGAACATCCATTCCCAGCCGGTGGATTTCCAGAAAATCGCTCTTGTCTAAACTGAGCACTGTTACCTGTGATAGCTGTTCAGCAAAAACGAAAGCTGTCGAAATCATCAATATCAGGGCAATTGCAATAAATGACTTACTGGTTTTCACGTCTTTCTCCTGGCTTGATACTTACGGCGGTCCATTCTCGATATTCAGAAAGCTCGGTGAGTATTTCTTCTTTTGTCAAAAGTAATCATTTTTTCAGTCTGAGCAACTATAATTATGGAACGTTTAATATTCGCTTTTATAAAAAACATCTTGAATTTTCCAGCTGAAAAGCCATAATTATGCTTCCATTATGAATAAGCCAAGACCCAGACCAAAAGGCGCCCGAGTCCTCATTATAGGCAGCGGCGGCAGAGAGCATGTCATAGCCTGGAAACTTAAACAGTCACGAAAAGTTGACCGCTTGATTTGCGCCCCCGGTAACGCCGGCATAGCCAAGATTGCCCGTTGCGTGGATATTAATCCGGTCAAAACAAGAAATCTGGCCGATCTGGCCGTCAAAAATAGAATAGATTTGGCCGTAGTCGGTCCCGAGGTAGCTCTGGAGGCGGGCATAGTTGATGAGTTTCAGAAACATCGCATAAAAATATTTGGACCGAATAAGAACGCCGCCAGACTTGAAAGCAGCAAAGTTTACGCCAAAGAGTTCATGCGTAAATATCACATTCCGACAGCTCCCTTTAAGAAATTTTCATCTTCGGGAGCCGCCATTGGCTTCTGTAAATCGGTAGAATATCCGGTTGTAATAAAAGTAGATGGTCTTGCTGCCGGTAAGGGTGTCTTTGTAGTCGATAATTTTGACGAGGCCTCAGATACAATTACCAAAGTTATGGAGACTAAAACATTTGGTGATGCCGGCAATAAAATAATAGTGGAATCATTTTTGCGGGGGCAGGAAGTTTCTATTATGGCTTTTTGCGACGGCAAAACTATCATCCCGATGCTGCCCAGCCAGGACCATAAGCAGGCTTACGACGGAGATAAAGGTCCCAACACTGGCGGCATGGGCGCTTATTGTCCAACATCTTTTGTAACACCGGAAATTATGGAACAAATTGAGGTCTATGTCTTGAATCCTTTCTTAAAGGGACTGGAAAAAGAGGGCCTGATATTTAGAGGCGTCATATACGCCGGCATAATGCTGACTTCCTCGGGATTAAAAGTTCTCGAATTCAACTGCCGTTTTGGGGATCCGGAGACACAGGTGGTACTGCCCCTGCTGCGAACTGACTTCTTTGATATACTGATGGCTACTGCCACAGGTAAGCTGCAGTCTATGGGCAAACTAAGCTGGCGGGAGCAAACATCGGCTTGCGTGGTGATGGCCTCCAAAGGTTACCCTGGAAAATATCCGACAGGCTTAACAATACGGGGTCTGGATATTAAACTCGGTAACGGCAATTATATTTTTCATGCCGGTACCGGCAGAAAAAGCAATAACTGGGTAACCGCCGGAGGCAGAGTATTAAATGTTGTTGGACTTGAAAGCAATCTGAAGCTTTCTTTGGACAAGGCTTACCGGATGGTTAAAAATATTAAGTTTGATGGCGCCATGTATAGAAAGGATATTGGCTTCAGAAGCCTGCAGGCTTAGCAGCAGCGAATAAGTATGGCAAAAGTTATTATTATAATCGGCTCAAAGTCGGATATGGACTATGCCGACATATGCAAGACTCAGCTGGATGATTTCGGAATAGAGTCAATAATTGAGGTTTCTTCGGCCCACAGGAATCCGCAGAAAACTGAAAAGCTGACCGCCGGCGCTGCGGCCAGCGGATTTGAAGTTATAATAGCCATGGCCGGATTATCAGCCGCCCTGCCGGGCGTAGCTGCTGCCCATTCAAACCTGCCTGTAATAGGAGTACCTCTGCCGGCCGCCTTAGATGGCATGGATGCTCTTCTGGCGACTGTGCAGATGCCTCCCGGAATTCCGGTAGCTGCTGTTGCAATCGGCTCTCCTGGTGCCAAAAATGCGGCTGTTTTGGCTGCACGAATTCTGGCCTTAAAACATGATGATGTAAAGAAAAAGTTGATTACCCACCGAGAGTCCCTTAAATAGACCGGGAACATTCTAACCTTAAACCTTGTAGAAGATAGAGTCAAAACAAGAGGATATAATGATGCAAAAAAACAACAGAATATACTTTTCGATTATTCTGATTTTTATTTTAGGCTTTGCTTTGTCGGCTGTTATGGCTGATCCGGAAAAAGCCAAAGAACATTTTAACTACGGCCTGACTGCTGAACAAGACGGTAAGACCGAAGAAGCTGCGCTGTCCTATCAGGCTGCCATAGCTGAGGACCCTAATTTTATCGACGCTTATATCAATCTGGGCGCAATTTATTTTAAGCAAAAAGACTACCAGAACGCACTCAAAATGTACCGTTCGGCTGTTGAAAAAGACGACAAGAATGCAACAGCTTTCTCCAATCTTGGCAATGTAGAATACAAGCTGAAAAAATATGCTGAAGCCGAAACAAATTTTAAGGCGGCCATCTCTATTACTCCTAAGGATGCAAATTTGTTTAAGGATTTGGGCAAAGTATATTATGCCAAGCGCGATTACAAAGAGCTGGTCAAGACCTTGAATAAATGTCACGTACTTGGCGGCGGCAGTCATCTGACACACTATATGCTCGGTAAAGGTTACCAGAAAACCGAAAAAAGTGAGCAGGCTATCAAGGCTTTTAAAAAATCAGTGACCTTGAAGAAGAAGAACTACAATGCCCAGTTTGCCATAGGGCAGATTTACTTAAGCCAGCAGAAATTTCAGTCGGCGGCGGGTGCATTCAATAAAGCGCTCAAAGCCAATCCCAAAAAACATAGAGCAGCTTATAACTATGCTGTTGCAATTGAATCCAGTGACCCGGAAAATTATGTGAAAAACATTTCGGCCTGGGAAAGATTTATTAAGATTGCCAAGAAAAACCCCAGAGCGCGCAAGGAAATGTCCAGCGCCGAAGGACATCTTAAAGAATTAAAAGAGGCCAAAAGACAGGCCGACTTACAGTAGTAGTTTAGTTCGCAGACAATATAAAAAGCCCCGACTGTTCGGGGTTTTTTTGTCCCGAGATTCTTGTCAGTTTTTCCTGCGTAGGCAGGAGCCCATCTCGCGTTGACAAGGAGCAGATGGGACATCTGCCGCCCACGAAACTTACAGTAATAGTTTAGTTCGTAACAGATATAAAAAGCCCCGACGATTCGGGGTTTTTTGTCTTTTACACTATCTCATATCTGCCGTTCTTTTGTCGTTCCCACCCTTTTGTCATTCCCACCTAACATGTCATTCCCGCGTAGGCGGGAAGGTGGATTCACATTTGAAGTGCAACAGTTTATTCCAAAATAGTTCTGCTGGGGTTTGAAAGTCCAGACATTTTCTTGGTGTATTGTTGTATGCCTGTACGAGTTTGATAAATCGTTCAGAAGTAAGGGTGGCCAAGTCAGTTTTTCTGGGAAGGGTGCGGCGCATACGTCCGATGGCATTCTCGATGCCTCCCTTTTGCCATGGTGAATAGGTATCACAGAAGAATGTCTGGATGTTGAGTTTATGGAGATGGTAGTGGCGTGCAAACTCTGTTCCATTATCAAAGGTTACAGTCTGTCGCCATGACGGTGGCAACGGCGCCAATATTTTGGTTATGGCTTTAGCTATCGGTTTGGCAGCTTTGCTGGGTGCTCGGACTGCGATGAGCAAGCGCGAGTGTCTTTCGTGTAAAGTAAGAATAGCCTGTCCATAAGTACTAAACAGCATTAGATCAGCTTCCCAGTGTCCAGGTGTCTGTCGGTCGTTGGCCTCATCCGGCCGTTCACTTAAAGGACGGCGGTGAGCTATAAACGAGGCCGGACTGCCACCCTTGCGACCTCGCCAGCCTCGTTTGGACTTGCCGCGTGGCAAATAATGACGCCAAGAATAGTTCTTGGTGCGGACTATCTGGGCGTAAATGAAGCGGTAAATGGTCTCGTGAGATATCACTCGCATGCCGGTTTCCCGGGCCAGCCGTCCGGCCACTTGCTCCGGGGACCAGCCTTGTGCCAGTCGTAACAGCACCGTCTCTCGTAAAGTGCTATCTCGGTCCAGTTTGGAGCCACTCCAGCGACGGGCGCGGCTCTGCTGATCGGCATATACTGGCTGGTAGCCTTTGCGACTATAATTTCGCTTTATTTCCCGAGCAACTGTCGATGGCGAGCGATCCAAAGCTGATGCGATTTTCCGGATTGAGTGCCCAGAGCAACGTAAACGGGAAATTTCACATCTCTCTTCAATGGTAATTTGTTGATATCTTTGTCCCATAACAACACCTTAATAAGGTGTTGCACTTCGTTTGTGAAGTTAGGGAATCCATCTTCATATTGTCGTTCTAATCCCACGCCAGTTATCAGTCATTGCGAGGAGCGAAGTGACGAAGCAATCTCATGCCTCAGCAGATGAAAGCGAGATTGCCACACCCCGATTTCATCGGGGTTCGCAATGACGGAAGCATACAAGCGGGGCATCACTTCGATTCTTAATTTGAATCCGACTTAATGTGAGAACTCTACTCTGTCGAACTCGTCCCACTCGACCACTTCAACATCGCCGTTGGCGAGCATGATAAATATGCCTTTGTTGTCTTGGTCAACGTCGTTGGAACCGCGCAGGCGAAATGTCCGTCCATCTTTAACTGTCACCAAAGCAGTACGGCGCGATTTCTTTTCGATTGATTTAATCAGTCCCATTTCTATATAAAAGTCCGCACCGCGGTAGTTACCGTTCAGGAATTCCCAGGTGTACTCTTCGTCATTGTCCCAGCGGATATCGCCGGTGTATGATTCATCTTCATCGGTAAAAACTGTTCCGCGTAGTTTTTTGCCGCCGTCGAATTGCTCATAGCTGACGGCTTTTCCCATCGGAGAAAAATCCAGTCGTTCAAATTCGTCCCAGCTGACACGCACTTGTCCGAAGCCCGGGTCGCAAATTATGATGCCGCGGTTGTCATCATCAACATCGTTGGTTCCCCGCAAGACAATTTCTTCATCGTCATGGAAAATAACCGTGGCAGCGCTTGAACTGTATCTTTCGATTGCTTTGATATCTTTGAACTTAATTTTCCGGCGCCGCTTACGAGAGTCACCATCAAGTATATCTTCTGACAAAGTTTCATCGATGTCCCAGCAGACAAATCCCTGGTATTCATCGCCCCGGCGGGTAGTCAGGGTTCCGTAGAGTCTGTAGCCCAGCTTCGATTTCAGGTTCGGTTTTGTGGCTGAAAATTCAATTTTTTCAATATCATCCCAGACAAATTCAATCTCACCCTCGTTCTTGTCTTCTATGATAATCTCCCTGATATCATCACCGATATCAGTTGAGCCGCCTTCAAGCTCTAACTCCTCGCCTGATTTAAGAATCAACAAGACCCGGTCTTCATCGATAACTTCCATTGTCTTAATATGTCCGAAACGAATTCCGGATTGGGCGTTTGAAGACCAGAAACTAATGCCTCTGCTTTTAAATTTGAAACCAAATATCTCAAACGACCGCTCGCGGTCTCTGCCCCGCCTTGACCTCCTGGACTCTCTCTGATTCTTCCTGGGGATATCTTTGCTTCCGTCCAGCACATCGACCCAGCTGACTTCGTTTCTATCCCAACGTATAAGGCCTTCGTAGACTTCATCATCTAAAGTATAAATTTTGCCGTAGATTCGTCCACTGTCGGCGTTGGCGATTAGTGCAACTGCTATGATTCCCAGGATAATTAAAAATATTTTCAAAAAGTCCATTATTCCTCCAGTTATCATTCCCTTTATCTGACCCTAATAGTTACGCAGCTTGAGGATATAGGTTTCGATTTTGCCAATAAAATTTGCTTCAATAAAATGCTTTATCGGGAGTTTCTCCTCACCAGACAGGACCAAACAGAAGTCACCGTCAGGCTGCTCTTAAGTAAAAGCTCCTAAATCATTGAATCAGGGAAAATCTGGTCGGAAAGTTAAGAAAATTGAAACTCTAATCGGCTAAAAACAGAGATTAATTATTTCTTCTTTTTATGACGATTGGCGCGCCTGCGCTTTTTCCTCTTGTGAGTATTGATTTTATGACGTTTACGCTTTTTTCCGCAGGGCATTAATCCTCCATTAATCTCTGTTTATCATATCGAGAGTTTCGTAATCATATTTTTGAATTCATTCGACGGCTTAAAAACAGGGACTTTTCGGTCTGGTACCGGGACAACTTCACCTGTACGGGGGTTGCGCGCCTTGCGGGCTTTGCGAAGTTTCACCTTAAAAGTACCAAATCCTCTGATCTCAATGTTGTGGCCGCTCTCCAGTGATTTCTTGACTGTGTCCAGAAAAGAATCAACTACGACTGCCACATCGGTTCTTGTCAAACCTGTTTTCTCCGCCACCCTTTCAACTAAATCAGCTTTAGTCACAACAACCTCCCTCGGCTTTGTCACTATCTATATTCATGTTATTTTTCAATTCTTCCACTTTCGTTATATCCTTCCACTTCAACACACTTAGTGATTTGAGAAGATAACTTCTTGTAGGGGGGGAAGATACAATGTAATCAAGCGATTGAAAAGCAAAAAAATGAAACCTTAGCATTTAAATTATTAGAATTAAGTCACTTATAAAGATACAACAGTTTAGGGCCTGTCAATTCCTGCTCAACTGCCATATTTAGTTTTTCCGAAATTTTGCTCAAAATATCCCAAAAACCCACTTTTTTACGCTTTATTGGCCTTACTACGTGAGGATCTCCTTCAATTTCAGCAAGATCAGCGGCTAGTTCGATTGCTTCATATAGTCCGCCCAAAGCGTCAATTAGACCCAAATTGTAGGCCTGAAGACCAGTATAGATTGAGCCGTCGGCCAGGGGATAAATCTCTTCTTTGGACCTGGAACGGCCTTCGGCTACTGCCTCAACAAATTGCTCGTAGGTATCCATTACCACCGCCTGAAGCATCAGCTCTTCGTCTTCAGTCATTTCTCTGGAGTAGTTGCCAACATCCTTAAGCTTTCCGGATTTGATAGTTTCGGTTTCCAGACCAATTTTTTTCAAAAGAACTTCTGCTGTATGAAACTGGAGAATGACTCCTATTGAGCCTGTCAGGGTGCCTTTGTTGGCTATGATTTTGTCAGCTGCACAGGCAATATAATAGCCGCCGGAAGCAGCCACCGAAGCCATCGAGGCAACTACAATTTTTTTTTCGCGGGTACGTAAAATAGCATCGTACAATTCCTGTGAAGCTGCCACTCCCCCACCGGGGGAATTAATATGAATAACTATACCTTTTATGGAACTATTATCAGTCCATTTTTTGAGCTGTTTTATCACCGGCCGGCTGCTGGCATCGGTGATCGTGCCATATACTTCAATTACACCTATACTCTCGCCAAGTCCGGCAAAACTAAAATCTCCCGAGCCGCCCATGAATCCGACCATTATCAAAGCGAAAAAACCGAAAGCTGCTATGAATGAGCCGGCAATGATGACTCCAATTATTATGTCTCTTTTCCTGGCCATCTATCTGGTATAAATCCTTAATCTGTACCCGACAGAAATCTGATTGGGGTTGTCAATATTATTGTGTGCCATAATCTTGGCTATTGATGTTGAATACTTTCGGGCTATAGTACTCAATGTCTCACCCCGTCTTATCTTGTGGGATATATAATCAGAACTTCCTCGGATTTCAAGTATTTGTCCCGGATAAATTCTACTTGAGCGACCCAGCCCGTTTAAGACTCTTATGGTGGCAGTAGTAGTACCATGATTCCTGGCTATATCCCAGAGAGTGTCACCTCGACGTACTTTGTAGCTGGAAGTTTTCTTAGTGGAAGTGGATTGCCGCTGGGCTGCTATTCGCGGCTGTGACGAGGCTGAGTTTTTCCTTTTAAGGTTAGTCGCATTCGACGGAATTCTTAATTTCTGCCCGACATAAATTCTTGAACCGCGGCCTATGGAGTTGGATCTGCGAAGCGCAGATACTGATGTTCCGAAAGCCCTGGCAATATCCCACATGGTATCCCCGGAGCGTACAACGTAGATAGAATTGTTTGAAGAGTATTCCGCATAGCTTTGTTTACGAGAGGATCTATAGCTGCGTCCGAGCGGGACCGGTACAATCAGAGTTTTCCCGGAATAAATTCTTGAGCTGCGCAGGTTATTAGCTTCAAGTATAGCATACTGTGAGACGCCATAGCGGGAGGCTATAGTCGAGACTGTTTCGCCTCTTCTGATTTTATGCCTGACCCAGCTGGTCTCTTTGGGCGACTGCATCTTGGGGTAGGCGGCCCAGAATTTATCTGATTTTCCTACAGGAATTTTCAGCATGTAAGACTTGGCGCTGGGCGGAGTATAATTTCTGAGTAGTTCCGGGTTGAGCATTTTCATTTCGGAAAGAGAACAACCCACCCCTTTGGCAACCGTTTTTAGATCCAGGCAGCGGTCGATTTTGACTTCTTCCCAGACAACCTCAGCTTCGAAATCTTTAACATAGAATCCGTATTTTTCGGGGTTCTTGGCGATTATGGTAGCTGCCATTATTAGCGGTACATAATCCATCGTCTGGCGACGGAGTCTCAATTTCCAAAAATCTCTGGTTTTCTGCCGCTTGATCGTTTTACTGACCCGGCCCGGTCCGCCATTATAAGCGGCCATGGCCAGCTCCCAGCTGCCGTACTTAATATACAACTCTTTTAAGAATACGCAGGCAGCGTGAGTTGACTTAATTGGATCTTTGCGTTCATCAATCCACCAGCTCCTTTTAAGACCATACATTCTTCCGGTGGAAGATATAAACTGCCAGAGCCCCATCGCTCTGGCCCAGGAATAGGCGTTGGTATTGTAACCCGATTCAACCAGGGACAAATAAATCAAGTCATCCGGAAGTCCATGCTCTCTCAGTATCCTCTTCATCATTGGTGTATATTTCTTAGAGCGCTTTAGATATTTCACGAAAGCATCGTGGGCCACAGTCTGAAAATAGACGATAGATCTTCTAACTCTGTCATTATATACTACCGGTATATCATACTTTACTCTTTTAGTTTCTGTGCTATAGACGGCAATGGTATCTTTAAGATTGGCTCCTAAATCTCCGAAGCGCTCAACTAATACCGAGGCGGACACGTTTTCTTCTAAGCGTCCCAGTGAACGAAGAGCGACCCGGTAATCAGCAACAGTATTATTTAGGATCTGAGTGTACTTGGTAGCTTCGGGGGAAGGCCGCTGGTCCGCCTCAATATCCATAGTTGCCAGAATTTTTAAGCCTTTCTCAAAATAGTACTGAGCTTCTTCCCAGCTGCCCTCACGATTGGCAATTACTCCCAGAGCATGGTACTCATCAGCCAGATCAAGCTGACGCCAGATGTCGTCATCTACAGCCGAAGCTAAATCTTCGCTGTCAGCCAGATCAAACTGCTGATAAGGGACCACCGGAGGCTGCTGCTGGTGGCTCCTCAGTTTTGCCGAGGCCGACAATTTATCTGAGCCGCTGGAATCGGCAGCCGTCTGGGAATTAGGTGAAGAAGTCTGGCGACTATCCCCTCTGGGAACTACTACAGTCTTCTTACTAATCTCTTCCTGCCCGTCAGATTTCTTTTTATCCGATGAGCTTGTGTTCTCTGTTTTAGGCTCGGCGTAAAGAGTAGGTGACGATTTGGACTTGGCCCCGCCACAGCCCGAAATTAGCGCTGCTGCCAATATTGAGGCTGTCAGGTATATCAATAATTTTCTAAAAATTCTCATAAGCACCTTTAATTATTAAAGTTACATCCTATAATCAGTTAAGGTATTTATCGGTGCGGCCGGCTAAGACCTTGACGTGTTTTAGCTAAGTCATTACGATATAACATATAACGGTATTCAGGGAAGGCTGGTTTTGGGCTGCTATTGTTCAAAATTTGCATAGTCACTCTTAAACTGTGCTATCAGGCTCTTGCTATCCACAAAAAACTCTCCCTCCAGCTGGTTTCTAAACCAGGTGAACTGTCGCTTGGCATATCTGCGGCTGTTTTGTTTGATCATTGCCAGAGCTTCTTCTAATGACAGCGCACCATCCAGATGCTTTATGAGTTCATCGTAACCTATTACGTTCATACTTCTGACCGGTTCTATTAAATTTTTAGCGGCTAAGCTCTTTATTTCATCTAACAGGCCGTCTGCTATCATTTTATCTACTCTTTCTTCAATCTTTTTGTAAAGTTTTTCCCTGTCAGGTAAAAGACAGAAATGCTTAAAATCATATGAACTCTTTTTATAGTCCGAACTTTTCACAAGCTCCGACTTTGGCCGTCCTGTAAGTCTGTATATTTCCAAAGCTCTCAAAATGCGTACTTTGTTATGGGGATGAAACTTTTCTGCTTCGGGCGCATCAATTTCACAAAGCTGGCGGTACATCTCTTCGCTGCCTTTTTCTGCCAGTTCTTTTTCGAGTTCAGCTCTAATTTCAATATTCTCGTTTTCTATTTTCAAAATCCCGACTGTCAGCGCCTTGAGATATAAGCCGGTGCCGCCGACCAAAACAGGCAACTTGTTTCTGCGCAGAATATCAGAGATTGCTTTCTCGGCGTCTTCTATAAATTTAAAGGCCGTATATTTTTCACCCGGCTCGATTATATCAAGAAGATGAAAAGGGACTGATTTTTGTTCTTGTCTGGTCAGCTTGGCAGTTCCGATATCAAGTTTTCGAATGACCTGCCGTGAGTCTGCTGAAATAATTTCAATGGGAAATTCGCTGGCCAATTGCAGCGCTATTGACGTCTTCCCCGATCCTGTCGGGCCGCAGATTATGGGGATTATAATGCCGCTGGACTTTGACATAAAAACGAAGCGGCCTTTATGTACGGCCGAATTGTCTATCCAGGTCTTTGCGGCTGAAGCGCAAAAAAGTTGGCCGGCCATGCGGACAGCTGTAACGGTCTTGGCATTTTAAGAGCAGTTCCATCAACCCGATAGCTTCAGCTTCTGTGAGAAAGTCGCCGGCCATCACTGCTGAGCGACAGGCGATCGACTGCGCCATTGCTTTTTTAATATCGTAGCCGGTTTTACGAAGCGACATGATGTCGTCGATTACTTTGCTGAACATTTTCTCCGGAGATTTTTTTGACATTATGGCCGGCACAGCTTCGATATTAACCATCCTGCCACCAAACGGAGATACCGTAAAACCGCTGCCGTTTAACATTTCGAGCGACTCTTCAAAGACGGCGTACTGCTCCGGGTCAAGCTCTACTTGTACCGGGAATAATAGATGCTGGGCATTGACCGCTTGTTTTTCAACTTTTTCAAGCATCTCTTCGTACAAGACTCTCTCGTGCGCAGTATGCTGGTCTATTATAAAGAGGGCATCGCCTGCTGCGATTAACAAGTAGAGATTGTCAAATCTGCCTATGAATCTAAAACCGGAGGCCGGTCCGAAATCAGAGTCAACAGCAACTGATGGAGTGATGACCTCTCCGGTATTCTTATCGATTTCTATTGGTCGATTTGAATCAGCGACTGAATCTTCATCGTCTATCGATACCGTCTTATATAGCTGCGCTATCAACTCAGGTTTGGCAGCAGCATTGTTGGCGATGCCGGAGATTGGAATATAATCTTTCTGATTTGAGCCGGAGCCGGAGATTCCCTGCTGCTGGGCTGTCGGTCTCAGATTCGGAATAATGCCGTCCTGTCTCAGAGACTCGCCGACAAGCTTCTTGACAGTGTCGTAAACTTCTCGTTCGTGCGCCAGACGTACTTCAGTTTTCGAGGGATGCACGTTGACATCAACCTGGGTGGGGTCGATGGTCAATAGCAGCGCTCCGACCGGAAACAGACCGCGCGGAATCAGCTCGCCATAGCCGGAGACCCAGGCGTGCGATATCGTAGGCGATGAAATAAAACGGCCATTAATAAAAAGATACTGGCCGTAGCGATTGTTGCGTACGTTTTCCGGCAGACAGATAGCGCCTTCAAGGCGCACTGGTCCCAGCTGTCCGATGAGTGCGATGAACTTATTATTATTTCCCAATAGAGCTGTAGCCCGGTCGCTTAGAGAATTATCCGGCCGCAGCGCAAAAATCTTTTTGCCATTCAGTGTTGCTGAAAAAGCAATGCGGTAACTGCTGATAGCCATGGCCGTAGCTATGCGGGCCAGATACCTGGTTTCGGTAGATTGTGATTTCAAAAATTTTCTGCGGGCCGGCGTATTAAAAAACAAATCCTCAACTTCGATAGTTGTTCCAACCTGAGCGGCAATCGGTTTTTTCGACTGCAGAATGCCTCCCTCAATGATTATCTCGGTGCCTGAATCTGAATCAGGCGTACGGGATACCATACGAAGTCTTGAGACTGAAGCAATAGAAGGCAGCGCTTCACCCCGAAAGCCATAACTTGAGAGACGGTCTAAGTCTGCAAAATTGGTTATTTTCGAAGTTGTGTGGCGCGAAAAGGCTATCTCCAGCTGCTCTTCGTCTATGCCGCAGCCGTTGTCAACTACCCGTATCAGAGTAGAGCCGGATTTTTCAATGACAATGTCGATTCTATCCGAGCCGGCATCAACCGCGTTTTCTACCAGCTCTTTTAAGACCGAAGCCGGCCGTTCCACTACTTCGCCGGCGGCAATCTTATTGATTACGTTTTTTGGCAGCGGCTTTATCCAACGTTTTTCAAATATTTTAACTTCAGCCATAAATTTTAGTTTAACTCTTCTTTTAATTCCTGCAAAAGATTTAAAGCTTCGACAGGTGTCATCGTCTCAATTTCTGTATCTTTCAGTCTCGATTCAACCTTAGAGCTGGGTCTGTCAAAAAGCGATGTCTGCACTTTTGCCTGATATATTTCGCGGCCAAGTTCGCTTTTGATAAATTTGCCTGACTCCAGTAGTTTCAGAATTTGTCTGGCCCGGCTGAGAGCTTTTCGGGGCAGACCGGCCAACCTGGCAACTTCGATACCGTAGGAGTCGTCACAGCCCCCTTCAATAATCTTGTGCAAAAAGACAACTTTGTCTTCCCACTTTTTTACCGCGACCTGATAGTTGTGAATCTTTTCATAAATCTGAGCCAGGCCGGTCAGCTCATGGTAGTGGGTGGCAAAAATTGTGCGTGAATTTAGTTCGTCATTTATAAATTCCGCCACAGCCCAGGCAACCGAGAGACCGTCGAAGGTAGAAGTTCCCCGGCCGACTTCGTCTAAAAGAACAACGGATTTGTCCGTGGCATTGTTTAAAATATTAGCAGCTTCTATCATTTCGACTAAGAAAGTCGACTGCCCTCTGGCCAGATTATCCATTGTACCGACTCTGGTGAAAACCCGGTCTACCAGACCAATTTCTGCCGAGTCGGCCGGCACAAACGAGCCTATCTGGGCCATGATAATTATATGCCCGATTTGCCGTAAGTAAGTCGATTTACCCGACATATTGGGGCCGGTAAGAATTATCTGTCTCCTGCTGGTGCTGTTTAACGCCAGGTCATTGGCCACAAACGAGCCTGAAGGGATGACTGACTCAATTACCGGGTGCCGTCCGTTTTTTATTTCCAGCCTGGTATCTTCGAAAATCTCCGGTCGACAGTAGTTATTTTGAACTGCCAAATCTGCCAGAGCCGAAACGAGATCAATCTCTGCTAACAGCTCGGCGGTAAGCATGATATCTGCCATGTGAGTCTCGGCATAGTCTAACAGTTCCTGATAAAGTCTGGATTCCAGCGCAAAGATCTTTTCTTCGGCGGAAAATATCAGGCTCTCTTTTTCTTTTAGCTCAGGCGTAATGTAGCGCTCGGCATTGACCAGCGTTTGTTTTCTGATATAATCGTCAGGCACCAGATGCGAATTTAAGCGGGTGACTTCCAGATAATATCCGAAGACTTTATTAAAGCCTACCCTCAACGTATTGATACCGGTTTTTTCTCTTTCGATTTTCTGAAGTGAAGCGATATACAGTCTGGCTTCTTTAATCGAATCGTTTAAGTCGTCAAGTTCGCTTGAAAAGCCGCGCTTTATGATTTTGCCGCCGGAAGTTAAAAGCGGCGGTTCATCGCTTAGGGCTTGGCTGATTTTTTTGATAAGCTCAGAACAATCCGGCAGCGCAGGACCTATCATAATTAAATGGGGACTTGAGGCGCTTTCCAGAGTGCTCTTTAGTTTTAGCGATATTTCAAGGGCGTCTTTGATAGCAGACATCTGGCGAGGATTGAGTTTGCCTAGGCCAAGTTTTCCGCCAAGTTTTTCAAGGTCCGGCAGTCCTTTGGTAAGATTTCTGATTTCTGTCTGGAGCTGGTTGTTTTTTAACAGTTCGGCCACACCGGACAGGCGACGTTCTATTCTTGCCTTTACCTTGAATGGACGCAGCAGCGCCGATTGCAGCCTGCGCGCACCTGCCGCAGTATAGCAGTGGTTCATCACCGAAAAGAGGGTGTTTTCTTCGGTGGAGTTTGAAATATTCTTAATCAGCTCAAGATTCCTTACGGTAGAATAATCAAGAGCCATCAACTCGTTATTATCAAAGCGCCTGATTTTGTTAATATGTGAGAGCTGCTGCCGGTGGTTTTCTTTTAAGTAGCGGAATATCGCTCCGGCAGCGCCGATAGCCAGCCGGGCATTGTCCAGCCCAAAGCCAGCCAGCGAACTGGTGCCAAAATGCTCGGTCAATTCTCTCTGGGCAGTCTTGCTTTCAAAATTCCAGCTTTCCATTTTTGTAAAATTTGCTGAACCGTTGCTTAAGCCAAACTCCCTCTTGAACTGCTCAAGGTCGTAGTTGTCGGGGTAAAGAATCTCGGAGGGTTCAAGCACTTTGAGCCTCTCAGAAAGGTCGCCGATGTTTCCTTCATCCACTAAAAACTTGCCGGTCGATATATCAAGCGCCGCCAGACCGATTTTATTTCTGTCACTTTTGCACAAAGCGACCAGACAGAGTGAAGCGGTAGTTTCTGAAATCCCCACGGCGGCGGTACCGGGAGTTAGAATTTCAACAATCTCTCTTTTGACTAAGCCTTTGGCCTCTTTGGGGTCTTCGACCTGTTCGACTATGACGACTTTTTCACCATGTTTAAGCAGCTTGTCCAGATATTTCTCATAGGAATGGTACGGCACGCCTGCCAGCGGAATTTTTTCGGAGTTACCCTTTGACCTCGATGTCAGAGCTATGCCGAGAATCGGAGCAGCTTTGATGGCGTCTTCGCCGAACATCTCATAAAAATCCCCCATTCTGAAAAAAAGAATTTTGTCCGGATGTTTCTCTTTGATGGCCTGAAACTGCCTCATCATCGGAGAATCTTTAGATTGCGAACTGTCTGCAGTTGGTCTCATCGAGCAACGACCTGAAATACTTCCTTATGCTCAGCTTCTAATTTTTGTTCAAATATTGCCGCCTCCTCATAGGAATTGAATTGGCCGACATATACTACGCGGTAAGTTCTGCCTGAGATAGACTTTGATTTAATCTCTACTTTGTGTCCATACTTCTTGAATTTTTTGGAAAAACGCTCGGCATTTTTCCTGTCAGCAAAAACTCCGAGCTGAACCGAATAATAAGTTCCGGTTCTTTGGTCTGCAATTCTTTCCCTTTTGGAGTAACTGCTGAGACCGGACATATTATCTAAGAGGGCATCAAGACCGATTGAGGCCGGGTAACCTTCTTTAAGTAAGTTATAGAAAAAGACAGCGTCATCGGTGCGCTTTCTATTGGTGGCATCGAGAGTCAGGTAATACAGGGCCGGGGCTACTCCCTCACCTGATTTTTTACTGGAGAGTTTGCGAAGCAAAGCACGGGCTGCAATTGTTTTCCTGTACGACATCATTATACGGGCTTTGTCGATTTGCCCCAGCGTCTGCAGGTTGTCTGAATCATACTGCAGCAGGAATCTGTCAATTTGTCTGATGGCCGCATCGTAGCGTTTATCCCGCTCATCTATCAGCGCCGAATATCTCATAAACTGCGGGCGACGCTTGCCTCCTTCATGCTGAGTCAGATAGTTTGTCGTGATTTTTGAGGCCTTCCTGATATTTCCACTTAGTATCATGAACTGAGCCAGCCGATACTTGATTTCCTCACGATAAATTGCCGAGACGCCTGACTTTTGGGCTGCTTCCATCAGTTCCACTGACTTTTGAGCATCGCGCTCAACCAATGACAAATAGAACAGGTAATTACCATCACGTTGTGCTGCCGTGGAAAGTTTTGAGAGGGAGTCACGGGCAGCATCTATATCCCCGTTTATTATCATAGAGTAGATATCGCCGGAGTTTACATCTCCTGCCGAAATAACTAACAGAGCACAGGCTAAAAAGATTTTTCTCATATTCAATCTCAGAAATGCTGAAACAGTTCTATCCCTGTGTAGAAGCAGCCTTAATATCATTGTCCTGGGTAAGCAGACCGGCTGCTGCTTTTGTTTGTTTTTCTATGTTTCTAAAAAGACGGTCCAATTTTTCGTTTTCGTTTTTTTCCAAATAAAGACGCACCAGCTGCATTACGATATTGACATCTTTGGGGGACTCTTCGACCAGATCAAATAGCAGCCGTTCGGCAGAATCCAATTCACCTTTTTTCTTATAAATTTCTGCCAGAGTCAATTTTGCTTTTCTATCTGAGGGCACCTGCTCGAGTATCTTTTCGCAGATAGACTCTATGTCGCCAAATCGCCCCAGGTCAAACAGAGACCTTTTCAGTCTGTCGATTACCCGGCCACCATCCGACGGAACAGCTTCTATAAGTTTCTCCCAAAAATTAACTGCGTCTTCATAACGTTCTTCCTGGGCATAAGAATCCCCGATCGCGATAAAGGCGTCGCTGTATTTAGGGTCAAGTCCCAGCGCTTCTTTGAAAAGAATCCGTGCTTTGTGATAATCACGTTTTTTGGTAAGGTCCATGCCGATTTTGTACTTAAAGACCGCCAGAGGCTTTTTTGATTTATCCGCTTCAAGTTTTAAAATTGTTACGGCGCTGTCGTAGGCTTCTTCCCATTTGGATTCTTCTTTCTGGAGTTCCATGAGCTTAACATGTCCCCAGCGATTACCGGAGTCATAAGAGAGGAGTTCCTTTAAGGCGGCTTCGGCCATGTCTGTATCTTTTAACGTACTGTAATCTAAAAAGAGTTCTCTTAAAACTGTGGCTTTTTGGCCGGCTGTTAAGCCGTCTCTCAGTGTCAGGTCTTTATGAACCTGAAGCGCCCGCTCCGGTTTACCATGTTCACGCAGTATCTGACCAAGACGCAGGTAAGCATCGATATTGCTTGAATCTTCACTTACTGTCTGGCGAAGATTTGAAAAGGCTGATTCTATTCGACCATCAAGCAGATCCTGCAGAGCCTTGACATAAACTCCGGATTCATTGCTGGATTTCTTGTCAACGTATTTGCTGTATAAAGCGTAGAGACCAACTGTTACTACAAAAAGAAGTACAAAAATGAGGATATATTCTATCATTGATCTTCCGACTCTACCAGCGTTGAGCTGACTCCTGTGGCTTTCTCATCTTCCCCTTTAAGAAGCTCGGCAGACTCTTCAATAGGTCTGTTACGCAGGGCGGTAACTTCCGACTCAAGCGCCCTGACATGTTTATGGAGACCATGAATCTGAACAGACTGCCGTAAATAAACCAGAATGAATATCAGAAGTGAGATCAGAAGTCCTGACAAAAACGACCAGAA
Source organism: Candidatus Zixiibacteriota bacterium (assembly GCA_022571845.1). Taxonomy (GTDB): domain Bacteria; phylum Zixibacteria; class MSB-5A5; order GN15; family FEB-12; genus JACZWU01. The sequence continues at coordinate 257,768 of JACZXB010000002.1, read as the reverse complement.
CACAACTATAACCAGCGGTACGTCGATGTACTTGGCAAAAATCAGGTCTACATTGACTATTTCAGCTGGACTTGAATTATGATACGCGAATGCGACAACACAAACAATTACGAAAACTATTAGAATCGCTCTAAGTGCCCACATGATTCCTCCGGAAATTCCTCAAGTATATGACAGAGTTTTAAAATACTACGGCTCTGCCTGAGGGTCAATTAAAAAGAAAAACACCGGTAGACAATCACAATTTTGGGCAGTTAACCCTCACTTTTGTCAGCCTTTTCTTTGTTGCTTTCGCCTGAAAACTCAAACGTGGAAATAATATTCAGAGTTTCTTTTAAATTGCTTTCAAAGTAGGACCACTCTGTCATCAGGTGAAAGACAAAAGCTCTGTTTCCTTTTTTGACAACAACAATCGCCCCGCCATACGCTCCATAGACTCTTTTACTGGCCAGGCCCGAAGAGGTAACAGCCACATCCTTAACATAAGTAGATTTTGCCTGCCACAAGATGGCTTGCTCTCCGCTGAGCCGTACCGGCTTGCGTCCTCTGGGAATAAATTTTTCCCGCCGAGATCCGGATGAAATATCCGAAGCTATAATTTCAAACTCTTTAAGTAGCTCTTTTTTCTGCTTGGTATTCCATGTCTTGCTGACCAGCGAATCAAGAAAGGCGAATGTCGGAAGAGAAGTAGTGTCTGTCCAGATAATGATTCTCGGAATTTGTGTATAATCAGGGGCATTGATATATTCAGCAGGAATCTCGTATTTTCTCTTGGTCAAAAGAAGACGGAAATTGTCGTTTTCTTTGCGAAGCGAATGCTTCCAGCCCTCGTCTATGGTAATCTTGAAGCCGTATTTACTGTCTATATAAACTCTATCTTTAACTTTCCCTGATTGCGGTCTGCGGCGGCCGGCATCAGCTATACTGACAGCAAAAATTATCAAAAGGCAGGTTATGATTATTCGTTTCATATTAAACTCCCGATATGGTGAATTTCCTATCGCTTCAGTCTACACTTATACACCTGAGAGTCAAGAATATTTTATGACGATTAATGGAGTGAGATTGGTCAGACTAATGCTTAGCCAATTTCTGATTGGGGCAAGAATTGAAAGTATTACTTTAAGAGTGAAATTCAGGAGCGCGCCGCTATAATATCCAGGGTATTGCAGATCTCGCCGTACCTCTTTTCAGCCTCTTCCAAACAACGTCTGGCGCTGCCATAGCCCGGGTTCAGTTTCAGAGTTTTGCGGTACATAGATATCCCTCTTTGCCAGTATTTCTTCGACTGCTCAAGATAGGATTTGGCAAGTTCTGCATACAAATCAACGTAGGATGGGTTTTTATTAATCTCAGATTCGAGATATTGGATGCGGGATTCAACCGAAGCATCTTCGGCCGCATCTCTTAAAACTATAAAGTGCATGAAATATGAGGCCTGGTCGGCTCTGATTTTCTCTTTTACTTTCTGCCCTACTGCCAGAAACTGCTCTAATGCGCTGGAATACTGGGAATCTTCGAGAGCTTTAAGAGCCTGTTCATAAGGGGAGATGGCAAACTCGCTGTCTATCATGGCTGACTTCCGGAAAGCATCCAGGCAGCGAGTCATTTCATTTGAGGCAGTTTCAGCCTTGGAGTCTGAAACTATTCTATGCAGCATGCTGATGCCCAGATTAAAATAGGCTCTGGAGTAATAGAGATTGATTTTTATTGCTTCGCTGAAAGCCGAAACTGCCTTTTCATAGTCTTCCTGGACCAGATGAATCTCACCAAGAGTATTATGATAATCGGCGTAGGTGGGACACTGCAGAACCGACTCAGCGGCATTTTTTTCGGCGCTATCCAGATTCCCCAATTCCATTTCAACTAATGCCAGAGTCTGCCGGGCAGAATGGAATTCCGGGTCCAGGGTAACTGCCGAGCGAAGCAGGTCTTTTGCTTCTACATAAAATCTCTTGAAGTAAAGAGCCAGCCCCAGCTCGCTGATCTCTTTAGCTTCGCTGCTTGAGAGCGCTCCCCGGTAGGCAGCCAGCAGAGCCTCAAGTTCTTCTTTTCTTTCACCATGAGTAGACCTGACTAAAGACATTATCCTGTCGGGGTTTTCCTCTATGGGGTGAGGCATTTTGAAAAGCTCAGTTAAGACACCATCGATATAGATCGTCGAAGTTATTGTACCTTCCGCAGGATTATTTGATGTCTGTATGAGAATCTCTTTTTCGTTTTCGATTAGCTTGCTATTGATTCTAAAGGTTTCCATTATGCCTACCTATATTCTGGTCCCTTTTTGGGGATAATTACTTAAAGCTTATTCACCTTTATAAAATCGGCAATACGAAGCAAAGAGTTTAATGGAGTATACTGTTGTATGGTAAAGAATTTTCAGGAGAGATTTTCGGAGGATTCGGCAATATACATGACAGAGCGGTTGCGGCCGCTGTTTTTAGCTCTCAAAAGGGCCATATCAGCCTTATAAACGAGGCTTTTTCCATCTGAGGCATGAATCGGAAACACTGCTCCTCCCAGGGAAACAGTGCAATAAAGAGGTTCAGATGAATTCTCCAGCATAATATTGGTCTTGGAGATAGTTTCCAGAATTCTGTCCATAAATTTGGCACAGGTCTGGCTATCGGCTTCGGGCATAATTACACAAAATTCATCTCCGCCGTAACGGGCTATAATATCGATTTCTCTGATTGACTTCTTGAGAGACTGCCCGACCTGTCTCAATACCGTATCACCGGCCTGATGACCAAAAGAATCGTTGACCGTTTTTAGTTCATCGAGATCAAACAGGACAAATGCAAGATGTCTTTTGAAGCGTTTGGCACGGCTTATCTCTTCTCTCAGACGCTTGTACAGGTATCTTTGATTGGCCAGACCTGTCAAAGCATCTGTAAAAGAGAGCTCCTCGGCTATCTCGTAGGCTTTGGCGGTAGTCATCAGGTCTGAGGCATAGGCCTTAAACTGAATTAGCTGAGGTTCTACCTGGCCGGGTTGACCCCGACATTCCCATAACAAGACAGATTTTTGGCTTGGATCCAGATCGAATTCAAGTGCATGAGTAAAACCGCTGCTTTGTACTTCCTTAAGCCAGCCGGCCAATGGTTCGTTTTGACTATTAATTTCATTCAGAGGCTGCGGACTTTTACCTTTGACTATCTTAATCAGGTTTTCGAGAACAGTATCTGCGGGGATGGAAATTGAATTTTTCGTTTTAGGAGGCCGCTGCAAACCTGAACTGTTATTCTTGCCGGAAATATACATCAGCACCACTTTGTTTGTACCGAGTCTTCTGCTGAGCGGCTCCATGACCGCCTTTAACAGTTTATCAGAATTTCTTATTTTCGCCAGTGCCAGCAGATCTTCGGAAATTAAGACCGGGCTTGTTTTTTCAGATTTGAAAGTATTCGCTTCTAATTTCTTCTCGAGATTCGAATATCTTGATTCGTGCCATTTGATGTGGTAGGCGGCAGACAAGGAATGCGCCAGACTTGCCACCAGCAAAGTGAACGACGGCGACTTAGTCTCCAAATTACTGCTGACAAAATATACGCCGTAGAGGTTGCTGCGCCAATAAACGGGAAAATAGGTGTCCAGCCCTAAATTGTCGAGCGTCAGCAGAAATTCTTCAGAAACAATTGATTTCAGCTTGTTTATCTTTCGCGGCAGGAAATCTTCGCTGAAAAGCCCACCCAATTTATTGCTGAATGGAATACGAAAATCTGAACGGTTAAAATTCTTAAGGCCGTAATAATAGTTGAGCTCCAAAAGTCCCCTTTTCTTTCTCAAGAAAATTATCTTGCTGCAGCCAAACAGAGTAGTCAGCAGAGTGGATACTTTGCTGGCCACCGCCTGAATATTTCCGACTGAACTATTGGTGCGAAGGAAATCAGAAAACTCCGGAAGGTTCATTTTATCCAGCAGACCGAGCTGCCGTTTCTCTCTTTTTATTTTTATAAACAGAAAAACTGTAAGCAGAATAACTGAAACAGCTAAGGCTATAATCAGGATAATTTCTATTTTCATAAATGCCCCGACTATCCCTCCCCGGGATAGCTTTCTAAAATTGTGTTTAGCCTAATTCTGAAATTGCTTTTGCCTTGTCAGCCTGAACCGGGAGCGCCTCGATAACAGCTTGTTTTTCCTCAAAAGTTTGAAAACCCTCCACCAGCCTACGGAGCTTGTATTAGAATCAATATTTATCTGCTCGGCCAGCTCGCCAATCGTCTGAAAGGGGTCACGCAAAATGGCGCTGACTAAAAGTTTGTCCTCAGAATCTTCTCTAACTTCTCCGATGCTAAAAAACTCAGGGCTGCTTCCATTATTACTTAAGCTCTCTATTACTTTTAGACGGTTTACTTGTGGCTCTTTTTTTTTTGAGAACTCCCTCTCGCTTTCAACTCCCAGAGAGCTGCGGGCACTTTCAATTGATTCAAAATGCTTCAGGACACTGTCGAATTCCAGAAGTTCATAAACCTCCAGGACATTAGATACCATACCGGCCAGCAGAATGTCGCCGTTATTGTCGCGTATATCCCCAATCTTTGAGATTAACACTCCCCAGCCAGCCGAGGAGATATAATCGACCCCCGCCAGATCCAGAATAATTTGAAAACGTCCGCGACTAAGCAGCGAATCTATGGTTTCTTCAAGCTCCGTTGAAGTGGTCGTATCAATAACGCCATCAACGCGTATCTCAGAAACTTTGCTCTTGTCAGACTCTGACAAAGATATTGAAAGATTTGCCATAACTAACTATAAATATATCCCAAAACCAATAAATTTGAAACACAAAAATGTCTACCTGTCTCCAGAAACTGCTCAGGCTCTATTCTCTGCAAACGCTCTTAATATTATCTTTTTTGAGTCAGTTTTCTTTTTAGGAGGAGATCCGAAACGGCCAAGCAGCATTGTTATATCATCGGAAAATGGTTTGTCTCCCGAATATTTCTTCAGTTTCCTGATGATCTTTGATGACAACTTATTAACCGAGTTGCCATTAAGACTCATGGTTACCCCCTCAAAGGTTTCCAGCAGCCGGTCTATCCCGAACTGAACCCCTTCGCTATCGGACGTTTCGGTGACTCCGTCGGTGTATAGCAGGAAAGTGTCGCCTTTTCCAATTTCGAGTTTTACCTCTTTGAGACTTCTGGCAAAATCATCTTCGGACTTGCCCGGCATTCCCAGCGGCATTCCTCCCGGATTAATTCGCTCAATTTTTCCGCTTTTGCCGTGGCGGTAGAGCATTGGGTTATGACCGGCGGAAACGGCTGTCATGACTTTCTTGTCGGCTTCATAGAGTATGACAAAGGCAGTGATGAAAATCCCCGGGGGGATGTTGTCTTTTAAGTAAGCATTGGTTTTAAGCAATACTTTTTTAGCTGAAGACTGCCCCTGAGAATATATACGCAGAACCGTACGGAGCATCGACATCACCATCGAAGCCGGCACCCCTTTTCCTGAAACATCGGCAATGACCAGGCAGTATTTATTGTCGCCTACCTCCATAACATCATAAAGGTCGCCACCAACCTGCGAGGCCGATTTGTAGTAGGCATCAAGCTCTAATCCCGGCAGCTCAGGCAGTTTTTTGGGCAGAAGCGACTTTTGAATCTGCGAGGCTACTTCAATCTCTTTGGCCACTCCTTCCTGCTCTATGGCAATTTTACGGTCCCGATTGATACGGGTTATCATCTGATTAAAAGCTTTGGAGATTTCAAAGAATTCCTCGGCGCCTTCCAGCGGCAGCTCTGATTCGGATTCGCCGGATGTAAACCGTTTCACCCGCCGGGTGATTCTGGCGATAGGGTCTACAAAGTAATTTGACAACAGATAAATTCCCAACATCCCGAACAAAAGCAGAACCATAGTCAGCCGGACAATGGCTACTCTGGCATTTAGCAGCTGTTCGGCGACAGCTGCGGTACTGAAGGTAACGTGCACTGTTCCCAGCCTGTTCTGGCCGGCTTTAACCGGCATGCTCATGTAATTTAAGTCGGCCGAATGTTTGAGAGGCTTGTCTCCTGTAACAATGGCGCTGCTGGTCATTGACTCAGGCGGCTCGAAACTCTTGCGTATGTTTCTTATATCTGCGGAGTGAGCCAAGACAATACTGTTAGTGTCGGTGATTACAATTAGTTTTAGTTCGGGGTTGGCCCGCAGGTAGCTTACTATCAGCTCATCAAATTCTACATCCGAGCGGCTGTTTAGCATATAGCCGGCTGTCTGGTCTGCTATGGTAGTGCCTAAGGCAACCACTTTGTCGTTGAGATTGGCGTAGACCTGCTGAGTCGTCTGGTGATTTATGAAGTAATACGAGACCCCGATTATGGCCGCCAGTATGATAAAGGTAGAGACCGAGAATTTTACCCTGAGAGGCATCATTCTGCCGAAAGAGCCGATTCTTTCCGGCTCCGGTTTGAGGCGCTTGACCATGCGCATCTCGTTTTTGGTGGGAGTTGAGATATACTCAACTGAGTCCATAATTTTTTGAACCATGTAAAAGCCAAGCCCGCCTTTGCGGCCGGTCTCGATAAGTCTTTTTAAGTCAATTGAACCGGCGAAATCCGGTTTGAATGAACGGCCGAAATCTGTCAGAGAGAGCACCAGTTTGTTTTTATAAATTACCAGTTTTAGCGCGATTTTCCCTTTTTCATACTTATAGGAATGTCTGATAATATTGGTGGCTACTTCTTCGACAACCAGCTGTAGAGCGTGAATATCACGGCTGGAATAGTCTGCAGCCAGGCAGTTTTCTTTGACCACCCGCTTCATTTCATCAAGCTGCGAGTAATCAGCCGGATAGGCGGCATTGATCTCTTTTATAGCACCCCAAAACATGCCAAAAAGAAGCCGAGAGGGAAACCCGGAGTCTACTAAAAATTACAGCTAAAGCTATATCAATTCTTTTCTTCTGCCTGGAGCCTGAGACTGGCCTGATTGATATTGTTTATCGTATTAAGGTTGTCAGGGTAGGCCTTAAGAACCTTTTCCCAGACATCGATAGCTTCACTGTATTTTTTATCGCGCATTAATTTTAAGCCCTCCAGATAAAGCGGCCAGATTTTCTTGTCGGCCTGAAGAGTCTCCAGAGTTGCCGACTCTGTCTTGATTTGGGGGCTTGCTTTGGAACTGCTCCTGTCTAAGCGCCCAAGATAACCGAGAGCGACCTGGTTATCCGGCTCTATTGCTACAACACCTTTGAAAAGAATTTTGGCCCGACTGGTATTGCCCTGTTGAAAACTTTTAATAGCCAGATTAAGCTGCTCGTTGCGGCTCAGTTTTTTGAAAAGTTTTCGGCGGTAGTCGATAGCCGCTTTGTTGAATGGGTTAAGTTCTAAGACTCTGTAGTAAGAGTCGAGCGCGGCGGCATAATCGAAACTATGTTCAGCCAGGGTGGCGGTCTGGATATACTTTTTGATATCTTTTTCACGATCATTTTTGATGCGCTGTTCCAGAGCAAAGGCAGTCTTGTTCGAAGGGTCCAGATTCTTTACAAAATCCAATAGCGCTAAGGCCGCTATATAATATTTCTTTTTGATAAATGAGTCTGCCTGCAAAATATAGGCGTCTATCAAGATTTTCTGTTCGATTGTATTGGTTTTGCTTTCTGCTTTCTTTTTTTCTGCTGACTTGGCCTTGCCTATTTTATCGATTGAAAGCTCCTCAGCCTTAATCGATACTTGAATTGACAGCACTAAAGCTATTGTAAGACAACAGCTTAAAACGTAACGACTTGAGCTGGGGTGATTCATTAGCGGTTGGTTTCTAAGTTTCATATATTCCCTGCCTCTATTTTTGCGCCGGGCGGTTTTGATTTGTACTTAAAGTAAGGTTACAACTACTTATAGTAAAGTTAAGCAAGGCTTACTCTTTTGGCAACCACGTTTGAGATTTTAACAGCCGATATTTTCAGCGGCCGTGACAGTGTTGGATAGCAGCATAGCTATGGTCATCGGCCCCACTCCACCCGGAACCGGGGTGATATACGAGGCTTTTTCTTTGACTGACTCAAAATCTACGTCGCCAACCAGCCGGTAGCCTTTTTCTCTGTTTGGGTCGTCAATACGATTAATGCCCACATCGATAACAACCGCCCCTTCTTTAACCATATCTGCGTTAATGAAATTAGCCCGTCCGATAGCGGCAATAAGAATATCAGCCCGGCCGCATACTTCTCTTAAGTTACTGGTCCGGGAATGAGCAATAGTAACCGTAGCATTGGCCATCTTCCCTTTTTGCATCAGCAATACTGCTACCGGTTTTCCAACTATATTTGAGCGGCCGACCACGACTGCCTCTTTCCCCTCAGTGCTTATCTCATAATATTCCAGAAGTTTTATGATGCCGTGAGGAGTACAGGGCAGCAGCTTTCCCCGGCCGATAAGCATCTGACCGACGTTGAAAGGATGGAAGCCATCGACATCTTTTTCGGGGCTTAAATGAACCGTAACTTCAGGCTCATCTATCTGCTCAGGCAGTGGCGACTGCACTAAGATACCGTGAATTTTTCGGTTGGCATTGAGACCTTCGACAATTTCAATTAGCTCCTCTTGAGAGAGCGAAGCCGGCTTTCTGATGACTTCGGAATACATTCCTAATTTATCACAGGCTTTGGCCTTGCTGTTAACGTAAGTCTGAGAAGCGGGATTGTCGCCTACTAAGACCGCTGCCAGTCCCGGTACAATTTCATTCTCTTTTAACTTGGCGATTCGGGGCCTAAGGCCCTGCCTGATAGATTTGGCAACTTCTTTGCCGTCTATAATAATTGCAGCTGTCATGCTTCGGACGCCTTTTCGGCGATATCATTGTCATTATCGTTTTCAGAATCAGCGTCTGGCGATTCTGACTTGTCTCTCTTGAATATCGCGTCCCTGCTGCCTTCGGCATCTTCAATATCAAAACCAAACTGGTAACGTTCGATGCTTATCGCCCTGCCCGTCTCTGTTTCTACTCTGACAATTACACCGGCAATTTTAACATCGTTTTTGGCGGTGGTAAACCGCTTGGGCATGCCGGTCATAAAACGACCAAGACTGGGGCCGACTTCCATACCGATAACCGAATCATAAGGACCGGTCATGCCGGCATCACTGATATAGGCGGTGCCTCGCGATGTCACCTTTTCGTCGGCGGTCGGTACATGAGTATGAGTGCCAATAAGCGCCGAAACTTTGCCGTTTAGGTGATACATCATAGCTTGTTTCTCAGAGGTAGCTTCGGCGTGGAAATCGACAAAGATGATCTTCGCCTGCTCACTCATAGCTGCCAGCTGGCGGCTGGCTTTCTTGAAAGGACAGTCTATGTCTGCCATATAAGTTCGGCCCATCAGGTTTAAGACCCCAATTTTGACGCCGTCAACATGGTCAACAAACACACCGGAACCGGGTACTCCGTGGGGGTAATTGTCCGGCCTCAGAAGTCTTGGCTCCTGAGCAATATACTCTAAGATATCTACTCTGTCCCAGATATGGTTGCCTGAAGTCTGCAGGTCAACTCCATAGGTGAAAATTTTTTGAGACATTTCGGGGGTGACACCGAAACCGCCGGCAGAGTTTTCGACATTGGCGATAACATAATCGGCGGCATATTTTTCTTTGAGTGGGATTGTCAGATGTGCGGTCGCCTGCCGGCCGGCCTTACCGCAAATATCAGCAATAAAGAGAATTGTGAATACGGACATTACCCGTACTTTCTAAGGCGATTCTTATTCTACGTTGTGGGCGGCCAGCGCAAGACTGGTCCTCATCTGCCCCTTCTTCATGGGCGCCAGAATATGTGGGCGGCAGATGTCCTCATCTGCCCCACCCTGTCATTCCCGCCCATTATCTGTCATTCCCGCGCAGGCGGGAATCCATCTTCCTCTTGTCATTCCCGCTTTAGTCCCCATAGGGGGCGTAGGCTGGAACCCATCTTCCTCTTGTCATTCCCGCTTTAGTCCCGAGCAATGCCTCGGGGAAATCCGTAGTCGGGAATCCATACAATAGTCGGCTGGATTCCATCTTCGGTGCCTCGCCATACACCAAACCATTAGCACAATATAACTCAGAGTAGAGTTTAATATATTACAGCATAAAGCGCAATAGGATTGATTATCAGAGTTGAGACGTAAGAACCGGCTAACTTTAACTGATGAAATAAGTCTTGCATGGAGACTTAAAACACCATATATTTGTAGAAATTGAGAAGGTCACGAGGGGTTATTCTGTTTGCCCTGAAAGGCAGCCTTAGTTTCATTTCATCGCCAGTTCACCGCACGAGGCTTGCTGTAATCGCCTACTGACAAGCCGCTTGCATTAAGATTTATGAAGAAGCTCATATATTTTAACATCACACTAATCCTCTTCATTTGTACAGCCCTGCTGGTGCAGGTTTCGAGTGCCTCAGCATCAGACCCCGACCCCGATGACATTTACTGGGACGTTTCTGTTTCTACTCCTGAAAACGGATTGAATGGGACAGTTCGTGCTTTAACCGTTTACGACAATAAATTGATTGCAGGGGGATATTTTGAGCTCGCCGGCAGTGATACTGTCAATCACGTAGCTGCCTGGGACGGTTCCACCTGGTCGGCATTGGGAAACGGGACGACATTTCGAGTAGAAGCTCTGACAGTTCACAGTGGGAAACTGATCGCCGGGGGGAGCGCCTACGTCCTTGGGGATACAGTCTATAACGTTGCCGCCTGGGACGGGTCTACGTGGACCCTATTAGGAAAGGGAATCAATTCTGAGGAACCGGTCTTATCTGCTCAGGTAAATGAATTTGCAGTCTTTCAAGGTAACCTCTTCGCCACAGCAGCATTCACTATATTCGAGTATGCCGATGCCGGTGGCGCCGTCTTTTCCTGGGACGGATCTACCTGGAACAATCTGGGTTTGGGACCTTACAGTCTGCCATTCGCCGCGACTGTTTACGAGAACAATTTAATAGTGGCCGGATACTTGTTTTATGAAACGAATTGGGAATACGTTTTCTCTTCCTGGAACGATACGAACTGGACAACATTTGAAAAATTACTGTACGGCGGAGTCTCCGACCTGATTGTTTACGACAATAAACTGATAGCGTGCGGAATCTTTGACTGGATTGGATTTGAAGTAGTCCACGCCAGTAGTATAGCTTCCTGGGACGGCGTGTCTTGGTCGGCATTAGGAACAGGATTGGAAACCTCCAGTGTGTGGGCGTGGGGTGTCGCTCTAACCAATTATGACGCCAAATTGATAGTGGTTGGTGATTTTGACTCTGCTGGAACTTTCCCCGCCATCGGTATAGCCTCCTGGGATGGTTCTTCGTGGTCGCCTCTGGGTTCGGGAATCGGTCTTGGAGTTGATAGATATGCACAAGCCCTGATAGAATACGAAAACAGCCTGATTGTGGGGGGCAGCTTTGACACTGCAGGAGGTAAACCTTGCGCAAACCTGGCGCGCTGGACAAAGATTAGTTGCTGTATCGGAAAGCGAGGTGACGTCAACTATGACGGAAATAATGCCGACATCCTGGATTTGACGTTTTTGGTGGATTTCATATTTCGTGGCAGTGGAAACTCCGGCCCGTGCGACGGGGAAAGTGATGTCAATGGAGATGGCAATTCAGCAGATATTCTGGATTTGACATATCTGGTCGATGTCATATTCAGAGGAGGCCCGGTACCGCCAGGCTGTTGAGGGAAAACGCCCTACCCCTCCCACAAAATCCCCACCAAATCCCCCCAAAATACCAGCAGACCTATTAGAACAAAGGCCTGTCCTGAGCGGACGAAGTCCCGAGCAATGCCTCGGGGAGATCCGTAGTCGGGAATCCATCTTCTAGGCGTCAGAATCCGTCGCCCTGAGCCTGCATTAGTCCCAAGTCCGACTTGTCGGATGGGGGTCGAAAGGTCGGTGCATCGCCATACACCAAACCATTAGCTTAATATAACTTAGAGTAGAGTTTAATATATCTATAGTATATGCGCAATAGAATATTTCAAGGTGTAGTCGTGGGTGCCCCACCATTTATGGTGGGTTTAAATAAATTTGGGCAGTTAGACGGGAACCCACCTAGAAGGCGAGCTACCTGCGAAAAAGAAAGTAACGGCATAAATCAAGTCGTTGGCCGATTGAAAGGATGCCTCAATGAGATGGTCATTTGTTTACAAGTAACCTCGATTTGTTATTGACTAATTTCTCCCATATTTCTATATTTTGATATAATCTTGTGAATAAAGTGAGCAATTGGGCGAATTCAGTACCAAGTAAATCATTAATGTAGAAAGGGGACAAATGTGGCCGATAAAAAGATTGTTTTCGTTGCATTTGCAATAGAAGATGTTCGTCAAAGGGATTTACTTAAAGGGCAATCTCTAAATACAGATTCGCCATTCGAGTACGTGGATATGTCCGTAAAAGAACCCTATGACGAGGATTGGAAAGAAAGAGTCCGAACCAGAATCAAACGTTCTGATGGTGTTATTGCTTTGGTAAGCAAGAATACTCAAAATTCAAGCGGTGAGAAGTGGGAAATCAAATGTGCCAAAGAAGAAGGTAAAAAGCTCATTGGTCTTTGGGCATATTCAGATGACAGAACAAAGCCAGTAGTAATGCAGGGTTACCGGATCATTGTTTGGACGTGGGACGGGATTGCTGAATTTATTGACAGTTTGTAATGGGAATGAAACGTGCCCTTTTGATTGGCATAGACGACTACGAGAATTTTGGGACATTGGAGGGATGTGTAAACGATGTCTTGGCTACTACTCAATTACTTGCGAATCATCAAGACGGCTCTCCTAATTTTCATTGTCGTTCTTACACGACAAAAGACTCCCGAATTAATAGAAAAAACGTTCTAGAACATCTTGACGAATTGTTCAAGCCTGGTGCGGACGTAGCACTATTCTATTTTGCTGGACATGGTTCTGCAACTAATAATGATGTAATTATAGTTGCACAAGATGGAGATAATTCTGATTTAGGTGTACCACTATCAGCTATTATGGGAAAAGTTAACAATTCACTTATTGGAGAAATCATTATAATACTGGATTGCTGTTTCTCAGGTGCCGCGGGTGGGGTGCCTCAATTAGCGTCAGATGTTGATGTGTTGAAACAAGGAGTTGCAATTCTCACAGCAAGCCGCTCTGACCAGATATCTACTGAAACACCAACTGGTCGTGGTTTATTCTCGGTATATTTTTGTGCAGCTTTGGATGGTGGAGCGGCGGATGTCATTGGCAAGGTAACTCTTGCCGGAATCTATTCATATCTGGATGAATCTTTTGGTCCTTGGGATCAGCGTCCGACCTTTAAGGCAAGTTTAAACCGACTACATGTCCTTCGGTCTTGTTTTCCTAGCGTAACTGTTGAGGAACTGCGAAAATTACCTAAATTCTTCTTAAATTATGACGACGAAATGAACCTAGATCCTTCGTTCGAGCCTACAGAACAGCCCCGAAACGCAACAAATGAAGGAATCTTTGAAATTTTACAACGGTTTCGGGACGCAAAGCTTGTTGAAACTGTCGGAGGAGAACATATGTATTACGCGGCTCTCAATTCCAAATCGTGCCGGCTGACTCCGCTAGGACAGCACTATTGGAGAATGGCAATGGGACATTTGTTATAAATTTCAATGGTGTTTATGTCCGGGGAAGTCCGCTATAATATAATGAGTTCCCCCCCCACAGATTCCCCACCAAATCCCCGCAAAATACTCGGTTGACCTTGTTAAGTAAAGAGACCTATAACTATGTCCACAAGTGAAAAAAAGATAGAAGCAAACCGGCAAAATGCCCAGAAGTCAACCGGACCCAAGACCGAAGCCGGCAAAAAAATCTCCAGCCTAAATGCCATAACCCACGGCCTCCACGCCACCGATATCGTTATCAATTCCCCCCACCTTAAAGAAAGCCGCACACTCTACGACCAGTTAGTCGATTCTCTGTTCGAAGAACTCAAACCAAGCGGCATCTTCCAGCAACATCTCGTACTCAAAATCGCCAACTGCATCTGGCGTTACCGCCGTGCCATAAACGCCGAATCCGCCACCGTAAACGAGCAGTTAACCGCCTCTTTTTTGGCCCCGCTACCCATAGTATCCGATGATGTCGATTCCCCCGACCAGCCCCACGAGTCCACCCAACGCGCCCGCGCATGCGTCCGCTCGATACCCTACGGCAGCATGGGACAGGTATTGCTCCGCTACGAATGGAGACTCGACCGTGAACTCTATCGTACATATAAACTTCTGAGGACAATCCAAAGAAAAACTTCAATCGAATCCAAAAAACGTTCAAAAAAAGATGTTAAGATATGACAAAACGAACCCATTTCGAGGGCGCGGCCACATACTGTCATTGCGAGGAGAACCCGATTTGTCGGGGACGACGCGGCAATCTCAAAATGTCAGATCTTCATTGTAGGTCAGGACCCTTGTGGTCCTGACTATTCGCAGCCAACCGTCAGGAGTACAAGACTCCTGACCTACAGGAAAAGTGTTAGAAAATTAGAATTTACTTGGCATACTCAGTTGCCCGGGGTCTCGCGGATAACCGTAACTTTGCGCGTTCTGCGGGGTCTTGATTCTCCACTCTGTGGAGGATTGTGACCCGGCAGTACTGAAAAACAGTCATTGCGAGAAGAACCGATTTAAATCGGGACGACGCGGCAATCTCAAAGCGTCAGGACTGCAAGAGTCCTGACCTACAGGAGCTTAGAGCCCGTAGGGGTTGAATATATTCAACCCTTTCGAAATTTGGGGAACTGGATTCCCGACAACGAACCTCGGGAATGACAAGATTGGCGGGAATGACAGAGGCTCTACCTGGCGTATTCAGTTGCCCGGGTTTCCCGGATAACTGTAACTTTAATCTGACCCGGATACTGCATCTCGCCTTCGATTTTTTCGGCAATATCGCTGGCCAGAATTTCTGCGGCCAGATCATCGAGCTCGTGATTCTCGACTATAACACGAATTTCGCGGCCGGCCTGAATAGCATACGCTTTGGCCACACCTTTGAAACTGTCGGCCAGTTCTTCGAGCTGTTTCAGTCGCTTGATATAAGCTTCCAGCGGCTCTCTGCGGGCGCCTGGTCTGGAGCCTGAGATAGCATCTGCCGCCTGCACCAGGACCGGATAGGGAGAAATCATAGGCACATCATCGTGGTGCGACTCGGCCGCGTTTGAGACAAATTCATGCTCTTTATAGCGGCGTAAATACTCGGCGCCGATTTGGGTGTGAGTTCCTTCGGTCTCACGGTCTATGGCCTTGCCTAAATCGTGAAGCAGTCCGCAGCGCTTGGCCATGACAGCGTCAAGCCCTAGTTCGGCTGCCATCAGCCCGCAAAGCATTGAGACTTCTTTTGAGTGCGTCAGTACGTTCTGTCCATAGGAAGTTCTGAAGTGGAGCTTACCCAACTGGTGGACTATTTCCTCGTGAAGACCGTGGATACTCAGCTCAAAACAAGCCTGCTCGCCGGCCTCACGGACTTTTACTTCCATCTCTTGCTTCGATTTTTCCACGACTTCTTCAATTCTGGTCGGGTGGATACGGCCGTCTGAGACAAGTTTTTCTAAAGCCATTCGGGCAATCTCGCGGCGGACCGGGTCGTAGCCGGACAAAATTACAGCTTCGGGGGTATCATCAACAATTACATCGATGCCGGTCAAGGTTTCAAACGAACGGATATTGCGACCCTCGCGGCCAATAATCCGGCCTTTCATCTCTTCACTGGGCAAATTGACTACTGAGACAGTGGTCTCGGCAGTATGGTCGGCAGCGCAGCGATAGATGGAGCCTAAAATTATTTCTTTGGCTTCTTTTTCAGCATCCTTTTCAGCTTTCTCTTTTATCTCTTTGATATGCGAGGCAGCCTCCATCTTGGCGGCGCTGACCATATTTTCCATCAGCTGTTTTTTGGCTTCTTCGGGAGTCATCTGAGCAATTTTCTCAAGGCGCTCATTTTGCTGAGAGATAATCTTCTCCAGCTCTTCCTGCCTTATTTCCAGCCCCTTTTCTTTGCCCTGAATGGTAGTCTCGCGGCCGCTCAGTTCATTCTCTCTCAGGTCCAGAAATTCAAGGCGCTTATTGACATCAGCTTCTTTGTCGCCGGTTCTCTTTTCTGATGATTCTATTTCGCGTCTTCTGGATTCGATCTCTTTTTCGAAATCAACTTTGACTTTCATCCATTCTTCGCGGGCCTCTAAAATCGCTTCTTTCTTTTTGATTTCAGCGTCTTTTTCTCCCTGCTCTATCAGCCGTTTGGACTGGCTTTCGGCATCATTGAGTTTATGTGAAATACTTTTGAGCGCCAGCATTCTGGCTACAAAAAACGAGACCGCCCCGATTACTAAGGCAACAATTATATACAAAACAGGATTTTCCATTTCAGTCTCCGCTTCGGCCAAGCTGACCGAATTCAGCAAGGATGTTTATATTGAAACGGATTAGGAATTAATGAAGGAGTATTCGAGAAAGGCAGAATGAAAGGATTATTAAGTCCTCAGAGCATTATCCAGCCGGGCAATCATAGAATCCAACTGTTGATTATACTGCTGGTCACCCTGGCTAACTATATCGGCCTTCTCATGAAGTTCCGAGGCTATGGATAATGACGTCAAAATAGCCAGTTTGTCTCTTGACTGGATGCGACTGGTCTTGGCTATGTCATTCATCTTTGTGTCAACGTAATCGGCGACTTTTGAAATATGGGCTGTGTCAGATACACCTATAATGGGATAATCTTCTCCAAAAATTTTCACAATCACCTTATTATCTTTATCTAATGACATCTCTAAAAAATAAACGAATACTAATTCTTATTAAAATTCATATTCCGATTTTTACTTATTAATAAGTATCGGTATAACTGCGTTTCAGTCAAGAAAAAAAAGGTCAGCCTGCCAGAGATTCCAGCTCTTCGAGGCGATTTAAGACCAAATTCAGCTTTGTTCTGACAGAATCTCTACGGTCTACATTGTCAAGATCGGCCTCTTTGGATTCTTTGAGGAGGCGGCTTATCTGAGTTTTGAGTGTCCGGTTATCCCTGGCCAGGTCAACGATTTCGGATCTTAGCTGCTCTACCAGAGCTACTACATCGTCAACTTTTTCACTAATCAGGTTCAGCTTTTCTTTCATAGTCACTTGTCCCGTATCTCAGCGTTAAACTCTTTCTTTAGGCTGCCAACTACAAGCCTTTGTCTTTCATCCACTTGATTGCTCTCCAAGCTCGATTCCGACGAGCGGTAGCTGATTGATATGGCCAAAGACTTTTTTCCTTTGGCAATCTGCTTGCCTTGATAGAGGTCAAAGATTGAGACATGCTCTGCCAGCTTGCCTGCAGCCTCTCTTACCTTGAAAACAATATCGCCTGCTTTTACCGTTTCGTCAACCACTATAGCCAAATCTCTTGAAGATGCCGGATAAATAGGCAAAGCTTCAAACAGCCTCTTGTTGTCGCTCAATTCAATTAAGCCTGGAATCGGCAGCTCTGCTATGTAGACCGCTTGCTTTAGGTCGAATTTGGCTGCAATGGCATTATCAATTTTTCCAATTTTGCCAATGACTTTTCCATCAGACTTGATTTCAAACGATAGCTGATTGTCAAAGCATTTGAAACTGCTATTTGAAAATTCGAATCCTGGCATCTTAAAACGCGAGCTTAAGTTTTCAAGAACACCGGCCAGGTCATAGTAATCGTATTTGCGAGAAGAGTCTCGCCATGACTGCCGTGTCTGACCGGTAGCAAGAACTAGCAGCCTGTATTCTTCGCACCAGTTGCCTTTGGCATCCGGAGGAAAATAAACTTTACCGTATTCAAACAGACATAGGTCAAGATTTCTTTGAGCGATGTTATTTTTTATAACTGTAAGAGCAAAGGAAATCAGCGAATTACGCATGACATTTAGCTCAACAGAATTCGGATTTGATATTTTTAGAAGCGGTTGATTGGGATTTACAAGTGATGCCAGACGGCTGTCATCAAAACCATGTCCCATTATTTCATCAAAACCCTGCCCTGTCATTAGTCTGCGCATATCTTCTTTGAATTTATCCTGAGGATGAACAGGCGTAAAAAGCGGCCCCATATTGCTAGCTACGTCAGGTATTTCTGCATATCCGCGGATACGGGCAATTTCTTCAATTAAATCTACTTCTCTTTCTACGTCGGGACGGAAGGTAGGCACTATTACCGAAAGCTTTTTATCATTTGAATTTGTACCTGCAACTTTAAAGCCTAAGTCTTTAAAGACTTTTTTCATAAGTGAGGTCTTGTAGTTAGTGCCCAGCAGGTCGTTACATCTTTGAGGCCGGAACGCGACTTTGCACGGCCTAATCTTTTTGGGGTAGCAATCGACCATGCCGCTCAAGACACTCCCGCCACAAAGCTCCTGCAGCAGATAAGCGGCTCTGTCAATGGCGTATTCGATGCCGTTGGGGTCGACTCCCTTTTCAAAACGAGCCTGCGATTCCGAGGTCATGTTCAAGAATTTGCGGCTTCTGCGAATAACCGCAGGATTGAAATAAGCAGCCTCTAAAAGAATATCGGTGGTGGCTTCACCCACTTCAGAATCAAGTCCGCCCATTACCCCGGCGGCGGCTTCTGCTTTTTTGCCGTTGGTGATCAGAAGGACTTCGGGGCTGAGCTTATGTTCCTTTTCATCGAGGGTTTTGAATATTTCATTTTTTCTGGCACGGCGCACGACGACTTTGTTTGAGCCGAAACGATTTAAGTCAAAAGCATGCAGCGGGTGACCGCATTCCAGCATTACAAAGTTACTGATATCGACAACATTGTTAATAGGTCTGATGCCGCACATCAGCAGCTTTTTCTTTAGCCACCAGGGGGAATCAGCAATGGTGATATCTTTGATAATACGAGCAGCGTATCTTGGGCAGGCAGTTGTGTCTTCAATTTCAACTTTTATACATTTGCCGGCTTTCTCTTTAGAAGGCTTAATTTTGAATTTAGGACGGATAATTTTTGATGAAGACAGCGCTGCAATATCGCGGGCCACGCCGATGGCGGACATTGAATCGCCGCGGTTTGGAGTCAGTTCAAATGTCATAATATAGTCGTCGTAATCAAGGGCTTTGGCCAGAGAAACTCCAACTCTGCACTTATCATCAAGAACTAAAATTCCTGTGTGCTCCTGCGAAATACCAAGCTCGGATTCGGAGCAGATCATTCCTGATGATTCTATGCCCCTGATGTGGGCTTTTTTTATTTCTATACCGCCGGCAAGTTTGGCACCAAGTTTAGCGACCGGCACCTTCTGGCCTACTTTGAGATTCGGGGCGCCGCAGACCAGGTCGAGCTTTTCTTTGCCGATGTCGACCGTCGCCTGTCTTATTTTGTCAGCGCCCGGAATAGATTTGATATCGAGAACTTTACCGACTACAACTTTGTCAAAGTATCTGGCGGTAGGCTCTATATCTTCGCAGGCGATACCGCACAGAGTCAGGCGCTCACCCATCTCTTCAGCGGGCCACTTGGAACCGGTAAGTTCGACAAGCCAGCTATAAGGAAGTTTCATTTTAGAGAAACTGCCTTAAGAATCTAACGTCGTTATTAAAAAACATCCGGATATCAGTTATTTTATGTTTAAGCATGGCCGGCCGCTCTACGCCCATTCCAAAGGCATAGCCGGTGTATTTTTCGCTGTCTATACCAGCGTGCTCCAGGACATGGGGGTCAATCATACCGCAGCCAAGTATTTCCAGCCATCCCGAATACTTGCAAAGCTGACAGCCTCTGCCATCGCAAAGAAAACAGGAAATATCAAGTTCCGCCGATGGCTCCGTAAATGGAAAATACGAGGGGCGGAATTTATATTTCAGTCCTTTCCCAAAATACTCTCGGCAGAAAGCCACCAGAGCGCCTTTTAGGTCAGCCATTGTCACTCCTTCGTCGACCATGAAACCATCTACCTGATAAAAGGCAACATGGGAGCGGGTGGTTATTGTTTCATAGCGGAAACAGAGTCCGGGAGTTATTATTTTTATGGGTGGTTTTCTGCTGGCCAGTATTCTTGACTGTACCGGTGTGGTATGAGTACGAAGAAGCCGTCCGCCTTCGACAAAAAAAGTGTCCTGCATATCTCGGGCCGGATGGTCGCGCGGAAAATTCAGCGCTTCAAAATTGAAATAATCGGTTTCAATATGGGGTCCGTGGGCAATTTCAAAACCCATACCATAAAAGATCTGGCAGATCTCCCCCATGACCTGATTGATAATATGGGGAGCGCCCACCCTGGGGGCTGTGCCGGGCAGGGTCGGGTCGAAGACTGTCTTGGTGCCTGAAACGGCAAAGGCAGCCTGCTTTTCTTTAAGTAAGTTTTCGAGCTTTACTCTAAGTTTGTTAGCAGCAGCACCTATCTGCTGGCGTTTTTGGGGGGGGACGTCTTTTAGCTGTTTAAGAACAGCAGTAACTTTTCCTTTTCGTCCCAGATATTCAACCTGAATGGCATTAAGCGAATCGAGCGAATCGGAGTTTCCGATTCGCTCAAGAGCTTCTTTTTCTAACTGAATAATCTGTTCAAGAAGCGGCATTTATATATTCGAATTTTAATTTATTTGACTGCAGCCATCTCTGCCAGATTTTTGAAAGTAGCCATATCACGGGCGGCTATATCTGCCAGCATCTTTCGGTTTAAGTTTACGCCGGATTGTTTTAGTCCAAACATAAGAGTAGAATAATTTGTACCACAAATTTTGGCTGCTGCTGAGATACGAGTTATCCATAAAGAACGGAATTCTCGTTTTTTATTTCTTCTGTCACGGTAGGCGTATTTTAAGCCTTTGTTGACTGTTTCAACAGCTGTTCTATACAGGCGGCTGCGGGCGCCATAGTTGCCCCGGGCACGTTTGAGGACTTTTTTGTGTCTCTTATGGCCGGCAACTGTATTTCTGGATCTTGGCATTAAATTTTACTCCTAAATCAATTCCAACAAGCTATTGAATTAATCTATTTACTCTCTTAAAATCAGCTTTGGACACCAGAGTTGACTTACGCAGCTTGCGTTTGCGCTTTGGTGATTTCTTGGTCAGTATGTGCCCCTTGTAGGCACGATTTCTTTTTATCTTACCGGAGGCCGTTTTCTTAAATCTTTTGGCGGCCGCGCGGCGTGTTTTCATCTTTGGCATATCTAAAATTTCCTTCCTAGCTGACTAATATAGTAAATTTTTCTACTCTTCGCTTGCTGTTTTTTCAACTTTTTCTTCATCAGCTGGTTCAGTCTTTTTGTCTTCTGACTTATCGCTGTAAGCTTTCTTTAACTCTTTCATTATCTGAGAGTTAGGGGACACAACCATGCTCATTGTCCGGCCTTCCATCTTGGGTGCTGACTCAACATCGGCAATTTCTGATACATCCTCAACAAGCCTTTGCAGAAGTTTTCTGCCCATTTCGGTATAAGCCATTTCACGGCCGCGAAACATGACAAAAGCCCGAACTTTACTGCCTGAGCTTAGAAACTCTTTGACATGTTTAGTTTTAAACTGATAATCATGCTCGTCGATTTTTGGCCGATAGCGCATCTCTTTCATCTGGAAAGAGTGCTGTTTCTTTTTGGATATGCGCTCTTTTTTGGATTGCTCGTACTTGTATTTTCCATAATCGAGAATCCGGCAGACAGGAGGGCGGCTGGTTGGCGCAACTTCGACTAAATCAAGTCCGGCATCCCTGGCTCTTTGTATGGCCTCATTGGTTGGAATTATACCTACCTGCTCTCCTTCCATTCCTATAAGCCTTATGGGAGAGATTCTAATAGTTTCGTTTACGCGCAGCTTCTTTTTGCTTGTTATAAGTTCCTCCTAGTCAATGTTTTCTTGCAAGCCTTTTCCAGCTATTTCGGTGGCAAGCATTTCGATTACTCCATCAATCGCCATAGGTCCCTGGTCACCCTGGCCATGTTTTCTGACCGATACCGTTTTGGACTCTACTTCCTTGCCCCCCACTATAAACATATATGGCACTTTCATCAACTCCGCAACGCGAATTTTTGCCCCAATTTTTTCGGAGCGATCGTCTACTTCTGCTCTGATATCAGCAGATTGGAGTTTTTCCCGAATTTCTTTAGCAAACTCTATGTAATTATCTGTTATCGGCAGAATCTTGACCTGAACCGGCGCCAGCCAGAGCGGGAAATTACCGCCATAATGCTCCAGCAGCACCCCGAAAAACCTTTCGATTGAGCCCAGCAAAGCCCGGTGAATCATATAAGGGCGCTTTTGTTTGCCGTCGGAATCGATGTAATTCATGTCAAATCGTTCCGGCAGAGAGAAATCGAACTGTATCGTAGAGCATTGCCAGGAGCGGTTCAGGCAATCTTTAATCAAAATATCAATCTTGGGGCCATAGAAAGCACCGCCGCCTTCGTCAATTTCATATTTTAAGCCGGCTTTATCGAGAGCCATTTTGAGCCCGGCTTCGGCCCGCAGCCAGTCGGCCGGGTCGCCTATCGCTTTTTCCGGTCTGGTGGAAAGTCTTATATCGTAGTTTTTGAAGCCAAACGCGGCAAGAATGTGAGTGCAAAAATCAAGCGTCCAGCTTAATTCTTCTTCCATCTTGTCTTGTGCCACAAAGTGGTGGGCATCGTCCTGGGTAAAGCCGCGTACTCTAAGCAGACCGTGCAGAACTCCGGGGCGTTCGTAACGATAGACAGTACCAAGCTCCGCCCAGCGCAGCGGCAAATCACGATATGACCAGAGACGGGACTTATACATAATAATATGAAATGGACAGTTCATTGGCTTGAGTTGATACAGGTGCTGGTCGACTTCCATCGGACCAAACATACTCTCATTGTAGAAATCAGTATGGCCGCTCCGCTCCCACAAAGAACGATGGGCTATATGGGGAGAATAGAGCAGCTCATAGCCATATTTCAGGTGTTCCTGCCGCCAGAAGTTTTCTATTTCATTTCGAATACGAGCGCCTTTGGGCAACCATAAAACCAAACCGGCGCCAACTTCCTCGGAAAAAAGAAACAGTTCCAGCTGTTTGCCGAGCAGTCGATGGTCGCGCTTTTTGGCTTCTTCTAAAAGTTGAAGATGTTCATCTAAAAGTGATTTCTTGGGAAAAGATACTCCGTAAATTCTCTGGAGCATTTGTCTTTTTTCATCTCCGCGCCAGTAAGCACCGGAAGTTGAAGTCAGCTTAAATGCTTTGACGATACCGGTGCTGGGAATATGCGGGCCGCGGCAGAGGTCTTCAAATCTTGACTGGTAGTAGAAAGTGACTTTTTCAACATCCAGGTCTTCTAATATTTCTACTTTATAATTGGCATCTTTCGCTTTGAAATAGTCTATGGCTTCCTGGCGGGTTTTTTCCTGACAGCTGAATGCGGCCTTTTCGGTGACGATTTCTTTCATCCGCTTTTCAATACGCTGCAGGTCTTCAGGAGTAAAGGGCTTATCGACCTCGAAATCGTAGTACCAGCCGGTATCAATCGGCGGGCCTATGGCCAGCTTAACCTTTGGAAAAAGTTCCTGTACCGCCTGTGCCATAATGTGGGAACTGGAATGCCAGAACACCTGGCGGCCTTCGGGATCATTAAAAGTAAGTATTTGCACCGGTGCGCTGTCTGCAACCGGCCGGCTTAAGTCAGTAACTTTGCCGTCAACTTTTATAGCCACGGCTTCTTTGGCCAGTCGGGGCGAAATTGACTTGGCCACATCGAAACCGGTAACGCCGGATTCGAAATCTCTTACTGAGCCGTCCGGAAATTTTATTTGCACATTTGACATTTCTTTTCAGTTCCTAAAACAGAAAAGCAAGAACTCAAAGTTCTTTTCACCTACGATTTCCGCAACAACATACCAACATAATGGTGGGCGATAGTGGATTTGAACCACTGACCCCTTGCATGTCAAGCAAGTACTCTAACCAACTGAGCTAATCGCCCATATGCTGTTTATAATCGAAACTAACAAACGGCCTATGGCCGCTAAGGCTAATTCATATAAGCTTATATCGATAATGTCAAGGCTAAGTTTAGCCTAAGATAAAGATATGACCAAAGTTAGGGAGATTTTCTGATTCCTGGATGGTTCTCAATAGGATTCATGACCTGCGGCTCATCGGATAAGGCATGCTCCGTGGACATATGGGCCGAGAGCTTTAGACACCGGCTATCTGAACAAATGTTTCAGCTTTCAGGTACTCTTCCTTGAGCCTTTCACACAGGTCCGGTATCATATCTTCGGAGATTCCGAGCCTTTCCAAAGCTCCGTCTTCAAGCTTATCGTTAAACAGTTCTTCAGCATCGTCAAAGAAAGACTTCTTGGCGATGAAGTTTCCGACGTGAACTACGTATGGGGACAGCAGTTCAACCGGGCATTTGCTGGGTTCGTGGTGAAAGACAATGGCATGCTGAAGTTTTGTGGGCAGTTTCCATTGACTGCCCAAAAACCCGCCAATCTGGGCATGATTATAACCGAACACCATTTCTTCGAGATCGTAATCCGAAGTTGTGGTATCGGTTTGTCGGCGTTCAACCAATTGACTAAATTCGTCAGGCAGATAACAGGCAATTACAATTTTACCTATGTCGTGAAGAAGACCTGCTGAGAATGAAGAGTCAATATCAATCGGTTCATTTGTATTGGACTTAGCGGCAACCAGTCGGCTGGCAGAAGCCACAGCCAGCGAGTGCCGCCAAAAAAGGTCCTGGTACTGGCGGTCGAGCGAATCACCATGGAACATGTCGAGGACCGAAGCAGACAAAACAAGATTACGCACCGCTTCCATACCAATAATCACTACGGCTTGTTTAACAGTCTCAATTTCACGAGGTAAACCGTAGAAAGCAGAGTTGGTAAGTCTGAGCACTTTGGCCGAGATGGCCGGGTCTTCCTGAAGAATTGCCGCTACCTGTGCCGCGCTGGCATCATCTTCGCTTAAAGCTTTTTGAATCTGTTGAAAAACGATCGGAGGAGTCGGCAGGTTATTAATATTTGAAATAACTTGTTTGACTTTGTTGTCTATAGCTACTGCTTCCATATATTTACCATCTGTTTATGCGAAGAGAGTCTATATCTCCCCGGTCAGCCTCTTGACAACTTTCTCAATGACATCATCACTTTTGTAAAAGCCTGACTGAACCCGCCTTTTGAGCATCTCAATCTTTTCACTTCTATCCGAACCTTTGCTTTGAGTTAACTTATTCCTTCTACTCGTTTTCTTCGGATTTTCATGCTGCTGTTGGCTTCCCATAAGCATATCTGCACCTCCTTCTTCCCATGCGGCAGTGCTTCCCGCTTTTATTCGTCTTACCTTTTACCCGGTCAATTATTTCCATCCACAAAATATGGAGAGCTGTCTGGCTCACCCATATAGTTTATGATTTTATGGCTATTTTTGAGCTTGTTTAGCTCCTCCCTGATTCTGTCGTATCGTCCCTGCAGATATTCTTCACAGTCGCTGACAATACCGATGCTCCTTTTAATCAGAGTGGCAATACTATTGCTCAGCTTTTTTACTTCCGGCAAAGTTGAGGCCATCTCAAAGATTTCCTGGTTGCGGGCTTTTAGGAGCGCTACCTTTTCATCTGATTGCTTGATTCGGGCGTGAAACCTTTGAATCTCAGCAAACAGGTCAAGTAAGCGGTCATCTTTGTTAAATTTTATCTGATCTCTTTGTTTATCGAGCATAATGTAGAGCGACTGATAAAACGTATATTCTTTCTTTAAAACGGTCAAAAGTTCCTGTTCTAATTGATTGAGCACCTTGTAGTCCATTGATCCCATAAAATTCAAGCCGACGTTACGAATTTTGGTTTTGCACCGTTATTGCCTGTTTCTGCCTTGCTTCCGGCGCCGTTATTTTGCTGATCTTTCAGCCCCTGCCAGCCCTCCCTGACATTCTTCAGCACACTTATATTATCGTCAATAATTTTCAAATCTTTTGTAGCTTGAGCAATATCAGTCTGATTCAGCATGAATGCATAAATCTTGCCTAATCTCTCGGCAATTTCGCCGCCATTATCGGGGTCCAAAGTGGTATAAAGATGGGTCACAAATTTCTTAGCTCTTTCCATCTTTTCGTAGCCGGCGTTTAAGTCGTTATTGCTGTAAAATTCGGCGGCCTCTGTGAAAGCTCCGATTGCTCCATCATATACTTTTAATATTAAATCTACCTGTGATAATCCCAGGGTGCTGGTAGACTCATAGGCTTTTAAGTTATTATTCATAGGCTGAAGATTCTAATTTCTGTTTCTGCCAAGAACCCAGTTTGTGTTCAGTGAAGCAAGTTGGGTAGTAAGAAATTGGCCAATGCCCTGGAGACGTCCCAGTGAAGTTTCCAGTTCAATGAATTGCTCTATCAAGGAATGCCTCCTGAGCTCCAGTCTTTCGTCTATCTCACCAATTCTTTTGTTAAGATCTAAAATCTGGTTTTCCGTTGCCTTGATTCTGCGGTCAAAGGTACCTTCGCCAACCGCGATAACTGAATCGACGAATTCATCAAGCTGTGAAGCGATGCCGCGGGTAACTGTAACAGTTGCTTCGGCACCGGCTATTAGCTGCGTAGAGTCCAGGTCAATTAAGAGCTTCAGCCCGTCTGTCTTGAGATTGCCTTCTTGGCCGGTAAGAAACTGCCCCGAACCTTCGGCCTTTTCACCATTGATAGTCCCCTCGACATCAACTCCGGCATAGGCAGTACCGCCGGTCAGACCCAATATAGCGTGGGCTGAGTTAGACTGCGAAGCTACGATTTCAATTTTGGAATTCGTTCCATAGGTGCTGCTTGTGAATTGGACATAACCGGTACTGCCACCAGTAGAGACCCATTCAACTTCAATGCCTTGCTTCCCGATTTTCGCGTCGGCCTGTATCTTTTCATTGATTTCATTAATCAATTCCGCAGTGGTATCATAGGTGGCTTGGGTCAGGATAATCTCATTTGATTCAAGTTTATTAACTTTGATTTTAAGGCGGCTATTGCTGCTGTCGATGACAATCGGAGTAGAGGCCGGGTCGGTAATGACTGCTCCCTGAAAGCGGCCGTGGGTGGCAGCCTGGGTTATATCCACTTCAAATGATTCACTTGTAACAGTTTCAGGCTGAGCCGAAAAGAATGTCACAAATGAGGAACTCGACGAAGCGCCATCTGTAAAGAGAGTAATGACATCATCAAGATTATTTTCGAGGGCATCATTAAGTCTGCTGGAATCTGCAATTGCTAAAACTCCCGCGCCCAGAGTACGAATTCCTATAGAAAACAGTTGATTGAAATTAGTATCAATGCCTTTGATTCTGGCTCCGAGAGTCCGCCTGAGTGTGTTTTGAACTGTCTGGACAGTCAAATCACCAAAGAGTGTTCCGGATACGCCGGTATCCTGGTTGAAACTATTCTGGTCATCGATAAACTCGTTAATATCATTATATGTTCTTATGAATTCATTAATGCTATTGCGAATCGCCGAGGTGTTGATGGATGTAGTTATGGTAACGCTCTTTCCGGGATCTGTCTTTTCTAAAACAGTAAACTCCAGTCCGGCTAAAACATCTTTAAAAGTATTGTTACTTGAGGTAACAGTTATGGCAGAACCGCTGCCTCCTGTAGAACCTAAGGCGATTTTTGCATCAGAACCTTCCTGCAGAAGCGGTGCAAACGTTTGTACCTGAAAAGTATCACCGGCATTGAGTTTTCCGGCGGAAAAACTTAGTTTCAGCCCGTCTGAGCCGGTTCCTGTAAGAGTAATTTCAGTAGCAGCAGTAGAGACTGTGATAGTTCCGGAATTTGTACCATCGCTCCAGTCAATATTAATCGTATCCGTACCGACTGTCTGCTCGCCTGTGCCCTGAACTGTAAAAGTATAAATTTTATTTTCGCTTCCGGAATATGAAGCGGTAGCTCCCAGAGTTACGATTGAATCAGAGCCACTGGCAAATGAAATGGTTTCCGGTACGTCAAACGAGGAATTTGCAAAGTCCAGGTTAGTGCCGCCTGTTAATGTTGACGAAATAGTGACTTTGCTTTGAAGGCCGGTTTTGTTAGAGGTGAGCAACAATCTGTACGGATTTTCAGATGAACCGTCGTTTATAATAGAGGCAGTAACTCCGAGTCCGGCGTCGTTAATGGCACTTTTTATTCCTGTTAAAGAGTTGTTGGTAGAATCGATTGTTACTGTTGCAGAAGTACCGTCGCCGACCTGTATTGAAATTGTGCCGGTTCCAAGCGAGGCCACCGAATCATCGGAAATTCCCTGGCTGGCCAGCTGATGATTACGGGCCAGTTCCAAGACCTGAAGGCTGTAAGAGCCGCTGCCAAGTCTTCCGGTAGACGTCGCCGATAATATAGTGTCATCGGATACTTTTACCGATGAAGCTTCAAACGTGCTGACTCTCTTTAGATTCGCTATTTGAGTGCTTAAGGCTAAGAATTTTGCCTGCAGCGCTTTGAGTGTAGAAACTTCGTTAGTTTTATTTTCAACTTGAAATTCCAGCAGAAAAGCGTTACTACGCTGGGACTGGATAATTGAATCGATAAGTTCGGTGGTGTTGAGGCCTGAAACTATACCGTCTATGGAACCTACGACGTGACTCATTTTAACTCCTGTAATCCTATGACTTCAATGTCTGTCATCGTTGTTGATAGAATACCGGAGGAGGATTGCTCCTCCTCCGGATTTCTCATTATATCTATTAACCAAAGAGCGACAGAATAACCTGCGGCACCTGATTAGCCTGAGCCAGCATAGCAACGCCGGCCTGAAGCAGAATCTGGTGCTTGGTGAATTCTGACATTTCTTTAGCCATATCAGTATCACGAATCTGAGACTCGGCGGCAGTCAGGTTCTGAGCCGCAACTCTCAGGTTTCTCAAGTTGGATTCCAGAGTATTCTTCTGGAAACTACCCAGAGTACCACGTGCAGTAGATACTTCGTTAATGGCTGCATCGATAACAGACTGGGAGTCCTGAGCGCCATCTGCTGTGGTCACATCAATCGATGACAGAGACGAGAATGAATTACCCTGCAGACCTGTACCGAGTGTGGAAGCAGACATATTTCTCATACCAATGCTGGCTGTCTGGCCAACGTTGGCGCCGATCTGGAAGACCAGCGAACGATCGAAATTGTTGATTGTCTCTGTTCCACCCTGTGAAGTAAGAGAATAGACAACCTTCAGCGACTCAGAGCGGTCGGCGTTAAAGATTGTGAATTCTTTACCGGCAGTTACAGAAGTAGCCGGACCACCGTTTAGACGAACGTCAAACTTGGCAGCTTTAACATCAAGCAGCAAGTTACCTAAGTTGATACCATTAAGAGCGGTGCTGACAATCATGTCAACAGTACCCTGTCCGACATCACCGTCTGCTTTATTCTTCAAAGTAACGATACCGGTTGTGCCATAGTTAACTTTGGTAATGGTATTGGTAAAGTTATCGAATGAAACCAAAGCATCAAGACCAGTACTGGCAATCGGATCTTCGGTCATATTTAGAGCATTACGTAAGTTACCTGATCCTGCAAGACCAGCGTTCAGCTTGATTGAGTATGCTGAACCTTCGTCGTTTGAACGGAATTCCAGCTGATTGTTATTGTATACAACAACATCAAAGTCAGATACTGCAGCATCACCGGCAACTTTACCAAAAGCCGTGTCCATTGCGGTATCAATCGCTGTGGCCAGAGATGTCATTGAGGTATATGTAGCTGCAGCAACTATAATGTCAGCGGTAGTATTGGACTGTGTAGCTGATGTTACGGTATAGTTCAATACGTTAGCTGAAGAACCACGGGATGATTGAGCGCTAAACGAGAACAGGCTCACTGAAGCGGTAGTGCTTGAAGCCTGTGTCTGAACAGAGAACTGGGCGCCAAGGCTGGCAGATTTGATTCTCAAAGCGCCGGCAGTAGTACCGGTTACCACAACTTTACCTGCTAAGGCAGTGTTGAGGTTGATTTCTGTCTGGAGTTTAGCTGCAATTGTAGAAGTCGTATCACCTGAGACAACCGCGACTATAAAGGTCTGGTTACCGCTTGGTGATTCACCATTTTCCTGATAATTAATGGTGATTGTGTAATTACCGGCATGAGAGGCAGTAGCTGTGGCGACTGCACCTGAAGAAATCATGCCTACGGTAGCGGCGGCGGCGAGTGTCAGGTTGTTGCCGAAGGCGTCGGCCAGAGTAACGGTTCCCGAACGCTTGCTGGCTACGTCTGAAGCCTGCACAACGTCAACGTTGTGGATTTCTTCAGTCAGGTTGACCGGATCACCTGTCGTATTGAGCAGGCTGAGTCCGAGTGAGGTAGTGTTCAGCGAAGCGGTTGAGCTTGCTGTCTTGGTGGCGGTGATGGAATGCTGACCGTCACTCAGGAAAGATTCTTTGATGGTGATGCCGGAGCTGTTTGAGCTGGTGATAGTAGCGGTATTGGCATTTGAACCATCAATCAATTTCTTCGAACCGAACTGCGTATTGGCAGCGATACGATCGATTGTCTTGACAGCATTGTCAATTTCCGCCTGGTCAGCAGCAAGCTGGTCGGCTGAGTTGAAACCTTCGTTGGCCGCGTGAATGGCCAGTTCTCTCATCGAAATCAACAGACTGCTGATTTCGGTCAGGGCGCCTTCAGCGGTCTGGATCATGCTGATAGAACCCTCCGAGTTCTGGATGGCACGGTTAAGACCGGCAATCTGAGCACGGAACTGTTCTGAAATCACCAAACCGGCAGGATCATCGGATGCCTTGTTGATCCGAAAACCGGACGACAGTCTTTGCATAGACTGCTGCAGCGAATTTGTTGTGTTCAACAAATTTCGATGCGCATTCAGAGCCGCAATGTTGTGGTTAATTGCTAGTGACATTCTTCTCCTCCTTGGAGATTTGCGGGATTACCTTATCCCGTCCGTTCAATGTTGTTTAGTTGCTTGCTAGTATATGTCACTTCCAATGTTGATGACTATCCTGTCAGAGTTAAAACTCCTTTAAACCCCTGTGAGCTGTTTGCCCCTCCTATTGTGTGAAGTCTAACTTGAGAGACTTTTTGCTTTTACAAAGAATTTAATCGGCAAAAGCGCCAGTATCTTAATAAATTTAGCTAAAAAACTGAGAATAATTTGTAGAAAACTTGCTAAACCTCAGTCACAACTTCAGTGATTTCAAACAGCCGTTTTTGGGCCTGTGCGAAGTCTGGAGCAAGTCTCAGAACGCGTTCAAAACCAAGCCTGGCCGAGTCTATATGCCCCATTTGCAGGTAGCATTCGGACAAATTGTAAAGTGATTCATGATCTGAGGGGTCTGATGCGAGAACTGTTTCATAATGAGACACTGCCGAGGAATATTGACCATCGTTGGCGTGAAGATTTGCTGCCATGCGAGCAATCTGCTGGTCCTGTCGGTTTGTCTCGAGATACTTATCGAAATATTTTAATGAATCTGAGCGCTCCCCGGTTCCGATGAGAGTTAGTCCAAGATTTCTGTATACGATATCCGGGGTGTTCTTAAGATTTGCTGCTTGGAGATAATATCCTTTGGCTTCTTCATACTGTTTCATTTTGAAATAGCAGTTGGCCAGGTCATTTAAGATGGCGGGGTCACTATTATCTATTTCTATTGCTCTTTTGTAGCAGTCAATCGCCTGCGTTTGCTTATTAGCTGTCATAAAGAGCTGTGCCGCTGATGCAAGAATCT
The DNA here is from genome assembly GCA_022571845.1 of Candidatus Zixiibacteriota bacterium. Lineage (GTDB taxonomy): Bacteria > Zixibacteria > MSB-5A5 > GN15 > FEB-12 > JACZWU01. The sequence continues at coordinate 226,150 of JACZXB010000002.1, read as the reverse complement.
CTTTTGGTGAGTCTGAGCGACCGGCAGCATCCTCCACCAGCTTAACAGCGCTTTCGATTTGATTGCCGTTTATGAGTTCAGATAGTTCGTCAAGAATCTCTTTTTGACTCTCAGACGGCTCTGCACTTAGCGACTCTTTCATCGTTTCGATTCTAGTTTGAACATCAAGATGGCTGCTGTTGACGTCTGCGGTTTTACGATAATACTCCAGAGCAGTGCTAAAATTATCAGTTAATTCATAAATCAGCGCCAGTCCGTAGAATGCCGCTGCCCGGCTGTCCGGGTTGATAAGAATGATATTGTCAGTTTCTGAAGTCGGGATGTATTTGGCCTGTCTGTCCAGATATGTTTTATATGAATCTATAGCTTTATCAATTTCCTGAGTATGAGTGTATATATGGCCGAGCAATAACAACGGGTCCAGGTAGTCTTTCTTATGGCTCAGCGCTTTCTCGGCAAATTTCAGCGCTGCTTTGTAATCTTTCTTATAAAAATATGCCCAGGCTAATTGGTCCAGACTCATCAGGTGAAGATTTCGGGTGTGTAAGTCATCAGGATCGATAATTTCTATTGCTCTCTGGGCGAATTCTATAATCTCATCGCTAAATTTGGCTGGATCGTCTTTAGAGCGCCCGCGATAAAGCTGAGCCAGATTATATAAGGCAAAGGCATTGCCAGGGTCTTCTTCGAGCTGTTTTTCAAGCAGCGTCTTGGATCTTTCAAATTTGGCTTTCATCCGCTTTGGGCTCAAATCATAGCCGAGATGATTAAGCTTAACGTCGGCGCGCACGATTGAGGCGTCCTCTGAAAATTCTAAACGATTGTGCACGATGCCCTGGTAGCGAAGTTCCATATCTCTTTTGAACAACCTGATCGACGGCAAAAATGTTGTCATTTCCTGATTGTCACCGTAGACAGAGTAAACATTGATTGAAACAATCGAATGATTGTCTGAGTTTATCAACGCTTGAAGTTTGGGTATGTCTTCTTCGCACAGGCGTTCATCGGCATCAATGACAAAAATCCAGTCCGATGTGGCCTGTTCCATGGAATAGTTTCTATGCTTAGAGAAGTTTCCTTCCCATTCCTGATGAAAGATTTTTGCTCCGTATGATTCGGCAATTTCAATTGTCTTATCGGTGGAACCGGTATCTACTATGATAATTTCATCAACCCAGCTGCGGATAGATTTAAGGCAATCCTCCAGCAGTTCTTCCTCGTTCTTGACAATCATGCAGGCAGAGACAGTGCGGTAATTTTCGACCGTTTGCTTTAGCATTTTGAGTTCATCTATCTGGCGGCAGAAGGTGAGACCTTCTTTAATTGCTGCGATTGCCGCTTCGTTTTCTTTCCTGTGATAATGCAGCTTAGCCAGATTCAGATATGGCAGATGGTTGCCATGATCTACCTTGATTGCTTTTTTAAACTGTTCTATGGCATTATCAAATTCTTTTTTCTCAAAAAAGGCGCTGCCCATTATATTGTGCAATTGAGACAGATGCGATGTCATACCGCAATAAGGCGGATACTTTGGCTGCGTTGATAAAAGAGATAGAAATCTGTGGCCGGCTTCGATTGACTTGTCATATTCCCTCAATGACAACTTGACAAAACTAAGCATATAGTGGAAATCAATTGAATCCGGGAATTCTTCCAATCCCCTTTCTATTATTCTTTCAGCTTCCAGCAACTCTCCGCTATTTGAATAGCCGATTGACAATAAGACGAAGTAATTAAGCCTTTCGTTTGTTTGAGGTTTTATATCCTTGACTGCGATAGACTTCAGAACGGCCGGAATGCGTGTTTCTTGATTCACATTATAATAGTGCTCCGCAAGTGAAAGAGCGGCAATCAAGTCATTGGGATTGTCGAGCAGCGCATTTTCGAGCTTTTTTGGATTAATTGAAACAGCTGCTTTTTGGGCAAAGTGCTGAGAGGGATAGTTGCCTTTTTTTGGACTCTTTTTCTTTTTTTCTGATTTCTTCTTAGACATTGCTCATCCTAAACACTGACAATTTTTCTGCTGTCTGCACAGACGACTTTGTTCATTAAGCGAGATATCTGGCTGAACTTGTCATCAAGATTGTATCTGTTACTTATGAACTTACGATTTATCTGAGCCTGTTTAGAGCTATCGTTTATTTCGAACTCCTTGACGAGTTCAAGGCAGGCGTCCGGGTCGGTAAACAAGTGCTCTTCGGGGTATAAATGTTTGGCGCCATACCAGTTATGAATAAGCGGCATGAGGCCGCTGGCCATGCCTTCGGCGATAGAATAATGAAACGATTCAAACAGAGAAGTAGAGATTACATAATCCTTATCTTTGTACCATTCCGGCATATCTTTTACCCAGCCACAGAATTCTATAGGCAGGGGACTTTCTTCCAGAAAATTATCAAAGTATAACTTTATGCGCGGGTCCTGATGCAGACCTGCAATATGAAATGTAAATTCCGGGTCGTATTCATAAATCTTCTTGAAACAATAAAGAAGCAGAGCTGGGTTCTTCTTGTAATTGATGTAACCTACCGAGGCTATTTTTTTGCCATAGGTCTTGTTCTCCGGAATCGTAAAGCGGTCAAGGTCCACTCCATTGTGTATTACGGTCTTGGGTACTATGCCGGCAATAGTTTCGCCAACCAGTTCCATGACCGATTTATTTACAAATATTAAATGGTCGACATTTTTCCAGTTAACCTGCGACGGCAACTCCGTGAAAGCTTCATAGCTGTGCAAGCGGCAGATTATCGGACAGGTTTTGGAAAGTCTGGAAGCTTCTATAACAAGATTATCGCACCATTCAAACCAGGCTAAGTCTACAGAGCTAAGCAGTTCGCTCATGCTCTGTCCGGAGTCTGCCGAGTACTCCGTAATCTGGTTATGGTCATCTTCAAGGCGTTTGATGATATCTATTACAAACGCTTTGTGATTAGCAAATATTGCAATTTTCTTAGCGGTAATGCGGTCGCTTAAAACCGCTTTGCCAGATCTAATTGTTACGGTGGGATTGTCAGAATATTCAGGAGTGATTTTGTTTTCCCATGATTCTATATCCATTACAGTTTCTTCTGAAAGTCCGGGTAAGGCTCTATTTTGATCAAGCAATTTCCTGCCCCATTCTTGCTGCTTATGCTCAGTAGCGAACTCCATTGCATTTTTTCTAGCCTGAGTGTAATTTGGATTAAGCTCGATCGCCCTGGAGAAACATTCTTTTACTTTGTCTATGTTGCTTTTGTTTATCCAGATTACGGCCAGGTCGTTGTAAACATCGGCGTCTTCCGGATTGACAGAGGCAATCTTTTCAAAAAGTTCAATTGCCCTGTCCGTCATTCCGCGGGACATCGCCAGAAGTGCACTATTATAGAGAGCGTCTATATTCTTAGGGTCTGCTTTTAGCGCCAGTTCAAACGAGCGGCGGGCCTCATCCTGTTTGTCCAGACTCAAGGCAACCAATCCGGCAGTTACCCGAAGCTGAGGATCATCGGGGCTTTGATCGGCCAGGGTATGTAAAATCGGTAAGGCTTCAGCCAGTTGATTATTCTCAAGTAAATTATTGAGGTTTTTTATGAATTTCTCGTGGGACTTGTTGTCTGTCTCAAGCTGCCTTCCTGGCGCTTTTTCATGCTTTTCCAATGTCGTTGCTCCGGGCTCTTCTATTATTCGAATGTCTTCATCTGCCGAACGATCCTTGCTGCTGCCAGCAGTCTAAACTCCTACCGGTTCTTCCAGAACTTCTTCTAACCGTTCTTCGGTAGTCATGGCAGCTTTTTCTTCTTCATCAAATACCCGATGTTTAATCCGGTAGCCTGAATTGACCAGCACCAGCTGTTTAGCCTTGTTGTTTTCTGTATTAATCAGGATTGGTCCCTGCAAGTTGATTGTCATATCGGCCCACTCGTTGGGGACAGAGGCTATAACGTAGGTTTCAATATGGGCTGGATCTTTGGCCTCTATTTCAGCGATTTCATTTGGATTGATATCAATTCTATAGCCGTTGTAAAAGATTGCCGGGTTAACTACAATAAAAGCCACTGCCGGGTCATTGACCGATTGCAGCCACATGAACGGCTTAAATTCTTCAAGTTCAACCAAGCAGTATTTGGTCAACTCTTCGAATCCAAGTACCGGCTTGGCCATGGTAATAATTTTGTTTTCCGGAATCTCAAGCGGTCCGAATTTCAACGTGTTTATTAACATTCTTTATGCTTTCTTCTAATATCTATCTCAAAAATTGCAGCAATGTAGGTTGAATAATTCTTGCCGAAGCCATCAGTGCAGCCTGATAATTATTTTCAAAAGTTGCCAGTTGTGTTACCAGTTTTGCCAGATCGGCGTCTTCTACGTCAGATAACAGTTTTATAAAGCCCAAATCTCTGCTGATCAAGCGCATGTCAGTAGATTCCAGCCGCACGCCTCTGGCTCCGACTGTAGCTCTTTGATTCAGCAAGTGCTGCAAGGCATTGTCTATGTGTTCCAGAAGCATCCCGGTGCCTTCCTGGTCATTATTTTCCAGGGCGTTTTGGAGTACCATCATAGTACCTATCAGGTCGCTGGCACCAAACAGCCCCAGTTTTTTTGCGGTTCTGCCACCTGATACTTCTTCTATAGCCAATGAGCGGGTCGGGTCATTATTGATTATCTCTATCCCTGATCCTGCCGCATTGATTGCAGCGGTGACATTTAGACCCGAATTATTTATAGCGTCAAGCATGTCTTGAACAGTTACGATTAAGGAATCACCTAAATCAATGACCCGGCTCATTTCACCTTGTTTTATTATTATTTCACCGAGAGAGAAGCCAAAACCGTTATTGAATTCGGTTACGCTGGCAGTGGCCAATAGTATCGGATTTAAATCGTCACCAATCAGGTCACTGGTAAATTTTCTAAGAATTCCCATTTCCTCAGCAGTAGTTCCGACGGTATCGAAGATTTCAAAATTTACAGATGGATTCAGATCCTGTCCTATAAGCTGCGCACCTACTGAACCGACGATGCCAAGATTAGCCGCCGTTGTTGATTCTGTGCCAATTTCGCCAATAATAAGCCCCAGCGGCACACCATTTGTATCATTTATTTCGAGTCCTGTGCCGGCAGCGTTTACTTGCATTGTAACATTAATTATACCTGCTGCCGCGACCTGGCTGTTAAAGCTGTTGATTACATCGGCAATCGTTGAATCTCCTGATATATCTACTTCAAAATCAATCGCGCCGCCATCTGTCACTCTAAACCTGCCGGGAATCATACTTACGCCGGTACCGTTATTTAAGACACTAAGTGAAGTCTGGTTTGAAATTAATCCGTTCTGGGTTGTTACAAATTTGATATTATTGCCTTCATCACCGAGTTCAGCAGTCAGGTTAGTTATTCCGTCAGCTGTCAGGCTGGTATTTATGACATTAATCACGTCATTAATATCAATCGCGGCTCCAAGGTTAATGATCGAATTAATACCCAGATTATAATCTGAGATTGTAATGGTGCCCGGCGGCATGGTTATGCCTGTGCCGCCTTTTAAGTCTGCCAGCAACGTTGTGGCGGTAACGGAGGTATTGTAATCTGATGTCTGTCCCAGTATGGTGACCTGCTTTAAGAACACGTTGCTGCCAATTAAGTTTACGTCAAGTCTCGAAGAAGAATCAATCTGAAATTGAATGTTCCCCGTATCGCCAACGTAGCGGGCGCCAGTTGCAGACATTATTATCGGTTTGATATTTGTCCTGAATCCGGCAAAGATTGACTTGCCTTCAAGCTCATCATTAGCAATCTGAATTATTCTGTCGAGCATAGAGCTGACTTCATTAGCCGAAGCCAGTCTGGCATCTTCATCAAAAGTTTCATTTGCCATGGCCACAGCCAATTCGCGGGCGGATGACAACATTGTGTTGACGTCGGCCAGGTCGTTATCATAAATGCCCATCCAGTTTTGCGCCTGTGCTATGGCGCCGCGATATTGCTGAATTTTTGAGAGTTCTTTGCGGTAGTCCAGATCCCGGATAGTACCTATTGGGTCATCGGACGGTTTGTTGATCCTGCGGCCGGATGACATCTGTTGCTGTAACTCCAAAAATCTGGCAATCGCCCTCTGGGTATTAAAAGAAACATTTGCGGCTATGACACTGTTAGTTACTCGCATTTTTGATTTGTCTTCGGGCTACCTGTTATTTCTCGGTTTAGGATTAAAATTGTTTCGTTTCTTTTTGGGCCTGTTCTCTTTGTAACTAATAAACGGTTTTTTATCTAAAGATGCTTTTCCCTTAAATTTCCCTTTCAACAACTTGACTACACTCATCAAATCATCCTTTATCGACTTCGATGCCTTACGATTCTCTTCCTGAACTTTCAGGTAAATCTCTTCGCGATGTACTATAACATCCGGCGGAGCATCTATGCCGATACGTACCTGTCGTCCGTGGATTCCAAGTACGCATATTTTTATGTTGTCGCCGATCGCTATCGACTCGCCTAACTTCCTTGTTAGTATCAGCAAATTGTTCCCCTAAAACTTACGTTCCCTGTAACATCATAATTTTCTTATCTGCCAACCATGCCCATCTTGTTAATAACCGTATCCAGAGCCTGGTCCATGGCTGTTATCACCCTGGCGGCGGCATCGTAGGCATGCTGATACCTGATCAAATTTATCATCTCCTCATCCAGAGACACACCCTGCACAGATTCTTTGGCATTTTCTATCTGATGAACCAGAAGTTCAAAATTATTGGTAAATGAAATAGCTGTATTCGTTTCGATACCCAATTCACCTACTATGCCATTATAGAAATCGTTTAATGATCTGGTATTATTGTCAAGAACCTTAACATTTCTTAGATCCTGAATATCCAGGGCAACTACATTGTCCCCCTGCTCGCCGGAAGCTGAAGCCGCTACTTTGGTGGGGTCAATAATCAATTCGTTGTTTACTGAAATATTTGCGGCATCTGTAAAAACAGAATTGAAAAAGTTGAACCCGGTAGAGCCATTCAGGCCGTATGCTGCTGAATGAAGTTGGTTGACCTGATCTATCATCGAGCCGGCAAGTTGGTCGAGCCGTTGCCTGTACTTGGGGATGATTCTATCACGAGTTTCGTACATAGAAGCAAGCCGACCATTTAGATTTTTTACCTGAAGGCTGGTATTTTCCCAAAAAAGTTCGTGCTTTAACGTACCATCTACGTTGAGCTGTTTGGATTGGATTTTCAGGCTGTCGGCACCGTCAACAATCGTCATAGCGCCTATATAAACTGTGGTAGTACCATCTTCTCTGGCGATGGTGTTGACATCAATGATTGTAGCCAGTCTGTCTATCAGCAGGTCTCTGCGGTCGCGCAAATCATTGGCATTGTCTCCGCCGGCTTCCTGGACTTTTATTTTATCGTTTAAGCGGGCAATAGAAAAAGTCAGAGTGTTTATTTCATCGGTTGTGTTCACAATCTCTTTGTCGATAGACTCACTCAGTTCGTTCAACTGGTTGGCCAGCTGCTGAAAAGCGTTGGTCATAAGCTTGGCTTCTTCTAAGATGGCTACGCGATTACTGACAGAATTAGGATTGGTTGACAGTTCGCCCCAGGCGTCCCAAAAACGGTTAAGTAAATCTGACAGGCCGTTTTCGCCCGGTTCAGAAAATACTGATTCAATCTGAATCATGATTTTTTCTTTGTATGTCCATTGTCCGAGATTTTTGCTTTCCTGACGATATTGCTCACCCAAAAACAGATCTCTGATATGGCGAATATCAGCAACCGTTACGCCGGAACCTATTCTCCCAAAGCGGCTGTCTTCCGGGAAAGTTGAGGTGATGTTGACTCTCTGGCGGGTATAGCCGGGAGTATTGACATTGGCGATATTATGGCCAATTGTCTGCAGAGCTGCCTGATGAGTCAAAAGAGCACGGCGCCCGATTTCTATAGATTGCATTAAGCCGGCCACTAAGCTCTCCTGTTAACTGCCACAAAGGAGCTGTTTTCTACAGTCTCTCCGTTGGCAGCATATCCTGAATCCGGATTGTTAATTTTAGAAAGCAGTTCCATTGTCCGCAAAATGTATTCTTTCGACCTGTTCAAAAGCATAGCGTTTTGATTTCGAACTTCGCCAATCTTTTGAGTAAAGCTCTGGATGACTTCTCTCAACTGAATAAGACGTCCACCCTGATGCTCGTCGACATGCTCAAGCAGCATTGAGACATTTAAGTCACCTTCGATTGTATTAGCAGATTTAATCTCAGCAACCAGTTTATCCCGGCGCTGATTTAGAAGCTGACTCTGTGCAACTTTCTCGCGCTGAAGCCCGGTTACTCTATTAAGACCGTCAATGTCATTATTCACCAGCATCTCCTGTTGCTGTGAAAGCAGTTTTAGAAATTCTTCAAATACGACAGCCTCAGAACTAAGCGTTTCGATTAGCTTTTCGACCATCTCTGACAAACTCATGGTTGTCACGTGTTTTCCTTATCGGTACTAACTTACCGTGCCTTAGGGTTTTTGCTCAAATTTTGAGCATTCTCTGTCTGAAATTTGCTCACCACAGGGAACAAATTTCCGGCATCTTTTCTCTTAATCTGAAACAGCTGGTTCTCTTTTAACTCCAGTTTTTCCTGTAAGAGCGGTTTAAAACTGGTATCTTCAGTCTTCAGCGGTTTGAGTTCAATCTGTTCTTCTCTATTATTGCCTTTGAATTGGGCTTCTATAACTTTTTCGAGGGACCTGTAAAGAACTTCTGATATCGACTCTTTACCGTTGCCAACCATCTTTTTTGAGATTTCCATATCAAAAATCTGTGTAAAGATATCTTTGCCATGACCATTCGAAAACGGCGAATCTTTGACCAGCGGGTTTTCCGGAACAGTTTCTCTCATGGTCTTAAGCATCTGATACATAAAGAATGCTTCAAAATCTTTGGCAGCTTTTCTTAGTCGCGTTTTTTCTCCCTCGACAGTCGCCGGTTTACTGCCTTCATTACCGCCTATAGTTTTGGCTTGAATATTTGCAGTGAGACTATTTATGGCCATTTCATTCATTAGAGAATAACCAGTTCCGCTCTGAGTGCACCGGCTTGCTTGAGCGCCTGGAAAATCGCTATGACATCGCGCGGTGTGGCGCCGATTCTGTTTAAGGCTTTGGCTATATCAGCCAGGCTCACCGATCGCTCAAGATGTACTACCCGAATCGGTTCGTCCTGAATAGAGATATTTGACTCACTGGTTTGTACCGTCTGTCCCAGACTATACGGCGCCGGCTGTGAGATAATTGGCGTTGACTGAATATCAACTGTTATAGTACCATGGGCGATTATAACAGGTTCGATAGTAACGTGCTGTCCGGCCACGATAGTACCGGTTTTTTCATTTATGACAACCCTGGCTACATGGTCAGGAACAATTCTCAGTTGACCGATGTCAGAAATGAATTTCATTCTGGTCTGCTGATACGCCAGAGAATCCGGCACATAAACTTTGACAGTTCCGCCGTCGGTAGCGACTGCTGTCAGACCGTATTTAATATTAATCTTTTGAGCAATGCGGTGAGCGGTGGTGTTGTCCGGGTTATGAAGCGACAAAATTATTTCTTTGTTTGCGCTGCGCCCCTTTTCTACGGCTCTGGTAATTCTTGCCCCGTTGGGAATTCTTCCCACCAGCGTATAGTTGTTAAAAATCCTGTTTCCCTCATCGACCTGTACGTTAAAACCGCCGATTGAAACCGGCCCCTGAGCAGTAGCTCTGACTGTACCTTTAAAATTTGCCAGTGGAGTAAGCAGAAGAGTACCTCCCTGAAGGGAGGAGGCATCGCCCAGCGATGAAACTGTTACGTCTATATGAGAACCTTCCGGCTGATTGCTGCTTAGTTTGGCAGTTACCATGACAGCAGCAACATTTTTAACTTTGACACGTTTCGGATCAATAGTTATACCGAGCCTCTCCATCATATTTGCCAGTGACTGTACGGTGAAACGGGTATTGTTGCCATCGCCGCTACCATCAAGTCCTATTACCAGACCATAGCCTATCAGGTCTTCTTCCTGTTCGTTCTGAAAAGTACAGATGTCTTTGACTCTGACTGAGACTGCTTCGGCTGGACTATATAAAGCGCTCATAAGTGAAATTATGAACGACATACCAATCGGTATCAGGAAATTGCTATAACTTAAATTCAGCATTACTTCCTCCTAAAAAAGCCAGTTGAAAAATCTTGTAATAAACCCGGGTCTGGCGCCTGCGCTGGCTGCTCCCTTGCCGGTGTAACTTATTTCCGCATCTGCTATCAGATACGAATCAATAGTGTTGCCGGGCGAGACATCGCGCTGACGCACTACTCCGGATAAACTTAACGTTTCCTTGTCGCCCGAAATGACAACAATACGGGTCCCTTCTATTACCAGGTCGCCGTTATCTCTTATGGCAACTACCGTCACAGACATTTTCGCACTAAGACTTCTGTTGCGAATATTTTGTCCTTTGCCGTCATGGGTACTCTTTGATTCGCCCTCGACGCCAAAAAGCGGCAGAAAATTCAACGTTCCCAATCCCGGACCACCTCGAACATCTTGCTTTGAACTCTTGGTTGTCTTCGTTTGAATCTGGTTACTGCCCCGGCTCTGCTCGCTTATTATAACCGTAAGAATATCACCAACCCGGTTGGCTTTGATGTCGGTAAACAACGACTGACTCTGGCCAAAATCGCCTCCTTTTACTTTGAGAGCAAAAGGCAAAAGCAACATCAAACCCAGATAGATTAAAATTCTTCTCATTTTCATTTTGACACCTGTGTCCTATTTTTACGGGTCAACTTGTACCAAATTTTTGTCAACTACTCTGGCAAATACAATCTTGCCAGAAGATTTATTTTTTACTCTGATTAAATCTCCCGTTTGTCCATCCTGAAGAGCTTTACCTTCGGCGGTTATCCGGCAGAGACCGCTGACATATATGATGTGGACATCGCTATATGATTTTACCACCGGCTTAGGTTCTATATCAGCTTTTGTCAGTATCTGATTTTTGGCGATATTGCGACGGGCGCGCATATTCGTAACTGATTTAAGCGAGACCAGCGGGTCCTGGCGAAGGGTTGTGATATCTTTGCGTTCAATTGAGACTAAAGCCAGACTGAGGTTATCAAATCTCTTGATTCTCTCTCCCACTACCACCACATCTGCGAATTTACGGATATATAGCCTGATCGTTTCTTTTTCAACTTTAGCCTCAGGTCGAATTACTTTCAGTATTATTGCAAATCGTCCGATCGGTGTGGTCTGGTAGAGAGGTTTGATTGAAATTTGTGAGTAAGAAATATTCTTTGATTTGATTTCGTCTGTTAAAATTTCGATTGTATACGTGCTTTTGTCGAGCTTGAAAGATTCATAAACCTTATTGACAATAATATCACGAGTTGATTCAGCAAGTACTGCCGACCCAAACGAAAGCAATAACAGACCAATGAGCAGAAGCATTTTAAAAAACTGTTTCATATTTATCTCTTGAGGCTGTTAGCGATTGAATACATATCATCTGCTGTCTGGATAGCTTTGGCATTCATTTCATAAGCACGCTGGGCGATTATCATATTGACCATTTCATCAACGACTTTGACATTGGAGCCCTCCAGATAACCCTGGTCTATCTGCCCCAGCCCACCCTGGGTGGGAACGTCAATCAGCGCATCACCTGAGGCAGTGGTCCTCTGATATAAATTACTTCCCAGAGCATTCAAACCGGAAGGGTTTACGAATCGCGCCAATTCCAGCTGTCCAATCTGAACAGGTTCGTCCTGACCAAACTGTGCTATTTCGATAATTCCGTCTGAGCCTACGGAAATAGACATGGCGTCAGTGGGGATAGTAATTTCCGGCAGTAAGAAAAAGCCGTCGGAGTTTACCAGGCGTCCCTCGCCTGAAATTTTGAAAGCGCCATCACGTGTATAAACGGTAGTTCCATCGGGATACTGAATTTGAAAAAAACCGTCACCGGATATGGCCATATCAAGCGGGTTATTGGTAAGTGTCAGGTCACCGTTTGTAAAATGCCGGTGTGTGGCCGAGGCTCTGGTACCGTAACCGACTGAAAGACCAACCGGGCGCTCTGTTCCTACGGCCGTAGCCGAACCGGCAGTCTTGATATTTTGATAAAGCACATCCTGAAATTCCACTTTTGTACGCTTAAAGCCGGTTGTGTTTACGTTTGCTAAGTTATTAGCAATAGTATCTACGTTCATCTGCTGTGCTGACATTCCAGATGCCGCTGTTCTCATTGCTTTAATCATCAGTTCCTCCTAAAAATCCAATTATTACCGCGAACCAACTCGACTAAATAGCTTATCGAGAGTTTCGTCCTGGCTGCGGAGTGAATTGGCATTGGCCTCGTAATTTCTATATGAAATTATCATCTCTACCATTTCATGGACGACATCAACATTCGAGGCTTCCAGATAGCCCTGCATTATCGTTGAAGTTCTTACGGGTTTTACTTGCGTGTTTTCGGATAACAAAAATAAAGAATTACCAAGTTTCTTAAGCTGGATTAAGTCATCTACTGTTACCGGGGTAATTTTAGCTACCGGAAAGTCATTGACTGAAACTTCGCCGGTGGCCGTTATGGTAACTTTGCCTATGCCTACTTGAATTGGTCCGCCGTCTCCCAGCAAGACCGCTCCTCCGGGAAAGCCAATTACACCGTCGGCATTAACTTCAAAGGCACCAGCCCTGGTCAAGGCAGTTTGCTCGCCAGAAAGCTGAATAGTAAAAAAACCGTCACCGTTGATAGCCAGATTGAGAGGATTACCGGTTCTTTCAAAAATACCCGGTGAATGGTCTACAAAGACTTTTGAAACCATTGGATTGATCCAGTCAGCATTAGTCTTAAAGCCTTTCTTCTCAGCTTCAGTAAGCTCTTTGGTGAAGAGGCGATCTTTCTTAAAACCGGTAGTTGCTGCGTTAGCCACGTTATTGGCGGTTATTTCCTGCTTTTTGACCTGCGGGAGCATTCCCGAGGCTGATATATAAATTCCTTTAATCACATTCTCCTCCGCCAACTGTTAAGCAGCAGCTGTGCCAAATCTATAGCAGAGGTATCAAGTGACTGTCTTTCACGGGATTGCACGACTTGAAAGGGGCCGGGTTGTTGATTTTTGATGGAGCTTTTGGAATAATTTTCTTGAGCCGGCAGGAATAATTTTCGGGTTTCCAAAATTCTCTAAAAAGCTGCTGGAAATCCTCAATTTTTGGTCAATATTGCCAGCTCTTCCCTATAATGTTCAAACGGTTGCATACCCAGGAATCTGCAGATTTCTATTGCGGTTTTTGTGGATAACTATTATATTTTCAGCGGAAAGCAATCTGCCGTGATTACAACTACTTACACCGTTTTGAAAGGCAATTAAATTTCGACCCAGACTTGTTAATTTTGAGATTGTAACGAGCACAAGTTTTGCTGAAATCTTGAATGAAAGGCAATGTCTATCTATGCGTTTTAGAATAAAAATACTGTCGATTATAATTGCATTGCTGCTTTTGGCGGCATTTTCGGCAAAAAGCTCTGCCTTTGCCCAGGACCCCAATTTACCTGATACTGTCTATATTGATTCTACTCAGTCTCCCCTGTCGGAGTGGGCAGTTGCTATCAGCTTTGTAAATGATCAACCTCTGGCAGGTTTCGAGATCACCTTAAAATATGACTATGACCCCGCCTTGATATTTCTGGATTCTTTTTCGTTCGTCGGAAGCCGGGTTGACTATATTCCTACCAAAGGTATGACCCGACACTATTTGGACTCTGCCATATCTATATGGGGTTTTCCTCTGAGTGAACCCTTGATACCTTCAGGAAGCGGACTATTGGGACATTTACACTTCTCCTATCCCGACTCCCTGGATTCGATCCTGGTAAAAATTGATTCTGTAAACGTTCAGAATCTACTGATACATTGGAGTACTTCTTTTTCAGATTCTTTGGCAAACCAGTTTGCACCCCAATTTGAATTTGGTTACCTGTATATTAACAGGGAACTTTGCTGTATTGACCAGGTAGGCGACGTCAACTATGATGGAGTTGACGCCAATATTCTTGACTTAACCTATTTGGTTGACAGAATCTTTCGCGGCGGACCGGAATTGTTTTGTCCCGAAGAGGGCGATTTCGATCAGGACCCGGACGGCAATGTCAATGTCGTCGATCTTGTTTATCTGGTTGATTTCATTTTCCGCGGGGGTCAGCCGCCGCCGGATTGCCCGTATTAGAGGTCTGCTTATTTTAGGCTGCTGTTTTTGAAGCTATAATTATTAGAAGCTATCTCGTCGTTATCTTTCGTTTCTGCTTTGGCAGAGTCACTTTTATATCTGATTAATAAATTTTCTTTAAGCTTTTCATATTTTTTCTTTTCTGTTGTAGACTCAACCAGAGATTTACGCTTTTTTTCAAGCCCTACTTTGAGAGCTCTTAACATTTCGATGTTAGTTATGTTCTCTTTTTTCAGCTTAACATAATAGCGTCCGTAAACAAGCATTTCTGCAACGGATATTTTATTTACCTGCTCTTGCCTTTGTTTGTTTAGAGAAATATTAAAATCTTTGTCTACCTGCTGAATTTTCTGAGTTTGACAATTTACTTTTTGTTTCATCAGGGCAAATTCTTTTTGTTTTTGCTTTTCTCTTTCAGATTTGACTTTCAGAAGAGGCTCAAAACGATACTTAAACTTTTTCATTGGTCCCTGTTTCTGCAGGTTTAAATATTTCTTTGAGGTATTGATATGACGTTTCGTAGTCATCTATTTCGTTGATTCCCTGGCGGAAAAAATCCAGAAGCTTTCTGTTCTTTATGATGGCATCATCAATTTCAGGATTCGAACCCTTAACATAAGCTCCTATATTTATCAGGTCTTCTGCTTCACGATAGATGGCTATGACCTTTCTGGTCTGAGCTGCAATTTCCATCTCTTCATCTGTTGAAACATTTTTCATCAAGCGACTGACTGAATCCAGAATATCAATAGCCGGATATTGATTGAGTGAGGCCATTTTACGCGAGAGTGTTACGTGGCCATCCAAAATAGAGCGCACTGCGTCTGCGATTGGTTCATTGAAGTCATCACCTTCGACCAGGACCGCATAAAATCCTGTTATTGAGCCTTTTTGCGATAGCCCGGCCCGCTCAAGCAAAGCCGGAAGCATGGCAAAGACCGAAGGCGTGTATCCTTTTGTTGTCGGCGGCTCACCTGCTGCTATGCCTATTTCTCGCTGCGCCATTGAAACTCTGGTCAAGGAATCAAACAACAGTAAAACATTTTTGCCCTGGTCTCTGAAATATTCTGCTATGGCTGTCGCCACCATGGCACCCTTGATTCTAATCAGAGGCGGTTCATCTGAGGTAACCGCCACTACTATAGAGTTTTTCATTCCCTCCGGACCCAGGTCATTTTCGATAAACTCTCGCACTTCTCGACCACGTTCCCCTATTAAAGCAATTACATTAATGTCTGCCGATGTTCCTCTGGCCATCATGCCCAGCATTATCGATTTTCCAATGCCGGAGCCTGCAAAAATTCCTAAGCGCTGACCCTGAGCTACGCTCATAGTTAAATCAATTGATTTAATTCCGGTTAGTAGTCTATTGGTGATTTTGCGCCGTCTTAGTGCAGGAATCGGCTTATTGTTGACAGCTACCGTCGTTGAACTTTCAATCGGGCCGAGGTCGTCTATAGGCTGTCCCAGTCCTCCCAGTACACGACCGATCAATTCTTTACCGACAGGAACCCTGAGCTCCTCATAATTTGAAGTCACAATAGAACCGGGAGTTATTCCGGTAATAGGTCCGAGCGGCATGAGTACGATGCGGTCGTCTCTGAATCCTACTACTTCGGCTTTTATTCTGGTGCCGTTCTCTTTGCTCTCTATTGTACAGAGTCTGCCGATCGATACCGCCGGCCCTGCTGATTCTACGACCAGTCCGATCACTTTGGTAACTTTGCCGTAATGCTTTATAGGATTAAGCTGGTCAATTCTTTCGGCATACATCTGATAGGCAATTTGCGCCAAGAGTTTTATTCCTCTGAAATTAGTGTCTGTTCAATTGAATTAAGCTGAGAATCAATCCTGGCGTCGATATCTCCGGTAGGCGTTTCTATCAGACAGCCCCCGAAATCTACTCTGCTGTCAGGTTCTATTTTGATTTCTTTAATTGTAGAATTATTCTTTAAAAATTTGTCAATGTTTTGCTCGACAATGGGTAGATGGTTCGGATTGACTTTAATTTTAATAAAACTTTTGTCTACCAGACTATCAACTACTTTGCTAATAATGTGTAGAGTCGCTTCCGGGTCAACCGAGATAGCGTCAAAGGTAACTTTGCGGCTGATTTGCATCACCAGTGAGAGAATGTTAGATTTGGCATCTTCGAAAAGCCGCTGTCTTTCGTTTATGGCAGTAGAAATCGCACTTTCAAAATCATGCAGCACTCTTTCTGCCTCTGCAAGTCCTTCTTTTAGCCCTTGTTGGTAACCTTGCTCTCGGCCTGATTTTTCAGAAAGCTCTTTTTCATGCGTCAGTACCTGGTTTATTTTGAGTATTTCGCGGGCAGGTATCAATTTGATACCGTCGGCAGCAGTTTCAACACGAACCTCAGGAAAAACGTGCCTGAGAATCGACACAGATTCGGCATCTTTTTCAATGTCAAGTCTCTTGTCACCGATGTAAACCACAGGAGCTTCTTGTGTGATCCTGACAACTTTAGACAATGATATCCTCTTTGCCACCGCGGCCGGAAATAAATATCTGACCTTCATCTTCGAGTCTTCTGATAACTTCCACAATGCGGGATTGTGCTGTTTCCACATCGCTGAGTCTGGTAGGCCCCATGTATTCCATCTCTTCTGCGACCATCTTAGATACGCGCTCTGAAACATTGCTAAAGATTTTATTTTTAACTTCATCACTGGTGGCTTTAAGAGCAATCGAAAGGTCTTTTGTTTCAACTTCTTTGAGAACTTTCTGAACGGAACGGTCATCAAGCAGTACGATATCATCAAAGACAAACATCATATTCTTGATTTCCGCAGCCAAATCGGCATCATCAGCCTCCAGCGAGAGCATGATATTTTTTTCCGCAGTTGTATCCATCAGATTCAACAGTTCTGCCATAGCTTTGGCTCCGCCAGTCGCTGACATGCTGGATGAACCTCCCTTTTCGAAGTGACCTTCAAGTGTTTGCTCAATCTCACCGAGAATTTCCGGCGCAATTTTTTCCATTGTCGCAATTCGCAAAGCAACTTCGGCCTGAAGCTCTCCGGCAAATTCACTCAGTACGGAAGCAGAATGTGCCGGCGCCAGCTGAGTTAGAATCAATGAGATTGTCTGCGGATGTTCACTTTGCAGGAATTGGGAAAGTTGCTTGGGGTCAATATCTTTCAGCAACGAAAAGCCTTTTGAATAAAGCGATGATTCCAGTCTGCTAAGTATTTCTTTGGCCCTGGTTGGACCTACTGCCTTTTCCAAAATAGTTTTGGCGAAATCCACACCTCCCTGAGAAATGTATTGCCTGGCTATAAAGATATCGTGGCAATCTTCAATGACCCTTTTTTCTATATCAGCCGGCACGTCACGCATGTTCGCAATTTCTATCGTAATACGTTCAAGGTCCTTTTCATTCATTCCCTTGAGAACCAAGGCTGAGACTTCTGCCCCAAATGCGATTAGAGCCACTGCCGCTTTCTGCATCGAACTTAATTTTTCATATTCCATTTCGGGCATAATTAGTCAACCATTATTGTTTTAATTACTTTTGCTATTTCTTCCGGTTCACCTTTGGCGGTTTCCTGCATTTGGTCAATCAGAGTTGGTTCGCGCTTTTCTGCTACAATCGGCTGAACCTCCGGCGCTTGCTTTATAGGCGCAACTTGTGTCGCTCCAGTGCTGGCAACTCTTACCGGTTGAGAAGGAATTGTAAATTTGCCCAACACTTCAAAGAACTTTTTAACTCGTTTCTTTACAAAGAAGAACAAGAATACGAACAAGAGCACAGTTCCAACCTTTTGAGCGATCTCCAGGATGAATTCTCTCATGTACATTGAGTCCAGAGCTGTCTGGTCGACTTCTAACGATTGGCGGTCAAAGGAAATGTTAAACATTTCTATCTGGTCGCTTCTCTGCTGGTCAAAGCCTACTGCATTTCTGACTATCGAAGAAAGTCTATCGAGTTCTTCCTGACTACGAGGCTGATATACGGGTTCGCCGCCCTCTTCGTCAGCTGGAACGTAAATGCCATCAATCATTACTGCGATAGATAGCCGGTCAACTGTACCAACCGCGTTGACGATGTGCTCAACGGTTTTGTTAAGTTCATAGTTTGTAATGGTCGTTTCTGTTGACGACTCTTCCTCGTTTTCAGCAGATTCTTCCTGTTTATCTATTGAACTATTTGTGGCGCGTGTTTTTTCTTCGCTTCGTATAGAAGGCGTATTGGGATCATATGTCTCCGCGGTCCGTTCAACCTGCTGAAAATTAAGGTCAACAGTTATACGAACAACCGCTTTGCCGACACCCAGCACGGTGGCCAGCATAGATTCTGCCTTCTCTTCAAGGTATTGTTCTACATTCTTACGAACCTGAAGCTGTGATGACGACAATCCCGCCAGAGGGTCATGTTGCTGTCCGGATGATAACAGATTGCCATTGTAGTCAACGATTGTAATCTTATCAGGAGTTAAGCCTTCAACAGACGAAGCAACCAGATGAGTTATACCGTTAATCTGCATACCCGACAGGCCGCTCTGTCCTTTTAGTTTGAGAACAACCGAAGCTGTGGTTTGGTTTTGGTCTTTCTTAAACAGTCTATCTTTGGGCATAACCAGGTGAACTCTGGCAGCAGAGACTTCTTCCAACTGAATGATGGTACGAGTCAGCTCTCCCTCAAGGGCGCGGCGGAAATTCAGATTTTGTAGAAAATCCGTCATACCAAGTTGATTCTGGTCAAAGATAGAATACCCCAAATACCCTGCGTTGGGCAGTCCTTCTGAGGCCAGACTTATTCTGGTCTGGTAGACTTTATCAGAAGGCACATCTATAGCGCGGCCTCTTTGAGAGATTGTGAAAGGAATTTTGTTATCGTTAAGATAAGTAATTATCTCGCCCGATGCTTCTTCGCTGAGATTAGAATATAGACGTGAGTATGTAACACTGCTGAGCCAGCCGACCATAAAGACTATACCAACGATAGATCCTGCTGTAATACCAAACAGCAGCATCACCTGGCTGGCAGTCATCTGGCCAACGTAGGCCATCAAATTTTCCCAGAACGCCTTAAGCTGTTCCATTTAAGTTCCTATCTATATGTATTGATGCGACATCCTATTGTCACATCAGCCTATCCAAAAATCCTATTTAGATTGGCATTCTAATCAGTTCATTATAGGCACTAATCAGTCTGTTTCTGATTTCCAGTAACAAATCGGTGGCCAGTCCGGCCTCTTCGGCCTTTATCATGACCTGATGGAGTTCCACCGGGTCACCATTCATCAGCGCCTCCTGCGCCTGGCCGGATTCAGTATGCAACTGGTTGACCGAATTTATCAAATCTGTTAAGAGTTCTCCAAACTCTGCTTTTGACTCCGGGCTGACGGCTTCAATGCCGGGCTTTACAACCATTATCTGGTCAGCTAAACCGGGAATCAATTTTATGCTATTTATTGAACCTTCAGACATTTTTTATACCTTAACGTCAATAATCTTCCCGACTGCTTCGGGCGATTCTATATTTCTATCATTTCTGGAATAGCCGAGTTTCGAGACGCTGTTTTCACTTATGACTTTTATCAGCTGGTCCAGGGCTGCCTTTTCAGAACCGTTCAGGACGTTTTCGGCAATAACCGTAGACGGCTTGATTGATACTGCAGAAATTGCGTTCTCCTGCTGAGGGCTGATTGTCAGTTTTGAACTGACCTTATCCGTCACCTCCTGCTGCTTGTTGGCGCCATCTAAGTTATTTATGTTTTGAACGTGTTGATAAGCGCTAATTCCTATTGGGCTAATCTTCATCTTTGTCCTCTAAAAGTTTATATGTCCAGCGCCTCGCTGGCCATATTCTTAGCAGCTGAGATAGCTACTGTGTTTGCTTCGTATGCTCTGGAAGCAGCCATCATATCTACCATTTCAGTAATAATTTCTACATCAGGCATTTTGACATACCCGTCTTCATCGGCGTGCGGATGATTGGGCTCATAAATCAATTTAAAAGCATCATTGCCAGCTCGTTCTGTTTTCCATTGAGCCTTCGAGATTTCCATTGATCCGCTGGCTGTTTGGCCGACACCTGTCATATGCTTTGAATTTGTGCGATGAAGTTTGCTGCCTGCTTTTTGCATCAACGTACTGAATCTTAGTTTTTCGCGGTTCTCACTGACAACTACAGACTGACGGCGGTACGGACCGCCTGCTTTGGTCTTGGTTGTTTCAGCATTGGCGATGTTTTCTGCAACAGCATTCATTTTTGCACGTTGTACCGATAACCCGGCCGCTGAAACCTTTATTGCATTAAGAATTCCTGCCATATCTAATCCTACCTGCTGGTTATAGCCTTTCTGATGCCATCAAATTTACTTTGCAGGAGCCTGGCTCCAATCGTAAAGAGAAGTTCGTTTTGGGCCATTTCTGAAATCTCTATATCAATATCTACCGAATTAAACTCATCCTTGACGACCTCTGTCTCTTCTACTTTGGGAGGACGGCTTTTGTGCTGCCCCAATGCTATATGAGCCGGGTTGGTCAACTCTCCTTTGAGTCCTTGAGTTGAACCGTTTAGCTTTTTGAATTCTTCTTCGAAACTAATATCGCGGCTCTTGTAACCCGGAGTGGCGACATTGGCCACATTGCCTGCTTTTAGCTTATGGCGCAGTGCGGTCAGATTCAGATAGTTCTCCAGCCTGGGAACACCGCTCTTTATAAACAGAAAATTTTGTAACTTATTAATCATAATTTATAGAATCCAAAGTTTATCAGTTCGATGTATTGCGACGATTGTGCAATACAGAGTAGTTGCATTAGCGTGTTGTCCTCCATCGTTTCTCAGTTCGAAGTATTGCAACGATTGTGCCAAAACAGAGTTGCCGCATTAACGTGTTGTCATCCATGGAATTACGCTAAAGGGCCAGGCGTGATTGAATAGAATTTTGAGACTGTAATGGAAATAATTTCTGAGCAGGGGGTAAAATCTTACCTAGCCATTAAAATCATAAAGTGACGATGAAGGCTCTTTTATAGAAAGTTGATCTGTAAGAATGACAACATCTACCCGGCGGTTCTGGGCGCGATTTTCTATTGATGTATTCGGCACCATTGGTCGAAATTCGCCGTAACCGAGAGCAGATATCCTCTCGGCAGGAAAGTTGTGACTTTCGACAAAGTATTGTACAACCGAAGTAGCCCTGGCTACCGAAAGCTCCCAGTTTGAAGTAAAGTTAATATTCTTAATTGGCCGGTCATCGGTATGCCCTTCAATACGGATATGATTTTTAGTATTTTTTATCTCTTCATATATCAGATCAAGAACATCCAGAGCGGCATTGCGCAGCCTTTCCGAGCCTTCATTAAATAAAGCAGTCTCCATAATATGAACAACCAGACCTCGCTCGGTTATTTCAGTTTTAATTTTTTTCTGTTTATCAATTTGTTCAAACTTTTTATCGATCAGCTGCTGCAGCATTTTTAATTTTCCCAGCTTGAGAACCCCCTGCCCTTTTGATGATTGTTTGTCCTTAAATCTCAGGATAGCGTTGTTGCCGCCTTTTAGTACAGCCTGCAGCTCTTGTGTGACTTCGCCAAACTTTTTGGCATCAAGGCGCGACATAGAATACATCACGATAAAAAACGCCAGCAGCAGTGTTATCAGATCAGCGTAGGTCAGCAGCCATCGATCGGTGTTATCGTGATGAAATGTTTTTCTTTTCTTACGCGGCATTTTATCTATTCATCGCGGGTGTGAGGAGGAATAAAACAGTGCAGTCTTGTTTTAATATTACGCGGGTTATCTCCTGATTGAATAGCCACAACCCCTTCGGCGATAAGCTCCCAGTGTGACATTTCTTCTTCATGCCTTAATCTCAATTTATCAGCGATTGGCAGCAAAAAGACATTTGCCAGTGCGACACCCCAGAGAGTTGCAATGAAAGCTGCCGCAATTGCGGCCGCCATCTTGCCGGCATCATCTGTGTTACCAAGAGTATGCACCAGACCTAAAACAGTGCCCAAAATCCCCATAGTCGGTGCGAAACCGCCGGCTTTCTGGAAAAAGTCTATCCCCTTTTTGTGACGCTCTTCAAGATATGTCATTTCACTGTCGAGAATTTCTTTAAGAGTGGATACTTCGGTGCCGTCAATAACCAACTGCATTGCTTTTTTCAAGAATCTATCTTTTACTTTCATCATGTCCGATTCAAGGCCCAAAATACCCTCGCGTCTGGCCTTTTCAGCCAGCTTTACAATTAGCTCAATGGTTAAATGCGTAGACAGTGACATTGATGTGAAGGCAAGTCGCAGATACGCGGGCAGACTGAAAACTGTTTTCATGGAAGTAGTAATCATGGTAGCGCCGAATGTCCCGCCTACGACAATCAGAATCGGGCCAGCCATGAAAATGGCATTTATATTTCCACCTTCAAGCGTAAACGCCCCCAGGATTGCCCCCACGGCTATAATAAGGCCCAGAATTGTTGCAAAATCCATCTGTTTGTCGTTCCAAAGCTGTGGTTTAATTGATCAAAATGCCGACAATTTCCGTCTGCTTGTATATCGGCAGAAAGCCGGCTCTTTCAAGCCCGCAAGAGTGGATTTTAACGCCGGGATAAAGAGGCTAATTGATATTCTGGCCTACCCGGTATTCGGCCAGCTTATTCCTGATAGTTCTGGCGGTACAGCCCAAAGCCTCAGCAGCTTTGGTCTTATTACCACCAAATTTTTCCAGAGTTCTTAAAATCAAAAATTTGTTGCCTTCTTCCAGAGTCATAGGAATTTTAATACTGGGCATTTCATCTGCAAGAACACCTAAAGAGAGTTCCGAAGGGAAATCATCCTCTGTCAGATTTTCCCGGGTAGAGGTGACGATCGCTCTTTCTATCAGATTTTCAAGTTCCCGGATATTTCCAGGCCAGTGATAGTTTACCAGGAGTCTCATAGCGTCTTGATCTATTGATTTGACAGTCTTGTTGTTTTCTGCATTGTATTTTTCAAAAAAATGTTTAACCAAAAGTGGAATATCTTCAAGCCGATCACTAAGCGGAGGTAAAACTACAGGAATGACGTTCAGGCGAAAATAGAGATCCTCCCGGAATATGCCCTGAGCGATGCATTCTTTTAAGTTTCTATTGGAAGTCGCAATCAGGCGGACATCAACTGATATTGTCTCGCTTGAACCGACCCGTTCAAATTCTCTTTCCTGAATTACTCTCAAAAGCTTGGACTGCAGATTCAAAGGCATTTCAGAGATTTCATCAAGCAGCAGGCTGCCTCCATCGGCCAGTTCAAATCTGCCGCGTGAAGTTTTCTTGGCATCTGTAAAGGCGCCTTTTTCATAGCCAAAGAGCTCTGCTTCAACCAGATTCTCAGGTAGGGCAGCACAGTTTAGCTTAATAAACGGCTTATTTCTTCTCTGTGAAAGTAAGTGGATTGAGCGCGCAACCAGTTCCTTACCGGTTCCCGATGGTCCTGTTATCATCACAGTCGAGCGGGCGTTGGCTATTGAATTAATCAGATCAAATACATTCTGCATTACTTTTGATTTGCCAATCATGTTATGGAATTTGCTGAAAAGTTCCAGCCGCATCTGTTCGTTGTCTGCTTTTAACTGTATCAGTTCGGTGAGTTGAGACAATTTGAATTCCAGAGTTTCTGGTGAAACCGGCTTGAGCAGAAAATCTGCGGCGCCAAATTTCATTGCCCTGACTGCCGTTTCCACAGTTCCGAAGGCCGTCATCATTACCACATGTGTGTCTGGTCTGAGTTTTTTTATCTGCTTTAACGTCTCAATGCCGTCCATGCCTTTCATTTTCAAATCAAGCAGGACGACATCAAACGGCGCCTCTTCTATTTCGATTATAGCCTCTTCCCCCGACATTACAGTCTGACAGCTATATCCTGCCCTGTTCAATGACTCTACTACAAAATCATTGACAAGTTTGTCATCGTCGACCACTAAAACAATAAACTTCATTGTTGATTCTCCGATTGTGCGGCGTCAATTTTAGCCGGCAGTAAAATGTGGAAAGTTGTTCCTTCCTGCTGCTTTTCTGCAAGAAGAATTTCTCCTCCATGTGCCTTTACCAATTTCCAGGCGACAGCCAAGCCCAGGCCGCTACCGTCTTTTTTTGTTGTAAAAAAGGGCGCAAATATCTTTTCACGAGGCTCAGCTTCTATTCCGGGTCCGTTGTCACTAATCGTTGTTACCGAAAGCTGCTCTCCAAATTCCAGCGGCAGCTTGTTTTTAAATAACTCCGGAGTGTCGTTTGCTTCATAAGTCATTATTTCAACTGTTAATTTGCCGCTATCGTCCATTGCTTCCACCGCGTTTGTCAAAATATTGTAGAGCGCCTGACGAAACAGTATTTGGTCCAGCGAAATAATTACGTTTCTTCTGGCCAGATATTCAGGAAAGTTGAAATCAACTTTGGTCTGCTTGCCTGCTTCCGCTAATTGTGTGTTGAAATCCTCGATGATTGATTCAAGATATTTCAGATAAGAACTGTCTGTTCTGTTTAATTCGCTGAATCGAGTATAGTTTAGAAGCTTGGTAACTGTCTCGTTAAGAATTTCTGCTCCGCGCTTGATTTTAAGAACCAGCTTCATTTTGGGGTCGTCATCTTCTAAGTCTCTTTCCAATAGCGATGCAAAACCGCTTATGCCCGACAAAGGATTGCGAACTTCATGAGCAATGACCGCTGCCATCTCCCCCAGCGCTGCCAGAGTGTTCAGTCTGGCTATTTCCTGCTCTAACCGCCGCACCTTTGTCATATCCTGAATTACCTCTACGGCGCCTACAAATTTGCCGCTTTCATCTTCAAGTTTTGCCGTAGAGATTGACAAATTCAGCTCTCTGTTATCAGCCAACGTTATTTTTTGCTCAGTAGCCGAAAACTCTTCTCCTGTCGTAAATGTCTTGACCGCTGAAACGGCTGATTGGCCGTGCCCGGTTTTAATTACTTCTGAATATTTTCGGCCGATTACGCTTTTCTCTGCTATGCCAAAAATCGCCATAGCAGTCGGATTACAGTGTGTGATCATAGAATTTTGGTTTACAGTTATAACTCCTATAGGGATAGAGTTCAGCACTCCATTCAAAAATTCTGTGGCTGCCAAATTGCTCTTGGTAAGTCTGACTAACTTAAGGTTGGTTCTGGCCACTTCTAAATTCTGAGCAGTAAATTCTTCTTTAAGTTCGATATACTGGCGCTGAAGGCTATTTACTATGCGGTTAAAAGAGGCATAGGATTCTGCAAATTTCGAGACATCTGTTGAACCAGTTTGCCCGGTCATCTTCTTGATTGCTGTGGTTGTCCTCTCTTCCATATAACTTTGCTACCAGTCTGCTGATTGTAGACCGGCAGGCAAAGCTTTTCAACTAAAACTTTTTTTGGAGATACTAACTGCTTTAGACTGGCTTTATACTTCGTCTGATGAAGGATTGCTGTCGTCAAGCTGCGATTTTAACGTTTTAAACAGCTTGTTGATATTGAATGGCTTGATTATGTAATCAGAAACTTTGGCCCTGATCCCTTCAACGGCGGTCTCAACCGATGGATAACCGGTCATAAGAACAACCGGCATATCTGGATACTTGGCCCGGACCTGCGAGGTCAAAGTAAGACCATCTATCTGGGGCATTTTTATGTCAGTCAAGACCAGGTCAATTTTTCTTGCTCTCAATATCTCGAGAGCTTTTTCACCGTTTTCCGCAACGGCTATAGTCCATCCCTGCTGCTTAAAAAAATCATACAACAGGTCACGAATCAATAATTCGTCATCTACTACAAGGATTGATGGCTGCTCCGTTTGATTTATTGTCACAGCTGCTGGCTATCTTTGGCTGACCGTTACAGACTCCGAAGAGGCAAATGCGGCTTGTTCTGTTTCATGAATTTCAAAAATGTGTGCTAATTGAGTAATGTCAAAAATCTCCCTGACATACGGTGCCAGGTTAGACAAAGTCAGCCTCCCCTTTACAAGACGTACTTCTTTCATGGCAGAGATTAAGGCTCCCAGCCCGGAGCTGTTTATGAATTCTACCTGTTCCATATTGAGATGGATTCTGGTTGTTCCCGAATCGCAAAACACTTTTATTTTTTCCTTGAGTTCTTTTCCGGTTGTCAACTCAAGTCGTCCGTTCAGAGCAATTATTCTGGCACCGCTTTCTTCTCTCACCTTTAGATTCATATTTCCCTCCGGCCCCGGTTCTTATTTTAGCACTCCTTTTTGGCGAAGTATCTTTATGCTTACTTTCAAGCCTCCTGCCGGCGATTCTGAGTAACACACTGCTGTAGCATAATGCTCAATCAGGTCGATGCCCCGGCCGCCTTCATCAAACGGCTGCGATGGCTGCCTATTATCTATGTTTTTCAGACCACCTTGACCTTCGTCTTCAATATCGGCAGACAACTCATTTTCATTTACTATAACCGTTAATTTTACTGTTTTTTCCGGATTACACTGGTTCCCGTGTATTATGGCGTTAGTAAATGCCTCTGAGATGGCCAACAGAAACGAGTATTTCTGCTGAGGAGAAATCTCCCTGATATCTAAGAGGTCGTTTAAGTCATCAAGCATCTGCTCGCCTGACTCTGGATTTGAGAGATATTTGAAAGTCCTGTTAAAAGACATTAGTTTACCTTTATTTGAAGCACTGTAAAATCATCCGTACTCTCTATCTTTGAGCCAATAGAATACTCATCTATTGTCTTTTTGACTTTCCGGCAGAATTGCTGTGGCTTTAATTTTAATTCCTTCTTGAATAATTTTTCAGTTCTGTCTATTCCGAACAGATTCATATTTGCATCGACTGACTCGGTCAGGCCATCTGTGAAAAGGAAAAGTCTGCTGCCGGCTGCCAGCGGCACTTTACCGATAGTGTATTTCGTCTCTGGAAATTGACCGATGAGAGTTCCGCCTATTGACAGCTTTATGATTTCTTTGCCGGCAGAAGTTGCAAACAGCCCGGGCAAATGACCGGCATTACAATAGCTGAGCTCTTTTGCCTTTAAGTCAAATCTGGCAAAAAACAGGGTCACAAAAGTCTCCCGGTCTTTAATAATTCCCTTGGACAAGATCTTATTCACCTTTTCAGCCAACAAAGACAGTTCAACATCTGGCTCAAATTCCAAAACAGATTTAATTATGCCGCTGGCCGCGGACATAACTAAAGCTGCCGGTATGCCCTTGTTCGATACATCTCCCAGAACAACTACAAACTTGTCATTATTCGCCCTGATGACATCATAGAAATCACCGCCGACATCTTTGGCCGGTATATATTCGGCTCCTATTTCTACTCCCTTTATGTCATCAATGTTTTCCGGCAAAATAGTTTTTTGTACCTGGCGAGCAATGGCAATCTCCTGCTCCATCTTTTGCTTTTCAAGCTTCTCTTGCAGCAAGGTAGAATTGTCAATAGACACGGCCACAAAATTCATAAGCATTTGCAGAATTTCGATATCTTCCTGCTCAAAACTACCGCCTTCCTGTTTGTTAATGATGACATTAACCCCGTAACATTTCGATGAGGTTTTGATGGGCACGCAAATGACCGATTCAACCCGCAGTCGGCGGTCGCTTATCAAACAGAGCTCATTTAAGATGGCTGTTTTTTGGTTCTTGAAACAGTAAGTGGCCAGATCAACGTCGTCCTTATAAACCAGCGCTCTCACAAATTTTTCGTCTATTCCCCATGAAATGCGGGCAACCAGCTCGGAGTTTTCCTCCAGCATAATCATTCCGACTTCGCCGCTGACCAGCCCAACAGCCATATCCATTACAACTGACAGGATTGCATCGATGTCATGAATCGAAGTGATAACTGTGCCCATGGTGGCCAGGTCACGAAGTTCGGCTTTTTGGGATTCCAGCTTTTTTTCGAGACTTTCTATCTGACTGAGACTTGTAACTGTTACAGGCATAACTGTCCTGATTATCGGTTTGATACTGGGAATTGTTAGTAATTGGCTCTTTGAGAAAGGAACGGTTATTTTTTTCTAAACTTGAGGCGTATGGGTACACCTTCAAAACTGAATTTCTGGCGCAGCTGATTAGAAATATAGCTGATGTAAGATTTGTCTATCAACTTTGGCAGATTTGAGAAAAAGACAAAAGTTGGCGGCTGAGATTCGGTCTGGGTAGCGTAAAGGAGCTTTATGTACTTGCCGTGTCTGGCAGGCGGATGTTTTCGCCTGACTACATCTTCTAAGAATTCGTTTAGTTGTGAAGTCGCCACTCTCTGGCATGAGTTCCGGTATACTTCGGTTGCGATCTTAATTACTTTTTCCAGCCTCTGTCCTGTCAAAGCTGAAATATAAATTAAAGGAGCATAGGCATGATTAGCCAGAACGTCTTTAATTTTTACCGTAAATTCATCAGCAGTTTTGGAATCTTTTTCTATCAAATCCCACTTATTGACGGCAATAACAACCGAGCGCCGGTTAGTGAGGACCTGGTCGAGAATTCTCAAATCCTGAGTTGTCACGCCTTCTACAGCATCAATTAGCACAATAGCCACGTGGCAGTTTTCAATTGCCCGGGTGGTTCTGATACTGGTGTAGAATTCGATGTCATCGTGAACTTTATATTGTCGGCGCAGACCAGCAGTATCAACCAGAACATAGCTCTTACCTTCAAATTCAAAGGGAGTATCAACCGCATCTCTGGTCGTACCCGCTATGGGCGTAACAATCAGCCTTTCCTCGCCTATAAGCTTGTTTATAAATGATGACTTGCCAACATTGGGGCGTCCGACTATAGCAATTCTGGTTACATCCTCATTATCATCTTTTTCGATTTTCTCTTTTGGAAGCTTATCGACCAGCTTGTCCAGCAGGTCCCCCACATAAAGACCCAGAGTCGCCGAGACCGGCTGAGGTTCGCCGATGCCCAAACCCATAAATTCGTAAAGTTCTTCTGTCAGCTTTTCATCGTCACACTTGTTGGCTACCAGAATCGTTTTTGATATAGTTTTTTTCAGACTTTTGGCGATGGTGACATCAAGATCAGTCGGACCGGTGCGGGCGTCTACCAAAAACAATATCAGATCGGCTTCGTTTATAGCAAATGTGGCCTGGTCGTGTATATGTTTTTTGAATTCGTCAGTCTCGCCAAGATCAAGCCCTCCCGTATCAACCAGCCTGAAATGAATTCCTGACCAGTCGCAAACCGCATAGTTTCTGTCTCTGGTAACACCGGGAGTTTTATCAACCACCGCTATTTTTCTTTTAAGGAACCGATTAAAAAGAGATGACTTGCCGACATTGGGTCGCCCAATAATCGCAACTATCGGCAGACTCATTGATATAAATCTTTTAAGGTGGCGGCCAGATCATACTGACCAATATAAACTGGTTGTTGCAGAACCGATTGAAATTGTTCTAACGAAAGATTGTCCAGGAAGAGATTGTCCATATTGAGACAATTGGGCGGCAGTACCAGACAGTCAAAGCGTTCGATATTTTTTCTGGCGTGACGGAGCAAATCCTGACCGGTCAAAAGGCCGGAGATTGTAACACCCTCCCCCCAGAAACGGTTTTTGACCAGATCTATTTCAACTCTTAGCCCAAGTTCACCGGTTATATACGGCAGAATCTCTTTATTGAAAAACGGAAAGGCCGAGGCTCCTGTCAGAAACAAAGCCCGCTTTCCGGATTTTATCTTTTTTAAGCGAGAACGGCGGCGGTTAAACATCGTCATAAATTCACGAACCATGCCAATACCGTTTTCAAACTGATTCATTTCTTCGTAGTAAGATAAAGCAGGGAATTTCTTTTCGGCGACAACGAAAAACTCATCGGCCGGCCAGACAAACCTGGTGCCAATCTTTTTTAAGAGTTTCTTCTGCATTTGTTCAACCAGCTTAATAATCTGGCGCGCTTCATCTTTATTATAGGTGCGCAAGTTGGGCAAGTTGTCGCGGTATTTTGTCAAGCCTACCGGTACCACCGCTAATGTCTCCACGCTCGGATACAGCTCCACTAATTCGTTGATAGTTCTGTCTAACTGGTCACCGTCGTTGATACCCGGACAGAGAACTACTTGAGTATGCACGATAATGCCGTTATCACCCAGTTTTTTCAGCGAGGGCACAATCGGCGCCAGTTTTTCATTCTTTAGCATACAGCGCCGAAGTTTGTCATCGGTGGCGTGCACCGAGACATACAGCGGCGACAGTCGCTGTTCAATTATCCGGTCGATATCTTCATCGTTAGTATTTGACAGAGTTATGAAATTGCCGTGAGTAAAAGAAAGACGATAATCCTCGTCTTTGACATATAGAGAGCGCCTCATCCCCTGCGGCTGCTGGACGATGAAGCAGAAAATGCAGTCGTTTTTACAGGTGCGGATTTTGTCGCTTACAAATGTCAGCCCCAGATCACCCGGCAGGTATTCCTCGAACTGAAAGCTTAGCTCTTTCCCGTCTTTATCCGCAAACAGAATGTCTATTTGCTCATCGGTAGTCTTGTACCGGAAATCTATTTCGTCTAAAACCGCTTCCCCGTTTATAGATACGACCTTATAACCGGGACGGACATATCCAAACAGCGGTGAATCCGGGTCTACATTTGCTATCTGCATCTTCTCTCTTTCATAATCTAATAGCGGGTGATGGGAGTCGAACCCACGACGTCAAGCTTGGGAAGCTTGCATTCTACCGCTGAATTACACCCGCCGGCCTTGGTACCAAACAGGTCTAATTTATCCCTTAACTCATCTTTGTCAAGGCTAAGAATTAATCATTCTTTTTGAGGCTTATAGCCAGTAAAGTGAACTATTACAATTGAAATTTCATAAAGAATATAAAGCGGCACAGCCAGCATCAGCTGAGTGGCAACATCGGGGGTTGGCGTCAAAAAAGCAGCAAATACCAGAATTAATACAATGGCGTAGCGACGGCCTTTTTTGAGTGTCTTAGTAGAGATTATGCCGATTTTCCCCAAAAAGTAAGCAACGACCGGAATTTCGAAACCAAAGCCAAAAGCCAACAGAAGCATTCCGATAAATGAAATATAGCTGCCAACAGTAATAATCGGGCTGAGCAAATCTCCTGAAAACCCTATCAAGAAACTCAAGGCAATAGGCAGCACCAAATAATAGCAAAAAGCTGCCCCGCTTAAAAAAAGCAGAGTTGAAACTGCCACCAGCGGCAGCACCAGAATCTTCTCGCTCCGGTATAGTCCCGGTGAAACAAACGACCAAAGCTGATAAAAAATAACCGGCAAGGCGGCCATCACGCCGGCAATAAGAGAAATTTTCAGATAGGCATAAAAAGAGCCGGTAACCTCGGTCACGTAAAGCTTGGTATCCCCCAATGGTTTGATAATAAAAGCTACGATATAATCAGCGAAATAAAAGCAACCGCCGGCAGCAACTATTAGAGAAATAACAGCTTTAAGTAAACGCCACCTGAGATCTTCCAGATGATCCAGGAAAGGCACTGAATAGTTATTTTTTTTGGTGTCAGTCATAGTCAAGCGCTACCGGAGCACTTGCAGAAAATATCGGACTATAGCTGGAAAATCAACCGCTGATTAGGCGGTCTCGGCAGTTTTGCCCGTTTCTTCAATGACCCAGTTGACATAATCCGGCAACCCCTCAGCAACAGGCACAGCAATGATTTCAGGGACATCGTAAGGGTGTTCAGATTTGATAAAAGTAATCAGATCGTCTATTTTTGACATAGTGGTCTTTAGTATCAATAGGCTTTCATGGTCGTCTTTTAGCTGACCTTCCCAGTAATAATATGATTTTACAGTAGAGATAACAGAGGTGCAGGCAGCCAGGCGTTTTTCGACAATCGCTTTGGCCATTTTATCGGCTATGTCCATGGGGACAGTCACGAATACTACTCTCATATTTTCCATTATTTCTTGACCTTTCTGCCTAATTCAGTTTCAAGTGACCCAACCTTGCCCTCGAGTCTGTTTCCGGCGCCCTCTCTATCATCAACCGAGATTACTATATATAGTCGGCTGCAGGTCTCTTTTAGTTTAAGCCTGGCTTTATTAATAACCGCCATAACCTCGCCCCAGTCCCCCTCAATAATAGTGGACATAGCGTTGATTTTGTAGGGCAGCCCTGAGCGGTCGATAATATCAATAACCCGGGCAATATCGGCTGAAACGCCGGATTTGCCCTTATCTGTCGGGAATATAGTCAGTTGAAATATCATGATTTATGCTTCCTGTAATCTTTTTTGATAAAGCGGGAATTTCCGACATAATTCGGCCACCTCGGCTTTTATCTCTGCCAGTACTTCGTCATTTTTGCGGTTTTTGACAGCCCGGTCGATAAAACCCGCTATCTTAATCATCTCGTCGCTGCCCATCCCCCGGGTGGTGACCGCCGGAGTGCCGATTCTGATGCCCGAAGTTACAAACGGCTTTTCGGTATCAAATGGCACCGTGTTTTTGTTCACCGTCAGACCGGCTTTGTCCAGAGCCTTCTCCGCTATTTTCCCGGTCAGCTTGTCGACAAGCAAAAACGAAACTAACAACAGATGGGTGTCGGTGCCGCCGGACACTATTTTGTAAGTGCGGTCTTTGAGAGCTTGCGCCAAACGGCGGGCGTTGTCGACTATCTTTCTTTGATAACTTTTGAACTCTTCGGATAATGCTTCGCGGAATGCTACCGCCTTGCCTGCTATGACATGCATCAGCGGTCCGCCCTGTATGCCCGGCATGACCATTCTATCGAGATCGGCGGCATATTTTTCTTTGCACATTATTATTCCGCCGCGAGGGCCGCGCAAAGTCTTATGCGTTGTCGAAGTTACAAAATCGGCGTAGGGTACCGGCGAGGGATGAATCCCGGCCGCGACCAGTCCCGCTATGTGGGCGATATCAACCACCATCAAGGCGCCGCAGGCGTCGCAGGCTTCACGGAATTTGGCGAAATCTAAAATGCGCGGATAGGCCGAAGCGCCGACCATTATCATTTTTGGTTTTTCTTTCTTGGCGGTTTCTATCAGTTTGTCGTAGTCGATTACTTCAGAAACCATTTCAACCTGATAGGCGGTAAAGTCGTATAGAAAGCCCGAAAAATTTATGGGATGGCCGTGGGTCAGATGCCCGCCGTGGGAGAGGTCGAGCCCCATCACTTTGTCGCCCGGTTTTAGCGCTGCAAAATAAACCGCCATATTGGCCTGCGAGCCGGAATGCGGCTGTACATTAGCATGCTCACAGCCAAACAATTCCTTTAAACGGTCACGCGCCAGGTTTTCGGCATTGTCAACAAACTCACAGCCGCCGTAGTAGCGCCTGCCCGGGTAACCCTCGGCGTATTTGTTGGTCATGA
The DNA here is from genome assembly GCA_022571845.1 of Candidatus Zixiibacteriota bacterium. GTDB lineage: Bacteria > Zixibacteria > MSB-5A5 > GN15 > FEB-12 > JACZWU01. Next base: position 192,640 of record JACZXB010000002.1, on the reverse strand, counting down.
CAGAACCGACTGCTTCCATGACCGCTTCGGAAACGAAATTCTCCGAGGCTATCAGTTCCAGCTGGTTAGCCTGCCGCCCGGTTTCATCTAATATGGCCTGATATATTTCGGGGTCTGATTCTTTTAAGTATGACATAGCTTTCTTCTCTTGTAGGTCAGGACTCGCCTCCTTGGCGTAGTCCTGACAATTATCGTGGACAGTCTGCCCCGGCGAGTCCACGTCTGCCCCATATAAGAATTATACAGAAAACAAAAGGCAGGGTCAACAAAAGGGATTTGGGAGCTATTTAGGTTGAGGCTTAAACCAATTTAACTCCGCCGCCACATAAGTACACCACATTGCCAGAAACTGAAGCGGCACTCTGATTAGCAAATAGACCGGACCGGCTCCATGCCCGCCGACATCGATGCGCTCAATTGCTGCATATATGTTGAAAGGTAATATTCCTATGAGCCATGCTATTAGCAATACACCCGTCAATTTTCGGAGTTTTGGAATCCATAATCCTATGACACCGAACAATTCCGGAAAGGCAGTGAGAATAACCATTTGCTCCGGGTTCGGAAATATCGGCGGAATTATCCGCGCCATTTCGGCGGTCTTGGTAAAATGTCCCATCGCTCCAACAAAAAATAAAAGCGAAACCCCTATTCTGAATTTCGTGGCGTCAGAGATTTGAATATTCGGATTAATCTTTTGAACAACTGTCAAAATCAGATAAGGTCCTATTAGCAGCAGAGTCAGAAAAAGTAGCAGCATTGTGGCAAATTACCGGTTAGGCTGTGCGCGGTCAAGGAGAGGAATTCTAGGAAGCCGCCACCCCGGCGGTAGTAATAGCCGTTTAAAAACACTTTAATAAAGTGAACCTTAAGTGTATTTCTATCAGTTACTTGACGGTCGCTCTTCTAAAAAAGTTCTAACATCGAAATTCATTTAACTTGAACTTACTCACTTTAACTTCAAGTAACTATTGACCTATCAAAAATTTTAATTGACAGTCAATGACTACTATTATAATTTATTTTTAATAGATGTTTGTGGCTAGCGTAGACCTTTTTTCGTCTGTAAATAATTCGGAGCTGTAAAGATGCCAACACCTAATTTTCTCTGCAATCATCATAGCTATAAACATCTGCTGTAAGTGTCCTAAACGGATTTGAATAATAAAATGTAGTAATTTTTAGGAAGGGAGTAAAATCCTATGAGTAAACAGTTAAAGTTTCAGTTATGGGTAGGCCTGCTTTTTATATGTAGCGTCCCCGCCCACGCCACCATTCACGATATCTCAGTCTTAAACAATTCTTTGTCGCCACTCGGTACAACCGTCATGGCGGGGGATTCTGTCCGCTGGACATGGGAATTAGGTGGAGTCCCTCATACTATTGCTGCCGACCCATCGTCGCCCAAACAATGGAATTCTGGAACCTCGAGCTCAACTGGATTCGAATTTGTACTCCAGTTTACTTCTGCAGATGGTGCCGGACCGTTTCCATATAGCTGCCTGGTACATCCTCTCGATATGGTTGATACCATCTTCATGACGGTTGCAACAGATATCAATGATGACCTCCCGCAAGAGTTACCAGATAGTTATTCTATAAGTCAGAACTATCCCAATCCGTTCAATTTATCGACCACCATTAGATATACCCTCCCAGCCAGGTCACAAGTAACAATTTCCATCTACAACGTCATGGGTCAAAAGGTCAATACCATCGTTGAAGGATCCAAAAGTGCCGGCAGCCATACCGTCTACTGGGACGGCGCCGACAAAGCAGGCAAGGTCGTATCATCCGGTGTCTATTTCTACCGCTTACAGGCTGGGGATTTTGTTGAGTCAAAAAGGATGCTACTTCTAAAATAGAACAATCCTGTTTATTGAACTGACCTGCCCCCGAATTTAGGTTCAGTTTGGGTGATAGTTATTTTCGGTGTGGCCGGGTAGGCCGCCATTCATGGCATAGTCCCGAGCGCACAAAGTCCCGAAGCGTACGAAGTCCCGTAGGAGTCTCGAGAGCCGAAGGGTGGGCCACCCCGGCCCCGGGCTAATCTGTCACTCGTTTTTTCAATTGTTCATTCATAACAACGTTGAATAGTACCAGCGCAACAGGTATCCATCCTACTATCCAATGCCCTTGAACAAGCAGCAAAATTGTGGCAAGTGGCCAAGTTATCATACCCATCGGGTTCAGGCCACCCCAAAGAAGAAATGGTACTGTGAAATATATGAATGGAAAGTAGTTTCTACCTGCCTCAGTTGGCACTGAAGAAACTTCTAGTCCTTGCCACGCACAAAATGCTGTCATTGCAAGCGCTATCATTATACGTAGGATCATAGCAGCCTCATACTTCTTCGCCGTCTACGGTTATGCACATCTGTTGCTTATTTATTTTTCTCAATCTCTTTTATCACCCTGACGATCCTTGGATTGCCAACTTCTTTGTTCAACGTAACAACGTAGGAATGATATGCTCTTATATCTATTGTTTCATCTGCATAAATAAAATCTACATTGCCATAATATTTACTTCTCTTAGATATTACCTCGCATCTGTATTTCGCCAACTTCTGCTCATTGAGTGGATAACTCGTAATGATTTTGATTGATATCCTTTGTCCAACATTTTTTATTGATCCAATCTGGACTGATTCATTAGTCAGCTTTCTTCTGGGAGTCGAAATTTTTAACGGAGGATTGAAAGCATACTGAGCTGCTTCTTTTGCCATTCTATCGACCGCCCTATTATCCATATCTGTAGAATGTCCTTGTACCCACTCAATATCTACTTTGAGTTTAATTTTCTTGATCCACCTCACAAGATCTTTCCATTGTTGAACGTTTTCAATCGGCCTGCGATCCTTATTCAACCAGCCTTGTTTGGGCCATTTAAATATGGCATGGTTCTTGAACTCAACGACATATCTTGAGTCAGTTCTTATTTCAATTGAATCGTATTCTACATCGAATTTGTACTTTTGAGAATGCCGTAGTCCTTCTATGCAGGCATGTAGCTCCATTTCCTGATTTGTGCACCCTTTGTAGCCAAAGTCTTGGTGGTCATATCTATGTTCTATCCCTTCTCTATCAACTTGTATGTATCTAACTCCAACGCCACCTCGTCGCGGACTAGATAAGCAGGAACCATCACAGTAAATATATAATTTGTTCTCTCTGAACATTGAATGCCCGTTATAAGAGATAGAATCAGTTCATAACTGATTTCAGTATCTAGGTTCATCCTTAAGGAAAGGGCTCATAATTGCGGCACCAATATTCTCTAACACAGGTATTACTTTTAGAATAAACTTGATTACAAATAGTGCAATAGCATACTTCCAATTCAGCACAACAATTGAAATAAGCAACCCCCAACCCAAAAATACAAAAAAGCCTACCCAGTCCGGAAGCATGCGCCCCTGCGCATCCAAAGCCACCCCACTGTGAAAATCCCTGGTATGAAATTGTATCAGCCTTGTGCTGTATGTTGTAATGGACTCGCAAATCAAGTATGCAATAGTTAGCCAAAGTATAGTTGGCGAATTGAGTGGCTCAATTATGACTTCCCTCAATAGCTCTTCCATAATCTATATTACCTTACAATAACAAATAACTCGAACACTGGTCAGACTTGGACACCTTCCGCCAACGAGTCTGATTAGCAGTACTATTCACTGTTTGACTTTGCATGACCAGTCTGCATAATCGTCCCCTTTATGACGATTATTCTCCCACTGTAAAGGTTGCAGATTATTCAAATCATCTGATCCACCAGCAGAAACAGGCTTGATATGATCAATCTCCCAGCCCCACTTCTCTGTCTTACCATAAAGTACCCTCTTCATACTTGCGCCACATACATCCTTTCTGAACCCAACATACTTTTCTTCAGGTTTTCCTTTTTTCCACACAGCTTCTATGGTAAAGGCATCAAAATGCCCACCGCCGCTATCTGTGTTAGGGTTACGAGCCATTATTCCCCCTTTGTTAAAATTTGAATCCTAAAACCACTTAATCACTACTACTATTTCAATAATACAATCATTTCGGAGACGGCAAATTTCCCCGCCTGCCTTCATTATTTAATTAGCTTTCCCCCTACGCCTTTTCGGCAGCGTGGATTTTTTTGATCCGTTTGACGTGGCGGCCGCCCTCGAAATCGGTCTCAAGGAACGCTTTGACAATCTTTTTGAGGTCGTCCTCAGGTGTAAATTTCTGCGATAGTGTCAGCATGTTGGCGTCGTTGTGTTGTCTGGTCAGTTTTGCCATCTCAACGTTAATCGCCGTCCCCGCGCGAATACCATTAACTTTATTAGCCACCATATTCATACCGTTGCCGGTCCAGCAGACAGTAATGCCGTAGTCTGCCTCACCGCCGGCAACCTTGCGGGCGGCCGCTAAGCCGAAATCCGGATAGTCGACTGATTCCTTGGAGTCGGTACCCAGGTCTATGTACTCGTGCCCGAGTTTAATCAGGATTTGTTTGATTTTTTCTTTGAATTCAAAACCGGCGTGGTCGGCGGCGATAGCGATTTTCATTTGGTAGTTCCTAAAAGAAAGATGGATTCCAGCCTGCGCCCCGAGGCTACGCTCGGGATTACGAACTGGAAAGACAGAATTAGGTTGTCGGCCGCTTTTGCAATTTTCAACGTTAACGCATTTTTCATATTACTAAACCGTTACTTGTGATTTTTTTGGTATCGGCGTCATCCAGCCGTAACGGTCTTCGACTTTGCCGCGTATAACGTCAAAGAAAGCATCCTGAATTCTCTTGGTGATTTCACCGCAGCGGCCGCTGCCGACTTTGATACCGTCGATACTTGATATCGGAGTAATCTCTGCCGCCGAGCCGGTGAAGAAAACCTCGTCTGCCAGATAGAGCGCCTCTCGCGGAATATTCTGCTCGATCACTTTCAGTCCCATATCAGTGGCAAGCTGGATAACTGTGCGGCGGGTGATTCCAGGTAAGATAGAAGCTGTGAATGTTGGCGTAACCAGCGCACCGCGGCGGACCATAAATATATTTTCGCCGGAGCCTTCGGAAACATGACCGGCAACATCGAGCGCGATTCCCTCGGCGTAGCCGTGTCTGAGGGCTTCAAGTTTAATCAACTGGCTGTTCATATAGTTGGCAGCGCATTTGGCCATAGCGGGCATAGTGTTGGGGGCAATTCTGTTCCATGAAGAAACGCCCACATCGACTCCTTTTTCCAGGGCGCCCTCGCCCAGATATTTGCCCCAGGGCCAGACGCCGATAGCGACATCAATCGGTATGCCGGTCGGGTCAACGCCCAACGTTCCATAGCCGCGATAAACGATCGGCCGAACATAGCACTCTTCCAGATTGTTGGTGCTGACAAGATTTAAGATAGCGTCATCAATTTCATCAATCGTAAAGGGAATTTCCATCTGGTAGATTTTGGCGGAGTTGAACAGGCGCTCGGTATGTTCACGCAGGCGGAAGCATTTAGGACCGTCGTTCGATTTGTAAACGCGCATTCCCTCAAATACCGCAGAACCGTAGTGGATAACATGCGACAGTACGTGGATCTTGGCATCATCCCATTTGACCAGCTGGCCGTTCATCCATATGTAATCTGACTTTGGAAGTGACATGTATTACCCCAAATTAAAGAATTAGTTAACTATTAGTGCTCTATTATACAAAAAAGCAGAACTTATTTCAATCAAAATAAAATCGCCCCTTAGGGCATAGCCAACAGTGTTTTTTTATAACTCAATAGTTTAACTGTGCGCCTTAAGCGTTTGACAAACAAATAATTACTGCCAAAGCGTTGATACTTTACTTCCTGTCTAAGAAACTCCAAAGTGACGGCAGAATCAGCCCGGCAACGGCGAGTTTTAGAATTGCGCCCGGAATAAAGGGGTAAAAACCGATAGTGGAAACTGTTTCCAAAGGAACGAATCTGATCAGCCAGGACAGGCCGAATATGAAAATAATCGCGGTGCCGATCGTCATAGCGATGATGCTTTTTAGATAGTTCTTGTCCCAGCCTTTATCGGCCAGCGTTCCGACAAAATAGGCCGCAGCCAAAAATCCGAGCAGATAGCCGCCGGTTGGTCCCATCAAAACGCCGAATCCGGCCGTGCCCCCGGCAAATACCGGCAAGCCCGCCAGACCTTCCAGAAGATAAGCTGTGACAACTGCCACCGAACGGGTTTTACCAAGTACCATGGCGATAATCAGAACACCAAAGGTCTGCCCTGTTATCGGAACCGGCGAAAATGGCAGGTTGATTGAAATGTATGAGCAAAGTACCAAAATCAGATTGAAACCGATCAAAAGCGGCGCTTCTCTGAAAATGCTGTCCGGTTTGATAAGTGCGTAGGCGGTCGAACTGTTATTTCCTGTCATTTTACTTTCTATCATGCGAGCTATCCTGTCTTTCCAATGCTAATGCGCCTGTTGAAAAACCTCGTTACGTCATTGCGAGGAGCGAAGTGACGAAGCAATCTCCTTGTGCCTCAACGGCTAAGATTGCCGCGCTGCGCTCGCAATGACTGATATGGACCTTTTTCAACAATCCCTAATTTAAAGATTTTGAACATTTACTAATGTTACGATAAAATTTAAACGTCTTCAAGTTTTTTTAAGAGGCTGCGGGCTATAACCAGACGCTGTATTTCCGAAGTTCCCTCACCTATTTCGCAAAGTTTAACGTCGCGCCAGATGCGTTCCACCGGATATGGCCTCGTCATGTAGCCAACCGCGCCAAGGATTGACATGGCGGTGGTGGCGGCACGGGTGGCAATCTCGGAAGCGAACAGTTTGCACATAGCCGACTGTTCGACGAAATCCACGCCGGCATCTTTCATCAGCGACGCTTCGTATATCATCAAACGAGCCGCCTGAAGTTCGGTGGCCATGTTGGCAAGTTTGTGCTGAATGGCTTGATTGCTCGAGATTGGCTTACCGAATTGCTTGCGGTCGGCCGAATATCTGAGTGCAACATCTAAGGCACCCTGCCCCATCCCGAGCGCCATGGCGGCAATAGAAATGCGCCCGCCATTGAGTGTGATCAGCATCTGTTTGAAGCCATCCCCGATTTCACCCAGCTGGTTTTCCAGCGGCACTTTCATATCATCAAAATGCAAAAAGGAGGTGTCGGAGCCGCGCAGTCCCAGTTTGTTTTCTTTTTTGCCGACAGAGTAACCCTCACAATCACGCTCAAACACAAAGGTCGTTATCCGTCTGTCACTCATGTCATCTGAAGTTTTGGCGGTAGCTATTGAAGCGAACGCCTGCGGCGCCGAGGTAATCCAGCATTTACTGCCATTGACCAGCCAGTGGTCATCTTTTTTGATAGCGATAGTGCGGGTGCCGCCGGCGTCGGAGCCGGCATCCGGTTCACTAAGACCGAAAGCGACCAGTTCCCCTTTGGCTGCACGTGGCAGAAATTTTTCTTTTTGCTCTTCAGTGCCGAAATTTAAGATTGGTCCTACGCCCAGCGAATTATGAGCCGCTACTATTATTCCCGTTGAGCCACAGACACGCGACAATTCTTCGACTGCAATGCTATAGCAGAGCGTGTCAACTTTACTGCCGCCGTATTTTTCAGGAATGAGCATGCCCAGATAGCCCATGCGGGTTAGCGGCTGCAGGTGTTCGTCCGGGAATCTTTGAGCCAGGTCCAGCTCTGCTGCCTTTGGTTCAATCTGCTCTAACGCAAACGAGCGAGCTTTGTCCCGGAATTCCAGATGCTTTTTCTCAAGCACTTTTGTCATCCTTTAAAATATCAGAGGCAATTTGCATTCTCTGGGCTTCCGAGGTGCCGCTGTTTACTTCGGTGGCGCGAGCGTCCCGGAAATATCGTTCTACCGCGTAGTCTTTTATGTAACCGTAACCGCCATGGATTTGAACTGCCTGGTCACAGACATAGTTGGCAGTTTCTGAGCAGAACAGTTTTGCCATTGATATTTCGCTCGCGCATGATTTGTTTTCGTCTATCATTTGCGCAGCTCGATAGGCCAGCAGCCTGCCGGCGTCTATACGGGTAGACATTTCTGAGAGCTTAAACTGAATCGCCTGAAAATTCGCAATCGGCTGGTTAAACTGTACGCGCACTTTAGAATATTTTGTAGCGTCGACAAACGCCGCCTGAGCGATGCCAATCGCCTGAAAGGCAACCGCTATACGGCCTGAATCCAGCAGCGCCGCTGTAATTTTTTCGCCATGATTTTCTTGTCCAAGCAAATTCTCTCGGGGAACTTTGACATCTTTGAAAGTGAGGCTGCAGATATCGGCCGCTTTGACACCACACTTAATTTCTGATTCGCCGGCTGTTATGCCTTCGGCTGTTTTATCGATCACAAAACAACTAAGCTGCTGCCCTGTTTTGGCCAGGACAACTATGACATCAGCGATGCTGCCGTTGGTTACATAGGCTTTGGTCCCGTTGACAATATAATTATCATTTTTCAGCAGAGCCGTAGTTTCAATTGCAGAAATGTCTGTTCCTGCGTTCGGCTCTGTTATAGAACAGGCGCCTATTCTTTCACCGGCTGCCAGCTGCGGCAGATACTTTTCTTTGAGAGAACCGCTGCCAAATCTTGCGATGGCTTCACAGCAAAGCGACAAATGAGCTGATAGCATTAAACCAAAAGCCGCCGAGCCTCCGCTTAACTCTTCTATGGCTCCCATACAGGCCGAGCAACTGGCGCCAAGTCCGTCAAACTTTTCAGGTACAGATAAGCCGAAATAGCCCACCCCGGCTGCCTCTTTTATCAGATCATCGGGCAGTTTTTCCTGCTCATCGAACTTTTCAGCATTTGGATAGAGACGTTTCTCGGCAAAATCCCGAGCCATCTGCTTAAGTTCGAGTTCGTCTTCGCTCAGATGAAAATTCATAAATTTTATATGCTAAGCAGAGTAGTCGTAAAAGCCCTTTTTAGTTTTGCGCCCCAGATATCCGGCCTGTACCATTTTTTTCAGCAGCGGACAGGGTCGATACTTGGGGTCACCAAGTCCTTCGTGCAGCACTTCTAAAATTGCCAGACATACATCAAGACCGATAAAATCAGCCAGAGCCAGCGGTCCCATGGGATGATTCATGCCCAGTTTCATGACGTCGTCTATTGCTTTGACTTCGGCCACTCCCTCCATATGGGCGTAAATCGCCTCGTTAATCATCGGCAGCAAAATCCGGTTGGCCACGAAACCCGGAAAGTCGTTTACTTCGACAGCCGTCTTGCCAAGTTTTTCCGAGAGGTCGCGGGTGGTAGCGAACGTTTCATCTGAAGTGGCAATGCCGCGAATTAGTTCAACCAGCTTCATTATCGGAACAGGATTCATAAAATGCATGCCGATAAATTTGTCGGGACGGTTAGTGGCCGAGGCCAGCTGTGTAATCGGCAGTGATGAAGTGTTCGAAGCCAGTATGGTTTCAGGCGGGCAGTCCTGGTCAAGTTTTTTGAAGATTTCGACCTTCACCTCGAGTTTTTCGGTAACTGCTTCAATCACTAACTGCGAATCTTTGGCGACGCCAAGTTCTGTGGTTATGTTAATTTTTGCTAAAGCAGTGCTCTTGTCATCCCCGGTGATGATTTCTTTTTTGACCAGACGCGAGAGGCTTTTGTCGATGGCTGCTTTGGCCATGTCCAGAATCTCTTGATTCATATCGACTAAGTTGACATCGAATCCCTTGGCAGCAAAGATCTGGGCAATGCCATTACCCATGGTACCGCTGCCTACGACTGTCACATTCTTAATATTGTCTACTTGCATAATAGACTATTCTCTTTCTATTGCCATCGCTACTGCGTTACCGCCACCAAGACAAAGTGTGGCTAAGCCTCTTTTCAATTTGCGATCTTTAAGGGCATATATCAAAGTTGTCAATACCCGTGCGCCTGATGCTCCGATAGGATGACCCAGCGCTATGGCGCCGCCGTTGACGTTTACTTTAGCGCTATCCCATTTTAGCTCTTTAGAGTCAGCTAACATCTGTGAAGCAAATGCTTCATTGGCTTCGAACAGGTCCCAATGATTTATTTCGACGTTCATCTTAGCCATTAGTTTTTGCACGGCAAAAATCGGGGCGAAAAAAAGATCTTCCGGTTTTGTGCCCGATACGGCATAGTCGACTATACGTGCCATTGGCGTCAGATTGTTATCTTTAAGATATTTTTCTGATACTACAACTGTGCACGAGGCGCCGTCGTTGAGACTCGAAGCATTACCGGCAGTAACTGTTCCTTCTTTGTCGAATACTGGTCGAAGTTTAGCAAGTTTTTCAACAGTAACCTGGCCGCGTACGTTTTCATCTTTGTTAAAAATAATCGGGTCAGCTTTGCGCTGAGGAATCTCTACATGAAATATTTCTTCGTCAAACTTTCCCTCAGATTGAGCCTTGGCAGCTTTCTGCTGTGAATCATACGCAAATTGATCCTGCTCTTCTCTGCTAACACCGGCTTTGCTGGCAGTCTGTTCGGCAGCGAGGCCCATATGGAAATTATTAAAACTGTCCCAGAGACCGTCGGTAATCATAAGATCGAGAATTTTCTTGTGACCAAATTTTAAGCCGGTCTTGGCGCCATGCAGAATCATAGGCGCATTGGACATCGACTCCATCCCACCGGCTACAACAACCTCGTTGTCACCGGCCTTAATAGACTGAGCCGCCAGCATGACTGCTTTTAATCCTGAGCCGCAGACTTTGTTTATGGTCAGAGCGGGTATTTCGTACGACAGACCGGCATGAATGGCAGCCTGTCTGGCCGGAGCCTGACCGCAGCCTCCCTGAAGAACATGCCCCATTATTACCTCGTTTACATCTTCTGCTTTTATTCCTGAGCGAGAAACCGCCTCTTTGATAGCCAGCGCTCCCAGTTCCGGAGCTGTTTTACTGCCTAATCCGCCATGAAGAACCCCGATTGCCGTTCGGCAGGCAGATAGTATATATGCTTTATTATCAGGCATTTAAGACTCCTTAAACGAATTTTATTTAATCAGACAAATATATATCAAATAATCCGGCCAATATCAAGTGAATCAATTCACAATGGCATACTAATGACATTTGAATGGACTTTTCTGACAGCCAGGATACTGTTAAGAGATTGAACAGAAATGGTTAAGTGATTGGGAATAAAGCCGAATATAAACCTGAACTGTTGAAAACAAACCTAAAAAAGGAGAACGAAATGAAGAAATCACTTTTGACATTTGCAGCTTTGTTTGTCTTTAGTTCACTAGCTATGGCGCAGGCTCCTACCCCGCCGGTAAGCTTTTATGGTGGCGGCGCCTTATCAGTGCCCAGCTCACCTTCATCTTTTTCAGATAGCTGGAAGACCGGTTATCATGGATTTGTTGGAGTCGGCTTTGACGTAGCACCGAAAGTAAAGGTTGTGGCGAAAATCGAGCGTCACAATTTTGGTTCAGATTTTGGTCTTGCCGACATTAATGGCGGCAACTACAAAGTCTGGATGTTTGGTCCCGAAGCCCATCTTTCTCTTGGCGCTCCGATGGTCCCGATTCAACCGTTTGTGTCAGCCGGAATCGGAATGGCCAGCGTGACGTTCGATGATTTTACCGGAACCGACCCGTTGGTAGCTGCTTTGAACACTGCCAACAGCGGTGCATCGTCCACTAACTTCTATTACAGCATTGGTGGCGGACTTCAGTTTTCAATTGCGCCGAATGCCAGCTTGTTTGTGCAAGCTCGTTATGCCAGTATTTCTGGGGACGACGGTTCCACTTCATTCCTGCCTATTTCTGTAGGTCTGAAACTGTTCTAAGATATTATCAAGAGAATAATGATCTTTATAAGACCGGCTCTGTTTTTTGCAGAGCCGGTTTTTTTAGTGGCTGCTAATTCTCTAAGTCCAGTTCAATGACAGCCGATACGGTGTCAACCTGTTCACCGACAGAAGCATTGACCGCTTTTACAATACCCGCAGCAGGACTGTTAACCTGATTTTCCATTTTCATAGCTTCGACTATCATCAGCGGCTGCTTCTCCGATACACTGTCACCAACTTTAACTAAGAGCTTTACGATTTTGCCGGGCATCGGAGCATAAACCTTGTCTTTCTCAGCGGCATGAGAAGAAGAGACGGCACCAAATTCTTCCTGGCCGGATTCCGAAACCTCAAACAGCCTGGCATCGATATCAATCAGAAATTTGCCTCTATGCTTGACAGCTGCTATGCTGAATTGTTTGCCGTTATTGGTTGCTTCATAATGTCCCGAAGATAACTCTTTAAAAGAAAATTCAGAATCGCCGACTTTTATAACTGTAGTTTCAGCTGCCTGTTTTAGCACAGCAAGATAGGTTCTGTCACCGATGATGAATTCAAATTCAGCCACTAATGGAACTCCCAATCGACCAGTCTCCCAGCAGTTGCCAGGGGGAGGGGGGCAGGTCGTCAATATCCGAGTACAGTAAGCTCGAACTTTTAGACGATAGCATGGCGGCTGCTGCTGCGGCCAGTTCGTTGTAAGATTCCATACCGTTTGAAGAGTTCGGCATGTTTGTCATGTTAGTTTCAATGAAATTGGTGAATGTCCGGCCATTGGCAAAGTTTTTATGCTGCAAAACTTCTGTGAGAAAATAACGGCATGTCTTCACGCCTAATATTTTATAACGCTTTAAGGCTTCTATCAAGTTAGTGATGGCTGTCTGGCGGTCGGGGGCATGGACAATCAGTTTTGACATTATGGGGTCGTAGTCGATCGTTACTTCACTCCCGACGGCAACACCAGAATCTACCCGGACACCGTCGCCGACTGGCTCCCGATAAAGTAGCAGCTTGCCGATTGACGGCATAAAATTGTTGTCAGCATCTTCGGCATAGATACGGCATTCTATGGCGTGGCCATTTTGTGAAATATTATTGAGATGCTTGCCCAGCTTTTCGCCTGCTGCTATTTTAATCTGCTCAGCCACCAGATCAATTCCGGTTACCATCTCTGTAATAGGATGCTCAACTTGCAGGCGCGTGTTCATTTCTAAAAAATAGTAACTGCCATTTTCGTCTAATAGAAACTCTACTGTACCGGCGTTTGAGTAGTTAGCCGCTTTAGCGACTTTGACAGCGTCTGCTCCCATTTTCTGGCGCAAGTTTTCATTAAGTGCAACCGAGGGTGTCTCTTCGATTATTTTTTGGTGCCGTCTCTGGATAGAGCATTCCCTTTCAAAGAGGTGCAGGCAGTTGCCATGTTCGTCAGCTAAAATCTGAAATTCTATATGACGCGGATTGACAATCATTTTTTCAAGATAAACGCGATCATCACCAAAGGCGTTTTGTGCTTCCCTTTGGGCGGCTTCGATAGCCGCTGCAAGTTCGCTTTCGTTTTCGACTGCCCGCATACCTTTACCGCCTCCGCCGGCCGAGGCTTTTATCAGCACCGGATAACCGACTCTGGCAGCTTCTGTCCGAAACGAGTCTATATCCGCAGCACAGCCTGCCATGCCGGGCGTGACCGGCACTCCGGCTTTGGCTGCAACTTTTCTGGATTCGATTTTATCACCCATCAGGCGTATGGCCTCAGGCGAGGGACCTATGAATTTGATATTTTCTTTTTGGCAGCGCTCAGCAAATAAAGCGTTCTCTGATAGAAAGCCGTAGCCCGGATGAATAGCATCGGCGCCGGTAGCTTGGGCAGCTTTGATTATTTTATCAAAATTAAGATATGATTCAAGCGGCGGCGAGTTGCCCAGATGTACCGACTCATCAGCTAAGAGCTTATGTTTGCTGTTTTTATCTGCATCTGAATAGACTGCAACAGTCGCAATACCGAGCGCTTGGCAGCCATTAATAATTCGCACAGCAATTTCTGAGCGATTCGCAATAAGTATTTTTTGGGGGAACTGGCTCATGCGACCCTCAGAAACAGGGTGACAGCGTCACTTACGGAGACCATTTCGGTTTGCGCTTGTCCAGGAAGGCATTCATGCCTTCCTGACCTTCGTCTGATTTTCGAAGTTCCGCAATCAGCCTGGCGGTGTACGGTTTATATTCTTCTTTGGACATCAGCGGCAGGGCGCTGATAAGTTTCTTGGCGTTTGATACGGCCTTTGGTCCGGATGATAGTAAAGATTCGACAAGTTCATCTACTGCCTTATCAAGCTGATCGTCATCTACGACTTTATTTATCAAGCCTACTTCGCAGGCTCTTGCTGCCGGCATTCTTTCACCTGTAATAAACAGCTCACGGGCTTTGCCTTCCCCCATTTTCTTGATGACATAGGGACCGATACAAGCGGGCACCAGACCGATTTTAACTTCCGAAAATGAAAATATGGCAGAGCGCGCCGCAATAGCGATATCACAGACCGCCACAAAACCGGTACCGCCGCCTATGGCGGCGCCGTTAATTCTGCCGATTACCGGCAGCCTGAAAGAATATATCTGGTCAAACAAATCGGAGAGTTCGTTGGACTCGGACAGATTTTTTTCATAAGGCTGCTCGACGACATCTTTCATCCAGTTCACATCAGCGCCGGCACAAAACGACTTGCCTTTACCGGTCAGAACCACCACCCGAAGTTCATTATCTTTATCTATCTCTGTTAAGACTGCCGCCATTTCACGAATGACAGTTGAGTTAAAGGCATTGTGAATTTCCGGACGATTGAAAGTGATATTGGCAACCTGTCCCCTCTTTTCATATATTAATGTAGTGTAACTCATATTGTTTTACATTCTGAAAATGCCAAACTTGGCATCGGCTATCGGGGCATTTAATGACATAGAAATTCCCAGCGCCAGCGCCTGCCGGGTGTCGGTCATACCGATAATGCCGTCATCCCAGAGACGCGCTCCCGAAAAGTACGGTGTTGATTCCTCATCGTATTTTTCTATGATAGGCTTTCTGATTTCATCAATATCTTTTTGCGAGAGCTTCTGCCCCTTTGATTCAGACTGCTTAATTTTAACTGAAGCTAGAACATCGGCCGCCTGTTCTCCCCCCATAACACAAATACGGGAGTTTGGCCACATCCACATCAGTCGCGGGAAATATCCGCGGCCGCACATGGCGTAGTTGCCGGCGCCATAGGAGCCACCTACTACCAGTGTGAATTTGGGGACGTTAGCATTGGCTACGGCGTGAACAAGCTTGGCGCCATCGCGGGCTATGCCGCCTGCTTCATATTGACGCCCGACAATAAAGCCGGATATATTCTGCAAAAAGATTAACGGAATTTTTCTTTCACAGCAGAGTTCTATAAAATGAGCGCCCTTAAGCGATGACTCCGAAAACAGAATTCCGTTGTTGCCGATTATACCAACCGGGTAGCCCATGATATTGGCAAATCCAGTTACCAGAGTAGCTCCATAGAGCTGCTTAAATTCGTGAAAATAGGAGCCATCGACTATGCGCGCTATCACTTCGCGAATGTCGTACGGCTTACGGAGATCAAAATTGACCACCCCGTATAATTCTTCGGGATCATAGTAGGGATCTTCGGACGCAGAACAATTCAATGAAGTTGGTCTCTTGCGATTTAAGTTTTCAATGACGTTGCGGCAAATCTGTAAAGCATGTTCATCATTCTGGGCATAGTGGTCGGTCACACCCGAAGTCCGGCAGTGAACTTCGGCTCCGCCAAGTTCTTCGGCTGTTACTTCTTCACCGGTAGCAGCTTTTACCAGAGGTGGTCCACCGATAAAGATAGTTCCCTGATTTTTGACAATGATAGATTCATCGGACATGGCCGGTAGATAGGCTCCGCCGGCTGTACAGCTGCCCATCACCACAGAAATTTGGGCAATTCCTTTGGCCGACATGCGGGCTTCGTTATAGAAAATTCGGCCGAAGTGGTCCTTGTCCGGAAACGTGCCCGACTGCAGCGGCAGATAAATGCCGCCTGAATCTACCAGATAAACACAGGGCAAGTGATTGGTCTCGGCTACCTCCTGCGCCCGGGCATGTTTTAGAATTGTCATCGGGTAGTAGGTACCGCCTTTGACTGTGGCGTCATTGGCGATGACCATAACTTCTCGGCCGTGCACTACTACGACCCCGGTTATGATTCCGGCCGAGGGAGCATTGTTGTCATACATATCCCAGGCTGCAAGTGAGCTTAATTCCAAAAATGGTGTATTCTTGTCGAGCAGTTTTTTGACTCGCTCACGGGTCAGCAGTTTACCGCGGTCTAAATGACGTTGACGCGATTTTTCCGGTCCGCCAAGCTTAACCTGCTCCAGACGTTCTTTGAAAGTAGCATGCGCCGACTTGTTACTTTTCGCGTTTTCTTTGAAATCTGCCGACTTAGTGTCTATTTTTGATTCTATTCTAAACATATTATCGTTTGGCTTTCTTAGTCTTACTCCACAGCGATGACGGCGCCTTTATTGGCATCTGCAACAACGCTTGCGCCAATGTTTTCCCTTGCGGGTCGACCATCAGCGAGCGCGTGCCGCCGCCTCCCAGAGATTCTTCTAAAAGAAAATTCAAGCCTTCCAGATTATCAAGTTCAAATCTGACGACCTTACCCAGTGTAATTCCCTTGAAAAAGGCTTTAACTTTGGCAGCAGTCAAAAATCCGACTATCCAATTATAAATTTGGGGTGAACGCGCCAGCACTCCGATATTACAGGTGTCGCCTTTATCTCCGGAACGGGCGTAGCAAAGGTCTTGCAGTTTTCCTGCTTTGAGCTTTCCCGCTGCTTTTTTTACTTTGGCTTTTTTAATCAGGGGTGCAGGCGGTTTGGACTGTTGTTTTTCTGAACTAAATGAGATGCCGAATGAATTTTGATTATCTTCGGTATCCAATGTCAAAATTTCGCAACTGGCGTTTTCTCGTTTCATCAGCGCCGGCCAGTAGGCTACTACCTGCGACGGCCGGGGACGTCCGCTTATTACCGCCATTCCTGAAGGTCCCGAAAGAATCAACGATGATAATAATTTTCCGAACTCAGTGATTTTATTTCGATTTTGGTCGCGCACTCCAAATTGTAAAATGATTTCATTTGTTTCGGGTGACTCCAGAGATTTCGGCCAGATTGAGCCTGAGCCTATCATATCGGTGCGAGTTTGCTCATATTTTAGACCAAGTCTTTTCCAGAATACAGCTGCCGCGACTTTGGCTTTTTTGTAAGTGTCGGGTCCTGAAATCAAAATTCCGCCGCTGGCTTTCCAGCCATCGTTGTATGACATTGATATCTTAAACAAATCAGTCAGCGGCCCCCCTTTGATACCGGAGATAAGCACCCGGTTCTGGCCTTCATCTTTTAGCTCAATCGAATCAAAGCGGGCAATGCCGTCGGGTGTGATATAATTAGAGGGGTCGCCCATTTCGTAAACAAGCTGTTCTTTGACAGTCTTTTCAGATACCAGACCGCCTGTGTTTTTGTGCTTGGTGACAATAAACTTACCGCTGCTTTCCATTTCAATAATAGGGTAGCCGATATTGTCATAAGTTTTGACATCGGTCCAGTCACTGATATTGCCGCCGCTCGACTGCGTGCCGCATTCTATGATATGCCCGGCAACAATCCCCGCTGCAATCTTATTCCAGTCGTCAGCCTGCCAGCCAAACTCATAAATCATCGGCGCCAGAGTTATACCGGTATCTGTAACACGTCCGGTGACGATTATCTGGCAGCCTTCTTGCAGAGCTTTGACCACCGGCTCGGCGCCAAGATAAACATTGGCCGAGGTTACTTTGTCGCGAACTTTGGGAAATTTATCACCATTATCCATATTGGTGAACTTTTCACCTTTGGCCATCAGACTGTCGATATCGTCCATGATGTCGTCGCCGTGGACCACCCCGACTTTGATTTTTATCCCCTGCTCTTTGGCAATCTCAATAATCTTCTGTCCCAGACCAACCGGATTTATCCCTCCGGCACTTGAAATTACTGTGACTTTTTTCTTAACAATTAGCGAGAGACATTCTCTAATCTGATCCAGAAAATCACCGGCATAGCCGAGTTCCGGATTTTTCTGTTTCTGACGCTGTAGAATGGACATCGTGATTTCGGCCAGAAAGTCCATAGTGATATAATCCAGCGGGCCGCCCGAAAGCTGCCGCTTCAATGCCGAGAGGTCATCTCCCCAGTAACCCCCGGCATTGCCTATTCTGATTTTCTTATTCAAATCTCAAATTATTCCGTAAGCTCTTGTCTGTTAACAATTAGTGAACAAGAATATATGTCCGGTTAGGACGCTTGTAAAGCATTGCAAAAATGTCAAAATAACCTATATTTGATTCTATAAACTAAGCCGGCCTCTCAAACGGGGTGGTACTAAGTTTTTCTTAAGAGGCCGAAAATACCACAGGTGTTGCTATGAAAATTTCTAAATGTTATCAAATCTTTCTGATTGCCGCTTCTGTTTGCTTTCTTCTTTCTCCGCAAGCAGAAGCTACTTTTTCAATTGTGGCCGTTGACACGATTACCGGCGAGGTCGGCAGCGCCGGAGCCTCGTGTATTGCCGGGTCAAATATAATTGAAGATGTTGTCGAGGGCATCGGGGCGATAAATACCCAATCCTTTTATCTCCCGGGCAATCAAGCCAATGCTCATGCTCTGCTAATTGCCGGCATTACGCCCGATTCAATTATGAGTTGGCTTGAAGCCAACGACGTTCAAAATGACCCGACTCGAAGACAATACGGCGCCGTTACTCTGGCCGGACAAGGAGCCTCGGCCGCCTTTACCGGTGAACTCTGCATCGAGTGGAAAGGCCACCACACCGGACCAGGTTATTCCATACAGGGGAATATTCTATTGGGACCTCAGATAATCGACTCTATGGAATTCGTTTTTCTCAATACATCCGGGCCGCTCGCAGATCGTTTGATGGCCGCGCTTGAAGCTGCCAAAGTTATCGGCGCGGATACACGCTGCACCACTGACGGCAAATCATCCATTTCGGCCTATATCAAAGTGGCCCGTATAGGTGACGACGGAATTCCATACTTATCTGAAATAGTCGGCATTACTATCGATTCAACCGACCCCATAGATCTGCTGCGGGTTAAATTTGACAACTGGAAGCTCCGCCAAAAAGCAGACGCGGATAGTTCGATTGTTTTAAACGTACCCGACGCTGTTAGAGCAGACGGCGCCGCTACGATTAGCATTACCGTCGTTCCCTTTAATCTGGACGGTGACACGGTACGTTATACTGACAGCGTAGTGATTATTAACAGCGGCGGCGGAACTTTGTCTGCGGTGGTTAATAACGGTGACAAAACTTTTTCCGCTACGATTATCTCGGATACAATCGCGCAAACTGATACTTTAACAGTCTTCGTAGAATCTGGCGGGGAGTTGGTTCAGTTAAGCAGCAGACCGGTATTAAGCTACTATCCCTGCGGAGATATAAACTTTGATTTAGTCGGTTCCAATATTCTCGACCTGACATATTTAGTCGATTTCATTTTTCGAGGCGGACCACCTCCGACACATTTAGATGCAGCCGATCTTGATGGCAGTGGCGGTTTATCTAATATTATTGACCTGACGAATCTGGTCGACTTCATTTTCCGCGGTGGACTCAAACCTACCTGCGGCTGGTAAGAAGTCATACTGAGCGGACAAAGTCCCGTGGGAGTCGAAGTATGACAAATACAAAAAATGGATTCCAGCCTGCCCCTCGACTTCGCTCAGGTTTATACGCGCGAATGACAAGTGCAGACAAATTTTATGCTGTAAACATTGCAGCATCTGCCGATAATCAGACTGTGCGAATGTTGAACAGAATAATCCTATTTGCAGCCCTGCTTATGGCCTCAAGTGCGCATGCGGACGAGGTCGCGCTCGATAGCAACACCGCCTTTTTTGAGGGCGAAAAATATAACTATATTATCTATCCCCCCGACGGTTTTCAGCTTATTACCGACGAAGTCAAAAGCGCCGGCTATTCGCTGGCCTTTGTGCCGAATGGGCAGCTTTATGACTCGGCTGATATTACGATTGATATCAACATTTTCCGCTTCATGAAGAAAAAAAGCAAAGTCGATTTTTTCAGCGAACTTATCAAAGATGACACCTTGCAGATACGAAAACATTACGGCAAAACTCTGCTGATCAGGCCGGTGGATTCGGTCTTTAACAAAGACGGCAAGCTGCTGCCGACTTTTTATTTTAATGACAGCACCCGCTTTATTCCGACGGTGATGATGTCGTATTTCGACGGCGCCCACGAAGTGCTGATTTTCGAACTGACAATTAAAAGGCTTCAGCCAAAATTTGTGGCCGAGCAAAAGTTTACCGAATGCCTGGGCAAGTTTCGCACTCTAATCAGAGGCGATATCACCGAACGCAACAAACGCCTGCGGGAGAAGAAGAAAGAAGAATAGCCATTGAGAATTGGGCGTTCTGTGCATTTATTTAGGTTCAATTGTTTCAACTCCTTTCTTGTTCGATTTCTGGTATCTTGCCTTGTTTTTCAAAAAAAACTTTGAAAACTGCTGTTCCCGCTTTTGCGTTTTCCGCTTCACTTTGCAGATGAAACCAATATGTTCCCTTTTCACAAAGCTCTTTAGTAGTTTTTAGATTTTCGTCTCTTAAAACATCTAGACCATCGCCGGAAAAGCGATATACAAGTGCTTTAACAGGCTGGCCTGTTATATCGCAACTTAATTGCAAATTTGAATTGGCCCACGCGATCGGTATCCTTGAATCTATCACTTCAACGGCTGGTGAATCTGAACCAAGTTCTTGGAATCGAATTCTAGTAATGTATGTACGGCAGTTCTTAATCATTCGTCTCGACCTTGTATTGACATCAGCTCGTGCCCATTGAAATTTGAACCCTGTATGAGGGTTCTTTATAGTTGTGTATTTCCCATCTGACAGCTTCAGTCGCAGACGTGGTCTAGACCACTTATTGACCAGCCAAATTGCAATAGGAAAAACGATGCTCGAAGCCACCCAAAGTTTATTGTCCCATATCCAATCAAACAATTTACTCCTCCCACTCCTCTATAATCTTCCTCTCCTCGTCTGTCAGCGTTTTGGGCAGGGATACGTTTATTTCGACAAAGAGATCGCCCGATGTTCCGGTGACTGCCAGGCCCTGGCCGTTTAGGCGAAGTATCGTCCCCGGCTGGGTGCCGGCAGGCACAGAGAGCGAGACGGTCTTGCTGAGTGTTTTGATATTCACTTTAGTACCGAGAATCGCCTCGGTGAACGGAATCGTTACCGAAGTGTAAATGTCGTTGCCCTGGCGCTGGAAATTTTGGTCTGTCATAATTTATGCTGTAATTATAAGGTCGCGGTGGTCTATAATACAATCACTTTCTTAGTTCTCGTAGGGCAGAACCCGAAGTGGTTCTGCCAAATCTTTCTTTTACTATTAGGCAAAACCGCTAAAGGGTTTTGCCCTACGTGCCTGGAGATTTCTGCTGGATTAGAGGATCCCACTGCAAGCAGTGGGCGACCAAAAGAAAATCACGTGGGCGGCCGCCTATGGCGTGTCCTCAGCTGCCCCTTGATATGTCACCCTTCGACAAGCTCAGGGTGAAGAATGCATAGGCGTGGATGGACTAATCAGAGCTGTAAGCACAATACAGTCATTACAGTCATTGCGAGGAGCGAAGCAACGAAGCAATCTCGTCTTTTGTCGATTGTGATTGCCACACCCCGATTTCATCAGGGCTCACAATGACAGAATAAACCCTGCTCAATTCTAATATGCCTCTTCAATATTTTTTCGTCTCATAAACCCCGGGCAAAAAAAAGACCGGTTGTCATTTAATACAACCGGCCTTGCTCTCATTAACTGCAACTACTGTAAGTGAATCAAATTAGAAACAGCTTAGTTGATGCTGATATCGATTTCTTTGGGCTTGGACTCTTCGGTCTTAGGCAGAGATATAAGCAGCATACCGTTTTTGTAGTCGGCTTTGATTTTGTCCGTCCGGACATTCTTGGGCAGCGTAAACGAACGCGAGAACTGTCCGGTGAAAATTTCGCTTCTCACAAAATCTTCGGTCTCTGTCTTTTGCTCGACACTGCGCTCACCGCTGACAGTAAGCAGGCCGTTTTTTACGGTAACTTTGATTTTGGACTTGTCGATTCCGGGCATCTCAAAGTTCAGCTTAAGCTGGTCATCGGTTTCGGTGATATTCACCCGTGGTGAAAAACTGCTTTCGGCATTCGCGACATTGCAGATATTGCCGGCATCTTCTAGAAACGGTGAATTTGAAAAGAAATTATCGAAAATCTTTTCAAACGGGAAAACATTGCGGCTTGGTGAAATCATTAAACTTCTCATCTTTTAATCCTCCATGTTGGACTATTATGTTGTTTGTTAGTTTCCATTTCTATCAAACTTATAAACAAATTTCGTGCCAAGTTGCTAAGTCATTATATTACAATAACTTGAATATTTTCTTATATTTTACGCCAAAATATACAGACAATATGGCAGACTGACCTGCGTTTATGTCATACATGAAATACACATATGGCGGTCTATCGGCCAAAATGGCAGGTGGCTTTAGCTGCTAAAGGCAAAAATTCTTGATGTTT
Organism: Candidatus Zixiibacteriota bacterium; assembly: GCA_022571845.1. Classification (GTDB taxonomy): domain Bacteria; phylum Zixibacteria; class MSB-5A5; order GN15; family FEB-12; genus JACZWU01. The sequence continues at coordinate 170,185 of JACZXB010000002.1, read as the reverse complement.
TATTATTTAATAGAGGCAGTTTCAGGGGCTGAGCCCAAGCAAAGCAGCTCCCCTTTGTCGGTGGCCACAAAGATATGCCGGCCATCGGAAACAGGAGAAAATAAAATTGACCCGGCCAGCTCGCGACGTGCGGCAATCAAGCCATCTTCGGCTCTCAGGCTGTATAAAATTCCCGACATTGTCCCGAACAGCACGTAGTCACCGACAACGATTGGTGAAGAGCGGATAACATCACCGGGTGAAAACTCCCAGACAATCTCGCCGTTGTCAGAGTTCAGGGCATAAAATTTTCCATCGGTGCTCCCCAGATATAGCAGACCGCCCGAAAGCGCCGGAGCCGCCCAGAATTTGGATTCGAGCTTATTTTTCCAGACAACCTCTCCGCTATCCAGCTCCAGCGCATAAACATTGCCGCTGTAATCCGCCAGATAGACTTTGTCATCAATTGCAGCAGAACCCAGGACCGGCGCCTCGATTTCAATTACGAAAACTTCCTCGCCGTCAGAGGCGCTTAGCACCAGTAATTTGCCGCCGTCAGTAGTCTGCACTATCAAATGCCCGTTACTGCTCGGAGGCGCCGCCAGACGCGTCTCTGAGTGATAAACCCAGCCGGTCTCCCCTGTTTTGATATTGAAAGCATAGATTGAGCCCTCGCTGGAGCTGACAATCAAAAATGAATCAACGATTATCAAACCGGCGGTGGCATCTTTGATTTTCCTTTGCCAGAGTTTTTTCTTGTTTAAAAGGTTCACACACCGAATCCGGCTCAAGCGGGGAGCTTCGACAAAAAAACCGAGACTGTCCTGAAAAATCATGCCTGACTGGGGGTGCCTTTTGGAGCGGACATAGCCTCGTGACGAACCAGTGGCGATTTCAAAGATTTCTATTTTACGTTTGCTGCCGGGATAGATCAAATAGCCGTTAGAAATTGTCAGCGGGCCGGACGGTTTGTTTCGAAATGAATTCTCCCAGACAACATCAAGCTTCCCAGAAAAAGTTCCGGGCCTGGCGCCGCCGCTTTCGATATTGTATTTGTAATAGGCCCATTCCGACGGCTCACCGATAGATTCACGAGGCATCTTGAACTTATTTGAACAGCCGGCTAAAACTAAAAGCAATATGAAAAGAAGAAAGTATTGAGCAGTTCGTTTCATTAGAAGTTCCATCCGAAGAAAAAGTCAAAGTCGGTTTTTGGCGAAATAGACCTGAAATCTGTGGTACGGGTGAAATCGAAACGTAGTACTACCAAGTAGCCCAGGGCGAACCTTATGCCGGTTCCAAATGAGCCGATAAACTGGTCAAAGTCGTTTTCCCAGGCCGAAGCGACATCGAAAAACAAAACCCCTCTGATACCCCTGAAACCCATATTCCCGATGGGCAGACCTATCAAGAGGTTATCTATCAGGGGGAATCTCAGTTCGGTTGAAGCAAACAGGACGTTCCTGGTGTAGAAGGCTCTCCTGCTATAGCCCCGGAAAGACCAGCTGCCTCCAAAGTAAATCCGCTGCGGCTCAAGGCCTGACGAAGTAAAAGCGAACAATCTGTTGGCCAGGGCGGAATTCCTGCCCAGCCGGTAATAGTGACGGACATCGGCCATGGCCAGTTTATTATAAGCCCGGCCTTCGCTAAGCGAATTAGAAAGTCCGAGAGTAAAATTATATCTGCGTCCGTCAATCGGCCCTGAGATATCCCACAGAGAGTTATCATAGACCCAGCTGATGTAATGTGTCAGAAGAAATGTTTCACGGCTTTTGATTCCGAAGCGGAAGTCGCGCTTGGAATATCTGGCGGTGGTGGTAAAGTCGACCCGGTGAAATTTTGAAATCGGATAGCTGAACAGAGAAAGTGCGCCTACCTGTCTTTCAAAAAAGAACAGGTCAAAGTCATTATAATATTCATTGTATAGATGAAATAAACCAACGCCCCAGTTTAACTGGTTCTTGCGGTTGATATAAGTTACACCGACGTTAAATGATTGCAGAAGCTGATCTTTGGATCGGGCGGTGTTGCTGAGCAGAAAATGATAAGCATGATTACCCAGCATATCGGATATTGCCACCTGCATCCCTCCCAATGAGCCATAGACCGGGTCGAATCCGATAGCGGACTGGGCAATATCAAAAGAATAGTCGGTGTCGTATTTTATCGAAGTATTTGAGACTGCTCTGGATATTTTTTTGGGCTGCCAGTTATTTTCTTTTGAGGCCAGCGGCTGGGATATTTCTTTTGGCTCAAGCGTTATTTCCATCTGGTAAATCTGGAACGACATATCCTGGTAGCCGGTGTAGAATAGTTTGCTTTTATCCGGCGAAAGGCGCGGGTCGAACGCTCCCGTTACATAGGTCGACTGCTGCGTCAGGGCGCCGTCGTTTGACAACTTGAACAGGTTAAAAGTACCGCCGCGATCCGATGAAAAATAGAGGCCATCCTCGACCGATTCCGGCGACTGGTCGCGAAACGGACCGAATGTTAGCTGCCTGATAGTTGATGTCACCAGATCGTACTCAAAAATATTGAGCGCCCCCGCCGGACCATCGATAGCCCTGTCTGAAGAAAATAGAATCGAACTGCCATCGAACGAAAAAGTCGGGTCGATATCATAGTATATGTCGGCTAATAGTCTGTCGTAGGCGCCTGTTTCTAAGTCGAGCAAATAAATATCCGAGATACCGTCGGTGCCTACTCCGGTAAATACTATCTTTGTCCCATCGGGAGAGAATCTGGGAGAGCGCGCCGCCGCCAGAGAATCAAATTCGAAGCGGCGAACGACTTTACTCTTATGAATATCGTAGAGGTAAATAACATCTTTTTCTTTGGATTTTGAAGAAAAGACTATTAACCCTGAATTATTGGCGTCGATTCCCGAGCGAAGCAGATGCAATGATTCAAAATCCGAAGAGCGTTCTCCTTTGATGAGGGTTTTGACATCACGTTTAGGACCTTCAAGCGGCTGCAAATAGAGCCCCGAATAACCAAGCTTATTGGCCTTGAAAACCAGATAATCTCTTGCCGTATCATCGGTAGTGAGCCGGATGGGCACTCCTTTGACTGCGAAGCCATCTTTGACAACGCGCCTTGAGTCCATCTTGGGCAGCCCCAGCTCGGCTATCTGAGGAAAATATTTTTTCTTCAGGGAATACTCCCACTTCCTAGAGAGAGTTGCCAGATTATCCCCAAGTGTTATCTGAACTACCTGATCAAAATTTTTGCCTTTATACCAGTTGTCAAAGATGCGCGCCAGTTTATCTTCGCCGTAGGCAGAGTCTATAAACTGGCAGATTGATTCACCCAGCTTATACATAAAGAAAGTACCATGCACCCGCCACAACTGGGGAATACTATAGAGCTTGCCGCCTATCACCATATCTTTGACTATCATGTCAGCTTCAGTATCCCATTTTTTTGACCAGAACTCGGCTAAGCCTTCGGTAAACCATAGCGGCGGCCTGGCTACGCGCCTCGATGTTTGACGGTTGTAGGCGGCATCAAGCAGGTCAAGTGTAAAGACATGCACTAACTCGTGTCTGATAACATGGTCAAAATCGTGATATGAACCGTGGAAAGGCAGCACAACCCTGCCTTTGATAAATTCTGTAAATCCGGCCACACCTTCGGGGAGGATGCCCGGTACTATGTTCGTCTGTGAGAAATAGTTGGGTGACGAATAAATAATAAACGGCGTCTTATGCTTTAGTTCATGATTGAATCTAATTGCTAATTCGCGGTAGGAGTCTTCTGCAATCTGGGCCGCAATCTGGGCGATTTCGTGTTCATCTGTATAAAAGTAAATCCTGAAATGCTCGGTGGTCATTATTTGCCAGTCAAAATCAGTATACTGGACCTTGTTTTTCCCGAAGTAGAATTGAGCCAGAACAGCAGAAGGACAAAATAATACTGCTATGAGCAAAGCAAGAATCAGAGTTAGAAATTTGAACTTAAAATTGCACATATCGTTGTTTATCCGCCGGCGGTATTGATAATATTATAACACTCTGTTATAGCTATAGGTTTCGACTCAAGCAATCGCCAGAATCCTTGCCGGACTATTTTTACTTTATAATCGACCTTTTTCTAATAGATTAAACCGTCGCATTCTATAAGCTAATAAGGTAATAAAAATCATTTTTTAACATATTGATTTTCCAGAGTTTCTATTTTTTTGACTGCCGCCAAGAGATTATCGCATACTAAGTTACGACACTCGTCGCTGTCTTCGCCTAACCTTTGGCAATTCTCCTGGCCTTGTCCGGTCAAAACCAGAAAATGCCCTGCTCCCAGCACTCTGCCAAAATTGAGATCGTCCAGTTTATCGCCAATAACGTAGGAATTGCGCAGGTCAATATTATGCTCCAGAGCGGCCTTTTCTGCCATTCCCCCGGCCGGTTTTCTACAATCACAGCGAAACGAGTACTCTGCTACCGAACCGGTGGGATAGTGCGGGCAGTATTCAATGGCGTCAATCTTGATATTATGTTCTACCAGCCTTTGCTCTAAAGCAGAATTGAACTGTTTCATTTTATCTATTCCAAAGTATCCCCTGGCCACACCTGACTGATTGGTGACAATTATTAATTTAAATCCCAGTTCTGCAGCTTTTTTGAGGGCTTCAATTGAGCCGTTTTCAAATTCAATGTTAGCCGGGTCTGAATCAAACGGCCTATCCACTATGACAGTACCGTCCCGGTCAACGAATAGAGCTTTGGTCATCTTTGATCGCACAGAAATCAACGCTCCTGCTTTTTCAACGACTTCCGGCGGTTCTATGCGGGTGAAACAGTATTGTTCCTTTTGGAAGCACTTCTTATCGCCATGTAAAGAGCAGGGACAGCAGGAAACATCGGCCTGAATTATTATATCAAGCAGCCCCCTTGGCTGAAACCCCAGCGCCGGATGGGTCGGTCCAAAGATTGAAATCACCGGCGTTCCGACTGCTGACGAGAGATGAGCAATGCCTGAATCATTGGCGATAGTAAGCGTTGCCTGTGAAATAATTGACGCCAGACTTTCCAGCGGATGGTCAGTTAATACTCTTAGTTTTTCTATGGGGATTTTTTCTCTGAGACTGGCCGGAGTTTTATCTTTTGCTGTGGCAGCCCAGATGATTTTCGCCTGATGGAAGTCGTGGAGTTTAACAGCAACTTCGGCGAATTTTTCTACCGGCCACTTTTTATTTTCAAAAGCGGCGCCGGGAGCAATCAGAACTGCAGGAGGCTTCGCTAGGATTCTTCCATTGCATTTTTCAAAGACCGGCCGGCGTGCAGGCGCTGACAAACCGAGCTGCAGCAGGCAATCGTTATATTTGTCTATTGTATGTGTATGTGTATGAGTATTGCTTTCCGTAGTCGCGAAATCTTTGAACCGGACGATACGCTGCCTGGCGCTGCGGTTGCGGAGATAAACTACTTTTTGCCCAGCAGTCAGAACTGTTCTGGCTACCGAAGACCTGAAATTGCTGTGCAGGTCTACTATGATATCAAAATTCTGCTGTTCAAGACTTTTCAACAGCGAGAGTTGTCCTGTAAAGTTTCCTGATTCGGGCAACAGAGCAATTTCATCTACGGTGCCAAACATTTCGACTATTTGCCGGTACTTAGGTTTGGTCAGAAAAGTGATACGGCTCTGCGGATATCCGATTTTCAGATTGAGGACTGTCGGGGAGGTTAGAATGATGTCGCCCAGCGAGCTGAGACGAATTACCAGAATGTTAAGACTCATTTAGGAGAAAAGATACCAGCCCATGGTGCCGGCAGCAAAGCAATAATAGGCAAAAAATTCGAATCGTCCTTTTCTGATTATTGACATCAGCAGACGAATAGCTATCAGAGAGGAACCGAAAGCCATAACAGCGCCTGCCAAATAGGCCAGCATCATAGCGGAGTCGCTGGCCAGTATATCGTCAAACTTAAAGATAGTCGCTCCGATAATGGCCGGTATGGCCAGCAGAAAGGAAAATTCTGCTGCTTTGGATGGTTCAATTTTGAGCAGCATTCCGGCTGCAATAGTTGAACCAGAGCGAGAGATTCCCGGCAAAATGGCCAGCGACTGTGCCAGGCCTATCAATATCGCTCGTTTGCCATCGACCTCTTGATTGCCGGTCCTGGCCAGCTTTGTCGAAAGAAGAATAAATCCTGTCATAATCAGCATTGTCGAAGTAAAGAGAGCAGACGAAAAAACAGAATCAATAAAACTCTCAAATGACAGACCTATCAAGGCAGCTGGAACAGTAGCCATTGACAGAAAAAGAATCTCTTTTCTGTGGCTTGCTTTATCTTTTTTGAAAAGTGATAAGGTAAGTATCCATAGCTTACTCCGAAAATATATGAAAATAGCCAGAAGCGAGCCCAGATGTACCAGGATTTCGAAAGTTACTCCTTCAGGATTGACACCGAGAAGTTCCTGAGCCAGAACTAAGTGTCCGGACGAAGATATCGGCAGAAACTCTGTCAGTCCCTGTATCAGCCCCAGTATTAAAGCGTCAAGATATGACATAAAAAGGCCCCGCTTAGTGGCGGGGCCTTTGGAAAATAATTATCATCAAACTTACATTACCTTAAAATCTATTCCAACAAACAGCCCGTCATTGCCGTCCATCTGCAATTCGCCATAAATATTCATTGTATTGGTAAACTGGTAAGAAACTCCGGTAGTAAAACCAATTTCAATATCCGAGTTAGAAATCTTTCCGCTGGTGTTTTCGAAATTGGTGTCTTCAAGTCTGACGTTGAAGCGGCCATAGGGAGTAATCATTTTGCCGCCATTGGTCACGAACGAATGAGAACCCAGCAAGAATCCGCCAAATTGAAAGACTGAAAAGCTGGAGGACGTTAGTAAGCTGGTTTTTTTATCGACTGACAGATATTCTGTCATGACTCCAATAGAAAGATCAAAAGGTTTCTGGTTGGCCTTTCTGGACAAATTACTTTTTCCTCTTTTATTGCTTTTGTTGGCCATTGAACGAGCTACCGACCAAACCTGCCAGCGGATTTCAGCGCCAAGTGAAATAGCCAGGTCTGAATTGTTGGCATCGGCAAAACCAAGTTTCAGACGGCCGGTCGTGAATTTTGACATTCCATAGTCAAAGGTGCCGACAAACGAAGTGATATCTGCCAGGCCAAGAGTAATTGCGCCATTGGCATTTCCCTGGCCTATGGCAACAGCTGTGCTCTGGGTGCCAAAGACAGAACCCCCAGCGGCCAATACTGGCTGGGCTGAAAGAGCTAAGGCCAGCATTGCCACTGTTAACATAATTTTTTTCATTTCAAAATCCTTTCCTTCTTATTCCTACTAATAGTTAAGCAAACAACTTCTCTTTATAAACGTCAATCAACTAAAAACCTATTCTGGCTATTTCTTCTTGACTTATGGTGATAATTTTCAATTGTTTTAGCCCGTTGTGCCATAATTAATCGCAAAAATAGTCATCTATGATACTAACTAATTATCGGCTTGAACTACAGGTATCTTAGAGTTTAAAGTATAGTTGAGCATTTAATGCACGGAGAGGTCGATTTATGAGCAGTAATGAGATTATTGACAGTAGCCAGGGAAGCCCCAGGGGCAGAGCGCATTGGTCATCAAGAGTGGGATTTGTGCTGGCTGCGGCCGGTTCCGCCATCGGATTAGGTAATATCTGGAAATTTCCTTATATCACCGGAGAATTCGGTGGTGGAGCCTTCGTAATAGTCTATCTTGGCTGCGTTTTGCTGCTGGGGCTGCCTTTAATGGTGGCGGAGCTTATGGTCGGACGCAGGGCTCAAACAAACCCCGTCGGAGCTTTTCAGGTCTTGCATAAGCCCGGAAGTCTCTGGCAGACAGCCGGCTGGCTGGGAGTAGCCTCTGGCTTTATAATCCTCTCATTTTACAGCGTCATCGCCGGCTGGGCCATAGCCTATGTTTTTAAGTCTCTGGCAGGATTTACGGGCACAGCTGAACAAATACAGGGTCAGTTTGTAGCGTTGGTCACAAATCCGGTACAATCAATTTTCTGGCACACCCTGTTTATGGCTTTGACAATTGCTATTGTTGCTGGCGGCATTAAGAATGGAATTGAGCGCTGGTCGAAAATTCTGATGCCCTCTTTATTTATCCTTTTGACAGGCTTGATGTTTTACGGTCTGTTTGGAACCAGCGGCGGCTGGCAAGCGGTTTCATTTCTGTTCAACCCTGATTTTTCAAAATTGACTGCCACCGGTTTTCTCTCAGCTTTAGGGCATGCCTTCTTTACGCTGTCATTGGGAATGGGCGCCATGATTACCTACGGCAGCTATATGGAACGCGGAGCCAATATCGTCAAAGACGCTATTACTATTTCTATTCTGGATACTGTCATTGCTCTCATGGCCGGTATTGCAATCTTTTCGCTGGTCTTTCACTATGGCATGGAGCCGGGGCAGTCGGTCGGCTTGATTTTCAAAACTCTGCCGGTTCTGTTTAAAGAAACCGGGCGCTGGATATCAGTACCATTTTTCGTGCTGCTCACTTTCGCTGCTTTAACCTCGGCCATAAGTCTGCTAGAGGTCGTTGTATCTTATTTTGTCGACCGGTTAGGCTGGAAAAGAGTCAAAGCTACTATCACGATGGGAACAGTTACTTATTTGATAGGTATTCTTTCGGCAGTAGTTTCATGGCAGGTTTCTTTTAGAGGACAGCAGCAAGGTTTTCTGAACATTTTTGACTATCTGACTACTAATTACATGCTGCCCATAGGAGGTGTCTTAACCTGTCTGTTTGTGGCCTGGGTCATGAAAGAAAAAGATGTGCAGGAAGAGTTTGGTTCGACGGGTCTGGCTTACAAAGGTCTGAGAATTTTGCTCGGTTATGTAACACCGCTGGCAGTGCTGATGGTCTTGCTTCACGGCTTAGAGTTGTTGCCGTTCGTCAGCTACGAATGAGAGAAAATTAGTAGAGATCGTAACGGGAAATTCTGTCTCTGAGTGTATTGCGGGAAATACCGAGAGACTCAGATGTCTTTACCTGATTGCCGTTAAAAAGCTTGAGACATGACGATATGATAGCACGTTCGAAAGCTGATTCAAGGAACTGATATATCTGTCCCGGCGAATTTAAGATTAATTTTGGCATTACCGGCTCGATAATATTCTTGAAAGAATCAGTATAATCGCTTTTGATTTCCAGAGTTTTCTTGCCGTTGGTAGTATTCCTCTCGGTGTAAGCAGGGAAATCCTCGAGAGTCAGTATATTGCTGCGACCCATCATGACTGCACTCTGAACATTGTTTTCCAGTTCGCGAATGTTTCCCGGCCAGTCATAACCAGATAGATACTGCATTGCTTCTTTGGAAATCCTTTTGGGATTATCTAATTCTTTGCCTGAAAACTTTTCTAAAAAGTGATCTACTAATAGCGGAATATCGTTGCGCCTGTCGCGCAGAGGCGGGATATAAATCGAAGCTACTTTGAGCTTGTAAAAAAGATCTACTCTAAACGAACCTTCTTTCATTGCTTCCACCAGTGAACCGGATGAAGAAACAATTAGACGGGTGTCGACGTCTATGCTTTCTTCTCCGCCGACGCGTTCAAACTTGCCTTCCTGAAGTACTCGCAAGAGTTTTGACTGTGTCAGCATCGAGGCCTTGCCTATATCCGCTAAAAAGAGAGTTCCCTGATTGGCCTGTTCAATTTTACCGATTCGCTTATAATAGGCGCCGGTAAATGCTCCCTTTTCATGACCAAAGAGCTCAGATTCCAAAAGAGATTCCGGCATCGATGCACAGTTAATCGACAAGAACTGATTAGAACTCAGCAGAGAATTGCGATGGATGGCTCTGGCTACAAGTTCTTTGCCTGTGCCCTGCTCACCGACTATTAGTACAGGTGCATTGCTCTTGGAAAGCTGCCCGACCATTTTGGCGATTTCCACTATCTCAGGAGCTTTACCAATCATTTCCCCGATTGTCTTGGAAGAAACCTGATTGGTATGGGCAACTGCCGGAGCTTCGGCCGGCTGTGCAGTTAAGCCGCAGGCTCTGTTGACCGTAGCCACCAGCTTCTTTAATTCGAAAGGCTTGGTCAGATATTCAAAAGCGCCTTCCCGAATTGCCTGTATGGCATTTTCAGTAGAAACGAAACCGCTGATAACTATGACCGGGATACTTTTGTTTACTTTCTTAATTTCCTTTAAAACTTCCAGACCGGACATGGTTGGCAAATTCACATCAAGCATAACCAGGTCATACTTGGAATTGCCTGCGATGATTTTTTTGACTTCGCTGCCGTCTTCAAGAAAATCAAAATTGAAATCTTGAGAATCGAACAGATTAGCCAAAGAACGAGAAAGACTTTTGTCGTCGTCTACTAATAGTATCTTTTTCATATTACCAATTTTTAATTATCTATGTATTGAATTATGTCGGTGAAAATGGCGGTTTGTTAAGAGCCTGAGTGCACAATAAATGAATTATTTCAGCTATGAAACCCGCTTGCACAAAGTTGAATTATTTTGCAGTTGTAAAACAAAAAACGAAACAGAAACAGAAGAACTACAGCAAATGTTTCAAAATGGAATGAACAAATCTAGTTCCGCCCATAGCGGATGATTGTCATTTTGCTTGTCTAAGAATCTTAGTTGAAAGATGAAGAAAGTTGAATATTAGTGCGCACCTTTTCCGGTAAGAACAACTTTGACAGTCTTAAAAAGTATTACAATGTCCAGCCAAATTGACCAGGTCCTGATGTAGTTCAGGTCATAACCGAGTTTTCTGGTAACTGTTGTTTCAGTTGAATCGTAGCCGCCTTTTACCTGAGCCAGTCCCGTAATTCCCGGCTTGACTATCAGCCTCAGAGAGTAGTCATCGATTCTGTCAGTCAGATCAGTTACAAATGTAGGCCGTTCAGGTCTGGGACCGACCAAAGACATTTCGCCTGACAAAACGTTTAGAAGTTGTGGTAGTTCATCAAGCCGCATTTTTCTTAACAATGCTCCGAATCTGGTGACTCTTTTGTCATTCGGTTTTGCCCAGACCGGACCTGACTCTCTTTCGGCATCATGGATCATAGTCCGAAACTTGAATAATTTAAATGTCCGGCCGAAATAATTATCACGGCGACGCTCTCTGCTGCGGCTGTTACCCACGCTGTCTTCGGAGCTCGTCCGTCTTCTGTCTCTTCTGCGGTTTTTGCCTACTCTGGTCTGACAGTAAAAAACAGGACCCTGAGAGTCTATCTTTATTAAAACTGTGATGATCAGCCACAGGGGCAGAGTTATTATGATACCTGAAATAGCGCCAACAATATCGAACAGTCTTTTTATTATTCTCGAACCCGCTTTATCCAAAGAAGTAGTAATACTGTCCGCTGAAGCAGCTGGATTGGCTGAGTCAGTTATCTCTTCACCTGTTACCATATCAAGAGAATTCCCATGGCCAAAGTAATCTTTTCTGTTTTTAAATGTCAAGGTAACAGATGCCCTGCAGGCAGGGATTGCCTGTCTGGAACTGATTCTTTCCAGTTCATCAAGTAAGGTGTTGTCTTCTCTAACTAAATTCATAAGTATACTCATATGTATTTATGCTTAATCATATCGAGCAAGAAAACTGCCCGGTTTTCGGCTATTTTGCTCCCGTAACTCTATGTGCGACAACGGCAAGTTTCGAGCCAAATGCATTCTGCAAATATTTGTCAATAAAATGGCTATTTTCTTGCGATATAGCTGCATATTTGCGGCTGCTTCTCTGGCAGCTGAATTCACCATATCTAACTGGACAATCTCCGCAGCAATGTTTAATTAAGGGATGCCTACCGAACTTGCAAATATTGTTTCTAAGAGGATTGTAGTTGAGAGTTCAGAGTCGGCTGTGGTCAATTTTATGAACTTTGGCAATTTCCCCTGTGCGGGACAAACCCTGCATAATGATATGACCCATTTTCGGTTAGATGAATCGGGCTATATTGCTTATCAAAAACTTGGAAAAAACAGATTTGTCATTGGTGATCCCGTTATTGCCGAAGGTAGATTTGAAGAAATCCTAAAAGCTTTTCTGTCCGAATATCCGCTCAGCAGTTTTGTGCAATGTTCAAAGAAGACTGCCCTGATTTTGAAATCGCTTGGATATTATCTGACTCCGCTGGGTATCGAAACACTCCTGGAGCTGCCGTACCTGCTGAAAGGCGCTGGCCGCTGCGATATCAGGCATCTGCAAAACTGCTCAGAAAGAGCGGGGCTAAAAATTAGGGAGCTCGAAGTCTCTCATCTAACAGACAACTGGCTACGCTCTACTTTTGCAGGACTGACTAAGGGAGCTATCAGATTTTCAGGAGAATTGAAATTTCTGGCTGTCAGCAGCCTTACTGAGCAAGTAACAGGCTCCAGAATATTTGCAGGATTTGATAATAACAAACTTGTCGGAACATCATTGTTTTTCCCTATGTACGACGATGGAAAAGTTTTTGGGTACAGCGAAGTTGTTCCCAAGCGAAATCCGGCTGCTCCCAAAGGAACCCGGGTGGGCATTCTGCTCGGTGCCATCAGGCAGTTTGAGTCCGAGGGCATCAAAGTTGTCAGCCTGGGCCTCTCGCCTTTTCATAAGGTCAAAGAAAATTATGACCACAGCACCTTCTGCAACTGCCGAGAGACCGCAACGTTGTTCCAGATGATTTACAAGTATGCTGATTTCTCGTTTAATTATAAGGGCTTGTCATTTCACAAGAGTAGATTCCGGGGCATCGAAAAGGCGGTTTACTTTGCCAGCAAGAAGAAACTGCCCTTTGCAGAACTTCTCAAAATTTACCGGTTAACAACCGGCAGATGGCTGCCGCCTGTCTTTAAACGAAATGTTCGAGAAGACACTATTAGCTAGTTGCCGTCATGTTTCGGCGGCAGACGCTTCAGCATAAGCTGATATTTCTCTTTACCCAAACTTAGATGTTTTGGCAGCGGCTGCCGTTTACTGATTTGGCTTTTGGTGTTGGCAATTCTTTCCTGTGTTTCAGGGTGAGAGCTGACCAGTTTCTCAAAAACATTTCCTGATCTTTCTCCGCCCAGTCTGCCCAGAGTTTCAAACATGTCTATTGCTCCGGCCGGGTCATAGCCAGCCTTTATCATATAATGAATGCCATACTGGTCGGCTTCCCTTTCGGCCCCGCGGGAATAGCCTGCAAAAAGTAAACCCATCCCCAGACCGATTCCGGCGTTCACGGCCGCACCGGCATCGTCACCTCCGAAGACCAAAGCATAGGCTAACTGAACACCCAAGGCCTGCTGCACCCGCTTGATACCGTGCCTGGCTACTACGTGGGAGATTTCATGAGCCATAACTGCCGCCATTTCTGCCTCTGAATTCATTTCCCTGAGCAGTCCGGTATAGAAATAGACATAACCACCGGGCGCCGCAAAAGCATTTATCTGATCTGACTCGATAACTGTAAAGTGATATTTAATGTCTTTGCGGTCAGAGACTAAGACAATTCTTTGGCCGACTTCGTTCAAATAGTTTTGCCAGACGCTGTCGGCCAGGGTTTTTTCTGTTCTGGCCACCTCTTCGGCCATGCCTGAGCCGATAGCAACTTCCTGTGAAGTAGGAATAATTATCAGCGATTTTTTACCGCCGGGACCGGTGGTGGCGCAGGCACAGAAATAGAGTGAAGCGACAATAATAAGCAGAATATGTTTTGACAAAAAACGCATCTATTCTTCAGCTACAATTTTGTTTTGTCTATCAAATCCCCAATGACAGGCAGCTTATAGTTCTTCCCCTGTGCCGCGAATATCAACCCTGCCACGGATAGGGCGACCGCAAAAATCAAAATCACCTTAAAGAAGAAATCCGAAACCTGGTCAATAAGGAAAAGCGCAGCTACCAGCTCTATTATAAAGAGAATTACTCCCTGTCTGGCATGGAAACGGACATCTTTGCTGCTGCTTACATTCAACAGCGGAACAAAGCACAAGAATGGAATGTAAGCCATAATGGAGGCCATCTTTATGTCTTCAGCAGGCATTTCCTCAGAGAAATCGATATTATCAGAATTCTTATCTGAACCAGATTCTGTCTGGCCTGACTCGGCCTTGTGCTGTTGTTTTGATTTATCGCTAAAAAATGGTTCAGTCATTTTGCTACCTATCGCTTTTTTATTCAACTAAGCGTATCAGAATAATACTTCATACCTAAAAACAATAGAACCAAATCATTTAATCCACAAAAATTTTTAGTCGGTTTTCTATTTTGGAAAGAGGTCAGTTGCTGGTACATATGCCGAAGAATGGCGATTTTAGTAGAGGATTTGTGAGGCAATTTGCTATGTCTCTAATGGTCTGTATCTTTATAGGAGGCTCTAGCTTTTTCGTAGAATAGTCTGGCCGCCCTGTTGGCGGTCTCTGACCCTTCAAATCTCTCGGAAATATATTCGAAATGCGGACGCGCTTTTTCTACGTTATCTACTTTCAGATAGTTGCGCATGGCGCCAATGCGAAGACTCTGCTGAAGCGGACTCTCAGGCATTGCCATAGTTCCCTTTTCAAACATTTCGGCAGCTTCCTGAAAATTGCCTTGATTCTCCAGGGCCGTTCCGAGTCCGGTATATGAGGAAGCCCGATTAAGCAGATTTTTCTGATACTTCTGCAAATACATTTCAAAGTATCTTATTGATTCGGGATAGTTTCTGGTCTGAAGGTTTACTTTGCCGAGCATAAAAGTAGCCTGTTCAGCTGACTTGGTGCCGCCAAAATTATTGATTATTCCGATAAAGGTCAGGATTGCTTCCGGACTGTTGCCGCCGCGAAATTCCAGATTTCCCTGCGATAGATTGGCCGCTGCCTGACGGGAGGCCTCTTCAACTGAATCGAAATAATAAACCGAACCAACAACACCCAGTATAACAACGATTACGGCAATGGCCAGATACTGCCAGTTCTCCTCAACCTGCTGCTTGGAGTTAAGCATAAAGGCAGTGAACTTATCTTCTTTAATCTGACGCTTGGTTAGTTTTACTTTTCCGTACATATCTCTTCCAATTAAAAACTATTTACTTTATATCGGATAGTTATTCCCTGAAGTAGAGCTGCCTGGTATGATTTTTCGGTTTTCTCTGGTTTATCTCAATGATTCTTGACTAAACCAAAATTTAAAAATATCCCGTAAAGCTGGCAGTCAGAAAATGATTTTTGTTGTTCTCTGTTGCAGAACCGATGTCGAGTTTCAAAGTTGAATAGTTATAGGCCAGGTCCAGTTTGATTTGCTCCCAGTGAATTCCGGTGCCAAGCGAAAACTCGTAGCTGACAGCAGTGGAACGGATGCCATTTATGTCCCTATCCGGAGTGGGCACCGGCACGTATCCGATACCTGCTCTAAAAGGGATTGTTCCAAGACCGGTTTCATTAAGATATTCTGTACCGGCCCGCAGAATAAAGACATTACTCCACTGCCACTGCTCCTCAGAAAGAATCAGGAATTCCTCGATATTGTCAGCGCCTGGAACCAACGTAATGTTCTGGCGAATCTTTATCTGCTGAGTACTGAAATGGCGATATTCGGCGTCAAACGCCAAGAGCCAGCTTTCAGAAACGTTGTAGCCAATTCCGAAACCTACAATCATCGGAATTTCATATTTTGTTAACAGGTCAATTGTGATGGTCGTATCAGTGAAGTCTACGACACCATTGATTTTAATAATATTTGAAGCGAAGTTAAGGCTCTTCTGGCTTAGTGAAAATGGTGTTTTTATAACAAGGCCTGCATCAAATCTTTCACCATCATGTTTAAGTCCGATGGTAAAATTAAATCCACCGAAACCGCTGCTGTCAGCAACGAAAATATTTCTTTCAAAAAAACCGTTCTGTAAATTATTTACAGGAATATTGTCACCTGTGACTAAAACGTTGGTGTGTCTCTGAACGGCTCCGCCATAAATATTCAGGCTGAAGCCTAAGGCCAAATTGCCGCTTAGTCTTGTTCCAAAACCAAGATTGACAGCATTAATACCACCTTCAAGCTCACTTATAGCACCAATCGATACTATAACCGTATCCTGATCAATCAGGACACCAACTTCGTTAAATATCGCGAAGATTGCAATCTCGTCAAATTCTATGTTAGAGAACTGGTACTCGTCGGAGACTCTGGTATAAGATGCAGAGGCAACAAACGGATGTCCCTTGACTCTTATCGGGGCTACAAAGTTTACCGAACTTAGCGACCCAAAAGTTCCGGCATGATTCCTTGAAATTCTTTCAAAAACAGGTAAAGCTCCAGACAGGTCAAGTTTGTCGCTGCTTGATGAACCGCGTGGTCTTAAAGAGCCGAAGCTGAGACCCAGTACGGGTAATTCAATTTTGTAAAGTCCGGCGGGATTCCAGCCTATTCCGGTGATATCATCTGAAACAGCCAGAAAGGCGTTGCCCATTCCCCGCGCGCGAGCGCCATTGCCGGTGAAGCCAAAGTTGAAGCCTTCGAACCGAACTAACTCATTTAGAATTATTTCTTGTGCGTTTGCGCTGAAAAATGGAACTAAAAGTACTCCCAAAACCAATGAGATTCTCTGAATCGATAATTTCATTCCCAAAACTCCTATAGCCAGATTCTTAATTTGTTACAGCCCTTAGACGCAACAGCTGCTCAAAATAAGCAATGAATATATACCCCTTTTTTGGCCGTGTCAAACGATTTGGGGGCGGAATTATGCAATTATAAGCTGTTGAGGTATGGGGGATTACTGGCCAGCAGGCGGGCTTTGATGGCAAGGCCCTAATTACTCCACACAACACGGCGCGGCGCCGGTGCCGTTTATGTAGGCTGCCAGATAGGTTATGTCAGCAATATTAACTGAGCCGTCACAATTCAGGTCGCTTGCAAAGTAAGGGAAAGGTGTAGCACCGCCATAGAAATAGAAGTCAATGAGAAAATCTACATCGTCAACATTTACCATTGAGTCGCCATTCGCATCAGCGCAGATAAGACCACAACCAACATCTAAGGCCCCAATCAGTACACCACAACTGTTGTTAGCCGGAGCGCAGGGTGAATTGTCCCTGAGCGAGAAGTAAAAGGTGGAAGTATCACAGAAGAGAGGGTCGGAGGAGAAGTTGCCATTTTGTCCGTTTTGGCTGGCTATGCAGTCGACCCAATCTCCCCCTGAATTGCCGTAGACATTGGTGCAGGAGAGCACAGGGAAACTGTCACTTGGACAGAAAACAGCACCTGTGGTGTCAGAGTTAAATGCAATGATGCAATTATCCAGCATTGGTGATGAGTCAATAGAAAACAAAGCTCCCCCCTGGCGGGCTGAATTCATTACTATAGTGTTGTTGCTTATCATTGGGCTTGAACGGTTACAGTATATAGCTCCACCCCATCTTGCAGAATTTCCTATAAAAGTATTTCCTGTGATAATTGAATTGGAATTATTTATGCAGGTAATCCCTCCGCCGGATGGAGATGAATTATGGGCAATTATATTGTTAATGATTCGAGGATTTGAATTAAACGTGCAGTTGATCCCGCCGCCTGAACCAACAGTCGAGTTTTCTTCAATGATATTATTCAATATAGATGGTGACGATGAAATGCAACTGATTGCCCCACCGCTAGTAAGGCCTCTAAAACCTGCTATGGTAAAACCGTCTATAATAGCAGTAGTATCCTCTCCACTCTCAAAAACAAATCCACGTGTGGGAGTGAATGGACTTGGGGAAACAATTCTTGTCACTTCCGGGCCATTCTCAGACTTTAGTACAATATTTTTCCCCTCAAAACTCATGTTTTTGTTGCCGGGACCGGTGTAGGTGCCATCTGCAACAAGCACGGTGTCACCCACTACTGCTGCATCAATTCCGGCTTGAATAGTAGGCTGATCGGCTGGAACGTGGATTGTCGCGGATTGGGCCGGTGAAACAGCCACGATTAGAATAATAATGGATAGTGCAAAATAAAGTTTAGAGAAATTCATAGTAATTCCTCTTTCTGAGGCTGACTTAATAACTTATATCAGGCTACAAGAGACGATTCTTGATGATAAATCCACAGCCCAATAGATTTGTAATAAAAGAATTTACTCTCTAATTTGCATTAAAAAGGGCTTTTTGTCAAGTCGTTAGGGGGCCGTTTTCGGAAGTTTCAGGACAGCTTAGAGTTACAATACCCCCGGCAGGAATTGAACCTGCGACCTTTGGTTTAGGAAACCACTGCTCTATCCAACTGAGCTACGAGGGCATTCTATTTTTGATGGTCTAAATGAAATCAGAATTGATGCAAAAGACAAGCGCGAATAAGAGGTTATGTGCGTCACCCTTTCCGCCAGGGCGGACTCAGGATGACAACTATAGAAGATGGATTCCAGCCTGCGCTGGAAAGACAACAGACTCGACAGATACTCTACACAAACAATGCAAGAAACGTTTCTAGCCGCTTATTACTATGGAATTAAGACATTTAAAATCATGATGAGTCAGCCATTTCAAAATGTCTGCAAACTCAATAGTCAAGAAAAGTTAAATATGACAAAACGAACCCATTTGCGCAGAGCGTCCAGGGGCCGTGGCCCATTTGTGGACGCCCCCCAGTTGGAGGCAACTCAAAAAAAGATGTTAAATATAACAAAACGAACCCATTTCTTCTGACTATCAGGACCATCAATAGGCTTTAGAGAACATAATCGTCATGGTGAGCTGAGAATCGATATGCAGGGTCCTATGTAGGGGCTGAATATATTCAGCCCAAAGTAAAGGGCTGTCTGTGACAAGAGTCAGGAACACGAGGTTCCTGACCTACGAGAATCTATTCGGAGTCGAATGAAATCAGAAAGTTGACATCGTAATCTTTTAGCAAATCTTGCCAGGGCAAAAAAATCAATCCGATAACAGTCGAAATCCCGACCACTTCGCCGCCGAGCCTTTCAATCAGTTTGCAGGTGGCGGCGACAGTTCCTCCTGTAGCTATGAGATCATCGACTACGACGACCCTCTGGTCGGAGCTGATAGCGTCGGAGTGCATTTCGACATGGTCGGTGCCATACTCCAGCGTGTACTCCTGCGAAATTTTGTCTGAGGGCAGTTTTCCGATTTTTCTGGCCGGCACTAATCCGATATTGAGCCTGTCGGCCAAAGCCGCCCCAAATATAAAGCCCCGAGATTCTATGGCTACGAGCACATCAGGGTTGCAGCTGCGGACATACTTTTCCATGCCGTCAAGCGCCTGCCGAAAACCCTTGGGATCCTGCATTAGTGTGGTGATGTCATAAAAGCGGACTCCCGGCTTGGGGAAATCCGGCACCTCGCGGATATACGATGCTAAGTTTGACATAGCTCCCTCGATTCTGTTGAAATCAGCTCTCTATTGCAAACGAATTATACTTACCGCTAAATTCAGTCCAGCGAACAGTAATATTCTTTACGTTAGAGAATGATGGTCCAACATTCAAGGATTTAATTAACGATTCGATTTGGCTCTTGTCACCCTCGGCGATGACCAAAACAGAGCGGTCCGGCTCGTTTCTGACACAGCCAGTCAGGTTCAAATCTGTGGCTGTGCGATAGCAGAAATGCCGAAATCCGACTCCCTGTACGAGTCCAGTCAGTTTAATTTCAGCAGCGACATAACTCAATTTTGTTTTCGGGCAAGCTCCATCGCAATTTTGGCTGCCTCAATAGGGTCTTCAACCTGTTGTATTTCCTCGCCAAGTTTCCAGGCCTGCACTGAAACAATCGGTTTGCCTGATACTAGCGCAAAGGCCATTTCAGACAAGGTACCGAATTTCCCCGGTAAGGCAACTATTGCATCAGCAGCACGAACTACCAGCACATTGCGGGCCTGGCCGAATCCGGTCGGGATAACATAATCGATAAATTGGTTGGCATCAGCTTTGTTTTCTGAGGGAATGATACCGATTGTCGTCCCACCGGCTTCTTTGGCGCCTCTCGCTGCCCCTTCCATAATTCCTCCCAATCCTCCGCAAAGAACTACCCCCCCGTTTTCCGCTACATACCTGCCGATATCGGCTGCCATGTCGCGGAGCTTCTTGGAACATTTCCCAGCGCCTATTATGGCTATTACAGGTTTTCTATCAGTGCTGTCACTCATGCTGTCCTACCTTGAAATGTGTTTTTCATGGCTGCAATTCACAAATGATGCTGCCACTTCAATGTAGTAAATTTTGAAACAAATATCGGGGCGACTGGAATCGAACCAGCGACCTCTTAGTCCCGAACCAAGCGCGCTACCAATCTGCGCCACGCCCCGAGTAAACGTTTATGCAAGTAGTTCATGATACAAGAATCGGAAATTAAGTCAACTATTTTCAGCTTTTATAATGGCATGGCCGGGCATCCATAACGCACATGCTGCTCTTGCTAAATCTTAATATTGCCGGAACGTAGCTTTTCTAACGAAACCGAATCCAAAAACTCAGGTTTCATAGGGGAAATTGATATTTTTCCACTCTTTACTACAGCAAAATCTGTTCCCGAAGTTTTTTGCCACTTCGGTTTACCACCAATCCAGTAGTAGGACTTGCCTCTGGGGTCTGTTTTATGAATCACAATGTCTTTGTATTTTCGAACACCTGGTTTTGTGAACAGAAAATCTTTGTAGGGCCGGCCGTTGTCCGGCGGCAGATTTACATTCAAGAATACTGATGGCTCCAGTTCAAACCCCGGAAAGGCCTGAATGAGTTTGGCTACCCACCTGGCAGCTCTTGTCATGGGCATGTCAGGTTCATAGTCTGACACGGAAATTGCAATTGATGGAATCTGAAGAACAGAGCCTTCAATTGCCGCAGCCACAGTTCCGGAATACGTGATGTCATCGCCCATATTCGGTCCATGATTTATTCCGGATATTATCATATCCAGGCTGACTGACTTAAAGAAAAGATGAATTGCCAGCATGACACAGTCTGTGGGGGTGCCGTCGATGGCGAAACAGTTGTCATAAATTTTTTGTGCTCTAAGCGGTCTGTTTAGGGTAAGAGAATGCGAACTGGCCGACTGTTCCCGGTCGGGAGCTACTATATAGACATTGGCGGTCTTGCCAAGTTCTCTGGCTAACGCTTTTATGCCGTCAGAAAAATAGCCGTCATCATTGGTGACTAAAATGTTGAGTTTCTTTTTGCGGGCGGGTGACTTTTTCACTCTGCAATCTTACCCAAGTAATCTGAAAGAATCAACACCAGATACGTTTCCAAATCTGTTTTATAAATCTTCCTGAATCGACCAACGGATTAATATATGAATGGGAACCTTCGTAAACAGTTGAAATGGAAACTTCGTCAATTTTATAACCAGCCGCGCCGGCTTTAAATAGCATTTCGGATTCCAGATCATAGTTGATAGTCTTAAGCTCGATTGATCTCAGCAGGCTGACCGGAAGCAGCCTGAAGCCTGATTGGCTGTCTCGAATTCTGCAGCAGGAAAAGATAGAAATTATAATTGATGTCAGGTTGTTGGTCAGCCAGCGGTCCCAGGGCATAACCTTGGAATCGATATTGCGGGTGCCCATAATTAGTTTTTGGCCGTTGTCTTCTGCAAAAAAAGCGGGAATCTCTTCGGGCAGATGCTGCAGGTCGGAATCTATAGTAAGCACCGAGCGATAGCCGTTTTCTTTGGCGTAGTTGAAACCAGCAATCAGGGCAGCGCCTTTGCCCCCGTTTTGTTTAAAGCTAAGAAATGTTACACCCAGTTCCTTTAATATTTCCAGAGTGTTATCTGTTGAACCGTCGTTTACAAATAGTAAATTTTCATCGCAGACGTACTGGCGAAGTCTGGGAATCAGGTCTCTTAGATATGGCGCAGCATTGTAAGCCGGGATAATTACTAAAGCCGCAGTAGTTCTCAATATGGAATCTTTTGAAACTGTCAAAATTGCTGCCGAGCCGCCCTATATAATATGGTCGGAGCGAGCCGATTTGAACGGCCGACCTCTCGCACCCCAAGCGAGTGCGCTACCTGGCTGCGCCACGCTCCGACTTATGGTGAAAATCTCTTTCTTTAGGAAAATCTACTCTAAATAGAGGCAAACTCAAGAGAAAAGTTCAAGAATGTCCTGAACGTCTTTTCTGATATTTCCTATCAGAGTTTTTGCTCTGGCAGACGCGACCATTCCTGTTTTTTCTTCTCCTTGACGCTTCATCATCAGCTTGGAACGTGCGCCCGGGATAGTCAGTTTTTCTTTGGTGCGCAGGTGCTTTATCCGGTTTACGACTTCGATATCTTTTATAGTGTAAGTTCTGTTGCCTCCTCTGTTTTTGCGGGGCTGAAGAATGGGAAATTCTTTTTCCCAGAACCTCAGCACATAGGGAGCCAGGCCGGTCATTTCGGATACTTCGCTGATTGAATAATAAAGTTTTTCGTTTTTTGTGACGGTAGTCATAACGTTATCCCTCTTGCTTTAATCAACTCCAAATTTCTGATTTTAGTTCGCGCCCCATTAATTCCCATATCGCCTCTCCCGGAGGTTTATTTTCAAATAAAACTTTGTAAACTTCTTTTGTTATAGGCATTTCTACGGATTTTAACCGCGAAAGTTCATAGCCAGCCCTGGTTGTTTCCACACCTTCTGCAACCATGGTCATGCCCTCTAAGATATCTGCCAGATTTCTGCCTTTGCCGATCTCTACTCCAACGTAGCGGTTACGGCTGTGCTTGGAGGCACAGGTGGTAATCAAATCGCCGACCCCGGAAAGTCCCGCAAATGTTTCGGCACTGGCGCCCATTGAGATGCCCAGTCGGGATATTTCTGCCAGACCTCTGGTAACTAAAGCGCCGGTAGTATTATCTCCCATGCCCAGTCCGAAGATTATACCTGCCGCTATGGCGATAATGTTTTTTAAGGCTCCGCCCATTTCAACCCCAATAAGATCGCTGGATTTATAAACCCGGAAATAGCTATTGCTGAAAAGCTCCTGAAGATTTGTGTTAAGGCGGTCATCGTGACCGGCTACCGTGATGGTAGTTGGCATGCGTCGGGCTACTTCTTCGGCATGCGAAGGTCCCGACAGAGTTGCAAACGAAAATTTTGAGTCACCTAATACATCAGCAACTATTTCGGACATTCGCTTCAGAGTCTTATTCTCTATACCTTTTGCCAGATTCAGTAATTTGGGCTTCTCTCCAAGATAACTTTGGGCCTGGTTCAGTACAGCTCGAAGATTTTGAGACGGAATAGCTAAGATGACCAGACCGGTATTGCTTAAGGCTTTTTCTAAGGAACTCGTAACAGTTACTGATTCGGGCAGCTTGAATGAAACAAGTTTGTCCTCTCTGATTCTTTTGGATTCAAGCTTCCTCGCCTCTTTCGGATTGTATTCCCAGAGAGTTGTCTGGCAATCATTATCACTAAGAATCTGAGAAACGGCCATTGCCCAGGAACCGGCGCCGAGTATGGTTACCCCTTTTTGCATGCTACCTGACATTCCCCGTTTTTGTCGAGAACGAGAACACTTTTTCGTTGCCGGAAATCATTCTTGAGATATTTTGACGATGTGCAAAAATTACTAAGATTGTTAAAATTGAGGTCATAACTAAATAAACATTGCTTACGGCATGTCCCAAAACGAATTTTTCAAATGCGAGACTCAATGAAAGCACAGTAGCGCCTATGATTGAACCAAGAGACACATATTTAGTCACCATCAAAACTATCAAGAATACTGCGACGCAAATCAATGAATGAATCGGAAGCAATGCCGCCGCCACGCCTAAAGTAGTGTTAGCACCTTTGCCGCCTTTAAATTTCAAAAAGACCGGAAAGATATGACCAATCACAACTGCTGCTCCGCAAATTGCCAGAAACAAATCCAGCGAATAAAAAGACAAATTTAAATTGTTGTAAGCAGCTTCTGCCATCAAGATTGCCACCGCACCTTTACCAATATCCGCAATAAAAACCCAAACAGCAGCCTTATATCCGGCAACCCGCCAGACATTTGCGGCGCCGATGTTTCCTGAACCTTCACTTCTTATATCCTTGATTCCAAAAATCCGGCTTATGATAATACCGAATGGAACCGCGCCTACTAAATAGGCCATTAATATTGTCAACGAAATCAGCATTTAAACGCTGTAACTCAAATACATTTCAGACAAGACCAACCTAAACGTCTTTTAATATGACTGCTCTGAGACAGCTGGGCTGTCTGTCTGCTCTGTCATATCATCCGTACCATCGCTATTCTTGTATTGCTCAAGATCCGGAAAACTTTCCACCATCGCATTCAGAAAAGCAGCAACTTCGGCCGAATCTACTTTTTCATCCATTCCGCCATCCTGCACAAATTTCACGAAAGGCATTAGCTCTACCTGAGTATATCTTGCCGTATCTACCTTTGCAAGGAATTCATCTGCTATGCGATTAACTTCGACTGTATCAATACCCGGTAAATCAGCCTCTGTAATTAATCTCTTTTCGCTTATCACAGCTTTGCTATATGCCCATGACGCAAATTCATCTTTTTTTACAATCACCAGAATTATCAGAGCTACTACCAGTACAAAAATAACACCACCGACTATTAGAGCGATGGTGCAGCCTTTTGATAATCCTTTTTCTTGAATTTGTTCAGTCATATTTCGTATCAGTTAAACAGCTAATGGGATAGTTTATTATAAAGCCTTATCAGACGGCCAGTCAACGATTTTCTAAAAAGTTCTTGGAAAAACCCCGATGTGTAACAAAAAAAACCCGCTTTATCTGCGGGCTTTTAATTCTAACAGGGCTTAGTCGTTATCTTATTTGGCTTTGGCTGCCTTCTTAGCTTTAGCGGGTTTGCTTTTTGAAGCAGTGGCAGCCTTTTTACTTTTCTTGCCTTTTTCATCTTTTTTGTCGGCAGCTTTGGGAGCTTCAATCAAGAGCTCAACAATAGACATCGGCGCACCGTCGCCACGTCGCACGCCCAGTTTTAAAATCCGGGAGAAGCCGCTGTTGCGTCCCTCGAACTGAGGAACTATTTCATCAAAAAGTTTCTTAAAAACTTTCTTGTCCTTAACCCTTTTGGCCACCTGACGCATGGCAGACAGGTCATTTTTCTTGGCGGTCGAAATAATTCTGTCTATAACCGGTTTTAAGGCCTTTGCTTTGGCATCAGTTGTGCGAATGATGCGATGCGTAAGTAGAGACATGGCCATATTTGACAGCATTGCCTCGCGGTGTGGTTTTGTGCGGCATAATTTAGCCGTTTTATCCCTATGTCCCATAGTAGCTTATTATTTCTATCCGTTACCGTTTTTTTCTGATTCAAGATATTGACCAATATCCATGCCAAAATGGAGTCCCATTTCTTCCAGGATAGAGCTTATCTCATTAAGTGACTTTCTGCCAAAGTTTCTGAATTTCAGCATTTCTGACTCTGATTTCGTAACCAACTCTTGAATTGTCTGGATATTGGCTGCTCTAAGGCAGTTTGAAGATCTTACAGACAGCTCAAGTTCGTCTACCCGTGTGTTCAGCAGATTTCTCACACGCTGGGTAGCTTCATCTTCTTCAGGCACTTCCTCTACTACAACTTCTTCATCGACCTGAATAAACAGGTGCAGGTGGTTCTTGATAATTTTGGCAGCTCCGCTGAGAGCATCTTCGGGGGATATAGAACCATCAGTTGTAATTTCCAGAACCAGCTTGTCATAATCTGTCTTCTGTCCGACACGCGTATCCTGAGTAGAAAATGCAACTTTGATAACCGGGGAATAGAGCGCGTCAATAAATACCGTACCGCTGGGGGCATCGGGGTATTTATTAGATTCAGCAACCGCATAACCGCGGCCGCTGGCAACATCTATTTCCATTTCAAAGTCAACATCTTCCGTCAGCTCACAAACGTGATGATCGGGGTTAAGAATTTCCACATTTGCGTCTGCTTCAAACATCCCGGCAGTTATTTTTCCTTTGCTACTCTTTTTGAGTCGCAGTGTTTTGACTTCTTCAGAGTGGCACCTGGTAATAATGCCTTTTACGTTCAGGACTATCTGGGTGGAATCTTCAAAGACACCTTCCAAAGCAGAAAACTCATGCAGGGTTCCGGCAATTCTCATTCCTATCGGGGCCGAGCCCTGAATAGATGAGAGAAGAACTCTGCGCAGGCTGCTTCCCAGGGTAGTACCAAACCCTCTTTCAAGCGGTTCGATAATGAAGCGTGAATAATTTTCGCCCGAAGACGACTGGTCGTTGACAACCTCTTTCGGAATTGACAGCGGCTTTAATTTCATTTTTACAAAGCCTCCTGAAACTGATATTGTCTCATTAATAATCTTAATACCCTCGTTTATTATATTTTATCACACCCGACGTCGCTTTGGAGGACGACAGCCGTTGTGTGGAATGGGGGTCACATCTCTAATCATGGTAACTTCTAATCCGGCAGCAGAAAGCGAGCGTATGGCTGCCTCACGTCCGGAACCGGGTCCTTTGACCCATACTTCAACTTTGCGCAGTCCCATATCCATAGCTTCCTTGGCTGCACTGGCAGCAGCTTGCTGGGCTGCAAAAGGAGTGGATTTTTTCGAACCCTTAAATCCGGCACGACCGGCGCTGGCCCAAGACAGGACCTGACCTTTATTGTTAGTTATACTAATAATAGTGTTATTAAAAGTAGCTTTAACATGAGCAACTCCATTGGGGTCGCTGGCACGTGATTTCTTTTTCGATTTTTTCTTTTTCTTGGGATCTGCCAAAACTCTACTCCATTAAAATATATGTTTAACCCTTAAGGGGTTTCTTTTTCATGCCGCCAATAGGACGGCTCGGTCCCTTGCGGGTACGGGCATTTGTTTTTGTACGCTGCCCTCTGCACGGCAAGCCTCTGCGGTGACGCAGTCCGCGATACGAGCCTATATCAATCAATCTCTTTATGTTCATGGTGGTCTGACTGCGAAGAACACCCTCGACATCGTAATCATTTTCGATTACAGAGCGAAGCTTGGCAACATCTTCATCGGTCAGTTTATTCACCCGGACGTCCGGACTTATTTTAGTTTTATTTATAATCTCCTGAGCCCGAAAAGGCCCAATACCAAATATATAAGTAAGCGCAATTATTACACGCTTAGCATTCGGTAAATCTACACCTGAAATTCTTGCCACTATTTATCTCCCAAAAACTGCTTCACCTTAACCTTGACGCTGCTTATGGCTTGGATTTTTCGAACAGATAACTCTCAAAATTCCGTGCCTTTTTATAATCTTGCAGTGGTCACATCGTTTCTTTAGCGCTGAACGAACTTTCATAATAATCTATCTCCAAAACCTATTTGTACCTGTACGTAATCCTGCCGCGGGATAAGTCGTAGGGAGAGAGCTCCATGGTTACTTTATCTCCCGGCAGTATCTTTATAAAATGCATGCGCATTTTACCGGATATATGAGCCAAAACAACATGGCCGTTGTCGAGTTCCACCTTAAACATAGCATTTGCCATTGTTTCTATAACTTTTCCTTCAACCGTTATAGTTTCTTCTTTGGCCATATACTCCTTCTTAGCTCAGCGTTAAAATCTCGGGGTTACCCGAAGTTATCGCTACTGTATGCTCAAAATGCGCCGAAGGTTGACCGTCGGAAGTTACCACAGTCCAGCCATCGGGCATAGTTTTTACTTCAAATCCGCCGGCATTTATCATCGGCTCAATAGCCAGAACCATGCCTTCCTTAAGCTCCGGTCCTTCATCAGGCAATCCGAAATTCGGGACTTGCGGCTCTTCATGCATGCTGCGTCCGATTCCGTGACCAACTAATGAACGAACAACACCGTAGCCGTTTGATTCGGCCTTGTCCTGCACCGCCGCAGATATAGCACCTACTTTATTGCCGGCACGGGCTTTGTCAATGCCTGCTTTAAGGCACTTTTTAGTGTATTCCATCAGAGCCTTTTTTGATTCTGAAACTTCTCCGACTGCATAAGTCCGGGCAGCGTCGCCATAGAAGCCATCGATAATAGAGCCAATATCAATCGAAACAATCTCCCCTTCCTTAAGAACCCTGTCTCCCGGGATGCCGTGAACAACTTCCTCGTCTATAGAGATACAAGCTGAAGCCGGAAAATCGTGGTAATCTTTGAAAGCCGGAACAGCCCCACAGGCCAAGATAAATTCTTCCACCAGAGTATCAAGTTGTTTGGTGGTAATGCCCGGCTTGATATTGTCACCTACCATATCAAGAGTACGCGCTACCACTCGTCCTGCTTTGCGCATTATTGCTATTTCTTTTTTGGTCTTCAAATTTATCAATCTTTTACCGCAGCCAGAATGTCCTGAAAGACTGTATCCGGCTGTTGTTCACCTTTGATTTCTCTTAGAATAGACTCTTGACGATAGAATTCTTCAATCGGTTGAGTCTGTTTCTTGTAGACATCTAATCTGTTCTTTACGACTGCTTCTTCATCGTCAGGTCGTCGTAAAAGCTCTTGACCATCGTTATCACACAGGCCTTCTTGTTGAGGCCTGTTACTGGGATAGTTATAGCCGGCATTGCACTTCGGGCAATACCAGCGGCCCAATAGTCTCTTAACAACTTCGTCATCGCTGACTTCTAAAAGGACCGCGCTATCAAGATGTTCCTGATTTTGCTCAAACATTTTCTTGAGGCTTTCAGCTTGCGGAATCGTTCTGGGGAAACCATCAAGAATAATGCCGTTGCCTTTATCGCCGTTTGATATTTTCTCTTCTATCAATTTTACAATCAATTCATCGGGAACCAGATTACCGCTCTTCATGAACTCTTCAGCCTGCTGGCCGAGTTCGGTCTGATTTTTGACAGCCTCACGAAGCAAATCTCCGGTGGAGATATGAATCAGGTTCAATTCTTTGGCCACTCTTAAGGCCTGTGTTCCCTTGCCTGATCCCGGAGGACCTAAAAATACCAGATTCACGATTACATTGACCTCCCGCGAATTTTACCTTTTTTCATAAATCCTTCATAGTGGCGCATCATCAGGTGTGATTCAATCTGCTGCAAGGTATCCAGGGCGACACCGACGACGATAAGCACACTGGTGCCACCAAAAAAGAAGTTTACGTTCGCCCGCGATATAAGCAGCCAGGGCAAAACAGCTATGGCTGCAAAGAATATGGCTCCAGGAAGTGTGATTCTTGTCAAAATTCTTTCGATATATTCGGAAGTATTTCTGCCGGGTCTTATGCCCGGTATATAGCCGCCATTGCGACGCATGTTGTCGGCGATTTCTATCGGGTTAAATACGATGGCCGTATAGAAGAATGCAAAAAATACAATAATCAAGCCATAGACTAAAGAATAGACGCCGCTGCCCGGAGCCAGCCAGACACCAACCATGTTCTGTATCCAGTCTGTTTCAGGAAAGAGCTGTGCGACTGTCGCCGGCAGGAACATTATTGACTGGGCAAAGATAATCGGTATTACGCCGGCTGAGTTTACTGATAAAGGCAGGTGCGTAGAGGTGCCGCCGAAAACTTTTCGGCCTACAATCTTTTTGGGGTATTGAACCGGGATTTTCCTCTGTGCTCTGGTCACCAGAATTACCGCGGCAATAACGAGTACCATCATAACGACCATGACTATCTCCAGCCAGATTGGCCGCACTCCGTAATACATAAGCTGAATTTCTTCGACAATCGCTTCGGGGAATCTTGCGATTATACCAATGAATATTATAAGGGAAATTCCATTACCGATTCCATTCTCAGTAATTTTCTCGCCGAGCCACATTATCAGAATGCAGCCGGAGGTAAATGTCAGCACAGTTAAGGGGATAAAACTGATATGATCCATAAAGACCGCCGAGACACCGTTGATATTGATTGAGGTCAAAAATATAGCGGTTGCCCAAGCCTGCATGGAGGCAATCATCACTGTCAAATAGCGGGTGTACTGAGTGATTTTGCGTCGTCCTTCTTCGCCTTCGCGCTGTAGTCTTTGCAAATATGGGACGACAGCGCCCATGAGCTGCATCATAATCGAAGCTGAGATGTATGGCATTATGCCCAGCGCAAAAATAGTGGCTTTGGCAAAGGCTCCGCCAGCAAAAAGGTCAAGCAGTCCAAAAATAGTGTTTCCTGACAGGGCGGCCGTAAGAATTGAGCCATCAATTCCGGGAGTAGGGATATGTCCGCCGATGCGGTAAACAACCAGAATCATCAGAGTATAAAAAATTCTCCGGCGTAGCTCTTCAATCTTAAAAACGGACGCGAATTTTTCGAACACTAAACTACCTCGGCCTTACCGCCGGCCTTTTCAATTTTTTCTTTGGCTGATTTGGAAAAAGCCTGTACTTTTACGGTCAAGGCTTTTTTGATTTCACCGTTACCCAGAATCTTGACGGGCTCCTTGATTTTGCTTATCAGACCCACAGCTTTTAAGCTTTCCTTAGTTATTTCGCCGGCATCGCATCGGGATAAGTCGGACAGATTTACAACCTGATAGGATACTCTGAAGATATTAAAAAATCCTCGCTTGGGAATTCTTCGGTAAAGAGGCATCTGTCCGCCTTCGCGGCCCGGGCGACTGGACCAGCCGCTTCTTGAGCCGGCGCCATTTTCTCCTCTACCCGACGTCTTGCCAATTCCGCTGCCGGTACCTCGTCCGACCCTGCAGCGGTTTTTTCTGGAGCCTTTGACCGGTCGTAAATTGTGTAATTCCATTATATTACTTAACCTCTTCGACTGTAATCAGGTGAATTACTGCCCGCACCATTCCTCTAATCTGAGGTGTGGCGTTATGTATGACAGTTTTACGAATCTTACCCAAACCAAGGGCGACTATAGTTCTTTTCTGTTCTTTAGGCCGCTTTATTGTACTGCGAACCTGAGTTATTTTTAGCTTTTTCATTGCTTGATTCTATTCTTATTCTCTAAATTTCAATTCTTCTTCACGGGTGCGCAATCTAAGGAGGCCGTCCATAGTAGCCTTGACTACGTTAAACGGATTGCGACTCCCCAGCACTTTTGCCAGAATATCACTTATACCGACTGATTCCAGAATTGCCCTGACCGCACCGCCTGCAATAACACCTGTGCCCGGTGAGGCCGGTCTCATTACGATAGTGGTGGCGCCGAAGGCACCGTTTATGCGATGAGGTATAGTGCCGTCTACCAGGCTGACTCCCTTCATAGCTTTTTTGGCCGCTTCGGTAGCTTTACGGATAGCCTCGGCAACTTCGGGCGCTTTACCATGTCCGACCCCGACTTTGCCTTTTTTGTCACCGACCGTTACCAATGCCGCGAAACTAAAACGACGTCCGCCTTTGACTACTTTTGCAACTCGATTTATGTGAATTACCTTTTCAACGAATTCACTATCTGCTGCGTCATATCTTCTGGCCAAATTCTACCTCTTAATACTCTACATTCTAAAAAACTAAAATTTAAGACCGCCACTGCGGGCGCCTTCTGCTACGGCTTTAATCCGTCCGTGATATATATATTTATTTCTGTCGAAGACTATTTTTTCAATGCCTTTTTTCCTGGCAATTTTAGCAATTTCTTCTCCGACTATTTTAGCTGCATCGACTTTTGACAGATCCTTTTTCAATTTGCTTTTAACAGCACTGGCGTTGGTAGCAGCCGAGGCGATTGTAGCACATTTCTGGTCATCAATAAGCTGGGCAAAAGTGTTTTGCGCGGATTTGGATACAGTCAAACGCGGAATGGCGGCGCTGCCTTTTATTTTGGCGCGTACCCGGCGGCGGCGTCTCTCAGCTTTTTTATTTTTTACTAGGTTCTTATCTGCCATTTTTTATCTCAATTAAGCTGCAGCACCGCTGCCGGCTGTCTTACCGGCTTTGGTTCGCACATATTCATCTGAGTAGCGGATGCCCTTGCCTTTGTAAGGCTCCGGCTTTCTAAATGAGCGAATCTTGGCAGCAGCCTGTCCGACCATTTCTTTGCTAATTCCGCTAACTGTTATTTTGTTTGCTTTTCCATCAACTGCTATATCTACACCCTCGGGCGGATTAAAAATTATCGGGTGCGAATAGCCCAGGTTTAGCACCAGAATTTTGCCTTTTAACTCTGCCCGGTATCCGACGCCTATTATTTGCAATTCTTTCTTAAAGCTGCTGTTAACACCCACCACCATATTATTGATTAGAGCCCGGGTTAAGCCGTGCAAAGCCCGCTGACTTTTCTCATCACTTGAGCGTGTCACCACCAACTGATCGCCATCAACAGCGACAGAGATACCGGGTAAAGTCGTGTAAGACAAGGTTCCTTTAGGTCCTGTGACAGTAACCAATTTGTCTTTCAAATCGACTTTTGTCTTATCCGAAAGTTTGATAGGCTGTTTACCAATTCTTGACATTCAAAATGTTCCAATCTACCAGCACTTTAAGAGTACTTCGCCGCCTATCCCTTTTTTGGCAGCTTCAAAATTTGTCATCAACCCCTGTGAAGTGGAAATAACCATCATGCCGCGGGAGTTATGTATCGTCTGCTTTACTTTTTGCGAATCAAAATAAGAGCGCAATCCGGGGCGTGACACGCGCTGGATGCCTTTGATAATGGGAACATCGCCGGCGCTATAGCGCAGATATACGCGCAATATGCCCTGTTTGTTATCTTTGAGCTCTACCAGGTCTTTTAAGTATCTCTCATTCATGAGAATTTTTACGATCTCTCTTTTGAGATTAGAAGCCGGCACATCAACAGCATTTTTATTAGCTTTGGCGCCATTTCTAATTCTGGTAAGTAAATCCGCTACCGGGTCAGTCATTGTCATATCAAACTATCTCCGTCTTTCATTACCAACTGGCTTTTGTAACGCCGGGGATTTCTCCGAGCAGCGCCATTTCTCTAAAGCAAATCCGGCAGAGTCCAAAGCGGCGCATAAAGGCTCTGGGTCTGCCGCAGCTGCGACAGCGGCTATAGGCACGAACACCAAATTTCGGTTTGCGCTTTTGTTTTTCAATTAAGCAAGTTTTTGCCATATCTTTTATTTCCTAAACGGCACGCCCAGTTCCGTCAAAAGCTTTCTGGCTTCTTCGTCTGTCTTTGCCGTGGTAGTAAATGTTATATTCATCCCTCTAACCTTATCAATTTTATCCATATCTATTTCAGGAAAGATTAGTTGCTCTGTCAATCCGAAATTATAGTTTCCCCGGCCGTCAAAGGACGTTGGCTTAAGTCCTCTGAAATCACGAATTCTGGGAATGGCAACATTTACCAACCTATCAAAAAATTCGTACATAGTATCACGGCGAAGTGTAACGGCGCAACCGATGGGCATGCCCTGCCTGAGCTTAAAATTTGAAATGCTCTTTTTGGCCCGCCTTATCAGCGGTTTACGTCCGGTTATCCGGGAAAGATCATCAACTGCCGCATCCAGAGATTTGGGGGTCTGAGTTGCTTCGCCGACACCAATATTGACCGTAATTTTAGTCAATTTGGGCACTTCCATAGTAGAAGAATACTTGAACTCTTCCATCAGTTTCGGTACAACTTCTTTCTTGTATTTTTCAAATATAGTAGTCATTGCTTTTATATTTCTTCACCGGTTTTTTTGCAAATCCTGATTCTTTTGGTCTTGCCACCTTCTGTAATTTCTCTTGAAGAAATCTTGGTCGGTCCGCTTAAGGCGGGATTATATAATCCGACATTACTAATATTTATTGGTCCCTCAATAGTGATAATTCCACCCTTTCGATTTTTCTGGGTCGGGCGCTGATGTTTTTTACGCATATTGATGCCTTCAATTATAATGGCCTGCTTCTTAAAATTAAGATTAAGAACTTTCCCTGTTTTTCCTTTATCAGCACCAGTGCGGATATAAACGGTGTCGCCTCTTCTGATTCTCATTTAGATAACCTCGGGGGCCAGAGATATGATTTTCATGAATTGTTTTTCTCGTAGTTCTCTGGCTACCGGCCCAAAAATACGCGTCCCCAGCGGTTCCCGCTGGTCATTTATAATTACTGCGGCGTTGTCAGAAAATCTGATCAAAGAACCGTCTTTTCTGCGAACCGGCGCTTTGGTTCTGACAATCACTGCTTTGCAAACTTCTGACTTTTTTACGGTGCCGCCGGGTATAGCTTCTTTAATGGCCACTACCACAATGTCACCAATTCGGGCAGTTTTTTTTCTGCCGCCAAGTATTCTGAAACACATAGCTTTCCGTGCTCCCGAATTATCCGCGACTAACAACATTGTATATTCTTGAATCATTAGTAATATTCCAGTTTTACTTAGCTTTCTCAACAATTTCGACCAAGCGCCAGCGCTTGGTGGCCGACAATGGTCTGGTTTCCATAATTTTTACTACGTCGCCAATATTAGCTTCGTTTTTTTCGTCGTGGGCATAATATTTTGAGAATGTTCCCACAGTTTTCGAATACAGAGGATGTTTCATTCTTCTGTCCACTCTGACGACTATGCTCTTGTCGGCCTTGTCGGAAATAACCCGGCCAACTCTGGCTTTTCTATAATTTCTATGTACGCTATTTTCTGGCATCTTAATCTTCTCTATCTGCTATTTCTTCTTATCCTTTGTCTTGGCATCACCTAAGACCGTAGTAGTTGTTTCAGCAAGTTTTCTTATGTTTGTCTCGTCCTCTCGCAGTATGGTTATGACCTGTGCCACTTCTCTTCTGATTTGTCTTAAGCGAAGCGGATTGTCCAGAGCCCTGAGAGACTTCTGCATACGCAGATTAAATTTTTCATCCATCAGCTCAGCTCTTTTCTGCTCAAGCTCTGCTCTGGTCAACTCTCTAAATTGCGGAACTTTATTCACTACTAGACGCCTTCCGTATCTTCTCTGCGGATAAACTTCGTTTTAATCGGCAGCTTCCGGGAGGCCAGACGCATAGCTTCTCTGGCCAGCTCTTCAGAGACTCCTTCAACTTCAAACATAATTCTACCCGGCTTAACAACTGCCACCCAATATTCAGGGGCGCCTTTACCTTTACCCATTCTGGTCTCTGCAGGTTTTTTGGTTACCGGTTTATCCGGAAACACTCTGATCCAGATTTTACCGCCACGTTTGATATAGCGCGTCATAGCCACGCGAGCTGCTTCAATCTGACGATTTGTCATCCAGCAAGGCTCAAGAGCTTTCAGGCCGTATTCACCAAAATCAATATTATATCCGCCTTTAGCTTTGCCGCCTCTGCGGCCGCGCTGCATTTTACGGAACTTTGTTTTCTTTGGCATTAACATAAATTTATCAATCCGGAAATATTATTGATTTCCTTATTTCTCTTTAGAGTCATCTTTAGCCTTTGCAGCCGGTTTCCCCGCTGCCGGCTTCGAATCAGTTTTCTTCGGCATAGCTGTCTTCTGCCCGGTCGCTTTTGATGGCGCCTCTGGACGCTGCCCTTTTGAGCCCTGGCCGGCTGCTGGCTTTGAATCGGTTTTCTTCGGCACAGTTGTTTTCTGCCCGGTCGGTCTTGACGGCGCATCAGGACGATGCCCTTTGGGAGCCTGGCCGCCTGCTGGCTTAGCATCTGTTCTCTTCGGCATAGTTGCTTTCTGCCCGGTCGGTTTTGACGGCGCATCTGGACGACGGCCTTTGGGAGCCTGGTCGCCTGTTCCGGCTTTGCGGACACGACCGCGAGGACGTTTGCCGTCGCCACCTCCCCTGGGTCTGCGATGCTCAGGACGGTGCCGTGACGCCTGCTGCTCGCCTGGTCGCTCGGTTTCACGCTGCTGTTCAGGCTGGCCGACAAAGTTACCCTTTCCCATAATTTCGCCCCGGCAAATCCATACCTTGACTCCTATGCAGCCGTAAGTTGTGTGAGCGGTTGCGATGGAATAATCTATATCAGCACGTAGAGTATGGAGAGGAACTCTGCCGGCGTGATATTTTTCTGAGCGTGCAATCTCAGCACCTCCCAGCCGACCGCCGCATTGAATTTTTATGCCAACTGCTCCCATCTTCATTGTAGCAGCCAGAGACTTCTTCATAGCTCTCCGAAACGAAACTCGGCCTTCAAGCTGCCTGGCAATCGAGTCTGCCACTAAAGCTGCATCCAACTCCGGCTTTCTTACTTCTACAATGTTCAATACAATATCTTTACCGGTCAAAAGCTTGAGCTCATCGCGAAGCTTATCAACTTCGGCTCCTTTTCGACCAATCACTATTCCGGGGCGCGAAGTATGAATATCTACTGATACTCTCTTGGGGACGCGTGCAATCTGAACGCTTGAGATACCGGCGTTTTCCAGACGGCGTTTTACATATTTCTTTATCAGTATATCTTCGTACAGTAAATCTGCAACCTTATATCCCGGCGCGAACCAGCGGCTGTTCCAGGTGCGAATTATGCCCAGTCTGAACCCAATGGGATGTGTCTTTTGACCCAAAACTAAATTCCTAACCTCTTACTTATTACCTTTTTTGACAGCCTTTGTTGTTGTTCTTTTGGCTGCGGTAGTTCTAGCCTTAACTGCCGGCGCTTTGGATTTTTGACGTCTTGCCTTGACCGCTTTCTTAGCACCGACTTTTTTCGATTTCTTTACTGCAGCAGCTTTTTTGTCAGCTTCGGCGGACTTGCCTGCCTTGGCCGACTTTGCTGCTGGCTGGGTAGTTATGTCTGCTTCACCTTCGAGATGTATCGTCAGGTGGCAGAAACGTTTTCTGATTCTGTAGATACGTCCCATTGATTGAAATCTCAATCTCTTGGCAGTAGGGGCCGAATCTACTATCACATTTTTCACCACTAAGTCTTCCGGTTTCAGATGGTCAGTCCCCTGAATCGACAGAGCATTGGCGGCGGCGGACTTGACAGTTTTAGCGATATGCCTGGCCGCGATACGGGGAGTAAAGTTAAGCACGTTAAGCGCTTCTTCAACCGGAAGTCCTTTTACCATGTCGCCAACCAAGCGCATTTTGCGCGGCGGGATGCTGACATATTTCAATTTTGCTGTTGAGCGCACTAACATAGCTTTTCTTATCCTGCACTTCTCTTTATAGCAGATCCGCGTTCGGTCAATTTGCCGGCGTGGCCGCGAAATGTTCTGGTGGGAGAAAATTCACCAAGTTTATGTCCAACCATATTTTCTGTGACAAAAATCGGCACAAATTTCTTGCCGTTGTGAACTGCAAAGGTATGCCCCACAAATTCCGGCAGGACGGTTGAGCGTCGCGACCAGGTCTTGATGACTTTCTTTTCATTTGATTCGTTAAGAGCCTCAACTTTTTTCTGAAGCTTCTCGTCTACATACGGTCCTTTTTTTAATGAACGTGGCATTAGTTCAGTCTACTCCCTATTTTTTCGCTCTGCGATCTTCCACTAAATGGGCCAGTGATTTTCTTTTACTTCTGGTCTTGTAGCCCTTGGTCGGTTTACCCCAGGGTGTGCAAGGATGACGTCCGCCGGAGCTACGGCCTTCGCCGCCACCCATAGGATGGTCAACCGGGTTCATGGCCACACCTCTGACTGACGGCCTTCTGCCTCTCCAGCGTGAGGCGCCGGCTTTGCCCCAGGTGACATTTTTATGAAACAGATTCGAAACCTGACCATAAGTTGCAAAGCAGGAAGTGGGCACTATACGAACTTCACCGGAAGGCATTTTCAGTGTCGTTTTGTTTCCTTCACGAGCCACCAGTTGAACAAATGAGCCGGCCGAGCGGGCCATCTGAGCGCCTTTGCCCGGACGCAATTCAATATTGTGACAGATTGTTCCCAGCGGCATATGCTGCAACCTGGTGGCGTTGCCAATTTTGTTGTCAACATTTTCGCCCGAGACAACCATAGTATCTACCTTGAGATTAGCCGGAGCAACAATATATCTTTTTTCGCCGTCAAGATAATGAAGCAGCGCGATTCGGGCCGAACGATTCGGATCGTATTCTATTGAAGCTACCCTGGCCGGGACATCAAACTTATTCCTCTTAAAGTCGATTAGGCGGTAGCGGCGCTTGTGTCCGCCGCCTCTGCAATAGGCTGTAATGCGACCTTTGTTGTTGCGGCCACCTGATTTCTTCAGCGGCCTCATCAAAGACTTTTCCGGCACGCTCGACGTAATTTCGTCATCAAATACAGGAACAGTCCTGAACCTGAGCGACGGTGTAACCGGTCTAAACTTTTTTATAGCCATCTTATATATCTGCCCTAATCATTAAGTCTCAAATATCGAAATTACTTCGCCGTCTTTAAGCCTGACAAATGCTTTTTTCCAGCTTACAGTTTTGCCCTCAGGATGCCGCCCGACTCTGCGAGTTTTCCCGGGGACCACCAATGTGCGGACATTTACAACTTTGACCTTGAAGGCGTTTTCAACTGCTTTTTTGATTACGTGTTTATTTGCCTTTTTAGCAACCCTGAATACGTATTCATTGTTCTTAGTGCGTAAATCAGTCGTGCGCTCTGTAGCAATATGAGAATAAATCAGCTGGCGTGAATCGTGGCTCATACGAACACCTCCTGAACCTTGTCAAGGCCGGCTTTGGTCATTACCAGAACCTCTGCATTGATCAGATCGTAGCCATTGGCCAGTGAAGCGCGCGTATACTTGGTACGCTGAAGATTTTGACAGGACATGACCAGGTTATCGTTTTTGCCTTCATCGAGCACCAGACACTTCTTATTTTCCAATCCCAAATTGGCCAGCATGTTCACCATAGCCCTGGTTTTAGGCTCATCGAATAAAATTTTATCCAGCACCTTAATTGACTTACTCTGAGCCTTATCGGAAAATATTGACTGAAATACTTTTCTCTTCATCTTCTTAGGCAGCTTAGAACCATATGACCTTGGCTGAGGGCCGAAAACAGTACCGCCACCTCTCCAAAGAGGTGAACGGATAGTACCTGCCCGGGCGCGCCCTGTGCCTTTCTGGCGATAAGGCTTTCTGCCGCCGCCGCGAACTTCGCTGCGCTGTTTGGTCTTGGCCGTACCCTGTCTTTGGCGAGCCAGATAATTGACCACATACTGATGGACCAGCGACGGGTTTGGCTCAACGCCAAAAACTTCCGGCTTGAGAGTTACCTTGCCGACCTCTTTGCCATCCTGATTGTAAACCTTAACTATCATCTGACTTTATCTTCTATTCGAGTTTCGAATTTTTACCAGCGAACCATTAAAACCGGGAACAGGGCCCTTTACAAGAATCAGATTTTCATCCGGTACGACTCGCACTACTTCTAAGTTCAAAACGGTTACTTTATCTTTTCCCATCCTGCCGGACATCTTCATGCCCTTGAATACTCTCGAGGGATCTGATGACTGTCCGATAGAACCGGGCGCCCGCCAGCGGTCAGATTGACCGTGTGTCTTATCTCCGCCGGAAAAATGATGTCGCTTCATAGTACCTGAAAAACCGAGTCCCCGCGAGATGCCGGTTACATCAACCCTCTCGCCTTCTTTGAAAATATCAGCCTTTATTTCAGCGCCGGCTTCGAGTTCACTTTCGTCGAACTTAATTTCCCGAAGATAGCGGGTTGGTTTTACGTTGGCGTTTTCAAATCTCTTTTTTGAAGGCTTGTTGAAGCGACTTTCTTTTTGCGACCCAAAGCCTACCTGATAAGCTTGGTAGCCGTCTTTTTCTTTTGTTTTGACCTGAACGACATAGCATGGCCCCGCTTCTATCACGGTAACCGGCACAGCCTCGCCGTTATCGCGGAAGACCCGGGTCATTCCAAGTTTTTTTCCTAGAATTTCTTTCATCAGATCATCTATCAGGTTTTTATTTCGACGTCCACACCAGCCGGCAAATCGAGCTTCATCAAAGCGTCAACTGTGGCCGGGGTCGATTCGTAAATATCAATTAATCTCTTATGTATTCTGGTTTCAAATTGTTCACGCGACTTCTTGTCTACGTGCGGAGAGCGCAACACAGTATAAACCGTGCGCTTGGTCGGAAGCGGCACAGGTCCGATAATACGCGCACCAGTACGCAGCACCGTGTCAGTTATCTCTTTTGTCGAACGGTCTAAAGCGTAATGATCGTATGCTTTCAGCCTGATTCTTATCTTTTGTGCTTCCATTGTTCTTTCTACTTATCCTTCAATCACTTCACTGACAACGCCGGCGCCGACGGTCTTGCCGCCTTCACGTATGGCAAAACGAAGCTCTTTCTCGATAGCTATGGGCATTATCAACTCGACATCCATGGTTACATTATCACCCGGCATGACCATCTCGACTCCGCTGGGAAGCTGGGCTATGCCAGTCACGTCGGTTGTCCTGAAATAAAACTGGGGACGATAACCGGTGAAAAAAGGCGTGTGACGGCCACCCTCTTCTTTGGTCAATATATATACTTCCGCCTTAAACTTGGTGTGAGGCTTTATAGAACCCGGCTCGGCTAATACCATACCGCGCTCTATATCTTCGCGATTGACGCCCCTTAAAAGAAGACCAACATTATCACCGGCACGACCCTCATCAAGAAGCTTACGAAACATCTCTACGCCGGTGACTACTGTCTTGGTGGTGTCTTTGATACCGACTACTTCGACCTCTTCGCCGACCTTGATAATGCCGCGATCAATTCGACCTGTTCCCACTGTGCCGCGACCAGTTATCGAAAAAACATCCTCAATCGGCATCAAAAATGGCTTGTCAATCTCACGCTTAGGCTCAGGGATATAATTATCTAAAGCAGATATCAACTCATCTATCGATTTGAAAGCCGGATCATCCAGACTCTTGGATTCATCCAAACCGGCCGTCATGGCCTGCAAGGCCGAACCCCGAATAACAGGTATATCATCTCCCGGAAAATCATAGCTGCTTAAAAGCTCTCTGACCTCAAGCTCGACTAAATCCAAAAGCTCCGGGTCGTCTACCTGGTCGACCTTGTTCATATAAACTATGATATAAGGAACACCAACCTGACGAGCTAAAAGAATATGCTCGCGCGTCTGGGGCATAGGACCATCGGAAGCCGACACCACCAGAACCGCTCCATCCATCTGAGCCGCTCCGGTTATCATGTTCTTGACATAGTCCGCGTGACCGGGACAGTCGACGTGGGCATAGTGACGATTCTCTGACTCATATTCTACGTGAGAGGTGGCAATGGTTATGCCCCGTTCACGTTCTTCAGGAGCGTTATCGATAGAGTCGAACGAACGGACCTCTGTGTT
Organism: Candidatus Zixiibacteriota bacterium; assembly: GCA_022571845.1. Lineage (GTDB taxonomy): Bacteria > Zixibacteria > MSB-5A5 > GN15 > FEB-12 > JACZWU01. The sequence continues at coordinate 129,261 of JACZXB010000002.1, read as the reverse complement.
ACCGCTCTTGCGAGACAAATACATGGTCATCGCCGCAGTCAAAGTTGTCTTTCCGTGATCAACATGACCGATTGTACCAACATTTACATGCAGTTTCGTGCGCTCAAATTTCGCCTTGGCCATAGCAGCTATATTCCTTTCGTTTTACCAACTTAACTTCAAAATTTAAACAAGCCCAGAACCAGGATTGAACTGGTGACCTCATCCTTACCAAGGATGTGCTCTACCAACTGAGCTATCTGGGCTGAAATTTCTTCAGCCAAAAAAAATGCCGTTTTACAGGCAAGATGGCAAGGTATAACAATTTACAAGATTTTGTCAAGCGCATTTTCTATAGATTCACTATTTTAATATCAAAAAACCGGGTATTCGTTGCCATTTTCTTATTTCGGCAAAAATCTGTTCAAATTTAGCACAATTTGTGTTTTTTTTGCACAGTAGAAAAATTCAAGATGGATATTAACCACCTGCCTCACAATGACTTAATTGTGACATGGGAACATTTAGTGGAAGCATTTCGTAGGGCACTTTGCCCTTTAGTGGTTCTGCCAAAAACCAAAACCTACTCACCAAAATCTCCCCCAATAATTGGAGCTTTACGAGTCCCCCAATCGGACCCATACCGTCCACTCTCAAATAGAGTTAGGAGAAAAATACTTGTTTAATTTGCCGTAATATCTATCTTAATATGATAGTTTTAGACATTAAGTACACTATAAACTTTCTTAATTGAAAGGAAGATTTATGCTTAAAGGTAATCCACAACTTTGGCACCTAATTACTATCTTTCTTGCTGTTTTGGTGTCTTTAACAGCACAAATAGCTTCCTCAAAAGAATCAATCGTAAAAGATAATCTGTCCAACGTCCAAATAACCAGAAATATCACCTCCATGCCGCTGGCTTTTACTGCAAATCAGGGCCAATGGGACGATCAAGTTCTTTTTAGGGCTAATGCTAACGGAGCCACCATGTGGTTTGCATCCGACGGCGCCTATTATCAGTTTACGAGAACTATTGAATCAGAGGATAACAAACCAATCTCTATTGTAGATAAGAGATATGGCATGCCTGTTGATGATATTTTTGATAGAGAACCAAAGTCTGTCGAAACTATGATGATCAAAGCGACATTTGTGGGAGCCAATCCAAATCCGCGAATGATTGGTGTTGATATGATGGACTACAAATGCAACTACTTCATCGGCAATGACCCAAATGAATGGCATACCGATGTTCCTAATTTCTCTGCCGTATTGTACGAAGAAATATATGACGGTATAAACTTGAAGTATTATGGCAACGGCAGGCAGATGGAGTATGATTTTATAGTCTCCCCCGGCGCTGACTATTCCCAAATAAGGATACATTATGAGGGGGCAGAATCAATCTCAATTAATGGAAGTGGAGAGCTAATAGTTACAACTAAATGGGGTGAAGTAATTGAACAACGCCCGGTTATATATCAGATAGAAAATAACTCCCGTATTGTTGTTGAAGGTGAATACAAAATGATGGGTGATAATTCATTTGGGTTTGAACTTAGCAGCTACAATCCGGCTCTACCTCTGGTAATCGACCCTCTGTTATCTTACAGCACTTACCTGGGGGGAAGTGGTGATGAGACAAACACAAGGATCGCAACAGACGATTCCGGCAATGCTTATATTACCGGTAAAACTGTTTCCACCGACTTTCCAACCGAGGGAGAATACCAAACCGATCAGGGTGGCAGGGATGTCTTTGTGACCAAACTAAATTCTTCCGGCAATGCTTTGGTCTACAGCACCTACTTGGGGGGAAATGGTTATGATGCTGGTAATGGAATCGCTGTGGACGGTTCCGGCAATGCTTATATTACCGGCAATACTAATTCCACCAATTTCCCAACCGAGGGAGCATACCAAACCTTTCAAGGTGTCTGGGATGTCTTTGTGACCAAACTAAATTCTTCCGGCAATGCTTTGGTTTACAGCACTTATCTGGGGGGGGATGGCAGTGATGTAGGCTGGGGCATCGTGGTGGATATTTCCGGCAATACCTTTGTTACCGGGTATACTCAGTCCACCAATTTCCCAACTGAGGGTGCATATCAGGCTACCCACCAAGGTAACTTTGATGTCTTTGTGACCAAACTAAACTTTTCCGGCAATGCCTTGGTTTACAGCACTTACGTAGGAGGAAGTGATCTTGATATAAGCTTTGGCATCGCGGTGGATGGTTCCGGCAATGCCTATATTACCGGCTATACTTTTTCCACCGATTTTCCAACCGTGGGTGCATATCAGGCAAGCTATCAGGGAGAAGGAGATGTCTTTGTGACCAAACTAAATTCTTCCGGCAACGCTTTAGTTTACAACACTTATTTGGGGGGAGACAGCAGTGATATAGGCTGGGGCATCGCGGTGGACGATTACGGCAATGCCTATATTGCCGGCTTTACTTTCTCCACGGACTTTCCAACTGAAGGAGAATACCAAACCGATCAAAGTGGGACCGATGCCTTTGTGACCAAACTAAATTCTTCCGGCAATGCTTTGGTTTACAGCACTTACTTAGGAGGAAGTAGTAATGACGAGGCCCTTGGCATTGCATTGGACGCTTCCGACAATGCTTATGTTACGGGCTGGACTCTTTCCACCGATTTCCCAACCGAGGGAGAATTCCAAACCGATCAAGATGGTAGAGACGCCTTCGTGACCAAACTCAATTCTTCAGGCAATGCCCTGGTATACAGCACTTATCTGGGGGGAAGTGGTGACGACATTGGCAGAAGCATTTCGGTTGGCAATTTCGGCAATATTTATATTAACGGCTATACTACTTCCATCGATTTCCCTACCGAGGGAGAATACCAAACCGATCAGGTTGGTTGGGATGCCTTTGTGACCAAATTCACGCCTCCCTGCTGTGACGGCAATCGTGGCGATTTAAATGGCGATGGTGATGACGCCAGTATTCTTGATTTGACTTTCATGGTCGACTTTATATTCCGCGGCAGCGGAGACCCGGGTGCTTGTCCCGAAGAGAGTGATGTTAATGGAGATGGTGACTCAGCCAATATCCTGGATTTGACTTACCTGGTCGACTTTATATTCCGCGGCGGCGACCCCCCGGGACCGTGCTGACCAGCATGGCCACGTCACCCTGAGCGAACAAGGTCCCCTGTACTCAAGGGAGTCGAAAGGTAGTAAACCCAACGATTCTGCGCATTAAATAAAAGCGGGAGACGAGGCTCGAACTCGCGACCAACAGAATACGTAGGGCAGAACCCTTTAGTGGTTCTGCCATAAATAACGACCAAAACCTACTCACCAAAATTTCCTTCAAAAATTGGAGCTTTACGAGTCCCCTAATCGGACTCATACTGTCCCCTCTTCAGAAATCCATGAATTGAAGACAGCTCCCAATCAAATGGGCTACTCACTAAGCCATGCTTGACGGGATTATAGTGTATATAATCCAAATGTCTGCTGAGGTCATTATCGTCACGAATAATGTGATCCCAAAAGCGGCTTTGCCAGACTTTACCACGATAAAGACCTTTGGATTTTCTGAATCGATAAGCGAATGCCAGCTTAATGCGCTTCATAACTGAGGATAAGTCTGACTCCAGCGGATCCAGCACAAAGTGAAAGTGGTCCGGCATTATCACCCAGGCACTCAATTCAAATGAAGTGTCTTTTTTTACTTTTTCTATACCTGCCCAAAACATATCACTATTTTCTACGAGGATTCTTTCTCTATTATGAGTTACAGAGGTTATAAAATAGATTTGCCCCGGCGAATAATGTCTAATTAGTTTCGACATGATTTACTTATCTCAAATGATGGCAGAACCGCTAAAGGGCCATGGTGCCCTACGGTTTACTATTCACTATTCACTTTTTCAAAGAAGAATTGTTTTTCTTTTAGCTCTCTCTCGTCGAAAATAGAGCACGGATAGAACCAATAAGTAATCAATAAGAATATTGGCTATTAAAACGAGAGGCATGCTGTGATAGTGTACGTTTCCACTAATAATCATGCTCACAAAAATTCCTGGTAATGCAAGAAATACTAAGATACCGATATCAACTGTTTCTAGAAAGAATAAAAATGAAATAAGCCATAAGGGGGAAACAAAGAATAAAGCTTTATAGAAAATGGTCATTAACCAACTCCTTGAGAACCAAGAAAATTAAAAAAGCGGGAGACGAGGCTCGAACTCGCGACCAACAGCTTGGAAGGCTGTGACTCTACCAACTGAGTTACTCCCGCATATATCTGGCAGAACCGCTAAAGGGTTCTGCCCTACTCTTTAACATAATTTAGAGCATCCTGAACAAAACTGCAATTTGAATTTAATCCGAGTCTCCCGAAGGTAACACCCCCCAGTGCAGTTTCGACCGGCAGACACGATAAAAGGAATTTTCCTCAAAGGAAATAAACTGGTAGGCAAAATCTGCCCGCCTGATTGAAACAACATCACCGTCTAAAAGTTCTCTCATCACCTGCCCGTCCACTGTCAAAGAGGCAACTTTGTGCTGCGACCTTACTTTCAGCACCAGAGCATCGTCGGCCCTGAAAATCATCGGCCGCGTCGTCAGAGAAAATGCAGAAATAGGCGAAGCGATTATTGCCTCCATTGTCGGATGCAGAATCGGGCCGCCGGAAGCCAGCGAGTAAGCTGTCGAACCAGTGGGAGTGGCGATAATCAGGCCGTCACAGCGGTAGTTAACGATATCTTCTCCATTGACCTGCAGCCGGATATCAATCATACGGCCGATAGGCCCGTTATCTACGACCGCTTCATTAAGAGCATTAAAAGTTTCGCCAGTTCGCTCTATATTTACTGTCAAGGCCATGCGCTCTTCCACGCTGTAATCCCCTTTGACTATTCTGTCCAAGCAGGGAATCATCGATTGCGGCGTAATCAGTGTCAGAAATCCGAGTGAGCCGACATTAACACCCAGCAGTTTGGTCTTTCTATCTCCCACCGCCCTGGCAGAATGAATCAGAGTGCCATCGCCGCCCATTGAAACCAGCACATCACACTTCTCAGAGAGTTTTTCAAACGAACAATAAGATTGGCCGGGCGCGATTTCTTTCAGGCCGTCCCATAGGAAAATCTCTGTTCCCGACTGCTTAGACCAGTCAAGAAAATCACTGACAGCTTGCTTAGTGCCTTCCCGCTGTAAATTGGCTACCAGCCCGAAGCGCATAACAATTCGCTATCCCTCTTTGGAAGTATAAATGCTCCGGGATGTCTCTGCCCCGACGACTTTTTGCTTTAGCTCCGGTGACCTGCGAAAACGGAGTTTTTGGAACAGGCCCGGAGTTTTTTTGCCGGATTCACTGGCTTCAATCGCAACACCTAGGGTCTGAGCTAATCCCTTGGCATCAAGACCAACTTCATCAAGTAATTCTGCGCGACTTCCGTGAGTAACATAGCGGTCAGAAAGACCAATGTTTTTGAAAGTGCCCTTCCAGCCTGAGCGCAGCAGGTAACTTCCGACTGCTTCCCCGAATCCTCCCCGAAGCTGAGCTTCTTCGATCGTAAAAATAGTCCGGGAATTATCACGAACTCTATCGAGAGTCTTGTAATCTAATGGCTTGATAAAACGAGCATTGACTACCGCCACATTATAGCCGTGTTCCGCCAGAATATCGATAGCTCTTAAAGCTTCGGTTACCATTGGTCCGCATGCCAAAATAGTAATATCACTCGCCGGCGTAAGCGTTTCCCAGGTTCCCCATTCGATTTGCTTAATCTCTGTGGTCATTTCAGTAGGGACACTGTCTCTGGGATATCTTATGGCAACAGACGTTTCGAGCTTGTTATCAACAGTCCAATGGAGCATTGACCTGAGCTCGTTGCCGTCTTTTGGAACGGCGAAAGTTATATTTGGTATTACCGAAAGATAGGCGATATCAAAAACGCCATGGTGGGTGGGGCCATCATTTCCGACAAGTCCGGCTCTATCCATGCAAATGACAACTTTCTGGCTTTGAAGAGTGATATCATGAATAAGCGGATCGTAGGCTCTTTGCAGAAATGTCGAATATATTGTAAGGTATGGTTTTTGGCCGTCGCTGGCCAGTCCGGCCGCGAAGCAACCGGCATGGCATTCGGCGATGCCGACATCGAAAAACCGCTCCGGAAACTCTTTGGCAAAACCTACCAGGCCTGTTCCCGCTGGCATAGCGGCGGTGATTGCCACAACTTTTTCATCCTTGTGCCCCAGCTCTATCATAGTACTGCCGAAAACTTTGGTGTAGGCCGGCAGACCTGATTTTGAGGCTGCTTTACCGGTAACTTTATCAAACTTGCCAATCCCGTGGTACGAGTGAGCATCCCCCTCGGCGGGAGCAAAACCTTTGCCTTTGACAGTAGCAATATGCAGCATCACCGGACCCCGCAGGTTTTTAAGCTGCTCCAGAGTTTTTATCAAAGTCGGCAGACAGTGACCGTCTATCGGACCAAAATAATTAAAGCCGAGTTTCTGGAATAACATTCCGGGCACTAAAAAGCCCTTGATTGAATCTTCAATATTTGAAATAGCTTTACGGATTTTGTCGCGGCGCTTGAACCTGCCGGTCAACTCCCAAATTTCATCGCGGAGTTTGTTAAATCTTTCGTCCGACGTGATATTCGTCAGATATTTCGAAATAGCGCCAACGTTTTTGGAAATCGACCAGGTATTGTCATTTAGAATCACCAGCAGATTTTTCTTCAAGCTGCCGGCATTATTGAGTCCCTCAAATGCCAGACCGCCTGTCATGGCCCCATCGCCTATTACAGCGATAACATTATGATTCTGGCCGGCCAGGTCTCTGGCGACTGCAAAGCCAAGCGATGCTGAAATCGAGGTCGAAGCATGCGCCGCGCCGTAGGGGTCGTACTCAGATTCTACTTGCCGGGCATATCCGGCCAGACCGTGATACTGGCGCAGTGTTCTTATCCTGTCGCGTCTGCCGGTAATCATTTTATGGGTATAAGTCTGATGGCTGACGTCCCAGATTATTTTATCTGTCGGAGCATCAAAGACATAATGCAGAGCTAAGGTAAGCTCGACCGCCCCAAGATTCGAAGCCAAGTGGCCGCCGGTTTCACACAAAGCCGATAGCAACTCCTGTCTGATTTCTGTAGCCAGTTCCCCTAATTCTTCAACTGACAGCTTTTTCAGATCAACCGGAGAGTCGATTTTGGACAAATATTTCATCTGGGTCTCTTCCATAAGTTTCAGCTTTCCCTTTGGCCTATAAACAGTGCGATATGTTTAAGCATGTTGTCATCATAATCATCTAACAATTCAATCGCTTCGTCAATTAAAAGGTCAGCATCTTTTTTGGCCTGCTCCAGGCCGACAACGCCCGGATAAGTGGCTTTTCCTTTGATATTATCAGCCCCCACTTTTTTCCCCAGCAGTTCCTGGCTGCCTTCGACGTCAAGAATGTCATCTATGATTTGAAAAGCAAGGCCGATTTTCTCGCCATATTGAGATAATGATTCAAAAGTCGACCTCTCAGCGCCAGCCAGAATCGCGCCCACCCGCACTGAACAGCGAATCAGGCTGCCGGTCTTGCAGCTGTGAATTTTGATTATTTCAGCTTTGCTGACTTCACGGCCTTCGGCCTCAACATCGGCTATCTGCCCGCCTATCATACCCATGGTGCCGATAGCCTGCGCTAATTCTCTGACAATTTCTGTGTGGCCTGAGCGGGCCATCAGGTCAAAAGCTATATCGTGCAGGGCATCTCCGGCCAATACGGCAGTGGCAATTCCAAATTTTTTGTGGCAAGTGGGCTGGCCGCGGCGAAGGTCATCATCATCCATGCAGGGCAGGTCATCGTGGATAAGTGAATAAGTGTGAATCATTTCAAGTCCGGCCATAATGTAGCCAATAGAGCTGTCTGTCTCAGAACTGTCGGGCCGGAACTGTTCATATGTTGCCAGGGCCAGTATCGGCCTGATTCTCTTGCCCCCCGCCATGACCGAATAGCGCATAGCGGCGTGCAGCGTCCTGGGTTCTTCAGACGCAGAGGGAATATACCGGCTGAGCAATTCGTCGACTAACTTACGCTTTTCGCCTAAATAATCTTTAATATTCAGAAGTTCAGTCGATTTCACTGTCATCCCCGGAAGATTCAAAACTGAGTTCAACCAGCGCGCCGCCTTTTTCCTTAATTATCTTTATCTTCTTCTCTGCTTCGGCCAGTTTGCTGTTACAATATTTGGCAATCTCCAGTCCCTCCGTATAGAGGTCTATTGACTCTTCGAGAGTACTGTCGCCAGATTCCATTGACTCGGTGATTTCTTCGAGTCTTTCCAAAGCAGTCTCAAAGTCTTTATACTTTTTTTTGGGCGGCATGTTGCTAATTCCTGCTAATTTTTTCGATATTTGAAATTATCTGTCCGTCTTTCAGTCTGGTCTGCATGCTGTCTCCGGTTTTGACATCTTTGATTGATTTAATCACTTCGTTTGAGGGCAATAACGAACTTACCGAATACCCCCTGGCCAGAACTTTCACCGGTGACAAAGCCTCCAGCCTTGACAGCCCCAAAGATAGACGGTTTTTGTACATTTCAAAAAGGTTTTTTCCGGAGCTGTTTAAGAGACGCAAGAGATTGTCGATATTCTGCTGTCGTTCATAAACAAGTTCAAGCGGCCGGGACAAAACCGGACGGCTGAACAGCGCTGACAGAAAATCTCTGGCCGAGCCGGCCTGTCTTTCCAGATACGTAGTCAGCTGCGCTATTAGTCCCTGAATCTTCGAGATATATTCTTCTCTGGACCAGACCGCCAATTCTGCCGCGGCAGAGGGAGTAGGCGCCCGCAGGTCTGCCGCCAAATCTGACAGAGTGATATCTATTTCATGGCCGACTGCTGAAATTACCGGAATCTCTGAATCAAATATCGCCCTGACAACTTTTTCAGTATTGAAACACCAGAGGTCTTCAAGCGAACCGCCGCCGCGACCGGTGATTATCAAATCAACATTGTTCTGTTCATTGAAATATTCTATACCCTCTGCAATACTGTCCTCGGCCCCGTCTCCCTGCACAGCTGTCGGATATATAACTAACTCTACGGCCCGATTTCTGCGCTGTGCGATTTGAATTATGTCGCGGATTGCCGCACCGGTTGGTGAAGTTACAATTCCGATACGACTGGCATATTCCGGAATTGGCTGTTTGTGCTCTTCATCGAAAAGTCCTTCAGCCGATAGTTTTTCAAACAGCTGACGGTAAGCCAGTTCCAGCGGCCCGACTCCTACCGGCACCAGTTTGCGACAGATTAGCTGGTACTCTCCCCGTTTCTCATACAAAGAAATATCGCCGAATGCTAATACCTGCTGTCCGTCTTCGGGTTCAAACTGCAACTGCTGCCCGAAGGGCCGCCACATGGCCACGCGCAATACTGCTTTGTCATCTTTGAGGCTAAAATATCTATGTCCCGAAGAATGATGATGATGAAAGTTTGAGATTTCACCTTCGATACAGAGACCGGAGAAAGAACCCTCAAGAGTCGTCTTGATCATCTTAGTAAGGGCTGAGACAGTGAGCGTTTGCGTCTGTTCTTGCATAAATGGCAATAAATGTAATTGCGGGGCCTGCGCAACTAATAGATTTTCACATTCGTCGTTCCCCCCTTTTGTCATTCCCGCGCTTTAGTCCCGAGTACTCGAGGGATAGGCGGGAATCCATCTTTCTTCGTCATTCCAAGCTTGACTTGGAATCCAGCCGGTGATACGAGCACTTGGTTTCAAGATGGGGCAGATGAGGACCCGCCTTAGGCGTTCACCTCCGAAATACTTACATAAATACAAACATGAAGGTGGCCAAAGCAATTCCGTAGATCAATGTCCTCGTTCTAATATACAAGTAAGCAAAAGTTAAACCAAAAAGGAACGTCCGAATAATCTCTCCAACTTGATAATTGTAGTGAAAGCCCGCTAAGAGACCAGCATAGAGAATAATTTCAAGCATACTTGTCTCTTCTTCTTTGAATAGATTGTCGAGAATAAATTTAGCAAACCCAATGAATATGAAGTGGTCAATAAGCACAAAGAAAAAACTATGTATAGCAAACCATTTTGCAAATGCTTCAATAGGTATGATGACACTGAGTTCAATGATCTTACCATGAATTGGAATATTCCCTACTAAAAGAATTAGTGCCCACAACACGACACCAATTATGATAGACTTTTTTTCCTTCTTAAATTGCTCGTTTGACAATTGGAATAATCTGTTGAACGCGCTCTTTTGTTCACCTGTAAATGCCGTTAACGGTGCCAAAACGCCTACTTGAAATGGCACAACAAAAAGACTTACGTATACCATTCTTGTAATTTCTGTTTCAGACTTATAAGCGAGCGCAGGAATTGCGGGAACGTGGACAAGCAGAGCCATTCCTGCAACTACTGCAAATGCGATTAAGTATCGAAGTGGCAGTAAAGGACCCTTTGACTCGAGCAGGATCATTACGATAAAAGAAAAAACAATTGTCCAATAAAACGGCACCTTATAACCGTAAATTTTTATGAATGGATCTGTTCCACCTAGCATGGCAAAGGAGTAGTAGAAAGCCAGTACATTTATTACGGCCCAAAGAAAGACTATCGTTTTAACTGTCAATTGTGATTTCGTTTTCGAAAATAAGATTACTAAGAAAAAGACGATATTACAATATATTAATAGGTCCTCGATAAAAACTCCTCTCTGGGTTTATACTAAATATCACATGCTATGATAATATAGTTTTTATCACTATAGATATTCCCTTTCAATAAAAGTAAGTAAAGCGATTTTTCGTTCATTTTTATTTAAGGGATTTATCTTGCTTGAATTTTGTCATATTTTAAACTTCTCTTGCTCTTCATTTAGGCAAATTTGGGCACCATTACACTCCATTCAAACTGCTCAATATCGCATTAGCCAGTTTTATGTTTATGCCGTTTAGCTCGGCTATCTGTTCCGGCGTGGCGGCTTTGATTCTTTTGACCGAGCCGAATTGTTTTAACAGCGCATGTTTTTTTGACGGGCCGACACCTGGGATTTTGTCCAGTTCGGATTTAATCGTACGTTTGCTGCGAACTTTGCGGTTGTAAGAAACAGCAAAGCGGTGGGCTTCATCACGAAGTTGTTTTAGGAGCATCAAAGCGGGCGATGTTCGGCTGATTGTAATCGAATCCGAAGCGCCCGGCACAAAGACTTCCTCCAAGCGCTTGGCCAATGATACAACCGGCTGCTTATCGAAGCCGAGATAACGTAGTTCTTTGATGACAGATGACAGCTGGCCTTTACCGCCATCGATAACTAACAAATCAGGCGGAAGCGCAGCTTCTTTCTTAATGCGAAAAAAATAGCGGCCGACAACTTCGCGCATCATTCTGTAATCATCCTGCCCTTTGACGCCTTTAATTTTGAAATGCCGGTACTCTTTCTTTTTCGGCCTGCCGTTTTCAAAATAAACGCAGGAACCGACGGCATCGGTCTCGCCGGTGTTGGAAATATCAAAACAGGCAATGCGCCGCGGAGACTCAGACAGACTTAGTTCTTTCTTTAAGCTGGTCACCATTTTGCTGGTGCGCTCGGACTGCTGACGTTTTTGAATAAGTAAATCATCGAGCAAAAGACGGGCGTTTTGTGCGGCAAGTTCTACCAGCCGGACTTTCTCCCCTTTTTGCGGAATGACGATATTGATTTTGCTCCCCTTCTGCTGGTTGAGCCAGGCGTTAATCAGTTTGAGGTTTTCGACTTTGATTGGCAGATAAATTTCTTTGGGCAGATTCGGCTGGTGGCTGTAATACTGTGTCAAAAACGTATCGACTATCGCTTCGTCTGTCTCATCGGCTTCAGCAGTCAACTGAAAATCCTGCCTGCCAATTAAGATGCCTTCGCGCAGCTGCAGTACTGCTGCTACGGCTAAGCGACCTTCGCGCGCCAGTGCTATGATATCACGGTCAACACCGCTGCCGACATCGACTTTCTGCTTAACCATAACCGACTCAATTGCTTCAATCTGGTCACGGATGAGTGCGGCTTCTTCGTATTCCAGCTGTTCTGAGGCTTCTTCCATTTTACTCTGAAGATTTTCAATTACTTTTTTGGACTTGCCCGAAAGAATCATCAGCACGGCATGTATGTTTTCTTTGTAATCTTCGACTGTTTGAAAAGCTTCACAGGGACCTTTACAACGTTTGATATGATAGTCGAGGCAGACTTTATACTGGCGTCCTTTGGGAGGAGGGATAACGAGATTACAGGTTCGGATTTTGAAAAGACGTCTTAAGAACTCGATAGTTTTGTGCATCCCCTTGGCCGATGTAAACGGCCCAAAATAACGGGCATTGTCTTTTTCGATTTTGCGCACTACTAAGATGCGCGGGAACGGCTCGTAAGTGGTGACTTTGATATAGGGAAAGTGCTTGTCATCTTTGAGATCTACATTGTAACGCGGTTTGTGCTGACGGACTAAGTTGGCTTCAAGAATTAATGCCTCAACTTCGCTGTCAGTTACTAACAATTCAATATCTGTGGTTTTGGCGACTATCCGGGCAGATTTTGGGTCAGCCAGTTTGTTTGCACCAAAATAACTGCGCACTCTGTTTTTTAGAACTTTGGCTTTACCGATATAAATATATTTACCCGATGAGTCTTTGAACATATAGACTCCCGTGGCATTGGGCAGAGTTTGCAGTTTCTTTTGAAGCGGCGATTCAGTTTTTGGCATCAGACCTAAAGTAACAAAAAAAAGCTTAACTATTCAACAACTCTACGGGCGCCAATATACCTTTTTAACCAGTATTTATTCTTCATGCTGGTGATTATGATGCCGTTTGAAGACGAAGCGTGCATAAATTCATCGTAGTCCATATAGATACCGACATGGGACACATTTTTGCGGTCGGTTTTGAAAAACACCAAGTCGCCGAATCTGAGTTTGTTTCTACCTACCGGCTGGCCGGTTTTGAACTGGTCGGCAACAGTACGGGGCAGCCGGGTCTGGTTATATTTCTTGTAAACTTCACTGGTGAAAAGCGAGCAGTCCAGCCCGGGGTCTGTCTTGGAGCGGCCGCGATACGGACGGCCGAGATATGACTGCAGGATTTGCCCGAATTTTATTTTTGGATTTATCGATTGCGTGCTGGATTTCACCGCCGGCCGGTGCGGCTGGGTGGCGCCGTCTGTCCGATAACGAGGATAAGGCGAACAGCCAACCACAAGAATCATAAATATTAGAATTGCTTTACTTAGTCGCATCAGGTCAACCCGGGATATACTATATTAAATCTTCTTTTATAATATGCCCGGGTTAAAAAGAGCAAGGCAACAACAAACAAAAAGTAAATCGGGTAGAAATATCCGGCCAGTAGTGTCAGCAGCAGAATAGGGATTTTTGCCGCTGCCAGTATTATCTGAAGATTCGAGGTTAAGAGCGCTGTCAAAGCCAGGGTTGCTGAAATTATGGCAATTATCATAAGCGGCGGGAAATTGGAATAATGTGCCACCAAGGCCGCCCCTCCGAATGAAATTAAAGCAGCCAGCAGAGCTGCCCTCAGCGGAAGAATCAGACCAATTGTTTTTTTGCCTGCTGCTTTGTCACCTTTTATGTCAGGAATAGTTGTCAGGATATGCACTCCCATTACAGACAGGAAAAAGTAAAGCGGATTATCCCAGCCTAACAGTCCGGCATTGTGCAAAGTGATAAAAGGCATGACCGAGACTGGTATCAAAAAGCCAAACGAATAGGCGTTAGCAAAAAGTCCGGAGATTGGTCTGTCCTTCAGTCTAAATGGGGGCGCTGAATATACAAATGAAAGCAGGAGCAGTTGCAAAAAGATAATGAACAAAGCCGTTGAAATAAAAACAGCAGCTGATATAGCCAGTACCGAAAAAATCATATACATTGCCATCAGCATTCCAGCGCTGACCAGCCCTTTCTGAAGAAAGCCGAGCTTGCTGTTTAACTTATCTGATTCAAAATCAAAAACCTGGTTTATGTAATAGGCGCCGGCAGTTAAAATAGTCAGACATGATAAAATTAAAAGATCAGGCCAGCTAAACGTTTTTTCCGCCAGCTTATGATGGTAGTGCAGTGCCACTAAGAAAATTGACCAGACCGGCAAAAGCAGCATCGGCCGGGCAGCGAATATATAATCTAACAGTTTCATCTCGAAATTAAAGTCAGATAAGCGTACATAAACGGCGCCGCAAACAAAAGCGAATCAAAACGGTCCAGCACTCCCCCGTGACCGGGAATAATCCCCGATGAATCTTTGATTCCCAAAGAACGTTTCCACATTGATTCCACCAAATCCCCCAGCTGCCCGAAAATCGAGCAGCCAATAGCGATAACAAACATATCAGAGACGTTCATGAACGAAAATTTCCAATAATACAATATTGCCGCAATAACAGCGGCGCCGACCAAACCACCGAAGAATCCTTCGACAGTCTTGTTCGGTGAGACTGACGGCGCCAGTTTTGTCTTGCCAAAAATTCTCCCCGCTTGCATCGCGGCAGTATCCCCTACCCATAGAATTCCGAATAAAAACAACAAGCTGTCACCGCCATGAAACTGCCCTACTCCCTTACCAACCAGATAGACAGTCGGATAAAGCAGACTGATATAAAGCAGCCCCCAGACCAGCCGGCTGTGCCGGGCGAACAATTCGGACGGTGACTCTTTGCCCATGCTGAGCAGCATGCCCGATACTAAAAAGAAGCCGATTATTTCGACTATTACCCATGAAGCGTTCTTTGTTAAGTCATCACCGGTTATGTTTCCAGTAAGCGTAAGGAAAATGAAGGCAAAAGTTATGAGCGCCAGCCAATAGATAACGTTACTCGGTTTAATTTTTTCCTGGCATAGAAATTCGCCGAAAGCTACAGAAGCAAAAATAAATATCATGCCCAAAAACCACTTTCCGCCCTGGTAAACAATCCATAAGATTGCCGGTATAGCCACAGCCGCCACCAGTATTCTGGTCAGCATATTTTTGCTCATGCGCTATTGCGGGCAGTTAGTTTTCCGAATCGACGTTCGCGTTTTTGGTAGTCGAGTATGGCTTCGAACAATTCTTTGCGGCCGAAATCGGGCCAGAGTTCGTCGGTAATAAACAGCTCGGTGTAGCTTGTTTGCCACAACAGAAAGTTTGAAATTCTTTTTACGCCCGAGGTTCTGATCAGCATATCAGGGTCGGGCAGGTCTACCGTATAAAGAAATCTGGAGAAAAGCTCTTCGGTAATATCTTTGGTGTTAAGCATCCCCGCCCGCGACGAATTGGCTATCGCTTTGACAGCATCGAGAATCTCGGACCGTCCGCCGTAGTTAAGAGCCAGAATTAGAACCATGCCTTTGTTGTCGCGGGTGCGTTCTATCGCTTCCAGAATAACTTCCCGCTTCTTTTGCGGCAGACCATTGATACGGCCGATTGTGATAAGCTTGACATCATTTTCGATTAATTCATTTATAGCATTCTTAGTAGTCCGCGTCAGCAGCTGCATTAGCGCGGCGACCTCGGTAGCCGGCCGGCTCCAGTTTTCGCTTGAAAATGTGTAAAGCGTCAAATACTTGACGCCAATCTCACCTGCCGACCTGACAACTTTCTTAACAGCCTCAACTCCGGCTTTATGCCCGAAAGTTCTGGGGCGATTGCGCTGGGCTGCCCAGCGGCCGTTGCCGTCCATTATGATGGCTACATGGACAGGCATCCGCTCAGGGGTTTCTAAAATCCGGGCTTTAAGATTTTCTTCAATTTTCTTCATAATTTAACTGCAATTAGAATGCAATTTCCTCTCTTAGTCAACCAGAAAAGGCCGCTACAACCTGCTAATCCCTTTTTTATCTAATTAGCTGCAGCTGCCTGATATCTGTATCCAGCCGGTAGTATTCGGTCGAGAAAACCCCGTGTTTAGCATTAAGCTCCCAGATCGAATCAGCAAAGATAAAGCCGTTTTGCTCTTTTAACAGGTATGAGCGTGTTAAGCGTTTGAAACCGTCAGGGTTTTGATAATAAAGATGCAGCCGTTTCAGCTTATACTCTGCCCTGTCTATCACAGCCAGACCTGCCGGCAAGCCGTCTTCGCTGCCGGGGGTGTCAAAACCAATGGCAATGTCTTCCTCACCAATATCGTTGGGGAAAAAATTATAAATATAGGATTCTGCAAAGATGTTCGGGAACGCAAAAGTTGGAGCGGGCATTTCTGAGGTCGGCTCGACCACCACCTGAGTCGAGTCAATCCGGCTGCCGCTCATGAAGTATCTGGTAATCGCCGTATCCAGCCTTTCGACAATACCACCTCTGCCTATCTGTTTGTAGTGGCTGGAAGCTAAAAAAGTATAGCGCATCTCTTCTGAGCGCAACTCTGACTTTTCCAACGCTTTATTGGCCTGGGTGACATAGAAACCGAGTACCGGGTCAGTTGGCTCCTGCGCTGGGACTGAAATAAAAAGAATCGCAGCCAGTATCAGGGCAGCCGGTATCTGAAGAAATCGTTTGGTCATTATTCAATAATTATACATACTAAAACAGATAATTCATATTCACAATAGGGGTTTATTTTACAGTCTAAACTGACAGCGTCTTTTGTGATACCTCTCTCTTTCCAATAAACCCTGCCTGCCAACCATAGGAGGGCTGGCTATGTTAGTAAAGGATTTCCTCAAAAACAGAAACCGGGAGGTTATCACCGGCACACCGTCGATGTCCATACTTGAGGCAATGCAGCTGCTCGTCACCAACCGCATCAGCTCCCTGCCTGTTTTGGACGAAAACGGTAAACTCAAAGGAATTGTCAGCGACCGCGATATTTTCCGCTCTATATCGGTTGACAATAACGCTTTCAAAAATCTTTCGGTCAGCGACCTGATGACTACTCATTTAATAATTGGCGTTCCTGACGATGACCTCGGCTATATCGGCAGTGTCATGACCAAAAATCATATCCGGCATATTCCCATCGTCGAGAATGACCAGCTGGTCGGCCTAGTCTCTGTGGGTGATGTTGTTAAATCACATATTGATTCAATCGAAGTCGAAAACCGCTACCTGATGAATTATATCAGCGGCGACTATCCGGGATGAAGAATCCTCGTAAATTGCAATCGTAATTATAGTATTGATTCAACTGTTTTGAGTAAATCTTAATGGAGAACATATGAAGCAGAAGAAATCAATCTACTTTTCAATTACTTGGAGAATTCTACTTATAATCTTCGGCTTTTGTGGAGCGTTCATATTCTACACAAAAGCAATGTGCTGGAACTTATATTTTAGTTTATTAGCAGTTGTCCCGGCATTTTTGACATCAATAGTCGTAGTACTTGCATCAATTCCGTTGATGAGAGGGGAAATTAAATCTCTTGATCATTTATTCTTAATAATAAAATCCAATCCAGAAATTCGAAGCGTGATTAAGGGTTTTTTTCTCAAGGGTCTGATTGCAAATATGTTTATGTTTTTGGGAATAGCTCTTGGAATTTACTTGTTAATTGTAAAAAGCTATGCATTCGCGATCTTGTGTTTGGGAATTGGTTTAATTAGCACTTTACTCTTCTATTTACAATTAAAAAAGGTGTCAGATTCAATTGAACTATATACTGACTCCATTAGTGCAAAACTGGACGGGGAAGATTAGGGCTGGTCGCCCACTGCTTGCGGCCTAGTCCTGAGCTTGCCGAAGGGTGGGATCCTCACATACCAAGAGCCTAATCCAACTATTCTCCAGATATCGTAGGGCAGAACCCTTTAGCGGCCGGGGTGGCCCACCTTTTAGGTAGGTTCCAGATATCGTAGGGCAGAACCCTTTAGCGGTTCTGCCATTCTTTCTGTGGGCGGCCGCCAAAGGCGTGTCCTCATCTGCCCCAGCATTGGCCGGGGTGGCCCACCTTTTAGGTGGGTTCCCGTGTTTTGTAATGACCCTTCGACTCCCTCGAGTACGTGGGACCATGTCCGCTCAGGGTGACTTTGTAACATCCTCCGCAAATTAACTTGCAAATCTCAGCAAAATACTCCGCCCCACCACTATATAAAACATCAGCCCTTGAATACCATGACTAAAAAACAATTCAATCCCGAACATCGCATACAAGTTCTTGTCTCATCTTTTTCTGTGTCTGCTGATTACAAAATCACTACAAATCCTAATAACCGAAAAGTAAAATATGACAAAACGAACCTTTTAATCCCGCGAGGCTTTAGTCTAGCGGGGCATTTGTACCGTTGGCGTGTATTTGCCGTAATGCCCTGCCCCTCAGCCGGATACCGCTGTTTCAGCCACCGAATTTGAAAAAAAAGATGTTAAATATGACAAAACGAACCCATTTTGTGTTCAGGTACTGTCATTGCGAGCCCTGATGAAATCAGGGTGTGGCAATCTCGCTTTAAATTACTGAGATTGCCGCGTCACTTCGCTCCTCGCAATGACAGCCAAGGTCGCCCACCGATTATGTCATGGTCCTGAGTCCGCCTCGGCGGAAAGCGTGCGGTCGATCCACTAAACAGGAGGCAGCTCTAAAAAAAGATGTTAAATATAACAAAACGAACCCAATTGTGGCCGTGGTGGATTTGCCGTAATGCGCTGAACCATGGTTACATGCAAAGAAAAGATGGATTCCAGAAAAGTAGGGCAGAACCCTTTAGCGGTTCTGCCATAAAACGTGATCCTGAGCGGACATGGTCCCACGTACTCGAGGGAGTCGAAGGGTGACACCTGAATAAAGATAGATTCCCCGCCGAGGCGGGCTGGAAAGACAAAGATAACGAGAATTGCCAATCCGACAACTTAGGCTAAACCTCCATTACCTCTTTTTCTTTTTCGGCAAGGAGTGAGTCGATCTTTTTGGTGTGGTTGTCGGTAAGTTTCTGAATCTCGTCATGCAAATCATGTTCTTGGTCTTCGGAAACTTCTTTATCTTTCTGCAGTTTTTTGATGTGTTCGTTGGCCTCGCGGCGGATATTTCGGATAGCCACCCGGCCTTCTTCGGCCAGATGCTTGCATTGCCTGGCCATTTCTTTGCGGCGTTCTTCATTTAAGGCCGGTATGGGAACGCGGATAGTGGCGCCATCGGCTATCGGATTTAGTCCCAGATCTGCCGACTGGATTGCTTTGATAATGTCACCGACCGTTCCCTTGTCGAAGGCCTGCACAACCAGCAAGCGCGGCTCCGGGGCGTTGACTGTGGCTACTTGATTTAAGGGCATAGAAGTTCCGTAAGCCTCGACTTTAACAGTATCCAGCAAATGCGAACTGGCTTTGCCGGTGCGGACTGCCCGGAATTCGCTGGCCACGACCTCCACGGTCTTGTCCATTTTTTGGTCAATCTCTTTTCTATAGGCTTCCTGCATTATTGCCTCCTGAATCTACTCCGATTCTCTATGAAATCAGCGTCCCTACTTCTTCTCCCATGACAACCCGCTTGAGATTGCCGGACACGTTTAGATCTATAACACGGATAGGAATTTGGTTTTCTTTTAAAAGCGAAATAGCGGTTGAGTCGATAACTTTCAGCTCTTTGACCAGTACATCCATATAATTCAGCTGGCGGTAAAATTCTGCTTCTTTATCTTCCTTGGGGTCGGCTGAATAGACGCCGTCTACGTTGGTCGCTTTTATAAATACTTCGGCGCCGATTTCCATCGCCCGCAGCGAGGCCGCAGTATCGGTGCTGAAATAAGGATTACCCGTACCGGCAGCTAGAATTACCAGACGTCCTTTTTCCATATGGCGGATAGCCCGTCTTCTGATATATGGTTCTGCGAAAGCTTCCATTTTTACAGCCGACATCACTCTGGTATAGACACCCAGGCTTTCTAAGCAGTCCATCAGAGCCAGGCTATTGATGACTGTGGCCATCATGCCCATATTGTCAGCGGTGACGCGGTCCATGCCGCGTTTGACCATTTCCTGGCCGCGACAGATATTTCCGCCGCCAACAACCAGGCCGATTTCCAGATTTAGGTTTTTGATTTCAAGGACTTGTTCGCAGATGCGCTGAATAGCTAAAGGGTCAAGCCCAAACGATTCGCTGCCCATCAGAGCTTCGCCGGAAAGTTTGAGAAGAATTCTTTTGTACTTAGGACTATCCTCTTCAGACATTATTCTTCACCCAGGCGGAAGCGGGAAAATCTACAGATTTTCATATTCTCCCCCAATGCAGCAATCGTTTCTTTGACAAGTTCTTCTATTGTTTTGTCGTTATCTTTCACAAAAGCCTGCTCTAAAAGAACTGTTTCGGCGTAATATTTTTCAATTTTGCCGTTTACTATCTTTTCAATAATTTTTTCAGGCTTACCTTCTTTGAGCGCTTGCTTTTTAAAAATTTCGCGCTCTTTTTCCAGCAAAGTCGGGTCAATTTCTTCACGCGAGACACAGCTCGGATTGGTCGCAGCAATATGCATGGCAACGTCCCGGGCAAATCCTTTGAACTGATCAGTGCGCGCTACAAAGTCTGTTTCGCAGTTGATTTCGACCATAACCCCAAGTTTGTCACCGGCATGAATGTATGAGGCCACGACACCTTCGGCAGTCTGACGCCCTTCTTTTGAGGCAGCTTTGGCAATTCCTTTCTCACGCAAGACTGTTATGGCTTTTTCCACATCGCCGTTTGCTTCAGACAGCGCTTTTTTACAGTCCATCATGCCAGCTCCGGTTTTAGTGCGTAACTCTTTGACCATGCTTGCAGTTATATCCATTATCTGATTCCTGTATACTACTCGTTTAGTTATTCGTGTTATTTCAATTATTTTTTTCGTTCTTGGTATCGGCAGATGCCTCTTCTTCCGAAGAAATGTAAACGGTCTGAGGAGTTTCTCTTTCTTCATCGACAGCGGATTCAATCATGCCCTGTGTAAGGCCGGTTCTGGTTTCCAGTGCGGCATCAACCAGCTCTCTGATTAAAATCTTGATTGATTTAATAGCGTCATCGTTAGCCGCAATGGGGAAATCAATCAAATCAGGATCAGCATTGGTATCGAGAATTCCGATAATAGGGATTCCAAGTTTCGAGGCTTCTGATACTGCAATTTGCTCGCGCCTGGCATCGACAACTATTACCAGTCCGGGCTTTACATTCATATCTTTTATACCGCCCAGCACTTTTTCAAGGCGCTCAGCCTGTTTGTCAAACTTGATTCGCTCTTTCTTGGTGAACTGTTCAATCTCGCCGGTTTCTTTCATCTTCTCGATATTTTTGAGCTTTTTTATCGACTGCTTGATGGTGTCAAAGTTGGTCAGCATACCGCCAAGCCAGCGTTCGGTTACATAGAAGCCGCCGCAACGTTTAGCTTCTTCGACTATTACGGCTTTGGCCTGTTTTTTGGTGCCTACAAACAGAATAGAACGCCCGCGGCTCACTACTTCACGAACTTTGGTTTTGGCAACTTCGAGTGAGCTGAGAGTCTTTTTGAGGTCAATAATATAAATGCCGTTGCGAGCGGCAAAAATAAACGGTTTCATTTTGGGGTTCCAGCGGCGAGTCTGATGGCCGAAATGCACCCCGGCTTCTAAAAAATCTTTAATTTTTGGTGAAAGCATACATCTCCTGAGATTTGGGTTAATCTTGACCGCTGCTTCCACCCTGTCAAAAACCCTGTTTTAAGGGACCCTAAGACAGGTCAGCTGCGGTTGCTTATTTAACTTACTTATCTAAACAATACAAACTTAACGTTTCGAATACTGGAATTTTTTACGGGCTTTCGGCTGTCCGTATTTTTTACGTTCAACAGCTCTGGGGTCACGAGTTAAAAAGCCTTCTTTCTTCAACGCTGGCCGCAAATCCGGGTTCAGCAGAATAAGGGCTCTGGCTATGCCCAATCTGATTGCTCCAGCCTGACCGGAAAGGCCGCCACCAGAGGCGATGCAAACTATGTCAAGCTGAGCGGCCATCTCGGTAGCTTCCAAGGGCTCGCTGGCATACTGCAAAACAGTATCTCTGAGCAGATAGTTTTTGGCAGTCTTCTTATTGATTATAAAAGAGCCTTTACCCTGGGTTATAATCACTCTGGCAGTTGATTCTTTCCGTCTTCCGGTCGCTGCAAATTTATTATCGGTCATCTATATCCCTATTTGTTAATTTCCAGCAACTCTGGTTTCTGGGCAGCATGCTGATGTTCGGCTCCGGCATATACGTGCAATTTCTTCAGCATCTTCCGGCCAAGCTTGTTTTTTGGCAACATTCCTTTTACAGCATGTATGAACACAAATTCGGGCGTTGACTGCATTTTTTTTCGGAAAGAAGTTTCTTTTAATCCGCCCGGATAACCTGAGTATCTGTAATACATATTCTGTTCTTGTTTCTTACCGGAAACTTTCAGTCCACCGGCGTTAACTGCAATTATATGGTCTCCGGTATCAATATGCGGAGTGAAAATTGGCTTATCTTTACCCCGCAAAATATTGGCGACTTTGACAGCAGTACGTCCGAGCACTACCCCGTCAAGGTCAACCAGATGCCATTTGCGGTTGCTCGAATCAATTTTTGGTAGGTATGTCTTCATATTCCTTTAGCTCAATTATAGTTACAGAGCCACCCAGTATAATAAGTTGTCGGAAAAAGTCAATACTGGCTTTAAAAAATCTCGCATTTGATTTTTGCCACAGGGTTAATTTGCGAGTCGTTTCAGGCATCTTTCTCAGCCAAAATGTGATGACACAGCATTGCTGCCAAAACTGAGCCAATTATTGGCCCAACCCAGTAAATCCAGGTGTTTTCAAGCCCTCCGCCCATCAGCGCCGGTCCTAAATGCCTAGCCGGGTTCATGGCGGCCCCTGAAATCGGCCCTCCCATAAAAATATCGAGAGTAACAGTCATTCCGATTAAAAGGGCCCCAAACTTGGGCGCCCTCTTGTCTACTGCGACTCCGTAAATCACAAACATTAATAGAAATGTGAGGATTATTTCTGTGACTAAAGCCATAGAAACGGTAACGCTGGCAATGTTACTAACCGCCGGCGTTCCCATCTTAACTGCCGTAAGTGCTTCAGCCGGAATACATTGCTTGATCAAAAAGGCCGCAAAAATAGCTCCTAAGCATTGAGAAACAAGGTAGCCGACAGCGGTTTTGAGATCAATTTTGCCTATTGTCAAGAAGCCGATTGTTACGGCAGGATTGATGTGTCCGCCACTAATAGCTCCAATAGCGCCGACCATTACTGTAATTGCCAAACCATGCGCAATAGCAATACCTGTTAAGCCAACCGAACCATTGGTTATATAGTCCATTGCTATAGCCCCTACCCCAATAAATACCAAAGTAAATGTTGCTACAAATTCTGCAATTAATGGCTTAAAATTCATCGGCTCCTCCCAATTTCTGCTTTGCCAAGTTCTTATTTCTCGATTTATATTAAAATATCTCCGAAAAGGTTATCAGAACATTATTCCTAAGTCAAGCGTAACTAATCTCTCTGCCGGCTGTGAATGATTTAGAAAGTTTCAGCTTGAATTCCGGGTCAAACCTGCCTCTTCTGGAGCAGCTGCCACATGACAACATTCTTACTTTTTTCTGTCTGGGATACTCAAGACCGCAACCGGGGCAGACATAAAGGTATTTAGGCTGCTTTTGAAGTGATGGGTGCGTTTTGGCTTTTAGCGAGGCTCCTATTCTTTTGGCTTCGACCTTAAAAGCGGCGTTATGGTTAAAGTGAATCATATGAATCATTTCATGTTTGAGAGTGTCCTCAATTTCATCGGGGAATATGGCATGATATTTTTGGCTAATCTTAATTAGGTTTTTGACCGGTGTATAGCTGCCGGCACAGGTCATTCTGTTGGAATATTCTATAACAGGACGGGTAAGTTTTCCATTAAAATATAGAAAGTTGAAGCGATTAAAGAGATGGCGAAGTGTTTCCGCTGAAGGCAGTGTGCCGGGCTGCTCTTTTTGGAGGATCTCTTGTTCAGATATCGCAATTTGAATATTTTCAAAAAGGTCGTAGTTTATGGCCTTGATTGCTGACTGCTGTTTTCTTGAGATTAACATTTGTAGCTGGTTTAAAAGCAGATAACCAGCAGGTTAGTCAACTACAAACAAAGAGCAAAGCAATTAACTGCGTCCGCCGGGCAGTATGCCGTTTTCAGTAATGAAGAAAGATATCAGTTCACGGGGAGTAATATCAAAGGCAGGAGAGTAAACCTCGATATCTTCAGGCGCTATTACATTTCCAAAACCGTTAGTGATTTCTGAAGCCGGTCGTTCCTCTATTTTGATCTCAGCACCGGTTTTGATTGAATTATCGAACGAAGTTGACGGTGCGGCAACGTAAAATGGAATGTTGTGATGTATAGCAAGCACTGCCAGAGGATAGGTGCCGATTTTATTGGCAGTATCACCATTTGCTGCGATTCTGTCGGCACCTACTATGACATGATTTATTCTGCCCTGTTTCATTATCATACCGGCCATATTGTCACAAATCAATGTAACCGGGATTCCTTCCTGTTTCAGTTCCCAGGCAGTTAGCCTGGCGCCCTGTAAAACCGGACGTGTTTCACCCGCAAAGATTCTGTTTTTCTTGCCTTGGTCACGACAGGTATAGATAACTCCCAGAGCCGTGCCTATCCCTCCGGTGGCAAGCGCCCCAGTGTTACAATGGGTCAGGATAGTGTCACCGACACTTATCAGCTCTGCGCCGTTTTTACCTATCGACTCACACATCTGCTGGTCTTCGTTATGAATCGACGAGGCCTCGTGCCACATCAGCTTAGCGGCTGATTCTATGTTTTGAGGAGTTTCAGAAAACAGCTTGGTTTTCATTCTGTCTACAGCGAGGAAAAGATTTACTGCTGTAGGACGCGAGGAGTAAAATTTTTCAGCAACTACATCGATGAATCTCTTGTCATATTTCTCGAATTTACAGACAGCCATAGCCATTCCATAGGCTGCTACGATGCCTATGGCAGGAGCTCCTCTGACTTTCAGGGTTTTAATTGCTTCGACTACCTGCTGGTAATCATCGAGCACCAGGTAGTTGAGCTCAGCAGGAAGTTTGGTCTGATCTATGATTTTTATAGAGCTGTTTTACCTTACAATTGCTTTGACTTTCATAAGTTTCTCAATCACCCATTATCTGACAGACTATGGTTCTCGAACGTGCTCTGTTATCAAATTCACAAAAAGTGACCTGCTGCCAGCTGCCCAGAGTCAGCTGGCCGTTTACAAATGGGACGGTAATATCTGTTCCGATTATAGCGGAGCGGAGATGAGAAAAGCCGTTGCCGTCGTGCCAGGTTTCGTCGTGGTGATATGTCTTATTTGAGGGTATCAGTTTTTCCATTAGCTGTGGGAAATCTTTCAAAAGGCCTGGTTCAAATTCTATAGTAGTCAGTCCGGCTGTTGAACCGGGTACGAATACAGTAACTATGCCTGTGCTAATGCCCGACTCTTTGACAGCTTTATTGATTGAGTCGGTAATATCTATCAAATCTCCAGCCCCTTTTGTTTTCAACTTTATTTCGGCAGTTTTGACCATATACTCCTCGCAAATTTGAGGTAATTTAGTAAAATATGGTACTCAAGAAAAGCACGATTAAAAAAGGCCACCGAAAAATCGGCGGCCTTTATGATCAATATATCAGATTGAATTACTGTACATCTACACCTTGAGTAAACGTAAACCCACCACGGGGATCTATATCCTGAATGGTGATTGTCACCTTTTCGGGTGCGCCAGGTGCAGTCCAGAGGAATCCACTGGCTTCACCGTAGGCATTAGTTTCCTGGGTACCATTTGCTACGGTTCCCGCAGTTGCGGTCATTATCAGAGTGTGGTCACCAAGAGGATTATTAAAACGGTCCTTAATCAGGACAGAAATATTTACAATTTCGCCAGGGAAAGCTGTCGCCTGTGCAGTTAATTCACAGTTTTGAAGATAGGCAACATCGGTTGTAATTGTTACATTATATGAAACAGAACCCCCGCCTGGTGACGAGAAAGTGACCACGTCAATGGCGCCAATGCCATCATCGTTGCCGCCTGTCAAAGAATAGTCTTTGCTAAGTGTAGTCGAAACAATCAGTATTTCTACTTCTGAAGAAGTGCATCCATTTTCAAGCAGGCCGCTGCCTACACCGAGGATCCCGGCTCTGCCATTTAACTTAGTTCCGGCAATAACGAAGTTGCCGTTTAAGTCCAGTCCGATAACGTTAACATAAACCTTGGAGATATTATCAGCCGGCATAGATGCAGGCATGTTGAGCGAAAAAATATTTACCGGTACGTGGCTATTTATAAAGAAACTTGTGTCGGCTACTGTGCCGCCGGCGGTCTCAGCATATATTTCAACGATACCATCGGCTGTAGGTACGTTATTGCCGGCAAACCAGAGGGTGGTGGCAATACCTTCATGATCCCGGGTTCTTTTCTCATGCGATTTCATAGTTCCTTCGTCGGTGCTGAAATACACTACTGTGGAATCATTTACCGGATTCAGATAAATATCTGATACAATAGCTAATATTTTGTTTTCGTCTCCTACTTTAGTCCAGAAGGGCACGTTGCAAACTTCAGCTCCTATTACTATATAAGCGGGTGGTCCTGCGGAAATAAGTACCTGAGTTGCGTTTGAAAGAATCGTATCAGAGCTTGCCCGAATATTGATTGTACCTGAAACGGTGCCTGAATGGATACTTGCCTGAGCTTCTCCTTGAGAGTTGGTTACTGCATTTAAGGGTCCGTAGCCGACATTGCCAAGATGTTCACCACCACCGGGGCCATTCACAATTATGAAGCTTACTGGAATACCTTCCGGGACGCGATTACCGTTAATATCGTAACAAGTAGCACGAAGGATTCCCGATTCAATTCCTCCGGTTGTCTTAACCGACAATTGCATGGAATCTGAGACTAAATAAATTGAAGCAACTGTTGCGTCTGGCGTTACCTGCAGCTGTACTTCGGCGTTGCCCTTAATTCCTGCATCATTAACAGTAGCAACTAGATAAACTGTCAAGGCGACGTTGCCTGAAACATAGTTAACCGTAGCAGAACCTGCTCCACCGGCTGTTACGGCGGTAGCCGGAATCAAACCGAGAGCGTCCCACTGGCCGTTAGCGTTGGCATCAAAAATCAGGGAATCTACGTTTGAGGTCCAGTAGCCGTTGCTGTCTTTGTCTTCGAATTTTTCGCCAGCGGTAATCCAAATGTTTATTCCGTCCGCAACTGGCTGTCCCAGTGCATCGCGGACCGTAATCGTGACAATCGAAGTATCAGCTCCATTGGCCAAGAGCAGACTCGGGGTAACAGAAATAGTCACATTGCCGCTGCCCTGTTGCGGAGCGTCTGTTATAGTAGCAGCACTCACGTTGCTGATAGAAGTATTTTCTACCGTAGCACTAATGTTAATAGAGCCGGATGTGGTGGCGTTAAATACAACCGCAGCTACGCCACTGGCATCGGTTGTGTCGGCTGTGGGAGTAAAGTAGCCAGAAGTCGAGGGAGACACAGTAAAATTAACAACGCGATTCGCAAGAGGCGTACCTGACGAAGTAACTGTTGCTGTAACAATCGCGGTAGTATTGGTTTCAATAGTAGCTGGACTCACTATTAGAGATAGCGTACTTCCGGCAGGCGTGTCATCCACAATATTTTTTGAGCTGCATCCGGCAATTAACATTACGGCCAGAGACAAAGTCAAAACTGATTTGACCATCGATTTTTCTTGATAGAACTTAAACATGTTCTCTCCCATTATTTGAATTATTCAACTTTTTAAATCATAAGAATTGCTTATAGATATTTATCGGTAGATTTATCAATCGGTTTAGACAGAAAAAGCCCGTTTCCTACTAAGAAACGGGCTTTTTAGAGATAATTTCGGCTAAAATTTAGTCGCCTAAGGCCAGCTCTTCTTCGACTATGGTAGGAGTTACAAAAATCACCAGGTCACGGCTTTCTGTTTTAGTCTGACGGAATCTGAAAAGCACACCTATAATAGGAATATCTTTTAGGATCGGAATACCAACCTCGGACTCTACTTCGTCCTGAGTTGTCAAACCGGCTATAACAGCTGTCTGACCGTTATTAACAATTACATTTGTTTCGGCGTTGCTGGTATTAATAATAACTCCGTTGGGATCAAACTGGTAAGTTGATCTCTCGGGTTTGAGATGCATGAGAATTCGATTTTTGGCAGTTATGTGTGGTGTAACTTCTAAAATAGTGCCTACTTCTTCAAATTTTATAACTACGTTTCCTGATTGATCAAACTGCTTAACCGGTATTTTTTGACCCACCTGAATCCTGGCAGTTTTGTTTTCTAAGGTGGTTATTTCCGGATGAGCAATAATTCTTCCTTTACCGGAGCTTACCAGCGCCTCTACGATAGCATCCACTGACCAGCCACGTTGGATAGCGCTAACCGAATAACGGCCGGCTACATCGGTGCCGCGTGCAGTAAGCACTTCTCCTTTTTGAGGATACGAGCGACCGGACTGGGTTGTATAAGTACCCGCTACGGTCCAGGCGATGCCAAGCTCTCGCAGATCATTGGTGAATACTTCTAGTAACTGAGTTGATATTTTAATCTGCCTGGCAGGTCTGTCCAGTTCTGCAATGAGCTTCGTAACTTTTTCCATATTTGCAGGAACTTCGCGCAGAATTATTGAATTTGAGCGAGAGTCGCTAATCACTTCGCCTCTCTCAGTTAAAAGAGATTTGGCGGTCTTGGCAATATCATCAGAGGTAGAGTTAGCAATTTTAATAATTTTGGTTTCCAGTTCTACCAGTTCGCGCTGTTCTTTCTTATGCTTTTCCTGCTCTGATTTCTCTTTGCGATAGTTTACTTTCGTTAACACTCTTATATAGCCGCTGGGTTCATCAACTACAGCCAGGCCATAAGTGCGTCCAATGATGTCTAAGGCATTACGCCAAAGGACATTGGTCAGCTTGATTGTTACGGCACCCTGAACATCGGGAGCAACGACTACGTTAACATCTCCATAATCGGCCAGAAAACTGAGTACCGAGCGGATATCGGCAGACTGAAACTGCAAGTTTTTGATTGGCTCCTTCTGGGCTGTTACCAGAGCTTTTTCCGGAGCCTCTTCCTGAGCTGTGACAGCTACCAGCAGTCCCATCGAAAAAGCCAGCAATACTGAAATTAGAATCAGTTTATTATATTTTTTGCTAAACATTAGTCTATCCCTTCCTTACCTAATAAGAATCCATATTCAGTGCTACGGTACGGCTCCAACCATACTCAAATATCTGGAAATATACTTTCTCCATATCAACCCTCAGGACATAGCCTTTTTGTACTTTGTCACCGGCGCTAAGAATATATCCGAAGCCATCTTTATCTTCAAACAAGGCTCTGTTACTTTCACCGGCTGTTTCGAGCACGCCAACCAGTTTCAGACCTTCGACATTCGGTACCCGCTTTTCGACCAGACTGTTGCTGATCCTGGTCTCATTGATAAGAGTCTCAAACGGGTCACGATAGCGCTTTCCTTTGTATTTTATTACCAGACGCTTTGGAAATTCTGCAACCATCGTCCCTTTGATTTTCCTTGACTGTGCCGGGCTGCGACGGAATCTGGCAGTGGAGCTCTTCGTTGCTTTCTTGTCAGTCTTGGCAACTGTAGCTGGCTTGTTGCTTTTCTTTTTATTAGCAGATGATTTCTTGACATTCGTATTTTTTGCCAGCTTGCCAGCTTTTGCCTTATTGGGGCTTAGCGGCAGACCGGTTTTTTTCAGTTTTGATCCGGTTTTGGACTTAAACTGCTTTGCCTGAGTCGGTTTTGACTGAGCTGGCTTTGAAACTGCCGTAGATGGTTTTCTCGTAACTTTAGCTGTTTTTATCGTTTCCTTTTTTGTAGAAGGAACTGAGTTACCAGTGGGCTTTGTTAGCGATGATGGCTTAGCTGCTAATTTTTTTGTCACAGGCTTCTTGTTAGCGGCAGCCAAATTTTGGGTAGACGTCTTTGCCTGCGGCGCATCATCAATTACAGGAGAATACATTTTCTTTGTTGTCGAGGGCTGCTTTACTTTGGGGACAGAAATTTCGGAGCTAGGTATTTTAGCAGAGCTCGGCTCTCTCCTGGGATAAATAAACGGTTTTGATTCCGCTGATTCGAGGCTTGATTTGCGGTCGTCATCAAGAGCTTTATTAATAGATGCAATTTTTTCAAATGAACTCTTGTCTGGCTTTTCTTTAGCAGACGAAGGCTTTGCTGCAACAGCCGGCTTCTTGGCCGGAGCAGACTTCTTGTATGAATCTGATGACCAGGTTGCAAACGGTTTACTGTCTTTATCGTGAACAAACAAAAATACAGAATTATTGCGAGACTCTATTCTATAGGTCGATTCGCCTTTCATGTCTAATACAATACGAACAATTTTTTCAGGCTTAACCGAGAACTGGCTGCTGCGGATTCCGGTAACGCGACAATCTGGCAGATTTTCAAATGTCTTAGCGCTCAGATTATGCGTGGCAGAAAGAATATCTACAATTATTCTGAACGGTCTGCCATCTTTTGCAATTTCTGTTTGATGAGTGAAGCGCACCGGACCATCGACACTTATATTGGTAACAGTAAAGCCCTCGATATGATCCAGCTTGATATTTATCACTTTTGACGAATATGCTGAACCGGCTGCCAGCAAAGTGGCAGCGAAAAATATTGTAAAAAAGCTCCTCATTAGTTCCCTCAAACTATATTTCCAATTCGTGGAGTCGTTCCGATTCCTGTACAAAATATGTTGACAGTGTAAAGACTGCAGTTATGGTTTCTTTTTTCTTTGAAAGATTTTGTAGTCCGTCTTTTTGCGCCTTACTGGATATTGCCACGTTTTTGGCAGTAATCTTGACACCTGAAACGTTGGCAATAAAGGGAAAGTTGGCCACATAGCTCATGAAAACTGCAAAATCATGAAACCCGCCGACCATCTCGATCTCAAAGGCAGTGACGTTGTAAAATTCTTCCGGCTCAATCGGAATAGGCTTAATCTTTTTGATTGTAGTGCCGGTTATAGATGAAGCGGTATGCAGCTGCACCAGCAATGAAGGAATCTGCTTCACCTCCGGCAGAAGAGACTCGATCTGGTCGTAGCGCTTTACTAAATCTTCATACTCAATCTGCAAAGCATCCAGAGATTTTGCTTTCATTTCAACATTGCGCAGATTTGTAGTAACTGTTTCGAATTGCTGAGTCTTGTTGCTTATTTGGGCGTCATAATTTTCATAAACCTTGATATACCAGAAATAAACGACTACCAAGAACGCAACCGCCCCGAGAATTAACTTTTGATTTTTTGGGTCTTTGAAGTCCATTACATAGTCTCTTCTTAATTCAGCTTTTTATGGCTGGTTTTTCGTGAACTTCCCTTGTCTGTTCCTAAAGCACTGGCTATCAACTGACGCATCTCATCGTCTGAGAGATAATGTAAATTTGCATTAATCACGAAGTTGTGAGCTTTGTGATTTTCAAAGGTCACTTCGGAAGTAGAAGTCAATTCCACTTCATCAAAGTAATCAGAGCGCATCATCTTAATCATAAACGAAGCCAGAGCATTCAATGTAAAAGCGTATCCTTCAATTTTGACAGGTCTTACAGTTGGCAGGCCACCCTTAGCTATTGCAGGTTCCGCTGTCGCCTTATTTTGAGTGGCCCTCGCTCCCTTTTTCTTGTCATCTTTTTTCTGTGTTACTTCTTCAATTTGCCCGAGCCAGACAAAATCCGGTACGATCTTTGCAAAATCGTTTAAGATTCTAACCCAAGTTGAGCGATGGCTGTCTAATTTTTCTACTGCCGCCATGCGCTGTTTTACTTTGTTCTTAACATCAATCAGAGCATCGACAATTTTGATATCTTTTTTGAGCATGGCAGCGCGCTTGTTGGCGATTTTGATTCTGGCATCAAGGCTTGCTACTTGCTGCATCTGATAGAATGTCACCCCGGCCAGCATCACCAGGATTCCAATGACACCAAAAGCTGCGTATGCTCCGGCTTTTCCGAAAGAAAGGTTAAACCTTTTCTTTTGATATTCTTTTGGTAGTAAATTTATTTCTATCATCATGGTATGCCTACTTAGTCTTCCTCATGGCCAGACCTACTGGAACTGAAAGAAGCGGCGCAATTTTTTCCGGCTGCAGATACTGGAACAGTTCGGGGTCGTAGTCTACATTTCTCAGAGGATTAGCAATCTCTAACGGGACGCCCAATTTGGACTGTAAAAATTCAGGCAGATAAGGTATCAGCGCTCCACCACCGGACAAAACCAGCCATTCCACATTATCAATTTTGGCTTGAGACTTAAAGTATGAAAAGGCCAGCTCGATTCCTGAAATCAATTCATCGGTCGCTGCTATAATAGTGGCTTTGAGCATGTCCTGATCAACAGAATCCTGCATTTCACCCTTAATAGCTTTATTGGTAAGCTCCGGATTGAGCCGGAATTCCTTTTGAATGGCGTCATAGACATCACGGGTTCCCGAGGAAACGTCGCGGGTTGACTGGTATTGTCCATCTACAATATAAGTAATGTTGGTAACGTCATGGCCAATATTGACCAGAGCTGTAGTTCTGGTCGGGTCTACATCGTAATTGTTGATATATGAATTATAGATAGCCAGGGAGTCATCATCGACAATAACAGGATTGAGCCCGCAATCCTGAATCAGTTCCAGGAACATGGCCAGATACTCGCGTCTGGCCGCTACCAATAAGACATCCATCTTATTTTCTTCGTCGTTTGTGCTGATGATGTGGTAATCCAAAGAGACATCATCTATATCAAATGGCGCCCGTTGTTCTGTTTCGAACAAAATCGCCTGCTCGGCTTCTGCGCCGGTTTTCTTATCAATAGTGAAGCGGTCAGTTATTACACCGTGACCTGAGAGTGAAACTACTACATTTTTTATTTTGGGGTCAGTCTGATCAATAAGTGACTGAATATTGAATATAACAGCTTCCCGGTCTCTTATTTCATCGGCAACTATCGCCTCGGGAGGAAACTCTCTGATTCCAATAGCGGCGACAGCATAGCCGTCTTTGGTATGGTCAAGTTTGACCAGCTTAACTGAATTAGCCCCGATATCCAGACCTACAGTTGATTTACTTCCACTTGAAAACATATAGTGCTCTTCGCTTCCCTTATTTGTTTTTTCCCGGTATCCGGTATACAGACTTTTATCTTATCGACAAAATGCCTTGTTAGTTAACTTTTTTGCCAAGCTCACCAATAATTGCTCCATCTAACTTGTATATTTCTGCAGCAAAATATTCCTACGGATAAACTAATTATCGGATTTGCCTGAATGCGTCTTTACTCTATTTATCATAAATCGAAAGTTTTTATTAATTATTATTAAAAACCCCCGGTTTCAGCCGGGGGTAAGTAAATCTGTTTCTATTTGAAACTTTTGTTCAAATCCTGCACACTTAGTAATACGACGAAATAGTTTCTATTCTTCCGGTAGCTGCCAGAATAGTATGCTGATGAATTCCTATGATGTCCGGTGTAGAAGCCATAGTAATCACATTTACAGTACCTGAAGTTGAACCGTTTGATCTGAATACTATCGAATTATTTATGTCGTCGGTTGCTAAAAAGTTAAATACTCCAGGCAGTGTTTTCAGGCTAATTATAGAATCTCCGACATCATATTGCATGGCCCCGGTATTTACCAAATCCTTAAAGAGGGTATAAGATAATGTAGCCGGGTCGAAGTACACCCCGTGCTGGTTCTTGGTGCTCACAGCATATGACCGTGCCAGTCTTATCTGGGAAGTTATCTCCCTAGTGGCCGCTCGAAACTTGATTCTTTCATAACCTATCTGGAATCGGGGAACCGCCATGGCTGCAACAATACCGACTATAGCAACTGTTATCATTAGTTCCATTATGGTCATACCACTTCTTGACTTAATTCTTTTGGATAACATCATCTTAATCCGTCCGTTCTTATTATTCGGCCTGTATCTTTTGACCGAGAATAGCTCTTACGTTTCAAGTAGAATCAAATAAGCTGCCGAACCCGTCAAAAACCATATAACTGAATGCCAGAAAGTAGGTTCCGCTGAAACAAATACTGCGCCAAGCTGGTTGCAGACTATAGGAAATGTCCAATACTGATGGGAAGAGAACTACTTCTGTTGACAAATGAAAAATCAGCAGTAACTTTGGTTTTTGTGGCTCTATTCAGCTTGCTAAGTTGTTATTTCGGGTTGTAAAATAAAGGATCATAAATGTATTTCAGAACTTTTTTAAAGATCCTTTCTCTCACTTTACTTCTTTTCTCCATCGCCAAACCAGTAGAAAAATCCGCCTCGGTTTTTCGAACCGAATACTTAAAATCAACTTCTGTGCAAATCGGCGTAAAGAATCCTCTGATTACCGAGTTAGCCAGAGATTTTCTCTTGGAAAGAGACGGCGAGAAACTGAGAATCTGGCTATTTTTCACAGACAAAGGGCTATTCAGTTCCAAAGAATTTGAGAGAGCTGCCAGCTCAACATTTTTGAGCGAGAAACAGTTAACGAGGCGTAAGAAAACAGGGCTTGAGAGAATTGTTTTTGCCGATTTGCCGGTTTATCAAAATTATATAGAACAAGTCAAGAGACTTGGGGCAAGGCATAGACGAAGTTCCAAATGGCTAAACGCCGCCAGTTTTGAGGTTTCCATCGAGACACTCGCTCAAGTCATGCAGCTGCCTTTTATTTCTTCAATTGAGCCGATTGCAATTTATAAAAGATCACCTGTAAAAGTCGAGAAAATAAAGCCCCAGAAATATTTCTTTCAAGCCCAAAGCGCGGATGCAATTAACTATGGCAACTCTGCCTTTCAATTGAAGCAGATAAATGTAATTGCTGTACATCAAAGAGGCTACCGCGGCGAAGGTGTGACACTTGCAATACTTGATACAGGTTTTAGAAAATCCCACGATGCGTTTGCGGCTCATTATGCCGATGGCCGTTTGTTGGCAGAGTACGATTTTGTCTTTGGAGATACTAATACAGCCAACGAGGCAATAGACGATCCAGACCAATGGAACCACGGTACTTACATCTGGTCTGCTGCCGGCGGACAGGTCGATGGTACTCTCTACGGACCGGCCTTCAGGGCAAATTTTCTCCTGGCCAAGACTGAAGATATCAGGTTTGAGAATCAGGTCGAAGAAGATAACTGGGTAGCCGCAGCCGAATGGGCTGATTCACTCGGGGCCGATGTTTTGACTTCATCTGTTGGATATATTGACTGGTACTTTTATTCAGATTTGGATGGTGAGACAGCGCTCATCACAATAGCTGCAAATATTGCTACCTTTATGGGTATTGTAGTCTGCAACGCAATGGGGAATATGGGACCTGGTGAAGGAACACTAATAGCGCCGGCTGACGCTCACAACATTCTATCAGTAGGAGCAGTGAACAGCGCCGGTCTAATTGAAAGTTTTTCCTCGCGGGGACCAACTTTTGACGGACGAATCAAGCCCGAAGTTTGCGCCAGAGGCAGGAATGTCTGGTCAGGCTCGGCAAATTCTGACAGCAGCTACACGAGTGTCAGCGGAACGTCCCTTTCCACTCCTCTCATAGCAGGGGCTGCATGTCTTTTGGTTCAGGCCAGACCGAATATGCCGCCAGAAATTATCAGGCAAGCTCTGCTTGAAACTGCGAATAATGCTGATTCAGCTAACAACACCTACGGCTGGGGAGTAATTGATCTCCTTGAAGCTTTAACCTGGGGAGCAGAATTTTCAGTTGAGCCGTCAGTAGGAAATGTTCCTCTGACAGTTCAGTTTACGTCAAACTCTTCATTGCCGGTATTTCAGTACAACTGGGATTTTGGTGACGGCGGCAGCTCTCAATTGGAAAACCCAAGCTATGAATACATAAACCCGGGAACTTATGACGTCACCTTGACTACTCTGACTAGCTACGGATACATTGATAATCAACAATTAGGTCTGATTACGCTATATGGTGATACCTTGACGATTGGGACCGATTCGGCTTTCGCCGGAGAAAAGTTGGTAATCAATGTTGAACTAATCAACACTCAGTTGCTTACTTCGCTCTTAATACCATTTAAGTATGGCAGTTCTTCTGATTTCAGATTTGATTCAGTCAGCCTTGGCAGCCGTACTAGCTACTTTGAAAAAGTTAGTTTAGCCGGAATCGATGTTAACAATAACCGTTATGGATTCATATTGATAGCTGATTATGGCGGAGGCTCGCCGCCTCTGGCTCCGGGAAAAGGTGACATTCTCAGAATTCACCTGACCATAGACAGTTTGGCTCTCGGAGGAATCGGTGCAACTATCGATACGACCTCGTTCTTGAGTAACAAACTGCAGCTAACAACAGCTTCGACAAGCTACACTCCGATAGTATTTGTCGGTTCAATAAGTTCTAAAGAGATTATCAGAGGGGATGCCAACTACGATAACAAAATATCTGTTTTGGATCTGGTTTTTTTAATAGATTTTATTTGGCGGGGAGGTCCCGGCTCAGTAACCGTGCAGTCTTTGGATATGAACTTTGATTATAAAATTGATACCAAAGATATTACATATCTGGTTGATTTCATATACAGAGGCGGCCCCGCTCCGCCTACACCCTAGGGGTTAGATCTGGACTCCTTCATGCCGTAAGAGCTTTATCTTTAGCGGTAAGCCTCCCCCATAACCACCCAGTCCGTTAGCAGATACAACTCTGTGACAGGGTATTATCAAAGGTAAATTGTTTCGGGCATTGGCAGTGCCGACAGCCCTTGAGGCACGGGGATTGCCGAGTTTCAAGGCAATCTCTCCGTAAGAAAATGTCTTGCCATAGGGAATTGTTGAGACGAATTTCAATACCTTTTTCTGGAACAGCGAAGCGTCGATTTCAAAATCAATTGTAAATTTTTTGAGCTTTCCTGCAAGATAAGCTTTTATCTCTCTTTCGGTTTGCATGTTCAGCTTGCCTCCCTGTTCGACAACTAACCCGCCAAGCTTTTCTACAATCTTGTCATCAAAGTATGAGATAGATTCACCCGGCATAGAAATTAAGACCAGCTTGCTCTCGGTAGCAGCGGTTCGGAACTCCCCCAACTTTGTCTTAAAATTATGGACAAAAAGTTTTTTATTGAATTGAGTTTTCATTTTCAAACATCTTGTTTATTATCCGCGGTAAGTGGGATATCTCTTCTATGAAAAAATCAGGGTTTAAATTTATCACTTCTTTTGAATCACCATAGGGGGATTTTACCGCCACGTTCCTGACAGACAGTTTCCTGGCAGGCAAAATATCGTTTATAGTATCTCCGACAATTACTGTATTTTCGGGGTCGGCTTTCATCAGAGCCATTAGTGAGGAAAATTGCTCCGGGTCCGGTTTAATATTAGTGACTTTGTCTCCTCCTATTACCTGGCAAAAATATTTTCCCCAGCCAAGCTTATTTAATATGCCATCAATGTGACTTCGGATTTTTGTGGTGGCAATACCTAATTTATAGCCGCTTTCAAAAAGTGAGGCAACGGTTTCACTTGCACCTTCGAGCGGGTTAGTGGATTTCACAACTGTTTGAACGGCCCTGGCACGAAAGTAAGATTTCAGTAATTCCGAATTCGAGTTAGTATACTGACCGAACATATGCTCTAGAGAGTAACCAATATGTTTTTTGATTTCTGCCGCAGGTTGTCTCTGCAGACCGTTTTGGGTCATGGCATAATTGAATGCCTCAACAATTCCATCGGCTGAGTCTATCAGGGTGCCGTCTAAATCAAAAATTATAGTCTTTGGCATCAGTTAAATAGTTTCTCTACTTTACCCTTCACATCAGATAAAGAAATTTCGTAAACCTTGTCAATAGCTCCAAGACTGAGCTCAGCCACTAAGATTGAAAACTGGCCAACCAACACAGGAGAAACTTCTCCGGTAAAGGTCAATCCCCCAATCCAGCCTGCGAACTCAGGGCTGCCATCGATTATAACTCTGCCTTCGATAACTTCTATCCCCTCCCCCGGCAGCCCCAGAACAACTGCGTTGGTTATGCGACCTGACGGCAGCTGGCAGCGAACGATATCATATCTCTCCGGTAAACGATGAAAACGTGGCATTTCGAAACCAACAATATTTATGCTGTATTCAAGTGAACTTAATTTCATGAGAGTTCCTTGTTGATACAATGGGCTGAGCCGGTTGTCTGCGAGTTCAAAAATGCGCGGGCCGTTGTGAATCCAAAAATTGGTTGGAGCCGTTGGTGAAAACAGCTGATAAACGAGTGCAACTGCCAAAACTATACCAGCGTAAGTTCCACTATTTGGCTTCACTCTGGGTTTTAATTTTGGTTTTACTTTCACATTTTTAGCAAAAAAATTCGATAGATCAAAAAAAGTGAAAAGGTAAAAAACAAATGGCAGCCCAAGCAGAACTGTCTTTACCAGAAACGGAAGCTCTATCAAGTATGAAACATAAAAAAGAACCGAGGCAATAATCCAGACCAGCAGCACAAAGATTCCAAACAGATAATCGCGAAAATAGATATGTCCCAGACCCGGCAACAGAACATTCAACAGTAATCCATACCATAAAGAGCCGGCAAATTTCATAATTCTCCTTAGTCACCAAAAATCTTCAGCTAATGATACGACTCTACAACAGTTATGCCCTAAAAGATCTGCTTGACTGATCAAATAAATGAGTACAATCTAATAGTGGTATAGATATTGCATTTGGTTAGTTTTGAAAGATTTGGGTTACAGCCATCGGGTTAAGCCAGGAGATGCTCGTTTGAGGCTTAAAAAGGAACAAAACAGCTTGATTGAGCGTAAAACAGTTATTCGGGTTAGGTTTAGATTAGCCCAGTTACTTGGTTTAGTTGGCTTAAAGAAAGTAAATAGCTGCCTAAGAGGCATTAAATAACATCGGAGGCGTTAATGGTCCGCTTTTCTATACAATTATTTGGCATTACGGTATTTGCCATAGCAATGATTTGGGTTGTTGGTTCGGGCGAAGCTGTGCAATCTAATGCATCATCTGACCCTGTTTTTTGGGCTGATACAATTCAGATAGACCTGACCGGAGAGCAGAATGAATCCGATGAAATCAAGTCGCCTAAATCCAGAAGAGACTCATTTTTCAGAGATATCAAAAAACTCAGCCAGGTAGCTTTTAATATCCGCAACCACTATATGGAAGAAGTTGATACCGAAGAAATAATCAAAGCCGGTATCAGGGGTATGCTTTCTGACTTAGACAGGTTTTCAGTATTGATGGAGTCGCGCTCGTATGATGCACTGATGGAATCTACTCAGGGCAAGTACGAAGGTCTGGGAATGGTAATTGACTCCCGTGATGACAGGATTGTAATCATTTCTCCTATTGAGGGCTCTCCTGCAGACAGACGCGGACTCCGGGCTGGCGATATTATCTGGAAGATTGAAGATACTGAAACCGAGGGGATGCGTACCTCGGAGGCTTCCAAACTGATGAGAGGCACAGCCGGAACGTCCATTCACTTAACGATCAAGAGAACAGGTATAGATGAGTTGATGGAGTTTGAAGTCGAGCGGGCGGTCATTGAACTTAAGTCTGTCAATTATTCAGGTGTCGTGCCTGGTACTGATATCGGCTATGTCAGACTGTCCAAATTCGCCGAAGAGACAAGCCATGAACTACGGGAAGCAATCAGCGAACTCAACGACCAAAATGTATCAGCACTTATATTCGACCTTCGTTCAAACGGCGGCGGATTACTTGACCAGGCCATCGAGACTGCCGAACTGTTTCTTGAAAAAGGTCGCGAAGTTGTCTATACCAAGGGCAAATATGCCGATACCGAGCGCCATTTCTATTCCAAGCGCGAACCTATTTTCCCTGATAAACCAATAATAGTTCTGGTAGACGAAGGTACAGCTTCGGCCTCGGAAATTGTTGCTGGCGCCATTCAGGACTGGGACCGCGGTCTTATAATTGGTAGCGACACTTACGGCAAAGGGCTGGTTCAGCAGATTTTTCCAGTTTCAAACGACCGGGATATGAGGCTAAAACTTACAACCGCCAAGTATTATGTGCCCTCCGGACGATCTATCCAAAGACCGGATCGACAAAATAAAAAAGGTCACAAGTCAAATGATGACGAAGATGAAGACAGCGATTCCATGAAAGTCTCTAACAAAGAGATTTTTTATACCAATGGCGGCCGGGTTGTTTATGGCGGCGGCGGCATAATTCCTGACGTTACAGTCGATCGTGACACCTACAAGCCGATAGAAATCAATATGGTCAGGCAGTCTATGTTTTTTGACTATGCTATCAATTACGTCTCTGAACATCCTGACGTAAAACCCAATTTTGAAGTTACAGACGCCATGGTTCAAGAGTTCAAAAGCTTTGTAGAAAACAAAGAGTTCAGCTATAAAACAAAACTTCAATTATCATTGGAGGACCTTGAAGAATCAATCGCTGACGACAGCCAGCGGGATTTTCTGCAGCCGGCAATTGATTCTCTGGCATCTCTTATTGAATTTGAAAAGGGAAAAGACTTTGATAAGTCCCGGAAATATATCATGAAGGCCATCAAACGTGAAATAGTTTCATCAATTGCCAGCGAGCGCGGTGTCTATGAAGAAATAGTTCTCAAGACAGACGCCGGCGTGCTTAAAGCGGTCGAGCTTTTGCAAAACCCCAAAGAGTATAGCAGACTATTGACAGAAGGAAAAAAGAAAGCTGAACTGTAAAAGAATTGAATATAGTTAAGAAAAACGCCCTATTTCAAATGACCACTCGCTTTTTATACAAATGTCAATTCAAGTCTGTCTTGATACAGTTTTAATGCATTTCCTATCATTTAGCGGTCCAGCTATTCTCTCTGTACTAAGTTAAATTTCAATCCTCCCAATTTGGTTTTTGGTAAAGTTATTAGAATAGGCTCCGCCACTTCACCATCTGTCCAAACTATGTCAAGTTGAATGATGTTGCCATCTATAAGTCTACCGTAAACACTTTGAGCATACGGGACAAACACTCTCCTATGCAAGAAACTAGAATTAACTTCCGATTGTGTACGAATTAGAAACATGTCTTCACGGATAGAAGTTTTACAGAAAGTAACTCTTAATGAATCCTTTCCACTTGCAAGTTTGGGAGTCATTTCCAAAGGAGAAGCTCGAAACTCATGGTAGGCTATAGTGTCAGGATCAAGAATAATGTATCTATCACTATACTCGATGTTCTTACAATCTGACTTTAGAAAGTTAAAGATATGATAGTCTTTAGGTATTTTTTGAAACCAATGAAAGCCATTTTCTAGTATGAAAATGTCTTCATTTAAAAAATATCCGTACAAGCTATCATTTTCATCCGAAAAAAAGATTTGCCCACTACACGGACTCCGACTTGACTTACTTTTTAGGTTAAGGCTAACAGCATCAGATGTTGTTATCGGTCCTAAACTCAAATATCCTTGAACTTGATATGCATCGTTCTCGATTTCAAGAATCTTGGTCCGACAGCCACTAAGCAAAATGAATGACAAAGATACAATAAAGAGAAAAGAATAGAATAGGCTATTCTTCATGGTTACCTCTCTTTTTGATACATATTGATTCCGAGACCAATATGATATTGATCTCTTGGCTGATCAAGATATGGTGCAAAAACCGGCGGTCTCCTATTAAAGAAATTGTCAGGCGTTAATCTGCCCTTGATTCTCCGGCGCCCCGCTTTTCAAATCTGCTTAGTAGCCAGATTTCATTGTCGTATGAAAACAGAAGAGTCAGGGGACGATTTTTAACTCTAGTGCTGTCCATCAGATAACACTCAATCATGGCAAATTTGTCAGTATAAATTATCACCGGTTCACCAAATAATTCGAATTCAAAACTGTTGTCCGCACCATAAATAAATTTCAAAAGGGAATCTGAACTCTGTCCAATATCAAGAATTTTCACAGACAAGACCGAATCTATTACAGCTTGGTTCCTAGTCAGCACGCCATTTTGCAAATAAGACAGTTTTTCTTTGATAAGCGGTATGTGATCTCTTGATGGTGTGCTTTGTTCGGCGCAGCCAAGTAAACATGCTAACATTACCGCAGTCACGAATATTTGGTATTTAGCGCAGGTTTTTCTCATCTAAAAATCAAATCCATCAAATCTATACTGTCCGTTGCCCCGGCGCGTCAGCTTGCCGCTTTCAGTTAGGTTTTCTATTACCCTGGTCGCTACCAGATTCCAAAACCACCAGCGATGGCCAAACAGCAAGAAAGCTTTATTGTAAGATTGGCTTATCTTTGTCAATTTGTTAAAGGCCTCTGCCATAATTGGGTCAATACCTGTTCTCAAATGGACAAGCATGGGGCGGACCGTTGCAGAATCTACCATAAATGACTCAGGAAAATACTCTTTCTCATATTCCCATTGCACTTCTACTCCTGCCATAGGTGCGAACATAAAACCAAGGGGACAAGTTATTTGAGGTATAGTGTCGCCATAGATAATTTGATAACTGTTGCCGCTGGTGATCATGGCGTAGAAACAATTACCGCCGACTATTTCGTTTCCTTCTATCAAATACATATAGTATGGAATTTGGGCATTGCAGAAGTCTGTGCCGCTAAAAAGATTAAAGGGAGCAGTTCCGGTAATGAAGCTTCTGCCCATATCAAACCAGAGAGATAAGGCGGTTACCACCGGATAAGGACGATACAAGACCGAACCTCCATCCATAAAGGCGTTGCTGTCATTAACGATTTTCCCCGCCGCTACCAGTGTATCCAGCACTTTCCAATAAGAGTCTATGTTAATAGATAATTTACCGGTGATCTTGTCAGCGATTTCCATCGCCAGCTTTTTGCTTTCTGCCGCTTCAGATTCGCCAATTGTCGGGATCGCAGAACTGAATCTAGTACCCTCTTTCTGATAATAGCCTCTGGTAGACATATACTCAAGATGATCAATTACAAAAGAGCTGTCACAACCGGCCATCTCAGCAATTTCTCCGGCGCTTTTGTTTTCTGAAACCAAAAATGGCATTACTCTGGCAAAATCATAGTCTAGGTCCATATGCCTGCCGACCATGGGCGGCAATGTAACGTTTTTCTGTAGATACGGCTTTATACCAGCTGGAGGCTTAATAGAGTAAAAGCCGGAGTCACGAAAGAAAATCTGATAGTCAAGAAGTTCATCCAGAGTATCTATTACATGATAGAGCAAAAGCTTATAATTAAATTCACCATAATTGCCGGGTACCCAGAAAAGCGCCTGCATTGAAACAGTATCATGTCCGTATAGCGGATAATTACCAACCAGTTTTCTTTCCGGTGAATACCTTTTGCCTTTGCAAGAAACATTGGTAACAACTGTTACAAACTGAATGTATTCTTCAGTATTTATTATTTCCAGCGGGACGTAATGCCTGCCCCAGCCAAGACTCTCCAGGTCATATTCAGAGACATCATATTTTAGGACTTCCGACTCTTGAGCAAATCCGGAGCTTGCATCTGCGAAAACGAGCAACAGTAACAGTATAATTAATCTAAATCTGCGCACTTACTCTGTCCTTTTCAAATTTCCTGGCAGCTAACTGACCGCAGGCAGCTTCGATATCCCTGCCTCTGCTCTGGCGGACAGTTACTGCCTTGACTTTTTGATTTAATTCTCTGCC
Source organism: Candidatus Zixiibacteriota bacterium (assembly GCA_022571845.1). Classification (GTDB taxonomy): domain Bacteria; phylum Zixibacteria; class MSB-5A5; order GN15; family FEB-12; genus JACZWU01. Next base: position 85,681 of record JACZXB010000002.1, on the reverse strand, counting down.
GAACCAGTTGATTTTGTCATCAGACGGACGCTTGAAATCAAGACCCGGCACCCGGTTGTAGGCTATCACGTTTATTTTACACCGCAGCCCTCTAACCAGACGACTCAAATCTTCGATATCCTGCCTAGTGTCATTGAAACCATCGAACAAAATGTACTCGAATGTAACCGGAAGTTTCGAGCTGTCTGCGTACTGCCGGACGGCTTTCATAAGATTATCAAGCTTGAACGTTTTGGCGATAGGCATTATGACCTGGCGTTTCTCTTGAGTTGCGGCATGCAAAGAAAGAGCCAGACGAACGCCGACTTTTTCTTCGGCCAGTTTTTTTATTTTTGGAGTTATGCCGGATGTAGAAAGTACAATTTTTTTGGGGCTGATGTTTAAGCCGATCTCGTCTGTCATAATTCTGATAGCATTAATTACGTTCTCAAAATTCAGAAGCGGCTCGCCCATGCCCATCATGACGACATTGGAAAAAGCCGAGGGGCCATACTTGTCGCGCAGAAACATAAGCTGTCCGACAATTTCTCCGGCTGTCAAATCGCGCAAGAGCCCCATAGTCCCGGTAGCACAAAAGAAACAACCGACTGCGCAGCCTGACTGAGACGATATACAGGCGGTATTTCGTCCTGAGCCTGCCGAAGGGCGCCGGTCTTCTTCCTCGCTGGGGATAACTACAGTTTCGATAGGCTTGTCATCATCGAGTCTGAAAAGAAACTTTTCGGTGCCGTCTACAGATATTTTGTGATCCTCAGCCTTGAGGCCGCTTATTTCAAAACTATCTGAGAGTTTATCTCTTAGCTCTTTGGAAAGGTCTGTCATCAGCTCGAAATCGTACTGTCTGACGCTGTAGAGCCATTTGAACAGCTGCCGGCCATGAAACCGCTTCTCCCCTAAATCTTGCAGCCGGGTTTCGAGCTCTGATTTGGGAAGGCCTATTAGATTAAGCTTTGACATCGCCCTTGAATTTATCAATTATCGTGGATTTGGCAAGCAAGAATAGCAAGTGTCATCCAAAATCATCGCCCTAAGCAGACAAAGTCCCGATTAGTCGAGGGAGTCGAAGGATAGCACACAAAAACTACTTTATGCTGTGCTATCGGACATTCCTGTCCGACAGTTCCGCAATTGCAAACTACTTTATTGACTGTTTAGACCGAAAGAGATATTATGTCTGCCTGAATTCGGGGTGTGGCGCAGTCCGGTAGCGCGCTTGCTTTGGGAGCAAGATGTCGGAGGTTCGAATCCTCTCACCCCGACTTAATCTTATTTATTGGAAATTCTAATTGGAGAATTGAAATAACCCGAGCTTTCAACTTTCCGGCTCTTTTTTTTCTCCGTTGCGCGAGAGGACTGTCGCTCCAGGGTGTGGCTAATTGTTATGCTTTTGTCAGAAAACAGGGGGCGTTCGGCACTAATCTGGAGTTGCGGTATAGCGGCTTTGGGCGCGACCGCCTGGTATAATTATCACATTTATCCATGGATGCTCGACGACGCCTTTATCGCCTTTCGCTATGTTGATAACTTCGCCGCCGGGCATGGATTCGTCTATAATATCGGAGAGAGAGTGGAGGGATACACCTCTTTCTTGTGGGTGTTGCTGCTCGGCCTGGGGCGGATGGCCGGACTTGAAACCGTGCTTATATCCAAAATCCTGGGCGCGTTATTCGGAGTAGCGACTATCGGTGTTCTGATGAACGTTCATCGCTATTTTCCAGCTTTTAACCGGGAGTCAGGCGCAGTTGCGGCGCTGTTTCTGGGAACCTGCGGTGTCTTCATGCCCTGGCTCGGAAGCGGCATGGAAGTGACATTGAGCACCCTGCTGACTCTGGCGACGCTGGTTTTGTACGTAAATGCTATCAATGGCGACGAACGACCCTCACTTTTCATGATTGTCGGCGTATTTCTGGCACTCACGGTAATGACTCGACCCGAGGGAGCGTTGTTAGTAATTCTCCTGATGATTGACTGTGGAATTCGCAGCTGGAAAGAACGGAAAAAGAGTATTCTCTTTATGGCTCTGCCTGCGGCGGCTTTGTATCTGCCTTATTTCTTATGGCGCTATTTTTACTACGGTTACTTTTTTCCAAATACATTTTATGCCAAAGTCGGATTTACCGGTGAGCAGATTATCCGAGGACTCAATTATTCGCAGAGTGTAATATTACCAATATTGATACTCTTGATACTAAGTGTCTATGCTCTTATTCGCGTCTGGCCAGCGCTCAAGCTTAAGGGCAAATATATTCTACCTATATTCGCGCTTGTCCATGCAATATTTGTTATCCTGGTAGGTGGAGACATCATGCCCGCCTTCAGATTTTTTGTTCCGATCATTCCAATTCTGGCTTTGATAGCGGCAACTTGTGTCCCCACGCTCGCTCGCAGAAAGATTTATTTGTTTCTCCTCTTAACCTTAACTGGCGCATATAACATTTATCAAACATTGGATCATTCTTCAATAACATATCACATTCAAATTGATCATGTCGCTTCTGATGGCAAAAAAGTGGGACTATGGCTGAAAGAGAATGTCTCGCCAGGTACGCTGCTCGCGACCAATGCTGCCGGCGCTGTGCCCTACTATTCCGGATTGCCGACCATCGATATGCTGGGACTCAATGACCTACACATTGCCCACAAAAAAATTACCGACATGGGCTCAGGCGCGCCGGGCCACGAGAAAGGCGACGGAAAATATGTCCTCTCGCGTAAGCCAGATCTAATCCAGTTCTTTTCGAGTGTCGGAAGTTTGTATCCGTCTTTTCGAAGTGATCACGAACTCTGGGAATTGCAGGAATTCCACGAACGATATACTCCGAGAGTAGCGGACGTTTCCGGGCTCGAAAATGGAGCTGTCTTTTATGTCAGGCGATCCGATATTCCATAGGTGGATTTAGTGAAACTGGACTTTCTTTCTCAATTTCGGAAGTTCGAATCCTCTCACCCCGATCTGTTTTATTTGCTGGAATTATCTAATTAAAGAATTGAATTAGTCGGAGTCTTGGCTGTCCGGTTCTTCTTGATCGTCATAGTGGGAAAGAACTAACTGTTTGGCCTTGTCATCAATCAAAACCACAATAGGACCTTTCATCCGCGTTTTCACCTCGTGGCACTGTCCTAATACCGTGAATTTGATGCCAACAAAAACCTGTTCTTCGATACGTATTCTGTCAGTCTGCTCGGGCTCTACCTGAATCTTTTGCGTCGATAAATCTGCTGACTCTTCTGTCTCTGAGTTATCTGATATCTCTGATTTTCTTATCTCCAGTAGAGTGGTAACATTTTTGTCATTTCCGGCGATATCAGTGGTGATTTTTGTACCTGCGATTATTTCACCGCCGACGATTCTGCCTCTACAATAGACTTCGCCGCCTGCCTGAATCTTGGACTTTACAATTTCAACTTCAGAGGCTACATCACCGCCAGCTTCAAGAACAGCGTTCATAATGTATTTGGCCTTGATTCCGCCTTTGGCACTTATCATTTTGTCTTCACGGCCGCTAATTCCGCCGTTGACTATTAAATCACCTCCGCTGGTGACATTGCAAGCCCCGATTACTCCGGTTACAAGTATAGTCTTGGTGGCCTCGACGCTATACTCCGAATCTATATCACCGCGGATAATAATATCACCTTCGTGGTTGATATTGCCGGTCTTGCAGCCAACATCCCCGTCAATAACGAAAATTTCCTGAATGTCAAGGCTAGCCCCTTTCATCCTCAGACGGCCGGATACGGCGGCGAGGTAGCCGCTTACTTCTTCATCCCAGCGGAGATTGGAACCAACTTTTATCTCTGCTTTAACCGGCGGATTCACTTTGATCAGCTGGCCAAATACATCAAGCCCATCCTGTCCGGGAGTTGGGGGTATGATTTTTATAATCAGGTCATCTTCCAGCACAACCGGGCTGGCAACCTTTTGTCGAAAATCTATTATATTTGTCGTTATGTCAATCTTGTAGCCTTCGGCAAAATAGTCTTTTGACCATACCAAGCGGCCATCGACAGACATCACAGACAACTTGCCTCTGACTATTACAATTTCCTGCATTTGATCTTCGTCGTATTTTGTTTCTTCAAGTCTGGATTGAATTAATTCTAGTTCAGGTAGATTGTCGATACCCATCTCGGTCAGTTTTTCGAGGATTTTATCGGCGGTGTCATCAGCTGAAGCTGTTAAGGCATCGATTAAAAGGACAACTTCCAGCTTATCTTCGGAGACTTTCAGTTCAAAGTCTGTTACTGAAGCCGGCTCATTGGTGTTTACTTGGTTTTCCATTTTCTACAGCAGCGCGGTTTGGAGTCTGTTGACAATTTCACCGCAGTCTGCTCTCTCCAAAATGTTTATTAAAGGCTTCGTTTGCTGACAGCCTTTGAGTGTACCTCTTTATCGGCTTTAATGCAGATTCTCTTAATCTGTTAACTTGAGGTCTCGGAAACCGGCTAGGGACTTTAAGTTTTAATTGCCTATAGGGCTATGGTTCGGTATTTTGCCAGGGAAAGAAAAAAACTACGTTTGTGCCCCCGTAGCTCATTTGGATAGAGCATCTGCCTTCTAAGCAGAGGGTAACAGGTTCGAATCCTGTCGGGGGTAATTTGAAAAGCCGTTTTTTTATAAAATCAAGAGAGAGCATTATGATAATCAAAAGATTTGGGGTATTTTCTATCGCAAAATTGTCGGGCATATTGTTCGCTGTTATGGGTTTGGTTTGCGGTATATTAATTTCTGCTGTCACTTTATTATCTGTAGATTTATCGGATGCGGGTTCTCCACAACCCCCCTTTTCTTTGGGTGTCATTGGCGCCGGAGCATTTATCTTTTTGCCCATTTTGGGCAGCGTTTTTGGCTTTCTAGGCGGTGCTTTCATCGCCTGGGCGTACAAAATCATTTCACACTACACAGGGGGAGTCGAGATATATTTTGGAGATTCAGAAGTGAAGAGTTCAGAAATCGGACAATAGTATTACGATAGCAAAATTCTTAAAGACCGCTCTCGCCTCACTCGTAGTTGCTTAAATAGCTTCAGATAAATACTGCAGTCGGCAGTTGACAATTTTTGATCCAGATAGTAGATTATTGGAGTCCTTTTAGAAAAATCGAAAATTTCTGGGAAAGAAGACCATGAACAAATCACACAATCTCAAGCGCTCTCTCTATCTTATGGTAGCCATTGTAAGCATGCTCCAACTGGCCAGCAATGCCAATGGACACGTGACGCTGTCGGATCCCAACGGTGGTGAAACCCTCGAAGTTGGTTCCATTTATACTATCCGATGGTCTATTGCGATTTCGCACAATTTGCAAAACTGGGATTTATGGTACTCGACTACTGGTGCTGGAGGCCCTTGGCTGGTAATTGCCATGGATTTACCTGCGGGCGATCCAGGCGTTGGAAGTATTCATACGTATGACTGGACAGTTCCAGATAACCAATCCAATCAAGTTCGAGTCCGTGTGAGGATGGACAATAGTGGAACTGATTACCAGGATATTAGCAATGGGAATTTAACGATTATAGGAATTGATTCAGATGGTGACGGTGTCGTGGATACGGAGGACAACTGCCCGAACACCCCGAATCCGGGTCAAGCAGATACTGATGGCGATGGTATAGGCGACGCTTGCTGTTGTGTCGGCAACAGGGGTGATCTGAATGGTGATGGAGACGATGCTGATATCTTAGACTTGACCTTCACAGTGGATTTTATATTCAGAGGTAGCGGCGATTCGGGTGGATGCCCAAATGAAAGCGATGTTAATGGTGACAACAATCCTGCAGATATTCTTGATTTGACTTTCCTGGTGGACAGAATCTTTCGCGGCGGACCATCTCCCGGGCCGTGCTAATTGAACTAAGCCATTTTTTGTATGGCTGCATGACCAGAGTGCTGGTAGATAATACTCCATAAACGGCAGAAGAGATCTAGGATCGTGCTGCCGGGTGGTATTGATTTGGAATCAAAGCCTGGATTTTGCGATACAATTAAATCATTTAAAAGAGCAAAAAGTCCTTGACAAGCACCTTTTTTACAGTCTAATTTAATAATAAGAGTTTTCAAAATAGGTAATTTATTGGGTGTGCCTCATATTTGGCACCGATTCATGCTCTTTCATGGACGGGAGTAGAGTTTGAGTTCTGCACAGAAAGAGAGTGAACTTTGAAGGTTGACAAATTTACACCTTTCTGTCGCTCTTAGTTTCTGTTTTTCGCCAATCTATTTTCAGTGCTCACCCATTCATAATTTTACCTGCAAAGGGTAGAACAACTTTTCTGTGGTGCTTTGACGGCGCCGGGAGGTTCTGTGGATGATAATGGTTTTATTAAATGATAATAGGTAAGAACAATTTTTCTACAATTGCAATTGGGGTAATCCCTTAACTAACTCGGAGGAAGTTATGAAACGAATCTTGCTAACGGCTTGTTCTGTAGCGTTGATCGCGGTCGCGATCACTATCGGCTACAACGTGGTCAGTGCTGAAAGACCGCCTCGAAGCCCAAATTCTGTCGAACCTATATTGAGTCTCCAGGGACCGAACTGGGAACTGAAAGCTCAGAACGAACCTGAGCACGACTTATTAACTGTGCCACTTGAGGATGAGGGGCGTCCTCCGGTTTGGTCGGACGGCCAGCAGCCCTCAGATGAAGAGATTGCTCAACGTTTGGCCCTGGAGCAAGCGAATCGCCCGTTTGCACAACGTCTGCAAGCGGAGGACCTCAGAACAAACCCATGGGCCGGGTCATCAAATTATGTCCCCTCGACCAATCGTGTGGACTTGCTTGCTGAAGGCTTCGAAGGCGGCGCAGTCCCACCAACCGGCTGGTCGACAACTGTCGCCAACCCCTTTACATGGGAGATAGACAGCTTTGACCCGTTTGAAGGCAGCTACAACGTCTCATGTTTTTACGACAACACCTTCTCTGGCACACAGAACGAGTGGCTTATTAGTCCCTCGGTCGACCTGACCACTTCCGGCACCGACTGGGTATTAGAATTCTATTGGATGGGAAGTTATTTCTGGTCGGTAGATCCTAATAACAACTGCGATCTGGAAATTTACGTGTCTACGGATGGCGGCGCTACCTGGGGCAGTCCAATTTGGTCGGAAAATGAAGTGGGCGAATTTACTAGCTGGACCTGGTACAATACCACCCTGCCACTGACTGCCTATCTTGGCTACACCGATGTAAAAATAGCGTTTAGGTACTATGGTTTTGACGGCGCTCAGTTTTCAGTGGATGCCATATCTATCAACGATGCCGCCATTCCGGTCGGCCGTTGCTGCTATGGCGACCCGACTGCTCCGTCATGTGAAGACGAAATTACCGAAGCCGACTGCGGATCTCTCGGCGGTAACTGGTCCTCAGGACTCAACTGCACCGATGATCCCTGTCCAGTTTCTGGAGCAAATGACGAGTGCACGACAGCCGAACTGGTCAGCGGACCGTTCCCGACCGTCGTCACCGGAAACACCTTCGGCGCTCAAATTGACTGTCCCGGTGTTCTGGACTGGAACGCTGTTTGGTACAAATTTGAATTACCTTATGCATGTAACAATGTTGAAATAGATTTCTGTGGCACCAGCACGGATATCGAGTGTATCGGTGTTGTCCTATATGACCAGTGCACCGATTGCAACGCCTATATACTCAGAACAGGCTTCTCATTTGACGATTGCGGTGACGGCTCTACCAACCCGCGCATCTGGTGGGATTTCCTGAGCGGACCGGCAACCTATTACTTCCCGGTCTTCATAGGTGACGGTAGCTGTAACGGTATTGAGGCGGATTTCCAGTTTACAATAAACGTGGAAGAGTGTCCTCCTCCGGCCGATGGCGACAACTGTGATATTCCTATAATTGTCGATATCGCCGGCTCGGAAGCCCTCCCGGTGACTCTGCTCAATCAATATACCTGCGGCAGGCTGGATTATTATGATGCCACCTGCCTCGGCGTTTACGATGGTGGCGAGGACATTATTTATGAAGTCAATGTTGCAACGGCTATCGATGTCGATATAACACTCGACGCCAAGGGTACCACTTATACCGGCTTCGTGATCGACGGCAGCTGTCCTCCCGACCCATCAACCTGTATCGGCACCTCGACCAGCTCCAGCGGATCGCCACATACGATGTTTGGAGTACATTTGGAGCCGGGCACCTACTATGTGATGGTAGATACCTGGCCAGCTCCGGACTGTATACCTGACTTTGACTTGACTTTCGCACAGTCCGCCGGTCCAACGGCCGGTGATGACTGTACTGACCCGATAATCGTTAAGATCCCGGAAGACCTGCCCTATCTTGATGCCGGTCAGACGACATGTGGTCGTGGTAACAACTACAGCTCTACCTGTCTGGGATCGTACGACGGCGGCGAGGACATTATATACTCGATCGAAGTTAGCGCAACGGTATCTCTTGATATTGTCCTTGACCCCAATGGTACGACATGGTCCGGGATGTCTATTGATGACGAATGCCCTGACGCCAATTCGACATGTATCGCGACAGTTACCAGCTCCAGCAGCAGCCCTAAGGGATTCTATGGAATAACTTTGGATCCGGGCATCTATTATATCATGATAGACACCTGGCCGTCACCGGCTTGCATACCTAATTTTGATCTCTCGATATCCGAAGCCGCTCCTGGTCCTGAAAACGATGATTGGGAGCAATGCGAAGAAATCGGTAACGTAGTAGATCAGGCATACACTACCATAGGCACGAGTTTCGATGGCCCGGGAGGATGTATGACCTCAGCTAATATCTGGTACTGTTATACGGCTACCTGCACAGGCCCGGCGACAGTAAGTTTATGCGGCTCATCTTATGATTCCTATCTAGGTATTTATGACGGAGTCGACCCTAATACAGCACCTCTGATTGGCTGTAACGATGACTACTGTGGCCTGCAGTCGCAAATCACATTTGACGCTGTCACAGGAAATACCTATTTGATTGAAGTCGGGGGTTACGCAAGCAACACCGGTAACGGAGTAATTTCCATAGAGTGTACCGTCTGTGACCCTCCCGCAAATGATAACTGTGCATCGGTCACACCAACTGCACTGACGCTGGGCACACCCGTCACCTTTACCGGTGATAACACTTGTGCCACTCACGAGTGCGAATTCTTCGCCGGTGGCCATGCATGGGAGGCATTTACTACCCCCGCAACCGCGAATATTACCCTTAGCTATTGTGGTACTTCACCCGCTTTCGGTAATGCCTGGCTGAATCTGGCACTGGGATGCCCGTGTACGGACTTCACCACCGCAGGCACATTTAACTTTGATGACTGTGGTGACGGCAATGTCACGATATACTGGGAGGGTATGCCTGCCGGAACCTACTATTACCCTGTTTTGCTTGACCCGTCTAGTAGCGCCGAAGGTCCATACTCCATCACTGTCCTTGCTGAGGAGGGAGTTCTTTCATACTGTTCAGCAACAAGTAACATTTGCGATGAATATATTTCGAACGTAACTGTCGGTGATATCAACAACACTACCGGTTGCGACATGTACGGTGACTACACAGCGCTCTCGACCACTATGGAAGTAGGCGGAAGCTATCCAATTATCATAACACTCGGTAACCCCTACTTCGAAACAGACCAAGGTGCTGTCTGGGTCGACTGGAATCAGGATTACGTCTTTGATGAAGTGACTGAAGCGGTTACTTTGGACGTGTCTACGGGTTCAGGTCCATATACCGGTAATGTGGTAGTACCTGGTGACGCACTTCCGGGACCCACCAGAATGCGCGTTAGAATGAATTATAACGCTCCTCCGCCCCCGTGTGGACCCACTTCCTTCGGTGATGTTGAGGACTATACAATCAATGTGGCTGGTGAGGGCGACCCAACCTGGGCGATGGACCCCTGTCCTAAGCGCGTAGTTATGAAATATGCCCTTGAGCCGATAACCGGTCATTTATACATCAGTGAAGCCTATGCCTCGGGTTTAGGTTATTCACTTTCTGATGTGGATCTTGGTTCAGTTGCCATGGTTATTCCCACCAGCGGTTGTTCTGTACCGATAAGCGGTACTGAACTACTGGCGTCTCATGAGTCTCTGCCTGGTTTGGGACAGGTCCTTGATATCTCTTACCCGGTCACTGATTATATTTTATGTGTACAGGACGGAACTCTTATCTGGGATGAGATTGTATCATCCTTCGACGTCACCTACGATTACACCGGTGGACCGTCGGGAGGATTGTCCGGAACCTGCAACATAATCGGACATATTTCAGGCGATGTTAACCTGGATGGCAATTTCACTATTCTTGACCTTATTTTCATGGTCGACTTCATATTCAGGGGTGGTGATGCGCCTTTAGTCCTGGAGACAGGCGATGTGAATGCCGACGGTTCAGTTGGCATCGTAGATCTTACTATGTTTGTAGACTTCATTTTCCGTGGTGGTTCGGAGTTAATTCATCCATAGAAACATGAAGTAGTTTCAAATCTGTTATACTTGCCGACCTTTCGGGGTCGGCAAGTTTTTTTTAAACTAATAATCACGGACCTCCGAGACCATACTGACCAATGACAGATAATTAACTAAGAATCTGCTTGTCAGTTCTCTTAATAAGTACTTAACAGCGGACAGTAAAGTTCTAAGATCGTCCTGTCGAGAGTATTGCTCTTTTAATTGCCCAAGCTTTTTTCACTTTGAAGAGAAGTTTTGACTTCAATCATTGCTGAAAAGATTCCGATAGAGTTCTTACTATGAAAGTTATCATTGTTATAATCTCTTCTTCTATTTGTGGCTGGGTTGGCTGGTGGCTGGGATATCATCTGGGAATATTCACAGCACTCTTTTTGAGTATGATTGGCACCGGGTTAGGTCTCTATGCAGGCCGAAAAATTAACCAGATGTACAGCTGACCCAGGATAAAATTTGAGTCAGCTCTGCTTCTGGCGATTGAATAGGAGCCAAATCAGGCCAATAACCACTATTACCGTATCCGGGTGGAACAGGAAAAACAGCAGCATCCATGGTGACAATTCGACCGATAGCAAAGCTAAACCAACTATCACTAAAATGGGCCCAAAAAACGGAATGGGTGAGATGTGAGGACCATTTGGGTTGTCTCGGTTTTTGTAGTTTTGCACCTGCCCTATATAACTGCAGACAATTATGAATGAACCGAACGCCAGCAGCGCTAAGCCAAGAATTGTAAGCAAGATGTTCATACTAGAATTGTCGGCAGAACTTTAGAATGACATAAGTTGAATCTACTCGACAAACATAAGAGTATTATTTTATGTTTGAATTCCGATAATAATCAAGTGTACTTTCTTGAAATCGCAGAAGGAAGATAAAGCCCGGAGGAACATATGAAACTCTTGAAAGTCTTTTCAGCTCTATTGCTGACATTTATGATAACTGCTGTAATTAGCAGGGCCGCTGACGTAAGTTTTGGCCTGTCTGCCGACCAGGACGGACTAAAAAGTTTTTATCTGTCAATCGGTGAGCATTACAAAGCTCCTGCAACAGAGATAATGGTTGTCCGTAAACATAATATTCCCGATGACGAAATGCCGGTGGTCTTTTTTATCTCCCGTCATGGCGATGTTGACGCCGGACTGGTGGTAAAACTTCGCTCCGAAGGCAAGTCATGGTTTGAAATCTCAGCTCATTTTGGTCTCTCCCCCGAAGTCTACTACGTTTCTTTTGAAAGTGACCCGGGCCCCCCCTATGGTAAGGCCTGGGGGCATTACAAAAACAAGAAACGCAAAGACTGGAAGAAGATTCACTTAAGCGATGGCGATGTTGTCAATTTTGTGAATATTAAGTTTATGAGTGAGCGCTATGGCTACTCTCCTGATGAGATTGTAAAAATGCGTGGCAAAAAGCAGGGGTTTGTAAACCTGAACGCTAAAGTGAAGCAGCATAAACACGAAAAGCAGAGAAAGGCCAAACTTCAGGCGAACTCAAAAAAGCCGGGCAAAGCTGCACCCGCGAAAAATAAGTCTAAAGGCAAAGACAAGAAAAAAGGTAAGGGTAAAGGGAGCAAGTAAGAACGAATAGTTCATGAAGGGGCAGACCCTTCGGCTGCGCTCAGGACAGTGTGAGGACATCTGCCGCCCACAAAACGATTTGTCATCCTGAGCGGACAAAGTCCCTTGTAATTGAGGGGGTCGAAGGATGAAATAAAAAGGTCACCATATTGGTGGCCTTTTTTTTGTGCTGTAATACTAATTTTTATTATTCGCTGTCGATCAGGAGTCTGAAGGCCGGGCGCAGCAAATAATCTTGTTCGGTGCTGATAATGGAAGTGGCCGCATCGAATTCAATTGTTGCTGTCAAAGTTTCACCACCCTCGATTACCACATTGAAACTCAGCTTAACACCTGTTTCTGTCCCGCTGGGAACTGTCAGGGATTCGCTGGTGCCGTCAAAAACTATTTCGTTGGTCTCAGCCACAATTATGCGCAACATGGTGTAACGGCCGGGCTCTATGGCTACCGAGGCCAGTTCGGCGGTAACGCCGTCTACTAATTGCAGAAAATCATAGGTTGCGTTCGGCTCTGCGACAGTAATCCAGCCGAGTGAATCATCAGCTTTTCTTAATTGAACGGAGACAACCGTCAGATTGATATTTTCCGGTTCAATGCCTTCGGGTGAAGAATAAGCGCCCTCGCCATAGCTGGCAGTAGTTGCGTAGAGTACGAAGTTATCGGGGTCAAGAGTACCATCTGAGGGGTCTGTGATCGAAGTACCGTTATTGTTGGTGAGTACATCTTCCCCCTTCTGACCGCAACCGGCAACTACCAGCAGAGCCATCAGAGGAAATAAAAGCAGTTTTTTCAAGAATACACCTCTTGGTTTTGAGTTATTTCTCGACCAGTAGTATAATCAAAGTTAGAAATCTGTCAATATTAAAGTATCTGTGCTAATTGGCGTTTTTTTCAATCTGACTCATATCCTGAGAATTCAGAATCAGTCAATTCCCACCTGATTGGATAAAACACATCCAATACATGACAATCTGTTATAGCCCTTGACGAGTGTGGCACGTTTGGTGGCAGCAGCAATGTATCCCCCGGCTTTAGATGGTGAGGCTCACCCTAACACAGTTGGCCATAAATAGTCTGTTTCGCGCAATTGATGCCTATTGGCTACCTTAACGCCAAACTAAATGGCAGCAACTCGGCTATAAAAACTTTGGCTTTAACAGCCGGATCGTTATCCAAAATCTCGCGGGCTTTTTCTTCTCTCTCTGTTTCAATCAGAGCGATTCCAAAGCGGGCGTCTTCAGTTCTACCTGCAATTAGCACAACCTTTTCTGCATGGAGTTGCTTTAGATATTCAAAATGCTTCATAACTTCTGTGGACTCATCTGGAGTTGCATTTTCTGCAAATCCATCTCTGGGCGGGTGATACATTATTAAATAGTGTTTGGGCATAGTTTAACCTCGTCTTTTTGAAGTCTCAGCTATCTCAATTTCGATGGAACTCAGTAAATAGTCTACGAAATAATCCGAAAAGTCTGGTGAATTCAATTCCTAGAGCAAATTCTGCGCTAAACATTCTTGTCTTTCTTACGTTATAATATTGTTTGCGATTATATGCTTTATTAGTATTTTGGAGTAGGCAAGAATTGCTTTCAACTTGACTGATGATAAGGCCTCTTATGAAGAAATCTATAAGTCTTGTTTCGCTGATACTCTGCACTATTTTATTTTTTGCTTTTTCAGCACTATCTGACCCGCCGCTTGCGCCTTTTTCTGAAAAGAACAGCGCCATTGATTCTGAAAACAGAAGTAGTTCGAGCCTTCCCGGCGGCGACAGCCTGATTGAGATATATGCCGAATGGATAGGCACACCGCAATGGATGAGTGGCGTTGATTTTAATTATGAAGCGTTTGGCGGAAGTATTGCCAAGGGTGCGGACTTTTTTGGAAGTAATTTAGGTTCCACAGACTACATTCCTGTTGAAATCAGATTTGATATAGATAGTAGCAATTGGTCAAATGCACAGTTTTTTAGAAGGGAAAACCTTTTCAGGTCTGCAGGTGTAGGTACTTTCCCCGGCTCAGTCTGGGATATAAGTGAGCCTGCTAATCCGCGCCGACTTAATGTTTGTATTGTTGAATATGATGATGGTAGCGGCCCCCTGCCCGACCCGAATTTTAAATGGGACCCCGACAACAGCGCTCAGGGAAAGTTTGAGTACCTGTTAATTATGAAAAGTGACTACGACAGCACCGGCCTGACTTATGCCGATAGTAATGTCCTTCTGGATGACATGGACAATCTCTACGCCTGGTGGCCAAGGCTTGCCGACGGCCATACCTTTTTTGAAACTGATACAGCCAAATTAGTTATTAATACCTATATTGGCCTGCTGGCCACGGCTTTTGAGGACTCAGTTTATCTCAACTGGGTCTACCCGGGTCAAAATCCTGACAATTTCAAAATCTTCTGGGATACAGATTCAATACCTGACCAATTGCTGACAGAACAGCCTGGGGATATTCGGGACTTTGCTCATACCAACTTGATGACAGAAATAGATTATTACTATCAAATCAGGTCGTATGATTCTCTCGATAACGAACTGCTTTCAAGTCGCGTTAAAAGTACCAGAACCAGATATAATACTCTAAACCTATCCCTCTTCGGCCAATGGAACGGGAGTTCCAGCTACGGCGATATTTGGGGCTATACTGACAGCACCAATGGAAAAGAATATGCCTTAATATGTGGCAGGTTTTCGGGGCTGTACATTATTGACATAAACGACACACCGTTTGTCGAAGTAGGTTTCATTGCTGGTGGAAATGACACAAAGGATGTTAAAACTTACAGTCACTATACAATAATTTTTCAAGAAGGTGGTCCAACCATCATAGCCGACATATCCGATGTTACCAATCCTCAGGTTGTTTCAACAATGTCCAGTGGCTGTCACAATGGACTGGTTGATGGACATTACGTCTATCAAATTGGGGGAAGTCCCTCAGGGCTTGTAATATATTCAATATTGGATCCGGCAAACCCTGAATATGTTAACACCTATAGTCCCTACAGCTACCATGATGTAGCCATCAGAAATGATACTATGGCAGCCTGTGCTATTAATGGTATTGGAGTAGATATTCTGGATTTAACAGACAAGAGCAATATACAATTGATTGGCCAGTTTAATTACCCCGGTTCGGGAGCACATAATGCGGCCTTTAGCGAAGATGGTGACTTTCTATTTATCGGAGATGAAATTGGCAGCGGTAATTATACCAGAGTCTTTGACATTTCTAACTTAGGCAGCATTTACAAAGTGGCAGATATTATAGTCGACCCAAATACTGTCACTCACAACAGTTATGTGAAGGGTGAACATCTCTTTATTGCACACTATGTAGACGGTTTACGCGTCTGGAATGTAAAAGACCCTACTGACCCTTATGAAGTTGCCTTTTACGATACTCACTTGCAAACTCCGATGAGTTCGTATGAAGGCGCCTGGGGTGTCTACCCGTATTTTGAATCGGGAAAAGTAATTGTCTCAGATATGCAGACCGGGCTTTATGTATTCAATACTTTCGTACCGGGAGAAAGCTGTTGTGTAGGCAACCGAGGCGACATGAACAACGATGGAAATCCTGCCGTAACTGTAACAGACGTAGTTTATCTTATTGACTTCATTTTCAGGGGCGGACCGGCGCCGGCCTGCGAGGATGAAGGCGATGTTAATAACGACAACATAGTGGACATCGACGACTTGCTATTTATCATTGACAGGATATGCAGAGGCGGCCCGGCGCCCGGCTCCTGTCCATAATAGCTAAAACTTTGACTCGCTCTTGGGCGAGTTATCACGTCGCCGACAGGAAAAAGTTATGAAACAATATTCTAATTACAGAAACATGTTTGGCGTTATCTTTTTCTTGTTGGCAACTTCTCCCCCTGCTTTGTCTGCCGAGAACTTCCCTATTGAAGCTGTTTGGTCCGGAACACCGCAGTGGATGAGCGGGAGAGACTTTGGCTATGAAACTTTTGGCGGAAGTATTGCCAAAGGTGTTGATTTTTTTGGAAGCAACGTTGTTACAGATGACTATGTACCGGTCGAAATAGAGTTTGAAACTGATACTACTCTGTGGACTTTGGTACAAACTTTCCGAAGGGGGCCGTACAGTTCTGCCGGAGTCGGCACTTTTCCGGGCAGAGCCTGGGATATCAGCGACCCGGTTAATCCTCGCTGGCTGAATCTTTGCATAGTAGAATACGATGACGGCTTTGGCGGTCTTCCCGACCCAAACTTTAAATGGGATCCCGATGATAGTCCTTCCGGGAAATTCGAATATCTGTTCGTGATGAATTCTGCCTATGACTCCTCTGGGACCACTTATGAGGAAATCAATATTTTGACAGGCGACCCGGATGTGCTCTATGCCTGGTGGCCGAGAGTAGCCGATGGCCACACTTTTTTAGAAAGTCTGCCGGCATCGTTGTTTATTTATCCAAGAATAAATCTTATGGCCATTCAAGTAAAATTGGCAGTACATCTGCAGTGGCTTTCTCCCGGTACTGAACCCGATAATTACAAACTTTTCTGGGGTGACTCGGCAGCTGATTCAATAATTGCAGAGCTCTCAGGCGTTGACACTACCTACTTACATTCCGGGCTTACTCCGGATACAGATAATTTTTATCGAATTAAGTCTTTCGACTCTCTGGACAACGAAATTTTGATTAGTCTCGAAACAAGTGTAACAATTCGCCAGCTGGCGCCTGTTGATTCTGTATTCCCGGCCTCGCAGGAAATTGCGGCCGAGCGACAAACTGACATCGTAGTAAAGTTTGACTCGACAATGGACCCGTCAACTATCAACAGCTCGACATTCAGAGTCTTCGGAAGATGGTCAGGCCCTGCTACGGGTCTGTTTCAATTCGAAAATGGGAACAGACAAGTACGCTTTACTCCTGATGAACCGTTTTTTGCCGGCGAATGGATAACTGTTTCTTTGTCTAAAGGAATTACTACCTTTGCTGCCACTCCGATGGCAACCGGATATAGCTGGAGTTTCTGGGCAAAATCCGATTTTTCGTCTATTGTCCAAACGCTCGATACTGTTTTCACAGTAAGAGACAGCGGCGAAGGGCATATTCAGTGTTATGGCGCTTATGCAGGAGACTTAAACGATGATGGTTTCAGTGACCTTACTATTATAAATGAGATAGCTGACGATGTCCGGGTAGCATTAAATGACGGCACCGGATATTTTTCTGGATTTATAACTTATCCGTTTTCCGGAAACGGGGTTGCCAGTCCCAACGAAGGTGGAGACTTTAACGGCGATGGCATCATAGACCTGGCCGTAGGAGCAACTTTTACTGATAAACTGAGGATTTTGCTTGGGGACGGTTCAGGCGGATTTACCTCTGTAGTCGAATATACCGGCGGGTTTGGGATGCGGGGTGTAACTGTAATGGATATTGACGGCGATGGTGATGACGATATTTGTACTTCAAATATTAGCAGCGACAATATCACTATTTTTTTGAATGACGGAAACGGAGTTTTTTCTACAGTAATCCCAGTTGAAAGCGGCTCATCGGGTGAATTTGCCTGCGCTGCAGCCGACGCCAACAATGACGGCATACCGGATCTGTTTGTTGGGGCATATGGCAGCCAAGAGATAGTACTGCTGCTTGGCGACGGCCAGGGCGGATTAGAGTTTGCATCTAAAGTGGACGCCATGGGCAGCCCCTGGATGTTAGCTGTCGGGGACGTTAACGGTGACGGAAATGTTGATGTCGTCTCTGCAAATGCCCTCGGCGATAATGCGGTAGTAATTTTTGGAAACGGGCTGGGCGGTCTGTCTCCTGCAGTAATATATAGTGTGCCTCCATTTGCAATAGCTATTGATCTGGGTGATCTGGACGGAGATGGCGACCTGGATATGGTAACAAGCTCCTTTACCGGCAACATCTTCAGGATATTCGAAAATGACGGCAGCGGCAATTTTATAAATCCGGCGGACTATCCGGCCAGTTCTACAGCTTCCTGCTGTATTTTGCACGACCGCAACAATGACGGTGTCCTGGATTTTACGGGTATTGATGAAATTGACGACCTGGTATTCCTGTTTACAAGCAGCTGTTGTCAAGGACAAAGAGGCGATTTTAATTCCGATGGGACAAATGCAAATATTCTCGACCTTACTTTCTTAGTCGATTTTATTTTCAGGGGCAGCGGCGATAACGGCAAGTGCCCGCTTGAAAGTGACATAAATGACGATGGCATTCAGTCTGATATACTGGACCTGACATACCTAGTGGACTTAATTTTCAGAGGCGGCGACCCGCCAGCTGATTGCCCCTAATAAAACATTGAAAATCCTCCTGATATGCGTTTTTTGAGATTTTTTCTGCCGAACAATTCATAAATATAGCCGTATAGAAATTTGTGGTTGCGTTTGACAGGAAATCATCTATTTTAGACTGGTAGATACCGCCATTGAATTATGACCCTAATCAAACCTCTTTAGTTTTGAGGAAAACAGCAATGTCGAAACGATTCCTAACTCTATTAGCTGCGGCTTTTCTTTGCCTATATTCATTGGCACAGGCAGACCCGCCGGTTCTTAATTCCGGTTTCGAATTAACCGAATATGAAAAACTCTTTCTAAAAGCAACAAACTGGCAGGAGCAGCAGGAAACATCTGTAGTACTTCGTGAAGAACATGGTCCTGCAATTTTTGCTACCTGGATTGGGGAAACACAATGGATGAGTGGTGTAAATTTCGGCTTTGAGACCTTTGGCGGAAGTATGGCCAAGGGAGTGGATTTCTTTGGCAGCAGTATACTCCCTGAACAGTATATACCGGTCGAAATCAAATTTGACAGTGACACAGCTAATTGGACAAACGTTCAGGTCTTTCGCCGGGATTTTGCTTACAACTCAGCAGGAGTAGGGACTTTCCCGGGTTCTGCCTGGGACATATCAGATGCAGCTAATCCCCGCAGGCTGAATCTTTGCATTGTAGAATTTGAGGATGCCTCTACTCCTCCCGTCAATTTTCATTGGGACCCGGATAGCAGCCCACAAGGGAACTATGAATACCTGTTTGTAATGAATTCCTCCTATGATTCTACCGGCACAACCTATGCCGGCATAAATATACTGCTTAATGACCCGGATGTTCTTTACGCCTGGTGGCCGCGGCTGGCGACCGGACACACTTATTTTGAAACCGAGCCGGCAGCTATAGAGATATTAACTTTGATGAGCTTGAACGCGATTGCTTTTGAGAATGATGCCATTCTGGATTGGTTTTTAAGCGGCTCCCCCGCTGATCACTTTGTGCTCTATTGGGGAAATTCTTCGCCTCCGACTGATACTTTAGCCGTGCTGGACGGAGCCATAAACAATTATTGGCATTCAGGCCTGACCAGGTTTATGTCCTACTTTTACCAAGTCAGGGCTTATGATGACTTAGACATTGAAATTAACTTAAGTATCGAAGCGGCTGTCTTTACACAAGAGTTGAGCACCCAGGTAAACCTTGTCGGCTACTGGAACAAATATTCTAACTACGCCGATTGCTGGGGGTATGTTGATCAGGCAACTGGCAGAGAATATGCCCTTATCTGCGCCCCCGATAATGGTCTGAGTATTATCGATATAGATACTTTTCCGCTGGTTGAAGTCGGTTTTGTACCGGGCACCGCTGATTTAAAGGATGTAAAGATTTACCAGAATTATGCTATTGTTGTATCTGAAAATGCTTCTACAATGATTGTGGATTTAAGCGATCCCAGCAACCCTCAGCAGGTATCAATAATTCCAGGAGGCAGGCATAATTGTCTGGTAGACGGCGACTATGTCTATTTTGGCGGCGGGTCAGCTGATGGTGTTGTCATCTATGATATCTCTAATCCAAGCGCCCCACAGTTCGCTGGTCAGTATCAGACTTTCTACTACCACGATTTTGCAATTCGAAATAACATTCTGGCTGCCTGCGGCATCTGGGGAGACGGCATAGATTTGCTGGATGTCAGCAACAAGGCTTCAATCCAGCTGGTTGGGCATTTTAATTATACTGGCTCAGGCGCCCATAATGCAGCATTCAGCGAAGACGGCAATTACATATTCATCGGAGACGAATACGGTTTTGCTGGGAATCATACCCGTGTGTTTGATATTTCAAATTACAGCAGCATCTTTAAAGTTGCTGATATAATAGTTACTGGGGCGAACGTGACTCATAACTCCTATGTTAGGGGTGACAAGCTACTAATCGCCAATTATGCGGCGGGGCTTAGAATCTGGAATATTTCCAATCCGACCGCACCGTTTGAAGAAGGCCATTTTGACACTTCTCCTGCTACTTTCGGCTTCAGTGGTGCGTGGAATGTATACCCCTATTTACCTTCGGCCAGGATACTAGTTTCAGATATGCAAAGTGGGTTATTTGTTTTTGAATCTCCGCTGATACCTCCTCCTGAAGGCTGCTGTAACGGTCTAAGAGGAGACATGAATGGTGACAATAGCCTATCAGCCGATATTCTTGACCTGACCTACATTGTCGACCTGATATTCAGGGGTGGCTCCGATATTGCCTGTCCGGAAGAGGGGGATGTAAATGGAGACGGAATATCTGGAAATATCTTAGATTTGACATTCCTAGTCGACTTAATTTTCAGAGGCGGCCCTCAGCCCGGCCCCTGTCCTTAGTAAGTAACTTACTATTTCCCGAAATTTCATAAGATTCTCTGTTGATGTTGTAGGATTTTGTGCTTTATTAGCCAAAATGTTGTATTACAAAATGATTCCAGGGAATTATAGAGAGATATTTGATGCCTAAGAATTTTGCATTGACAGGCTCTTCGGGCTATGTGGCCCCTCGTCATTTGAAAGCGATTAAAGATACCGGCAATAATCTGTTAGCAGCCGTAGACCCCAATGATTCTGCAGGTATCCTGGATAAATACTTTGAAGATGTCCGTTTTTTCACAGAATTTGAGCGGTTTGACAGACATCTGGACAAATTGAGAAGAGAAGGCGAGGGAAAAGCTATAGACTTTATTTCCATCTGCTCTCCTAATTACCTACACGACGCCCATTGCCGTCTGGCTCTCAGAATCGGAGCCGACGCAATCTGTGAAAAACCTGTCGTTTTGAACCCCTGGAATATTGATGCTCTTCAGGAACTTGAACAGGAAAGCGGCAAGAAAATATATACTATTTTGCAGTTACGAGTTCACCCGGCTTTAATAGAACTGAAAAAACAGCTCGGCAAAGAAAAATCCGGAAAGAAAAAAGAAGTTAACCTGACCTACATAACTTCGCGCGGCCCCTGGTATCTGATGTCCTGGAAGGGACAGGCTGAAAGATCAGGCGGATTGTCTACTAATATCGGGGTACACTTCTTTGACCTGCTGCTGTGGTTATTCGGCGAAGTTCAACACAGCGAAGTTCATCTTCACCAGCCAACCAGATCATCAGGATTCATGGAACTTCAGAACGCTACAGTAAAGTGGTATCTGTCTATCGACAAGAATGATCTGCCGCCGGACTCAGTCAAAGATGGACAGAAAACTTTTCGTTCAGTCTCTATTGATGGCACCGAGATTGAGTTTTCAACCGGATTTACCGACTTGCATACGGTAGTTTATCAGAACATACTTGAGGGCAGCGGATTTGGGCTGGAAGTTGCCCGGCCGTCAATAGAATTGGTGCACAGTATTCGCGACTCGAAACCAATCGGGGTCAATGAAAATATTCACCCCGAACTTGAGCGTCACAAGAATATAACAGCCTGATGGTTCTCGTATACTCGCTGCAATAATATTGTCAGAAACAACCGATAAGAAAGAGCAGTATGTTAACGCTCAAGACTATAGCATTAGCGGTAATCAGCCGGTCTATCAAACGCAAAATTATCTTTGTTTGGGCATTGCTTATGTCTCTGGTTGCTGTAGCTTCTGAATCAGATGCCTCACAGCTGATAAGTTATCAGGGTTTTCTTGAAGACTCCCTGGGCAACCCTGTTGCTGATTCAATCTATGAGCTGTCATTCGAATTATATACTGACTCTACGGCCGGACAGAGGTTGTGGTTAGAAACCTCCCAGGTTGTAACAGCAAGGGGAGTTTTTGTTCATTTGCTGGGTTCAATAAACGCTATCAGTGACGACTATTTTCAAAACTATGACAAACTTTATCTGCAGTTAGTAATATCAAGTGAGCCTGCCCTGCCGCGAACTGAATTAGTAGCTTCTCCTTTTGCTTTTTCTGCTTACAATCTCAAGACTATAGATAATAGAGACAGTCTGGCCATAGCGACTAACTCCGAAGAACACAGCCTTTCGTTTTATGATTCACTGGGGAACGAAACTATCAGATTATCCGGAATTGACAGCGCCAATGAATCTGTGCGTCTGCCTGAGTCGGCCATCGATTATCATGAGATACTTGATGAGCCGGGCTTGACTGCAGCCATAAACATAGATCAGGTAGCTCTTTTTACCGATGCCATGACTGATCTGGTAACAGTCGACATCACTACCCCGGCCGACGGCTTTATTCTGCTGCATGGTAAGTGCTATCTGCTACTGAGTGGCACGACCGGACCAAATAACGCGCTGATTCAGATTGATGAAGACGAAGCGGGGCCATCGGAGTTTCCCTACTATACAATTTCCGGACTTGGCGGCTACGCCAATACATCAACTTCCTATTTTCCGGTTTACGTTACCCGCATATTTTTTAAGCCGGCCGGCAGCTATACATTCAGAATGGAAGGACGGGCTTCTTTTTCTCCTCCGGCTGAAGCAAAAAGCTGGGACCATATTCTGACTGCCGTCTACTACCCTACTGCCTATAGCGGAGTAAAATCTCTTATGTCAACTTTGCCGTTAGCTGTCGAAGGTCAACCGGTGCGAATTAATAATCGCACTGATATAACAGAGAACGGAACTTACTTTGAAGTCGACTTGCGAGATCTGCAATCTTTGCAAAGAGAACTGAACGACTCTGGTTCAGACAGTTCTAAGAATAAATAGATTCATTTAAGCAGCAGCATTTTTTTAGATAGAACAGTTTCTGCTGTTTCCAGGCGATAGAAATAAACACCGCTGGCGATTGCTTTTCCATTTAAGTCCCTGCCATTCCAGATAACCGTATGCATTCCGGCCGGTTTAAGAGAGCTAACCAGAGTGGCTACCTGTTGACCCAGCAGATTGAAAACTGTCAGGTGCACGATTGACTCTTTTGTCAGTTCATACTGAATGACTGTAGAATTATTAAACGGGTTCGGGTAATTGTCCAGCAACCTGGCATACTTGTTTTCTTCTGATTGTTCGATTGAAACAGAACTTGAATCGGATCTCAATTCGTATATATGCAGTGCACTACCATCGGTGGTAGCGATTAACCCAGGGAATGCAGAGATCAGACTGCCTCGTAAACTGCTGCTATATACCAGTTCCGGATAGCCACTCGTCATATCATAGACTGCCATCCCTTTGGCTCCTACCGTATATAACGTGTCAGCTATTATTGTAGCATCGAGAACCGGTAGTGCCAGCTGGATCAAGCTGTCCGGAGAATTACAGCCGTCATAAATCGCCATAGTGTTGTGAACAAAGACCATTGCGTTTCTTTTATGAAACAAAATTTTCCAGGCTGTGCCGTTTAGCTGCCTCTTAAAACATTCCGACAGTAAGTTATCATTTGAAATTTCATAAACGGTAAGGACACCGGACCTGTCAGCAACATAAAGCCGGTTAGCCACTTCAACATATGAACTGATGGGGCTTTCAAAATTCCAATTTGAGGAAAGTTCATAACCGCCGGCCGATAACTCATACTTGCTGATAAAATGTTTACCTGAGACTATCACCATTAGGTCTGGTGTCAACTCGGTAGAAATCAGAGAAATGGTTTGACTTCCTGTTTCAACGGCAAAACTGTCTAGTAGGTAATAACTTTCCTGTTCACGTGCAAATATCTCTACGACGTTACGGTTTGACGACAGGGCAAACAAATAACTGCTATGGATGATTGCGTCGGTTATTCCTGGATACTTGTCAGAAATAATCCCTGAGTTGACAATTCCAGCTTCTCCAATTTCATACCACTCAAGAAAATTGTTCGTACCACCCGTAAATATCTTGTTGAAATTTACTATTAAAGTAGAAACCGGGCCGGGCCTGCTTAAGAGCTCTAGTCTATTTAGTTCTCCATCCAAAGAGAACCGGGTTACTCCCCCGCTTTCTTTGGGCAGCAGCATGAACTCCTTGTCATTTAGTAAAAGTAAGTCTCCACTCAAACGATAGAAGTCTATTGGAAATTCGGTTATCAGATGATAGTCGTCTTTTGATAAGATGCTTACATTTCGCTCGGATAAAAGTATTAGCTGGCTATTTGTCTCGAAAATCTTTGCAGGGCTGACAACACCGGCTATAGAATCTATAACCTTACCGATTTCATTTTCGAAACTCCCAATCAACAAGCCCTGACTGTTCAAGGATACAAATATCAGAGAATCAATTATAGTAAAAGCGAACGGTCGTTGCTTGACTAAAAGTCTGTTCACATTATTGCCGAAACCCACATTCAAGTCATATCGAATGACACCGTTGTACCTGTCCAGGGCATATAGATAACCGTCATGGTATTCCAACTGGGTCATCAGTACGCCACTGCTGTCAGTTTTAAGGCGGCTCAGTGCGTTGAAATTTGTCATTTCATATTCGCCTATACCCTCAAACCAATGCGACAGGTAGAGTGAATTCCCGACCACTGCGTAGTCGCTGTAGTTATTATCCGGACGAACTTCACCCAAGACAGCAATCTCTGGCATACTGCTTAAATCAATAAAATTCAATTGGTTGTCCGCTAACCTTACTACCAGAGTTGATTCAAACAGCTTTGAATTGCGAACTGTTCCAGATAGAAGTAACTGATTGACCTGATAGAACAAATTCGAATTTAAATCAAATGCAAAAACCGCAAGACCATTAGGGGACAAACCAATCAGGTATTGGTCTACAATTTTTATTTCAAGGAAACTGTTCGAGAGAATAGAATGTTTTGCCGCAATCTCTTCTGCAGCAGTTCCTGTCTGCAAAAAGCATAAAAGAAATGCAATGCAACATGAAATTAGAGGTAACTTCATTTTATCAGCACCATCTTTTTAGTGCTTGTCGCGTTTTCTGTAGAAAGGCGGTAAAAGTATATCCCGGTCGGCAAATCGGAAGCATCAAAGCTGATCGAATGCTCACCTGCTGAAACTTTTTCATCGAGAACTGTAACAACTTTCTGTCCCAATATGTTGTAGATACTCAAATTAGCGTGGGCAGCGACAGGCAGCGAGAAAGTAAAAGTTGTCTGAGGATTAAAGGGATTGGGATAATTTTGCTTTAACGTGAACCGAACCGGCAGCGGCGAAGGATCGTCATCTTTGATATCGATATCTGTGGCAATCCCGTTTAATATAACTGTGCCGCTGTTGCGGTTATCCACCAAAAACCGTCCTGTATTATTTCCATTGTTTGAAGAGGCATCAAAATCCCAGACAAGCATTTCGTTGGCGTCGCTGATTAGTATAAGCTCAACCTTGCCGTCATTATCCAGATCATCGATAAGCGGTGAGTACCGGGAAGAAAAGACAGTCGATGGTCTGGCTGGAGTTGGGTTGGGCCAGTCTTTGATGGGGCGAAGTTCGTAGTCGTAGATGAACACCTGCTCGGTGCCGGTACCGGGGAGAATATGACCGCCTCTGATTACAATTTCCGGATGCCTGTCACCGGTCAAGTTTGCCACCACCGCTGTTCCGAATGTCACCGGCTCGATTACAGCCTGTCCGGCAGGTCTGTCCCCCGGGCCCAGATACGGCGAGCCATCAGCATTAAAAATGTACAAGGCTCCAATATCGAACTCAAAAAAAGTGCAGAGTATCTCAGGGCGGCCGTCCAAATCTAAATCGGCCACCACCGGATAAGAACCTATCCAGCCTTTGAGTGCAGGCATATAAACAGGAAAGCCGCTGACAATTTCTGTACCGTTTTCGACTGCCCAGATTGCAGGAATACCGCTGGAGTCGATGCCGGTTGCTATTATTTCCGGATTGCCGTCATTGTTCAGATCCGCAAGGACTGTCCCCAATACTGTAGGAAAGTGCGCCACGACTTCATCTTCTCTTCCACCTAAAGGTCTGCCTGTCGTAGACTCAAACAAACCGATCCCTTCATAGGGGAATGTCAAGATAGAGTAACCGCCGACAACATCGAAAAGTCCATCGCCGTTAACGTCGGCGGTAGTGACAAATGGCGAAGTCTGCCCTCCGAACGAAAGAAAGTCTGTCACTCGCGGGTTAAACGAACCGAAGAGACCATCAAGTGCGCTGAAGTATGAACTCCCGTCAAAATTGTAAGCCAATATATCGCCGTGTTTATTAATTATCATTATTACCGAATCCTGCCCGTCGCCCAGAGCGGCGATGGTAGGATTGGGATAACCATAGCCGAACGGAATTCTTCCGGTGTAACATTCAACCGGCCAGCCCTCGGCATATGAGCCATCGTGATTGAAAACATGGATACCTGAGGCATTAGTGCAGATAATCTCAGGAAGACCGTCATGATCGATATCGTAAAGTGCCGGCACAGAACGCATATTGATACCAAGCAGCACCGGGAAATTGGGCAACGACCTGCCGTCATGCGTGAAGACAGCTAAGCCATTTGTCGTTCCAATAACTAATTCTTTATTGCCGTCACCGTTTATATCTGCCACTGCCGGTGATATCGCCCCTATCCCCCTATATTTTGCCGGCCAGCCTGCTGCAAATGCGGATTCGACATGAACACTGACAGAGTCAGCGATTATTGAATCACTATAGTAACCATAGAGATATATTTTGAAATTCCCGGTATCAATACCAGAGACTGCCCAATTGTACAATAAAGAGTCAAAGTATTCACCGCTTGATGAACTGAGCTTTTTTAATGTCTCCGATTCATTTCGAGAAAATATTGCCATCGAATCAAAACCGAGACCATAGGCCGAGCCAATTATCGGTGTTGAATATTTAAGTTCCTGTCCGTTGACTGGGCTGACAATCTCTATTTTATTTTCACGGACATAGACTACTGACAGGCTGCTACTGCTGCCGAATTTGTCGGTAACTTTTAGTAACAGATTTCCGCTAAGCTCGTTGCTTGAGAAGATGCTACTAACTGAGTCAAAATTTAATATTTCGCCGTCTGCAAGATACTGCCAGTCAAGACTGCTTTCTTGAAACTTATATTCAAGCAGCCATTCTCCGCTGTAGCCGCTGACAGTGGTAATTACGATTTCAAATTGAGCGGTCAGACGGTCTCTCAGAATTGGTTTAGTAAACCGCAATCCTCCGTTCAGAATCAGATCATACGAGGCTGCTATGTTCAGATAACCATAACCCGAAAGACTGTCTGGTCCGGCCAACGTATCGCCGTTGTTTAACGGATCGAGCATATCATCGGCGCCCATCCGGATTATTTGTTCGAGTTGGCTCAGATTCAAGTCAGGGCGGATGGACCAGATCAAAGCCGCCGCACCGGCCACCATAGGAGCCGCCATTGAAGTTCCGTCTGAGAGATAATAAAGAGAATCTGCTCCAATGATTCTTACTCCCGGCTCGCCTGTGACGCGGTACATATCAGTGCCGCTGGCTCGCAGCGAAAGAATGTCCTCTCCCGGCGCAACAATATCAACATGGGCGCCGTAGGTAGAAAAATCGGTCAGGTAGCCTCTTGAGTTTCCGGCGCCGACAGTAAAAGATGAGTCAAAAGCGGCCGGATAAAATCTTTGATTATCACCTGTGTTTCCTGCGGCAATGCTTACAAACAGTTGATTATCGCGGGCGAATTTCAGGGCATCACGCAATACGCCGGATTCAAAAGGTGTCCCCCAGCTGATATTTATTACTTTTGCTCCGGCAATAACCGCATAGATTATTCCTGCCGCCCCGACTGCAGTGGTGGCATTAGGACGTATCTTGACTGCCATTATTTCTACGTCAGGCGCTATGCCAACAATTCCAAAACCGTTTTCTTGCGAGCCGATTATTCCTGCGACATGTGTACCGTGACCAACTTCATCCGAGGGGTCATTGTCACCGACGGGTTCGGTAAATGATATAAAATCTCCCGATACATCGTAACCGATTATGTCATCTACGAAGCCGTTGTGGTCATCGTCGATATTATTCTCTGGGATCTCATCGGGATTGTTCCAGATATTTTGGGTCAGCTCCGGATGGTCGCTGTCGACGCCAGTATCAACTATGGCTACTACTACTTTAGTGGAAACAGCCGGCGGGTTATTGTAGAATAGATTTAGATTAATGTCGTTACCAGGTGTTCCTCTTTTTAAGATTAAGCTGTCGTTTTCAAATCCTTCGATTCTTTTGATACCGAAATATTCCTGCCCGCTGTTATGCAAGTACCATTGCTGAGAAAAAAGCGAATCTGCAGGAAAGTCAAAAAACTCCAGCGGGTAAACTTCTTCAATATATTCAATATTGTCAGTGCCGATTGCCAGACGGATATCAGACAGGCTTTGCGTAGCAGTGGAATCGCTAATTATGAAAACTCTATCCCAAATCTCCTGTCCATTGAGATTACCGGTCATTGCGGCTACAGATATTTTTTTGATATTCAGTCCTGTCGTAAGAGATTGTTGAACAATATCAGGTTTGAAGTTTTCTTTTAGTCTGACAATAAACTGGCCTTTGATTGGCTGAGAACTATCAATTGAGTATGAATCTTTGAAGCAAATCAGGATTATCAGACAAATAATTGCTGAGGCTTTGAGTATCTTAAAAGTCTTGTTCATATAACTACTGCTGCCCGTAAAACTGAAGTATAAATTGGCAGGCAAACCAAGTAAAACGACAATTTTCAGACTGTATCTTCTTTTCTAACCTAAAAAATACAATCTATTAAGAATCTGTCAAGGCACTAGAGCCGGTCTGACAAAAACTTTTAGCAGCCTATAACAGCATTTCGTCTTTGAGGGGCAAATCGGCGTAATAAATCCGTATATTGCGGTCATCTCCGCTGCCCGAAAAGCCCAAAACTTTGACCAAAGCCGAGGCGCCTTCGGCCCTATAGAGTCTAATCCAGTCGCCGGATGATACAGACAGCCTATTAGTGTCGGAGTTCGGCTTAATCTCTTGAAATATGGATCTGATTTCCGATGGCTCACCTTTTACACTGCACCGTTGAACTAAAACAACAGCAATGCAAACAGAGCCGGCAACACTAACTTCCTCATCTAACGATTAGCTCCTTCTGACGTTCGCATAAAAACTCTGCACCTTCATTTGTTATACACATATTTTCTTCCAGACCGACACAACCAATTCCCGGCAGAATTATTTCAAGCTCCAGAGTAAAAACGTTATTTTCTTCAAGCGGCATTTGGGGAGTTATGCCATAACGCTCCCATTTGGGACCGAGTATAGCGCCGCCATCGTGAACGTTTCGACCCAGCTGATGCCCCAGGGCATGTTCGTATTCGGGATAACCATGGTCAGTCAATATTTTTCTGGCCATTTGGTCTATTTCATAACCCTTCTTCCCCGGACGACATTCTTTAGCTGTCTCAGTTATGATATCTCGAACTGTGGTGAATGCATCCAATAATTCTGCTGGAGGTGAACTTTCATTTGGGCGATTGAAATAGAGAAGCCTTTGGATATCAGAACAAAATTTCTGATAAATCACGCCGAAATCTATATGAACCAGATCACCCTTTTCGATTTTTGCATCTGTCGGCAGACCATGCCCCGGTTCGGTTTTGTCACCGGCGTTCACTAAAGTATCGAATGAATTTGTGCAGCCTCTGTCTTTAATTTTGTTGTCGATAATTGCTGCTGCTTCTTTTTCAGTCAGGCCTGTTTTGATTTCGTCAGAAGCTTCTTCCCAGACTTCCGATGCAATCTCCGCAGCTTTCTTTAGCAGAGTTATTTCCTGCGGCAGTTTGCGGCTGCGGAGTTTAGAAACTATTTCTTCCGCGGAGATGATTCTGTTATGATAAGGCGTTCGCTCAAGATATTCGCTAACGAGCATGAACATGCCGTGTGTTAGTCCGTCAGCAGCACTGTCGCTGGTCGAATAATTAAGGGCTATCTTTTGCGGGTCTTGCTCAGTTATCAAATCGACAAACTGTTCTTTGACACTTTGAGTATAGGTCAGGACTTTATCGAAACAGCCTGAACGTACAAAATTGTCTTTATCGAAACTTCCAACAAGAGCAATGCTTTGACCAGCGGCTGTGTAGACAAAAAAAGATTGCCAGGTAACTCCGTGTCCAACCACTAACGAAAGTACCGGGTCTGCCATCATTGAGGTCTCTCGAACAAAAACAACCCAGATATCAATCCCCAGTTCTTTGAGCAGTTCTTTAGCCTGACTAATCTTTGAATTTTGCAAATTCATAGCGCGCAAACTAAGTCAGAAATCTGTAAACTTCAACAACAGAGATACCGGCGAAAAAGCTGACTTTTGCGCCAAATGAAACCAACGATATTCTTGTCTGGCAGTCTCTTACGGGGACAAATAAATCGTAAAGAAAGTGGTTTAATCCGCCGATAATAAAGCTGTTGTTCAATCGGATCATAAATTCATTTTTTTTAACTGTGGGAGGTACTTAAATGTACGAAAGTGAAATTCCAATGGGTGTCGATGCAGGCATGATTGAAGCTCTGGGAATGTTTTTCTGGGTCTTTACAGTTGCTATCTACGTTTATCTTTCATACACCCTATTTGTATGCGCCAAAAAATGTGGCAATGAAAGCAACGCTTATTTGGCATTCATTCCGATAGTCAATATCGTTCTACTTTGCCAAATGGCCAGAAAACCGTTGTGGTGGTGTGTGCTGCTCTTTGTACCGCTGGTCAACATAGTAATCTATACCATGATGTGGATTGAAGTTGCCAAGAAATGCGGCCATGCTAGCATTTGGGGATTTTTGGCTATCATCCCTTTCATCAACTTTATCGCTTTTGGTGTGCTGGCCTGGGGTAAAGGCCATGGTGGCGCCGGTACTCCGCCCGCTTATTCAACTGCGCCTGAACAGCAGCAGCCACATCAGCCTGTTGGCTAAGTTTTAGATTAAGCTATTTAAAAATAGGTTGATCAAATTCGATTGCCGGTTGTCTTTTTTGAAAGGCAACCGGCATTTTTTTTAGTAAAGTAGTTGAGTTGGCTGGCAAAGCTTCTCACTTCGACAAGCTCAGTGTGACGTTTTGACTCCACGCAGGACAGTCAAGCTCAACGTGTCGCAATTCGCAAATGTTTTGATAAGCTTGCTCAAACTGCTTCATGCTGAGCGGACAAAGTCCCGAAGCGCTGTCGAGGAACTCGAAGCAGGGCAGCCGATAACTACCCGTCATCTTTCTCCACCTTTCCCGCCACAAACGTATCAATAAACTCAAGCCAGCGCTTTTCTATATTATCAACGGGTAGTTTGAATACTTCTTCAAAATCAGCATAGACATCGCCGTCTGAGAGATACATCTCCCGCACTTTTTCAATTCCATAAATATAAACCAAGTAATCTACCAGAGAGGCCGCCTCGGCGCTCTGGAGCCGCTCGCTGTTTACATCTATTGTCGTATCGACCAGTAACTCTCTCAAGGGGATAAAAATCCCGGAATCGATATGTTCAAGAGTAAATCGATGATAATTCTGCTTAGAGCCATCCAGAAGGGCCACAATACCGTGCCAGAGAAATTTATGTTTTGGAAATTCGCTTTCCCATTTATACAATAAATGCTTGACCAGCGGCGGGCCATAAAACGACGGCAGCCAAAAGTGAATAGCCGTGCCGTCGGAAAATGGGACAGCCTGTCCGGTAACATCGTGAGCGTGCCCTGTCCCCGTATAAAAATAGAAGATTAAGCTGTCGGGGGGAGTCGTATTTAAAAATTCACAAGCTCTCCTGCTCAGCGCCGAAAAAACTCTGGTCATTTCCGGAAATCTTTCCTCAAGCAAATGATTGGGTGGGTGAATAATAACTACATTGTTCTGACGGAATATCTGCCAGTCTTTGTAAGCAGCAAGGTTCTGATAGATATGAGATGAAGCGGTACTGGCTGGCATTGAACTGCCAGTATTGCTTTTGCTCTTCTTATCGGAACATCCTGCCAGAAGTAAGACCATTAACAAAAAAATAAACCGATACGGCTCTGACATTGCAAAATAGTTGCGGGATACTTTTTGGACAATACTCATTTTGACCGAATATAGTTAAGCCGGCAAAGAGAGTCAAATCGCGTGCTTATCTGAGCGGGAAAAATGCCTTGACTTAAATAGTAAATTTGGGCTGATTAAAATATTGGATAGAAACAAGTTAGGACTAATTTCGTAAATAACTCTAAACAGTTTTGGAGGCAAATAGCGATGAGACTTAGCGACCGTATTGAAAATGGCATTGTCATAATGGAGCCAAAGGGGAAAATAATGGGCGGCCCCGATGCAACTTTGCTTCATGACAAATTGCACGAGTATCTCGAAAACGAACAGCGTCAAATAGTCATTGATCTCTCAAAAGTAGAATGGATGAACTCTACCGGCTTGGGAATTCTCATTTCCGGCTACACTTCTCTTAAAAATCACAACGGCGCCCTCAAACTGGCCAATGTGACTGATAAGATCCAGTCTCTTTTGACTATTACAAAACTTATTACGGTTTTTGACACTTATGATTCAGTTGAAGATGCCATAGCATCATTTTCGAATTAGCCTTATTGATGAAACAACTCACCTGAATCCTTACATAAACTACAGAATCCGCAAATTCTGTTTTTCGGGAGACCTCTTTGCATGCAAAAACCTATAATAACCGGTAACCGCATTTCAATTCCATCGACTCAGGAGTACCTGCCGGATGTTGATATTTTCATTGAGGGCATACTTCGTGGTTACGGTATCAATGAATCAATCATTGCTGACATAGCCATCTCTGTATCAGAACTTGTAAATAATGCCATTGACCACGGCAACAAGAAGAATGAAGAGAAACGAGTGATAGTAACGATAGAAAAGAATTCTGAGGCAGTGTCTTTAACAGTAACCGATGAAGGAGCAGGATTTAATCCCGACGAGCTTGATGACCCTCTGGCCGAAGAGAATCTGCTTAAAGAAGTAGGCCGCGGGATATTTATCGTACGTTCACTAATGGATAAAGTCGATATAGCACCTTCTAAAAAAGGCACCATAGTAACGTTCACCAGAGCTCTTAAATAAAGGCCACACTATCGGACCTAACGAATGAGCTTCAACCTCTTTAATACAATCCTTTTGTTTGTTTCAGGCGGATTTCTAATATTTCTTTCACTTACAGTAATACGCGACAATTTACGCAGCAGACTAAACCAGGTCACGGGTGGTATGTTGTTTTTTGCCGGTCTTGGCCCTCTGTTTTTGGCGCTTGGGCAGGTTATTAATCTCTCGACGCCGGTTTATGTAGATTTCGAGGATATCCCGATATATAACCTTAACAGAATTTGGGAAGTTTTCTTCCCGCTCCTGTTGCTTTTTGCCTGGACATATCCGGAGGATAGGCTCAGATATTTTCGCTATCGCTGGATTAAATATGCTGCTTTCATTCCCCCGTTCATTCATATCTTGGTTCTAATCTATTACGATTCCATTGTTTTGTTTTTTAAATACTTTGAAACAGCGGGCGCCAGCGAAGGCCTCAGCAGTTTGATTTTGAAGCCTTTGGCAACGTTCTTCTCATGGCTTCAGATTTTATTCAGCATAGTCAGAACATATCATGCCGAAATATTTTACTTTGCATATCTTTTCTATGTTGGATTGGCGGTTTACAATCTAAAAACCAGCCTTGAGCGTTTAACAAGCGTCAGCCTGCGAACCCAGGCAACCGTAGTATTGCGGGGATTAATTTTATCATTGGGTATACTTGCCCTGACACTAATCGGGTTTGAGTTCCTTACGGTAGATTTCGCTGACAGCCTGTTTACGGCTGGAATAATATTGTCCACCTTGGTTGGCTCTATAGCTGTCGCCTATGCAATTATACGCTATCAGTTCTTAAACGTTCGATTAGTCTTGAGGCAATCGTTTGTTTACACTATAACTTACTCAATCTTGGTCGGTTCTTTTGTAGTCCTTATCATAAAATCGCGTGAGATAGTCGAACCTCTGTTTGGTCAGCAGGCCGAAATTTTTGGCTACCTACTTATTGTTGTCCTGCTTCTTCTTTTCTTGCCGTTGGGCAACTGGATTGATAATCTGATACGATCAATTTTTATAAGGAGTCGTACTGATTATCGAAATGTATTGGAAAGATTTTCAAGGCAAATTATTTCTGTACTGGACCCAAAACAACTGCGAGAAATCATCAGTGAAACTATGCAGACCGCCCTGCTGGTTGATACTGTCTATTTTGTAATGTTCGATGATAGTGTAGAAGAGTACGTGCTGTTGCCAAATGAAAGATTTTCTAAAAAAGTTATCCTCGCCCGTGACGACCATATGCTATCGGCTGTAAATACTCTAACAGGTCCCGAATATGTTCACACTCTTGGCAATTACGGCTACGACGTACAGCTTTCGCGAGAGTTAGACGAGAGAAATGTCCGGTTGATTCTGCCGATGAAAGAAGGCGAGCATCTGCTTGGATTTCTTGGACTGACCGATAAAGCCGCCGGCTACAGATATACCTCGGAAGATTTCAACCTCCTGAAAGTTCTTTCTAATCAAATGGTAACGGCGCTCATTAATGCCAGACTATACGTAGAATCAATCGAAAGATTAAAACTTCAGGAAGAAGTCTCGATGGCACGTCAGATTCAGCTGGAATTGCTCCCTTCCGCTCCGCCGAAATTTGAGAACTTCAAGATTTCAGTTCACTCCGAGCCATCGCGGACCATAGGAGGGGATTTCTATGATTTTATACGATTGAAAGACAACAGGCTGGGCATTGTCATCGCGGACGCCTCCGGAAAGGGAATGCCGGCGGCATTAATGATTGCACAGATACAAGCGATGATTAGAAGCGAAGTTAATAATAATATCCCGATAGCGCAGATGCTCAAGAATATTAACGAGCAGATGTCGGCCTCCACGTCTCCGGAAAAGTTTGTAACTTTATTTTATGGTGAGCTTAACCCAAACACGGGCGAATTTATTTATTCTAATGCCGGACACAATTATCCCGTCTTAGTTAGAGCTGACAAACAAATTGAGTATCTAAAAACAGGCGGAACTGTCATAGGAGCAATCCCTGATCTGGAGTACCAATCGGCTTCAGTCAGGCTTGGGCCGAACGACTTGCTGTTCTTATTTACCGATGGACTCTCTGAAGCCCAGGACGAAAACGATGTGGAGTATGGCGAAGAACGCATAATGAATATGCTTTGCGAACAATTGCATCACGACCCCGAAAATCTGATAGAGTCCTTAATAAAAGATGTACGCGCATTTGATCCTACCAGCCCGCCCCGTGACGACACTACCATAATCGCCTTGAAAATGAATCATCTGAACCGATGAAAAATTCAAAAGAAATCAAAGAATTTGACGCAGCTAAACTTTTCGCCAGGAAAAAGCAATTTGGCGGATATAACTTTTGTCCTTTCTGTGCAGCTGAACTCGAAAAAGAGAATTTGGACGGACATGACAGACTTACCTGCAGCAATGCAGACTGTGACTTCGTCCATTATCATAATCCCGTACCTGCTGCCGGTGCAATTGTTATAAAGGACAGCAAAATTCTGCTGGTTAAAAGAGCACATCCTCCCCGCCTTGACCGCTGGTGCATCCCGGCAGGTTTCATGGAATGGAACGAACACCCACGGGATACTGCTACTCGCGAAGTAAAGGAGGAGACAGGACTGATAATCAAACTTAACTCTCTGTTTAACCTCTATTCCGGAGATGACGACCCGCGCACTAACGCAATTCTGGTCCTGTACCTGGCGGAAGAGATCGGCGGCAATCTGCAGGCATCAGATGATGCCAGCGAAGTGCACTACTTTGCTGCAGACGAAATGCCGGAAGAACTGGCCTTTGCATCTCATAACCAGGCTATTTCTGATTATCTTTCCAGCCGCTGATATTTTTATTTCGTTCACTCTTATAACTACTTGTATAAAACACAAACTTGACTTGTTGAGTCGTCGCCTGTTTTATGGCAGGGTGGTTTTAATGATTGAAAGACTTATGAAAAGATTTCTTATACTATTATTGGCATTGCCGGCGCTATTAATCTTTCCGGCCAACACATTGGCACAGTACAAAGATTATCTGAAGCAGAACTCGAAAGCAGAATATTTCTCTGTCTCATTTAACACTCAGACCGGCTGGCTTGTTTTGACTGCCTACGGAGAAAAAACAACCAGTATCAAAGTTCCTATAGCAGAAATCCAAATATCAGCTGAACGGGCAGAGCTAGCCAAAGATATTAGCTTTGAGAGCCAAGGACTTTCGTACCAGGGAGTCATGTATAAATATGATGAGATTACCGCAACGGAAATCAAAGAGAGTGAAAATTCTGTAACAATTATGTTCTACAAATTTTCAGGCTCAAAAACAAAACTTTCCCGGACAAGAAGAGGCAATCTCTTTTCATTCTCAAAGAGTTTAGCAGTCGGACATGATACTTTCGTACGCGGTACAGCGATTTCTATTCTGGGAGATATAAGAATTGACGGCGAAGTAAACAAAGATATCATCTCCCTTTTTGGGAATATCAATCTGACCAAAGGCGCCGTTGCCAGAGGAGATATTGCCACGGTTACCGGCGAAATCGAGATAGAAGAACAGGCTTCTATCTATGGCGAAGTTTACTCAGGCAC
This sequence comes from Candidatus Zixiibacteriota bacterium, assembly GCA_022571845.1. Classification (GTDB taxonomy): domain Bacteria; phylum Zixibacteria; class MSB-5A5; order GN15; family FEB-12; genus JACZWU01. Next base: position 48,832 of record JACZXB010000002.1, on the reverse strand, counting down.
CGAAGAAATTGATTCGCGCCGATTCAAATTCTATCGCGGACATGAATTCAATCAAGGAGTGATGCTTAACTATAACAGAGTAGACGGCTTGTTATTGGGCGGCAATTTTGGCTTTGAGCACAAAGATTCGCTGATTCCTGCTGTTAATGCCGGCTTTGGCTACGCTTTTGAATCTAAAAGGATAAGATACTTTTTTGAAGCTGAACAATATATCTGGAAACAGTATCTCTTGAGAATCGGTGGCCGCTTTTACAGAAAACTTTCTTCAGAGGATAACTGGCTTTTGGGCAATACTGAAAATACTGCTTTTGTCCTGATAGCCAGGGAGGATTTCAAAGACTATTACGAATCAGAAGGCGCCGGCGGCTGGATTGAAATATCACCGGCCAAAGACCTTTTATTGAAAATTAGCTACGATAGCTATGACACCCGTTGGTTTAAATCGCAAGAAAATCTGTGGTCGCTGTTCGGGGGAAGTAAACTTTTCAGGGAAAACTTCAGCAGCGTTGAACCGTCTTTTAGGGCCGCTGGTCTGCTGGAGTTAGATTCCATTCATAACGGTGCGGTTTCGGTTGAGTTTTCTTATGATGACCGGCTTAAAGATGAAGACAATATCTTGTCAGGCTGGAAATTTCTGGGAAATTTGGAATGGTCCGGCGATGGTTTTTCATCCGACTTTGACTACCGCAAATACACCTTTCAGGTCATACGGTATCAGAAAGTTAACAGAATTTCTTCGGTCCGCCTGAGGGCCGTCCATGGCAATAGCGATGGCTATCTACCAATGTACAAGCGGTATTTCATAGGAGGACTGGGCACCCTGCCGGGTTATAACCATAAAGAAATGATTGGCAGTCGTTTCTGGATGCTCAATTCTGAGTACCGGGTAGGACTTACCAAACAGCATTTTTCGAATCTTATTTTCAGATGGGATGTAGGACAGATTGCTAACGACAGCAGATTGGACGACCAGTCAGAGATTAAGCATAGCGTTGGTTTAGGTTTGGATTTCAGCGGGCTGAGAGTGAATTTTAGCAAGCGTTTAGACAGCCAAGAGAAGCGAGACATCAAAATTCATGTAAGATTTTCATCTTCGTTTTAACCCACTTCTATCAGATTGTTCCACAATAAGTTAGGCGACGAACCATAGTCACCGTCTCAAAACGAAACAGATTAGCCCTGTTTCTTTCCTTTATCACCTATATCCGCATATGACTAAGAAAGGGTGCTAAGACGCCGATAATCTAACTGAATAAACTCATGGGGAGAAGCCTGCCTTTTTGGGTAGAAATATCCTCTAACATCTAAGAGAAACGGCGGATGAAAACCAAAGATAGAACAGAACTGGACTCAGGACCGACAGAGATTTTTGCCGATTTAGAAGCTACTCTGGAACAGGTCGCCGAAACCAATCCGCGCATCAGCGACGAACCGACAGAGCCTGGGAAAAACATGCAGGACCTCAGGGCGCTGCTGGAAGTATCTCTGGCAACTAATTCATCTCTCGTTCTGGATGATGTTCTTCAGATTGTAATGCACAAAGCAATTGAGCTAATGAAAGCAGAACGTGGATTAATAATGCTGCTTGATGAAAAAGGCGAGCTTCAGACTCGCTGCGCTTTCAATCTTTGTAAAGAAGAAATGAATCAGGATGACTTTCAGATATCGAACTCCATAGCATACGAAGTAGCCCGGACAGGAAAATCAAAATACATTTCCGATGCTCTCTCTGATAAGAAATACGCTCAGCAAAAATCAATCGTAGAGATGCATTTACATTCAATTATGTGCGTTCCCGTAATTATCAAAGAAAAAGTTATCGGTATTATTTATCTGGATAATTCTATAGAGACCCGTATGTTCCTCAAATCCGACCTTTACATTTTCGAACTTTATGGTCAAATGGTCTCAAACGCGCTTCACAATGCAGAAATCTATGAATCGCTGCTGGTGATGCAGCGCTACAACGAATCCGTAATTGAGAAATCACCTATCGGCCTGGTTGTTTTAGACAGCAACGCCTGTATATCAAAAATAAACTCAGTAGCGCTGGAAATTTTGGAACTAAATAAGAGCCAAATAAGAATCGGCGCAGATGATTCTCAAGCGACAGCTTTCCTTGATATACTGCCTGAAAAAGAGAAACCTCGCTGGCAGTTCATGATTGAAACTGCTTTGTCCGGCAATGAAGATTTCTCAGAGCCCAGATATTTCCATAATACCGGCTACGATGAAAAGGCCCTGTCGATCAAGATATCCCCTATCACTACATTGCCCGGCGGGGGGGATGGAATAGTCATGACAATCGAAGATATTACAGAAAAAGTAATAATGGAAAAATACGTTATCCTGTCTGAAAAGCTGGTCGCCAAGGGAGAAATGGCAGCCTCGATTGCACATGAACTTAATAACTACCTGGCTATCGCCTCTAACAACGCCGAGCTATTGTCAATGAATGTTGAAAAGAAAAGCTACGACAAAGCAAAATTTAATGCCAGTTCGATTGTTGACAATGTCTTTAAGATTAAACGGTTCGTGGACAGCTTGATGGATTCCTCAATGCCCGAAACAGAGTATGTCAGCTATAATATCAAGCACTTAATTGAAGATCTCTTGTTCTCTCTTCGGGTACAGCCAAGATTTAAGAGTATCAACTTCTCCCTGGATATAGCTCAAGATATTCCCAATATTGAAATGGATGTAGGACAGATTCAGCAGGTCTTGATGAATCTCTTAAATAACGGCGCCGACGCAACTGAAGAACGTGCCCTGGTAGAGCAAAAAGCCGGCAATAAATATAAACGGGAGCTGACAATTAAGGTTTACTATGTAAAGGCCAGCGAAAAAATAATTTTAGAAATTTCTGATAACGGCATTGGCATGACAGAAGAAACGATGAAGAAGCTTTTCTCGCTGCACTTTACTACCAAAAAGAACGGTCACGGACTGGGCCTGGTAAATTGCCAAAAGATCGTTGAGCAGCATCAGGGTAAGATTGTCCCGGAGTCAATACAAGGCGAAGGTACAACATTTGCGATCAGCCTACCCAGGCAGCAGCGCAAATAAATTAACGGAAACCTCTCTATGATAAATATACCCGGGCTGACAATTGGAAGTCAGTTGGGAGAAGGCGGAACCGCTCTGGTAACAAGAGCCTTCTCAGAGCAGCTAAACCGGGATGTTGCGCTCAAATACCCCCTGGATGAACAGGAACATTCTATTGCTGAGTTTCAGAAAACTGCTCAGCGGGAGAATGATCTTGTCAGGGAAATCCATTTCCCGGGCATTGTACAAATTCATTCATTTTCAAAAACTCCGCCCTATCTACTGCTGGAGCTCTGTAGTGGAGAGACGCTGGATAAAATCGGCAAAGTAGAAAATTCCAAAGCTCTGCTTAATTTGATTTCTGCAATTTCAATTGATTTGGAATTCATGCGCATCGTTGGATTAATACATTGTGACCTCAAACCAAATAATATTTTTCTCCCGGCAGACAGGTCGCTAATTAGCAGCGACAAATTATTCTTTCTAAAGTTGTCAGATTTCGGCTTAAGCAGAAATGAGTCTGAGCCAGAATCTGCCAGGGTTGGACACGGCACTATCGGCTATGCCGCACCGGAAACTATGGCCGGCTCGACCATCTCTCATAGATCTGACCTTTTTTCGCTGGGTGTTATAGCTTACGAACTGGCCACAGGCTTTCACCCATTTATTCAGGGAGAATCAGACCCGGTCAGAATCGAAAGCCGAGTGCGCGAAGAAACTCCCCCCGCCGTTTCAAATTACAGAAGTGACCTGCCTGCCCAGTTCTCGAATTTAGTAAATCAGTTGTTGTCAAAAGAAATTTCTGACCGCCCCGAAACTGCCTGGTCTGTCTGTCAGAAACTCAAGGCTGTCGGATGCCAGTATCCGTTCAGAAAAGTTTTGTCTCCCTCTCTGTTTGTAAAAAATGCCGGCAGCTACCAGCAAGCCATATCATTTCTAGATATAGATAATAGACAGACCGAATTTCTCGAAAACTTTACTGGACAAAATAAAGACAGACTCAGGCTGATACTCAGAGCAAACTTTAAGAGAAATAATCTCGAATACAAAAGTGGCCGATTTTCTTTCGCTTCAAGAATCTATTGGCCATCAGTGCTCCGCAGGCAGGCACTCAAGTTTTATTCCGCTTCAAAATTCGGGCTAAAAAAAGCGATAGTAGCGGCAGCTATAGCCAATGACAGAGAATCCGGAAAAAATATTCCTCCGGGGACCTCTGCCCTTTTTCAAAGTCTGTTAAGCAATGCCTTTATCAGACGGATGTCGCTACGTGTGGCTAGTGATTCGGAGCCTAAAGGACAACCGGAACGGACAGCAAAACTGTATCTGAAAGCCGGTCAACTTGACGAGGCCTGCTTCCATGCTCAGATATTCGCAGAGAGTGCAGTCGATGCTTATGAAATAGAAAGAAGCCTTCAGCTTATCGACCGCCTGGTTGATTTCGCTCACTCCAGGAAAACCGAATTTGACACCATCAGACTACAAATGATCAAAGGTGACTTTTTGAGAAACAGCGGTCTGGCAGACGAGGCAATCCAGGCCTATCAAAATATTGTAGAACTTTACAGGGACAAGCCCGAGGATAAGCTATTGGCCGAGGTTTACCGCGACCTCGGAAGAATACAGAAATCCAGACAAGAATTTGATTCAGGCATCGAATTTCTCAACAAAGCGATGGAAATATTCAGCCGCGAAAAAGACGAACTGGAAATTTCGATAACGACCAAAGATATGGGAAGTCTCTATTGTGTAGCTTCAAAACTTCCGGAATCCATCAGGTACTACCGCCGTGCCCTGCGCATACAGAGGAAATTGAACGCTATTTCCGACGCTTCCACAACACTTCACAATATCGGCTCTATTTATGGCATGATGGGAAGGCTCAGCCGGACAGTTTGGCTGCTAAATATCTCGCTTAAGATAAAAAGAGAACTCGGAGAACAAGGAGATATCGCCAGAACCCTGAATAATCTCAGCTACGCCCACCAGCTAAGCGGGCAGGTATCGGAGTCGGTCCGTTACATCAAGGAAGCTGTAGATATCAACCGTCGCATTGGCACCAAGAAAGAACTGCTGCATAACCTCTGGAATCTTTCTGAAATTATGTCAAAAACGGGGCGGTTATCAGAGTCGACCGAATTTGTACAGGAAGGTCTGGAGCTGTCATTAGAACTTAATTTGAAGCCCTCTCAGGGTCACTTCAAGAAGAGTCTGGGTAATATAATGCACCGGCTGGGACGGTATTCGGAAGCCGAAGATGCTTATGATGAAACTGAAGAAATCATTGAGGGAATCGACGACCGAGTTCTTGAGATAAGGTTGTTGACCGACAGGGCTCTGCTTAGATACGAAATCGGAGATTATAAGCTGGCTGCAGGGCTGGCGCAACAAGCTTATGAAGAAACCTTGGCACTCAAAGCCAAACCGGAAGCAATGGTTGCGCTGCTGGTTCTAATTAAAGCGACAGGCAAAGAAAGCTACATTGAGAGCGCCCGTACAATGGTTGAAGAACTCAAGCTGGAGAGGGAAAAGATACTGGTTGAATACAACTACGTTCAGTATTTGCTGCAAAAAAGGAACTTCGAATCAGCCGTCGAAATCGTCGAGAAGTATTTGCCCAATTTACCCAAAATTCATGAAGATATAGAACTGGCAGGGTTATTGAACGCAGCCGCCGAAGTATACTCAGGTGATAATAAAATTGATCGAGCCGTCTCAATGTTGAAAACTTCTGAGACACTCGCCAATGCTGCCGGACTTGTAGCGGATGAACTAATTTCACTGTCACTACGGGGCAGCATCGCCTTTGATCAAGGCGACTATGAACTGGCCTATACGCAATACAAAAAAGCGCTGATTCTTTGCAAACAAATGGCAAAAAATATCCAAAGAAAAAAAGATCTAAAACTGTTTATGAATAAAAAAGAAATTAAGAGAGTTACTGATGGGATAAGACTTTTAGGCGAAAAAATGGTCACGAAAAAGAAAGCAGGCGTGTGAACCACGCCTGCCTTACAAGTGAACTAATCGTTCAAAAACCGAACTAGTTCTCAGTCAATGCTCCAGCCATATGGAGCAATACGAGCTTCAAGAACTTCGACGGTCAGTTTGTAGTCAATCATTGCTAACCACCTCCTTATTAGTTCATTCTCCGCTAGTCATTCAGCCGAAGAATTTTTTCCAACATCCTATTACAATCGCCGCAAATATAATTCTCATACAAATTCTGTCAAGAGAATTCTGCAGCCTTTATTTTAATTACGAATGTGATGCGAAAATAGTTGGATTGTTTCAACTGGAAAATTTTTCCGCATTTTCGACATTGCAACTCACCACCAGGACCAAAACTCGACTCTGATAAACGATGAGACTTTACGCAAGGCGAGATTATACAATGACCTTGTGCCTATTTCTATCTTGGCATAGCCGGTCATGCCGTTATAGAGAAGGTCGTCCTCGTTTTCGGCTACAACTGAAACCATGAAAAAAGCCCTGTTATCAAGCTCTGTGGCCTCTCTTGGAATGTGAACCACTTTCCCGGTAAAGACTTTATTTGGGCAGGAACGAACTTTTAGCATTACTGGCATATCAAGTTCAATTAAGTGGATATCAAAATCAGAGACAGGAACCAGAATTTCGACCTGGCGATTGTCCACAATCGACATCAGATTAGAACTTCCGGGAATAGCAGAAACCATCCCTTCAATCGGGGCAATAATTACCTGGGCTGCCAGTTGCTCATCTAAGAACTGCAAACGGGCTTTCTGCTTGCTGATATCGGCCAGAATAACTACTTCCTCTTCAGGTCTAGGAGGGGATTTGAGAAGCGCCAGCGCTGCTTTTTTATTAGAAAGTTCAGATTTGGAAATTTCAAGCAAAGAACCAGTAGATTCTAATTTCGCTGTGGTTTCAAGTTTTCTAGATAAAAGCTCGTTTATACGATCAAAATCGCGTTGAAGCTGCTCAACTTTTGTTTTGGCCGCCTCCACCTGAGTAGTAGCTTCTTCAACCTCTTCTTTCTTGGGAGGCGCTCTGAGAAGCGCCAGCAGGCCTTCCAGGCGCTCTAACTCGGAATTTGCGCCTAATATGTCGTTTGTGACCTGATTAGAGGTCAACGTGGCCAAAGTATCTCCCGGTATGACAAACTGCCCGTCCTTGACTCGTGGCACCAGCTCTAGTACAGCCATATCCGTTGAAGCCATTTGCAGATAACTGGACTTGCTTTCGGGGTCGCCTCCGCCACGTTGGAGCTTGCTTTCTAAGAGCCCAAATTCATTTAGCCTAAGATTAAACTCTACGATCGGCTTTATGCTGACTTCGCCTGAGACTCTATGGGGAAACTCTATTATGAAGAATGCTACTACAAAAATGGCCAGACCTGTTACGTACTTCAGAAGCCGCACGGGTTGTTTGAAAATATTTTTCATATAAATCAAGTGTTGAGCAGTTCCGCTTAACAGACTGCCGATATTCTTTCTTAAGCTAAAAAATAACAAAGCAGTCAGCAACAGGAATCCTGCCCCGCCATATCGGGCTATCAGAAAAGAACCGACCAGATAGAGGATAAACCCAATCAAGGCTCCCGAGTATATAAGCGCCATGAAAGCATACCAGAAGAAGATTCTGCGCTCTCTGGCTGCTATTTCTAACTTTTCAATCGGCCAGCCCAGAAATCTTCTCTTAAAAAGATTTCCTATATAAGCGAATGCTTTTGACCTGAGATTAGGGATATCCAGCCAGTCAGACAAAAGATAGTAGCCATCGAGCTTGATTAATGGATTAAAATTAAACAGAAAAGTTATGAAAGTGACCAGGATAATCAGGTAGGCGATATCGTTGACAAAACTTCCAATCATTGTCACCCGCCAGATACCAACAGCCAAAGCAAACAGAATCATTTGAAAATATGGACCGGCGGCTGTAACTGCTAAGCGGTGTGATTTTTTCTCAAACAGCCAGGCATCGGAAAGATTAGAATAAAAGCAGGGCTGAAAGTACATTAGTAGAAATCCAATTTCCCGGACTTCTCCCCCAAAATAGCGACAGATAATAGCGTGCGAAAATTCGTGCAAGATGACAATTATAAACAGCGATATTACGATTGCTATAATTGAGCCAAAGTTGAAAATGGCGTTTAAGCTAAAACTGAACTGGCTCTGGTTGGCGGCAAATAAAACCACACCGGCAATTATTATCAGCGTGGATAGTATGAACCAAAAAAGAGAGTGAAACGGCCTGTAGAGCTTTACCAGGACGTTTAGTAGCTCGGTCGGGTCGAACGCTTTTAGCTTAATAAACAGAAGTCTGGAAAAGAGTGATTCTTCTTGGTGAGTCTGGTAGCTGGCGCGGGAAATCTCCTGCTCGGAACGGTTGGTTTCTAAAAAGAAAAGTTTATCAAGCTGCTCTACAAAAGCTGCCACATCTTTCGTTTGAATATTAAGCTGAAACTTTGCTTGAAACCTCCTGGCTATTGATTCTGGCGAACTGGCGCCATCAAGCTGCTCAGCCAGCCAGTATTCCGGCTGGCGCAGTCTGAAAAACCTGGCAGTTATGGGGTCTTTGATATTATATACAGTCTGTCCGTCGATTTCGGCTGTTGAAATAATCAAATCTGAGCGTAATTTAGGGAGACGAGACATATCAAAATCTAATCCCTAGTTGAATTGAGGGCAAGAGTTGAAAAGTTGTTCGGCAAGGTAAAAATCTGCCTTATTGACTGATAAATGCAATAGGAATATAATGCTTCGTGTCTTTACGGATAAATAGCTTAAAGATTCTTAACTCCGATTTTTTGAAATTGGTTACTCTCATTTTACTTTCTGCATTTGTCTTTTTTCGCTCACTTAGCATTTTTTTTGTCGGTGATAATCTCGATCATATAGATTTCGCCTGGCAAAGCTTAACCGATTTATCTTTTCACTACTTCCGCCCATTATCAGTTTTCACACTCGTCATTGATAAATTCTTTTGGGGATACAATTTCACAGGCTATCATCTTACCAATCTAATTTTGCATACAACCAATACTCTACTTGTATATGTTCTGGCAAAACATTGTTTTAGTGCGCGTGCAATAGCCTTTGTTTCGGCACTTCTATTTCTGCTTCATCCTATTCACAGCAGTTCCATCTACTGGATATCAGGCCGGGCAGATATGATATGTACCGGCTTTTATCTGGCCGGACTTATTTTCTTCATAAGTTACAAAAACTCCGAAAGTAAGAGAGCAATGCTGTATTCGCTAGCCTGCTATCTATTGGCTCTGCTCTCAAAAGAAATGGCTATATCATTTCCGCTGGTGCTCTCAGCCTATGTGATATTGAATACTGACAAAGCAAAGAGAATTCGAAACGTGGTAAAGGCAACTTGGCCGTTCTGGGTTGCGTCAGGTGTTTTCGTAGGGTTCAGACTTGCGACTGCGGGAATGAGCAGCCTGACAGGCACAGTACATACCAACCTCGAGGTGGCTCATTTGCTAAAAAACTTTTCAGTCTTTCTGGGATTTTTAATGATTCCGGGAGGGCATATTGAAATCGGAAATTTCCTTAAATCAAATCCTCAAGTTTTCGTTGTCTTTTCTTTCCTTGTCCTTGCACTTCTGTTACTACTAGCCAAACCAATTGCAAGAAATAGAAAGCTGATGTTTTGTTCATTGTTTATTCTACTCACTCTGCTTCCGGTAATGCGTCTGGCAATGCGCTGGTATTTGTATCTGCCGTCGGTAGGGTTTTGTATGGGCGCTGCATATTTGATATGGAAACTGCATAGCTTAAACAGCCATTGGAAAAAGGTCGCTTACTTTGCTCTGGTAATTATAGCTCTGACATATTCAGCCTTCCTTATCTTGGAGCAAAATAGGTGGCTGAAATCTGGCCAAATTTCAAGACAAGTATCATATCAAATTGCTGAGAAGATTGCTCAAGAAAACATTGACAAATTTATGCTACTAAGCGTTCCGGCAGAATATAAAGAAACGCCCGTATTAATCCACGGCCTTGAGCCGATAGTAAATTTCCGCTTGAGGTCAGAATTTGACTATAACAAACTTGTCGAAATAAAGTCTCTGACGCAGGTGTCTATTCACGGCGAATATGAACCTGCTTTTGTCAGGAATTCCGTAATCGATAGTATTTCCTCCAATCTTTCACTCAGCAGCGCCAACTCTTTTTTCATCTTTCCTGAGCAGCAAGATATAATAAGTCAAAAAGCTGTGATTAAAGTCGGCACAAAAATCTCTTATGTCACTCACGAATTAACTGTCTTGGAATTAAATGACGCGGGGCAGGCCATTAAACTTAGCTATTTCATCAAAGATTCGACCTGGCAGGTATTCGAAATGGAATCTAATGAGCTGAAGTCTTTGGAACCGCTAAAAATCGAATAGTCCTGTTGATTATCTTCTTAGCGTCTCTATCAGCTGTCTGTTGTAATAATCAAGCAAAGTCTCTCGTCTGACCACAGCGACAACTTTCTCATTACCGGTTTCTCCGGTTACGACCGGCAGCATCCGTAAATCTTTGACACCAAACAGTTGATACGCTTTTTCCAAAGTATCATCGCCCGAAACTACTAAAGTATCCGGCCGGACCAAATCCTGGGCTATTATCAGATAGTCAAGAGAGTGCTGGCTCAGGTGCGCTCTTATATCCTGAAAAGAAATGACACCTTGGAGGTGCTGATTATTATCAATTACCACAAAATATGATTCGTTGGTCTGTTCTAATTTTTGAAAAATACCGGCCAGAGGTGTTGCCGAAGTTATCGTTTCAAAATTCGCGTCCATAATTTCTGAGACTTTGTGGGCACGAAGGATATTGACATCTTTACCCCCGCGGATATCAATACCTCTCTTAAACAGTTTTACGGTGTAGATAGAATGAGTGAAGAGCCGTCCGGCTACTAAGGCCGCAAAGACAACCGTGACCATTAGCGGCAAAATAATCCGATAGTCGGAGGTCATTTCAAAAATTATCAAGAGAGCTGTCATCGGCGCATGAGTTGTAGCCGCCACCATTCCGGCCATGCCTACCAGAGCGTAAGCCCCCGGAGAAGCAGTCGATTCCGGAAACAGATAATTCACCAGAAAGCCAAAGGCTCCTCCGGCTACCGCGCCCATAAAGAGCGATGGTGCAAAAATACCCCCGGAGTTGCCGGAGCCGAGCGTCAGACATGTAGCCAGAAGTTTCATAACTACCAACAGCAGCAAGATGCCCACCGCCATCTCTCCGTATAGTGTCAAACGGATAGTCTCGTAACCATCAGCTAAGACTTGCGGAAAGGCCAGTGCAATAATTCCCAGCATCAGCCCGCCTAGAGCAGGCTTGCCCCAGCCGGGCAGGAATCTAATCTTCTCAAACATAGTTTCAAACCAGTCCAACGTGCGTGTAAAGCCTACCCCCAGGGAGCCCATGACTCCGCCCATGGCCATGTAAAGCGGAATCTCCCAGGCCGAAACCAGCGAGTATTCGGGTACATCAAACGCCGGGTGATCGCCGAGAACTGATCTGGTCACCACCGAAGCAACTACAGATGAAAGAATCACCGGTGAAAAAGTTTTGATAGTAAAATCACCTAAGATAATTTCGAGCGAAAATATGACACCTGCTATCGGTGCATTAAATACCGAAGCAATCCCTGCGGCAGCGCCACAACCGACTAAGATCTTAACGCGGTCACCGGACATTCTGAAAAGCTGTCCGATAGTAGAGCCGATAGCCGAACCAATTTGCACAATTGGTCCCTCTCTGCCTGCTGAACCGCCCGAGCCGATGCAGATAGCCGAAGCAATAGTCTTGGCCACCGCGACTCTCGGACGAATAATACCACCCAGACGCGCTACTGCGTTCATTACCTCGGGTACTCCGTGCCCTTTGGCTTCACGCGCAAAATTATAAACAATAGGGCCAACTAACAGTCCGCCCAGTAAGGGAATAAGCGGCAGCCAGAATTTTATGCTGCCTTTGCCCATTACCCCTGTCAGCACCTGATCGGTCAATCCAAAAAAGATGCTGTTGAAATATTCAATGAGTGCAATAAAGCCTAATGCCCCAAGGCTGGTAGCCAGGCCGACCACAATCGACAGCAAAATCAACAGGTTGGTGGTCGTGAACTTAAACTTATTTAATATTCTCTCAATTCTCATTTCGGATGCTAAGCTATTCAGAATCGCCTGTCTCTTCAAGAATTAAATCTTCAATTTAGACAGTTGCTTGACTTGTCCGGCCAAATGCCCGATTTTTGCCCGTTGCTGATTCCAAAACTTTGCAGTTAGATGAGGTAAAGATTGCGTAGCAGTGCCGATGTAGTCATAATCGGGGCCGGAATTATCGGATTCTCCGTTGCCTTTCACTTAGCCAGAGCCAAATTCGGCCAGATTGTTTTGGTCGATAAAGGTTCACTTATCGGCGATGGTTCCACCTCACAGGCAGCCGGTGGAATCAGAGCCCAGTTTGCTCAAAAAACAAATATAGAGATGTCGATAATTTCTGAAAATTTCTTTGAGAACTTCAAAGAAGAAACTGGCCATGATGCATTTTTTGAGCAGGTCGGCTACCTCTTTTTGCTTTCAGATGATGACGAAGTAAACTCATTTAAGAAAAGCTGCGAGCTTCAGAAATCTCTCGGCCTGCCGGTCGAACTATTAAAACCTGACGAAATTGCCAAAATTGTGCCCCATGTCAGACTTGACGATATCAAGTTAGGGACATTCTGCAAAAAAGACGGCATCTCCGACCCGTGGGAATTTTTGAGCGGCTTTGAAAAGGCTTCCAAACAGATGGGTGTGGTGGTCGAACTGGAGGCTGAAGTGGAGTCAATCGATATCGAATCCGGCAAAATCAGAGGAATTCGAACCAAGCGAGGTTTTATAAAAACTCCGATAGTGGTCAACTGCGCCGGGCCTTTCGCTAAGAAAATTGGTGAAATGGTTGGCGCCGAGGTCAAAGTTGAGCCGTATAAAAGACAGATAGTCAATACTGCTGAACTGACCTTCGTAAAACCGGGTATCCCGATGGTTGTCGATGTAAAATCCGGACTGTACTGTCACAAAGAAGGCAGCGGCCTTCTATTGGGCTGGGCGGATAAAGAGAGAGGACCATCTTTTGATATCTCAGTTGAGCCGGACTATACCGATGCGATTTTGGAAAGGGCACTTGACAGGATTCCCCAGCTTGAAACAGCAGAAATCGCTAACCAGTGGGCCGGGCTTTACGAAAGCACGCCTGATCATCAGGCAATAATCGGCTGGGAGTCGAAAGTTGAAGGAATGTTTCACTGCTGCGGCTTTTCAGGTCATGGCATAATGCATGCACCGGCAGCAGGGCTGATTACTTCGGAAATTCTGGCAGGTAAAGAGCCCACGATCGATATTTCTTCTTACGCACCTGAGAGGTTTGCCAAGGGGGAATTTGTGACCGAGACGAATGTGATATAGATTTGTTGAGAAAAGTCAATTTCGAATCTACTCAGTTATCTCCCTCTTCAGACAAATCAAGCATCTTAGCCCCTTCGGTGTACTCAACTGTACGTGAGTGAGTCAGTTTTAAAAGTTTCTGAGTAACATCTTTAATCTTTAGAGCAGATGCTTCTACAACTTTTAGTTTACTGATAGTATCAGGGTTCAAGTTTTCCTGTTTAGCCAGAAGAAGTTGCACGTTGCCCAGAATTGCAGTAAGGGGATTGTTGACTTCGTGGTTAACTGTTACAGCCGTATCGGTGATGGCGCTGAGTCTCGCCTTTTCTATTGAAGCTTTGGAAGATGTCGTACCAAGCCCGGACTGATCTGCCGCCAAAGATAAAGACAGTATCGATGTCAGAGTTTCCAAAAACGAGCCGTCAATATCTGAGCGAAGTTTCCCCTCTTGAATTCCAATCAGCGCCCCGAAAAGTTTGTCACCATGACGAAGCGGGATTGTAAACAGGTGGTAGGGATTCTTTCCGCCAAAAGACATGAAAGCAGACATCAGATTTTTTTCCAGCCGCAGCGACTGAAAAAGTTCAGACTCGGCAGTCAGGAGTTTTTTCTGGCTTCTCTCTCCGGCAGCAAACGAGACGTTAACAGTTGGCTTCATTTTGTCATCCCAGAGAAACATTGAAGCGGCTGTCAACCCGACCAACTGGGCAGAGCTGTCCAAAAGCCACTGAGCGTACTGGTTTAGATCTTGCCGGTCTGCTGAGGCCATAGCCAGTCGGTTGATGAGTTGTAGTTTTTCCTGTTCGGTCGATTTCAATATTATTCTCTGGTTTGGCTCATATAGCCAAATTAGCAAAAGCAATGCCTTTGATTCTAAGGGCGGCTACTGAGCGGCAGTAATTTCCTGAACATCTATAATACCTTGTAAACAGGGCGTTTTCCAGCCTTTTTTATAACTTCCAGGTTTGTATCTTTCCTGGACAGACATATCAAAACTTTCGCAAATATCCGATTGGCAAAAGTTTGCAGGAAATAGGGGCTAAACGGTTTGACATATCGTCCCCAAGCAGTTATGCTCTTTTTTCTAAGAGACGAGCGAAATAAAGGAGAAAATGCTCGAACCGGTAATAAACGATAAGTGCGGAGTTTTTGGGATTTTCCGCCATGCCGATGCCGCCGAATTGACTTTTTTCGGCCTATATTCGCTGCAACACCGCGGGCATGAATCTGCCGGTATAATCAGCTCAGACAAAGGCAAAATCTACCTGCACAAGGGCATGGGCCAGGTATCCGAAGTTTTTTCGGACAAAGCAAATCTGAAAAAATTAAAAGGCAATATTGCCATCGGTCATAACCGCTACAGCACTACCGGTGCCTCATCATTGATAAATATCCAGCCATTTCTGATAACCAACCGGGACAGGGTGCTGGCAGTGGGGCATAACGGCAATCTGACCAACGCCCTGGAACTACGTACCAGCCTCGACGCCAAAGGCTCGATATTCCAGACAACTTCGGATACGGAAATAATTCTGCATCTGGCTGCTCTTTCAAAAAAGAAAACAAGTATTGGTCGTATATGTGACTCGCTGACTAAAATTAAGGGCGCCTATTCTCTGGTTTTTATGACTGGAGATTCTATAATAGCTGCCAGGGATGAGTATGGTTTCAGACCTTTGGCTCTGGGGAAACTCGGTAAATCCTGGGTGGTAGCCTCGGAAACCTGTGCTTTTGATATAATCGGAGCCAAGTATGTGCGCGATGTTGAACCGGGCGAAGTCTTGGAAATAACAGACAAAGGGCTTAGTTCATATCACCCGCTCAAGTCTGCCAAAACCGCTTTCTGTATTTTTGAGTATGTCTATTTTGCGAGACCCGATTCGAAAGTATTTGGCGCCAATGTAGATAAAGTCCGCCGCCGTCTGGGTCGAGCGCTGGCCAGGGAGCATCCGGCAGATGCTGATATAGTAATCGGCATCCCTGATTCGGCAAATACAGCCACTCTGGGTTACGCCGAAGAAAGCGGGATTCGGTTTGAAATCGGTTTGATAAGAAACCATTATGTAGGACGAACTTTTATTGCTCCTGATCAAAAAATCAGAGACCTTGATGTCAGAGTAAAATTCAATGCCGTCAAAGGTGTTATCGAGGGACGTCGAATAGTTGTAGTTGATGATTCAATTGTCCGCGGAACAACCTCCAAAAAGCTTGTCAAGATGCTCCGGGATGCCGGCGCCAAAGAGATCCATTTCAGGGTTAGCTCTCCCCCGATTATTTCACCTTGTTTTTTTGGGATCGATATGCCCACTAAAAAAGAGCTGATAGGCGCCAACAAATCGATCAAGCAGACAGAGAAATACATTGGGGTTGATTCCCTTCGGTACCTCTCACTGGAGGGGATGCTTTCTATGTCATCACTGCCTAATGCATCTTTTTGTTCCAGCTGTTTTTCCGGGAAATATCCTATCAAAGTCCCCAAAATAAACGGTAATAAGCAGCGCCTCGAGCCTATTGCTGTTGACGCTATTAGCTAAGCTTCTACAAGCTCTCAATTGACAAATCCCAGTCCGATACTATATTTATGGGTAGCTAAGTAATACCTCGCCTATTTCTTGCTTACTTAGAATTGTTGACCTGCCAGAAGCACAGAATAGAAGTTGTTGAAATGAAAATTGTAAGATTAATCATCTGTTTGTCGGTTTTGCTAACCGGCAATACCGGGGCAGCAAACCTTAGAATTCTGCCTGCCAAAGCACCTCTTGATTTTGCCATAAAGAAGAGAGCCCTGCCCGCAAAACCCGGCCTGATTTCGATAGGCAGTAACGTGCAGGTAGATTATCTGATTGTTAAATTCAAAGACGAACATCAGGTCCGTTTTAATAGCAGTTCATTATATTCCAGGATAGGCTCGAGCACTATCCAGACCAACAGAATTCTCCGGCAATATCTTAATTCACTGCTCGTGCCGCTGATAAAAAACAGCTCTCAAGATAAACTTGAGGCTAAGCTCAAATACTTTTCATTTAAGGCAAAGCAGCAGCTGGCTGATTTTAATTCTTACTATAAAATAGAAGTTCAGTCTCCTGTCGAAGCTGAAAACCTGATAAACTCTCTGAATCAATTGAACATCGTAGAGATAGCTTATTTTCAGCCCAAGCCTGAACCGGCAGGAATCTTCAGTTCATCCACTCTGCCCAACTACCAGCCCAATCAGGATTATCGCGAGGCTGCCCCTGACGGGATCGACGCAGATTTCGCCAATACGCTTGCCGGCGGAAATGGAACAGGAGTAAAGATTATAGATATAGAAGGCAACTGGAATTTTTCCCACATAGATCTGAGCAAGGCAGTAGGAGCTCACATAGCCGGAGATTTGATAATTAATACTGATTGGAGAAATCATGGTACAGCTGTTATTGGTGAACTAATTGCTGATGATGACAGCCTCGGTGTAATTGGTATCTGCCCGGGAGCAGATATCGGAACAGTTTCAATCGGCAGCATGTCAACATCGGCAGCTATTTTGACGGCCATTGACAATCTGAACGCCGGCGATATGATTTTGATTGAACTTCATGCTCCCGGCCCTCATTTCAATTTTAACCCCAGTCCCGACCAGCTGGGGTATGTCTGCATGGAATATTGGCAGGATATTTTTGACGCTATTCAGTATGCCTGGGCGGCCGGAATTATTGTAATAGAAGCAGGAGGTAATGGAGCCGAGGACTTCGACGATGCAGACATATACGGTCAGTTGTTTGATACCACCTATCGTAACTCTCATGCAATTATTGTCGGTGCCGGTCACCCTCCGGTTGATTTTAATGATCTCGAACTAGAGTCTTTTTCAAACTATGGTGAGCGCGTAAATATTCAAGGATATGGCTCGAACATTTACACTACCGGCTACGGCGGGCTTTACAATGGAGGCGGTGTCGAAGATTCTTTCTATACGGCTACCTTTGGGGGAACATCGGGCGCATCGCCGATAGTAACCGGAGCCGCCGCCTGTCTTCAGGGACGCTACAAAGAACTATATGCAACAAATTTGACCTCCGACCAGATAAGAGATATCATAGTATCCACCGGAACTCTTCAAAAAGGAAACCTGACCAAACATATTGGTCCTCGTCCGGATCTTTTGGCGGCTTTTGCAGCGCTAAATCCTCCGGCTTCAATCTATGCTGAGCCAATCTTTATTGACACTACCCTAAACGAAGATTCAACTGCAATAATACAAGTATGGCTTCATAACAGATCCAATTCCGATTTTTTTGATTTTGAAATTACCAGCAATGATTCGCTCACCAAACTATCTATTGCCGACTGGCTGCAAGTTTCACCTGCGACCGGCATAATTATTCCGCTCGATTCTGTGGAAATTGAGGTCACTCTCGACGCTACTTTGATTGGTGATCGAATCGCAAAGTATAAAGGAGTGCTGGAAATCAACTGGGGCATTTCGGCGGGAGCCAAAGACTCTTTGATTGTGCTGCCTGTCTTTTTGGAAGTTCCCTGTATTGATACAAGCTACTATTGGATATCATCCAAAGATTCAAGCGACCTGGACTTTAACTGGGTCTCAGCCAGAGACCTGGGATTAAAAGTAAGTAACACTTCGTACTATGGAACGGGTTCCAATCCTCTAGACGATGGCACCACCGGACCCTGGGCGATAGGCTTTACTTTTCCGTTTTACGATGGTGATTATAATTCAATTTATATCGGGGTCAATGGTGCCCTGTCATTTACGAATACCGATTTGAACTTTAACGGCTATTTCGGACAACTCTCAATACCGAATACAGATTTCTCAACGCTAATCTCGGTTTTTTGGAATGACTTGATCTTCGACACCGATTTAACACCGTCGTCGGGACTGTTTCTCTACCGAAGTCCTACCGACGATACGTTGGTAATAGAATGGTACAAACCGGGGAATTTTGTAGTGCCGCTTGATTCAACTGCTAATTTTGAAATTATTCTGACTGCCGACGGCAGGATAACAATGCAGTATCTTCATGCTGACAGCAGTAATTTGAATCAGACGGCCGTAATAGGGATTGCCGCAGTAGAGTGTGCCGCTTTGAATTATTTTGATAAAAATGTTCCGCCTGAAAACATTGTTAATCCGGGTGATGCAGTTCAGTTCGTAAGTAATCTTTGGGTTTATGCTCTGGCAGGCGACGTACAACCTGACGGCGCAACCAATATACTCGATCTTACATTCATGGTCGATTTCATATTCAGAGGCGGCGACCCGGCTGACCCCTTTATATTTGGCGATGCCAACTGCGACGGAGTCTCTTCGCAGATATTAGATCTCACTTATCTGGTAGATTTTATTTTCAGAGGCGGACCGCCGACCTGTCATTTTATCCTGCGCCACTAACTTCTACAGCACAAGTGTTTGGTCAGTTGTAAAATTCTTAAATTGAGGAATTCAGCCGGTACCTCGGTACTATAGAAAAGCAAAAATCGCTGCTCGAGATATTTCAAGGAGTTTCTCCGGAAAAATACCTAATCCCAGAGTCCCGGCCAGTGTAATCAGCAGCACCGCCATCATAGCAGGCGTATACTTGACAGGTACAAAAGTGCCCTCGAACTTCTCCAGAAAACTAACTTTGACCACCCGCAGATAATAGTAGACTGAAATAAAAGAATTCAAAACACCTATGATAGTCAGCCAGATAAAGCCGCCATCAATGGCAGCAGTAAACAGATAGAACTTTCCGATAAATCCAACTGTCGGCGGAAAACCTGCCAGCGCCAGCATGAACACAGTAAGCGCCGCAGACAAATACGGATGAGCTTTAGAAAGACCAGAAAGCTCAGAGAGTTCGGATTTGCAGCCACTCCGTATCTCAAGCTGAGTGATGATCGCAAAACTACCCAGGTTAAAAAGCCCATAAGCAAACAGATAAAAAACAGCAGCAGACATTGCCGCCGAGCCGCCGACGGCAAAGGCCACCAGAATATATCCGGCGTGGGCTATTGAAGAATAAGCCAGCATCCTTTTAATATTTCCCTGCCTTAGCGCCAGAATGTTGCCGACAGTCATGGTCAAGACCGCCAGCATCCAGAAAATATCAGAGATAAATTCCATGTCTTCGAAGCCAAAATTAAAAATGCGCAGTAGCGCTGCAAATCCGGCAGCTTTTGGCCCGACAGAAAAAAAGGCTGTAACAGGCGTTGGTGCACCCTGGTAAACATCTGGCACCCAGGAGTGAAACGGGACTGCCGCAACTTTAAAAGCAAAACCAACTAAAGTCAGAACTGCACCGGCATTAAAATAAAGCTGATAGTTTTCACCTATGAATTGAAAGTCGGCAGCTATACGCCGTAAATCGGTAGTACCAGATGATCCAAATATAAAAGCAATGCCCATCAGCAAAAAGCCGCTGGCGAACGCTCCCATTATCAGGTATTTGATGCCGGCTTCGTTTGATTCCAAAGAGCGCTTGTCCATGCCGGCCATTACATACAACGGCACCGACATAATTTCTAAGCCCAAAAATATTACGACTAAGTCTGTTGTCGAAGCCATGACCATCATGCCCATTGTGGAAATGCACAGAAGAGCATAGAACTCCGGACGGTCGATATTCTTGGACACAAAATAGCGACGACCAAACATGAGAATCAGCAAAGATGATATTACGAATAAGATTTTGAATACTACCGTGAAATCATCGCATGTTACCATTCCAAAAAACCCGGTCTTTGGATTTCCCATCTGCTCTATAGCTATGAGTAATGAGACCAACAGGCCCGCCGTTGCAATTACTGGCGCCAGATTCCTCATTTTCTTGTTATATACGGAAACCAGAATTATAAACGCCGCTGCCAGAAGAGCAATCTCGGGCGCTATGATGCTAAAATCTATTGATGCTGCAGTAGTATCAATCATATCAGATTAAGTCTCTTTGTACGGCGACCGCCGCAGCTGATTTAGAAACCTCAGCCTCCTCCAAATCCTGCCGTCACCTGGCCGTCTTCGACAATCACCGGCACTATTTCCTGACCTTTGGTCAGCTTCAATACTTCTTCTTTGGCACCGGGAGTATCGTGAATGTCTATTTGCTTGAACTCTGTCCCCTGCTCGGTGTAGTGCTTTAACGCCGCCGCACAATAGGGACAGCCTTTCTTGGTATAAATTGTCATTTCGCCAGAATTACTCATTTCACTTTCTCCAATCTATTTTCAATTGTAACGTCATAGCTATAATCGCTCTCTTTAAAACTTTCGACAAACTCAAATTTGCTAGTCTTACCTACCGCAGCCGACCGCTGCATTTGCTCTTGTACTGCTCTGATAGACGGGCTTAGTCTGTCAAAGAGCGGCTTGGGATAAATACCGATCCAAAATATAAGCACAACCAGCGGTATCAAAATCAGTTTTTCTCTTAATGACAGATCCAGAAGCTTCTCGTTTTTGGGATTGGTCAGTTTGCCGAATATAACCCTCTGGTACATCCACAACATATAGCAGGCCGACAATATGACACCCGTCGCAGCCAGGATGGCGTAGGTTGCGTTTACCTTAAACAGACCCAGAAGAATCAAGAATTCACCGACAAAGCCATTGGTCAGGGGCAGACCGATTGATGATAAGGTGACAATCAGAAAAATAGTTGCAAAGACCGGCATTACTTTGGCCAGTCCGCCAAACTCACTAATCAGTCTGGTGTGACGTCGCTCATAAATCATGCCTACTAATAAAAAGAGAGCGCCCGTAGAAATTCCGTGGTTAATCATCTGAATAACGCTGCCTTCGAGCGCCTGGGTATTCATAGCGAACAGGCCCAGCATCACCAATCCCATATGCGAGACCGACGAAAAGGCCACCAGTGATTTAATATCTTTTTGGACCATGGCTACCAGTGCACCATAGATTATGGCAATAATAGCTAAGACCGAAATATAGGGAGTGAAGGCAACAGTAGCTTCGGGGAACATTGGCATACAAATTCTGATAAAGCCATAAGTGCCGAGTTTTAAAAGCACGCCCGCCAGAATTACTGAACCTCCAGTCGGCGCCTCTACATGAGCGTCCGGAAGCCAGGTATGAAATGGGAACAGCGGAACTTTGATAGCAAAGGCCAGTGCAAAAGCTCCGAAAAGCCACATTTGTGGTTGGGTCGCTATTGGCATACCAGTGAGTGCCATCATGTCAAATGAATAGACACCTGTCTGTGACTTGAATTCAAAAGCCATGTAAATAATAGCTACTAACATCAAGAGTGAGCCGAACATCGTGAACAGTATAAATTTTATAGCGGCATAGAGTCGTCTCTGGCCTCCCCAGAGCCCGATTATGAAATACATCGGTATCAGCATAACTTCCCAGAAAACATAGAACAGAAACAGGTCAAGCGAGCAGAATACTCCAAGCATACCGGTTGCCAGAAAAAGCATCGAGATATAATAGCCTTTGACAGAAGTTGTGATAGATTTCCAGGAACAGAGTATGGCAGGAATCATGAGCAGCGCCGTCATTACTATCAGGAGCAGCGAAATACCATCGATGCCCATATGATAATTTATTCCCATTGATGGAATCCAGGGAACGGAGAACTCAAACTGCATCGGATGTGCTATCGGATCAAAGGCAAAATAGAGCCATAGTGAGACCAAAAAGGTAACAAAGGCTACCAGCAAGCTGACCATTTTTATAGTGTCATGCTGTTTTGACGGCACTAAAAGCAGAAGCAAAGCGCCAATAGCCGGAAAAAATGTTATGAGAGAAAGTAGTTCCATTATTCAATCACCGCATAAGCTATCAAAATGAATACTCCAATTACGAAGACTGTCGCATACGACCTTAGCCTGCCTGTCTGCACTGAACGCATCGTCTCGGAGATGCCTTCATACAATTTTGCCAGACCGTTTAGCAGACCGTCAATAAACAAGACATCCATAATCTTCCACAAAAACAGAGAGAAATAGATGAGCGGACGTACAATGACCGCTCCATAAAATTCATCAACATAATATTTGTGTAAAAGAACATTGTGGGGAGTTTTGAATCTGTCAGCCAGAGAGTCAGCCACCTCAGGTCTTTTGTTATAGATTTTGAAAGCAGCGAAAATAGCCAGACCAACCAGAATAACGGTAGAAAACATCAGCATAAGTTCCATAGCGGTGTCGCCGCCGGCCGAGGTCAGCATATGTACCCCTACCGCTGGCTTAGCGGAACTTATTACCGGTTCAAGCCACGCTTCGAAATAATTTGTAACACCAAAAATGTGAGGCATACCAATCCAGCCCCCGACAACTGCTAAAACAGCCAGAACCATCAGCGGAATGGTCATAAACTTTGGTGACTCGTGGATATGGCTTTTTGTTTTTTCGTCCATCCGTTCTTTACCATAAAAAGTCAAAAACAGCAGACGAAACATATAGAACGCCGTCAGACCGGCTGTTATAAATCCCAGCGCCCATAAGATTGGGTGCCCATAGTCGGACGAAAAGGCTTTCCACAAAATTTCATCTTTGGAGAAAAAACCAGACATCAAAGGAATACCGGATATTGCCAGAGTTGCAATAAAAAATGTTCCGAAAGTTATTGGCAGATATTTTCTCAGTCCGCCCATATAGCGCATGTCCTGCTGGCCAGACATGGCGTGAATAACCGAGCCGGCACCAAGAAAGAGCAGCGCTTTGAAAAAGGCGTGAGTCATCAGATGAAAAATTCCGGCAGAAAATGCAGCCACACCGCAAGCCAAAAACATATAGCCAAGCTGGCTGATTGTTGAGTAAGCCAGCACTCGTTTAATATCATTTTGAACCAGCCCGATAGTCGCCGCAAACAGCGCTGTCACACCACCGACAATGGCTACAACCAGAAGCGCATCAGGCGCCAATATATACATGGCATTGACGCGGACAATCATATAGACGCCGGCGGTCACCATGGTAGCCGCATGTATAAGAGCTGAAACCGGAGTGGGACCTTCCATCGCGTCCGGAAGCCAGACGTATAGCGGAATCTGAGCCGATTTCCCTGCTGCCCCTACGAATAGAAGAATACATGCTGCAGTAACCAGTGTGCCTCCTGCTACAAAAACCTCAGGAGCTTTTGCTGCAACAGTCATAAAATCAAGCGAACCAACCTGCCAGAAAATTATGAACATACCGATTAAAAAACCAAAATCTCCAATGCGATTTACTATGAATGCTTTCTTGCCGGCATCGGAGGCTGATTTTTTCTCAAACCAGAAACCTATCAATAGATACGAGCAAAGTCCGACACCTTCCCAGCCCACAAACATGAACAAAAAGTTGTCAGCCAGTACTAATACTAACATTGAAAAAGTAAACAGATTAAGATAAGCAAAATAGCGTCCGTATCCGGAATCGTGACTCATATAACCGACTGAGTAAAGATGAATCAAAAAGCCGACACCAGTTACAACCAGAATCATGAGGGATGAGAGCGGGTCTAGCAAAAACCCGAAATTGACATGGAAATCACCTGATGATATCCACGAAAACAATGTTTGTTCGATCAGGCGTAAGTCCGGCGGCATTGCTTTAAGCTCTAAGAACGACATAAGCGACAGCAGAAACGATCCGCCAACCGTACCGCAGGCTACCAGCGAGACAACCCGTTTGGGAAGTTTCCCCAGCAGCAGGCCGTTCACCAGAAAACCCAGAAGCGGCAGCAGTGGAATCCAATAAATATTTTCTGTCATCTCTTCTCTATTCCTACCACTTAAGCAAACTATACTTGTCAATATTTATCGAGCGGCGGTTATTAAAAATTGTAATCACCATGGCCAGTCCGACGGCAGCTTCGGCAGCCGCTACGGTTAACACTAAAAATACAAAGGCGTGTCCGTCCATCACATTTAAGGCTCTTGAAAAAGCAATAATTGCCAGGTTGGCAGCGTTCAACATCAACTCCACCGACATAAGCAGAACAATAATGTTCCGCGAAATAAGAACGCCCGTCACACCAACGCCAAAAAGTAAGACTGCTATAAACAAGAAATGCGTAATTCCAAACATATCTTAACCTGTTACCTCGTCAGCAGCCGTTTTCGCTGCTGCTTTAGATTCAATTTCATCTCCATTTTCTTTTCTGGCGATAACTACTGCACCGACAATCGCGGCCAACAGCAGTATCGAGGTCAGCTCAAAAGGATAGAGGTAACGACCAAACAGTAACCTTGCAACCTGCTCTGTTGATCCAAAATTTTCAGAGGCCCCCGCAATAATTCCGGTAGGAATAGAGCTTGAAAAGCCTGTCGACCAGATGACAAAAGCAAACTCCGCTATAATACCGATGGAGACAACATACTTGGTGAGTTGCGATACCGGCGATGACGGCGCGCCGAGATCTTCGTCTCCTCTTAGATTAAGCAGCATAATCACGAATAAGAAAAGCACCAGGATCGCTCCGGAGTAAACAATGATTAAAACAGCGCCGACAAAGAGCGCTCCTAATTGAACGTACAGCACTGCTTGCGCAACCAATGAAAGTATGAAATACAATACCGATGCTACCGGGTTACGCTGCATAATCATCATGACCGCACCAAATAAGGTCACCGCCGCTGAGATAATAAATATTACGCTGTCAAGATTCATCCTTTTTTCTCACCTACTCCGTAAACTTTTCTGACTCTTCTGAACAATGTTTTAAACGGGTTATCTTTGCGCGGGTGCTTCACCAGCATATCTTCTTTGGTCCAGATAAAAGAATCGCGATTGTCGGCACTAAATTCATAATGATGACCCATGAAAATCGCTTCTTCGGGACAGGCTTCTTCACAAAATCCGCAGAAAATACAACGAAGCAGATTTATTTCAAACACTTTGGCGTAGCGCTCGCCCTTTTCGTTTTCGGCCGGCTCCATATAGATACAGTCCGCCGGACAAGCAGCCGCACAAAGACCGCAAGAGACACAGCGTTCGCTGCCGTCGTCATAGCGTTCCAGATATTGCCGTCCCATAAAGCGCGGAGCCATCGGCTTTTTCTTCCGGGGATAATCAAGCGTGACCGGTTTTTTGAAAAGATGTTTCAAAACCACCAGCATGCCAATTGGCATCCTGATAAATATTCTGCCTAAGGCTGTAAGTATTTCTTTCATTTTATCTTTTCAAAATTCTCATTTTTATAATATCTCAAGAGCTGCCGTCAGCATAATGTTAAAAAGCGCTAAGGGGAACAGAACTTTCCAGCCAAAATCCATAAGCTGATCATATCTGAATCTGGGAAAAGTTGCCCGGAGCCAGATATAAACAAACATAAATGCCAGGATTTTTATTAAGAACCAAAAAATTGGCGGTAAAAACGGCCCGGCCCAGCCTCCGAAAAATAGCGTCACCGCCACAGCCGATACTGCCAGCATGTTGGCGTATTCACTGATAAAGAACATCGAAAAACGCATCGAAGAATATTCGGTGTGATAGCCGGCGACCAGTTCAGATTCGGCTTCGGCCAGATCAAACGGCGCCCGGTTTGTTTCGGCAATCGCACAGACGATGTAAATCATAAATCCTAAGGGCTGCTTAAAAATATACCAGTTAAATAATGACCCGGATTGTAAAGAGACAATTTCAGTCAGAGAAAGGGTGTTGGCCACCAGTACCACACCTACAATCGAAAGAGCATAGCCTACCTCGTATGATATCATCTGTGCCGATGAACGAATCCCACCCAAAAGCGAATATTTTGAACCCGATGACCAGCCGGCTAATACCAAGCCGTACACTCCCAGCGATGTCACTGCAAAGATGAACAAGACCCCAACCGACAGATCTGAGATAACGCCCTCGGTAGGCGAAGGCAGAAGACCGAATAGATCAAATTCCGAACTAAAGGGAATTACTGCAAAAATCAGCATGGCCGGTATAAATGATACTACCGGCGCCAGAGCAAAGGTGATTCGCTCAACTCTGTCGGGTACTATGTCCTCTTTGAAAATCAATTTGAGTCCATCCGCCAGAGGCTGCAGTAAACCGAATGGTCCGGCATAAGATGGTCCGACCCGGTTCTGCAAATAAGCCAAGATTTTTCGCTCCATATAGGTCGAGTAGGCACAGGCGGTCAAAAGCACAAAAATGAGCAGGGCAATTTTTACAAAAGTTACTATGAAAAACTCAAGCGACATAAGCTTATTCTTCCACTCTCGTTAGTTTCACGCTGTCTACTCTTTTCTTTCTCATTAAAAGCGAAGTAGTCTGGGTTGAACTGAAATTCCTGGGAATAATAGCAACATCGCTATTTAACACGGGCGAAATTTTTGCCGGCACCACTATTTTCCCTACCGGAGATTCTACTCGCAGAGGGTCGCCGTCTGCTACTCCAATTTTTGCAGCCAGACCTTTTGACAGTTCCACATAGGCAGAGTCAGAAAAATTCAGCAGCGACGGTGACTTTTCTGTCAGATGTCCGCTGTGATGAGGGTCATCGCAGATGAACAGAGGTACCGGATAGCCGTCTTGGGAGCTTTTCTTTTCGTATTCAATCTTAAGAAAATCATCCGGCCAGGGTAAAACAGAATCAAGCTTTAGCAGCTTCTCTATTTCTTCGTTCTTCACCTGTTCGTTTTCAAACAGCTTGGCACCTAACTGTCTGGCGATTAACTCCATTATTTCAAAGGCCGCTTTCGATTCATATTTTGGTTTTATGGCCTGTTTCCCAGTTTGAACCTTTCCTTCGAGATTTATGTAGTCACCGTCGTATTCGGCCCAGCTGCAAAGAGGCAGGACGACATCGGCCAGTTCGGTGGTCTCTGTTTCAAACATATCGCAGGCTACCAGAAAATCTACATGCTCTAGTCCTTCGGAAGCAAAACTTCTATCGGGATAAAGCCGCATCGGGTTGGCTCCAACGGTAATGAATCCTTTGATTTCTTCCTTTTTCATAAGATTTATCATCGCGTCTGTATTACGCGGCTGGCAATCGGGATACTCTCCCCAAATCTTTTTAAGCTCATCTTTGACAATTTCATAAGGGGTTGCAGAGAGACCCAGTTTTTGAGCGCCTTTGGAGTTAGCATATCGCGACAGAACGGCAAGCTGACCTTTGTCTTGAACACCAAAGAGCTTGTTCAAATTTGACAAGGCTGCACAAATCTTATCTCTGTCTAACGAACGGGCTACAATCTCACCAACTATAAAGGTAACTTTCTTAGCGCTAGAGATCGCTTCAGCCAGTTCTTCAAATTGTTCTTTGCTAAGGCCGGTCAGCTTGGCTAATACACCCGGACTAAGCTTAGAAATTTTTGATTTCAGCTTAGCAGCGGCCGAAGAGTTTACCAGTTTCTTTTCTATCGCCACTAAGCAGATGCCGTTTATGACAAGTTCATCTGTTCCAGGGCTATAAACCATTTCTGATTTGGCAATATCGGCCGTCTTGACCGCATATGGGTTTACCGAATAGACAGTTGAGTTATAGAAATTGACAGCGCGTCTGATTTTCAGATATTCGTTGTGGTGCTCACGAATCAAATCTGTGCCAAATGTAATTATCACGTCAGATTTTTCGATATCAGAAATAGAAAAAGGCTGCGAGGCAGCTATCGTAAAGAGACTGTCGGTCACTGACGGCAGATAGCGATAGTCACCCCTGAAATCAATATTGTTTGATTTGAAAACTGTTCTGAATAGCTTGGAAAAACTATAGAGGCTGGCGTTGTCAAGACTGGGACTAATCAGACCCCCAATGCAGACGCCACCGCTCTGGTCTTTGATTTGGCCCATATGTTTTTTTATAACTGCCAGCGCTTCATCCCAACTGGCCTTAACTTGCTTACCGCCTTTTTTAATTAACGGAGTCTTGAGCCGGCTTTCGGAATTTACTATCTGGTAACCATAACGGGTAATATCGCTCAGCCAGCCGTCATCGATAGCATCGTTGCATCTGGAGGTTACCCGATATACAAAATTTTTGTGGTCTTCTTTATAGAACGTAATATTTGTACCCGAACCTGAGAAATTACAGATTGATGGCACCGTCTTAGTCAGCCAGACACGAATTTTATAGCGCCAGTCAGAGTTTGTCAGCGCACCGACCGGACAAATTTCTACGAGGTTTCCAGAGAAAGGATTGCTGACTTCTCCGCCGGGCGTGGCATTTATCTCGGTAAGGTCTCCCCTCTCAAAAGCGCCAATATCGTACTCGCCGAAGGCCTCTTTGTTGGCCCGGACACACTTGTAACATAAAATGCAGCGATTTCTGTTGAGAACTATCTCAGGGCCTATTTTCAGATCATCAAAAGTATCGCGCTTCTCTTCTTCGATGAATCGCATTTTGTCAAAACCGAAGCGGGAATCGTCGTAACCGTGATCAAAAGTTAAATCCTGCAAGTCGCACTCGCCGCCTTTGTCGCAGGTAGGACAGTCAAGCGGATGGTTAATCAGCGTAAACTCGATAACTGCTTTGCGTCCTTCTCTTACCTGCTGAGAGTTAGTGCTGACTACCATGCCGTCGGTGGCCATAGTAGCGCAAGATACCTGGAGCTTGGGCATCTTCTCGATTTCTACGTAGCACATACGGCAGGCACCGACAGGTTTCAATTTGGCATGATTACAAAAAGCAGGTATGACAATGCCGATTTGTCCGGCGGCATCGAATACGCTGGTACCTCTGGGGACAGTTATCTGCTGTCCGTCTATCGTACAGGTAACAGTATCGACTGCCGTTATTTTTTCTTTTACTACTTCAGACATTTAGAATCCAAAATCCTGCTTAACCAAACATTTTTTGTGTTCAATATGATACAGCCACTCGTCGCGCCAATCTTTCAATGTCGATTGAATCGGCATCACAGCCGCGTCTCCCAGCGGGCAGATAGTGCGGCCCAGGATATTACCGCAAATAGAATCAAGTTTTTCCAAATCATCCGGCCCGCCCCGGCCATCTTCGATTTTTTGAATAATCTGCTCAAGCCATCCCGTGCCTTCTCGGCAGGGAGTGCATTTACCGCAGGATTCATGGCGGAAAAACTTTATAAGTTTCAAAATTGTCCAGACAATACAAGTATCTTCGTGAAGGACAATCACCCCACCGGAGCCAAGCATGGAACCTGCCTCTGTCAATGATTCGTAGTCAAGAGGCACGTCGACTTTATCAGGAGTCAAAAACGGAGTTGAAACTCCTCCCGGAATGACTGCTTTGAGTTTCTTGCCGTCCGAAATGCCGTTACCATAGTTTGAATCATATATGAGCTTCTGCAGTGAAAAGCCAAGTTCGACTTCGTAGTTACCGGGGCGATTAATATGACCGGAAAGAGAAAATAATTTTGTACCGGCAGATTTTTCAGTACCCATCGAACGGTACCAGTCGGCGCCTCTGTTAATTATGTGTGGAACCGCCGCCAGACTTTCTACATTGTTAACAATAGTAGGGCATTCCCAGAGGCCTTCGATTGCAGGAAACGGCGGACGAATCCGGGCCATCCCCTTTTCACCCTCAATCGAGTTTAACAATCCGGTTTCTTCTCCGCACATGTAAGCTCCGGCGCCGGTATGAATTATCATCTCCAGATCATAACCGCTGCCGTAAATATTTTTTCCGAGATGACCTTTGGAGTAGGCCTCTTCCGTGGCCTTTTCGATCCGCTCAATACAATGGTGAAATTCACCGCGGATGTAGCAGAACATCAGATGACAGCCAATGGCATAAGCTCCAATAGCCATTCCCTCGATTACGACATGTGGGTCGCGCTCCATCAGCACTCTGTCTTTGCAGGTACCGGGTTCTGATTCATCAGCGTTGCAGCAAAGGTAGCGCTCTTTGGGAGAATCTTTGGGAACAAAGCTCCATTTCATTCCGGTTGGAAAACCAGCGCCGCCGCGGCCACGCAGTCCTGATTTTTTAACCTCTTCGATTACCTCTTCCGGTTTCATTTTCCCCAAAACGGTTTTCCAGGCAGCATATCCACCATGTTTCAGATAGCGCTTGAGCTGATACTGCTTTTCATCTTCGACAAACTCAAACAGGTGCAGCTTATCGTGTCCGGCAATCTCTTTAGCGTTAGTTAAGACGGGTGAATAAAATGTCATTTTCCGTTTTTCAGACTTTCCAGTAATTTATCAAGTTTTTCGCGCGTCAGATTTTCATGAAAGTCATCATTTATCTGAATCATTGGCGCCGTGCAGCAAGAGCCCAGACACTCTACGGAAATCAAGGTAAACAGGCCGTCATCTGTAGTCTCGCCTCGTTTGATTGCCAGCTTTTCTTCAAGACGATCCACCATGGCATCGGCACCCAAAAGAGCACATGAAATATTATTGCAAACCTGAAGAAGGTATTTGCCTCTTGGTTTTTTGGGAAACATCGTATAAAACGAGGCTGCTTCGGCAATTTCTAACTGCGGAACATTTATAACTTCTGAAATCTCTATATAAATTTCATTGTCAACGTATCCCAGCTGTTTGTAAGCCAAAGTTAATGAAGGTAATATTGCCCCTTTGCGCTTCGGATACTTCGAGGCTTTTTCTCTAATCTTTTTGACTGTTTTTTCAGACAGTATCATCTGTCAACTTCTCCCAGTACAATATCAATCGAACCGATGGCGCAAACGACATCTGCTAAGAGATACCCTTCGGTCAGTATTGGCAGCGCGCCAAGATTTACAAATGATGGCGGCCTGACTCTTACTCTTCTCGGTATATTGGTGCCGTCACCCGTAATGTAAAAACCGAGTTCTCCTCTGGGGGATTCTATCGCCTGATAGACGCTGCCTACCGGAGCTTTGAAGCCATCAGTTATTATTTTGAAATGGAAAATCATCGATTCCATTTTATAGAGGACGTCTTCTTTGGGGGGCAAGACCACTCCCGGCACATGTGCCCGGTAGGGACCCTCGGGCATACCGTCAATAGCCTGCTCGGCTATCTTTAGCGACTGCCTCATTTCTTCCATTCTGATTAAATACCTGTCATAAGCGTCGCCGTTCTTACCTAAGGGAACATCGAAATCAAAATTTTCGTAACCGCTGTACGGATTTGCCTTGCGAACATCGTAGTCGACACCGCAACCGCGAAGCATCGGACCGCTCAGACAATAGTTGATGGCATCTTCGGCGGATATTACTGCCACACCTTTGGTACGCATTATAAAAATCGGGTTCTCGGTTAAAAGCTTATCATAATCTTTCATTTTCTCCCGGATAGTTTTGATAATATTGCGTACTTTTTTTTCAAAGTCTGCCGGTAGATCACTGGCCAATCCGCCGATTCGGATATAACTGGTCATCATCCGCTGGCCGCCGCAGGCCTCATATAGGTCAATTATCAATTCTCTCTCTCTAAAAGCATATATCAGCATAGACATAGCGCCCAGATCCATTGAGTGCGTCCCCAGCCAGACCAGATGCGAGGCAACCCTGGTAAGCTCCACCAGACAAACCCGTGCCCATTTCACTTTTTCAGGAACTTCGATATCCATTAGTTTTTCAACCGCCAGACAGTAGCCAAGATTGTTAGACATCGGCGCCAGATAATCCATGCGGTCGGTTGCAGGAATCGCTTTGTAATAAAGCATCGACTCCATCGTCTTTTCAATGCCGGTATGCAGGTAACCGATTATAGGCTCGGCCGTAACTACCCGCTCGCCATCAAGCTCTAATTTTACGCGCAGCACGCCGTGAGTCGATGGATGTTGCGGACCCATATTGAGTGTGATTGTCTTTTTCTCAGCGCTCACTTTATCACCTCAGGCGGGTCATCTTTGTTCCATGAAAATACCGGCTGCTCCCAGGTTAAAGGAAAGTCTTTGCGCAAAGGGTGTCCTTCGAGTTCATCGGGAGTAACAATCTTTGTCAGATTGGGGTGACCTTCAAATTCTATCCCAAACAGGTCAAATACTTCGCGCTCCAGCCAGTTGGCCCCTTTCCATAAGCCGGTCAAAGTACTGACGCGGGGGCTTTCGCCGTCAAGGCGGACTTTCAGAAAAAATCTGTATGAATGCTTATATGAATATAGATTGTAGACTACTTCGTAGCGCCCTTGTTTTTCCTGTTCATGTCCCAGCCAGTCAACACAGGTGATATCGGCCAGAAACTTGACTTCGAGCTTTTCATCATTCAAAAGAGCTTCACAGACGGTCACGATGGAATCCGGCTTGACGACAAAAGATTGCTGATCACGAAACAGTTCTTGTTCTGTCAGGCTATCTGCGAACTTACTTTTTAGAAACTCAGAAAGTTCTGTTCTCATCAGTTAACGCTTGTTCCTAATTTCACAAACCTCTTCAAAACATTCCTCTTACTATAAGACTTCATAGTTAAACTAAACCGCCTTACGTCCCCACTCTTCATGTACTTTTTTCAGGGAATCTTTTTCTACTATTTCTTGTAGTTTCAAAATGCCGTCCATTAGCTGCTCGGGTCTGGGGGGACAGCCCGGCACATATATATCAACGGGAATGATTCTGTCCACACCCTGCAAAATGGCATAATTATTGAATACCCCGCCGCATGAGGCGCAGGCTCCCATCGAAATAACCCATTTGGGGTTCGGCATCTGCTCATACAAAGTCTTTATTACCGGCACCATTTTCATAGAAACGCGTCCGGCAACTATCATAAGGTCAGCCTGCCTAGGTGAGGCCCGCATTACTTCCATACCGTAGCGGGCCAGATCAAAGTGAGCGGCGAAAGTGGAAATCATTTCAATCGCACAACAGGCCAGGCCAAATCCTAACGGCCACATTGATCTCTTTCTAGCCCAGTTGACCATTTTGTCCAGCGACGTCAATATAATAGAGTCAGGAATTTTTTCTTCTAGTCCCATTTTAGGGCGCCCCTTCCAAGAATGTAGAAATAACCAACCAAAAGAATCAGAACAAATACGAGCATTTCTATAAAACCAAACATGCCTAATTCCTTAGAGATAACTGCCCAGGGATAGAGGAAGATTACCTCAATATCGAAAAGAATAAAAAGAATAGCAACCATATAGAATTTTACGGGAAACGGCTCACGGGTTGTCCCTTCGGGATCAATTCCGCACTCATAGGGTTGCCCTTTTTTGCCTAATTTTGTCCTTCTGCCAATAAATATGGACAAGGATATCAGCACCCCGGCCAGGACGGCGGCGACTACAAAAAGCAGCAGTATCGGAAATAACTGTTCAAACATAATTACAATTTTATAAGGCCATCACAGTAGCCCGACTGGGTTTCAAAGTCAAGGTTTTTCACCTGCAAATGGTTCTTTTGATGGCACACAACACTCACTATCCCTTTAGTACTATAATCGCAAAAGACCGGCTCACGTTCCAACTTTAGTTAAACTGTTTTTAAACAGGCTGTGACTCTTCAAAAGATTCTGTAATTCGCTCCGATTATATTCGCCATATGCTCTTGATATCCCGCCGAATTTAATCAGATTCTCCTTCGAATCAAAATTCATGATACCCCCACCCATAATTTCGACATCTTTATCAGGAATATTAACCAGATCCGGCTTCTTTACCCAAACTGAAGCTAATCCCAGATGGTTACACAGCCCTTCAACTAAGTGGGCGTGATAGCGATATTTGTTAATAGGGCCAAAAACAAGCCAGGCGGTCTTTTGATTTTTAACCAGCACAAACTTGCAGGCAGTATCCCCTGCGGGCAGGCTCTGCTTTGATTCTCCAAAGAAACTGCAAACTTGATATTCCATTTAATACGAACCGTTCAGGAGATCCCGATTCGAATATGATTGGAAAAAATCCAGCCCCGCGAGCCTCTCCAGGCTTCAACCCTGTAAATCCCTTTTTCTTTGACAGAATATTCGAGATTGTCTGTATCTGCTGTCAGAACTGTGTTTCCATTATGAATCAGCTTTATTGAGGCTTTTTCGGGAAGCTTTATTTGAAGCTTGGCGTTAGCTGCTGTCTCAAGGCTGCCTCCGCAAACAACCCGGGACGAACCTTGAATTCCATAGAATTCGAAACTGTCAGCCTCTCCCCAGCGCATATTTGATAAGAACACTCTGCAATCTCTTAAAGCGTCGTAGATTTGCCATTTGGCTTGTTCGAGTTCTTCCGATAGACGATGCGGCAGCAGAACATGGCTGCGAAGTGCCCGGAAATGTACTTTGTAGGGGAAGATTTCAACAGTAAACGGCCCGGCCTTGACAGGAAAGGCGTGGGCATCTACTCCGGCAACGCCCACTACTTTACGTTTTAGATTTAATTCGTCCCATTTCTTTAATATCCGTGCTGTCGGCCCGACCATCGACTTTCTCGGCGAAAAGGTCATCAGCAGTTTATTGTACCTGGTCAGCTTCTCCATCCATTCTGACATATGATTCCACAGTTCAATTCCGGTAAACCCCTCGACAGACCAGTCTGTCCAGGGATATGGCGGATATTCTATCAGGGTTTTGCGGATCTCATCAGGATGTGCCAGAAAATTTATACTCTTATCAGAAACTGCAGCGCTGACATATTCTTTGACCGACATTTCCTCGGGGTAGACTTCCGGAGATTCAAATATGAGAAAGTGATTTTTGTCATCAGGGTCGTTATGTTCATAGCCGATCAAGACCAAAGTCTTGCCGTAAAATCCCTCTTTTCCGGACTTCTTAAGCTCCAAAGTCATATGATCAGAAAAGAGCATAAAATCCAGCCCGCACTTCTGCCCTATCTCGGCGACTTCCTCAAGCGATTTGGTGCCGTCCGACTCTGTAGTATGCATATGTATGGCGCCGGAATAGTTATACCAGTCGCCGACTTTTTTAGCCACTAACTTTTGACTCCGTAGTTGGAACTTTCCTGAATATATACAACCCAACCAGCATCATTACAACCAGAGTTAATATGCCGATTTTGTAAGGCAGCGCCGCTTGATCGGCCTCTTCAATATTCAGTACATCAATCACCAACTGCCCCATTGGTCGCTGCGGGTTAAAGAAATAGACAACGGTTGTCCATATAAGCGGCCCAACAATAGCTGCCGCTCTGCCTGAAAGAGAAAACAGCCCGAAAAACCGGCCAAGCTCCTCCTGGGGGACCAGTTCAGCCAGAAGCGGCCGCGAAGTTGTCCAGAGTCCCCCCAAAAGAATTCCTACAATCGAACCCAGGATGTATATCAAAACAACATTTTCAACAAATACGAAGGCAATCAATGAAATGACCCAGCCCCAGATGATTATGTTCAACATTTTTTTGAGACAGTATGTGCGGGAAAGATGACCTATTATGTAAGAGCCAATTACGGCAGAGATGGGTGTTATGATCAGAAAATATCTGATACCTAATTCAGAGAATCCCAGTACAATTGAGCAGTAAAGGCTGATATTTATTATCACAGTTGTAACAGCGTCTTCGAAAAAGTAGTCAGCCACCAAAAAACGCGCTACACCCGGGTACTTTTTTGTCAGGCGGATGCCGTCCCATACGTCCTGATAGCCTTTCTTTATAGTCGCTTTGCCAGGAAACTTTACCGGTTTCTCGCGAACCCATAAAACGAAAGGAATGCTAAGCAGTAAGAACATAACTGCCGTCGGCAGAAACGAGCCTTGCTTGCCATACATGTCGACAAAGGGACCAACCGCCAGGACTCCCAAAATCGCTCCCATATAGCCGAAAGCTACTCCAAACCCGGAGACGAACCTGGCTTCTTTTCCATAAGCTACCGAATAAAGCAAGGCGTTGTAAAAAGGCATCGAAGCTTCATAAGTGAAGTTCGAAATTATCAGAAGCAGCACTATCACCATTACTGCCGAAGCCGGTACCAGTGACATCAGACCGGTCGCCAGACAGCAAGTTATTGTAAACAGTATGACAAACGTTTTTTTCTTGGTTGAATGGTCGGATATTGCCCCCATCGCCGGCAGAACTATGGCCGCTATCACCATAGAAATAGAATAGGGAATATCGAACCAGCGGTCGTCTTTGCCCAAGTCTTCAACGATATAACGTTTCAGATAAAGAGAGATAATGTTCATTGAGAAGATGGTATTGGCGAAGTCGTAAAGCGACCAGCCCATCACATCTTTACGAAAAAGAACAGAGCGCATCGAAACTCCTAATCGTAGAATTTCCAGACCAGGCCGTAATAGAATACACGGCCGGATAGTGTCAGATTTTCGCGCACTTCATATTGCTTATCGAAGTGGTTCTGGAAAACCAGATGGAAACTGAAATTATGCAGGCCGAGTGTAAATTTTGTATTGGCGACCAGTTCATCGCCTAAGCCTGTCTTGTCGTAGCCATCGTAAGGACCAACGTATCTCAGCTCACCGTAGGCATACAAATTCACCAGGCGACTTTTCCAAAAATAATGAAGCTCCAAGCCTGAGAATAAGTTGTACTCCGGACGATATGGTCTAACTCCCAGGGTATCGTAATCAGATTTGTAATACGCACCACCTGCATCAAATCTCAAAAAATCCGACAGACGCAAACTTGGCTTTACTGAAGCTGTATAGAAAGTCAGGTTGTCGTTAACAGGTGAATAAAACTTTGGACTGCCGGCTCCGGGCAAGAACTGGTCTGTCCACTCAATTACGTTGCTTATTCTCCCTCCAGTAATGCTGAGAGTAATTTTGTTCTCGACCGTACCGGGTTCAATTATCAGATTGCCGACTAAAAGTCTTTCTTTCTTCAAATTTGGGGTTCCCCCCTCGGCATAATTCCATCCAAACGTGCCGAAAACATCTGCTTCCTGGTACGGCAGATTTAATTGGTGCAGTGACGGCTCGTTTTCGGTATATGAAGCCGACAGCTGCAGAAAGAATTTATCGCTCTCAAACTGATAGAGAGCAGCTACCGACGGCATAAAACTATAGTCGTCCGAATAGTTTGAGCCGGCTCTAAGCCCAAACTTCCCGGACTTGTTTAGTTTTACCATATTGACAAAAAGTGAGGCGCTGAAGCGGTCGAACTGACCAAAGCCGTTATCATATTCCAGAATGTTTGCCTTAGATTCCAACTGCCAGAGAATTGAACCGTCAGCTCTTTCATATTTTAAAAAACTGCCATGACCGGTACGGTTAAATCTCCCTTTGTAGGCAAAATCAAGGTAAGAACCCTGGCGCAAATGCTCATAGCCGATTTCTGCCCGCGAAGTGCGGCTGTCGTTTTGGAATTCAAGAGCAGCCCTGAAACTTCGGTCAAAACGTTCTCTGAAAAACGGCAAGGTAGACAATCCGGGACGAACCACAAATGCTGCCTGCCGCTCATACATCTGCCCCGCTGAAATGATCGCCGTATTATCCGTCAGTGGCAGATAGACCGAAGCTTGGTAGTGAGAGTTATCATCGCCTCTTCCGAAAACAATGCCATCTGTATCCCGACTTCCGAGAAAGAAAGACATCTCGCGACCACTGGCAAATTTTCGGCTATAGCCTCCGCGGACATAGTCGTAGCCATACCAGCCTTTATCAGCCAATAATATTGTTGCAGGCTGGTCGTCTTCCGTTTTCGCAGAAGTGGTCAGGAGTGTTGCCAGCGGCTGCCGCCCGCCCAAAAATTGTCCCAGCGCGCCCGGTATAATATAAATATTGCCATCAAGCGCTGTCGGGATATCGTTCATATCAGTCATGCCGTCCGGTTCGATGATATGTTCGAACGGCTGATGCTGATAACCGTTTGAAAAAATATTAAGACGGTTGCCGGTCAGACCAAAGGGCTGCACAGTTTTTCGCATCGGTACCGTCTGATAATCCCAGATCATAAACGAAGGGTCAAACTTGAAGTAATCTCCGGCATCAAAAGAAACCGAGCGGTCGATTTGTTGGCGGCGATTAAACCTTTCGGACGCAAAATACGCAACCAGGCTGTCATAAAAGGAAAGTCGCGGAGGCAGCTGCCGGGCGGCCTTGAATTCTTCGAGACGCCGGCTCATATCTACTACCTTGCGCTGAGACTCGGTAAGTTCATCAAGCAGTGCCTCCCCCGGCTGCAAAGTTTCTATTATAAGAGTTGAATCTTTGAGCGAGTCTGTTTGGGAACTGTCACTTTCATTTTCCTGCGCCATAAGAAAATGCGGCGCAATTATAACTAAGAGAAACAATGTAATTCGGGCTAAATTCATTTAATCAGGTTTTCCCGTAAATAAAAAGGGCGAAGCAGACTAAAAAGCAACGGAAACATTATGCCGTTGGCCAATATAGCGTAGGCCGCGAACAACATACCTGATATAAATCGGGGCTTGAAAGGCTGAAACATTACTGCATCAACTGCGCTTACACTCGTAAAAAAAAGCGTGCTGCACAAGAGTCCGCAGAATGCGAGAATTACATATGAGCGCAAGTTCAGCTTATCCACCTTGATAAGATTCTTTATCAAAAATCCAAGAACACCGCAGAGAGCTGTGCCGGCAATTTGAGCCACAGCAACCGGCAGCGGTGCCGGTCCGAATGGATTAAAAAAAGTCCACAAGCCCATGCCGATTATACCGGTCAGAATACCGGGCATAATTCCCCAGCAGTAGCCCGCGGAAAAAACCAAAAAGAAAATCGGGTTTATATTTGGCAGAAAAGTCGTCCCCCAGGACAGGACATAGATAAGAGCAGTAAAAAGTGCAACCCTGGCCACCAGCCGCGGACTGCCCGTCATCGTACTATTAAAACCTTGGCTCTGTCTTCAGCTAATAGTTCATCCCGTTTAATAGATGTGTACAGTCGCATTAGACAGAGATAAACCCCCGATGAAGCGAGTTCGCCGGATTGACTTCGCATATTCCAGTCAATTTCAAAACCAACTGTGCGAATGAACGGGTCAGGGTTGATATACGGGTCAGCGATAGCTTCACGACTGTTAATAAATTCACCCGCTGCCGTATAAATATCGACTACGCAGTATGGTGAGCCGTAAATCGGAACAGAGATAGAATCTGTCGGAATCTGGAAACGGAATGTGAGAGTCGGGTCATTCATATTGCTCAAGACTGCGGGATTGGGGTATGCCGTGAGAAGGGCCGCAGAAATATTGATAGCGTTGGTATCAATAGTTAGAAGCGTATCAATTAGTGAGTCTACCAGTAGTTCATCGGTAAAGTATCCAAAACCAGTTTCCCAATCTATCGAGCTAAACGGCTCCCGGCGCCAGGAGGCCGGAGCCAAAATCAAAGTAACCGAGCGGTACTGTCTTGGTTGAAGGATTTGAATAAATGCCACCGCGTCGTCGGCGGCGAATGCAAGTGTGCTAAAATATTCTGTTGAAATTGTGTCAGACTGAAGGGCGGTCCCGACAGCCCAGCCCTGGGGTAGTGTCGAATCTTGATTATCCCCCAACGACACAAAAATCCTAAAATTCGAGTCAGCTGTGTAATCGATAGCTCTCATATTCTCCAGCTTAAAATATGCTGCTGAATTTGGGACAGGATTTTTGGGGTTGGCATTTCCAAGTAAGGAAGCTGGGTAACTGCTTATAATGGTAAATGATGATTCAGGAATCTCCGGGTA
Source organism: Candidatus Zixiibacteriota bacterium (assembly GCA_022571845.1). GTDB lineage: Bacteria > Zixibacteria > MSB-5A5 > GN15 > FEB-12 > JACZWU01. The sequence continues at coordinate 9,020 of JACZXB010000002.1, read as the reverse complement.
AAACGCTCTCTCGGTATAACCCACACCGGGTGGAGCGCTGGCAGCTCTGGAACCGGTGAAAAAATTCCAAATAGCAAACTCACCGAAAGCAGAACGGAAAGTTTCGGTACCACTGCTGGCTGAGTCTATCACAATTTGTGTTGCTTCCAGAAAGTTGGGGCCGACTCCCATTGAACCGCATTTGAGCCAGATAGATTTGATAATATCCACACCATACTTTTCCGTTAGAAAGATTGGAAAAACACAGGAACCGTAAGGATGAAAATCAGCCGCGCCCTCAAACTGCTGAATTGATTCGCGCGGCCTTCTGAAAAAGAAAGGCAGCACCGAGTAATAGTCGTTTATGTTGTCATAAATTTCTTCTTCCATCCAGGTTGCGGACATCTCGTACCAATATCTTCTTTGCAGAGGGGGATTGTTCCAGTCTTCCATTTCGGTAAAGTCAATTCCGAAATGCACGGCATGAAAATATTCGTGCGCCGCTGTAACCCTGACAGCATCAAGCGGCCGGCTGTTATAAGTAGAAAAGCTCGACTCTTGATAATCATTATCTATTTCAATAAATGACGTTGCTCGAAGCGACCCTATTGAGTCGAATTGCGTAGAGTCGGGATAGGTCAGGCCGAAAACTGTTCCTCCCAGATTTGTCAAATAGACATCGTATAAACTGTCAACTCCCTGGGCATAGCCTCCGTCCGATGGCGGCAAGGGATAGCCGAGTGTGTTTATAATATGAACATAGACCGAATCAAAAACCCGGGCTACACCGATCACATAATTAGGAACTCCTCCGGTTGAAATATTTGATTGATACACAGCATGAGAGCCGACGCGAGTAAAGTGAATTTTGAAAAACCCGCCCGGGCTGTCGTAGGTTTCGTCGGTCTCAGTCGGACGGTCCAACAATGTCAGGCTATGGCGGGAAATCAGCTCTTTGTCAAACTGGTCAAATGCCATCGCGAAGGCCCCAACAGTTGGCGTGCCGCACTTAAGCGGCAGCATCTCTTCACTGAAATCCATTTGCGATAGCGCTTCAGAAGAAACATTATCCCTGCCATGTACTATCAGCTGATAGTATCCAATTAATTCTAACTGTTTTTCCAGCTGGGACTTCTCTTTTGCGGAAACAGTGTTGAGCGATAGTGTCAGTAGTGTGAATAAAGCAACAATTGATGTTTTCAATTTTCCGTTCCGTTTCTTTTGGTACGAGATAAAAGCTCAGCAAAGAATTCGTAAGGAACCTTTTGAGAACCTACCCCCTGATTTCTACCCGAACGTCCGTGAAAATCTGACCCGCCGGTAGTGCACAAGCCTAACTCTCTGGCTTTTTGTCTGAGCTCATCTCTGAGCGCCAGCGAATGCTCGGGATGTAACACCTCAACACCGTCAAGTCCCATCTCTGCCAGTTCATCAATCACCAGATGAGCATCATTTATTCCGGGATGCGCGAGTACCGCGACTCCGCCAGCCTGGTGCACCAGTTCAAAAGCAGCGGCAGGTTCAAAATTTTCTTTTGGAACATAGGCCGGCCCAGCTATGCCAATATACTTTTGAAAAGCTTCTTCGTACCTGGCAATCGCACCAGATTTTAAGATGGCCTCGGCCACATGCGGACGTCCAATGACAGCATTACCCGCGCACTCTTTGACATCATCGTAGCTAATATTGACCCCTAAACCAACGAGTTTTCTTACCATTTCTTCTCCGCGGCGGCTTCGTGCTTGCTGAAACTCTACCAGAGCATTCTTAAATTCAAAATAGTCCGGATCGAAGGCATATGCAAGTATATGTAAGTCCTGTTCTTGGTAGTTGGCGCTAAGTTCTGCGCCGGGAATTAATTGCGGGTCTGTTTCATTCAGCATCTCTTTGATATCAAGATATCCCTGAAAAGTATCATGGTCGGTCACCGAAAAAGCTGCAATATCTGCGCTTCTCACCGACTCAAGAAGTTCCGCAGGAGTGAGCATGCCGTCGGAGTGAGTAGTATGCATATGTAAATCCACATATTTGTTCATAATTTTTGAATTTTCATCTGGCTGAGATTGTCACTCCTTCTAAACCAACAAGATTCATCCTCTGTTCTAAGAGAACGTCCCGGACATCCTGCTTAAGCCTTAGATAAAATGCGCCGGAATCCAATAATGCTTCGGACGGTGCCAGACCAACTATTTCTGACGATTCAACTTCAACTCCGTAGCGAGATGCCTCTGACTTGATTGTCTCGAAAACTCTGTAGATTGGAGTCTTGCGGTAATCGGTAAGATTCATTGAGACCTGAATTTGAGAGCGGGATTTAATTTCAAATGCCAGCGCTTTGACATATCGGTAGCCTCCTTTGGAACCGCTGACGGCGTCGGCAATTTTTCTGCCGATACTTTTGTCTTTAGTATTAAGAAAAACATTAAATGCGATAAGCGGCATTCTGGCGCCAATGGCTGTGGCACCGGCAGTGGCGTGCAATACATTCTGACCAAAGTCCGGCGTTTTACTTGTATCATATTTGACAGAATCTCTTAACTCTTCAAACTGCCCTCTTCTGATATTCGCAAGATTATTTCGTTCAGCTGTCCTGGCTGCCTGCTCATAAAGATAGACCGGAATATGAAGCTCGTCTGCGACTCTTTGACCCAGAGCTTCTGCCAGTTCTACCGCTTCGGACATTGTCAATTTATTGAGCGGTACAAACGGGCAGACATCGACCGCCCCAATCCTCGGATGTACCCCTTCATGCTGCTCCAAATCGATATGTCTAAGTGCAACTTTGTAACCCTGAAAGGCCGCCTCTACTGCCTGCTGCTTGTCACAGACAAATGTGATAACAGAGCGGTTGTGGTCTCTGTCAGAATGTATATCAAGGATGACAGCCGATTCCACGGACGCTATCGCTTCGGCAATCTTCCTGATAATTTCAGGACGGCGTCCCTCGGAAAAATTGGGAATGCATTCTACAAGTTTGTCCATCTACGGGTACTTGTGTCTCTAAAAAGACTCTATCTCGCCTAATTTGTAACGGGTAAGTTCAGCAACTATTGAGCCTACCAAAACCTTGGATTTCATAAGTACCGGAAGTCTCAGGCGGTCATTGGTCAGCCAGACTTTTAGCTTGCCCTCATGCTTGAAAACACCGACCGACTGTAGCAGTGGTTCTATCACCAGGCATTCAAAAGTCCCTGCCGGAACAGTAATTGTTTCTTTCTTTAAAACTTTTATTTCCATCGGATAGAGCTTGCCGTCGTTGTAGTGATCCACAAACACAGACTCACCGACCTTAAGGTCCTGCGTACGCACGTAGTAGAATACTGACAGGGCATCCTGCACATAGGGAGGTACTGTGGTGGTGTCATTGTTGTATTCTGCTTTATGGTTCCTCTGGTCAAAGCTGAATTTCCGGATAGCGCGGTACTTCCCTTCTTTCAGATTTTTTTCAAAGCGCCAGCTGAAGAGCCCGATGGCGTCTATGATAGACTCAACCCGGTCATCTACATTATAAAAAGTAGAGAAGAAAGAATTGGAATTTGCGGTTGTCACTATCTTGTAGCAGGGACGGTTTTCAAATTCTATTAATCTATCTACGCTCATGGTGGCATATCCGGCTGTAATAAAACCGTAGGTAATATCGAACTCCAGATGTTCCCCTAAACCAAAGGCAACATTGTCTACATATCTGTCGAATCCGGATGAGCTCGCTGATTCTGCGGCGTCGTTGCTCCCAGAAGCAGCTTCAACCGGTACAACTTCTACCGCTACAAAATAGGCTATTGGCGACAAACCAGCCAAAGCGAGAAATAAGACAAAGAACCGAAACAATTTACTTTGTGGGGGCATCAACAATCTCATCAATTCTTTTTACAATCTCGGACAAAATCCGACCAGCTTCTTCTGCAATCTCCAGAAAAGTATTTTTGTAATAATCCATAGGCTGACCTATCGGGTCATCTATGGCAACGCCAAAAGGATCAGGGTCGGGGAAATTTCTTAACAAAAAGTATTTACTTTGCGCATCAGGATTAATAGTCATCAGCTGTCGGTAATGATTTGGCGTCATGGCCAGTATTAAATCTGCCCTGTCAATCAGTTCTTCTGTCAGGAATTGAGATTCGTGCGTAGAAATATCTGACTTCCACAGTTTACTGGCCTCAACAGCATTTTCTGTGGCAGGGAAACCGGCAGAGGCTGAAGTACCTGAAGAAATTACTTCGTACTGTCCCGGGCGTTCTTTCTCCAGCAAAACGCGCAAGGCCCCTTCGGCCATCGGAGAACGGCAGGTATTGCCGGTACAAACAAACATTATGATATATTTTCCGTCGCTTTTCATCTGATTGCCGCCAGAATATCTGTCTTGCTTATGGCGCCTTCTCTGAGAAAATTGATTTTATCATCAATAACTTCAACCACAGTTGAGGCTGGGTTGTTCAGCCGTCCGCCATCCAGATAAACCGCTATTTTACTGCCAAATCTCTCTTTGATACTCATGGCCGATTCACTGGCGGGCGACCCCGAAAAATTCGCCGAAGTTGCTGTAACCGGAACTTCTATTTTTTCCAAAATCTGCTGAATTAAAGGGTTTGCTGACAGGCGAAATCCGGTTTTCCCCTCTCTGGTAATCAGCTTTCCAAAGTCCCTTTTGGATCTGAGCACCAATGTCAAAGGACCGGGCAGAAATTTGCCAGCGATTAATTCAGACATCTGACTCATTTCTGCATAATCTTTCAGCTGGCCGATTTTTTTAACGAAAATCGATAACGGCTTATTTCTGTCACGACCCTTTAGCTCAAAAAGCTTTTCTAAAGCTGCCGTATTATCTACTCTGGCCAGAATTCCGTACTGCGTTTCAGTTGGCGCCACAAGTAACTCTCCGTTATTTAGTGCCTGGCATGCTAAGGCAACAGCTGATGCGTCCGGCGTGGATAAATCAATTTTCAGCAAGAGTGAATCTGACATCGTAGTAACTTCAGTCATTCTCTTCCTCTGAAGATCCCTCAAAATCAAGCAATCGCGTGTCATCATAAAGGGGAGCAATCTCTTTAACGGTAACGCGAACCGTTACCACCCAGGCCGTTTTATATCCGGCCATTTTGGCTTTCCGCATATATTGCTCGGCGCTTCTCCTGTCTGCAAACGAACCGACTCTTAACTTATAGTAGGGAACTTCGTAATCAAGATAGACCGGCTGGTCAAAAACCTCTTCAGCAATCTCCTTTTCTCTCCGGGCGTCGCCGAACAGTTCAGTTGCGCCTATCTGAATGCGAAAAGTCTGATTGTTGAGTTTGTCTATGCCCAGATTCAAAGGACGCTCTATAATTGTAGGTCTATCTGCTATCACCGGTAGGGTGTCGGCATTCGCTGTATCAGCTGAGTTTGCTGAAAAAATTGGCGCTGTTTTTGGATGAAGCCTGGGAATTATTTCTCTGTCCTGAGGCAGGTCAAAAGGGTTAAAACGTGCAGTCTGTTCTGGTGGTTCTGTTTCAATCTGTCGTACTTCTTCAGCTGGGCCGGCCTTGCCGGAGCAGCCGGTGGTAACAAGAACTACTAACAACACCACAGCAATCTCACTAAAGAAGTTTTTTATTTTTTTCATCCTGCTCTAATATTGAAAGAAGTTTTTTGATTTGATCTGTCTGGGTTTTATGAACCACCAGAGTTACATCATCAGTCCTGACTACAACCAGATCAGACACACCCAGACAGGCTATCAGGCCAGCTGTTGTATTATACATAGTGGTTTCGTAACTACCCAAACTCATGGTGTTGCCTACTGCAATATTGTTATCAGAGTCGTGCTCTTTGTAGCGGTCAAGAGAATTCCAGCTGCCGATGTCATCCCAGACAATATCTGCTTTTATTGACAGCACATTTTTAGCATTCTCTAAAACAGCAACATCGATAGAAATAGATTTAGCTTCCTTGTATAATTTCTTTCGCGCCTTTATTTCATCTTTTGTTCCGATAGAACTGTCATATTCTGTCAGCAGTTTAGACAAGTCCGGCTGACAGTTCTTGATCGCTTTCAATATTGATTTGGCTGACCAGATAAACATGCCGCTGTTCCAAAGATAACCGCCGCTAAAATAGTACTCGTGCGCCACCTCGGCTCTCGGCTTTTCAGTAAAAGCCAGTACTTCAAAAACAGATTTACTCTCCCCATTCTTATACATTTCACCCAGTCGAACGTAACCGTAAGCTGTTTCGGGTCGGGTAGGCACTATGCCCATCGTAATCAGCTTGTCTTCTTTTGCAGCGATGTCTATTCCGGTTTGCAATAGCTCCCTGAGTCTTTCAGGCGGGCGGATCAAATGGTCTGCTGACAGAACTACCAAAACCGAGTCAGCATCTTCTTTTTGAAGATGTATAGCAGCCAGGCCAATCGCCAAACAGGTGTTGCGACCGGCTGGCTCACCAAGCACATGCTCTGGTTCTATACCTTCGACTGATTCGACTATCAGGTCCACCATCGAATCCGATGTTACAATGCGAAAGTTTTCTTTGGGGATTATTGGAAGCACCCGATCAATGGTCTCTTCCAGCATCGTCTTGTCAGAAATAAGTCTCAAAAATTGCTTTGGTTGTTTGCTGGTAGAAAGCGGCCAGAACCTTTCTCCTTTACCACCTGCCAGAACAACACCGTATACTGAACTCATAAAATCTCCGTAAGTCCTTGTTATTCAGGGATAATAGCCGGGTTATGGCACACAGTCAAGAAAAAGACCACTTTAATTGGCTTTTCTTAACTCAACCAGAAAATGGCTGGCCAGTAGACTTGAAAATTTTGATTTTGATACAGACGCAGCTTCCAGATCCTGCTTCAAGCTCAGCCGCAAAATCTCTCCAATTCCTTCCTGACTTTTGGTCGTTACTGAACCAGCGATATTGCTTAGCATGTAGTACATCGCTGCATAATTTGGATTTGCCGCCAAGACTTTAACTTTCATTCTCTGTTTTTCGCAAATCTTCTCCAACCACTTGAGTCCAACTAAGCTGACGAAATTGCCACTTTGATGTCTCTCTTTCATCAGGTAGAAATTTTTGAGGAAAACACTACGGGAATTGTTAACTACTGCCAGCATCTTACGATTCGGTTTTAACATACGGAAAGCTTCTAATATTGTTTTTCCGCAGAGAGCCGGAAGCAGATACTCCAATAAGCCGAAACAGGTAACAATGTCAAACAAATTGTCGTCAAGAGGCAGCTTATCGGCCGATGATTCGATAGTCGTTATCTTGAAGCTACTTTTCTCTTGCGAACTGCTAATTTCAGATGTTTGAGCATTGCTGCAGACAAGTCCAGACTGGTGACATCAGCTCCGTGTTTAGCCAATGCCAGGCTGATTCTACCGGTTCCACAGCCGCTATCCAGCGCCTTTATTCTGACTAAACTAGGCGATAGTGCCTTTTTGAGGTTTTCTTTTTCCCACTTGTCATAGCTTTCATTTAAAATTTTAAGTGCATTATAGGTCAATACAGCCCCTAACGGATCGATAGATTTAAGCCTTTTTCACCAAAACTTGGCAACAGCTTCCTTGTTATAATCACCAGATAATTGTTAACCCTTTACATCAAAACGGCTTACGCTTAAGAAAATAGCTTACATAAGCCTAGCTTGATTACTATTAGCTTAATATTATGAATTTAAGCGCTTTTCTTCACAAAGTACAGGAACTTTAGAATACTGCCGTTAGTTATAATATAAAACTTTACAATAAAGTGTTGTTTTCCTATATTCTATGAAAATGACTGAGGGAAAAAGTATCAAGGTGACAAAAATATGAGAATCACCTCACTAGACGAATATGGACTGCGCTGCCTTTTGGCAATAGCACTCAAGGGACCGGGGGCTCAGCTCTCCATTCCTGAAATAGCGGAGATGGAAGGCTTATCAGAGTCTTATGTAGGTAAACTATTGTCACTACTAAAAAAGGGCAAGTTGATTAACGCGGTGCGGGGCCGAGCAGGGGGCTTCAGCCTCGCACGCAGTCCGGATAGAATGACACTGCTTGAGGCAGTAACCACGCTCGGTGGCCCGTTGCTGGACCCCAATCACTGCAGCCGCTATACTGGCCTTCTGGAAAAGTGTGTGCATTTTGAATGCTGTTCAGTTCGATATATACTTGGCGGCCTGGCTGAGTCAGTTGCTGAGTTTTTGTCACAGACAACTTTGAAAGACATCATCGAAGCTGATGACTTAAATAATAAAGATTGGCAAGAAGGTATTTCCAGAACCAACAATTTGCTGCCAGAAAAAAATCGTGCAAAACAAACCGTGTTTAAAATATAAGCATCTTTGATAGCTGAAAGGAACTATTCAGGAATGACCGAAAGAAAACCGCTATTTGAATTTAAGAATGTCCATGTAGAAGTGGATGAGACCGAAGTTGTCAACGGGGTCTCTCTGACAATATATCCCGGTGAAACCCACGCCATTATGGGACCAAACGGTTCCGGTAAATCATCGCTGGCAAATGCGCTGATGGGCAATCCCAGCTATACCATTACCAAGGGCGAAGTATACCTTGACGGCGAAAACATACTTGAGATGGAACCGGACAAACGCTCTTTAGCTGGATTGTTCCTGGCCTTTCAGTATCCCCTGCCAATACCTGGTGTGACCGTGGCCAACTTCCTGCGCTCGGCAGTCAAAGCCCGTCGCGCCAAAGATGACGACATGTCCGATTTTAGAAAAACACTCAAAGCCGAGATGGATGGACTGTCGATTGACCATCCTTTTGCCGCTCGTTATTTAAACGACGGCTTCTCCGGCGGTGAAAAGAAACGAATTGAAATCCTGCAGCTGGCCATGCTGAAACCAAAAATGGCGCTGCTTGATGAAACCGATTCCGGTCTTGATATTGATGCTCTCAAGATTGTGGCCCAGGGTATTAACCGTTTCCACTCGGACAAAAACGGCATACTTTTGATAACCCACTATCAGCGGATGCTGAACTATGTTAAGCCGGATTTTGTACACGTCATGATGCGCGGCAAGTTTGTTAAAGAAGGCGGCCCGGGTCTGGCGATGGAACTTG
>JACZXB010000016.1 GCA_022571845.1 Candidatus Zixiibacteriota bacterium | reverse complement strand
GCTTCCTGCGTCGCCTCGATCTCCCATGCGCGTGCGGCAGTCCACCGACATAGAACCCATGTGGGCGGTGAGAAGGCAGCGTGCGATCTCGCGGAGCCGGCCATCATACGGCTCTTGCTCAAACACGCCGACCGTAGCATCACCGATGTGACCACCTCGGAGCGCCGAAATGGGGTAGCGTATAGGGCCAATAATTGCGAAGGGGAGCAGCTTCTTTACGAGCTGGGGGTCACGGCTGCAACGAATATGAAATAGTGATCTGGCACGAACAGCTCCTTGCTGAAGATGCCCGGCGGTAGAACGCTGGTGGTCGATTCCAAAGTCAATACCGGCGCGTATTTCGAAGCCGTCAATGCCACTTCGGAAGATGACCGCAAACGGCTGCTCGCAAAGTACAGCAAGGACGTTCGCACCACGCTGACCGAACTGGGGCGCAAGGAATACTGGAAGAACTTCACGCCGGCACCGATATAAAAAAACCGCCGCTGTCTGCATCGGCTGTTATTTCCGGCGCCGAGATATTCTTGCCGCTTGAGGGTTTGATTGACATTGAAGTTGAAAAAAAGCGTCTTGAAAAAGAGCTGACTAATCTTAAAAATCTGTTAGAGAAAGTTTCCAAGAAACTTGCCAATACAGATTTCCTGGCCAACGCCCCCAAAGATGTGATAGACCGCGAGAAGCAGAAAAAAGAGGACTACACCGAGCGCATCGAAAAGCTAAATAAGAACTTAGAGCAGGTTTTAGGCTGGTGATTTCCCAATAGTCGCCCACTGCTTGCAGTGGAATCCCCCCAATGAATAAGACAGCTACGGACAAGCCGGTGGCACCGGCCCGCCCCTAAATATTATATCAACGAGAAATGTTAAGTCCAGAATATTGGCTACCTCACCATCTCCATTAACATCACTTTCCTCTGGGCAAGGACCTGGATCTCCGCTACCCCGGAAGATGAAGTCCACAAGGTAAGTCAAATCCAGGATATTTGCGTCATCGCCATCACCGTTGACGTCACCCCGGATGCCGGTACAACAGCAAGCATCACCTACTCCATTGCTGTCAGCGTCTGCTTGAGTAGGATTAAAGTCAGTGGGGCAATTGTCAGTGCTGTCCAAAACGAACCCGGCCGGTTGTATACACGATATCATCGTTGATGTCGGCACACCAAATCCATCGCTATCAACATCCTCGTACCAAACCGTATTCGGGTTTATGGTGGAATCATTGTCATTACAGTCATTACTGTCACTAACATAACCAGCAGGAGCAGCACACTGAGTCAAAGTAACAGAAGGGTTGCCATAGCCGTCATCGTCTGAATCCTCATACCACACAGTGTTGGGATTAATGGTTGAGTCCGCGTCATTGCAATCACAGGCAGCACCAAATCCATCGTTATCTGCATCTGTCTGGTCACTGTTTGCAACCGTCGGGCAGTTGTCTATATCTCCACAGACAGTGTCGTCGTCTATATCATTTAATGAGTCAAGCGGGCAAAAGTCACAGACATCGCCTACGCCATCATTGTCAAGATCACTTTGAGTTAGATTAGAGTCGTTCGGACAATTGTCCACGCAATCATCAATTCCGTCATTGTCTGTATCAATTCCAGGAACACAATTGACTCCTATCGGTCCACCCCAGATTGGCTGATACGGTTCACCGACCTCACCGCCGACCCAAGGAATAAATATGTATTCGGTCGCACCAAATGCCGGCAACTGGACAGTATCGATCAAGAGTGTACTGTTAGCATCCCAATTGCCCATTGTCATATAGAAGGTAGCAAGTCTTCTCCAAACTGAGGCGGGAGGGTAAAAAGTTAAAATAGAAATTGCGCTCGCCGTAGCGACCTGGCTGTCGTTTGTAAGAGTAAGATCACCATTAAGAAAGAAGAATGGACCAAGATCCATTGCATCAAAATCAGCCGCAGCCACCGCGCTATCCATCTGCAAAGACGGGTTGTCCCATTGCCAGCCAAATAGAAGTCCCGAGAGCATATCTGCATCTACAAATACCGAGCATTCGACTACAACCGGCACATTTGTTCCGTTAACGGGGGGTGTGATAAAGACCATTTTCAGGCTGTCGGGCGCGCCTGAATCTTGAGCCTTTGAAGACGTAGTTTGAAGTACCAGGGAAAGAACAACGCAGAGAATGAGTTTCTTTTTCATCTATTGATGACCCCTATTTCTCCATTGACCGAAGCGGTCATTGCTAACTGAATTGTCGGCTGGTCTGCGGGCACGCGAATTATGGCGGAAAACACAGAAACAGTGAGTAGCAACAAGCAACCCACTATAAGAGAATTGAAGAAGAAAACTCGTTTTGTGAAAGCCATAAGCCCTCAAGTATATAAAACCGTGCCCCCGCTATCGGTATAAATGTATCTGTTTAGTCTTTTTTTGTCAAGAACATTCGCCTACCCTTCGACTCCGCTCAGGGTGACGACGATTGGGTCGCCTGCCCTTCGACCCTTTCCGCCAAGGCGGCTCAGGACAAGTGCAGGCTCAGGGTGACTATTTACGTCCTGATTAAAGTTGGCGATGCTAAAGCTGTCGAGGAGTTGCTAAAAAGACAGAAACGATACCGGCTATTTAGCGTCGTTCAGTTTATATTCTTTGATTTTGTAGAGAAGTGAGCGATAGCTTATCTCAAGCAGCTTGGCGGCTTTGCGCCTGTTCCAGTTAGTCTTATTTAAGACATCTGATATAAGTTTCTTTTCTTCGGCGGCAACAATACGGCCGATCCTTTCTTTCATAGCAAATTGATTTTCCAGATCAGAAAAGTCAGTTTCTACTCTGGCTTCTGCCAGAGAAGAGCCGCCCGAAGGGAGCGGATGTCTTCCGGCCGCTGCAATCAGGTCATGGATAATATTTTCGTCGTTTCTCACTATAACCTGCTTAATCATATTTTCGAGCTGCCTTATATTCCCCGGCCATTGGAACGAAATAAGTTTATCGAGAATAGCCGATGAAAGCTGAATCGGTTCTTTTTCGTATAGCTTGGAATATTTGTCAAGAAAATAATCTACCAGCAAAGTTATATCTGACGGTCTTTCACGTAAAGTCGGAAGTTGCAGAGTGATTTCGTTTAAGCGGTAAAAAAGGTCATCGCGGAATTCTTTTTGCGATATTGCAAGTTCCAAATCTCTGTTGGTAGCACAAACAATACGAACATCGACATGAATATTATTGATACCGCCGACTCGAACAAATTCATGCTGTTCTAAGACCTGCAGTAATTTTGATTGCAGCTCCAGCGGCATATCGCCTATCTCATCTAAAAAAATTGTCCCTTTGTGGGCAGATTCAAATCTTCCCTGTTTAGTCCTGTGCGCGCCGGTGAAAGCGCCTTTTTCATATCCGAACAATTCTGCCTCTAATAGATCACGAGGGATGGCGGCGCAGTTTACTTTTACAAAGGGTTTGGTTTTGCGATCTGAAGATTGATGCAACATCCGGGCTGCTATCTCTTTACCGGTGCCGGACTCACCTCTGATTAAAACTGTCAGGTCAGAATTCGCCACCTCTTCGATAATTGACTTCACTTTGAGCATTGGCTCAGAGTCACCGATACAGGCGCCGAAAGACATAGAGGCCTGAATCTCTGCCCTGAGACTGCTGACCTGGCTTTTGAGTTTTTTTCTCTCTAAGACGCCGTTTATATGAATTTCTATTTCCTGAACATCGAAAGGCTTGTTGACAAACTCGGCAGCGCCTAATTTGACAGACTCAACAACGTAATTGGTTTCGCCGTGACCGGAAACCATGATTACTTCCGGCCGGTCTTCTATTTTGTTGAGCCTTTCTAAGACTTCAATGCCGCTCATTCCGGGCATTTTGATGTCCAGCAGAATTAATTCAGGTTTCTCGGTGGCAACCATCTGGATGCCTTCGATGCCGTCCCTGGCGCTCAGAAAATGAAAGCTTGAAGAAAGTCCCTCAGACAGAATCCAGGAAACTTTGGGGTCATCATCGATTACGAGTATTTTGGTTTTGTTCTTAGGCATAGTTTATCGTCCTGATAGTCACAGATATCGGCATTCTTTTCAGATACCTTATAACTTGTTGCGGTTTTAACGCAAAAAAATGCAAAGCTGATATTTATTGCGATAGAGGGAAATACAAGGTAAATGTAGTTCCTTTGCCTTCGGTAGAGTCGACTTTAAGAGTTCCGTTATGGGCCGAGATTATTCTCTCTACTACCGCTAACCCGAGTCCGGTTCCGGTATCTTTGGTGGTATAGTATCTTTCGAATATGCGGGAAAGTTTTTCCTTTTTTATGCCTACACCAGTATCAGATATTTTCACAGCCAGATAGTCGGTCTTTTTGTGGTCGGGGCGCTCTATTATACCTGTTACAGATAATTCCCCGCCGTCAGGCATGGCCTCGATTGCATTTAAGAAGAGATTAAGCATCACTTCCATAATTTGGTTCTTGTTTACTATCAGTTCCCAGTTGGCTTTAGAGAATTTCTTTTTGAAAGAAATTTTATTTTTTCGCATATCCGGACCGGTCAATTCTGCTGCCCGCTCGATTATACTCCTCAAATCTACTTTCTTAGTCTGGTATTTGTTGGGATTGGAAAAATCTACAAGCTCCCTGACCAGTTCATTCATATGATAAATTTCTTCCTCAGCTGATTTGAAGTACTCGTTTTTTTCAAACAGATCCGGCCATTTCTTGCGGATAATCTGAAGAGTGCCTTTCAGTGAAGTCAGCGGTTTGCGCAGATCGTGAGATATCTCAGAAATCATATTACCCATTGTAACCAAACGAGTAGCATTGAGCATTGACTTTTCGCGCTCGTACATAATAGCTGCCTGAGATATAACCAAGCGGGCCAGCGATTCATCGGCGTCATCGTAGGGACGTTCTTTATCTGCTCCGAACATAACAATTTCAGCCAGCTCGCCTGATTTGGCAATTGGAATGGCCATGTTAACAGTCTTGGGACAAGGAAGATTGTTGCCAGATTTTATTTTCTCAATCAGGTATTCTGTCAGCTCTTTGATATTATTGTAATCTATGCTCTCCAGTTCCGGCACACTTAGTTTTAATGATTCCGGGCTGACTTTGTCTAAATCGATGCCGCCACTCTCGGTCACCGGGATATCTTTAATGCCGCTGGCAGCAGCAGGCACCAGATGGCCTGTTTCAGTTTCATAATTAAACCAAAGCGAGCAATCAATTTTTACTACCCGATTCAGCTTTTCTATTAATAGGCGGCGGAACTGGTTCATTGTTTTGACTTTGGGAAGTTCCGAATTAAGTTCATGCAGTATCCGAAACTCGGCCAGTCTTCGGCGGTTCTCTTCAAACTGGTTGGCATCATCGACCGTAACTGCTACTTGACCTGCAAAGGTAGTGAGAAGCCTCAAATCATCAGCTGAGAATATACCGCCATCTTTCTTGTTGGCCATGTTGATAACACCCAAAACTTTGTTTTGAATTCTAAGAGGCACACACAAAAGCGAGGCAGCTCCATAGCGCTCTTTGTTCATTCTCTGGAATTTTTCATCATTTTCTACATCATCAATAATCATCGGTACACCCTGCTGGGCAACCAGACCGGCAATAGAACTTCCTAAGGGAAGTTTAGTCGTGGCGATTATCTCGTCTGTAAGACCAATGGCGGCTTCAATTGTCAGATATTCGCCGGCATCATCCAAGAGCATGACCGAGCCGACTTTGGCTTCGGTTACTTTTGCTGCGATCTCGACAATCTTTTTTAAGAGCTCAGTTGAGTTGGCTGCAGAACCTATCGAAGTGCCAGCTTCGTAAAGAGCGTTAAGCTCATTGACATGACGCTTGAGCTTGTCGTTTGATTCTTTTAGATCGTCAACTATTCTAAGACGGAACCTGTCGGAAATTCTTTTGTCCAAAGCACGCTTTATGGCAAGTTCAAACTGAGCGAATTCTATCGGCTTCAAAAGATAATCATAAGCGCCCTTTGAAATTGCTTCAACAGCCGAGCTCAAAGTAGCATAAGCTGTCATCAATATTACCGGTAAGAGCTCGTCTTTTTCATGTACTTTTTTGAGAATATCAAGTCCCGTCATCCGGGGCATTTTGATATCTGCCACGACCAGGTCTACATCTCCTGATTCTATCAGTTTCATCGCCTCAAGCGGGTCCTGAAAAGTACTTACCTGGTAAGAGCTATGGGATAAAAGCGCCGAAAGCGAGTCGCACATCCGCTTTTCGTCGTCGATGATTATAATTTTTTCAACTTTTTTTGACATAACTCTCAGGCTTGAGCCGCCGGGATAGTTATTTCTATACAGGCGCCTTTATCTCTGTTTTTGAAACTTATCGTTCCCCGATGTTTATTGATGATATCGGCACAGACAGCCAGTCCCAAACCGGTTCCGTGACTTTCGTCTTTGGTAGTGAAAAATGGTTCGAATATGGATGGCAGAACTTCCTCAGGAACTCCGCAACCGCTGTCACAAATCAGAATCTGCAGATTATCATGAAAATTGTTTGCGGCAATTTCAATCTTACCCCCGTCGGACATAGCGTCCATAGAGTTTATTATAATATTTATAAATACCTGCTTTAGATTGTCAGCCGATGCTTCAACATTGGGACAATCCGGAGAATACTTTTTTATGATTTCAACATTTTTAGATTTCAGCTGCGGGGCCAGAAACTCAATAACCTCATCTAAGACCGGCAGGACATTTATAATTTTAAACTCAACATTTTGCGGACGGTGAAAGTTGATAAGCTCTTTTACAATCGACGCCACCCGATCTATTTCCTGCCCGACGATATTTAGATACTTCGAGGCCTCTTTCGGTTTAGTCTTAGCTCTTTTTATCATCAGCAGGTAATTTTTTATTATTCCCAGCGGATTGTTTATTTCGTGCGCTATTTTGGCCGACATCTCCCCCAATACAGCCAGCCGTTCCGAATGTACCAGCTGTTCCTGGGCTGTCTGAAGTTCAGCCAGCGCTCTTTTCTCGGCTTCGTACAGACGCGCGTTTTCTACAGCTACTGCAATCTGGCTGGATAAAATAGATAAGAATTCTTCGTCGTCTGTTGTAAAAGTATACTGTTCAGCTTCTGATTTCTTGCCGACAAAGAGCAACCCGTTAAGCAGTCCACGGTTCATTAGTGGCAGAACCAGACCCTCTCTAAATTGCTTGAGAACATTCTGTTCTTCTTTGTCCAGCTCAAGTTTGACTAAGACTTCCACCGGCATAGCCCGGTTGGCATCTTTGACAAAAACAGCTAAATGCGAACCTTCCTTGATGGCAGGACTCGAAGATTCGAAATTTAGTTTCATGCTTGAACCGGCGAGTATGAAACTTTTTTGTGAAGACTCTTTTTTAAGAAATACGCAGGCCTTGGAAGAGCTGACTTGAGAGCAGAGAGTTCGCAGGAATACTTGCAGCAGAGAAGTTAGATCTAAGACGGCGTTAAAATTCCGACTTAGCTCAAGTATAGTGTAAAAGTCAAAAATCTGCCGCTTTAGATTTTGATTAGCTGCTATTAAGGAATCTATATCGCTGGCGGCTGGGAAGGTATGGGAAAGCTGGCCGGACTCTTCCTCCGGTCTTGAACCGAGCTCTGTTGATTCGGGCTTTTGTTTTGCGCTTTTATCCATTTTTCCCCAAACAATTTGACGAACTCTCCAATCAGATAATGAGAGCCTATTATTGTTATAATATCGTCAGGGGCAGCGTCTTTTCTTAGATTTTTGAAAGCTGGTCCAACAGACCCAAATTTGTTGACAGGAATATCTTTGAAATCTGTCTCCAATATGAGTTTATCGATATCTGCTGATCTTTTCGATTTTAATGGGACAAAAGCAAACTCGGAACTTATTTCAAAGAGCGCTTTTAATATTTCTTCATGGTTCTTATCTTTTACAAATCCGGCAATAACTCTTGTTTTCTTAGCGGGAAAACGCAATTTGAATGAATCTACAAAAGCTCTGACGCCGCTGGAGTTATGAGCTACATCAAAAATTACGGTAGAGCTATTCTTATGGGTAATGACCTGAAATCTGGCCGGCCAGTAGGTGCTTGCCAGCCCCTCTCTTATAGCTTTCTTAGTCAGAAAGATTTTATTTTGTCTCAAAACCGAAACTGCTTTTATAACCAGAGCTGCATTTCTCGACTGATGAACCCCTTCCAATGACGGCGAGATATTTGAAATTTGAAGTTTGCCGTCATTAAAACTGAGACTCCTGTTGTCTTTGCTGAGACAATAATCTTTTCTTAGCAGTTTATAGAGTGGAGCTTTCAATATTGCACACTTGCTGTTCATCACCTCTACCGCTTCTTTATGAAGCTCCCCTATCAGGTGAGGTTGTCCCTGTTTTATGATTCCGGCTTTTTCCTTGCTTATTTTTCGAATTGTCTTGCCCAGAATATCAATGTGGTCAAGAGCGATTTCGGTTGTAATAGTGAGTGCCGGATTTAAGACATTGGTAGCGTCAAGCCGTCCGCCCAGACCGGTCTCTATAACGGCAATTTCGACTTTACACTTCTTGAAATATTCCAGGGCCAAAGCAGTGACTGTTTCAAAAAAAGAAAGTTTACGTTTGATGAGTTCCTTTTTGTAACGCCTTACAAATGACACCAATGACTGCCGAAGTATCTTTTTGCCGTTTACTTTGATGCGTTCTTTGAAGTCAACTAAGTGCGGCGAAGTAAACAAACCGGTTTTGTAGCCCTGTGCCTGAAAGACTGCCGCCAGCATTGCCGCTGTAGAACCTTTGCCGTTAGTGCCGGAGATATGAATGGTCAGATATTTGTTTTGCGGGTTTTTGATTGACTGGAGAAACTCAGTTATGTTTTCCAGCCCCAGCTTCATGCCGAAAAATTCCCGCGATAACAAAAACCGCTCGGCGGATTTGTAAGATATTTTGCTCAATTTTTGTTTCTCATATGCCCCAGGAGTCCGGCTATCGTATGTCTGAGGTTTTTCCGTGATACTATCATATCAAGGAAGCCTTTTTTCATAAAGAATTCCGACGACTGAAACCCTTCAGGTAATTCCTGTCCTATTGTCTGTTGGATAACGCGCGGTCCGGCAAAACCAAGCAGCGCTTTCGGCTCGGCAATTATTACATCTGCCAAAGAAGCGTATGAAGCCATCACACCGGCAGTAGTCGGGTTGGTCAGTATAGAGATGTAGGGGATTTTCTTCTTGTTTGCGATTGCAAGCAGAGATGAAGTCTTGGCCATTTGCATCAACGATAAAATTCCTTCCTGCATTCTGGCGCCGCCGGAAGAAGAAAGAATTATAAGCGGAATGTTTCTGTCTATTGACCTTTCTATCGCCCGCGATATTTTTTCACCCACCACAGAACCCATAGAGCCGCCGATAAATGAAAAATTCATTATTGCAAAAGAAACCTCACCGCCTTCAATCTTACCAAGGCCGGCAATAACAGCGTCAACAGCTCCGGATTTCTGCTGGGCCTGTTTGAGTCTGTCCGTATATTTTTTGGAATCGCGGAACTTAAGCGGGTCTTTGCTGGACAAACTTTTGTCGAATTCTTCGAGCTTACCGTCATCTAACAGCAAATCGATATATTTGGCACTGGAATATTTGAAGTGATAATCACATTTCGGACAGACCCAGAGCAATTCCTCAATCTTTTTTGTGTAGATAATTTCTCCACAGGAATTACACTTGGTCCAGAGACCTTCAGGAATATTTCTCTTTTCCTGTGAATCTATGCCCGGTTTTGCTTTTCTAAACCATTCCATAATCAGCGACTGTCAGTTTTATTCATTAAAGTAATAGACCATCACCTGTGCATCTTCTACCGGATTACGATAATAATTAGGGCGGCTATAAAGCAACTTGAATCCGGCATTTTCATAAAATGCGATGGCGCTTTTATTTTGCGGTCTGACTTCCAGTAAAATATGCTCGCATCCTTTCTTTCTAACGATATCTAAAATATGCTCAAGCAGCCCGCTGGCAATAGATTTCCGTCTAAAGGAATGAACTACGGCCAAATTGGTCAAATGCGACTCATGCTCGATAATCAAATAACAGGCATAAGCTACTAATTTCAAATCAGATACTACCACTAAGCCGCCGTGTCCGGGCTGCCGAATTATCTCTTCAAAAGCTGTTTTGGGCCAGGGGTCAGGAAAACTATCGCTTTCTATGGCCAGAATATCGCTAATATCCGAAGATTTCAGCTCTCTAATTTCGTATTTAATTTCTATCTCTTTGAGCCTGCTCAAAATTTATTTCTGCCTGTGATTTTTGAACATAGAGCGGTTCCAAATCAGCAAGGTCTGAAACTTCGCCCCTTTTAAGTTTCTCAATTCCTATCTGTAACAAATCTGCAGCATCAAAGCAAACCGAGCCGGCCGTTTCAATCTCTTTGACTTCGATTGGAATTTTCTCTTTGTCAAAGCCGCACGATACAACTTCCAATCCTGATAACTGATTTTTGAGCTGCTTGATGGGCACAACTCTGATACTGCTATTGTCAAAATTTCCAGACGTTACTTCCCCTGCAAAAACGGAGTCACGCTTGAAAGGAACTATGACAATAGCAGCTTGCTCTGTCTTACTTAGCTTAAAGGCCGCGATCTCAAAAAGAGACACGCCGACAGCCGGGATGTTAAGAGCTATTGCCATTCCTTTAGCTGCTGCCAGAGCAATCCTTAAGCCGGTAAAAGAGCCCGGCCCGGTCGATACTACCAGTGCCCTTAGCTGCTTGACTTTTATCTCTGCCGACCTGAGCAAGTCCGATATCTTTTCTATGATTAGCTGACCGTGTGAGCGGCCGGCCTCAATAGAGAGCTTAACCGTTCTATCGTGACCGAATCTTAAACCCAGATTCAGTTCTTTACCCGAACAGTCTATTGCCAGGATATTTTCGTCACTGAATTCTGTCACTTCTCAATCAAACTCACATTAATTTCTCGTTCATTTTCATTGTCGTTCAAACTGTTAATTTCTACTAAGTAATATTTTTGAGGAAGAAGCGCCCCGGCTTTTTCTCCCCATTCTACGACCGCTACTCCCCCCCGCTCCAGATAGTCGTCCCAGCCAATCTCGACCAGTTCAGAAGTATCCGTCAGGCGGTACAAATCGAAATGATAAAGTTCTCTCTCGCCGCGGTATTCGTGCACGATATTAAAAGTCGGCGAGGTCGCGGTATCTTTTTCTAGGCCCATGCCTTTGGCCAGACCTTTTACGAAAACGGTTTTGCCTGTTCCCAGCTCGCCGCTAAGCACAACCAGACTGCCATCGGGAAACATTGCAGCCATCTTTTCTCCAAGTGCAAATGTTTCTGTTTCGGAGTGAGATACTATGTTAAGTACTCTGAGCAAACTTTTATCTCGGGGTCAATACTGCCAGCGGTACTACCATTTCTTCCAAAGAAATGCCGCCGTGCTGAAATGACTTTTGAAAATGCCTGACCATCTCGTTATAGTTATTGGGATAGACGAAATAAAAATCTTCTTTGGCTATGATATAGGTTGTTGCCAGTGTCATCGAAGGCAGCCGCCACTGTTCCGGTTTCTTTATTAAGATAGAATCTTTGGGGTCAGAGTTAAGGTTATCACCGTACTTGTAGCGCAGGTTGGTCGAGGTTGCCCGTTTACCATGGGCTATCGTGCCGCGATTGCAAAAAACCGAGCCGTGGTCCGAGGTTATTACAATTGTAAAATCTTTTTTTGCAAACGATTTTAAAATTGTAAAAAGCGGCGAATGAACAAACCAGCTTTTCATGAGTGAACGAAAGGCTGACTCGGTGCCGGCTATTTCCTTTAAGATAACGTTACTGGAACGGCCATGTGCTAAGATATCCAGAAAGTTAAATACAAATGTGACCAATTGATTCTCATAGTAATCTGAGATGCGCTTGGCGATTTCTTCGCCTTCGGTGTTATTGAAAATCTTGACATATTTTGAACCGGCCGGTCGAACTCCCTGACGCGATAAATTATCTGCGAAGAAACGGCTTTCGAAACGGTTCAAAGAGCCTTCGTCCTTAACTGCATAAGTATCCGGATATACTCTGTGAATCTCGTCTGGAAACATTCCGGCAAACAAGGCGTTGCGGGAAAACGGTGTAGCTGTCGGCAGAATGGAGTAGTAATATTCTCTGTTAATGTTATAATACTCAGCTAAAAGCGGCTCAATTAACATCCACTGGTCAAGACGCATACAGTCAACGACTATAAACAGAACTTTGTTTTTCTTTTTAAGTTCGGGCACGACATAACGCGACGTAATATCGGGCGACAGCAGCGGCCGGTCATCGGACCTGAGCCAGCTAACATAGTTCTTTTCAATATACTTGGTAAATTCGATGTTCCATTCTTTACGGGTGCCATCAAGTGTCTGCGCCAGCCCGACATCGGCATTGGCGTCCAGTTCTAAGTCCCAGGATGACAAAATCCGGGCAGCTTCGTACCAGTCTTCGGGCTCTATTCTGCCATCAAGCTTGTCATTAAATTTATTTATTTCTGTTATATAACGTTTCATTGAACTGCCGCTTATTATTTTGCGCGAATCCAGCAGTCTTTTAATGACAATTAGAATCTGCGAGGGGTTTATAGGTTTGACCAGATAGTCATCAATCTTTTGTCCGATGGCGTCGTCCATCAGGGACTCCTCTTCGGACTTGGTGACCATTACCACCGGCAGATGCGGGTTAATCTCCTTTATCTCTTCAAGTGTAGTCAGTCCGTCTTTGCCCGGCATCATTTCATCTAATAATACCAGGTCAAAATTCTCTTTGCCTACTAACTCTATCGCTTCGTCGCCCGACATAGACCCTTTGACTTCATAGCCCCTCTTTTCCAAAAAGAGAATGTGGGGCTTAAAAGAATCTATTTCGTCGTCAACCCAGAGTATGCGTCTTGTATCTTTTTTTTGTGCCATAACTAATAAGTTTGCTCTATCTATCCTAATGGTAAGTTTAGTTCAAAAACAGTTTCACCCGGTTTGGAACGTTTCAAAAATACCTTTCCGCCGTGCGATTCTTCTACTATTCTTTTTACCAGCGACAAACCCAGTCCCCAGCCGCGTTTCTTGGTAGTAAATCCGGGTCTGAAAACTTTTCGAGCGGCGCCGGCCGGAATCCCCTGACCATTATCAGATACTTCTACCACAGCATCCCGGCCATCGGCAGATAAAAATGATCTTACTTCTACTCTTCCCGATTTTGAATCAACAGACTGAAGGGCGTTCTTGATTAGATTCTCAAAGGCCCAGCTCAGCAGTTCCGGACTTATGGCCACCGGCGGGATTTCTCCGGCTTTAAATTCAAGTGTTCTGCCCTGCCCTTCCAGGGGCAGCCGCTTTTTATAATAGTCAATTGTCTGCTGAATAAATTGGTTAAAATCTTGTGGCACAAGTTCCGGTTTTGAGCCTATCAGACCAAAACGGTTGGCAATTCGCTCGAGCCGCTTGATATCGACCATCATATTATTAAGAGCTTCGTCAGCTTCTTTACTTCTAACATTGGTATTATCAGAGTTTTTCTCCGACTTAATCATTTCCAACCAGCCCAATAGCGATGAAATCGGCGTGCCCAGCTGATGCGCCGTCTCTTTGGCCATGCCCACCCAGATATGACGCTCTTCGCTGCGCTTTATGTTCTGAAAGCCTATCAGAGCTACCAGCATAAATAAAACGACTATGCCAATCTCGATAAAAGGCATCATCTTCAGCTGCTCGATAACTTCTGAATCCCCATAACAGAAATAATTAACATAGTTTTCTGCGAACTGCAACGGGAACTCGTCATGCTCACGGCGCATTTCGGCGGCTATTTCTTTCAGCTGCTCTTTTGTGGCAAAAGTCGTATCGGAAGGGTCAACGCCGGGTATATTCCGCCAGTGAATCGGCTCGTGCTCCTGACTTAGAATTATAATTGGAAAAGTAGCTTTAACGATAATTTCATCGAATATAAACTGAAGTTCGGCGCTGCCGGTATTGGGCGAGTTGGCCGCCAGCTGCCACATCTTGACAAATTTATCTACCTGAGAACGGGTATCTCTCTGAAGGTTTTCAATTACTCCGAAGGTATACCAGATAAACAGAACTGAAACAATGGTTACTCCCAAAAGTAAGTAAACTTTAAACAGAGTCGATTTTGTAATATACAAACCGCCTGTGCGTCTGGCTTTGATTGAGCTATCTGTCATCTACTTAATTCTGTCGGCGCCACCCATATATGGACGAAGCACTTCGGGAATTGTCACAGTCCCGTCCGGGTTTTGATAGTTCTCCAGTATCGCCGGAATAAGTCTGGCCAGTGCCAGTCCTGAGCCATTCAAAGTATGAACGTATTTGACTTTCTTATCCTCATCCCGATAGCGACAGTTCATTCGTCGCGCCTGAAAATCTTCGAAATTTGAAATCGAAGAAATCTCCAGATACCTTTCTACACCGGCTGACCAGAGTTCTAAATCATAACATTTGGCCGCTGCAAAAGAAATATCCCCGGCCGCCAATAGACAGACCCGATATGAAATCTTGAGCTGCTGCAAAACTTTTTCCGCCTGTTTGACCAGTTCTTCCAGAACATTATACGATTCTTGGGGACGAACGATTTTGACCATTTCAACTTTATCAAACTGATGAACCCGAATCATCCCCCTGGTATCTTTGCCTGCTGCCCCGGATTCACGACGGAAACAGGCGCTGTAGGAGACCAAAGAAAGCGGCAGCTCTTTGCCGTCGATTATCTGGTCACGATACATATTGGTAACCGGAACTTCGGCTGTAGGAATTAACCACAAGTCATCCGAAGTCTTATACATATCATTAGCCAGCTTGGGCAGCTGGCCGGTGCCGTGCATACTGTGGCTCTTTACCATATATGGCGTAACGCATTCGGTGAAGCCATCAGCTGAGTGCAAATCGAGCATGAAGTTTATCAGAGCCCGCTGAAGTCTGGCGCCCATTCCCTTTAGCAGATAAAAGCCCGAGCCGGAAACTCTGGCGGCTGCTTCCAGATCCAAAATCCCCAGCTCCGGGCCAATCTCCCAGTGCGGCTTTACCTTAAAATCCTGCTTTGGAATTTCGCCCCACTCACGAATCAGCACCTTGTCATTCTCATCTTTGCCTTCGGGAGTGGTTTCATGCGGAATATTCGGAATCCAGGACATTTTCTCCTGTAGCTCCTGTTCTAAACCGAGAAGTTTGCCGTCCAAAGCTGCTATCTGTTCGCCGACTGTTCTCATTTCGGCAATTTCAGAGTCAGCGTTTTCACCCGCCTTTTTTTTCTTTGCGATCTCAGCTGAAGCAACGTTACGCTTTGCTTTGAGAGACTCGGTCTCCCGGATTATTTCACGGCGGCTTTCATCGAGCTTTACAATCTTGTCAATATCTGCATCACTATGTCTTTTGGCCATTCCGGCCTTGACCAGATCTCGGTTTTCTCTTATCAGTTTCAGGTCGAGCATCAGTTTCCTTGTTTAATCAGAAGTTTTTCTATCGAAATAATAAAGTAACTGCCAATAATACACGAAAGCTATAAAGTAGTCAAATAGAGGCTCAAAAAGCTTACTTTGGGCCAATTTAACGAGCCGGCCGGAAGATATCTTCTTGCCTTTTTGATAGAATTATGTAAATTGGCCTCTCTGTATTTGAGGAGAATGAAAAATGTCAAAATCTTGTGAAATATGTGGTAAAAAGACCTCTTTCGGGAATAATGTCTCTCACGCCCATAATACGACTAAAAGACGCTGGTATCCGAACCTTCAGCCAGTCAGAGCGCTGATTGATGGTAAACCGAAACGTATCAAAGTCTGCACTTCCTGTATCAAGGCCGGCAAAGTGATCAAGAATGTCAGAACTGTCCGCACTAAAGTTTCTGCCGCTGAGTCCAAAGCCGGCTGATTTAGATTTAAAACTTTTTAAGAATTAAATTCTTATGAGACCCGCTGTGGAGGTGGGTCTCTTTTTTTATGAGTAGGTCGAAACCTCACGTACTCGGGATGGTTTCGACAAACTTGCCTCGACAGCACCAGTCGCCCACCGCTCGCGGCAAGGACCCTAACGAAGCCAAAGAAAGACACCCAGTCCCAATTCTGTCTTTTCCGCGCAGCAGACGAATTTGACTCAGATGTTGGGAGAGTAATGACCATAGCAAGTGGGTACATAGCAGCACAAATTGCCTAGATTTAATTTATTTTGACTCCAGAAGCGTAGATCTGGTCTTAGGTTTCTTGGTACTACCGGGGCGCTTTCTTTCAACTATTCCCAATAAGGGATTTATGGCATAGCGAACGGCATCGCGCATTCTGTTTACATCTGAAAGAATCTCTTCACTTGGTCTGGCTTCGGGACCACCAAATGCGCCAATCTTTTTTAGTACCTGAATCCCACCTGCATTAAGGTACAATAGTGAATCATTGACTTCTCTCAGTTCAACTATTAGCGATAGAGCAGAAATATCACCTGAGTGACTAACGCCCATCATTGCTTTAAGAAATCTATCTTTGCCAACGCTTTCAGAGGCACCGTCCCACTTTGCTCGATCAGAAGAGAAATGCGCCGTTACTTTCCGAATTGAGCTAAACATAACTGCGTCGACATTGTACTTCTCTTCCATTTCTCTAATGAGCATTCTTCGCCACTTTTTGGTTTTCTCTTTGTCAAGTTTTCCAGTATATGGATTAAAGAATCCGCCTATGTCTTTCATAAAAGCGCCTTGAAGCGAATCAGACTTTTCTATTGTCACAATTATTACTTCGATTTCGTCTTCGCGAAGTTCTTTTGCGAGCAATGAATCGAGAACAGTAATTGCATTGTCGAACTCACTAAATTCAGAATTGAATTTCATCGGCACGATAGCTATCCGACCCAATTGAGGATAGAATTCCTGACGTGGCACTCTGAATGGATTGTAAATTTCCGGAGGTCTGCCGCAACCTGAAGAAATTAGAATTAAGACAATAGATAAGACTATTACAAGATTGTGCTTTATTGATCTAATTAAATTCAAATTTAGTCCTAGCGCTAATGATAAAACTAATTTGTTCGGTCAACGATAAATAGACGGACTGAGTTAGTCAAATGAATTTAGCCGGATCTCCCCACAGCTTGAAGTGGAAAACACAAGATGGGTTCCAGCCTACGCCCCTCTTAGGGACTAAAGCTGGAAAGACATAAAATAAAACGCCCGCCGGGCGGAGCAACACCCGGCGGACTCTCAAAAGGGCCATCCCATAGCCAGAGGGGGGAGGTGGAAAACTTCTATGCGAAAATATTCAAAACTGTCCGGGCATTAATCCTGGAATGCGACAGCAGCGCCAGTCCCATTTTCAGCTGCATAGATGATTTTATCATATTGGTCAACTCTGATACAAAATCCGTATCGCGCAGAGACGACTCGGCCGCTATCAGATTCTCACGGGTTACCATCTTGGAAGCCCGCAGCGACTCAAACTCATTTTTCTGTTTGGCACCGATTTCAATCTGAACTGTATCTAACTGCGCCATTGCTTTATCGATTTCTACAATTGAAGCTTCGACCGTAGCGGCGGTGCTGAAATCGATACTGGCCATTTTGTCGATTGCCGCCACCGAGCCTTCAGAACCATCAAAAAGCTTGCTGCCGTTGTATTCAGCGTTTTCAATCTGACGGTTGTAACTGTCGGCCAAAAGTTCGCCGGAACGCTGGTAAGCAATCTGCGCTTCGGGAGAATTGAAAGCAGTATTGGCCGCCCCTACCGCCATGGCGCGCATATCTACCAATTGGTCGCGCATAACTCCGACCATCGCATCGGCAGTCGAGTACTTATTCATATTGGCGTTGATGTTTTCAATCTCCTGCCCCAATGATGCAATCTGCGCCCGCAGCTGCTCAGAAATAACCAGCGCGGCCGGGTTGTCCGAAGCGCGATTGATTTTTAATCCTGAAGATAATTTTTCCATTGAACCAAAAAGACTTTTGGAACTTTGATTGATATTGCTCCCAATTTTCAACCCAACGATGCTCATACTATTGATGCTTAACATATTCCTGCCCCTTTGCCGAAAATAATTAGGAATAGCCACAATAATGAATAGCAGCTTATGTGCCACCGGGCTGATTATGCGTAACCTATTGCATATCAGAGTCTTACTAGTCTCAAAATGAAACAGTTCAGCTTGAAAATATGGGACATTTCCAATAGTTAATTGGGCAAGTGTTTCAGATTGAAATGGCAGACCCTTCGACGCTCTTCGCCATTTGGACCACGGTCCCTCTGCATACAGAATGGGTTCGTTTTGTCATATATTAACATCCTTTTTTTTGTAATTCGGTGGCAAAAACAGCGGTATCCGGCTGAGGGGCAGGGCATTACGGCAAAATGTCCCACAGGACAATTCCCTAGCGGGACTTAAGCCCCAACGGTGCAAATGCCCCGCGGTACTAAAGCCCCGCGGGACGGCGAGTACGCTCGGGTTCGTTTTGTTATATCTTAACATTTTTTTTTTGGGATTTTAGGGACTTGGAAGGCTGGATCCTCTGAAGATTTCGCAGAAGTCTATGGGTACGATAGAGTTCCCGGTCGAGGCGCCATTCGTAGCGGAGCAATACCTGTCCCATACTGCCGTAGGGTATCGAGCGTGAATTGGCGCTTTCGGTGGATTGACTGTGTTGGCCGGAGAAATCGATATCGTCTGTCAGTTCCGGAAGTGGGGGCAAATAAGATGCGGTCAGCTGGTCGTTTACAGTGGCGGTTTCGGCATTAATGGCGCGTCTATAGCGCCAAATGCAATTGGCGATTTTGAGGACCAAGTGCTCCTGTAAGACGCCGATTGGTTTGAGTTCATCAAAAAGGGATTCAATTAGCTGGTCGTAGAGTGTCCGGCTTTCTTTGAGGTGGGGGGAATTGATGACGATGTCAGTAGCGTGCAGGCCGTGGGTTATGGCATTTTGGCTGGACTTTTTCTTGCCGGTTTCAGTTTTGGGTCCGGTAGATTTTTGGGCATTTTGACGATTAGTCCGCCAGCGGGCGGATTTTTCGCTTGTAGACATAGTTATAGGCCTCTTTACTTATCAAGGCCAACCGAGTATTTTGGGGGGATTTGGTGGGGAAATTGAATAGGAATTGAGGAAACCGCTTGAAAGGTTGCCAATTCCAGGATTCTAGAAGTCCTATCCTACAACATCACTTAGCCTGATCACCCATTCAACCAACTTAAAAACAGAATATACTATAGTGGCAAGTCCAATAACGGTTAATACTGCCAAAAGTCGTATTGCCCACTGAGGATATTGCCTACTTGGCAAGACATTTAAAACTTGAGCGTATCCTTCATCGGACCTGATACCTCTATGAATTTCAGCAATTCCAAGTTCATGTCCTTTAGTACTGGAATATAAATAATGAATGGTGATCTCATCATTGGGAATAAGTTTTTCAAAGACAATATCTTTGCCACCATCATCGATGTCTTCGATCAAGTATTTCAGTGGCGGTTTGATTTGAAAAAATTCAGGAAGAGTTTTGTGTTGTACTCTTACATTATTTGCAGCTACTTTCCCGGCATTTATCAATACAACACTATGGGTTGATAACGTCTGTTCTTGAATGTCAAATTCTGCTATGTGACCAATGTAGGCAAGTAGCTTTGCCCTTCGTTCAATGAAAGTTCGGTTAATCCATGCACCGCATAGTAAACTAAAGAATATTAAGAAAATGTCTTTTATTAGGCTCCAATCCACTGCCGCGCTAGTGTTATCTACAATTACTGAATCCATAACAATTTAGAATACGTTATTATCCATGTCGAGTCAAATACTTGAGTTATTTAGCCGATTAGTATAGCAGACACACAAATAGTCACGTATTAGAAATCAATCCTTTCTAGGTATAGGCCGAACCTTCGCTTTTTTAATTTTGCCTGCCATAGATTTACTTTTGGAGTTCGATTTTTCAAAATACTTATTATTTCGCTTCTAGATTGCTCTGACATTTTCACGCCAATTATTACTTCAGCTAATACTTCTGGTTCAAATTCATATCGTAGGTTAGTTGAATTGTAGAGAATTGCTCGAAACTCTTTTTCGTAACTCCAATCTACAGCTTTTACAATGACTTGTCTTACAACTATTTCCTCATGGGTCATCGCAAAGACATTTAACAGTGGAAATTCACTTTCATATTCCACTTTTCGAATATCAATCTTACGCTTTACTTCCACAAATTTTTGGAAACATGAGTTAAGAATATTCATATCGAATTTGACGCAAAATCCCTTATGTGCGTCGGCATAATGGGACCAAAGTAGAATATTATCACACAGTGCGGACATCGTAAAAATCCCATATTGATTGAACTTTTTTTCTTGTAAGTCAGCTTCAAAGCTTTCAATAAAATTAGCATCATTCTGGGCTAATCCTTGAACTAATTTTGCCAATATGTTTTCGCTACTTGGATTTAACTGCTGCTGAAAGGTATCACTAAAATAGTTCCTAATTAGTTGTTTCATCTGTTGGTCTGTGCCTTTGTCAAACCTTAATGGAACAGCTGTATCTAAAGGGTCATTGAAATTTCTAGAAGATGCAAAAAAGATCTCGTTGTGTGTTAAGATTCGTTTGTGGTTTGGGTCTTCCCAATTTCTATATTTGTACAAGTATTTTGGTATCAATTTGTCTAGAAACACCTTTGTACACTCAGATAAAGTAAGTTCAGAAAAAGATAATAGCCTAATCAGCCCAGATCATCAAGCGGAAACGGGATTTTGGGACCTTGGGGCTTACATTAGCGCGTTCTATACTCACCGCAAATTAACTCTTAAATCACTGCAAAATACTGCACTACCCTACAATAAAGCGGCTATGACTATGATTAGGGGAAGTAGAGAAAAAAAGATGTTAAATATGACAAAACGAAGCCATTTGTGAGCGACGCATTTGGAATGTCGAAACTGCAGGAGTTTCGACCTACTCAAAAACTTTGCTCAGGATGACAAGGAAATCGTCAGGACTGCAAGAGTCCTGACCTACAAATCGAGGCAAATAAAAAAGCCCCGAACATAATCGGGGCTCTTTTCAAAAAACTCTATCAGAAGCTCTAAATGTTGACACCCTTCGACCCCTCGGCTTCGCTCAGGACTCCGCAAGCTCAGGATGACTATTTTGAGTTACGGTATCAGGAAATCCGGTGAGCGGGGGAGTTCAATTGCGGTCTTGATGCTGACATTGGCCGTCTCTGTCGCCAGTATCGACTGCACTACTCTTTCAAAGCCGATGCCGCAACCCGATGACTGGCCGGTGCCATGCTGCAATACTTCGAAATACCACTCAAACTGTTTGGGGTCGACGTTGCGCTCGATTAAGTGGTCATACATGTAAGACTCTTCGAACTGTTTCTTGCACAAGGCCGCGTTACCTTCGCGGACAGCACCGCCGACCGACTCGCCGGCTTCGGGCAGAATGAGATCACAGCACAAAGTTATACCGTTGTCGCGTTTCATGGAGAAGAACTTTATTACGCCGCCTTGTTTCGGTTTTGGGTCAGATGGATAGTGCGTGATAAATGTGGGCAGTCCGTCCAGAATCCGGCAGATAGCTTTTTCTTCAGGTGCGCCAAAATCGTCGCCGTATTCAACTGTAAAACCGTTCTTATTAAGAAGGTCTACAGATTCCTGGTAAGTGATACGGTTAAAGGACATCGTAAAAAATCTTTTCAGTATGTCGTTTGGCATAATCGTGTGAGCGGTTCTGAACATGCTGTGCAGCAGCGATTCAATTTTGTCCATCAGGCCATCGAGCTCAAAATCACGGCCTTCAAATTCTATCAGAGTAAATTCGCAGAGGTGTCTGTCGGTTACTTTTTTCTCCTGTCTGAACGACGGCCCGATTGTAAAGACCCGATTATGAGCCAGAGTAAAGGCTTCAAGATAGAGCTGACCGGTCTGGCGCAGAAACATCTCTGTTTGATTGCCATTGGCGTCGAACATGTCGACTGTCATGGCGTTGGGGAACCACTCACAGGAGCCGGTGGCACCGGTGATATGCGGCACGCTGATTTCTGTGAAATCATTTTGCTCAAACCAATCCCTGGCTGACTTAAATAGTTTCGAACGTATTTCAGTGACTCTGGCGTACTTTCCCTCTACTACATCAAAATGGCGCACTTAACACCTCCATAAAATATTAGTTATATAATAAGCCGCCCAATCTCTGGTACTGCCGGGCTGCTGCTGTCTACGATTTTGAATGTCTTTTATAAAAAAATAGGGAGTCAAATCAGTCTGACTGATTTTCTCCCGGAAGAGTGTCGAATCTTTTGAGCAGTTAAGTCTATTCAATACTTTTGCGCTTAAATTTTTAAGCGCCTCCACATGCGACTGTCTCAGCAGCCAATTAATGTGACCTAAGAAACACACAATTTGCTGTTTCTTAAAGCCTTATTTAACATAAGATTAGGCTGTTGTCAAGTTATATTTGAAAAAAGTCATTGTGGGGCAACCGCTTGCAGGAGTGGAATTTAGGGTATTGAAGAGAAAAAAATGCCGCCGGCAGGGTAGTTAAGCCGACGGCACTGTGGAGGAACCAGAGATCTTTTAGAGCGGCTCAATCATATCAAGCCGCCGATGAATTTCAATTCTTTAGAGTTCTCAACTAATTGTCACTATCGATCCTTCTTATATAAGCCGGTATGGAGCGGTCATCTTCGGAAAACATAGGCACTCTCTGACGAGTGGTGCTGCCATTGGCGACTCTTTTGAGCCTGTTGGTTTCGTAATCAGGATGCTGGGGCGCATGCAGCGCCGCAGCTGCCTCTACCGGCTCGGCCGGAGCCTGACGCGAGGGGGCTGCAACTTCCTTGTCAAATAATGACATCGGTTCACCAGAGGGAACATTTTCTATTTCCGCGGCTCTCTTTGTAGCCACATGCTTGGCCGCCTGTTTTTCACCCAGCCCGGTAGCAATGACAGTGACTCTTATTTTGCCTTTCATAGCGGGGTCGACAACAGCGCCAAAAATGATATTGGCATCATTGCCGGAAGTTTCGTAGATCAGCGAGGTGGCAGTATTGACATCATGCAAAGTCATATCTTCGCCCCCTGTGATATTTATCAGCACCC
>JACZXB010000015.1 GCA_022571845.1 Candidatus Zixiibacteriota bacterium | reverse complement strand
CCGGTGATATTTATCAGCACGCCTCTGGCACCCCCGATAGAGACGTTTTCCAAGAGCGGCGATGAGATAGCGTGGCGGGCAGCGTCGATAGCTCTTTCGTCCCCTTTGCCAATTCCGGTACCCATCAGGGCGTCGCCCATCTCAAGCATGACTGTGCGGACATCGGCAAAGTCGCAGTTAATGAGGCCGGGTATGGTAATCAGCTCGGAGATTCCTTTGGTAGCCTGATGCAGGATTTCGTCTGCGATTTTAAAGGCCGAGGTCAGGGTGGTTTTTTTGTCGACCAGATC
This sequence comes from Candidatus Zixiibacteriota bacterium, assembly GCA_022571845.1. Classification (GTDB taxonomy): domain Bacteria; phylum Zixibacteria; class MSB-5A5; order GN15; family FEB-12; genus JACZWU01. The sequence continues at coordinate 24,892 of JACZXB010000015.1, read as the reverse complement.
AAGCAGGCGCTGGTTTGGAATTGTTATTAAAGTGTCAACATGACTGCGGAAGGCTTGGAGTCCTGTTTCAGCGCGTTTGATACGTTTGAATCCTTCAAACACAAACGGCTTGGTGACAACCGCCACTGTTAAAGCTCCTGCCTGTTTGGCAATTTCTGCTATTATCGGTCCCGCACCGGTGCCGGTACCGCCTCCCATGCCGGCTGTAATAAAGACCATGTCAGGTTTGCCGATTTCTTTGGCCAGCTCTTCTCTACTTTCTTCAACAGCTCTGGCGCCGATTTCCGGATTGGCTCCGGCGCCGAGTCCGTTGGTGGTCTGCCTGCCGATTTGAATTTTCTTCTCGGCGCGGTTCTGGTCGAGCACCTGGGCATCGGTGTTGATGGCGATAAATTCCACATCGCGAAGTCCCGCTTCAATCATGCGATTGATAGCGTTGCCACCGGCGCCACCCACACCGATCACCTTGATATTTGCGTAGCCGATAAAGTCTTCCGCAAAATTGAAAAGGTGTTTTTTCTCAGTCATATTGGTCCCTCCTGGACTATGAGTTTAAAATTGCCTTGAAATCCAATTTTCAAATTTTCTAACAAAACCTCGAAAGTTATCTCTTTTACGCGTCGCCACCGGCTCATTCTGAAAGCCATATTTTAAGAGCCCGTGCACGGTGGCGTATCGCGGACCTTGCAATTCTTCGGGCGTGCTTTCTATTCCTTCAAATGTTTCTGTACGTACCGGCATATCAAGAACCTGCTCCGCTAAAGTTGTGACACCCGGCAGGAGTGAACCGCCGCCGGTCAAAATCGCACCTGCTGTCGGCAGGGTGCTCATACCGGCCTGGCGAACTTCGCGCATAACCAGCGACAAAATTTCTTCAAGTCTTGGTTCTATAATTGAGGCTACCACCCGGCGAGAGATTTCTTTGGCAGGTTTGCCGTTGGCTTTACCGACAGAAATAGTTTCTTTTTCATCGACGCCGGAACCTATGGCTGAGCCGTAAGCAATCTTGATGTTTTCCGCTTCTGTCACCGATGTCCTGAGCCCGATTGCAATATCGTTGGTAATATTTCGTCCGCCTAAGGGAATAACGGCTGTGTGCCTGATAGCACCGTCATAAAAGACAGAGATGTTTGAGATATCACCGCCCATATCTACCAATATGACGCCACTTTCGGTTTCTACATCTGACAATAGAACATTCGATAGGGCGATTGACTCCAGCACCAGATGGTCGACTGTCAGGTGACAACGTTCCATGGCACGATAGATATTTTTGGCAGTTGTAACCGAAGCTGTTACGATATGAGCTTCAACTTCAAGACGTACGCCGCTCATACCAACCGGGTCTTTGATTCCGGACTGGCCATCGACATTATACTCCTGCGGGATAACGTGAATAATTTCGCGGTCAACCGGTATGGCAATCGTGCGAGCCGCCTCTATGGCCCGGTTTACATCCGAGGCCGTGATTTCATTATCTGTCCGGCTTACCGCGATTACGCCGTGAGAGTTTATTGAACGCACGTGCTCCCCGGCAATGCCGGCAGTTACTTTGTCAATCTCGGTACCAGACACCATCTGGGCATCATCGATCGCTTTGCGAATAGAACGCACTGTTTGTTCCATATTGACAACGATACCACGTCTGAGTCCCTCGGCAGGAGTTTCGCCGTGACCGATAACATAGATACCGCCCTGTTCGTCCGCTTCGCCGACCAAGGCAACTATTTTGGTAGAACCAATATCAAGCGCCGCAACTAACTTTTCTGATGGCATCTAAGCACCTTTCTCCCTGGTAATGACCATTTCCTCCAAGCGCATATCTATCAGTTTTATATTTGTCAGATCCAACTCAAAGCCTCCAATGAATTCAAGGTATCTATTCAGATCACCAAGCGTGCGGTCTGCCGAGACCCAGACTTTGTGGTCAAGACCCGAAACCATAATTTCAATCCGATTATGTTTTCCAAAATCGATCTGCTCTATCAGCCGGTAGAAGTTGATATTTTCCACTCTCAACTTTTCAAGAGCGTTAAGAACACGTATGACACGTGAATCCGAACAGACTTCATAAAGTTTTATATTGTCGATGCCGGTAAAGAGAGGTCTTTCCCAATCGACAGCAGTTTCTGCCAGCGGAATAACTCTACAGCTTTTGTCCAGACCGAAAATGCGGCCATTCTCCTGGCCCAGCAGAAGGCAACAGGGAGTGATAGAGTTTAGTTCCAATTTGAGTGTGTGCGGCCAGCTGAAACTAATTTCGACTTTTAGAGCGCTGTCTGGCCGGAGCATCTGTTCTGCCAATTTTTCGTAAGGCTGGTCAAGAACAGAACTGTTCTTTTTCAGGTTATATTTTTCCGCCCAGCCTTTGACTACAGTGCCGCTTAGTGAAACTGCTTCAATTGTTGAAACGTCGGTAAAACTAATCACGGCCACCGCCACCGCCAGCGAGAAAGCAATGGCATAGAAAAACAGTCTGGTTCTTTTACTAATCTGAATCATTTCTTTTTTATTTCTTCCAGAACTTTATGCTTAATCAATGTTATAGAGCCGGCACCCATCACTATTACCACATCCCCTGGTTTTGCTATTTCGGCCGCGCGTGAGGGAGCGTTTTCTTTGGGTCCGAGGTACTCCAGCTTTCCAATACCTTTACTGGCGGCTAAATCCGAAACGGCCTTGGAGGTCACTCCTTCAATTGGTTCTTCACGCGCCGGGTATATATCAACCATCAAAGTATGGTCTGCTTTTGAGAGCACCTCTGCAAACCGTTCCATAAAGTCGCGGGTGCGGCTGTACAGGTGCGGCTGATAGATTACAATAACTTTGCCGTCATAGCATTCTCTGGCAGTATTGATAGTTGCCTCGATTTCGGTCGGGTGGTGAGCGTAGTCATCAATGACAGTAATTTCATTTTCAGCTCCGATAATTTCGAAGCGCCGCGCCACTCCCTTAAAGGCCAGCAGCGCATCACTTATTGTCGCAAACGACACACCCAGCTCGGTAGTGGCTGCAATGGCGGCCAGAGCGTTAAGCACATTATGCTGCCCCGGAACGTGCAGAATTATCTGACCCAGAAGTTCTTTTTTGCGGCTGACATTAAATGTGGACCGCCCGGGTTCTCTGTTTATCTCGGTCGCCTGATAATCCGAATCAGAACTTATTCCAAAGGTAAAGTACGGCCGGGCAATTTTGTCTTTTAAGGGTCTGATGTTTTCATCATCGGCCGGTATAATAACAGAGCCGTAAAACGGCGCCCGGTTCATATATGACAGATAAGATTTAAACAAATCGTCGGCATCAGCATAACAATCGAGATGGTCCGGTTCCATGTTGGTCACGACTGCCATCGACGGATACATAGCCAAGAATGACTTGTCGTATTCGTCAGCTTCGGCCACCAGATAATCTCCGGCGCCAAGAGCAGCACCGGTACCAAGCTCTGCTACGATGCCACCGACTATCAAAGTCGGCTGGTAGTTTCCTTGCTGCAGAATGCGGCCAATCATCGAAGTCGTCGTCGTTTTACCGTGAGTACCGGCAATACCTATTGAGAATTTGAGGCGCATCAGCTCGCCCAGCATTTCGGCGCGTTTGATAACAGGCAGACCGCGGCGGCGGGCTTCGATTACTTCCGGATTGTCTTCGCCAACGGCCGAAGAAATTACTACTACCTGGCTGTCACCAAGATTGGAGCCGGCGTGTCCGTCGTAGATTTTCAGTCCCAGCTCTTCGAGATACTTTGTAATTTCTGAGGGAGTGCTGTCAGAGCCCGCAATTTCAAAATCGAGGTTATGCAGAATTTCTGCAATGCCAGACATTCCAGCTCCGCCTATGCCTACAAAATACAATCTTTTTATATTACCAAACATAATTTTCCCAAGTCTGAACTTTATCTGTGCACGCTTTTCTGCTACACCTTTCAATTTTCACTCCCGGCCTCATTTGAATCAATTATTAGAGAAACTATGTCGTCCGCGATAACTTCAACTGCCGGCTCTCTGTCTTTGGTGAGTTCAACCAGCGCACTTTTCATCTGAGCATACTTTTCTGAATTCAGCAGCTTGGCGGCTTCGCTCAAAATATCCACATCAGCCAGCCGGCGCTCATCAAGCAGCACAGCCCGATTGTGCGACGACAAACTCATGGCGTTTTTTTTCTGATGGTCGCCCGCCGCATACGGAAACGGGATCAAAATAGAGGGCAGCTTGCATTCTATTAGTTCGGCCAGAGTCAGCGCTCCCGCCCTGGCAATGACAATATCTGAGGCCGCGTAAACATCGGCCATATTAGAGGCAAAAGGAAAAAGGGTGCCATCCCACTTAAGTTTTGTCGCTTTAAGATTAACTTCCGTGTAATCCCTTTTTCCTGTTTGCCATAACAGCTGGACATCCCCCGCCCAATTGTTTTTTTCTAAACTTTTGTAAACTGCCTCGTTGATTGCACGAGCTCCCTGACTACCGCCCAGAATCAAAATCGTTTTCTTGTCCGGATTAAGTTCAAAATGTTCATTCGCACGTTGGCGCGAGCCGTTTGCAATTTCCGAACGCACCGGATTACCGGTTACTATCATGGGCGCAGCAGAATTGAGATATTTTTTGGCTTCTTCAAATCCCAGGAAGATTCGTTTGGCTTTGGCCGCGGCGCTTCTGGTGGCTACTCCCGGAAACGAGTTTTGCTCCTGAAGCACAGTGAGAAATCCCAGTAGTGCCGCCATTTTCAGGACCGGCCAGCTGACATAGCCACCGGTGCCAACTACCATATCAGGTCGAAATTTTGTCAAAAGCAAAGCCGACTGTATCAGCGCCAGCACAACCATAAAAGGCACGAACAAATTTTTTGGAGTCAATGAACGAGTTATACCGCGCATGCTTATTAGATAAAGCGGGTAACCAAGTTCATCCCCTAATCTGTATTCCAGACCCCGTTTTGTGCCTACAAAAGCTATGTCTGTCTCTGCTCGATCTTTTAGTACGTTGGTAATGCGGTTAGCAATTGCAATGGCCGGATAGAGATGACCACCGGTGCCGCCTCCGGCAAATAGAATTTTCACAGAATGAGGATTGCTCATAATTCACCTGCTTTCCGTGAAAGATTCAAGAGTACGCCCACTGCCGCGCTGCTTATCAAAAGAGATGACCCGCCGTATGAGATAAATGGAAGCGGCAAACCTGTAACCGGCAACAGCGCCGTCACGACCCCGATATTAATTGCAATACTCGTAAACAGAGTGACAACCATACCGGCACCGAGCAAGTACCCGAACCTGTCCGGCTGTGCAGCAGAAATTTTCAAACCGCGCCAGAGCAGGTAAAACATTATCGACAGGAGGAGTGTCAGCCCCACTAGTCCGATCTCTTCTCCGGCTGAGGCAAAGATGAAGTCAGTATGCGGGTATGGTAAGAAGAATAGTTTTTGCCTGCCGTCACCCAGACCGGTTCCAAAAAGCCCGCCTGAACCAAGCGTTAAAGCTGCCTGCTTAACCTGATAAGAACCGCTGAGCGGATCTCCAATCGCAGCCAGATAGTCTATCACCCGTTCCTTTTTGTAACCAAGTACAAAAACGAAAAAAGAAGCAGCGCCGGTTATCGGCAGGGCTGTTGCGAACAGATATTTCATGGGAGTTCCTGCCAGGAAAAATATCAGCAGGGCGGTAATTGATATTACAATAACGCTGCCCAAATCTGGTTCCAGCAGAATCAAAAGCAGCGCCGTCCCTATAATCGGCAGGTAAGGGAATATCAGATTCTTAAGTTTTTTCAGATCACGCTTGTGATTGGATAAGGAGAATGCCAGAAACATAATCATAACAAACTTGAACAATTCCGATGGCTGCACACTGAAGAGACCGAGAAAAAGCCAGCGGTGAGCGCCGTTACGAGGAGGCATCATAAAAACAACCACCAGTAATAATAGCGTAATAAACAAAGCCGGAACCGAATAGACCGAAAGACGTTTGAGGTCGAGCTTGCAGACAATCCAGATTACAGCAAAAGAAAGAACTGCCCAGATCAACTGATTCTTAAAAAAGAAAGCATGTGAACCAAAGCGGCTCTCGGCAATCATAGATGACGAAGAATAAATCAGCACCAGTCCTGCCGTTACGGCCATAAGGTAGGCCAGCAAAAGTCTTTCATCGACTCTGTTTTTAACTGAGAACCGTTTCATCTTTTTCCTTGCCGTTTTTTAACGACGCCACAGCTTTCTTGAAAGCCTGGCCGCGATGCTCGTAATCTTCAAACATGTCGAAACTCGCACAGCCCGGTGACAACAGCACCACCTCGCCGGGGATGGCCAGTTCAAAGGCCAGCTTTACGGCAATTTCTAAACTATCAGCCGGCTGCACCTGAAAATCATGTCCCAGGGCATCAAATATCAGTTCTTTGGCTTCACCGATGGCGATAATGCCTTTGATTTTTCCTCTGGCGTAATCTGCTATTGATTCAAATTTGCCGCCTTTGTCACGGCCGCCCACTATCAGGTATAGCGGTTGTTCAAATGATTTTAGCGCCCAGCAGACTGAGTCAACATTGGTCGCCTTGGAATCATTTACGAAACTGATTCCCGCCACCCGACCGACTGGTTCCAGGCGGTGCTCAACACCCCGGAACGTTTTCAGAACAGCTGCCATTGTTTCGGGTTTAACTCCCAAGAAACTGGCGGCAGCAACTGCTGCCAGGGCGTTCTGGAGATTATGCGGACCGGGGATAAGAATATCCGAGACAGAGATTACTTCTTCCGGCGAGCTATCTTTATTCAGAAATATTTTATTGTTTTTGACAAAACATTTGGCACCATCGTCAGCAGTCGTGGTAAAGAATTGAATGTCTGCTTTAGTCTTTATATTCGCAGCGCGGGACTCTTTATCATCCTGATTTAGTATTAGCCTGTCTGTTGCGATTTGATTTTCGGTAACACGCTGTTTCATCTGTTTATATTCTTCGAAATTTTCGTAGCGGTCCAAATGGTCAGGCGTCATGTTCAAAATCAAGGCTATCTGGGGATGGAACTCCTCTATGCGCTCAAGCTGAAAACTTGAAATCTCAACTACTGCAATAGTGTCTGTGTCAGAAGAATCAGCTATATCAGAAAATGGCTTGCCGATATTGCCGCAGACTTCTGACTTTAATCTGGCTGCATTCAGTATTTCTCCTATGAGAGTTGTGGTTGTAGTCTTGCCGTTGGAACCGGTGACAGCGCATATTTTCCCCTCGAAAACCCATGAGGCAAACTCTATTTCGGAAAATATGGGAATGCCGCTTCCTTCGGCGTTCTTGATAATTTCAAGATCAGCCGGAACTCCCGGTGAAACTACCAGATAATCGCAATTCATCAGCTTGTCCGAGTGACCTCCCGTCTCAAAAACAATATTATTGGCAGCTAAAGATGCCATCGCTTCAGTCAGCTTATTATCAGCAGCTGAGTCGGACACGAACGGCTCACCGCCCATTCGCTTAGCTAAAAGAGCGCAGGCTGTGCCGCTTCGGGCCATGCCGATTATTCCAATTTTGCGTCCGTCTATTTTTTGTTTGGCGTTCATCGTATTTTTAGTGTCGCCAGCGCAACCAGTGCACACAGCGCTCCGATTATCCAGAACCTGATTACGACTTTTGGCTCTGGCCAGCCCAGTAACTCAAAGTGGTGATGTATTGGCGCCATTTTGAAAATTCTTTTCCCACCCCGGTAACGGTATGACAATACCTGCAGCACGACCGAAAGAACTTCTATAACAAATACGCCGCCAATAATTACCAGCAGCAATTCCTGTTTTAGCAGTATCGCAATCGAACCAATAGCGCCGCCAAGCGCCAGCGAGCCGGTATCTCCCATAAAGACTTGCGCCGGATACGAATTGAACCATAAAAACCCGGCTGCAGCGCCCATGGCTGCGGAGCAGTAGATGGTTAATTCTCCTATGCCGGGGATATAATTTATCTGAAGATAACTTGAGTAATCGGCACGACCTGAGATGTAAGTTAAAACTGCAAACGTTACGAAACAAATAGCGCTCAGCCCGATGGCCAGACCGTCAAGGCCGTCTGTCAGGTTAACGGCATTTGATGAACCGGTAATGACCAGGACTATAAACGGTACGTAAAAGAAGCCAAGATTTAGGACATAGTTTTTGAAGAACGGAATAGTGGTGGTGCCGTCGTAGAGGTCCAGAGGTCCCCAGTAAGACAGTCCAAGTGCAAATGCGAGCCCCAGAATAATCTGGCCGGCGAGCTTCACCCGACCGATCAATCCTTTTGGTTTATTCATTATCGCTTTCAAGTAATCGTCCATGAAGCCAATCAGTCCCAGCCAGAGAGTGACGCCCAGGACCAAAAGTACGTAGTAGTTAGTAAGATTTGCCCAGAGCAAAGTCGGTATAATTATACCTGACAAAATTATCAGCCCGCCCATGGTGGGCGTGCCTTCTTTTGACTTATGACTCTGCGGACCATCACTGCGGATATGTTCTTTAACCTGAAACTTATTTAAGAGACGTAAAAATAACGGGCCGAGTATCAGACAGATAATAATAGCCGTCACCATGGCGCCGGCAGAGCGAAAGGTAATGTATCTGAAAATATTGAATCCGGAAATCTCACTTGTCAGAGGATACAAAAGGTGGTAGAGCATTAGCTATTCCCCTTTCGCGATTTGAGGAGATCAATGATTTTCTCAAGACCTATGCCGCGTGAGCCTTTGACATATACAAGGTCGCCTTGCTTTAGAAGGATTAAAGCTTCGGATGCTGCATCCGAAGAATCAGCAAATCCGATAAGTTTTTCTTTGTCAATGCCGGCCTTGACAGCGCTATCAATAACAGCGCCACTTAGCGGTCCCACCAGCAGCGCCAGTTCAAAACTGAAATTCATTAGCGATGCACCGAGCCTCTCATGATATTTCAGAGCTTCTTCCCCAAGCTCCAGCATGTCGCCTAAAATAAGAACACGCCGCCCGGTGTGCGCTAATGATTCAAACCCCTCCAGACCGGCTTTGACCGAGTCAGGATTGGCATTGTAAGCATCGTTTATTATACGGATTCCGCTTAGTTCTAATGTCTCCCCCCGCATTGGCGCTGATGACAGCTCGATTTGTGCGGTCGCTACATTTTTGAAGTCATAACCGAGCGTGCGAACAGCGGCATAGGCGGCCAGAAAGTTATAAACCTGATGGCGCCCAAGGGAGTTAAGCAAAAAAGATTTTCCGTCTATGGTAACTTCCTGCTTTGAGTCGTCTATCTTTTCAAAAGAATCTACTTTGAAATCGGCTCGGGCGTCTATCGCAAAAGTTATCAGATCGGACTTAACTTTCTTAGCTTCTTCTATAAGCAGTTTGTCATCGGCGTTTATAATAAGCGGGCAGTCAGATTTTTCGGATGATACAATTTCAAGTTTTGCCCGGGCAACATCCTCCACACTTGAAAGAAACTCAAGGTGCGATGGACCTATATTTGTAATAACAGCCAGATCCGGCTGAACTATCCGGGTAAGCCTGGTCATTTCGCCTTTTATAGATATGCCCATTTCCATAACAGCCACGTTGCTGTTTTGGGGCATGGCAAAAATGGCCAGCGGCGCACCAAAAAGATTGTTGAGATTACCGGTAGAACGATAGACATCTTTTTCAACTGTCTTAAGCAGCGCAAAAGCATATTCTTTGGTGGTGGTCTTGCCGTTGGAGCCGGTAATGCCCACTACTTTGACCTTACATTTACTTCGATAAATTCTGGCCAGTTCCATCATAGCCTCATGCGTATTCTCAACGACAACAACCGCTGTTTTTTGACTGGCGCTTGCTTTTTCTTCAAATTGATTATCAACCAGCAGACCATAGGCGCCGTTTTTGAGAGCTTCGTCAACATAGGCGTGTCCGTCATTTATTTCACCGCGAATTGCAATAAACAGCTCCCCGGATTTGACAACCCGGCTGTCAATCGAGACTCCCTCGAAAAAATCATCAACTGATTTCAGAGGCAGTAGTTTCCCCTGTATCTCTTTTGCCAGTTCTTCAAAACCCAATTTTATCAACTCTCCACTTCGCCTGTTGCGTAGTATCCCAAATCTTTGAGCGCCTGCTGGGCTATGTCTATCTCATCAAACGGAATAAACTCACCCTCAATTTCCTGGTATTTTTCTGCTCCTTTGCCGGCCAACAGGACCACATCCCCGGCTTGAGCTTTATTCAAAACTGAGATTATCGCTTTTTTGCGTTCAGGTTCAATGATTACGTCTGCCTCTAACAATCCCGGTTTTATATCTTCGATAATTGCAAGCGGATCTTCGCTGCGAGGATTATCCGAAGTTACCCAGACAAAGTCTGCTAATCTGCCGGCAACTTCGCCCATCAGCGGACGCTTGCCTTTATCACGGTCACCGCCGCAGCCAAAAAGAAGCAGCAGCCGTCCCGCTGAAAGTTCTTTGACAGCTTCGCAGACGCGCTCTAAAGCATCGGGGGTGTGTGCAAAATCTACATAGAGCGCAAACGGCTGACCCTGATCGATATAGTTTAAGCGCCCCGGCACCGGCACGGCGTTCTCTAAGCCTCTGACGATATCTTCGTCGGCAATGCCGGCGCTATGACAGGCAGCGGCCGCAGCAACCGCATTTATCAGATTGAACCGCCCCGGGATGTTCAGCTCGACATTGTGCATGCCGGTCGGCGTCATCAAATCAAATTTTGTCGATGACGGCTCAATGCGATAGCTGCTGCAATAAATATCAGCTTCAGGATTGTCTATTGAATACGTCACAAATTTTATGTCATCCAAATTCATAAGTGACACAAATTCGGGCACGTCTATATTGATTACAGCAGCTGCATCATTCTCAGTAAGATGATCAAGCAGCTGTGCTTTGGCCTTTAGATATTCTTCCATCGACTTATGAAAATCGAGATGGTCTCTGGTCAGGTTGGTAAACAGCACCGTCTTAAAGGCAACATTATCTACTCTGTGCATGACTAAACTATGCGAAGAAACTTCGATGACAGCGCTGTCACACGAATTGTTGTTTATTTGAAAGAGCAGCCGCTGCAGGTCCAGTGATTCCGGAGTTGTGCGCGTGGCCTGAATGATTTCTCTGCCGGTATCGTAAACAGAGGATGTCACCAGACCAGTTGAACTGCCAGCCGCCTCAAGAATGTCCCTGATTAAAAAGCAAGTAGTTGTCTTGCCATTGGTACCGGTCACGCCAAACAGATTTAGTTTAGTTGCCGGGTAGCCATAAAAACGGGCAGCCACATCGGCCATCGCATGGCGGGCGTTGGGAACTAAAACGTGAGCCTGGGGCAAGGAACATTCCTTGTTCTCACCCAGAACTGCCACCGCACCATTTGCGACGGCTTGTTCGGCAAAATCATAGCCATCGAATTTCATGCCGCTGATCGCCACGAACAGTGAATCACTGGTGACACGACGGGAATCGTACTCGATACTGGCTATGTTAATATCAGCATTTCCAGTCACTTGCGCCTTCTCCACATCCGCTATTAGATCCTTGAGTTTTATGACTCCTCCAGAAATTAGCCACAGTGAACATTACAGACCGCACTGCGATTAACTGTTTTTCCGGCTAGCGGCCATTGTCTGACCACTTTGCCTTTTCCATTTACTTCATACTTTATACCTAAGAACGACAAAATTGCCGCCGCCTCTCTGATTGAAAGTCCTTTTAGATTGGGAAAAACTTTTTCCTGCTGGTCTCGGTGCTGAACCGACACCAGTATGTCATCTCCATATAGCGCCAGCCGGTCAGCCGGCGGATACTGCCAGACAACCACACCTTTCTCTTTATCAGGGCGGAATGCGAAGCCGCCGGTGGCTGCCATCGTTTCGGCCAGAACAACATCACGTCCTATCAAATTAGGAATCTCGACTATCTTAATATTCTTGTCAGACTTTTTAAGAGCGAATTTGCCGGAGCCGGTAATTCTGTCAGGGTTAAGCATGCCCCACCGCTCTACTATGCGTTTAAATGCGGGACCGGCCGTCCAGCCGCCGTAATAAACCGGCTGCGGGTTGAGCAGCACAACCACTCCGGCCACGAGCGGGTCTTCGTAGGGAAAGAATCCTGTAAAACTGGCCACATGCTTACTTCTGTAGTAGCCGCCTTTTTCCAGATTAGCCATCCAGGCTGTACCGGTTTTACCTGCTATATTTATCAATTCGGAATTCGCCCGAGTGGCAGTGCCTGTCTCTACAACAGCACGCATAAAAGATTTCAAAGTATCAATGGTCGATTTCAAGACAGGCTTGCTGACCGCAACGGGCAAAGCGTTGCCAACTACTGTGCCGTCTTCATCAACTTGACCGACTATGATTGTCGGTTTATATAATGTGCCGCCATTGGCTATTGCGGCGGTTGCCCCGGCCATCTGTAAACAGGTCACTGCTACCCCATAGCCAATAGCCAGTGAAGCTGTCATGCTTTCGCTCGACCAGTCAACGGCCCTGGCAATTGAGCCGGGGCTTTCGCCGGGAAGCCGAACATCTGTCTTTTTGCCAAAGCCAAATTTGAGCGCGGTCTCATAAATTCCCCTCCCGCCGGTCTTAATCGCATTCTTGGCCAGGCCAATGTTACTGGACAACTCGAAAATCGAGCGGAAATTTAACCAGGCGTGTTCTTCGGAGTCCGACAGGGATCTTTTTCCAATTTTCCAGCTGCCGTTTTCGCAGTAAGTCAAGTCGGCAATATTAATTTCTCCGGACTCCAGTATTGCTGCCGCCGAGAAAATCTTGAAACTTGAGCCCGGCTCAAACTGGTCGGTTACTGCCCGAAGCTTAAAGGGCTTGTCTCGGTTAGTTTCACCGGGGTCATAATGAGCAATGGCCAGGATTTCGCCGGTGTTGCACTTGACGAAAGCTGCCATGGCTGATTTGGCGTGATACTTTTCAACTGCCCATTTTAGTTCATTTTCTACAATTTCCTGCATTCGCCAATCGATTGTTAAAACCAGCGACTCTCCGGGGACAGGTTTTACCAAGGCCTGCTCTTTTACCCGGAATGTGTTGCGCAGGCCATCGCGCCGAATATCCGCCCAGCCTTTTTCTCCTGAGAGCATAAAGTCGAACGATTGTTCAATTCCGCTGCGACCGACATTGTCAATATCTGTAAAACCAAGTATCTGTTTACCTACATTGCCAAAGGCGTATTTACGCTTGGTTTCGTTGCGCAAGTAAAGTCCTGACGGAGCTGTTTGGGAAATACGTCGTGACAATTCATCAGACATCAATCTTTTTATCCAGCTGAACTTGTTCACAGCCAGGTTGTACTTCTTTGTTGAAGTGCCCTGTTTTAGACCAAATTGTTCATCAAGAAAGCCGGCCACAGCTTCCAATTCTTTTTTGCTTGAAGGACTGGCGTATAGTGAGGGTGCATAGACATTGCTGGCCAGCAGCTGGCCGCTGCGGTCATATATCAGTCCCCTGGCGGCCGGGATAGCGACTTTACCACTGGACTGACGCTCTACTATATTTTTGTATCGGGCGCCATGGACAATCTGAAGATGCACCAACCGTGTCAACGCCACCAGGAAGAATGTAACAACTAATACAAATATAAAGCCAAGTCGTATCTTCTCAAGTTTTGTTCTTTTCATTGGCCGCTACCCGTCGCAATTGGACTGTCAATTCTAATCTGCGATGGCTCGCCGGCCATGGCCGTATTTTCTGAAGTTACCGGCAGGAATTCGACAATTCTTCTGACCGCCTCCGACATGGCTTCCAAGTCGCCCTTGTCATGCATCGCTTTATCGCCCGGGATAAGTGTGTATAAGCGGTCGGCCGGAACATGAATCATTCCCAACGTGTCGAGCGCATACTTTTCTACACGGGTAGCCATCGATAAACGGGCAACTTCTGAATCTATCTTCTTAAGCGCATCGTCCAGCTTGATATTCTCTTTGGTAAGTTCCGAAACTTCGGTGACAAGTTTCAGCACGTGCACCCGCTGCCAGATATGGACAGAGGCCGCCGCCAAAAAAACCGTTGTCAAAAGTGCATACGGGAAATATCTGTTCTTGCGCAGCCTGTTAAATATCGAACCGTTTATATCAACAATTTCTTTAAACTGCCGCACGGTGTGACGCATCAGACTACTTTCTCCACAACTCTCAAGCGGGCCGAGCGCGATCGCGGATTTGAGCTTATTTCTGCATCTGTTGGATAAAGCGGCTTCTTGGTAATCAGCTTTATTTGTGCTTCCCTGCCGCAAACACACACCGGAAAATCGGGCGGACAAGTGCAGACACCCAGAAGATTCCTGAAACAATTTTTGACTATTCTGTCTTCAAGCGAATGATACGATATAACCGCCAGCCTGCCGCCGGTCTTGAGACATTCTACTATTTTTGGAACAGCTGACTTGAGAGTTTCAAGTTCAGAGTTGACTGCTATACGTAAGGCCTGAAAAATCCTGGCTAATGACTTAATTTGATAAGGAGGATGAATTATTGATTTGACTATCTTAGCCAGCTGTGAAGTAGTGAGGATCATTTTTTCTTGTCTTTCCCTGACAATGCCGGCAGCCACAAATTTTGACCGCCTTTCTTCTCCGTATTCCCTGAAAATCTGGGTCAGTTCCCTCTCACTTAAATTGTTTACTAAATCTGCTGCCGTCGAAACATCTGAGCCTTTGTCGAATCGCATATCAAGCGGACCATCGTTTGAGAAGGAGAATCCGCGCTCGGCTTTATCAATTTGAAGCGACGACAAGCCCAGATCCAAAAGCGCTCCATCGAAACCTGCGACTCCAAACTCTGCCATAAGAGAATCGATATCAGCATAGCTGCTCCACTTAAGCTCAACTGACTGCTTGAGCGTCTTGAGATTTTCTCCTGCTCTCTCGAGCGCTTCTTTGTCTTTGTCGATTCCAAAAAGTTTCGCATCCGTCTCTAATCTTCCGGCCAGTGCCGCCATGTGACCGCCGAGTCCGGCTGTTAAATCTATGTAAGAACCACTGCTGTCAGTTATAAGCAGCTTTATTATCTCTGCTACCAGTACCGGCTGATGCTTATATTCATTCCGGCCTGGGTTCATCTCCGGAGAAAAGTCTTTCCGCAACCTCCTCAAAACTTCCGGAAAACTGCTTTAAGTAATACTCATATCTTTCCGGGTTCCATATTTCGACCCAGCGATTAACACCAATTATTAACAACTCTTTTTTGAGACTGGCTTCGGCAATCAGATGAGAAGGAATGACCATTCTGCCGCTGCGGTCCGGAGTCATTTGTGCAGCCGAGGAATAGAACCACCTTGAGAAAAATCTAAAATCCCGCTTGGTAAAATTGAGCGCCGATAGCCTGCTTTGGACTGAGTCCCATTCACCTTTTGGGTATAAACTCAGACAGCCTTCCAGCCCTTTGGTCAAGACAAGTTCTCCGGATAGTTGTGATTTTTTTGATTGGCCTGAGACTGAGCGAAGTTTGGCTGGTAGGGCAAAGCGCCCGTTATCATCCATGGTGGTTTTGAATTGTCCGTAAAATCCAGCCAAGTAATTCTCCAATTTATACCAATTTACACCAGAATTGGCCATAATTATCATATTTTCACCGAACATGTCAAGAGGTTTTTAGCCTGCTTTAAAAAAAAGTTTAGGTGTTAAGTTATTTTTCCTCAACGGATAACGGGAGTAACAATTTTGAATTTTGGTATCTCATTGGACCTGAACAAAACAGAGCGGAACAATTATCTCATGACCAACCGATTTAATATTGAAAGCTGCTCTATTACAACGATTTAGGAACTGTTTGCTCTCCGAAACTGACACTATCCCATCGACGAGCTATACAAATGTGCACCTCGTACTTCTATGTTATTCAACTACTTAAAATTGTTCAGAATTGAAATCGATTTTTCCGCAGCTAATCCTTAATTCTGCCGAAAATTAAAAGACAGCTAATAAACAAAATGAGGAAAAGATGAAAGCATTGGTCCTGGCAGCTTTGTTGATTGCCCTCACCGGCTCAGCAGCAGCCGCTTCCTATAAAAGCAGCCCGGAGCTTAACAGTGGCGAGCTTACTCTCAACATTGAAAGGAATAAGATTAGCTACACTGGTTTTGATAATCTGAGCGTAGGCCAGTTCTCTCTGCCGGTCAGGCAATATACTAACCGTCTTGAAAAAAATTCATCGATCTCTGCCATATCCGCTGAGACAGGCGAAATAGAGATAATCGAGAGTTTAAGCGACAGTACCTTTATTCGATCCGACATTGCGACCTCAATCGAAGAAGAAACAGGTCTCCTTCCTGAAACTTTTTCACTCTATCAAAATTACCCCAACCCGTTTAATCCTTCCACGACTATCAGTTTTGACCTGCCCTCGAAATCCAGCGTGACCCTTTCTATATTTAATATTACGGGCAGAAATGTGGCTACTATCGTCGAACGCCAGTTGCCTGCCGGTCATCACAAATTTGAATGGAACGGGCTCGATTACAGCGGACATGAAACCGCCAGCGGCATCTATTTCTATAAATTAGAATCCGAGAATTTCAGAGCGGTCAAAAAGATGATACTTCTGCGCTAACATTCTATTTTCCCAAAACTTCATCAAACAGCCGGGCAAACTTTTCGGCCATTCTTTCGGACGAGAACTGGGCCACATCATCCGGTACAATGTTGAAAGAAAGGTCACCACTAAAAAACCGCTCCGCTTGCCGACAAACGAATTCGCTGGCTTTGTTAATCGTGCTGTCATCAAAACGAAGGCTGTTTTTATTTTTCGCAACAATTTTATCAATCTCGCTGCCCGACGGTGCATAAGCCAAAAGGGGACGACCTGATGCCAGCAACGTAAAGACCCGACCGGGCGTTATTCCGAATCCAGAATCCGATGCAATCCCTATATAGAAGACGGATGACTGGGCCAGCAGCTTTATTGCAGCTGCTCTGCTTTGGTATTGCCTGACATCAAAAATTCCATGTAGAGCGTAAGCACTAAGCTGCCGACTGAGCCATTCAACGTCAACCTGACCTACCTGCAAAACCTTTATTCTATCGAATACATTTTTCTGCTTTTCCCTTATCTGTTGCAGAACTTTGAGAAGTGGCTCAATCGGAGTCAGGTTACTAATTGTTCCGAAAACCCCTATCGTAAACGTCTCATCGCTTGCTGGCAAATTCCACAAATTTACGAAATCCGAGTCGTAGCAATTGGGGATGATGCTTGCCGCTCCAACATATTCTCCGCAACTTGCATTGACTGCCACGACAGAATCAGAATCTTCTTTTATCTCCCTCAAAAGCTTTTTGGCTTGAACTACTCTTCGCTCAGAATTAAAATAATCCTCTGCCTTTTTGGATACCCAGAAATCCGTGAAATCGGCCACCCACGGAATATCAAATTCATTATGCAATTTTTGGGCGACCAGGTGTGCCGATATGGGTGGAGACGTTGAGACTATTAAGTCATACTGATATTTCTTACAGAGTCTCTTCGCTAATTTAATCGCTGGCTTAATCCAGCCAGCTTTCGCATCTGGGAAAAATTTCTTTGTTATCGCCCTGCTCTTATCGGCCGACCTGGTGGAAAGGTGGCGCGCACCCAGAAGATACATTATTCGGGACGGGTCCCGTGAACCGGAACGGAATATTCTCGAAGTGTCAAGACCATCCAATAATTCCGGCTCATAAACACGATATAGAACCGGCTTTACTGTCAGAACGTGACAATCATAACCGAATTGAGTTAGATGCCGAAATATCGCCCGCGGCCTGCTAATACCAGCCCCTCCCAATGGAGGGAAGTAGTATGATATCAGAAGAACACGCTTGCCACTCATATCCGGCCAATTAATTTTTTCATAATATTGATGCGGGCGACTACGTTGTTTTCAAAGAGCGCTCTCTGTTTGACTTTCGCAAGATTGCGAATGCGCATATCAGTATGCTCTAAGTTGTCATCAATGATATTTCTTATTAATCCGGACAGTTCATTTGAATTGTCCTTTGTGTAGGTGAATGCCCCCGAGTCTTCCGCCCATTCTTTTATCCCGGGAATTCGGGCAGCAACCGGTATGAGCCCCAAAGCCATTGATTCAATCAAAGAAACTGGCGATGAGTCCGAAAGCGACGCCGATAAATAAACATCATGTTCCGACATCAATTTCATAAACGTGTCCCGGTCACTTCTCTGGTAAAAGTGTATGTTGGGACAGTTCAAACTTTGCACGGCTGACTTAAATTTTTTAGCTAACCGGCCAAAGTCGGCAAACGTCAAAACTATGGACCCTGCTTTTAGAAATGCTGTCAATGATTTTACAATAAACAAGTTATTATAGACTTTATCCTGCAGACGCGGAACAATAATCCTCAGTGGCCGGAAAACTGTATAATCTTGTTTGTGGAGCCTCAAATATTTCTCTTCAATACCGAATGGTTCAACTAACGAAAGCTTGAGATTTGCAAGTTTCGTCGCTTCGTTGAGAAGGTATTGTGAATCAGCGACTACTGCGTCAGCGCGACGCAAGGCAAAAGAGGTTTTCCACCGGTGTACAAACGATTTATGGGGGACAATAAGTATGTCCGACCCCAAAATCTGCAAGTTAAGCGGAATAGGGGAATCTTTTAGTGCCAGCGCCGCCATAAAACCGTAATTGGCGTCCTGAACATCGATTATTTCCGGCAGGTATGTTGAAATGAGCTTTTTCAATGCCGGCACTGCCAGACTGTAATGAAATTGCCTAATAGGACCAAGTCGTTTAAATTGATAATGCTCTATGGCACCTTCTTCTATGGAGGCCAGCAGAATTTCACAATTCTGGCGACGCAACTCAGGTACATAACGCTCAATATGAAATGACCTGCTGTCGCCCAAAAGCAAAATCCGCAGCTTTTTAGCGTTCACAGCAGTCGACCCAGAAGGTTTTTATGAACATAGCAATTGTAATCGTACGGCCTGCCACCCCATTTGCTTTTATAGAATTCGGCTCCGCCGGCGCCTGCCGCTGATAATCCGAGATTCAAGTATTTAATTCCATTTCTAACAGACTGTTTTGAAATTGAATAGGGGATGAATTTTGTAGCCTGCAAGTTGGAAAGTGCTTCATCATAATACATCTGCCAGTGCATCAGGCTATCCCCCTCGATGAAAAAGATATGTGATGCGACCGGGCGGCCTTCATGTTCGCACCAGACCCATTTGACACGGCTGTCCCGTGCTGCCACATCGGCGAGGGCCTCGAAGAATTCTTGGCTATAGGTCACTTTTGTTTGCCGCCGTCGCTCATGCATACTTACCAGATGCATAAAATTGTTCAGGTGTAGTGAAGGGTTGAAGGTCTCCAGCGTCAACTTAGTTCTTTCCCCTTTGCGAATCTGTTGTCGCAATTTGCTGTCAGGCGGTTCCCAGTCAGGTGAAGAAATATCAACAAGGTAGATTGTATATTTCTCGATATTGAATTTTCCCGAACACTTGATTGTCTTGTGAAAGTCCATCAGAAACGCTTTGATATATTTTTCATCCAGGATTCGATTAACAATCGACTCAGAAATCTCTGAATGATCAGCTAACTTTGTAGTATTATACAGAATCCTGCCATAGCATCCGTTGGGCATAGCTTGAAAACGTCGAAGTCTTCCCCTGCCAAACTCAACACCTGGCAGAACAGCCACTACTTCGCCACTTTCTTCGGCCAGCCAATAAACCGGATTCCCGCCAAGCGTTCGCCAAATCCCGGCAAATGAAGTTGAGCTAAAAAAGTGATTCCCTGCCAGCCGATCTATTAACTCTATCGGAGCATCGGCAAGTATGCGACGTTTTATTTTCATCAGCGCCTGATTAAAAGAATTTTTCCCCGCCCCGAATTTCCCTCGTCATCAGCAATTACAAAGAGATAAACACCCGAGACAACGTTTTCGCCGTGGTCGTTTCGGCCGTCCCACCTCTGACCTATTCTTAACTCCCGGACCAGCTCGCCTGCGGACGAATATAAATTCAGAACCCCGCTTCCGGCGTAGTTAAACTCAAGCAGGTCATCCGGTGAATCAATGACGAAAGGGTTAGGAAAAGGCATTACCGATTTTAATTCAGGAGTCGGAATTCCGAACGTCGAACTGATTACGCTTATACCGGCATCGGTTGCAATATACGTCTTTCCGGTAAATTCATCGTAGTGAATGTGACGTACATTATTTGAAACCAAGCCGCTATTTAAACTATTAAAAGTTTCTGTTTCTCCACCGGCAGCGTCAAATCTGACCAGGCCGTTGGCCGCACCTGCCCAGAGATTACCACGACTGTCGAATTCCATTACTCTGATATCTGGTCCTATTCCCGGCGGCAGGGTCACATCTACGAATCGTTCTATGCCAAAATCGTAACGGGAGATTCCAAAATTTGTGGCCACCCAGAGTTCTCCGTCAGGTGAAAACACAACATCACGAACCACATCGGAAACCAGGAATGAATTGCTTTCGGTCATCAGCTGGCAGACGTCGCGGGACGTGTCGGCTGGGCTGATATTCATATCACACCAGTACAGACCGATATCTTCTGTGCCGATTACGACAATTTGACCTCTGGCGTCAATCGAGGTTACAAATTCATTGCTGATGCCGTCGATTAAACCCAGTGAATCCCAGCTTGAGGGATTATTGATATTGTTGAGATTGACAAATGCCACCGGATAAATAGTCAATGCGCGAAAACAGGCGGCATAAAGAAAATTCCCTTCAATAACCATATCTGCAATCACAACAAAAGTAGGACCTACCGGGCCGTCGTTGTTGCCGCGCATTGAGGTATTGTTTTCATCGTAGTTTTCCATAAGATTGTCGCCGTTTAACCAGAGGCCCTCGCCAAAAGTTCCTATCCAGGCGTTTCCGGAGGGGTCAAGCGTGATGACCGTGCTCTGTTTGCCCAACGCAATAGAGGACCATTGACCGTTTGCATATTTGCCTGCCTCCTTAAAATTGAACCCGGCAGTTATTACGCCTTGAGCATTAACTGTCAGATCAGTAACATCATTGCCCGGTGTTCCGCTATAGGGGTAAATCTGGTAAGTTCCCGTCAAGTTTTGATAAATATCGACATCTTTAACATTTAACCAGCGAAATGATCCTGTGCCGGTTCCGGTGGCAGGGGGCGCTGGCAAACCTGAGGTAGACAGCGTAACTGCCGCAGAGTCTTTAACTACTCCGAAAGCAGCTGAACTGTAGAAAAAGAGCGAATCGTTTTCTACTTTTAAATCTGTAAATGCCGATGTCTGACCAATAGGTAGGACTATAAAAGTATCAGTCACGCTTCTTTCAAGGCGGTACATTCCCCTCTGTGTCCCGATATATATAGAGCCTTCGAATTTTTCCACTCTCGTAATAGTGTCGCTGGCAAGTTCCGCAAAGGCTCCGAGGTCATAAGTTGTCCAGAAAGATGGCGCTTTAAGTTGCAGCGGATTGCTCTTGTCGGCCATTGCCAGACCGGACGATGTCGCCAGCCAGATGGTGTTACTGTCGATCAAAATATCATATACATCGGGCGATGGATTGAGATTACCGAATAATGTATAGCTATCCTGAATTTGACCGCCATCGATCGTTTTGGAATAGAGCACCAGACCGATTTCGCTGCCAACCCAGATTGAATTGCCATCATCGACTAAACTATACAAGCGCAGCAGCTTGTTATCCTGGTCGATAAACAGACGCGGCTCGAATAAGCCGTTTTCATAACGAATCAGGCGGCCGAATCCACTGATCCATTTTACACCGCTGGCATCTTTGATTACTTCTGTAATATCCGTCGTACCCAGCCCATCGACATTGGTGAACTGCAGCCCGGCTGTGCTGACATCGGCAGCCTCGAGTATCATCAGACCTCCCGAGGTGGCCATATAAACAGTATCATCAATCAGGCTCATACGTCTGACCTCTTTAAAAGAAGTAAGACTGGTCCATTGCAGCTCTTGAGAATAAACAGGCTGAATGATGAGCAGAAAAATCGCCGGAAAAAATATGCCGGTCACGGTTTTCGTAAGAACAATTTTGAAAGCAGCCATCTGAAAAAGAATATAGTTGCCAGGGCCAGCGTTATCAACCAGGACAATTTGCCGGTTAGATTACCAATTTTGGTAAAGGCCGAATAACCCTTAAATTCACCGACTTTTCCAACCCGGGCCGAAACGTCCCCAACCGGAAGCTGTTCTCTTATCCGGCCATAGCCATCTGTAATATAGCTTATACCGCTGTTGGCTACTCTGACACCCCAGATTCTGTTTTCTATACATCGCATCAGGAAAATGCGGGAATGCATATAAATTCCTACCGATTCGCCAAACCAGGTATCATTGGTTATGCCTACCAGAAACTCCGCTCCGTCCAACACATATTGCCGGGAATAATCAGGAAAAGTAGACTCGAAACAAAGCAGCAGGCCATAAAAGTGATCAGGCAGTTCAAACAGTTGGGCAGAATCACCCGGATAAAAGTCCGACCACCAGGTGACATCGTAGGTTTCTATAAATGTCAAAACTTTTTTGAGGGCGGCTGCTCTCAAAAACCAGAGCTGCTCCTGATAGGGTACCTGCTCTGCAAAGGGCACTAACTTAACTTTGTCATAGCGACTTTCGAGCCGTCCCAGCGGAGAATACTGATAGCTGGAATTGTAGGACTTGTACTCGTTGGGGCCGGTAAACTCAGCCCCCAAAGCGCCTACCAAATGATAGCTGTTTGATTTTTTTACTATCTCCCTGACTTCGTCAGCACACCAGGGGTCGTTTGAAAGGTAACACGGCGCTGATGTTTCCGGCCAGACAAAGAGCACTATGCCTGTATCAGCAATGCTTTGGGTCAGCGAGTCATAGAGGTCGAGGCTGAACTGGCGGCTTTGCTTGTCCCACTTGACGTCAATCGGCACCGCACCCTGCAGCATGCCGATTTTGATCGTGCCTTCAATAGGAATAACCGGCACTGTTACCCAGCCATAGGCTGTCAAACCAAGTATAATCGCAGCCGATGAAAAAATTGAAGTCAGCTTTTTTTCTATACTTAGTTCTTTTCTAAAAACCTGATACAAAAGCAGATTGACAGTCACTATCAAAAACGAAAGACCGCTTACTGATATTACCGATACAATCTGGGCTATATACGAATAATATGACTGCGAATAACCCAGGTCGCTCCAGGGAAAGGCAAACTGAGTCAATGACCGAAAATTTTCCATGCCCACCCATACAAAGGGCAGCGACAGGAAACCTGCAAATCTATTGATATGGTAAACCTTATTAAATATCAAAAGTGCGCTGGCATAATATAAAGAAACCAGGAAAACGGCCGCTATCATACCGGGCGGCGTCACCATCGCTATCCAGTACATTGAAAAAAGATTAAAACAGAAGCCAAAGAAAAACGCAGCCTGAAAGGCTTCTCTTCCCTCGAGTTTAACCAAAATCATAATCGGTCTGACCAGAGCGAACCAGGCCAAAAATCCAAAATATTCTGGATAAAAAGAAAGCGACAGCAAAAACGCCCAAAGCAAAAGCTCCAGACGTCTCTTCCTAACTGTTCTGTCATCCGGTATTACAAATAAATAAATCTTTTTGAAAAAATTCCGCAGGTGGACACCTCTTGAAATTCAGCTGAACAATTTTCTTACTATACGAGCTTAACTTTACCTGACCCTGGCACGATTTTTCCGATTATCTGAACAGCATCAATTTCTTCTATAATCTTATTTGCATTATTTTCATCCGCTACGATTACGTAACCTATGCCCATATTAAAAGCAGAGTACATATCTTCGTCGTCTATTTCACCTATACTATGCAGCCAATCGAAAATCGCAGGGGTCTGCCATGAATTTGTTTCAATTTCGGCGTCAAAACTTTTGGGAAGAATTCGTTTTAAATTCCCGGGTATCCCCCCGCCAGTAATATGTGCCATACCCTTGATTTCAAATTTACTTAGTAGCGGATAGACAGTTGTAAAATAGGACAAATGTTTCTTCAGAAGCGCTTCACCAACTGTTGTCTCCAGCTCTTTGACATAGTCGTCATATTTAAATCCGGCCATTTCAAAAACAGCCTTCCGCGCCAGTGAATAACCGTTGGTATGCAGCCCTGCGGAATTAAGTCCCAGAACAAGGTTGCCTTCTTTTATTGCAGAACCGTTTATGATTTTATTTTCGTCGACGATGCCTATTATAAATCCGGCCACGTCGTACTCCCCTGACCGGTAAAAATCCGGCATCTCGGCAGTCTCGCCTCCGAGTAATGGCATATTATGAGCCGAACAACCCCGGCTAATCCCGCTGACAATCTCGGCTACAACTTCAGGGTCAAGTTTACCGGTCGCAATATAATCCAGAAAGAAAAGCGGCCGGGCGCCATGGACCAAAATATCGTTGACGCAATGATTGACCAGATCTTCTCCGACCGTATTATGCCGGTTAGTCATAAAGGCCAGCTTCAGTTTTGTACCGACCCCGTCGGCCGATGAAACCAGCACCGGCTTATTGATGCCTTCAAAGTTTGGCTTATAAAAGCCGCAGAACGCCCCCAGTCCATGCAGTACATTTTCATTGAACGTCTCAGCCGCAAGTTTCTTAATGCGCTCAACCGCATCCTCGCCGGCTTTAACATCAACTCCCGATTCGACGTAGGTCATTTTGGGTTTGTCCTGATTTACCGCCATAGCGCTATATAGTGCGGCCTGTAGACGATGTCAACTTGTACCTCAGGCACCTTGTACCTCAGGCACCTTGTACCTCAGGCACCTTGTACCTCAGGCACCTTGTACCTCAGGCACCTTGTACCTCAGGCACCTTGTACCTCAGGCACCTGCACTTTGTACCTCAGGCACCTTGTACCTCAGCAGCCCTCTTTTTCCAGCAGGTCGACTACTTTCTGAAAATCGGCAGGAATCTCTGACTCTACTATTACCCTGACATTTTTTACGGGATGGACAAACTC
>JACZXB010000010.1 GCA_022571845.1 Candidatus Zixiibacteriota bacterium | reverse complement strand
GAGGCCGGCAGAGAGGTAGCAGATTTCAAAGCCTCCAGCGGAGATAATCCCGCCTCAACCAGTATGTCCATTTCCCTGTGAACGCTGATACCAAAAGCAGTGCCCCTATTCAGCGGGTCGGAACCGGCCAGAAGGCGTACGCCTTTTTTATGCAATAGTTTGAGTGATATTCTAACACTGTCCGGGTCAAACCAGCCACCCGGTTTTGCATTGGGATTGGTGATGGTCAGATGTTTGGCAGCAAAAGGGTCAAGATAGGGGGCGACGCGGTCATCGGTCGCCAGCTCTTCGCCGCCTGCTGCGCCACCATAATAATAGGTGACACCTAGCGTCACGATTACGAAAGTGTTTCGCTGGCTCATTTGTTCTACAAAGGCGCTATCCGGAACATGGTCGGCAAACATATGAGCCAGTCCGTCGGCGCCAGCCCTGACAGCATCCTCTGCATATTCAAGGGGATGAATATGGACAATGGCCAGTTTGTTCCGTTTATGAGCCGCTTTGATGAGCGCCTCCAATGTTTCATAGTCAATTGAGGGCATGCAACGTTCGCAGGGTTGATAAACTATCTTGATATAATCCGAGCCTTCAGCGATGCGTTCATCGACAATCTTTTGAGCATCTTCGGCTCTCTCAATTGTAGGAATATCTCTGCCATATTCTGTCCCGTGACCTTTCGGTGCCGTCACAAGATTTCCAGCCGAAAAAATATCAGCGCGCCCAAAGGCTTTGCCTTCGCTCTGTTCACTTTTCAACTTACTGACAGCAACCGGGTCTTCGTGCATGCCCATTGCGGTAGTAACTCCAAATGCCAGAGCCTGCTCAAGAGCATTAGCGGCAGCAATGTGCGAATGGCTTTCTATCAGTCCCGGCAAAAGAGTACGGCCTTCGCCTGAGATGACTTCGACTTTTTCAGGAATATCAATATCACTACCGATGGCAGTAATCTTACCGTTTTGAAAAATTACCGTGGTGTTCTCATAGACGCTTTCTCCATCAAAAACCCGCACATTTTCAATAGCAAAGCCCGACTCACGCCTGGCAATTTTAGCAAGAGTATATTCGTTTTGTTCTTTTGGGCTGCGGGATTTGAGTATCTTAATTTCGTATTCCCCTTTGGCGGAATCTTCCAGGAGTGAACTTAACTGCAATTCATAAAGTCCGGTCAAAGTGGGCACAAGCTCGACCAATTCGGTGCCTTTGTCACCAGTGGGGCTGTCTATTTCCGAAACGAGTTTTCCATTGGGGTCATTTACTTTTACCACCAGATCAACTCCAATCTGCCTGACTGCGATAAGGATATACTGTCCGGATTTAAGCTCGACCTGAAAGTTATGAATCTCGCCGGCGTTAAGCTCACCTCGGATATTACTGCCGGGTTCAATTTTTTGCGGCTGCTCAGATTGAGCAAAGACAGTTGAAGCTATAAGAAATATGGCAGACACGATGTAGGTTTTTTTCATGGCAATTCCTCGAATATGATATTGCGATTTTCGAATTGAGATTTGAAAATATAGGGTCAGATGGTTTGTGACACAAGTAGCGAGCTAAACCCCTCGACTTTCCTGCTTTTCTGCCGATAGAATCAGCAATGACACTTGTCTGCAGTCCACAAACCTCGTTTTTTTCACTAAAATCACTAAATTGCTTGACCTATCCGAAATTCCGGTGTATTATAAAAGGCTTGGCTTGTTGGGGCCCTTAGCTCAGTTGGTTAGAGCAGCTGACTCATAATCAGCGGGTCGCAGGTTCGAGTCCTGCAGGGCCCACTTAAGATTTGGGCTAAACAGGCAAGGGCAATTAGCTCAGTTGGTTAGAGCGTTCGGTTCACATCCGAGAGGTCACTGGTTCGAATCCAGTATTGCCCACCATGAAGAACGAAAGATGGTTGTATTGAAAAATAAACTGATTCCCATACGCGCCCTTTTCCACTGTGGAAAAATTGGAAAAGAGGCCGTAAAAGAAAAAATCAAAGCGCATTCTGTTTTACCTTAAGCAGAGTGCGTTTTTCGTTTATGGCAGATTTAAGGCAAAAAAGAGGTGTAAGTTATGGCAAGTGTTGTTCCAAAGGAGAGAGAAGTGCTGGGTGAATTACAGCAGTTGATGCAGCTACAGACGATTGACTACGATCTGGGGGAACTGGAAAGGTCAAAAGAATACCTGCCCGATATGATGGAGAATCTAAATCGGGAGATAGATGAGATCCAAACCAGACTGGATACCGCTGCTAAGACTCGGGAAGAGTCAAGTCTAAGGCAGAGCAGTCTGGAGCTGGAAGTTGCCACCAAGCAAAAAGAGCTGGAAAAATATCAAAAGCAGATGATGTCAATCAAGACCAACAGAGAGTATGACGCTCTGGTCTCCCAGATTGATACTCTTAAACAGGAAATCGACACCGCTGAGACAGAAATTCTCAATATAATTGAACAACTCTCAGGGCTGGAAAAAGAGATAGAAGAAAGCAAGGAACAGCTGTCTGGAATCGAGGAAAACAACCACAAGCAGCTGGATATACTGAAAGTGAAAATAAACTCTATTGGGGATAAAGTTGCTGACAAGGATAAAGAGAGGGCTGCCGTAATTACATCAATCCCCAGGCAAGTTTTATCAATTTACGAACGGGTTCGCCGGGGCAGAGGCGGCGATGTGGTAATAGCGGTCAAGAGACGTGCCTGCGGAGCCTGTTTTAAGTCTTTAACACCCAAAAAAATTCAGGAAATCAAAGGCGGCGGTAAGATTTTCACCTGCGACTATTGCGGAAGAATCCTCTACTGGCATGAAAGCGAGTCCCCGTAAAAAAAAAATAATAGCTTGATTTTGGCAGGTGTGTCATATAGTTATTAATGGCTAATTTCTTAGAGAAAACCGCACTAACTTTCGATGACGTCCTGCTTGTGCCCGCTCGCTCTAGCGTTCTGCCCAGCGAAGTCGATGTCAGCACCCATATCACTCAGCATATAAGACTCAATATTCCGATTATGTCGGCGGCTATGGATACGGTCACCGAATTCCAGATGGCTATAGCCCTGGCCCGGCAGGGAGGCTTAGGGGTAATTCACAAGAATATGTCTATCAAGAGCCAGGCTGAAGAGGTTGACAAAGTCAAGCGCTCAGAGTCGGGAATGATAGTCGACCCCATTACTCTGCCTCCGAACGACACTTTGGCCGATGCTCTCGAGGTCATGTCACGCTTTTCTATTTCCGGTATTCCGATTACCGAAAACGGGAAATTGGTGGGGATTTTGACTAACCGGGATCTCCGCTTCCAGAAAGACACAGCCCAAAAAATTTCTAACGTTATGACCAGCAAGAATTTAGTGACAGTCAAAGAAGGTACGAATCTTGAGACCGCTCAGGAAATCCTGCATAAACACCGCATAGAGAAATTGTTGATTGTTGATGATAATCAGATGCTCAAAGGAATGATAACAGTCAAAGATATCATGAAGCGAATCCAATATCCCAGCGCCTGCAAAGACGAGCGGGGGAGACTCAGGGTTTCGGCGGCAGTTGGGGCTGGCAAGGATCTTGCAGAAAGAGCCGAAGCTCTGGTCAATGCCGGTGTTGATATTCTGACAGTAGACAGCTCCCATGGTCATAGTGAGGGTGTCTTAAATGCTTTATCGCTGTTAAAGAAAAAATTTCCTAAGATACCAGTTATTGCGGGTAATATTGCTACGGCAGACGGTGCCAAAGCGATGATAGAGGCCGGAGCAGATTGTGTCAAAGTTGGTATTGGTCCCGGCTCTATTTGTACTACCCGCATCGTAACCGGTGCCGGAATGCCGCAGGTGACGGCCATAATTAATGCTGTTGAAGCTGCCCAGAAGTCTGATACGCCGGTTATTGCTGATGGCGGTATTCGTTATTCAGGTGACATTGTCAAAGCTTTAGCCTGCGGCGCCAGCGTAACTATGGTTGGCTCGCTGTTTGCGGGAACCGACGAATCTCCCGGTGAGACGCTTTTGTTTGAGGGTCGTTCTTTCAAAGTTTACCGCGGTATGGGCTCAGTTGAAGCTATGAAAAGCGGCAGCAAAGACAGATATTTTCAGGAGCACGAGACTCAGGCTGGCAAGTTGGTACCTGAGGGAATCGAAGGCCGGGTGCCGTACAAGGGGGCTCTGCAGGAGTCAGTTTTCCAGTTGATGGGTGGTTTGAGAGCCGGTATGGGTATAGCCGGGGCTGCAAATTTGAAAGATTTGAGAGAAAAATCCAAATTGGTACAGATAACAGCTGCCGGAGTGACAGAATCTCACCCGCATTCTGTGTCAATAACTAAAGAAGCGCCCAATTATCGCCGTATGTATTAATAGGTATTAATGGGGCCTTGCAAATGTGTAAGAATGTTGTTTAATATATATGATTGAATGTCTTAAGAAAGCAGGAGGAGCAGTCGCGCTTTAAGAGATCCTTTTAGAGTGAGGAAAGTCCGAGCTCCAGAGAATCAGGACGCCCGGTAACGCCGGGGCGGAGTGATCCGACGGATAGTGCCACAGAAAACAGACCGCCCCGACCTTTTTTGGTCGGAGCAAGGGTGAAAACGTGGTGTAAGAGACCACGAGTGCTGCCAGAGATGGCGGCGCTGGTAAACCCCGTCCGGAGCAAGGTCAAATAGGGAAATAGGCGTGGATTCGCGCCGTTTGTTCGCCATAAGCGAATTCGCTCAGGCGAAATTCCCGGGTAGACCGCAAGGAGCAGTCGGGTAACCGCCTGCCAAGATAAATGGCTGCTGTCCCGATTTTAATCGGGATACAGAACTCGGCTTATACTCCAGCTTTCAAAAGACCTTCAACAAAAATTGGAGGCAAAAAATGATCCAGTCTTTGAGAACCAAAAACCCGATCTGGGATATGGTTCCGGTACCGGATTCTTCTTCAGTAAGAAATCTGTCCGAAGCTCTGGAACTTCCGCCAGCCATTGTCAAAATTCTCTTAAACAGAGGCTTTGACAGTCCTGAAGCTGTAGAAAAATTCCTTAATCCCCGGCTTTCAGATTTACATGACCCTTTTTTGCTGCATGGCATGGACAAAGCAATGGAGCGGGTCACCAAAGCGCTACTGGCCAACGAAAGAATAGTAATTTATGGTGACTATGATGTTGACGGCATAACGGCCACGTCGCTTCTGTACATTATATTCAATAAACTTGGAGCGCAGGTAAGCTACTTTTTGCCAAACAGGCTGGTTGAAGGCTATGGACTTTCTGTTGATGGTATTAATGAAGCTAAGAAACAGGGTGTTGATTTAATAATCACAGTTGATACCGGCATCAATGCAATTGATGAAGTAGCCTATGCTAATTCACATGGTATCGACGTAATAATAACAGATCATCACGAACCGCGCGAAATTCTTCCCGAGGCGGTAGCCATAATAAATCCCAAGCAGGAACAATGTCAGTTCAACGAGGAGTTGTCCGGCGTGGGAGTGGCCTTCAAGTTTGCGCAAGCCGTGCACAAAGCCTTAGGGCAAAGTGAAACAGAATTGTATGAACATCTCGACTTAGTAGCTCTGGGAACAGCCGCCGATATCGTTCCTCTTGTTGGTGAGAACAGAGTTTTGACCAGATTTGGAATTCCACAAATTTCCCGCACTACCAAACCGGGCTTAAAATCGCTGACATTTGTTTCTGGCCTGATGGGAAAAGAAATTTCTACGGGACAGGTAGTTTTTGTACTGGCTCCCAGAATAAACGCTATTGGCAGACTCGGCGATGCCAAAGAAGCTATCCGGCTGCTGTCGACGCGCGATGAAAAGGTGGCGCAGGAAGTTGCCCGCAAACTCGACGACGACAACCGCAAACGCAAACGCATTGATGAAGACACTTTAAATGAAGCACTGGCACAGCTTGAAGAGATTTCTGATTTGGAAAATGACAAGGCCATTGTGCTGGCAGGCGAGGGCTGGCATCTGGGTGTAATTGGCATCGTGGCCAGCAGGATAGTAGAGAGATATTACCTGCCGACTGTAATGATTTCATTAAAAGACGGTCTGGGCAAAGGCTCGGCGCGTTCTATCCCCGGGTTTCACCTGTGCGACGCCTTAAACAAGTGCGAGGACTTTCTGATTCAGTATGGCGGTCACAAATATGCCGCCGGGCTGTCTATAGAAGCCAAGAACGTAGAAGAATTCCGAAAGAAATTTATTGAAGTCTCTAACAGCGAACTTTCTGATGACGATATCCAGCCTAAGCTGAAAATTGATATGGAAATAGAACTATCAGAAGTAACTGACAATTTCATGGAGCTGCTGGAGAAGTTTGCACCGTTTGGGCCTCAAAATATGCGGCCGGTTTTTCTGACTCGTAACTGCGAGATAGTCGGACGCCCCAGTGTGGTCGGCAATAATCATCTTCGCTTAAGAGTCCGCAAAGGCACAACCGTAATCGATGTTATTGGTTTTGGTTTCGGGGATATGCTAAGTCAGATATCAACCGGTTCACTTGTAGATGCTGTTTATACGTTGGAATACAATACTTATAACAATATTACGCGGGTGCAGATGCGAATTAAAGATATTAAATTGACAGTCAGTACTATGGCGCCCGAATACAAGTAGCCAAATGGTTTCGCTCGATAAATTTTATGATGGAAATGTGCGTGCTCTTTCACAACTGATTAGCGCCATTGAGAATCAGCAAAACGGTGTACATAAAACTCTTGGTGAAATATTCCCTAAAGCAGCCGGTTCTCTGAAAATCGGCATTACCGGTCCTCCCGGAGCAGGCAAATCAACTCTGGTCAACAGCCTGGCACATCAATTTATTGATAGCGGCAGCAAAGTCGGCATTCTGGCGGTCGACCCGACCTCACCTTTTACCGGCGGAGCTTTGCTGGGCGACAGGGTGCGTATGAATGAATTTCCAATTGACGGCAGAGTTTACTTTCGTTCGATGGCGACCCGCGGCAGCAGCGGCGGCCTTTCGGCTGCAACAGATAACGCAACTTTGGCGCTGGGGGCCTTTGGGTATGATATTATTCTGATAGAAACCGTGGGTGTGGGGCAGGTTGAACTGGATATAATAGACTCCTGCGATGCGGTTATAGTGGTGCTGGTTCCGGAATCAGGCGATTCAGTGCAGACGATGAAAGCCGGACTGATGGAGATTGGGGATGTTTTTGTAGTCAACAAATGCGACCGCCCCGGTTCCGACAGAATGGCCGCCGATCTTCGTTACGCCATCGACAGCTGGAAACGACTCGATGAAAGCTGGAATGCTCCGGTGGTCTGCACCGAGGCCATCAACGGTAAAAATCTGGATAAGCTCTTTGAGACAGTTCAAACTTTTGTAAAGTACAGTAAAGATTCCGGCAGGTTCCTAAAGCAGAGACGACAGCAGATCAGTAAAAAAATTATGTCTCTATTGCAAAGCAGATTCAGGCAGGAATTCTTAGACCAGATAGATACCGGTGAAAAAATTGAGTCGTACGTAGATGAAATAGTGGGTGGAAAATCAAACCCTTTTGACGTAGGAGAAAAGCTCTATCAGCAGTTTAGACCATAGTGAGCGTTTACGGCTGCGGCTTGATTTTGAGGTCGGGGTTAGCTATCATAGCCTGATGTCGTAAGCTCTTGGAGGGCAGGAGAATTGAAATTAAATGTTCGCTGGTAAGTTCTTAGAGAAAATAAAAGTGAAGTTTTCAAGCTGGGATAAAAACGCCGAAAAATATCGTTCGAAGAAGTCGCTACCGAGGTTTTTTACTATCTCAGGTCAAGATATCAACGAACTCTACACTCCGCTTGACATCAAAGGCTCAAGTGCAGACGACTATTTTGAAAAGCAGATAAATTTTCCCGGTGAGTACCCTTACACCAGAGGAATTCACCCGACCATGTACCGTACCAGGATGTGGACTTTCCGTCAGTTTGCCGGTATGGCCACTCCCGAAGAAACCAATAAGCGCTTCAAGTATATTCTGGCACAGGGGGGCACCGGCCTTTCGACCGCCTTTGATATGCCGACTCTGATGGGCTACGATTCCGACCAGCCGCAATCGTTGGGCGAAGTCGGCAAGTGCGGTGTGGCGGTTGACACTCTGGCAGACATGGAAATAATTTTTGAGGGCATAGATTTGGGCAAAGTATCAGTTTCGATGACTATAAATTCGCCGGCTTCTATTATTCTGGCAATGTTCCTGGCGGTAGCTGAGAAAAAGGGCGTAGCGCTTGATAAGCTGCGCGGCACCTTGCAAAATGATATCTTAAAAGAGTACATTGCCCAGAAAGAATTCATCTATCCGCCCAAGCCGTCAATCAAGCTGATTACGGATATGATGGCATACTGCCTCAAAAACGTACCGCAGTGGAACACAATTTCCATATCCGGTTATCATATTCGCGAAGCCGGATCGACCGCAGCGCAGGAGCTGGCCTTTACCCTGGCCGACGGTTTCTGCTACATAGAGGCTGCTATCGAAGCCGGACTTGACATTGATGAATTTGCACCGCGTTTATCATTCTTTTTTAATGCCCACTCGGACTTTTTCGAGGAGATTGCCAAATACCGGGCTGCCAGAAGAATTTATGCCCGTCATATGAAAGAAAAATATAAAGCCAAAAACCAAAGAAGCTGGCTGCTTCGTTTCCATTCCCAGACAGCAGGCTGTTCGCTGACGGCACAGCAGCCGGAAAATAATATAGTACGCACGGCAATACAGGCATTAAGTGCGGTTATGGGAGGTACCCAGTCGCTGCATACCAATGCCATGGATGAAACACTGGCGCTGCCATCGGAAAGAGCGGCCTTGATTGCTCTGCGTACCCAGCAGGTGATAGCTTACGAAACAGGCGTGGCCAACACAGTCGACCCGCTGGGAGGCTCGTACTTTGTGGAAGCTTTAACCGACAAGATGGAAAAAGAAGCAGAAGAGTATTTTGCTGAAATAGAAAAGCGCGGCGGGGTTCTGACCTGTATTGAAGAAGGTTTTTTCCAGACGGAAATTGCCCGCGCCGCCTATCAGTTCCAGAAAGAGGTTGAAAGTAAAGAGCGGGTCATAGTTGGTGTCAATGATTACACTATGGAAAATGAAAAGATAGATATTCCCGTTCTAAAAATCGACAAGGAATGTGAAAGAAAGCAGATTGCCGCGCTTCAAAAAATAAAAGCAGAGCGCAATAACGGTCAAGTTCAGGTGTCGCTGGATAAACTAAAACAGGTTGCCACAGACGGCGGCAATACTTTTGAAGCTATTTTAGAGTGCAGCCGTGAATACGCTACGTTGGGCGAGATGTGCGATGTGCTGCGCTCTGTCTGGGGCGAACATGTAGAAAACCCTGCCGCTATGCAAGTGTCATAGTTGGAATTAATGGCTGATAACTCAGAAAAGATTTGTTTTGTAATTATGCCGATAGGTAAGCATGATGATAAATCTCCCGAATATTGGAAAAGTATCTACGAAGATATAATCAAGCCGGCCGTTGAATATGCGGATTCAAGTATAAAATGCTTTAGAGCTGACGATGAGGCTAAATCAGGGCAGATAACCCCTGATATTATTGGTCATCTTAAACAGAGTTTCATTTGCATAGCTGACGTTACAGGAAAAAATCCAAACGTTTACTACGAACTAGGATTACGGGACTCTTGGCACAATAGAACAATTACTATTACACAAAATTTTGGGGACATTGTTTTTGATAGATCGGATATTCGAGCTCTTAGCTATAAGGTAGATGACTCCAAGGCACAATCCGAATTCAATAGAAAAATGAAAGAAGCTATACTGGACATTTTGAAGAATCCGAATAAGGTTAGAAATAAAGTTCAAGAAATGTTGAATGAGAATAAAGGAGTATCTGACAATAATCGATTTAAGCAAATGATGAAATCAAAAGAGGTCACAAAAGGGATTGCCAAGATAAATTCCGAGAAAAGAATTGCAAACTTGCTACCCTTTATGGGTTACAAAAGTGATAATCATGCGATAAAAACTTCAGAGTTCTTTTCACCTTATGTGAAAGTAAAAAATGGCAAAAATACGCTTCTTCTCATAATGAAAGGATTTCACCCTAGCCAGAGTGAGAGAGAATATATAGTTGAGCTTGCTCTAAATCTCGACAAGCTTATAGAAGAGACATTAAGTTATAACATTCTCTTGTCTGTAATCGATAGCAGTAATGCCAAACATAAGTCCCCATTGCCAAAGATTAATGAAATATCAAATGTGAAATTGGTGATGCCATATGAAGGGATCTTAAATGATAAATCCCAGCTAATAGAAACTATTGAATATCATTACGAAATAAAGATTAAGGGTCCAAAAAGATTGGGACTTTTAATTGCAGTACAGAAATCTACACGTTTCTTGAAAGAATCTGGAAACCTTTCAATTGAAGTGTGGGATTTTGAAAAATTGAATGAACTTGAAAGTGCATTTAGATTGTCATTTAGCAACTAACTACATAGTAGAGAATTATGGAAAAGAAAGTAAGAGTATTGTTAGCCAAGCCCGGTCTTGACGGACACGACCGGGGAGTAAAAGTAATCGCGGCGGCACTGCGTGATGCCGGTATGGAAGTAATCTACACCGGCCTGCGTCAGACGCCGCAGATGATTGTCGATGCCGCCATTCAGGAAGATGTCGACGCTATCGGAGTGTCGATACTTTCAGGTGCGCATATGACCTTGTTTCCGGCGATTTTGGCTGAACTGAAAGCCAAAGATGCTACGGATATTATTTTGTTCGGCGGCGGCATCATTCCCGACGACGACAAGACCGAACTGGAAAAGATGGGCGTGGCCAAGATATTCACTCCGGGTGCGCCAACCGAAGAAGCGATAAAATTTCTCAGAGAGGCTGCCGGTTCGCGCAGTCCCAAAGAGTAAGAGAACCAAATCAAAGGAATCCGCTAAAAGATTTGCGGCCGATGAAATTCGGGCAGTTTGAAATAGATGTATTTGTAGAACAGCGCTTTAAGCTCGATGGCGGCATAATGTTTGGTATTGTGCCCAAAGTTATCTGGAACAAATTAATCCCGGCCGACGATAAAAATTTTATTCCCATGACTACCAATTTGTACGTACTGAAAGCGCACGGTAAACAAATGATTTTTGATATCGGACTGGGAGATAACTTAAGCGACCGCGAAAAAAAGATTTACAATGTAACCCAGGAAAGCGCTATGATTTCCGGGCTGGCGTCGGTCGGTCTTAACTCTGACGATATCGACTATGTCATACTGACACATCTTCACACCGACCAT
This sequence comes from Candidatus Zixiibacteriota bacterium, assembly GCA_022571845.1. Taxonomy (GTDB): domain Bacteria; phylum Zixibacteria; class MSB-5A5; order GN15; family FEB-12; genus JACZWU01. The sequence continues at coordinate 135,384 of JACZXB010000010.1, read as the reverse complement.
GCCGGCGGCGCCGTTACGCTTGAGAACGGAGAGTTTGTGCCGCAGTTTAAGAAGGCCAAATATATTGTCAGCAAAGAAGAGTGGCAAGTTGCCACTAACCCGACCGAGCGCACTTCGGCAGTTTATAACCCCGACAGGTATCAGGCCTTAAAAAATGCCGGACAGCTGGAACTGGTCGATGCTAACAGCGAACTTTTCCCGGGCATAAAAGCAGTTTTTACCGGCGGACATACCGAGGGGCATTTTGGTCTGGAAATTGAATCCGAAGGCAAACGAGTTTTCTATTATTCTGATATTTTCCCCACCTCCTGGCATATGCCGGTGCCGTATATAGCTGCCACCGATGTTTTCCCGCTGCAGTCGATGGAGGCCAAGCGCAAAGTGCTGCCGCGGTTATTAAATGAAAACACTATTGTTGCTTTTAACCATGATACGAAGGTAACTTTTGGTAAATTAAAAGAGGACGGGAAGAAGTATAGAGTGGAGCCGGTAATAGAAATATGATATTGCTTAATGGAATCGAAATGGAATTTAAACAAAATGCACATGCCTGTCATTGCGAGTCCCACTACGGTGGGGTTAGACAATCTCAGTCGCATAGCGCAAGAGAGATTGCCGCGTCGTCCCCCGCCCCGGGCGGGGATCTCCTCGCAATGACAGGATAACAATGTCGCTTGAAGAAAGATTAAAGCAGCTGGAACAATTGCGCCGCCAAGCAGAACTCGGCGGCGGCAAAGAGCGCATCGAAGCGCAGCATAAAAAAGGAAAGCTGACAGCGCGTGAGCGGATTGAACTGCTGGTCGATGAGAATTCGTTTGAAGAATTTGATGCTTTTGTGACTCACCGTTCATCCGATTTTGGCTTGGAAAAGAAAAAATATCTGGGGGACGGGGTTGTGACCGGCTGCGGTAAAATAAACGGACGCTTGGTTTATATTTTCTCGCAGGATTTCACTGTCTTTGGCGGTTCTCTCTCTGAAGCGCACGCTGAGAAAATAGTAAAAATCATGAAGGCCGCCTTAAAAACCGGCGCACCGGTTATCGGCTTAAATGATTCCGGCGGGGCGCGGATTCAGGAGGGTGTCGTTTCTCTGGGTGGATATGCGGATATTTTCCTGCTGAACACGCATGCTTCGGGCGTCATTCCCCAAATTTCTTTGGTACTGGGTCCTTGCGCCGGCGGTGCGGTGTATAGTCCGGCCATCACAGATTTTGTTATTATGTCAAGAGGCACATCCTATATGTTCGTGACCGGTCCCAACGTGGTCAAGACTGTCACGCACGAGGAAGTCAGCTCTGAAGAACTTGGCGGCGCCGAAGTGCACGCTTCAAAATCCGGCGTGGCTCATTTCGCCTGCGACACCGAAGCCGATGCCATAGCCAGAGCCAAGCGGCTGCTTTTGTATATTCCACAGAATAATATCGAAAACCCGCCGACGGCAGATAACGGTGACAGTCCGGATAGAGAAGAAGAGGCGCTGAATAAGATCGTACCGGATAACGCCAACCAGCCCTACGATATCAAAGATGTAATCGAGCTGGTGGTTGACAAGAGCTCGTTTTTTGAAGTCCACGAAATGTTCGCTCAAAATATGGTAGTAGGTTTCGCTCATCTTGGCGGCCGTTCAATCGGTATTATCGCCAATCAGCCGGCAGTTTTGGCAGGTTGTCTGGATATAAATTCATCGCGCAAGGGGGCACGCTTTGTCCGTTTCTGCGATTGCTTCAATATTCCGCTGCTGGTGTTTGAAGATGTGCCCGGTTTTATGCCCGGCACAGACCAGGAGCACGGCGGCATTATCAAGGAGGGCGCCAAGCTATTGTACGCTTTCTGCGAAGCGACAGTGCCCAAAGTAACAGTCATAACCCGCAAAGCCTATGGGGGAGCTTATGACGTTATGAATTCAAAGCATGTCCGCGGTGATATGAACTACGCCTGGCCGACAGCAGAAATTGCTGTAATGGGTCCGAAGGGCGCCGCCGAAATAATTTTCAAAAAAGAGATTGCAAAAGCCAAAGATCCTGAAGCAGAGCTTAAGAAGAAAACCGAAGAATACCGTGAACAATTCGCCAATCCGTTTAAAGCTGCCGAGCGGGGATACATCGATGATATCATCGAACCAAAAACGACCCGCGCCCGTTTGATTCGTGCCTTTGAAATGCTTGAGAATAAGAAAGATTCCAACCCGCCCAAAAAACATGGCAATATCCCGTTGTAATGCGAAAAATTAGAAGGAGGTGTTATGGGACTACATTGGCAGAGTGTGCTATATAAGAAGATGCAACGACGAAAGAGATGTACGAACTGCGGCGAAATGCTTAATGCCATTTGGTTTACTGTGATGATGACGCAAGAATGGATCTGGACAGGAGAGGGTTACAACGAATGCTCTGCACACAACAGCCTTGATACTGATCCACAAGCTAATGTCATTTGCCCGCATTGCGAGACTGTCGTTGGTACTGGTTTCGACTTCGGATTCGCCGGAGGGAAAGAGGGAAAAAAGGTGTGGGAACGCATAATACGCAAAAAATAAGAGTATATAAAAGCAGCACAGGTTACGATTACGCAACGATCCGAATGACTCAGAGTCGCATAGATAAAGGATTAATTGCTATTCCCAAGGCGCTTAGCAAGTTTTTCCCTCCCAAAAGTGGGCACATAAACGTTTATTTCGATAATTCGAATGTCTTGCTTCCCAAAGCCTATTCGTCCTACGATAGTACAACCCGAGAATGCAGGATAGGTGGAATGCGAGATTGGTTTGAGAAGAATCGAGTTGAAAAAAGGGATGAAGTAGTAATTCAAGTAATTGAAAAGGTTAACTTCATTTACAGAATTTCACTTGAAAGAGAATTCGTTGTAAGAACTCAAAAACTTCAAAGAATATTCGAATCCTCAAAAAAAATAGATGAAGCCAATACGGTCTTGGATAATCTTCTGACTTTGACCAATGTAACACCAGAGGTGGGGCCACTCGCTGAACTTTCAAGGCTTAGTCAGACAATGGGCAAGTCAGAAAGAAGAAGAATTCCGATATCAGAAAATAGATCCAAAGAAACAGTTCCGTTACATATGAGAATTCTTTATGAGAGGATTTACAAGGGACATTGTCAATTGTGTGATTTCTGGTTTTTCAAAAGAAACAAAATGCCATATTTTGAAATGCACCACATTGATCCATTGTTAGGTCATCATCCACGGAATTTAGTAGTAGTTTGTGGTAATTGTCATAATCAGTTTGAATATTCAGAAGTTTCTCTTAGATTTGATAAAAACGGCTGGGTCAAATTCGTGCGTTTCAATGACAAGAGTCACAAAGTATTTCAGGCACTTGTTGCGGCCAAGCTTAAACCTGCCCAAAAGATTTTATATTTTTAAAATGAAGAAGCAAATCAAAACAATCCTGATTGCCAATCGCGGTGAAATTGCTGTGCGCATTATCCGTGCCTGCAAGGAACTGGGCATTACATCTGTGGCAGTTTTTTCAAGCGCCGACCGCTCGGCCTGCCATGTTGCCATGGCTGATGAAGCTTACTTTATAGGCGAGGCGCCATCATCTGAAAGTTACCTGGTACAAGACAAAATTATCGAAACTGCCAAAAAGTGCCAGGCGGATGCAATTCACCCGGGGTATGGATTCTTAGCAGAAAATGCCGAGTTTGCCGGACGATGCGTGCAGGAAAAGATAATTTTCATCGGTCCCAAGGCAGAGACGATAGAATTACTAGGTGACAAAATCAAAGCCCGCCAAAAAGCAATCGAAGCCGACCTGCCGGTTTTACCAGGTGAAGAAATCGACGTCGCCAATTCAAATGACGCACTAGCCAAAGCTGAGTCTATCGGTTTTCCTCTTTTGATAAAAGCGACTGTCGGAGGCGGCGGCAAAGGGATGCGGGTAGTAAAGTCAGCTGAACATTTTAACGAGTCATTGATACGGGCCTCATCTGAGGCGAAATCGGCATTTGGTGATGGACGAGTTTTCATAGAGAAATTCTTAGAAAATCCGCGTCATATCGAATTTCAAATTCTCTGCGATACGTACGGTAATGTTGTGCACTTAGGAGAGCGGGAATGCTCAATCCAGAGACGGCATCAAAAACTAATAGAAGAGTCACCCTCACCTGTTATGACGCCCGAGCTTAGACAAAATATGGGCGAAGCCGCGCTTAAGATTGCCAGAGCCAGCAATTATATCGGGGCAGGTACAGTTGAGTTCATGGTTGACCGGGATCTTTATTATTATTTTTTAGAGGTCAACACCCGCCTGCAAGTCGAACATCCGGTGACAGAGTTGGTAACAGCTATTGATCTGGTCAAAGAGCAGATTGCAATCGCTGAAAACAAGACACTCAGCTTTTCTCAAGATGACATTTCGTTCTCAGGCCATGCCATCGAATGCCGCATCTCGGCCGAAGACCCCCAGCAGGGCTTTGTACCTTCGACCGGGACAATACAAGATTATCGTATGCCGTCGGGACCGGGGGTGCGCCTTGATTCCGGGGTAGAAAGCGGCTCAGAAATTTCTGTATACTACGACCCGCTGTTTGCCAAACTTATCGTCTGGGGGAAAGACCGCAGCGAAGCAATCAGCCGTATGAAACGCGCTCTTGAAGAATTCCGTATCTCCGGACTGAAAACAACTATCGGGTTTCATGGCATTGTAATGGAAAACGAAAATTTTGTGTCTGGGGACTTCTCTACAAAGTTTATTGAAACTGAATTTCCGAATTATGAGTTTGAAGCAGCAGACGACAAAACAATCGAAACAGCTGCCATCGCCGCGGCAATCGACAAATTTAAGAACGAAAGCAGAATAAATCTGCAAAACGGAAAATCTTCGAGAGCAGCTATTTCGACCTGGTCGTTGTATCATCGCCAGAGGAATATGAAAAAGTTTAGCGGGAGCAGATAACGAAATGGCGCACTACTTAGTAAATGCAAATGGCAAAGAGTTTGATATAGTTATTGAAAAATCCGGAGACTCTTACCGCGCAGTTGTCAATGGCCGGGAGCAGACAGTAGAATCATCGAGCACTGGCAAGTCGAAATCTGTCATGCTTGTGGACGGCAACTCTCATGAAATAAGTATCAATTCAAATGGCTATGATAACAGTCGCCTGGTAACTGTCGGGGGGATTGAGATAGAACTGGAGATAGATAATTTTCGTTTGGCTCAGCTAAAAAAAGCTGCCGGAAACGGAACTGGTAAAGCAGCCTTAAAAAAAATAAAAGCGCCGATGCCCGGACTGATATTGGAAGTCAAAGTTAATTCTGGAGAAAAAGTTGAGTCCGGTCAGCTGATTTTGGTAATTGAGGCAATGAAGATGGAAAACGCTATCAAATCTTCGGCTGCGGCTGTTGTCAAAAATGTGGCAGTTTCTAAAGGGCAGTCGGTAGAAAAGGGCGACCTTCTAATAGAGTTTGAATAGATGACTGATAAGAAAAAGACATCTTCAGGTATAGAATTGCCTGTCGTGGCAGGCGGGCCAGAGACTCAAAGAAAAGCTTTGACACTTCCCGGTGAGTTTCCCTATACCCGCGGAATATATGCCGATATGTACCGCGGTCGTCTCTGGACGATGCGTCAATACGCCGGTTTTGGAACCGCCGAGGAAACCAACCGCCGCTTCAAATATCTGATGGAAAAAGGCCAAAAAGCGCTATCGGTAGCATTTGATCTAGCCACCCAGATAGGCTACGACTCAGACCATCCGATGGCGGCAGGCGAGGTCGGCCGCACCGGGGTTGCTATTGATTCGATCGAAGATATGGAGACTTTATTTGATGGCATTCCGCTGTCGGAAGTTTCAACTTCGATGACCATTAACTCTACAGCTGTAATTCTCTTGGCGCTTTACATTGCAGTCGGCAAAAAGCAGGGTGTGGCGCCGGAGCAGCTGACCGGCACGGTTCAAAATGATATTCTCAAAGAATTTATTGCCCGCGGCACTTATATTTTTCCTCCGGGTCCGTCAATGAAAATCGTTACTGATATTTTTGAGTATGTGGGCAAGAACCTTCCGAAATACAACAGCATTTCAATTTCCGGCTATCATATCCGAGAAGCCGGTTCAACCGCGGCGCAGGAAATTGCTTTTACACTTGCTAACGCTATGGCCTATGTCAAAGCTGCTCTTGGGGCCGGATTGGAAATAGACGAATTCGCGCCGCGCCTTTCGTTTTTCTTTGCTTCGCACAATGACCTGTTTGAAGAAGCTGCCAAATTTCGGGCGGCCCGCAGGATGTGGGCTAAGCTCATGAAAGAAGATTTTGGCGCCAAAAACAAACGCTCCTGGATGCTTCGTTTTCACACTCAGACCGGCGGCTCGACCTTAACAGCTCAGCAGCCTGAAAATAATATTGTGAGGACAACTATTCAGGCGCTGGCGGCAACTCTGGGAGGGACTCAGTCGCTGCATACCAATTCTTTCGACGAGGCCCTGGGTCTGCCGACTGAAAAATCAGCCGAGATTGCTCTGCGCACTCAGCAGATACTTGCTCACGAATCAGGCATTACTAATACAGCTGATCCTTTAGCCGGGTCATACTATGTTGAATACTTGACCGATGAACTGGAAAATAAAGCAAAAGAGATAATGGCAGAAATAGAGAAGCTTGGCGGTTCGGTCTCCTGCGTGGATAACGGTTTTTTCAGGGACAGAATTAGCGATGCCGCTTATAAGTTTCAAAAAGAAGTAGAAAATTGCGAGACGGTAGTAATCGGAGTTAATAAATTTAAGTCTGGTTCCAAGCAGACCCAGAACGTGTTGAAAGTTGACGCGGGACTGGAAAAGCAGCAAATTGCCAAGCTAAAAAAGCTAAAAGAAAGTCGTGATAAAAAAGCACATGAGACGGCTATGGCTGAATTACAAGAGGCAGCCGAAGACGGTGACAACATTGTTGAGCCGGTCTTAAATGCTGTTGAGAATTACGCAACAATTGGAGAAATTTCTGATGTTTTCCGAAAAGAATGGAAAGAATACCGGGAGCAAATATAAAATGCCTAGATTTACTTTGGTAATGACCATATTGATTTTGTTGGTTCTGGGTTGCGGTGAAAATAAAGAGACAATCCAAAAAGTTGAATCCGCCGATCAAAACCCGGCTACTCCCGAAGGAAAAGAAAAGCTGTTCGAAGATATTATAAACCTGGCCATGGACCATCTTAGATACAAAGATAAGTCCTATATCTATGAACTGGAGTTTCCATACTACCGGGAAGAAAACACATTTGATAAATTTCTTGAACACGGCAAAATACGCGGAGCACAAGCCGATACGCTGGAGTTTGTGGATATTGTCAAACTCAGTATGTACGAGCCTGACTCAGCAGTAGCACATGTTGAAGTACATTTCAAAGGACCTACCGGTGAAGAGACAATTTTCAAAGGTGACAGCTTGACATTTTATTGGTATGCTGGCGAGTGGATTAGACCTACTGTTTCTACTTATGACGCTCAGCGTCAGCTTGATGAAATCAGACAAAGAGCCGACTCGGCCGCACAAGCCGAAGAAGAAGAGCTGGGGCGATGACTAAAACATTGGTCTCTCATGTTGGTATAGCAGTTAGAGATTTAGAATCAGCTATCAAATCTTACGCAGTTTTAAGCGGTTTACAAAATCCCGCTATAGAGAATATTAAATCTGAAAAAGTAAAAGTTGCCCTGTTTTCAAGTGGTGGCGGCAGGATTGAGTTATTGGCAGCGACTTCTGAAGATAGTCCAATCGCAAGATTCATAAATAATCGTGGCGAGGGACTTCACCATATCTGCATTTATGTAGACGATATTGAATCAAAACTAAGTGAACTTAAAAAAGCCGGAATCAAAGTTATTGATGAAACATACCGGCTGGGCGCCGAGGGGAAAAAGATAGCATTTGTACATCCCCAAAATCTAAATGGCGTTTTGATAGAGCTTGAAGAGAGATAGATTCGGCCGGCAGCTTATACTTAGTCTAATTAGTATTTTTAAAATTCTTTCTTATGCAGGAATCGATAATTTTCAGGCGGTTTTTAATAAACTTGTTTCTATCAAGAACCGGAGTATAAAAATACAATCGGCCGCTTTTAGTTCTGTTGAGAAGTCCCTTGCCAGCGAGTCTGCTCAGTACTGTCATAATAGTAGTGTAGGCCAGTTTTTCATCTTTGAGATAAATCCGAGCCTTTTTAACAGTAACATTGCCAATTGTCCAGGCGATATCCATCAGGCGTGCCTCGGTCGGTCCCAGAAAGACCGCGTTTCCTTTGGCGAAGGGGTCAAAGTAAAAGGATTTTTCAGCCATTATTTATTTTTTGGGAATGCGATGTTTAACAATCATAGAAATACCAATGGCAATAACTGCCGCCGGCCAGAAATATTCCCAGACTCCGCCGCGAATAATATCCAGTTGCTGCAAAAGTAAAAGTACACCCAGCAGTAATATCAACACTCCAAGAAACATCTTGATCCCTCCTGAAAAATCGTTTAGCTCTGTGCCTGTTTGATTTGAGTTACTAACATAGCTGCAATCTCTTCGAGCATCAGTCTGTCGTCGTTTGAGAAAAAAGAATTTTGGTTCGAATCAATATCTATTTCTCCCAGGCATTTATCTCCGTCCATAAGGGGTACCACAATTTCTGAACGGGTAGCAGGTGTACATGTCAAAAAACGTGAATCCACTGTCACGTCATCTACGACGATGCTCTTTTTTTCAGTGGCAGCAGCTCCGCAAATACCGCTATTTAGTTCTATCTTTGTATGAGTCGTTTTTGGGCCAACATACGGGCCGATTTCGAGAAAACCATCGCGCATCATATAAACCCCGGTCCAGTTAAATCCGGACGAGTAAGCATCTATCAGTTCCACCGCCGCTTTTAAGATTTCGTTTTCGGTTTTTTTGTCAGACGTCGCAATTCTGATATTGTCAATCAGTTGTTTTCGTTCATCGTCCATCTTAGAGATTATCCTTTATGGCCTGAAGGTTCTCCATTGGTGTGGCCGGGTCAATTGAGCAGCCCGGTCCTATTATAATACGAGAAGAATCAAATTTCTGTTTCAGACTTTGCATCTGTATTACTATTTCATGGGCTGAGCTATGCAAGAGCCAGCCTTTTTGGTCTATGCCGCCGACAAGGGTCTTGCCGGGCAGAATATCAAGCGCTTTTTCAATTGGTGAATTGGTCGGGTCTTCGCCGTCCCAGTTATAAAGTTGGCTCTTGTAATCTAACTCTGATAGTTGTTTAAGAAAATTGTTGCTGGAACAGACATGAAAGAGATTCAAAGCATCGTCGCCGGATGCATTTATCAATTCCAGGTCATAAGGAATTCCAAATTGCTGATACTCTTCCCAGCTGATCAGGTTCGAAGAAGCCCACTGGGTGGTAGCATAAAAGAGTCCGTCCGCTCCGGCGTTCCGCAATTCTTCAACATACTTTTTGAAAGTAGCAGTTATTGCCTTCAGGGCATTATGAACTTTTTCCGGGTGAGTTCGGATACTTTCAGCCAGCAGCTTGTCATCTTCGACCATCCTGCCGGCAATTGCCAAAGGTGTAAACAGGGTCATCAATATCGGCAGCTCTTTTCCGGCCCCTTTACGGATAAGATTTACAACTTGCAAATGCTCAGCTAATACCGGGGCGGTGGGCTCTAGAGGCTCTATCTTGTCCCAGTCGTCCGGTTTAGTTATGGGAAATTTGACTTTGGTATGTTTGGTCAGCTCATCTGTTGACCAGTCCAGCTCCAAACCCCAATCTTCGGCATGGTAATCAGCTCTGGGGTTAATTTTCATAAAATCCCAGCCGAAGTGATTTTGAAAATCAAGCATAGCTTCGGCGGTACCATCGGCGCGGCTTTCTTTGTGGTAAAAATGTCTCCAGAAAGAGGCTGCAAACCGGTCTGGTTTCTCACCGTTTAGAATGAGTTCTATCCGTTCTCTTGGTGAATAATTGGCCATTAACTTATCGTCATCCTCTCTAATTTGAAAGCCAATATAAGCTGCCCCAAAGAGCCGTCAAAGTACTGTTTAATCTGTGAGCAACCTTGCTTTCGCTTGTTCATAAAGTCTGTAACCTGCCGAAACTTAGAATGATACGCCTAAAACCGGGAAGTCTTGCAAAAAGCGAAAAAAATGACAGCCAAAATTTTAGTAATCGACGACGAAGAATCTATGTGCGATTTCATGGAGATTATGCTCTCAAAAGAGGGCTACTCCGTGGAGACGGTGAACTCTCCACTGGCAGCTATCAGCCAGATTAAACAAAACGACTATGACCTGGTAATCGCAGACCTCAATATGCCTGAGATGGACGGCTTAGAAGTTCTGGAAGAAGTTAAGAAGTTCAAAAAAGACCAGGACCTGATTGTCATGACCGCCTATGCCTCGGTGGATACGGCTATAGAAGCCATGAAAAGAGGCGCCGTCGATTATATTACGAAACCGTTTAAAGTCGATGAAATCAAACTGGCTATCGAAAAATCTCTCAGCCGCAGGAAGCTCCAGCAGGAAAACATCTCTCTGAAACAGCAGTTGCAAGAGGGAAATTCATTTGACAAGTTTTTGGGGACATCGGCTACAATAGTAAACTTGAAGAAACTGGCCAGCAGAATAGCCGACTCAGACTCGACTGTTCTTCTCAGAGGAGAGTCTGGCACCGGTAAAGAAGTAATAGCCCGGGCTATTCACCATCATTCCCCTCGCAGAAACGGTCCGTTTGTTTCGATAAATTGTGCTGCCATTCCTGAAAACCTGTTAGAGTCGGAACTTTTTGGTTACAAAAAAGGAGCTTTTACAGGCGCCATTAAAGATAAAGAAGGGCTCTTTAGCACAGCTGAAGGAGGCACTTTCTTGCTTGACGAGGTCGGTAATACTTCGATGGCTTTTCAGGCAAAACTCCTGCGGGTAATAGAAGAGAAGAAATTGACACCTGTTGGAGGTACCAAAGAATTGGAACTTGATGTGCGGTTGATAGCCGCCACCAACGCCGACCTTGAAGAAGAAGTAAAGCAGGGGCGGTTCCGTGCAGATCTATTCTACCGCCTGAATGTAATACCGCTGCATATTCCCCCTTTGAGAGAGCGCAAAGAAGATATCAAACTTCTGGTTGTACATTTCATTAACAAATTTTACAGTAAGATTAACCTTGAGCCAAAAGACATCTCTGAAGAGGCAATGGCTGCCCTTACCAATTACAGCTGGCCCGGAAATGTAAGAGAGCTGGAAAATACAATCGAGAGGGCGGTTCTCTTAAGCAAAGGCAGTGAAATGCTGCCGGAAGATTTCCCGGAAAAACTGATGACAGTCGAACCTCAGTCGGTGGTCACCGCAGAGGATCCGGTCAACCCGACTTTGGAATCTATCGAGAAAGCCTATATCCATTATGTCATGAGCCAGACCGGCGGCAAAAAGTCGAAAGCGGCCAGGATTCTGGGGATAGATACCTCTACTCTTTACCGCAAATTGGAGAGATATGACCTGAACGACACCGGGAGAATTAAGACACCAAAAAAAATGGGCAAGAACTGAACAGTTGTTCGATTATTGAGCAGCAGTTGGGAATGATAGTTGCAGCTAATAAGAAGCGTAGAAGTATGATGATTAAGTACGAAGGAGAAATATAAGATGGCAGGTTCTGACCAGCGGGGTTTTACGCTGATAGAATTGATGATAGTTGTTGTGATTATCGGGATTCTGGCTGCCCTGGCTATACCAAGGTTTATGCAAAGTACGACCAAGACCAGGCAGGGTGAGGCGAAGCTCATTCTGAAACAAATCTACGTGAATCAACGCACCTACAGGCAGTCAACTCAGCTTAATACATATTATATCCCCGGAGGACCGGCCTCTGCAGCCGCTCCTATGGCATTTAGTGAAATATGGATAGAGATTATGTCCAACGCCCGTTACGTTTACACAATTGCAGCAACTGCCAATACTTTTATCTGTACCGCTACTGCCAATATTGACGATGATGCCGCCATAGATACCTGGACAATAGACCAGACAGGCAATCTGATTAATACTATCAATGACGTAACCACCTGATAAGTCTTCAAGGTAAGAGACGCAAGCCCGCAGGTTATCTGCGGGCTTTTTTTGTTATGTTATTGACAGATAAGTGCCTGAGATTGGACCATTGCAAAATGCAAAGTTTCTGGCAAATTGCCGTGGGGGATTCTCCCCCAACAGGCCGAAAAAGAATAGGACAACTCCTACACTTAACCAAAAAAATAAATAAAATTCCGTTCTCTGTATGCAGTTATCCCTGTTTTCACCGAAATCATCTATTAGAGCAGGTTTTGGCACAGTGTTTGCCAATACAGTTAGAGTAAGGAAACTGATTGAAACAGACACCCTTAATTTTAGAGACTGTAGGAGGTCCACATGTTCACAAAATTCCACAATCATCAGAAGGGTTTCACCCTTATCGAGTTGATGATCGTAGTCGTGATTATCGGTATTTTGGCTGCTCTGGCCATTCCGAGATTCATGCAGGCTACTACCCGTTCCAAGCAGTCAGAAGCCAAACAGCTTCTGAAGCAGGTCTATACAATGCAGCGCACCTTTCGTCAGAGCGTCGCAGTCTTACCAGCCAGATATGGTGATGCCGGTGTCAGCGTGGCTCCTGGTGGAGGTCTTTTCCCGGAGATTGGTGTAGAAATCATGGTCACTGCCCTTTATCAATACGACATGACTATTGCTACAGATATCGCCTTTCTCTGTACTGCAACTGCTAACCTGGATGACGATGCTGCTATTGACACCTGGACGATTGACCACAACGGTAACTTGCTGAATACGATCAACGACGTCAATCTTTAATTGGTCGCTTAAGATTTTCGCCGCAGCCTGCTACTGGCGGGCCCCGGCAATCATCTCCTAATAAAACGCCCCTGTTAATTCAGGGGCGTTTTTTATTACCTCTAGCGAGCTGCTTCTGGCAAAGTGCTTTTAGTTGCTTTTGATTCGATTCGAATGTTTTCTTTATATCAATGAAATCTGTTTATTATTTGTGTCTCATACTTTCATTAGCCTTGGGCGCATCAGCTCAGAATTATAAGAAGATGTCACCGGAACAGCAGGGACTGCTTCTGTTAACCGACTATTTAGGCCTGCATCCAAAAGATATCTCTTTTCGCCAGGACTATCACGACCCGGACGGTTTTCGCCTGAGTAAAGTTGCGGCACTTATGAATCAGCCACTGGATATGATTGGCTATGTCGATGAACTTAGGGGCGTTCATGTCAAAGGCCAGCCGGAGATTCTGGCCTCCATACTCTTTGAGGATTTGGCTGTGACCGGCCAGAGCTCCCGCAGCAGGGCCTACCGGCCGCAAGGAGCAGATATTGAAGATGCCTATACGCTGTATTTCTTAAATCAGAACCTCAATCAGTTTCTGGCCCGGATGGCTGTATATATTGACCAGGTATTTCCCCGTTCGACTGAAATGATGCTGGCACCACTATCTAAGAAGCAAAAAAGATTTCTGACAACCAAATTCAAAGAAATAATAACAAGCGATGTAAAAGAAGAGTTCTATACAATAGAGCAACATGATTCACTGGAGAAAGCAGAAGAGAGATATGCCGACCAGTTTGCAGAATTCGCGCGTAATATAGACAAAGACCCAATTATCCGAGCAGGTATAGACTGTCTGAAAATGATACTGCTTGAGACCAAGAGATTAAGAAAACAGCTGCAGGGAGGAGAAGGCGCCGCCGAAGATTTCATGAGAGTAACCGGGTTCCTTCCGGATAACACTGATCTTAGCGCTTTCCTGGGCAGGCAGCCCGGCTGGGCGATTGGCGGCCCAGATAACGACTATTATAACGGCGATTACTATTTCATACTGGATATTGGCGGGGATGACATCTATGACCTGGAATATGACCCTGACAACCCCCACGGAGTAATCATTATTGATTTTAGCGGTAATGACAGTTACCGCTCCCGAAGCGATTTCACCTTAGGCTCTGGCTGTCTGTCAGTCGGTATTTTAGTCGATTTTGAGGGAGACGACAGATATGACGCTCAATCATTTTCTCTTGGCTCAGGTTATTTTGGCTTCGGTATTCTGTATGATGTCAGCGGTGACGACCGTTATGACGGCGACACCCATGTACAGGGGGCAGGCTCATTCGGACTGGGGCTCTTAGTCGATGAAGGAGGACGGGACATTTACAATGGTGCACTCTTTGCTCAGGGGTTCGGGTTTATAGAAGGCTGCGGCCTTATTTTTGATTCCAAAGGCTCAGACTCATATTACGCCGGAGGAAAGTACAAAGATATCTTGCGCTATGATGACCATTATTTGTCGCTATCTCAAGGGTTCGGCTATGGCCTGAGGCCGGTTATGTCCGGGGGAATCGGCGGCATAATCGACCTTGCAGGAAACGACAGCTATTATTCGGATATATTCGGTCAGGGCTCCAGCTACTGGTGGTCGCTGGGATTTATTTCTGACAAAGCCGGCAATGACAACTACCACTCTTTTCAATATGCACAAGGAGCCGGCACTCATATGTCGTTGGGAATTCTCACCGACGACAGCGGCAACGACGTTTATTTTTCCAAAGGAGTTTCGCAAGGCTGTGGCCATGACTATTCCGCGGGAATCTTGCTGGACAGAAGCGGAAATGACACTTATACCGCCTATGATTTATCTCAGGCGGCCGGCTCAGCCAACGGAGTAGGAATTTTGATAGATAACTCAGGCGAAGACCGCTATTTTATCCATAATGAAAAAAACAGCCAGGGCTACGGTAACCCCCGCAGAGATTTTGGCTCAATCGGTCTTTTCATTGACCTCGGAGGCTCCGACCAATATCTGGGCAACGGCAGAGATGATTTTTTCTGGCAGACAAAATCAAAATGGGGCGGCGGCATGGATATTGAACTTATTCCTAAAGATGAGACTAAAAAATGAAAATTGAAATTTTCATAGTTGTCATGTCTCTTATCATAGTACCAGCCCTTACTTTAGCGGCTGCGGAATCAAACAGAACCCCGGTGCAACTTCAAAAAAGGATAGATTCAATATTTGTGATGGCGTCATCAGGCGAGCTTAAATATCGTGACCAAGTTGACCCGGCTATAGAGTCCCTGGCAAAACTTGGAGCAAAGGCAGTACCGTCTCTGATTGATAAGTTCACTACTAAGTCTGCCAGAGAGCGTTTGACAATAATAAAGATTCTCAAGAAAATCGGCTCACCGGCTCTGCCTGATTTGATTGATGCTCTAAGCCGGCCGGAGTGGCTGGTTGTAAAACGAGTCTGCTGGACACTGGGGGATATCAGTGATTCGGCTGCTGTCCTGCCGCTTACTAGTGTGGCCAGTCATGACAATTGGCAGGTACGAGAATATAGCATCAGGGCGTTGGGGATGATAGGAGATTTGCGGGCTGTGGCAGCTGTTATTAGTTCGTTTAATGACTCGGTCGGACAGGTGAGGAAAGCGGCCGTGGTTTCTGCCGGTCAATTAAACTCGGCTGAAACAATTTCTTATCTTGTCCAGATGCTGGGAGATTCTTACTACGGCGCCAGATTGTCAGCGGTCGAAGCTTTGATTACCAAGGATACTAGCCGCTTGTTAGCACAGTTAAAAGAAGCGCTTAACTCGGCCAGCGGCTTAAAAGCAAAACTGGCCATGAAAGTACTTGGCAAAATCGGCAATGATGAAGCAATGGATATTCTTTCAGAGCAGCTTAACTCCGGCAACCGGCAAAAAGTAGTTGATGCTGCCATTGCGATTATGTCTGCCGACCCACAAGATATCTGCGGTTACCATGAAAGCATTTTCGAAAAAGTCAAAGACAGATTGGCCCTTCTTAAAATAGAATCGGCCAGGGCATCTGCGGGCGATGGCACGTACTCAGCTAACTGATCAGCTCAATCGACTTAAACGGCATCTGTGTGTCAGTTCAGCGCCTGTGTCTAAGACAAAAATTCCGAGCCGTTACTTAGCCTTCGCCGAAGCTCTCGGCGGAAAACTGATAACAAACAACGCCGGAAATTACTGCCTTATTCGCACAGTCTTTCCCCTAGGCTATAGGCACGGCAGCCATAAGCTTACTATCGCTGGAATAAATAGTCCACTGCCACTGGCTGCCTTCGATCTAAACTGCAACAGCGAGACTATCGACTTCGGCTCAGTTATATTTATTGATACCGAAACGACCGGACTGGGCGGCGCCGGAGCAGTAGCTTTCTTAGTCGGAATAGGTCGGATAATTGACGAAGGTTTCGAACTGTTACAGTACATTATACCCGACTACTCAGACGAAACTGCCATGCTGGAAGATTTAAATAGTATCTTTAGTGATGAGCTGACAGTCGTAACTTTTAATGGCAAATCTTTTGATTTGCCGCTTTTGACCGACAGATTTATAATTAATCGTGTCGGACGAAAACTGAGCTTCAAGCATCACCTGGACTTGCTTCATTCATCGCGGAGGCTTTTTAAGCGCCGACTGCAAAGCTGTACTCTGACAAATCTTGAAAGAGAACTGTTGGGCTTTCATCGCACAGACGACATCCCCGGCTACCTGGTGCCGTCGGTATTTTTCGACTGGCTGAATGGTGCAGACCTTTCTAAGATGAATGCTGTAATTGAGCACAACCGGCTGGATATTGTTTCTCTTTTCTTTTTAGCCAGGTTAATTTCCGAGGCGTACTCCACAACCGGCGGTAGTTTAGAGTTTTCCGAAGACTTACATTCGCTGTCAAAATGGTATGACAGGCGCCAAGAGCGTGAAAAAATAGAGTTTGTTTATAATCAGGCTGAAGGGCTCTCAGGAGATATGAGCGTCGAAGCAGTTCTGTTTTATGCCCGAAGTTTTAAGCGGCTAAGGAAATTTGATGAAAGCATAGAGCTGCTTTCTAAAGTAACGTCCGAAAATTCCAGGCATGGTTTTTTGGCAAATATAGAACTGGCTGTTCACTACGAGCACCGCCTCAAGGATTTGCACAAAGCGCTGGAGCACACTGCGCAGGCAGGAAGATGCCAAGAGATTCCTGCCAGTCAGAAAGTGAAATTGAGAAAAAGAGTTGAACGTTTAAAACTAAAACTAAAAAAAAGTAAGCTGACGGTTGGTAAATTTTAATTCGACTCTTTTACAATGATTTTGGATCGGTTGCCTTTTACGGCCAAAAGATTTGAGCCTTTGCCTAACTCAACTTTGGCGGTTTGCAAGCCATGATCATCAGAACTGGCGATGGTCTGAAAATCTGCAACATCTATTGCGCCGTTTTGGGTCTCCATGGTCAATAGCAGATCAAGGCGTGGTGATAAGCCGAGGATAATTCTGCCGCCGCTGGCAACCACGGACGATTTTCCCTTAAGCTGCTCAAGCAGTTCCATAAAGACATCACCGTTGTTGCTTTCAATATTTATCGGCCCGACAATGTATGAAGTAAATATTTTTCCGTAGCGATTGCTGATATCCAGCCTGCCGCTAATTTTTTCTGCTTTTATAACAGCATTTGTGTTTTCGAGCCTTACTGAGCCTGTTACGTCATAAACCTTGAGTGGTTCGAACGAATTGAATACAACCAAATCGCCATCAATATGGTTGGCGCTAACGAAACCGTTTCTATTATTGACATGAACTGTGCCGGAGTGGTGATCAATTTCTACCCGGCCGCTGCTGCGGACGGTCAAATCACCGTCACAGTAGGTTATTTCAACTGCGCCATGTGAGTTGTCTACTTCGATTCTGCCGTCGCAGTTCTGAATGCTGACCGGGCCGCCCATCCGATTTTGAACCAAGATATCGCCCGATACTCTTTCAAGTTTTATTTTTCCGCCGCTGTTGACAATTTCTATATCACCTTCAATCCTGAACAAGTCTATAAAGCTGTTGCTTGATTTAATCTTTATGTCATTCTTAAGCTCACTCAGGCTTATCTGGCCGGCTGAATTGCTTATTTTCAAATCATTTTTGAAAGGAACCATAAGATTCAGATGGCTGGCGGTTATCCTGGTCCGCAGGTCAGTAAGCTTCGGCACGACTGCCTCGATATACACGTTATGTTTTTCTTCAAACATTCTTATCTGAATCTGTTCTCCAAACTTTTCAGCCAGGCCTGGTTTGACCGCAACGATTGAAATATCATAGCTGGCTGAGACCTGGTCTTTGTCCCAGCCGCTTATGCTCATTTTACCGAACGGGTTAATTATCATAATTACAGATTTGCCGGAAGATATACTTATGCTGTCGCGGAAAGTTTTTACAAAATTATTTGAATTGTCACTATGGAAAAAGTGAATGTCCGAGCTATGCTTGCGAGCTGGCCATTTCGGTGGCTGGGGAAGTTTCGGCTCCTGGTATGCTTCGAAAATTGCCGCTATTTCGGGAATCTCCGGAACAGCGATTACCACCGGAGCAGATTTTTCAGAAGAAACAATTATACGCGTATTGCTGCCATCGGCGCCATTGCTGCTGGCCGTCACTTGTATTTTAGGAGCATATGTCAACGTTACCACTTCTGCCAGCTTGGCTATGGAATCCTGCATAACTGTAACGACGTATTGTTGAATTACCCGGCGGCGGGTTTTATCCGCTGCAGTTTTGGAGATTACTTCTATTACAAGCTGTTCTTTTAAAGCGTCGAGCTCTGTTAGAAGTGAACTTGTCAGGCGGAGTGTTTTCAATCTCTCCTTGGTGCGTTTAATCTCACTGCTGTGTAGTGCGTCTCTTTTTTTGGCACGAGACAGGCTTTTCTTTCGCAGGGACAGCTCCCCTCTTAATTCCTCAATCTCTCTGATTAGCTTTTCCAGATTATCATAGTAGCCTGACTTTGAGAGGTTGCTGCAGAGATTTTGAAGAGACCTGTAGTTTTGAGCGGCAACCTTGTCGTCAAGTCTTTCAAAATACAGGCAGTAGTCAGTGCTCAAATAGATTAACTGTTCTAAAAGATAAGCGTACTCTTCGGCCAGCTTGCGCGTCTCTTTGTCCATCTTCATCAGATTTCCGCGCCTGTCGCTGTCAGCTTTGGGAGCGTTTTGTCCATGCCCAGTGCCGGCCAGCAAAAGAAGGCTCAGAGTCAGAGCAATGGCAGTAATGAAAAGAGAAGGGGCGCGGCCCCACCAGCTCATAACATGCGCTTTGGGCTTGCGCGCACCATAGCCAGCTCCATCCCAGGGGTTCTCAGCAGTGGTAGAATTATATGAAAACTCAGATTGGTTCAAATTATGTCTTTTGTGATTTTTCATAAAAAATCGGCTAACTTTATATACCTCAGTCCTTTGAGTTTACTAATTTATTGCAACATTTGCCAGTTGCTATATATCATCTATTCTTACGAATAATTATAACTTTAGTTGCGGGCCTGCGCAAAGAAAAACTGTGAGTATCTCATTGAAATACAGAAACTTACAAAAAGGCTCAAAACTTTATTCGGCGAGAAATCTAAAAAATCAGCCCCAAATTGACTCCAAATCGAAACTGCCCGGATTTCAAGTCATGGGGCAGGCCGCCAAACGAGGTACCGATCGGCAATTCGTTGGGGCCGCTATCAGCATACTGCTCAAAAGTCTGGGTGGCATCAACTGAGAAATAATCATAACTGGACTGGAACTCTACGAAAGGATGGCTGCCTGATATTTGAGCGTTTAAGTCCCAGCGAATTTTGCCACCAGTAAGAATACCCAGGCCGGTGCCGTCGGCAAAAGTGTGAAATCCTCTGAGCAGATGGTCGTCAAAATCTTCAGCCCAAACCATAGTGAACGCTGATTTCAAGTTGAGCTGAACCTTTGATGAAAACACTCTTTGAAAAGAAAGACCGAACTTTGGTCCTTTATAAGTTATCCAGTAATCAATAGCCGGCTCTGTTCCTGATTGCAGTTGCCGGGTTAGATTCGAATCGATAAACCAGCCGCTGAAGCCGATAATTTCCTGCTCTATCTTTTGATAGCGGTAGCCGCCCAAGATTGACAGGGAGGCTCCGCCAAAATCAAAAATTAGCGCTGTTCCTTCTATATCAAACATCAGCATTTTCATTTTGGCGTCGGACTCGGTGTAGCTGATTTTGCCGTCATAATATGTTGGCAAAGAAAGCCAGTCATGGTCTTTCATCAGGCCGCCCGGATCACCAACATTGGTGTAGAGTCCAAGTTCGACAGTCCAGATTGTTTTCTCTTGGTTACTTTTCATAATGCCGACAGAGCCGCCGAACATATTGACATCGAGCGGGAATTCCAGAAGGCTTCTGATGGCGTAATCAGCTGTGTCGCCTGACGGCAAAATTACAGGATATGTTATATTGTAATCATATTCTGTCTCGCCGGACATTTTCCAGAAAGAGGGCTTGACTGTGAAATTTATCTGCGTCGGTAAAGAAATCTCTTCGGGTTCAATCTCGTCTTGCCCCGATGCCGCTGCTGCTATTAAGATCAAAATAGCGAAAACATAAACGAGTTTCATAACCTATCTCCGCATTAAAAGTAATCTGAAAATCTACGTTATACATTAGAAGATAAGCTGAATGATGTCAAGCCGGATACTGATTTTCGAAAAACGCTAGAATCTACTGCGGGAAAAATAGTGCGCCAAAATCCTGAAAGAAGTGTGCGATAACCGGCGGCCAGATAGAGCCGGTGCGTATGTACAGCCAGGAGAACATGGCGCCGTAAATCGAAATTAATATAAATCCGGGCAGACCCTGATAAGCATGGCAGGCGCCGAAGACTACCGCCGAAACTATAGTAGGGATAACCCAGTTTTGAAAATTGCCAATCAATCTCAGACGTGTCATGAGGTAGCCGCGAAAGGCGGCTTCTTCGCAGAATCCAGCCGTAAAGGACAAAAATACCCAGACAATTCTGCCGGTGGTATCCTGCGGATACAATAAAGAAATTTCTCCGGGCATCGGCAGTCCCACTTCAGCCAGCAGCATTGCGACTCCTGCTAAAATTAGATTCGATGCTGCTAAGAATGCTACCGCCCAGGCAAAATGAATCGGTTGAATTTTATTGAATCCAATGCCAGCCAGGTCGGTCTTCTCTCTTGTTACTGCTCCAAATATCAAAAGAAACAGACACCATTGAATAATCATAGTGCTGATGAACAAAACCAGCCGGGTGGTGTCATTGAGTCCGTCCAGCATTTTGGTCGGGTCCTCGCCCGGAGCAAGGGAAGCAATCGGATAAAGAATCACCAAAAAGGCCAGGGTTATCCAGGTCAAAGCAGATTTCCGGAAAGACTCGTTTTGGGTTTCAAATTTGAAACGCCTGGTCTCTTCAGTTTCTTCCGGTTCTGGTTTGTAGACTTCTACTCTTTCAAACTGTTCGGCGCTCAAACTTTCCCTCAAATTTGTCCATCTACTGGTTATCGACCATTTGCGAGAATCAATTTAATCTCTTAAGTGCCGCCAGTCCAGCTCTGGTTCAATTTGTGAATCACATGACAGAGCCAACTCGATATGTGACATAGAACAGATGAAACCAATGTTGTAGCCAAGCGGTCATGCGGAGAGCTATGCTAAGCTCAAAAAAAGGAGCCGCCAAAATGCCCGGTAGACGTGTTATCTATCAAAACTGGATAGTAGAGCTGGGATTAGACCCGCTTAAGATCAAAAACTTCTTTGACATGATTGAAACCGGCAGCGAAAAGTCGGCAGAGATTGACCGTCAGGTCAGACATGCTATGGAAAGCCTGTCAGATGATGAGATGGAGTTTGTCATTCGCTTTTATTTTATGGGGCAGGGTTATAACGAAATCTCAGACAAATCAGGACGGGCAAATCACAAACTCGAAGCTCTGCATAAGCGGGCGATTCGCAAACTGAAAACCCGTTTGCAGCCGTTTGTCAAAAAAAGCTTCGGCATCAAAATAAAAAAAGGCAGAGCCTGTCTGATTTGTGATTCGCCAGAGCGAGCTAAAATTGACAGGATTATTTTGAAGAAGAAACCGGAAGGGACCTGGAGTCGGGTGATGAAGCGAATTCAGGAGAAGTTTGGCATTAAGATTAAGTCACCACAGACGTTGATTGGGCATGAGAAATATCATTGAGCAGCGCCATGTTTCGTGGGCGGCAGATGTCCTCATCTGCCCCTTGAACAAACGGTTTACAGGAACCCACCCCGAGGCTATGCCTTAAACGGTGGGACACCCGTCGACAGACCCTTTCTGTCGACGTGGCTCAGGGTGATTTTTTGAGATTGCTTCGTCACTTCGTTCCTCGCAATGACGGAAGCAGGTTTCTAAAATCGCCAAGGGACATCCTGTCATTGCGAGAAGTCCCCCGCCGAGGCGGGGGACGACGCGGCAATCTCGACTTTGTAGCGATGCTAAGTGTAGGTCAGGAGCCTTGCGCTCCTGACGGTTCAAATTAAAATAGTCAGGACCACGCCAAGGAGGCGAGTCCTGACCTACAAACTAAAAAAGGAGAAAAAACAAAATGACTACAGAAACCAAACAAAAAGAACGGCTACGCGGAGGGCACTGTCTCAACATTTTTGTCTCATACGAACTTAAAGAACGACTCAAGAAATTGGCGCAAAAATATGACCGCACAACCTCGGATATGGTGCGGGCGGTGCTGAAAATCGGCATCCCGATGATGGAAGGCTTGTCTGAAGCAGAAGAAATAATGGTCAGAGAGTACGTGCAGCTTTTCAGAAAGTTGAGGCAGGTAAAATCGCTGAAAGAGATATAGGGGGATCAATTTAAGTAAGTCACTTATTAGAGAAGTTCGATTCGCAAATTTTCATTCTTGCTTTTAAAGAGGATATTAACTCGATTGAGGTACTTCTTGTAAGACCTTGAATGTTTATCGTTGAAATGGTCACATCCCGAAAGTCGTGTCCAATTAATTAAGATGACTTTATCGTGTTTATTATCTGTGTCAAAGTCGTTGAATTTCTCAATTGCATTCCAAATACCATTGGAAGTTTTTTTGAATAGTTTTGACATTCGAACAGGAGAACCACCGTGACACGAGATATAATGTGGTCTGTCGTAGTCGATGTTGCAGCGGAGGGTTCGATGAATGGTTTTCTCTTCAGCCAAATTGTCGTACTCAACCTCAAACGAAGTCAAACGATTTGATAAAGCATTATCAATGCCTTCAACAAATGTTGAAATTATTTTACTGTTCAAATCTTGGAGTTTTTCATGCGGTATCAAGTGAGGATCAATCGTTAATTCAAGTCCGAATTGATATCTTTGTGGTTTTAGAAATGCGAATAGGGTCATTTTCTTCACGATAGTGTGAAAAATTTCTGGTGCTCTTAGGTTTTTCACTTCAAAAAGAGTGAATTTTTCTCCTCTCTTGGCTACGAAATCGGGCGTCTTTAGTTTCTTCTTAGGTTGTACTTTGATTTTTTTGATATCAGAGTATCCCTGCTTTATGATATAGCATAGTCCATTTAGCTCAGCCAAACCATCGACGATTTTATCGTCTATTTCCTTTTTCTTGTATGCAAGTGATTCAGCCAGCTCATTGACTAATTTGGGATTATGCTTTCTGACACTATCTAACATATGTGCTACTGTTTCAGTCCTGTCATTCAATACAGCGTACACTAAGTCATTTTCTAACCAACTCTCATGCTTAACTCTTTCTACAAGCATGTCTTTGAAGAATTCCCTCAACAGCGGATTTTTGTCCAGCTTTACGAATAGTTCATCTTTCAAATTTTCAAGCGTTGGCATAGATTCAATTTATTCATAATTTGCTAGAATCCATATCACTTTTGCCCCAAAAAAATCCCCTTGAGCAGTCAGTCTCAAGGTGGTATAATCAGGTTTGTGTTAAGGAGAGATTCCAGATAATGTATGAAAAGCAAAGAACCATAAAGTCGCCTATTTCCATATCCGGCATAGGCTTACATACCGGCAACAACTGCACGATGACCTTCAGGCCGGGTAAAGTCAACACCGGTATTTTGTTTGAAAGAGCCGACCTGCCCGAAAAGCCGAGAGTTTTAGCCGATATTGACCATGTCGTCGATATCTCCCGCGGCACCACTTTGCAGGATGGCGAGGCCAAAGTCCACACAGTCGAGCATGTATTGGCCGCTTTTGCCGGCCTGCAGATTGACAATATGATTGTTGAACTGGATAACAATGAACCGCCGGTGATGGACGGTTCCTCTCTGCCGTATGTCGAGAAACTTCTCGAAGCCGGTATTGTGGAGCAGGAAGAAGATAAGTTCTATCTGGAAATTGACACGCCGATGTCCTATAGCGAGCCGGAGAGGGGAGTAGACTTAGTCGCAACACCCTCGGATGAGCTTCGCATTACTTTTTTAATCGATTACAAAAACCCGGCCTTGGGTACGCAATACACGACGTTGGTAGATTTGGAAAAAGAGTTTGTCAAAGAATACGCGCCGGCACGTACATTTTGTTTTTTGTCAGAGCTTGAAATGCTTCGCAAAGAAAATTTAATAAAAGGCGGCGGACTTGATAACGCCATAGTGATTTATGATTCGACCGACGGACAAGTCGAGGTTGACCGCATCAAGAAAGCGCTGAACATAAAGGGCGAAGCGTTTGTGGGCAAGACTGGCATAATAAACGATGTTCCTTTGCGTTTCTACAACGAACCGGTGCGTCATAAGACTCTGGATTTACTCGGTGATTTATTTCTGATAGGTGCGCCTCTCAAGGGCCATATTTTAGCGGCGCGCTCGGGCCACAAAGCGAATGTTGTCCTGGCCAAAAAACTCAGAGAGCTTTACAAGAAAAAGAAAATAGCCAGCAAGTATTCCGGAAAGAACGCCGGGGCGCTTTTGGATATCAACGCTATCATGAAAATAATGCCGCACCGCTATCCCTTTCTACTTATAGATAAGATTATTGATCTGGTGCCGGACAAAAAAGTTGTGGCTATCAAGAACGTGACAATCAATGAACCATTTTTCCAGGGACATTTTCCCGGTCATCCGATTATGCCGGGGGTTTTGATTCTTGAGGCGATGGCGCAGTCTGGAGGAATACTGATACTAAGCGCCGTTGATAACCCCGAGGGCAAACTTGTATATTTTCTGGGCATAGACAAGGCCAGATTCCGCAAACCGGTTTTGCCCGGTGACCAGTTAGTTTTTGAACTGACCATGAAAACTTTCAGGCACAACACCTGCAAAATGTCGGGTAAGGCCTATGTTAACGGCATCGAAGTTTGCGGCGCTGATTTTATGGCAATGGTAGTGGACAAATGACAGATATCCATTCATCTGCAGTAGTTTCTTCCAAAGCCGAACTGGGCAGCGATGTAACGGTTGGGCCGTACTCTATCATTGAAGCAGATGTTCAAATCGGCGATGGCTGCAAATTGGAAAGTTCAGTCGTCATTGCTTCCGGCGCTCGTCTCGGAAAGAATGTCAAGGTCTCTCACGGGGCGGTTATTTCCACCGAGCCGCAGGATTTGAAATTCGGCGGTGAAAAAAGCTGGGTCGAGATAGGTGACAACACCACCATCCGCGAGTTTGTTACTATCAATCGCGGCACCTCGGCGCACGGCACAACTACTCTGGGCAAAAATTGCCTGGTGATGTCTTATGCCCATGTGGCGCATGACTGTATTATTGGTGATGATGTAATTTTGGCCAACTCAGTCAACCTGGCCGGCCATGTGGAAATAGGCGAGTCCGCCATTCTTGGCGGAGTGCTGCCGGTTCATCAGTTTGTAAAAATCGGGGCGCATTCGATGATTGGCGGCGGTTATAGAGTGCAGCAGGATATCTGTCCGTTTTCGCTGGTGGGAGGTTATCCCCTCAAAGTTGTCGGAACAAATTCGATTGGACTGAAGAGGCGGGGTTTTGAGAGGGAGGTTTTGAAAAATATTGAGAGGACATTTAAGATTCTTTTTTTCAGTAAATTGAACACAACCCAGGCTGCGGAAAAAATCAAAAGTGAGTTAAACAGCACACCTGAAATTGAAGAGATACTCGGTTTTATCAATCTTTCGAACCGCGGAATCGTTAAATAGCGCGGAACTTTTGATACTCTAATGAAAAAGATTAAGACAGCAGTTGTTGGTGTCGGATCCTTAGGGCGGCATCATCTGCGCTGGTACTCTAAGATTGCCGGGAGTGAACTGGTCGGGCTGTACGATATTAATCCCGAAAGAGCTAAACAATATTCCGAAGAATATAAAATTACGGCATTCGAATCTCTTGACGATTTGTGCAAATCTGCTGAAGCAGTATCGATTGTAACACCTACTACTACGCATTGCGAAGTAGCTGCGACGCTGATAAAAAAAGGTCTTCACTGCCTGATAGAAAAACCGATAGCAGCAACTAACGAAGAAGCGACAGAGATTCAGAAGTTAGCCGACTCTCACCATGTCAAAGTAACTGTCGGACATATTGAACGTTTCAATCCGGCGGTGGAGGCTCTAAAAGGAATCGATATTCAACCATCGTTTATTGAGGCGCACCGCTTAGCTGCCTTTGACCCGCGCGGAGCCGATGTGGCAGTAGTGCTTGATTTGATGATTCACGATCTTGATCTGGTACTTAAATTTATCAAGTCTGAACTGACGGACATTCAGGCTTCGGCTGTGGCCGTAATCAGCGAACAGGCAGATATAGCCAACGCCAGATTGACTTTTAAAAACGGTGCAGTGGCAAACTTGACAGCTTCGCGGATTTCGCTGAGCGTCATGCGGAAACTTCGCATTTTCCAAAAATCCGGTTACTGCTCGCTTGATTTGGCCAAGAAGCAGGCAGATTTTTACAGCCTGGCCGGTGGCCAGAGCGACAATAGTGGCGTCAGAATTCCGTTGGGAAAATCCGGTAAGGAAATTATTTATATTAAGAAGCCTGATACGGGCAAAGATATGCTGGAAAGCGAACTCAGCTCTTTTTTGAAGGCCATCATAGATGACCGGACGGTAGCGGTAACGGCCAGCGAAGGCGCCCGTTCGCTCGAAGTTGCGCTTGAGATTGAGCGAATAGGCCATGAGTCTATTCAAAGAATGCTCGAAAACTAAGAGCATCAAAAATGAAGAACCAGTGTATATTTATTTCTGCCGGTGACCTATCAGGGGACAACGCCGGCGCTTTGCTAATGTCCGAACTCAAAAATCTAAATCCCGAACTAAACTTTTGCGGTCTTGGCGGCAGCAGAATGAATCGGCTGGGACAAAAGCAGCTGGAGGAAATAGATAATCTGGCGGTGATGGGTTTTTTTGAGGTTGCCAAAAGATATCGGTTCTTTCGCAGGCTTTTTAGTGACTGTATCGAAGAGATAAAACAGAAACGTCCGGCGGTAGTAGTACTGATAGATTATCCCGGCTTTAATTTGCGTTTAGCCAAAAAAATAAAACCGCTTGGTATTCCGGTTATCTATTATATTTCACCGCAGCTATGGGCTTGGGGAGAAAAAAGAGTAGATATTATCAGAAACAATATTGAGCGTATGCTGGTTATTCTCCCTTTCGAAAAAGAATTTTATGAGAAACACGATATAGAATCTGATTTTGTCGGACATTATCTGTTAGAAGATATAAATGAAAAGATGATAAGCTCCGAAGTTCCGTCTGCCGGGCATATTGCTGTTTTTCCGGGTTCGCGCGAAGTTGAAATAAAAAAGCTTTTGTCACCAATGATTGCGACAGCCAGCAGGTTTAATCAGATGTATGGTACCAAAGCGGTGGTGGCTGGCATCAACGGGGCTTTTGACTACGAGTCTGTCTTAAAACAATATCCCGATAGTAATATTGAAATCGTATATGATGATGCCAGGAAAATTATTTACGAAAGCCGACTGGTTTTGACTAAGTCGGGAACTACTACTCTGGAGGCAGCAATAATAGGACGTCCGCTGGTAGTAGCTTATAAGACCGGACTGATAACTTATTTGATTGCCAAAAATCTGGTGAAGCTCAATAATATTGCTATGGTTAATCTGATCATGAATGAGAAAGTGGTGCCGGAGCTGATTCAGGCTGAGGCGACTGAGGAGCGAATGTTTCTTGAACTGGAAAAACTTTACAATAACGAGAGTCACTTTAATTTTATAAAAAGTAAGTTAGATAGTCTGCCGTCTGTCCTCGGCGGACGAGGCGCCTCGCAGCGCGCTGCAAAAATTATCGGAGAGTACCTGCAGTAATAGTAAATGAAATTTATATATCGCCTGATTTCATCGCTTGTTTATCTATTTTGCAGAGTATATGGACATTCTCGTGCCAAAGCCGGCAGTAAACTCTGGCGCGGGCGGCTGGGTCTGATTGAAACCAGCAACACGGTTGATATCTGGATACATGCTTCGTCGGTCGGAGAAACAAAGGTCGCCACATATTTGACTGACTATCTTTTGAGCCATAAAGCTGATTTGCGCATTTATCTTTCGACAATGACCGAAGCAGGACAAAAAGTTGCCAGAACAATTGCAGGCAAGAATGTTGCGACCGGTTTTCTTCCGCTCGACCATCCCTGGCCGCTTGGTCGCACGCTTGAAACACTAAAGCCCAAAATTATGGTAATTACTGAAACGGAAATTTGGCCTAATTTGATTGGGGAAGTTGCAAAGCGTAATATCGAGATTGTTCTTGTAAACGGCCGGATGTCCGATTCTGCTTTTAAAAAATATAAACTGGCGCGAAAAATGTTCAGGGAGATTTTGAGGCGCTATCAGAAGCTATTTTTGAAAACCGAAACTGACAAGAGCCGCTTCGGGTTTTTTGGTGTCAATGACGGACAAGCTGTTGTCGCCGGTGATATGAAGTTTGATGCGCCGCTGCTGCCGCGCAGTGAAGGTCGCCTGCAGGAAATTCGCAGCAGGTTAGGAGCGTCTGAAAGCGATTTTCTGTTTGTCTGCGGCTCTACTCGTCCGGGGGAAGAGCAACTTCTGCTGGAACTTGCCAGGACTCTCAAGACAAAGGCACTGCCAATCAAACTGGTCATAGCTCCGCGTCATATTGATAGAATTAAACAGCTGCAGGAGGATTTGTCTGTCTCTGGTGATTCTGTCGGATTGTATAGTGAGGGGAAGCTAAATAGTTCGCTTATTCTGGTAGATAAAATGGGCTGTTTAAATGATTTGTATCTGGCCGCAAACTTAGCTTTTGTAGGAGGTACCTTAGTCGATATTGGCGGACACAATCTGCTGGAACCGGTCTGGGCCGGAACACCGGTTTTGTTTGGTCAATCGACAGGTAACGTCAACGAAGCCAAAAATTATATTCTGGAAAACAATTATGGCGCCATGGCGGCAGATGCTGCTGAAATGACAGAGCTGGTCAAAAAATTTATTACCGGTGAGATAACTTTTGCAATTAAGAAGAGCGATGATTTGTCTCATAGTGCTACCTCGATTGCCGGTGACTATATTCTGCAAAGGCTAAGTGATGTTTGAGTCAATCTGGAAAAAAATTCTGAGGCGAAAGGGATTATCGCCGCTCGCAATTCCAGCACTGCTGCTGTGGATTGTCTCGCTGTTTTACCGAATCG
This sequence comes from Candidatus Zixiibacteriota bacterium, assembly GCA_022571845.1. GTDB lineage: Bacteria > Zixibacteria > MSB-5A5 > GN15 > FEB-12 > JACZWU01. The sequence goes on along the minus strand of JACZXB010000010.1, from coordinate 106,001 downwards.
GTCTGGCAATCAAGAAAGCTACCAGAGGCAAAGCAGTCAAAGTTAAAGTTCCGGTTGTCTCAATCGGCAATTTGTCTGTCGGCGGCACCGGCAAAACACCAATCATTGCTACTCTGGCAGAATTTCTTTTAGAAGAAGGAGTGAAAGTAGGCATTGTGTCATCGGCCTACGGCAGAAAAAATCAAATCTCTTTTGTCAAAGAAGCCAGACGGGTAGCCGAGATGTCTGTTGACGATACCGGGGATGAAGTTAAAATGCTGGCTGAGCTGCTGCCGCAGGCAATAATTTCTGTGGACAAATCGAAATCACAGGCGGCTCTAAATGCCCAGGACTCTGATTACGACCTCGATATGCTTTTAATCGATGATGGCTTTCAGCATTTTAGATTGGACAGAGACGTTGATATTGTCACCTATGACGGCGCTATTAAAGCCAGAGATTTGAAACTGTTTCCTTATGGAGTTTTGCGTGAGCCGCTTAGTTCACTTAAGCGAGCCGAAGTCATAATTATTACCCGCGCTAATTTTGCCAGAGATATCGGCACTCTTTGCAAGCGCTTAAGTAAAATCGCACCTCGAGCAAAAATATATACGGCCAATTTTAAGCCTAAAGAGATAATCGGACATGACCGGAAACTGCCGGTCAAGTATCTCGAAGATAAAGCTATCTTTGCCTTTGCAGGCATAGGAAATTTCCGGGCATTTGAAAAGCAGGTCCGCACTTTGACTTCGAATCTTGATTTTGCGCTCGAATTCTCAGACCATCAGCGATACACAGGCCGGGAAATAGACGAAATAAGAGATGCGGCAGACCGCCATGGCTCCGATCTTCTGCTGACTACAGCCAAAGACTGGGTTAAAATAAGAGATTTTGATTTTGGCCGCGAGATATACTATCTTGCTTTAGAAATAGACTTAGATCCGGGAGAAGAAAGGCTGGTCAAGTACCTGCTCTCTTTTATCAAACCCGGGGAGAAACTGAATTGATAGAAAGGCATTTTGATTTTGTGGTAGTAGGCAGCGGTATTGCCGGGTTGTTCTATGCGCTGGAAGTTGTCTCTCTTAAACCCGACGCCAAAGTTGCTATCGTTACCAAAAAGTCCGCAGCCGAGTCCAGCACCAACCGTGCCCAGGGAGGCATAGCGGCAGTTCTCTCCAAAACAGATTCATTTGAGCTGCATATCAAAGATACTCTTCGCTGTGGCGGCGGCCTCTGCAATGAAAAAGTAGTGCGGCAGGTAGTCGAGCATGGCCCACGAGTCATCGATGAACTTATCGGTTATGGAGTAAAATTCAGCAGGCTTGACGACAGCCTTGATTTGACCCGCGAGGGAGGGCATTCGGTCCAGCGGGTAGTGCATGCCGCCGATTTAACCGGCAAAGAAATAGACAGAGCGCTCTTAAACGCCTGCAGGTTGTCGGGACGTATAGAAATATTTAGAAACAGTATCGTACTCGACTTGATAACCGCATCAGACAACGGAAAAACAGTTTGCTCAGGCATTTCGGTTCTTAGAGACGGCAATACTGAAATCGAGTCATTCCTGTCGCCGGTCACACTTCTTTCGACAGGTGGTCTGTGTCAGGTCTATCAGCACAATACAAATCCTCCAATCGCAACCGGCGATGGGGTAGCTATGGCTTACAGAGCCGGAGCCACCATAGCTAACCTTGAATTTGTACAGTTTCATCCGACTGCCATGTATGCGCCCGGTCAGCCGATATTCTTAATCTCCGAAGCAGTCCGGGGTGAAGGCGGCAGGCTCTTGTCGCTCGACGGCCGCTACATTATGGAAGACGCTCACGACTTAAAAGACCTGGCTCCGCGCGATATTGTGGCCAGAGCAATTGATAAAGAACTAAAAGACACCAGGGCCGAACATGTTTTGCTTGATATCAGCCATAAAGGCGCCGATTTCATCAAAGAGAGATTCCCGCATATTTATGCGACCTGTCTCAAATACGGCACAGATATTACAAAAGAGCCAATACCGGTTGTTCCTTCGGCACACTACGCCTGTGGTGGATTAAAAACAGACATTGATGGTCAGACAGAAATACGCGGACTGTTTGCTTCGGGCGAAGTGGCCATGACAGGTATGCATGGCGCCAACCGGCTGGCCTCAAATTCTCTTTTAGAAGCAGTAGTAGTCAGCAAGAACGCCGCACTCAGAACAGTTAACGAATTTGAGAAGCTGAGAGAGTATCAATTTAATAAATCTGTCGCATTAGAACACTCAGACAAAAAAGCAAAAGTTTCTAATATTAATCTAAAGCAAACACGTTCGCAACTGACAAAAACAATGTCTGAACTGGTCGGGATTGTCCGCTCGGAAAAGAGGCTGCTTCTGGCATTAGAAAAGATTGAACCAATCAGGCAGATGATTGAACAAGAGTACCAGCGCACAGCGCCAAGTTACAAATTTGTCGAACTTAGAAACCTGGTGACTGTGGCTGAGTTGATTATAAAGTCAGGTTTATGGCGCCAAGAGTCACGTGGCTTGCATTTCATGGAAGATTACCCATCCGAATCAAAGGAATTTGAATTAGATTCCGACATTAGCGGCAGAATTTTAAAAGGGAGAGCTCTTGTCTGATTCTCACCAGATGATTTTGATTCTTGATTTCGGCTCGCAGTACACGCAACTGATCGCACGCCGGATACGTGAATCAAAAGTCTACTGTGAAATAGTGCCCTTTAGTAGTGACTTATCAAAATATGACAGTTCAAAGATTGCCGGATATATCCTTTCGGGCGGGCCGGCCTCGGTAACAGACCAAGGCGCTCCCCGGCTTGATAAGGGTTTTTTCAGTAATGGATCTCCCGTTCTTGGCATTTGCTATGGCATGCAGCTGCTGGCCGATTTGTTCGGAGGACGGCTGGTAAAATCTACCAGGCGCGAGTATGGCCGGGCAAATTTTAAAACCATGAACTCAAGCTTACTTTTTAAGGGTGTCAGCAAAGACAGTCAGGTCTGGATGTCTCACGGTGATTCAATTGAATCTCTGCCAGCGGATTTCCATCTGATTGGTTCAACTGACTCTTTAAAAACAGCCGCTATCGCCGATGAGAAAAGAAAATTATTTGGTCTGCAGTTTCATCCCGAAGTTTATCATACAAAAGAAGGCAGCAAGATTCTTAATAATTTCCTGTTTGAGATTTGTAAACTCAAAGGTGACTGGACTACCGCAGCGTTCTTGGAAGAAACAGTCGGCAGCATTCGCAGACAGGTCGGCGACGGTCAGGTGGTGGTAGGAGTATCAGGCGGGGTAGACTCTACGGTGGCAGCAGTTTTAATATCGCGCGCTATCGAGGAAAGGCTCCATGCTGTATTTGTAAACAATGGTCTTTTGCGCAAGAATGAATTTGAAGAAGTCAAAGAGCTATTGAGCCAGCTCAAACTCAGTCTGCACGCCATTGATGCCTCAGAGTTGTTTTTAAAACGGCTCAAAGATGTAACCGATCCGGAAAAGAAAAGAAAAATCATCGGCAATACTTTCATAGACGTTTTCGAAGAGCAGGCTGACAAAATCGGAGGCATAGAATTTCTGGCCCAGGGTACTTTGTATCCGGATGTTATCGAGTCGGTCTCTTTTAAGGGCGGCCCCTCGGTATCTATCAAAAGTCATCACAATGTCGGCGGCTTAAAAGAGCGCATGAAACTTAAACTGGTCGAACCCTTAAGAGAACTATTCAAGGACGAAGTACGAGAGCTGGGGCGCTCGCTGGGGTTATCTGAAATGTTCATAGGACGTCATCCTTTCCCCGGTCCGGGACTGGCGGTGCGGATATTGGGCGAGGTCACCGAAGAGAGATGTAATATTTTAAAAGAGGCCGACGCCATTTTTATCCAGGAACTGCAGCATAGAAAAATTTACGATGATATCTGGCAGGCTTTTGCGGTGCTCCTGCCGATTAAAGCGGTCGGTGTCATGGGTGACAGCCGGACCTATGAAAATGTATTGGTTTTAAGAGCAGTGACCTCTGTTGACGGCATGACCGCCGATTGGGCTCGTATTGATAATGAGATACTGGCTGATATTTCTGACAAGATTATTCGTCAAGTAAGCGGTGTTAACAGAGTTGTCTATGATATATCATCAAAACCTCCGGCGACAATAGAATGGGAATAACAGTTCGGCTGACGCTTGTATCATCCGGTAGCAGGCAGGAATCCACTCCAATAGATAAGAAGAAATGAAACTGTTGCGAATGATCTGGATAGCCCTTGCTACAATTCTTGCCGTTTACGCCGCTGTTTGCTTGTACATTTATACAGCGCAGGACAGGATGTTTTATTTTCCGACTAAAGATTTTGCCGTCAGCCCGGCCAACTATAATCTAGATTTTCAGGATGTCTTCATAAATGTTGGCCAGGATGAGACTATTCACGGCTGGTATTTTCCTCACCCTCAAAACCGAGATACGGCCAAGACAGTGTTGTTCTGCCACGGTAACGGCGGCAATATTTCCCACAGACTAGAGACTGTCATATTTCTGTTGCAAAGAGGCGTAAACGTAATGATGTTTGATTACCGCGGCTATGGACGCTCGTCCGGCAGTCCGTCAGAAACCAATACCTATGACGATGTGAAAGCAGCTTATGACTGGCTGATTTCTGAAAAGAGCGTTATACCAAGTGACATTATTATTTTTGGGCGGTCGTTAGGCGGGGCAGTGGCAGTTGAGCTGGCCTCGAAAGTTAGTTGCGGCGGCCTGATAGTGGAGTCATCCTTTGATTCAGCCATTGAAATGGCCAAAGATTACTTTCCGTTTTTCCCGGCCGGACTTCTTATAAAATACAGTTACGATTCTATCAGCAAGATTTCAAGAGTTAAATGTTTAAAGCTTTTCACGCATTCGCCGGCAGATGATCTGATACCGTTCGACAGGGGCAAGAAACTTTTTGAGGCAGCGCCGGAACCCAAAACGTTTTTCGAGATTTCAGGCGGGCATAACGAACGAAATTATCTTGATGATCCGGGTTACATTAAAGCGATTGATAACCTGCTGAGGCAGGAGAGTGAAAACAGAAACTAGAATTTGGCCAATGCTATTCGTTTGACAATCAGAGACGGCGCCGTTATAATTTGCACTTAACTTGAATTATATAAAGGCGATAGGACAAAAGAGCTAAGATGCTTGATATCAACAAAATGCTCGAATACACCAAGCCGGTCAGCGCCGACTTAGAGCGCTTTGACAGAAGACTTAGCGACTATCTCAGAGGCGACTCTCCTTTGATTTCCTCAATCGCCCGGCACCTGCTGCGTTCCCGCGGCAAAAGAATACGGCCGGCTTTTCTCTTCTTAACTTCCAGAGCCTCTGATAATTATTCTGAGTTTGCAGTCGAAGCATCGCTGGCTATCGAGCTGATTCATACTGCTACCTTGCTGCACGATGATGTGGTTGATGAATCGGATCTCCGCAGAGGTCAGTCGTCAATAAATAAACAATGGACAAATCTCATATCGGTTCTGATGGGGGATTATCTTTTTGCCAAGGCCTTTCGGATAATGGTTGAGTCGGAGTCTGTGCAGCTCATGCGGGCGATTTCCAAAGCGACCGAAAGAGTATCAATCGGGGAACTTCGCCAGATAGAGGAAACCGGCAATTATGATATTTCCGAAGATGAATATGTCAGCATCATTGCTGATAAGACAGCTTCGCTTTTCAGCGTTTCTTGTGAGACAGGTCCGATTCTAAATAAGAGAACTGCAAAAGAACGTCGCCAGCTGGCCGAGTTCGGGGAAAAGATTGGCATTGCTTTTCAGATTGCTGACGACCTGCTTGATTTTGTGGGAGAACTTGATGTTACCGGCAAAGAGCCGGGTAACGACGTCATGACCGGTAAGGTAACTCTGCCGCTCATATATTCGTTTAAGAAATCAAATGACAGCAGCCGCCGGGAGATTATGAAATATCTTGATGACTCCGCGGGAAAAGAGGCTGCTTTTGATAAAGTTTACAAGTTTGTTATTGAATCAGGAGGGATTGATTACGCTTATAACAGGGCGGCGGAGTTGAGCCGGCAGGGGCTCGACGTTATTTCCGGAATGAACACCTCGGTATATCAGGAGAGCCTCAACAATATGGTTCGCTTTGCCATAAAGAGAGCTTCATAATTTTTCAATTGTCAAAAGCTAACAGTTTTTGGAACAGTGCATATTAAACTCCTTTAAGTCAATTTAGGTATAACATAAATGTTCGGCTATGATGACTTATCAATAAATTTTCTGACAGGAAGCCCGACAGCTGTCTGGCTGATGCTGCTGGTTTTGACAGCTCTGGCAGTTTTTACATACTACCGCACCAATCCGCCGCTGCCCCGTTATCTAAAGATTATCTTAGGCAGCCTGCGGCTTCTGGCTATCATTATGCTGATACTGGCGCTGCTGGAGCCTGTTATCAGTTTCAGTCGCAGCTATGAGCGTCCTCGGCGTATTTCTTTTCTGATTGACCGCTCAGATAGTATGGAAAAAGTAGAAAACGGAAAAACCCGTCGGGCCAGAGTTGATTCACTTTTGTCATTATCTCTATTTGAAAAACTGCAGACAAATGCCTCTTTAGAAAAGTATTATTTTGCTGATATTATCTCTACCGACGCTGCTGATATTTCCAGAGATAAGACGGCCATAGGTGATATTCTCTATGACATAGAAAGAATGGAGCTGACAGAAGCTGTTGATTACCGCTTTATCTTGACAGACGGCAGCTCGAATTTTGGGAGGGAACCAGCGGCGGCATCAGAGAATCTGTCGAGCCCTTTGTTTACGATTGATATGGCAGCCGGTGGCAGCGAGTCGGACATTGCTATAACTAAAATTGAATTTAATCCGGTTCTGTTTGTCGGGCAGCAGAGTTCAGTAAAGGTCAGTATGAGCTGGCAGGGGGAGCTACCAGAGAAAGTAATTGTGCGGCTGCTTGATTCCAGCAAAGTCTTAAGAGAGGAAAGTTTCAAGGCGACTCAGGAAAATGGACTGGCAGAGATCAGCCTAAAATATATTCCGGTAAGTCCCGGTCATAAAATTCTTAAAGTCAGCATTCCCCAGCTTAAAGGGGAGAGAAACAAACAGAACAACTCCCGTTCGTTTGCTGTCAAAGTATTAAAAAGTAAGATGTCTGTTCTGCTGGTGTCATCCAGACCGGATTACGAAGTTGGATTTTTAAAAAGATTTTTTGAAAGATCAGACCGCTACGAAATAAAGCTGCTTCAAACGGGCAAAAAAGCGCCCGGCCAAAAACTGAACTTCCCCGCTAAGCAGACAGAAATAAATCGGTATGACCTTATTATTTTATACGACCCCGACCCTCACAGGTTGCAGCAATCGCAGCAGGTTATTGTTTCGTATCTTAGCGACCGCGGCGGTTCTCTCTGGCTATTATTGGGTGAGCAGTTTGCAGCGCGCGGTCCTGTCAGTTGGTTTAACCAGCTGATGCCGTTTTACCAGAGTTCACAATCAAATCTGCAATACCGGGAGTTTCACGCCGAGCCTGTCGAAGGCAGCTTGTTACATCCGGCCAACCGGCTAGCCGATGACCAGACCTCGATAAGACTGGCCTGGTCTGAAATTCCTCCGTTCAAATCTCTGGTCGTCATGGATGAACTAGACCCGGACGGCATAATTCTGGCAGAAACAGTTGATCCGACCCAACCATCAAAGCGGCTGCCGGTAACCGGCTATAAGCGTCACGGGCCGGGACGTGTTTTTGTCAGCGCTGCTTTGCCATACTGGTCATGGGAATTTGACAGCTACAGTTTTGAATCGGGCGAAAAGTTTTTTGAAAAATTTCTCGAGGGCACTGCCAGCTGGTTAACCGTCAAAGAAGATCTGGAGCCGGTGCGAATTAGTCCGGTCAGAAAAGTTTTCAGCAGAGGCGAGGCTGTCAGGTTCGAAGGTTTTGCTTTTGACCTTGGTTTCAGACCACTGCCGGGTGTCTCAGGTAATATCGAGCTGAGCGGGCAGCAGGGACAAGAAACGGTTCTCTCAGACCTGATTCCTTATAAAGAAGGTGAGTTTAGAGCAGAGATTTTTAATCTGTCATCCGGCAATTACAGCTGGACGGGCAAATTTGAAAAGGACGGCCGTACCATACAAGAAGAAACGGGTGAGATTCTGGTTGAATCTTTCACGCTCGAAGAGTTTGACTTAAGCGGCAATATATCCGAGATGACAGCCATGGCGGCCAGGACAGGCGGCAAGTACTATAGGTTCGACAAATTTGATGAAGCAATCTCGGCTTTGGACTTAGGGCCGGTCGAAGTCTCCGAAACCGGCGAAATAACAGTGTGGGGAAAACTCTGGCTGTTGCTTTTGTTTTTGAGTGCCCTCTCTCTGGAATGGCTTTTGAGAAAAATATTTCAGTTAATCTGATTTTAAAAATAAAAAGGATAAAATGAACATTGCAATAATTGGGGCAGGACTTATGGGACGCGCGGCCGTTTATGATTTGTGCCGTGCCGAAGGTGTCACTGCTGTCGGTGTTTTTGATATAGATGCCAAGCTGGCTTCCGAAGTTGCCGGAAAATATGGCAATAATATTGCGATATCAGAAGCTCTTGATGCCGGTGATGTCTCTCTAGTAACTTCAGTCTTAAAAGATTACGATGCTGCTCTCTCGTGCGTGACATACAAATTTAATTCGGGGTTAACTAAAGCCGCCATCAGCGCCAAATGTCACTTAGTAGATCTGGGCGGCAACAACGATACGGTGGCCGAGCAGCTGGCTATGAATGATGAAGCTGAAAAAAACGACGTAATAATTATTCCCGACTGCGGTCTGGCGCCCGGCCTGGTGGCGGTTTTGTGCGCCGATGCAGTCACAAAGTTTGACAAAATTTCTTCGGTTAAAATAAGAGTAGGCGGACTTCCGCAAAATCCGAGGCCGCCACTAAACTATCAGATGGTTTTTTCCGCTGAGGGTCTCATCAACGAATACTGGGAGCCATGTCTTATTCTTGAAAACGGCCAGAAAAAGACAGTCGAGCCGATGAGCGAAATCGAACAGCTTGAGTTTGAGTCGGTCGGGAAACTCGAAGCTTTTTATACTTCGGGCGGTACTTCGACTCTGCCGGATACATATTTGAACAAGATTGATTTCTTAGATTACAAAACGATTCGCTACCCCGGTCATTGCCAGTTTTTTAAGACGATGCTGGAAATCGGGCTGGCCTCAAGAGAGAAAGTCGATGTTAACGGCCAAAATGTTATTCCCAGAGAGCTTTTTAAGACGGTGCTAAATAAGAACCTTTCTTTTGGTGAACCGGACTTGGTCTTAGTACGGCTTACTGCCGAAGGGACAAGAAATGGTGATAGTCACAAAGTCGTCTACGAACTAATAGACAGACAGGACGAACAGACCGGCCTGACAGCCATGATGCGCTCAACCTCGTTTTCTGCGGCGATTGTAGCCTGGATGGCGGCCTCTGGCAAAATCACTGAACGCGGCTGCCATCCACAGGAGTTGGTAGTTGATTCAAAATTGTTCATAAAAGAATTAAGAAAACGCGGGCTCAATCTTACGATAGAGGAATAGTAATCTCACTTAGAGAATCTAAAAAGTTTTACCAGAGGTCATGGGGAAAGACAATGTCAATTTTTGTAACAGAAGCCGGCGTAATTGAAACAGAAATTGTGGTCGAATCATTATCCGGTAGATATATAGCGGTCAGCCGATGATTTCCAATCGGGATTCCTGAAAACGAAAAATTTCCTTTTCTATCAACAGTTGTAACAGCAGTTGTCATGGCGCCGGTTCCGTCAGGGAATGTTAGCCTGAGCGCCAGCGAATCTTTATAGACAGCGCCTGGCATAGTTAAACTGGCATCAACGATGTAGCCCGCTACAGAATTTGAAAGCAGCGACAGCGAACTGGCTGCAACCATTTTATCGATATTGGCGCCGGAGCCGGTCGAGCGAATCGATGTGCCACTGTACAGGTAGTTAATTCCCCAGCCATCCTGATTGTAACCGGCTCCGCTTTCTATATACGGACCATCCCAGGTGGCATAACCGCCCGGGTTTGCGACCAGGGCGCTTAAGTCCGGCGGCAAGCTGCCAATATCACCGACATAGCCAAAATCAGAACGAGCGCCGTTACTGTAAAGCGCCGGATTGCCGACTATAGCAAAGGCCAGGGCATCAAGCTCGGCTTTGGTATGCTCATGTCTGGCGGTGTCAAAAGATGAGGTCATGTTGACCATAGCAACTGCGCTGACTATACCAATGATGATGATAATTATGACCAGCTCTATCAGAGTAAAACCGGAGCTTGAATTTAGTTTTTGCATCATTTTGTTTCTTTAACTTCCGGTTGTGTCATACCAGACATTTTGAGATAGAAAATATTCGCCGTAGTGCCTCGATCTGGGGACAATCGACACGAATCTTTTTAAGGTGTCATTGGTTGGTCCGTAGACGATTTCAATATCGTGGTTGCCTATCGGAACAGATTCAAAAGAGAAAAATCCGCCGATATCAGGCTGAGTAAAGAGCGAAGAGTAGCCGCCGCTGCCATTGGGGATTATCAGACGGACTGTTATAGAGTCGCGATAAACTGTTCCCGGGGGAGTGCCATCTTGGTCAAGCAGAACTCCATCAACTCCGTTTAATAGAAAATCGTTTAAGCTGGTTCCAAACTCCCTGACTATGTTTGTACCTGAGCCGCTTGAAGTAACGGAGTTGCCGCCGTAGGTGTAGACAGCGTCCCAGGCATCCTTTTTGTAGCCATCAGGGTCTTGTTCAAAGCGTCTCTTGATATAGGGACCGTTCCAGGTGGCGTAGCCTCCCGGATTGGAAAAGAGAGCATCAAGATTAGGCGGCATAGAACCGACATCGCCGACATAACCAAAATCGGATCTGGTGTTGTCGTTATACAAAAGCGGATTGCCGACAATGGCAAACTGCAGCATTTCGAGTTCCTGCTTGGTTTCTTCTTCTTTGGCAGTTTCCGAAATGAAAAAGGCAGAGCGCATAGCTACAGTTGCCAGAATCGCTGAGATAACCAGCACGATAACAATTTCGATGAGAGTAAAGCCTCTTTTATTCATTTTATTTCTCATCAATACTCTATCTCCAGCCATACTTGTGTAACATAAGCAGGGAAACTTGCGTTTTGACCTTTAAGGGCCAGACCGGCTTCGAGATTTACGATATCCGACCAGGTCCAGGCGCTGCCGCTGTTGGGATTGGAATTCCACTGGTAGCTGTAGTTACTATATGAATTTGTAAGCGAAGATTCAGTGCCCTGGTACTCCACACCTGCAACATAGATAACCGGCATAGCCGCTCCTGTATTTTTTTCTTTGCGTGCCCTGTAAGAAACAGTTACCCGTAAAATATCGCAGTCGGTGAAGGGAATATCTTCCATTGCGTAAACGTCAGTTGCATAAGAGTTAGAGGCCCTCTCCAGGCGGGTAGCGTTTTCATCTGAGGTCACTTCACTTACGCACTGCCAGTTACTGCCGCAGCCGGCCGTGCTCAAACTTGTAATTGAGCCGCTGCCGTTCGGACGCAAAATTAATACGCCGCTGGAGTCGCAGCCACCACCACCGCCTCCACCGCCGCCGCCAGAGAAGTAGCTGCCAAAGAATCTAAATGATTTGCTGTCTTTGTGGCGGGGATAGACTGTCAGGTATCTAAAAATTGTATCAACATTCGGGGTATAGATAATTCTCAAGGGGTGCCTTCCCACCGGCAGAGAATCGAGAGTGAAATTACCAACCGAGTCGGGATGGTAAAGTTTTGTCTGCGAGCCGCCGGCTCCGTTGGGAATTGTTATCACTATATCGACAGAATCCTGATAGGTGTTGCCGGGTGGAAAGTTGGAGTTGTCTTTGATATCTCCGTAGACAGTATTAAGCAGGTAATCCGATGCTGCTCTGGCTATTTGTTTACTGATTGTGGTACCGCTGCCGGTAGATGAAATTGTAACTCCGCCGGAATAATTATAAGCCGCTCCCCATTCATCCGTTTTTAAACCCGTTGAATCCTGCACAAAACCAACAGGTATATACGGTCCGTCCCAGCTGGCATAGCCGCCGGGGTTGGTGTATAGTGCGCTGATATTGGGCGGGAAACTGCCGACATCTCCGACATAGCCAAAATCTGTTCTGCCGCTGTTACCGGTCAAGTCAGGATTGCCTACAATGGAATTTGCCAGTATTTCCATTTCGCGCTCTGTTTTGATCTGGCGGCCGTCGTCCATAACCGAGGTCATCTGCTGCAGCGCCACGCCTATCAGTATTGAGATGATTATCAGCGCAATAGTTAACTCTATAAGAGAAAAACCGGCTTGATTATTGAAACTGAATTTCTTCATTAAAATTACCTAATTGGATCAAAAAATTTCTGCCCAGACCTGAGTGCATCTGGCTTGATCTTTTAGTCCTACTCCAATTTGAATATCGTTTAGCTCAGCCCAGGTCCATGGAGACGAAGTGTCCGGGTTTGTTGCATAGATTGTTGAAAAGACTGTGTAGGTTGGTGAGCTATTAAGGTTATTATTGCCGCCGGTGTAGAGATTGCCATTGACAACCAGCGTAGTTCGTGCCAACTGACCGCTGCCGGTAGAGCGTACTAAAATATAAATAACAATACTATCGATGGCACCGCTGCCACTCGGGTCTTCTGCCTGATAAGAATCCTGTGCCCATGGTCCGGAGCCTATTATTACATAGGAGCCATCGCCGTCCGAGGTAACGTCGTTGACGCATTGCCAATTACTGCTGCAGCCGCTGCTGGTATGCTGGGTATAATTTCCAACTCCATCGGGTCTGATTATGACGGTGCCGGAACCAGCACCGCCTCCAGAACCCCAGGGGTTACTAAAGAGCTGAACATCGACTAAGGCCAGTTCTCCCGGGTTAACTGCAACTTTTCGCCTCAGGGTATCATTGTCAGGCAGATAAACTGTTCTCAAGCGGTGAAGCCCAATTGGAACTGAATCAATCTGAACAAAACCATCGGAGGCCGGTGCCCTGGCTATGGTAACCGTTCCGCCAGTACCGTTAGGATAAGTCAGCAGGACATTTATTGAGTCTTTGTAGATTGGTCCGGGAGGGTTCTGGTTTATGTCTGTTACGGTAACAGCCACCCTGTTGTAAAGTAAGTCGCTTACAGAGTTTGCAATTTTTCTGGTGATAGCCTGTCCGCTGCCGGTCGAAGTTATCGTTACCCCTGATGAGTAGATATATGCGGAACCCCAATCATCGACTTTGAATTCAGAATTAGCGCCGCCTGATGCAGCCAGGTAGTCGTCTTTCAAATATGGCCCGTTCCAGGTGGCGAATCCGCCCGGGTTTATTACCAGCGCATCGAGACTGCCTGGCATAGAGCCGACATCGCCGACGTATCCAAAATCTGTTCTTGTTCCGCCTGAAACCAAATCAGGGTTACCGGCTACTGCAAAAGCCAGTTCGTCCATTTCATCTTTGGAACGCTCAGTGCGGACAGTATCGCTGGCGGTCATTAAAGTTTTTACAGACACGGCTGCAATTATCGAAATGATGATTATGACAACCATCAATTCAATCAAAGAATATCCTTTTTTCGAATATAAAATATGCAAGCGTATGCACTCCAGGCGTTTCGTCATCTATCTCTATATTATCGGCTGTTTTGCAGCCCGAATTTACTTTTTGGCGTGGCAGATTTTCACCTGCAAGGAGAAAAGAGGCAGCAATTTATAGGCACAAAAAAACCGCCTCAAAAAAGGCGGCTTTGAACTATTTAGCTAATATAATGCCTAAAAAGGGTCATTTTCCCAGTCTGACTCCTTGGGGGGAATTTTTACGACCAGATTAGCTCTGGTTTCGCACTGGCAGGCCAAACGCGAGGTCTCGGTCAGGCCCTCGGCCTCATCCAGCATATCCTGCTCGTCTTCACTCATTTCATTAAGAGTATCAAATCCCTCTATCACAATTATGTGGCAGGTGGAGCAGGCGCAGTTGCCGCCGCAATTATGGTCTATATGAATATCATTATCTAAAGCGGCGTCCAAAATGGGCGTTCCTTCTTCGACCTCAACTTCAACATCAGAAGGCAAAAACTTTATCTTAGGCATCAAACTCATCCATATCCTTCGGTTCTACAAATTTTGAGAAGACAATTCTAATCCTTTTTCTTCCTGAACACAACCAGATTATCATGCTCATTTCCGAAACGGACATTTTTGGCCAAATGTGCCAATTTTCCGGTTATAAGCATAAATGCCCAGGGGGGAATCAGAGCAGAGTTGCAGCCACGGACCAAAACCTGCTTGTTTTCAAACTGCAGCCAGTCAAATTTTTCTGCTTTTTCAAGGAAAGCCGCTTCTTTAAAAACACCGTTTTCGAGCAAATCTTCGGGATCTAGAACAGAAAAAGGCATTTTTTAGCAGCTAAATGAGGAGCCGCAGCCGCAGGAACGGCGGGCATTGGGATTAGAAAACGAAAAACCGGCGCCCATCAGGCCGCCTCTATAGTCCAGAATTGTACCATTCAATTGCACCAGCGCTTTTTCTGCAACCAGCACTTTGATGCCTTCAAATTCGTATTCGCTGTCATTGGGCGTTTTTTCCGTATCAAATGCCATAGTATATGACATTCCCGAGCAGCCTCCGGCAGCAACACCGATTCTCAAATATAGATTTTCATCTTTTTCTTGAGAAATCAGCCGTTTGACTTCCACCATGGCTTCAGGAGTTATTGTAATAGACATCTGCTGGGCAGATTCTTTTATATTTTCGGTCATTAAAAGGCTCCCGTCTTCATTTCTCTACAATCTATATCGTTTGTTTGGTCTGTCAACCAGTTATAACAGTCAATTTAGTTATCGGTTCCGAAATAATGGCTCGTTAACTAAGTTAGCGCAGGAATTTTAATGAAAATTTCGTGAAGGAAATAAAATTCGAAAAATAATTCACGAATTGTTAATAAATATGTGGACGGATAGACTCTTTTTTCTTATAATCCCAACCAATATATGACTGAAGCAAGGAACTTTTATTCCCGAATTGCAGTTTTATATCGAGTGTAATGAATGACAACATGACGAAAAGAAAGGTTTATCAATGAGATTATCGCGGAAATCGGATTATGCTTTGAGGGCTGTACGGCATCTTTCCACATTACCTAAGGACAGACTGGGTTCTATTAATTCAATATCACATGCCGAAAAAGTACCGCGTGAGTTTTTGGCTAAGATACTAAAGGACCTGACCCGTGGGGGAATACTTCGTTCTTTCCAGGGAGTTACCGGCGGCTACAGACTGTCCAAAGCAGCCAAAGATGTTTCGTTTCTGAATGTAATCGAAATAATCGACGGTCCGCTTCGAATTAGTCTGGCCACCGACGGCAGGTCACGGGCATTTTCCGGTGAGGGTAAAGCTGATAGCAGTTTTGAGAAATTCTGGAAAGACCAGGAAAAAACACTCAAGAACACTTTCAGCAGACAGACTTTTGGACGGTACGCTCTTAAGGCCAAGAAAAAATCGAAATAAATTCTCTTGACTAAAATCTGGCCGCAATGCTCTATTCTATTAGTATTGCGGCCTTTTTTATAGCCACAAGCTACAACAGAATTAACTATAACGGCAGGTAATTGATATGCTGAAATTTGATGATAAACAGTACAAACTGAAAGTTGGTCTGGCAGAAATGCTCAAAGGCGGCGTAATAATGGACGTGATCAATGCCGAGCAGGCCAAAATCGCCGAAGATGCCGGCGCTTGCGCTGTTATGGCTTTAGAGAGGGTGCCCTCGGATATCCGTGCCGACGGCGGTGTGGCGCGTATGGCTGACCCGGATGTGATTGAAGATATTAAACGCTCGGTCACTATTCCGGTCATGGCCAAGTGCCGTATCGGGCATTTTGTCGAGGCACAGGTGCTGGAAGCGCTGGAAGTTGACTTTGTTGATGAGTCCGAGGTCCTGACGCCGGCAGATAACATGTACCACGTTAATAAGTGGCAGTTCAAAGTTCCTTTTGTCTGCGGCTGCCGGAACTTGGGTGAGGCACTTAGAAGAATATCCGAAGGCGCTGCTATGATTCGGACCAAAGGGGAAGCCGGTACGGGTGATGTCTCCGAAGCGGTCAAACATTTACGTGAAATTAATTCTGTCATGAAAGCTCTGACTATTATGTCCGACGAAGAACTTTTTGGAGCTGCCAAAGAGCACCAGGTCTCAATTGAGCTGATAAAGATTGTTTCCAAAACCGGCAACCTGCCGGTACCGAATTTTGCCGCAGGCGGTGTAGCCACTCCGGCCGACGCAGCTTTGTGTATGCAGCTTGGCGCCGAGGCTGTTTTTGTCGGCTCTGGTATTTTTAAAGCCGACAATCCCGAAAAACGCGCCAAAGCGATAGTCGATGCCACCACCCATTACAAAAACGCCCGCCAGATTACCGAAAGCTCCCGTGGACTGGGCCAGGCCATGAAAGGCATCCAGGTGGCATCTATAGCTGACGAGCATCTGCTGCATACGCGGTAAGTTGTTGGTATTTATGATGATAGATTTATCGCGACATTTTTCTAACTTTTTGGACAACAATTTGTTATAATTATTGTGCAATTAACTTTTCTAAACCGATAATAGAATTGTTATTTGTGATGTAATAAACCTACGGGAAAGATTACCTATGTTATAGGTGTTTAGGATTTTATGTTTAGATTTAATGAAGAAAAATTTGAAGCTCTTTTGCAGATTATCTGTCAAAGATTTGATGACGTTGACAGATTGAAAGCAGTCAAGTTGCTCTATTATATAGATAAATTTAGCCTGCTAAGTACCGGTAGGCCAGTCCTAGGGGATATTTATTATAAAATGGACTTAGGGCCTGTGCCTTCTAATTCCTATCGCGCGATGACTCAGTTTCCCACTAGTGATGATGGGTCTTGCAAATTCTATGAAAAACCTGACTTTAGCAGAAAATACAATATTATCAAAGCTAATGAAGAGCCGAATATGGATGTTTTCTCTGAAAAAGAATTGACAAGCATTGAGTCCGTTTTAAGTGAATTTGGGCATCTTTCAGGAATTGAATTGTCCAATCTGTCTCATAAAGATTGTGCTTGGACAAGAAGCAGAAAGAATAGACAAATAGATTATAAGCTCTTTTTCATGGACGACCCTAAAAAGAATAAACATGCTTATGAAGCAATGCTATCGGAGTTAGAAGACGACCGTTTTTTCGATGATCTATAGATATGAAATCTATTAATGATTGATATCCCTGAGGCGGATCAAAGGAAAGTCTTTCAAAATCATTTTGTTCATGGTGCAATTTTTCGATTCGAGCGATTCGTTTTTGAAGATAAGACATCCAAGCCCAAATTTATATTAGTTTTGAATCCCAGAGATGAAAATGAATTCTGTCACTATTTTCTCCCAACATCAAATGTATTGAGAATTAGGACAAACCCATTAAGATTTGACAGATCTTATATTATGCCCGAAGGTACTGTCGACTGCTTTCCAAAAGAAACTGCGATTGAAATTGCTCCTGTTAGACCAAGAGAATATGCTTGGTTCGAAGAAAAATACATTACTCACACATTTGGAGGCAAATTGGAATATATTCAAAAAATGCCCGAACCAATTATGGATGATATAAAAGAACTAATTTTAACATCTCCTTATCTATCTCCTCAGCTAAAGCTTAAAATATATCCTGCACCGGGTTAGGAATAGAGTAGTGTTCATAGCTTTCAATATGAAATTACGGCACAATATCTTTCTTCAACTGTTTAAGAAACTATGACTCTCTCAAAGAATATTTCTGTCGGTGTTTTGGCGCTGCAAGGGGATTATGAGGCGCACAAAAAGCAGCTGCAGTCTCTCGCTGTAAAAGCTGTAGAAGTCCGTCTTGAGAGCGACCTCAAAAATCTGGATGCCCTGATAATCCCTGGCGGGGAGACTACCACTATGGACAAGCTGATAAACAGGTTCGAGCTGCGTCAGCCGTTAATAAATTTTTGCAGAAGTAAGCCTGTTTTTGGCATCTGTGCTGGTCTGATACTGCTATCGAAAAAAATCGAAGATAACCAGTCCGAGGTAGAGCCGCTGGGACTGCTAGATATTGATGTTCTGCGTAACGGCTATGGCCGGCAGGTCTTTTCGTTTGAAGATGAGATAAATATTAATCTGGGTAACGGTAAATCGCAAATGGCAGCCACTTTTATCAGGGCACCCAAAATCACTAGAATAGGCGAAAGCGTGAAAGTACTAGGAGAGTTCAAAAACGAGCCTGTATTAGTTTCTCAAAACAACGTTCTGGCCAGCTCCTTTCATACCGAATTAGGCCAGGATACCTCACTACTAGGCTATTTTTTGAAGACTTTTGCAGCAGGTTGACTTAGACTTAAATTATGCCTTAATTGGACAGAGAACGATGCAAAAAGTTATTTTCACACAGTCATTTGGGGAAAATTCGGCCCACTCTGAAAAGCCCAAAGCCCCGCCGGTCAGAGACCGGGTGCAGGTGCCTCGTTCTAATATCCCCAGGTGGCTGAAAGTCAGCCCCAGATTCGGCCCCGGCTACCAGAGAGTCCGCTCGATCTTAAAAGCGCACGGACTTCACTCGGTCTGCCAGGAGGCCTCCTGTCCGAACATCAGAGAATGTTTTGACGAAGGTACCGCAACTTTTATGATTCTGGGGAAACATTGCACCCGTGGTTGTAATTTCTGTGATGTAATAAAGGCTAAGCCTGAAGGCCTCGATCTGGACGAGCCAAAACGACTGGCTATCACAGTCGCCGAACTTGGCTTAAAACAGGTCGTAATTACATCGGTGACGCGCGATGACTTACCCGATGGCGGCGCCCAGATATTTGTCAAAACGATGCAGGAATTGCGTGAGCGGGACAAAGAAGTAAAAGTTGAGTTTTTGATTCCCGACATGCGCGGTAATGCTGAGGCACTGGGTTGTATACTTGATTCGGGTGTTGATGTGCTGGCACATAATGTTGAAACAGTCGGCCGTCTGCAAAAACGTGTCCGTGGCGGGGCGCCCAAGCTTGAGCGCTCGCTCTGGGTCTTAAACTACGCCCACAAATACCGCCCACGTCCGGTAGTCAAAAGC
The DNA here is from genome assembly GCA_022571845.1 of Candidatus Zixiibacteriota bacterium. Taxonomy (GTDB): domain Bacteria; phylum Zixibacteria; class MSB-5A5; order GN15; family FEB-12; genus JACZWU01. Next base: position 86,940 of record JACZXB010000010.1, on the reverse strand, counting down.
GGCATGATGGCCGGGCTTGGCGAAACTAAAGAAGAAATTATAGAATTGATGAAGCAGGTCTGCGATGCCGGAGCTGATATTTTTACGATTGGTCAGTATTTGCGGCCGTCGCCGGCGCACCTTCCGGTAGAAAGATATTACCGTCCCGAAGAATACCAGGAGTTAGCCCGAGTAGGCAGGGAAATAGGATTTGGCCATGTCGAAGCCGGGCCTTTGGTACGGAGTTCTTATAAGGCGTTCAACCAATCAAGGGAATTATTGGAGGCACGATGATTAAAGAAATTATTATGGCTAAACATCACGGTTTCTGCATGGGAGTCAAAAGAGCGATCAACATTGCCGAAGAAACCGCCGAGAACAGCGATGAAAAAGTCACAATACTGAATGAAATTGTTCACAACGAATCGGTTGTGGAAAAATTCCGTGAACAGGGAGTTCAGCAGGCTTTTTCCGTTGATGATGTAGAAGGCGGCACATTGATAATTTCCGCACACGGTATTGCACCCGATGTAATTAAAAGAGCCGAGGCACAGGGCCTGAAAGTAATCGATGCTACCTGTCCGCTGGTAACTCGCATCTATGATATCATTGTCAAAGCTGTCGAGCAGGGTTTCCATATTATCCACTATGGAGAAGCCGACCATGATGAAACTTACGGTGTGGTAGGTTATGCACCGGATAAGATTACGGTAGTCTCTGACAAGGAATCTCTATTGGCTCTGCCCGACTGGAAAGAGCGCAAACTCGGTCTGACTGTGCAGACAACTGCCCATGAAAAGGAATTTGAAGAGGCTGAAAAATCAGCAGTAAAAAAATGGCCGCATATAAAAGTTTTCAACACGATTTGTAACGCAACCACCAAGAGACAACAGGCAATTTTAGAGCTGGCTCCGAATGTTGATATGGTGCTGGTGGTTGGTTCAGAATCATCGGCCAATTCAAACCGTCTGGCACAAATATCAGATGGCATCTGCGGACGGGGCATTCTGATAAGCTCTGTCGATGATATTAAAGATGAATGGTTTGAAGATAAATATGAAAAGATAGGCATCTCAGCCGGAGCTTCGACACCGGATTATCTGGTAGAGGCTGTTATTGAGAAACTAGTAGAGTTATCAGGCGGCACAGCTAATGTTGTGCTGCCGGAGAAGAGAACAAAAATTGCTCGCGTGGCAAGGTAGTTCGAAATTTAGCTCCATATAACTGGAGCGGAATATGTTTAGGGGCTAAAAAAGATGGCACACTTAGGAAATTATTTCATTTTTGCGGCTACCGGCTGCACGATATTATCAATGCTCTTATATTTCTTAGTCTGGAGAGGGGATGAGGGCAAGAGATATATAGCGCGTCTGTTCTATAAATTCGCGACAGCATTTGCTGCTCTGGCAATAGCAACTCTGCTTTACCTGATAATATCTCACGATTTTACTGTCGCTTATGTTCATTCATATTCCTCAACTGACCTGCCGCTCGGTTATTTGATATCTACGTTGTGGGGAGGACAGCAGGGGACTTTCCTGCTCTGGCTGTTTTATACTTCTGTAATGGGCCTGGTCATGATCTACACCGCCAAAAAATTCGAGTCGGGTAATATGATGTTTCTTAATCTGTTTAATTTGTCACTGCTTGCAATCCTCTTGAAAAAATCACCCTTTGAGCTTATGACGGTTTTCCAGATAGAAGGCGCCGGTTTAAATCCGCTGCTGCAGAATTACTGGATGCAAATACACCCGCCCATTATGTTCATTGGCTTTTCGGCCATAGTTTTTCCTTTCTGCTTTGCCATGACAGCTCTGATAGATAAAAAATATAATGTCTGGGCCGAATCTGCCCGCAAATGGACGCTGTTTGCCTGGGTATCGCTGGGAACGGCTTTAATCTTAGGCGGCTACTGGGCTTACGAAACTCTGGGCTGGGGAGGCTTCTGGGCCTGGGATCCGGTAGAGAACTCTTCGCTTATTCCCTGGATTTTCCTGACAGCTCAGGTACACTCCCTTTTTATCAAAAGGCAGCGGCGGGGACTTTTGCGCTTCTCATTATTTGTTGTCTGTTTGAGCTTTTGGTCTGTCTTATACGGTACATTCTTGACAAGGTCGGGAGTGCTGGCGGACTTTTCAGTGCATTCATTCGTGGACCTCGGTATAAATGCATTCCTGGTTGTAGGACTTTTAACGTTTATAGGCATCAGCACTTTTCTTCTTATCTGGCGCTGGCGTGATATTAAAACCGAGGCGTCTTATTCAAGCGTCAATTCCCGCTCTTATCTGGTAACAATAGGCGTCATTATTATCTTTTTGGGCGGAGTTTTAACTCTGCTGGGAACTTCGACTCCGCTGCTGACAAGGTTTACCGATAATCCTTCAAACGTCGGCATTGAATATTATTTCGCTACTATGACGCCGATAGCCGTAGCCTTACTATTTTTGATAGCTCTGTTCCCTTGCTTTAAGTGGAATAAAGGGATGTACCGGAAATGGCTATTGATATCAGGTTCATCTGCCGGACTTTTAACGGTTCTTATTTTACTGATTACCGGTTTTACCAGAGAAATAATCTATCTGCTTTTATTTGGAGCAGCAACCTGGGCTTTTGTCTCAAACTCGACTGTTGTCATCGGCGGACTATTAAACAAGAAATTTTCGCCCGGTTATCTGGCGCACGTAGGTTTGTCGATAGCCCTGACAGGCGCTGCTGCCTCGGCAGGTTTTGACAACACTATGAATGTTACTCTGCCTATGGGCGAGACCGTCTCTGCTATGGGCTACGATATGACGTTTACTCATATGGTTGAAACCGATAAAGGATTCGACTGCCATGTTGATATTATCTCCGAAGGTGAACATTTTACGGCGGTGCTGCCCCACGAGTTCCCCAAAAATTCCGAGGGAGTAATGCGCAAACCTCACATTAAAAAATACCTGAGCCATGACCTCTACGTAGCTCCGGTGGCTATGGAAAATACAGAGCAGCGCGACCCGGGCACGCTTAGTTTTCAAAGCGGAGAATCAAGGTGGCTTGATAAGTATAAGATAACTTTCCTAAAATTTGAGTTTGACGATCCGCAGGCGATAACCCCCAAGGCTGTGGCATCAGTATTAAACATTGAATATGGCGGCCAGACCGAGGAGATCAGGCCCAGTCTTGACCTGACCGGTGAAAAGATTAAGAGTAACGAAGTTTCCTTTGATAATGGCAGCGCCAGTGTCAAAATAGCCGGAATCAATCCCGAAGATGGCAGCGTGGTGCTCAAATTCAAGGCAGACTTTTTGCCGAATATCCCCAAGCAAACGACTGCCTTGATTATCGACATCTCAGAAAAGCCTTTAATTATCCTTTTTTGGGTGGGCTCGTTCCTGATATTTTTGGCCGGATCGCTGGCGATAGTCGACCGTAAAAAACTGATGAAAACTATATCATTGTCACGGAGCGACAAGAAAACAGAACCGGTGCAGGAAGCCGCAGCATAGATTTTCATTTTAACTTTCATAGTAAGTAATTATCAGATTTTGGCTATTAAGAAAAGACTGAATGCAGCGAATCAAGATGGGTAAAGTTTCTGAACTCCCCCCGGGCAGTTCTTTGGAAAAGAGAATCCTGGCCAGACGAGTTGCGGTTTTTAACGTAGATGGCGAACTGTTTGGAATAGAGTCGGATTGTAAACATATGAAGGCATCTCTTAAGAAAGGGAAAGTAGAAGGGCTAATAGTCACCTGCCCCTGGCACAGCTGGAAATACAACCTCAAGACAGGCCAGTGCCTGACAGTTGACAAGTTCAAACTCAAGACCTACCAGGTAGAGGTCGAAAACGGCGATATTTTTGTTAAAATTTAAGATTGGTTGGAAGAATGGGAATGTTTGAAGACGTACATAAGCATCTATTAGAAGTAACCCCGGAACGCCCACAAGTTCTAAGAGAGATGGAAAACTATGCTGAAGAGATCGATTTTCCTATTGTAGGCCCTTTAGTCGGAAGATTGCTGTATCAGCTGACAATTCTTACCAAAGCACGCAAAATACTCGAACTTGGTTCCGGCTACGGTTATTCGGCGTTCTGGTTTTCTATGGCCTCAAGTGGCCGCGGACAGATAACGATGACTGACAATAACAGCAAAAATAAGAAGCTGGCCATGGAGTATTTCAAACGAGCCGGGTTGCGCAGCCATTTTGACTATAAAGTCGGCGACAGTCTCAAAATAGCAAAAAGACTTTCGGGGCCGTTTGATATTGTTTTTAACGACGTCAGCAAGATATATTATCCTGCTACAATTGATTTAGTCGCGCCGCTACTCAAAAAAGGAGGTTTGTTCATAACAGACAACCTTTTGGTGGAAGGCAAAGTATACGCAAGAAGTACTGAAAAATCACCGAAGGCCGTAAAAGAGTTTACAGAGAGCTTATACAAGGATAGCAGATTTTTCACCACCATCATGCCCCTGAGAGACGGCGTAAGTATTGCGGTGAAGCTGTAGCCATAAGCAAAGTTTTTTTATTTGAAACTTTTTAATTACGGAAATGTTGTTATATTGATGTAGGTCACATTAAGACGAGGCTTTTTTTTCCGATAATATTAATGGGGCTTTTTGATCGTTTTTAGAGCGAACTATCCGGACTTTACAGCGTAGAAAGAATAGGAATCTACTGGTTTTACTTTTGATGGAGTTCACTATAAATAAGCATTTTTTAACAGTCATGGGCTCACTTTTTTGTTGCATTAACAGCTAAGTTATGACCTGTTAGTATTTCGATAAATTACAAGCATAGAATTTTTCAATTTGAACTTTGAAACTTAGTTAAAGCGAATAAAATTTGCCCTATAGAAAACAGATTTAGGAGGAAAAATGACACCCAAACGTGCAATGTATTTGACTTACGGTAACGATGAGGGCTGTGCAGAAACCAGGAAGTTTTTAGAAGAAGCTGGAGTTGTGCTTAATATACGAGATTTAGAAAAAAACCCAATGAGCGCCTACGAGCTAATGGGTGTTCTGGGCCATCTGGATGCCAAACATTTTTTAAATCCTTTGTCCGAGTCTTATGTCAAGCATAACTTAGGTGAAAAAATGCCTCCTAGAGAGCAGCTGGTTGAGCTTATAGCCCAGGACATTACTCTTCTGAAGCACCCCATAATCAAGACTACCCGCCTGCTAACCGTGGGTTGTGACAAGGATAAGATATCGGAGATGCTAAGGCTTAACGGCGAGCCGTCTCCCCGCGAATTTAGCGGTAATATCAGAAGACATCAAAATGGCAGCAACAGAGGTTATTCCAAGAGGTCTTCATCGACCAACCGCTGACTTAGTTTCTTCGGACCTCTAACTTTCTTTTCCATATATCCCAGGTTATATTCAAGGGAAATGACTATTCTTATTAAAGGAATGTTATGTCCGTTGAACGTGAAGTTCTAGAGACAGATATACTAATCGTTGGAGCCGGACCCGCCGGCCTTTCTTTGGCCTATAAACTTGCAAAATTGGCCGAATCCGACCCGGATTTTGAATTACCAGAAATTCTCCTGATGGAGAAAGGCTCTTATGCAGGGGCACATTGTTTATCAGGGGCTGTTATGGACCCTCGAGGTATAGAAGAACTCATTCCCAACTATAAAGAACTTGGTGCGCCCATTGAAGCCGTGGTTAGCTCTGACTCGATGTATTTTTTGGGGAAGAAAAGTGCACTAAAATTCCCCATCACTCCGCCATCTGTTAACAATCACGGAAACTATGTTATTTCGTTAAACAAATTTGCCAGCTGGCTGGCTGAGCAGGTCGAAAAGGCCGGAGTTGATATTTATTGCGGACTGGCCGGATATGAACTGCTTTTTGAGGATAGTAAGGTTGTCGGTGTGCAAACTGTCGATATGGGTCTTGACAAGGAAGGTAACCAAAAGCCGAATTTTGAGCCGGGCTCTATTATCAAAGCAAAAGTTACTATTTTGTGCGAAGGGGTACATGGCTCACTTATGCGGCAGGCCTTTGAAAAGATACCTGAGCTGACCAAAGGAAAACTTCCGCAGGCGTATCTGACAGGAGTCAAGGAAGTCTGGGAAGTGCCGGACGGACGCATAAAGGCCGGGGATGTAATTCATACAATCGGATTTCCGCAAAACTTTAAAGAATATGGCGGCGGCTGGATTTACGGTATGTCTGACAATATGGTTTCTCTGGGTATTGCAGTCGGGCTTGATTCTCCTAATCCTAAAAATGACCCACATGGCAAATTTCAATCTTATAAGACTCACCCGAAAGTTAAAAAGATTCTTGAAGGCGGCAAGATGCTCCACTATGGTTCCAAAGCGATTCCGGTTCTTGGCTATTTTGCAGTTCCCAAACTCTATCATGAGGGTCTCATGATCTGCGGGGACAGCGGCGGTATGCTTAATCCTGCCCGGTTCAAAGGAATTCACCTGGCCATTAAATCGGGAATAATGGCTGCCGAGACTCTGGCTGAGTGCTCTAAAGCGTCAGATTTTAGTGCAGAGCGGCTTGGTGCATATCAAGTGAGATTCGAACAAAGCTGGGTCAAAAAAGAACTTTATCGAACCAGGAATTTTCACGCGGGATTTAAAGGCGGGCTGCTAAGCGGGTTATTTCACGGCGCAATTCAGATAATTACTGGCGGCAGAGGCCTATTTAATCGCAGAGAAAACTCTCGTGATCACAAGTATATGCTGAAAAGGTCAGACTTCAAAAATAGATTCGGAGAAGCGCCGGAAAAAGAAAAGCTAAAATTTGACAATGATTTTTTATACGACAAGTTATCCGATGTTTACAAATCAGGCACCATGCACGAAGAAGAACAGCCATCGCACCTTGTCATTGCCGACAGAGATATCTGCAACACTCGCTGCACAGAAGAGTACGGCAACCCCTGCCAGCATTTCTGCCCGGCCAATGTATATAACATGGTTGAAGACTCTAACAACCCGGGCAAGAAGAAACTCGAGTTGACCCCCTCAAACTGCGTCCATTGCAAGACTTGTGATATTGCAGACCCTTATCAGATAATCCGCTGGGTTACTCCTCAAGGTGGCGAAGGTCCGAATTATACCAATCTGTAGAAAAAGCCTCTAAAGAAAATCAGGATTTTCTAATAGTTCTTTTTCGACATTATTAACTACTTCTGATGAACTTATTAAATCATCGAACCAAAGCTGATATATGTTCTGCTGCTTATAATTAAGAATTGCCGTGTATATCGAATCTCTTTTGCTGTTATAATCGGTCAAGTCGAGCGTAGTTTTGTTGATCAGCTTAAAAATGGCAACCCCCTGGCCGAATTTCACTGGCGGAGTCATATCACCTACGGATTCCATGCTAAAGGCAGCTCCGATTAATTCTGGATCCCGGCGGAGCTGGGGTACCCAGCCGGTACGTGAAACTGATTCTAAAATTTCAATATTCTCGGCATGATTTTCTGCAGCTTTTTCAATGGGCGTTCCGGCCTTAAACTCATTCCAGATGGCATTGGCTGTATCCATACATAATGTCAGAACCTTGTACCGGACGATATCAAGCACTACTTTATCTTCTGCATCTTCGAATGCAGCCGGGCCGGCTAAATCAATTTCAGACAGCTGCACCACAAAAAATGAAGACTTGTTTTCCATCAATTCAGATATTTCGTTAAGCTCACTTTCAAATGTAAATTTATCCACCTGCGGATTACTGCCAATGAACTGGATGTTTTTTCCGCGGAAGAAAGTGGTGGTTCTCTTTGCCGGCATTTTCAAGTCACGGGCGGCTTTCTCAAAACCTGAGCTAACTGCTGCTGTATAGAACCGTTCAAGTCGATTGTATAGCTCATCCAGGGTTTCCTGAGAAACATCAGTCTTAATCAAAACATGCGAAGCACGTGCCTTTTTGACCAATTCAGCTTCGTCTTTCCGGCGAGGGATTTCATTTACTTCTTTTCTTTCGTGAACCTTGATTATATGCCAGCCGAATTGTGTTCTAATTGGTTCGCTTACATCATTTGGCTGCATACTGAAGACCATCTTGTCAAACTCGGGGACCATTTGGCCGGCCGGGAACCAGCCCAGGTCACCGCCATCTTCTGAAGTAACATCATCAGAATACTTTCTGGCCATTTCTGCAAAATCTGAACCAGCTTGAATTGAGTCATAAATTGCTACAGCCTGATTGTAGGAAATTTCCCAGTCGTAAGGTTTGGGAGACTTTTCCAATATGGCAATATTCAGACTCCTTTTTTCATCCAAATAATAATCGTCCTGACGTTCTTCAAAAAAAGCACGCATTTCATCTTCGGTGCTTTTCGGAGGAGGTTTGGAAAATCTTGCAAAAGAAACATTTACAAGCCCAAGGTCTACTTCTTCAAACTTTTCAATGTAAGCGCGCTTGACTTCGTCCTCACTTACGTGAGCAGCTTGAATCACCATTTCCTGAATCTTTAGTTTTTCAATTTCGCTTATTATGATTGGTTCAATGGAAGCCCAAAAGGCTTCGGCCTGCGGGTCCGCCATGGCGTTGATATATTTCTGGTAATCAAAGTTGCCATCGGTCTGAAAGCTCGGTGCGGCCTGAAGCTCCGGCGGCGGGCTGTATTTCAAAAATGAATATATTTCCTCTGCAGAAACAAAAATCTCGAATTTCTGTACCTGTTGCGTCAAGAGCCGGTCATTCACTATCTGCTGCCAGGCATTCAGATGAAGCTGTCTTCTCTGATTTTCCGAGAGTTCCAGGTCAGGGGCTTTTTGAATTTCAGCCTGTGCTAAGTTGTTATATGTCCGATTGTACTGCTGCCAGGTGATTTCCTCCCCGTTTATGATAGCTGCAAGATTCGTATTTTGGAAAGTCTGGCGGCTGGAAAAACCCATGCCCCATTCCAATACGATCATACCTGCAAAAAAGAATAGAACTATTATGATTATCGGAACAATCATTCTGCGAAGTGCCTTAAACATCTAAAAAACTCCTTTAAGTAAAATCCAAAAATTTACCGGCTGCTATTGATATCGACAGGCGGCCAGTTAATATACTTTAACTGTCCAATTTGGCAATACCGATAAAGTATCAATTATACAAAATAGTTGCTTTATATTATCGGATTGACCATAGAATTGTACAATATGCAAGATATTTTTATATATAAGGATTAATATGAAGCAAATTTTTTCAATTGTTCTATTCTTTTTGATGCTCTTTGGATCAGGATATTCTCAAACTCTTGACTGGCCGGTAAAGAGAAAGATAGATCTGGCTTCGGGATTTGGGGATATGAGGGCTAACCGTTTTCACAGCGGGGTTGATATTAGAACCGGCGGAGCAGCCGGAGAAGCTGTTTTTTCTCCGGTAGAAGGCTATGTCTGGCGGGTAAGAACCTCATATGAGGGTTACGGCAAAGTCATATATATTATAGGAAATGACGGCTATTACTACGTGTTTGCTCATTTGGCTAAATTCATCCCTTCTATAGATAACTATGTTAAAACAGCCCAGCTAAGTTCAAAACGTTACTTTGTTGACCTCTATCCTCCAGCTGAGAGCCTGAAAATTAGAAAAGGCCAGTTGATAGCCCAAAGCGGACAAACCGGCGCCGGGGCGCCACATCTTCATTTTGAAAAACGCAGCCCCGACAATCAGCCCCTTAATCCGCTTTCTCATGGCTTCAGCCTGAGCGACGATGTCCGGCCAATGTTTACCAGGGTTGGTTTCAAGATTTTGGATGACACTTCGATGTTTGACAGCGGAGTCAGAAAGATGTTCTACGACGTTAGAAAAACAGAGTCAGCCGGCAAGTATATTCTCGACACAGTTTTGCATTTTAACCGGCCGTTCGGGATAATGACAGACTGCTATGACCTGATGAGGCCCAGCGGTATGAAAAGATCTGTACGAAAGCTGTCGCTTTATATAGATGACCAGCTTTACTATGAATCGCTTTTTGATACTCTGAACTATGCAACTGAACAATCTGTCAATTTCGAATATGATTATGGCGAGTTTGTTGAGGATCGTCCGAAAGTTCGCCGCTTGTTTAATGACAGATGGAATCAATTTAAGGGCAGCAAATCCCCAAATGGCTCTAAAGGACATATCGGTAGAAAAGGAACGGATAATCCCGGAGTTCGGTCTGCCAGAGTTGTGGCCGAAGATTGCTGTGGCAATGTTTCAGAACTTGGTTTTAAGTTCATATATGGTCCGGCTGAAAATATTTTCCATCTGGATTCTACAATTACTTCAGATTCGGGCAGCACTTTTTTCTATTTCAAACCAATAAGAGAGTACAAGCTCTTTGGGATTGATTCAGTGGTTACTTTCATAGCATCAAAAAACAAATGGCATGCATCCAAGAAAATCAAGACAGAGTATAGTGATGATGGCAGCCTGATTTGCAAGACCTCTTTCAGAATCCGCCTGGGATATGTTTTAAGACTATTCATATTTACACAAAGCGGCGGTCTAATCCGGGATAATATCTATCACGGAATTCTGGACCGGCTCTCTAAATCTGCCAAAGAAGTTGTAGCAACTGTTGACGACGAAGGTCTCTGGGTCGACATTCTTTCAACTAATAAAGGAGCCAGTAAAGCCTGGGTAAAGCTGTACAATGACAGCACCTTGTTGGGAATCTGGCCAGCCAGAATGTTTAATCTGAAAAATTACCGTTGTTTCATTCCTCCCTCTCCTAAACTTGCAACAATTACTAAAATCGAAGTTGTTCTCAATGCTTCTCCTGATTACAAGAGTGTCACTGTTGAAAATTTCCATGCCTACGCTGTTGGTTATGGCCAGCGGACTATCAAAACCGGTGACAGGTTTGAAGTTTCATTTGAAGAAAACAGTCTCTACAAACCGCTGTTTATTCAAATTAAAACTAACAAAATAATTAGGAAATCTGCACTACGGCTAAACTCCGATCATTATGAAATTCTGCCGGAAGCGTTTCTCTGCCGAGAGGAATTTGAAGTTAGTATTGAAATGATTGGAGAGCTGCCCAAAAACGATCTGAGCGGAATCTGCTGGCTGGACAAGAAAGAAAATAAATGGGTCTGGCTTGAAAATGAAAGAAACGATAATACTTTGCGGGCAAAATCTATCGGTGGAGGATCATTTGCTGCGGTCATAGATTATGACCCCCCTTCAATCAAAAACCTGAATGTCAGAGCTAACAAGAAATATCGAAATGCCAATCTGCCCATAAGGTTTGAACTATCTGACACATTGTCCGGTTTTGAAGATGACAGAAATATATTGATAAAACTCGACGGCGACTGGATGATTCCCGAATATGACCCGGAAACTTTTATCTGCCAGACCGGGCCGATTAAGTCTCTGGAAGCAGGCGAGCATCATCTGGCCATAGTTGTTACCGATAGAGTAGGTAATAAAGTTGAGAAGTATCTTAAATTCTGGATCAGAGCAAAGTCTAAAAAACGGTGATGACCAGGATATTAACGGAGCAGTTATTTGTTTATACCAATAAAAGATGATGTCCCGACAATCAGAAAACCGGTAGTTACGATTGCTCTAATAGTAATTAATTCTGTTGTCTTTCTGTTCAGCATTCTTTTAGGTTCTAAAGGGTTTCTGGAATTCACTTATAAATTCGCCTACATACCGGTAGAGCTGGTGCATGCTGTCGAAGTAACACCCGAACTGGCGTTTTCGACTTACCTGACTCCGTTTACCTCGATGTTTATGCATGGCGGCTGGCTGCATTTGATTGGCAATATGTTGTTTCTGTGGATATATGGGAATAACGTTGAAGACTATTTTGGGCACGTAAAATTCGTCTTCTTTTATCTTTTGTCGGGATTGGCTGCTATCGCATTATATACTTTGTTTGGTGCCAGTTCCGAAGTTCCACTGGTCGGAGCCTCGGGAGCTATTGCCGGAGCGATGGGCGCCTACATTGTTTTGCATCCTAAGGCGCGTATAACAGTGCTTATCATATTTTTCTTTATCCAGTTTATCACTATTCCGGCCAGGATTGTACTGGGTATCTGGTTTTTTATGCAGCTATTTATGTCGCTGGGCGGCAGCTCTACCGGCGGCGGGGTCGCCTGGCTGGCTCATGTAGGCGGCTTCCTGTTTGGATTTGTGCTACTTAAATTCCTGACCAAGCTGTATGGGCGCCGCGGCCCTACCTCATCTTCGGGACAGAGAATTTACCGTATGGACTGGAACTGAGTTTTGATAAGCGTAGAAACGGTTTACAAATAGCAATTAAATGGTATCTTTAAGATATGCCCTGTAAGGATATAACAGACCACTTAAGAATCAGGCTCGACACCGAAGACCGTGTCAGCCGCTACGCTCTGCGCAAACTAAGCTGCGGCGGCGCCGTCGGAAATCAATCAATGATTATCGACTGGCTGGAAAACAAGCAAATCGAAGATATCTTAAGCGCCGATATCGGCCAGTTTTTGGACCAGCACCAAACCGATGATGAAATAGAAGAGTATCTGCTGATTAAGCATTTCTTAGCTGTCAGAGCCGGGCTATCGATGTACGTCGGCCGGGAGTCTGGCGCGGTGAAAAATTATTGTCAGGTAGAAGCTATTCGCTCCAGTGATTCCGGCACCGAGATACTCGCTCATATTGCGGTCGAAGGCATGACCGACGAAATCAGCGCCTGCGGCAGGTGCGGGAAGAACTAACAAGAGCAAAGTAGGGCAGAATTTGTAGGGTACCATGCCCTTTAGCGGTTCTACCTTTTCTTAAATGTCAGAAATGCAAGGTTCCTGACCTACAGGAAACTGCGCCCCTTTTTGTCTTTCCAGCGGAGGCCCCGAGTCTTCGCTCGGGACTAAAGCTGGGAATCCATCCTTTCTTTGCAAGCGACCATGGTTCACCGCATTACGGCAAATCCGCCAGGGCCAATAAATGGGTTCGTTTTGTTATATTTAACATCTTTTTTTGAGTTTCCTCCGGCTGGTGGGCCGAAATGGGTTCGTTTTGTCATATTTTACTTTTCGCATAATAAGTATTGTAGAAATTTTGAGTTCGATTTTCGGTGTCAAATTGTTCTCTGTTCATACTAATCAAGGTTAGTGGAGTATTTTGCTGCGATTTGCGAGTTAATTTGCAACAGGTCTGTCAAGAGAGAACCCGCCGTGGCGGGCCGCCTACGAAAAAGCTTTGACAAAAAGACCCGTTTTGCGCAAATTGGAGAGTAAATTCTTTTATTACGAATCTATTGGGCTACTGATATTTTATCAAGAATCGCCCTTTGTAGCCTGACTGAGGACATGGGGTGAGCCTCAGAAAGAGAGAGTATTATGAAATTCTCTAATCTCAACTTTATGTTATCCATTGTTATCTTCACTCTACTATTAGTCCTAAATATAACTGGTACTCTCGCTGCCGAAAACGAGCGGAGCTACCCAACCCATTACATCTACAATGGGAAAGAGATTTCCTTTGAACTATTGAATGGAAGACTCGCAGTTCTGAGATCGGCGAAAACGAAGTCAGATGGATTTGCGGAAAAAGTAGCAGGCGTACTGAATGAATCGGCAACGGAAATTGACTTGGGCAAAACCCGTTGGAGCATGCTTGAGTTGTCTCCGGCCCTGTCGTCTAAAGATGTAGGGAAACGCATTGAAAAACTCTCAACGATATCGGAGTCTGAATTTGTTTCTCCCGTCTTTAGTTTGCCAAATTTTGACTGGGTAATTGTGACCCCTGATATACTTCTTCGCTTTAAGCCTGAGCATATTCGGGACTCCGACGCTCTCCTGAAGTCTCTCGCCCCTGATCTGGAAATTGTTGAAACGGATTTCGGCGGATTAACAGGGGCGTACAAACTGCGGAGTTCCTCGAAAAATGGCTTTGAGGTATTGGCGCAAGCGAATGAATTGTCATTACAAAATCAAATCGTATGGGCCGAGCCGGACTTTCGGTTCTCGGCTCTTTCTGATGATGAAGTGACCCAGACTCAGAGGACGGTTGATCCCGGTTCAACTCCAAATCCGGCTACTAATCGAGATAGAAATTTTGATGGAATCGAAACTGCGATTGGTCTCATTCCTAACGACCCTGGCTTTCCAAATCTTTGGGGCGCGAATCATGTGTCGCAATTTGGTGGGACGCCGGGAGTTGACGCAGATCTTCCACAAGCCTGGCAGATAACTACCGGGGACTCATCCATAAAGATTTTGGTTTTTGATAACGGCGTTCAGCAGGATCACCCGGACATTAACCAGCTACCGGGGCAGGACTTTACCGGTCAAAACCTGCCTGGCGGTACTGCCAGCCAAACCCACGGCACGAGAGTTGCAGGTGTGGTCACAGCTAAGATAAACAATGGGCTCGGGACTGTCGGTGTAGCTACCGACTGCCGCATTATATCTGCTCGCGTACGTGGAGACTTTCTTCAGAGCAGTTGGTTTGTTGACGCTCTCGCCTACGCCGAATCGGAGGGGGTTCGTATTACAACTAACAGCACTGCCACAATACAATCAAGCGCGCTAGATGACAAGTATGCCTCCACCTACGCGGGCGGGATGATTCATTTTAAAGCCGCAGGAAACTCGGATGTGAGTACTGTTGCTTATCCGGGTAATCTCTCTTCTGTGAATTCAGTTGGCGCTCTTGATAACCATGTACACAGAGTATTCTTCAGCAATTACGGACCTGATCTTGAATTTTGCGCCCCCGGTGCATACATTTATACCACCGACAAGAATAGTGGATATGGTTTTAGAGCTGGGTCTTAATTCTCCTCACCGTTTGTCGCGGGCGTAGCGGCCTTGATTCTCTCTGTGGATTCCACACTGACTGCGCCTGAAGTGGAAGATATTCTTCGCTGTAGCGCAACCGACCTGGGCGTCCCCGGTCGGGATGATTTCTATGGCCACGGCTACGTCAACGCGTATGCGGCCGTTCTGGCGGCCTCCGGAGCGGATAGCGACGGTGATGGGCATAATGACGGTTGCGATAATTGCCCAACGATTAGCAATGCCGGACAAACAGATACTGACTCTGATGGATTGGGCGACGCTTGTGACGTCTGTCCGAATGATCCCACAAACGATCTTGACGGAGACGGTGTTTGTGGTCAGTCAGACAACTGCCCGGGCATTGCCAATCCCGGTCAGGAGGATAGCGATCTGAATGGAACCGGAGACGCCTGCGAATGTGTAGGTTTATATCTTTCGCTCTCGGGGGCGGAGGATTTTGATCAGTTTGGGCGAGAAGCGCGCGGCGCGGGCGATGTCAATAATGACGGATTCGATGATATAATTGTCGGAGCTTGGGGAGATGGCGCCACCGATTTCACCGGAAGAGCGTATGTTTATTCAGGCGACGATGGATCTCTCCTGTACGAGATAGTTTCTAGCATTTATTTCCAATTCGGGTGGTCTGTGGACGGGATAGGGGATGTGAATCTCGATGGCTATGATGATTACATTGTTGGTCAGAAATTTTACTCAGCCGTGCCATTCGTTCAGACGTTAGGCGCCACCTTTGTTTTTTACGGCGGTCCAGGTCCCTTCCCGATTACGCGCTTCACAAGCATCGCTGATCGTAGATACTTCGGAATTTCCGATTTTGATTTATTAGGCACGTCAGTAGCGGGAATAGGTGATATCGACGGAGACACAATACCTGATTATCTTTCCGGGGCGCCACAACCTCTGGAATCAGATCCCGGTTTCGTCAACGTGTATTCAGGTCAGACCGGATCAATTCTTCAGACAGTGACGGGAGAAAGTGCGCTCGATTGGTTTGGAGCGTCTGCGGCGGGGGCAGGAGATGTCGATAATGATGGAGTCGCCGATTACATTGTTGGCGCGCCGTATAACGATGCGGGTGGACTAAACGCAGGCCGAGCTTATGTATACTCCGGGCTGACTTCAACCCCGCTTTACATCTTCACAGGAGAGTCTGCGGGCGACCATTTCGGATATGACGTGGCCGGTGCCGGCGATGTGGATAACGACGGCTTCGATGACCTTTTCGTAAGCGCTCCATTCAATGACGCCGGAGGAGAGGACGCTGGCAAGCTTTATATCTATTCAGGGCAAACCGGGGCGCTTCTTCACCAGCTTAGCGGATCATCGGTGAACGCCTATCTCGGCTGGTCAGGTTCAAGCATTGGTGACTTCGACGCAGACTCTTTTGATGATGTGGTGTTTGGTGTACCGGGCTCCGCTCAAGTTTCTATTCTCTCCGGTCAGACCGGATCGATATTGCACACGCTGTATGGAGATAACTCCGATATAGGTTTCGGAATGAGTGTTGACGGCGCCATCGACATTGGGTCCAATGGTCAGAGGGATATTATTATTGGAGCGCCGCTGAGTTCAACTAACCCCGAAAGTTCTGGGAAGGCCTTTGTTTACGTTCCGTACGACACGGACAACGATGGTGACGGAGTTCCTGACAGTTGCGACAATTGTCCGACAAGATTCAATCCCAGTCAGGCAGACCAGGATGGTGACGGCATCGGAGATGCCTGCTGCTGTGTTGGCATACAAGGCGATTTAAACCTCGAGGGAAACGATGTCGATATCGTTGATCTGGTTTTCCTTGTTGATTTCATCTTTCGAGGCAGTGGTAATCCGGGAGGATGCCCTAACGAAAGCGATGTCAACGGTGATGGAGATTCAGCAGATATACTTGACCTAACCTATCTGGTCGACTTTATCTTCCGAGGAGGGCCGCCTCCGGGGCCTTGTCCATAATATAATTGTAGGGCACCATGCCCTTTAGTGGTTCTGCCTTTTCAATTAGTCAGGAACACAAGGTTCCTGACCTACAAAACTGAGCTTCGAAGCAAAGAAGTGTAATGGCTGAATATATTCAGTTGCTGATTGTCATTGCGAGTCACGACTTTGTCGGGACGCGGCAATCTCAGTAATTTAAGGCGAGATTGCCGCACCCTGATTTTATCAGGGCTCGCAATGACAGAACTTCTGCCTTGATACCAATGTCAGGACTGCAAGCCCTTCGGCTTCGCTCAGGATTTAAAAGTCCTGACCTACAATAGACGGAAGCAATTTTGACCGCTAATTTCAAATTTGATTTAACAGTCAAAGACCCCTATGCTATTTCAGTTGTTCTTCCAGAATGAAATATAGGCCTTAAGGAGCAGATAGAATGATATCGAAAAGAGATGCCTTAGAATATCACAGCCGCGACAGACGCGGAAAGATAGAAATTAACCCGACCAAACCATGCAGCACCCAATACGACCTCTCGCTGGCCTATACTCCGGGTGTGGCAGAGCCATGTATGGAGATATACCGTAACCCGTCGGATGTTTACAAATATACCGCCAAAGGCAACCTGGTAGCCGTGGTA
Organism: Candidatus Zixiibacteriota bacterium; assembly: GCA_022571845.1. GTDB lineage: Bacteria > Zixibacteria > MSB-5A5 > GN15 > FEB-12 > JACZWU01. The sequence goes on along the minus strand of JACZXB010000010.1, from coordinate 69,670 downwards.
TCAAACGGTACGGCAGTCTTAGGTCTGGGGGATATCGGTCCTGCTGCCGCCAAGCCGGTTATGGAAGGCAAAGCCATTCTATTTAAGAGATTTGCAGACATTGATGTTTTTGATATCGAACTTGATACCAAAGACCCGGATGAGATTATTAAGTGCTGTCAGCTAATGGCGCCGACATTTGGCGGTATAAATCTCGAAGATATCGGCTCGCCTGATTGTTTCTATATTGAAGAAACTCTCAAGAATACGCTCAACATACCGGTCTTCCATGACGACCAGCACGGAACCGCCATAATTTCAGCAGCAGCCTTGTTAAACGCCCTCGAAATTGTAAACAAAGATATAGATAAAATCAGAGTCGTCTTCAGCGGCGCCGGGGCGGCCGGAATCGCCTGCGCCAAATTGTATTGCTCGCTGGGAGTGAAGCACGAAAATTTGCTGATGGTCGATTCTAAAGGTGTCATCTACCAAGGCCGCGAATCTGGTCTGGACAAATACAAAGCTGAGTTCGCCAGAAAAACTGATGCCCGCACTCTTGTCGAGGCTATGAAAGAAGCTGATGTTTTTGTAGGTGTTTCCGTCAAGGATCTGGTCACTCAAAAAATGGTCAAGTCAATGGCCAAAGACCCAATAGTTTTGGCTATGGCCAACCCGGATCCGGAAATCACCTACCCGGATGCGGTCTCTGCCCGCAAAGATGTAATAGTTGCCACCGGCAGATCTGATTTCCCTAATCAGGTCAACAACGTGCTCGGTTTTCCCTTTATTTTTCGCGGTGCGCTCGACACCTGGTCTACGACCATAAACGAAGAGATGAAAATTGCCGCTGTAAAATCATTGGCGGCCCTTGCCAAAGAAGAAGTTCCGCCGGCAGTAGCCAAAGCGTATGGCGGAAAGCGCTTCAAATTTGGTCGTGAATATCTTATCCCCAAACCGTTCGACGCCCGTATTTTGACCTGGGAGGCAGCAGCGGTAGCTGAGGCAGCTATGAAATCCGGCGTAGCCGGCAGAGAGCTGGATTTAGAAGAATACAAGCAGGAGTTGATGGAAAGAATCGGCAGCGGCAGAACTCTTATGAGATCAATTGCAGAAAAGGCAAAGTCTGAGCCAAAGCGTATTGTATTTCCCGAGGGTGAGTCGCGGCGGGTTCTACGGGCTTGCCAGAATCTACTTGATGAAGGCATTGCCAGGCCGATTCTCTTAGGGGACGAAAAGCGCATTGCCAAAGTTGCCAAAGAGTACCAGTTGGAATTAGCCGGAGCAGAAATAATCAACCCCAGTGAATCATCAAAACTTTCAGAATATGCCAAAAAATATTTTGAGCTGAGAGGCAGGCGCGGTATTACCATGGAGCGCGCTAACCGCAGAGTGACTATTCCCATTTACTACGGCCTGATGATGCTTATGTCGGGCGACTGTGATGCGCTTCTTTCGGGAATACGCTCAGATTATCCCTCTACTATCCGTCCGGCTCTTGAAATTATTCCTATGGCAGAGGGAGTTACCCGGGTATCGGGTCTGTTTGCCATGGTCAGTCAGGACAAAGTTTATATGTTTGCCGACACCACGGTTAATATTAACCCGACAGCCGAAGAACTGGCGGAGATTGCCATCAATGCGGCCAAAGTAGCCAGGAGTTATGATATTGAGCCACGAATTGCTATGCTTTCATTTTCAAATTTTGGATCTGTCAGGCTAGCCGAATCCAGTAAAGTGGCTAAAGCAGTAAAGATACTTCACCAAAAAGTGCCCGACCTGATTGTGGACGGCGAAATGCAGGCAGATACAGCTCTGATGCCGGAGTTTATGAAAGAACATTTTCCCTTCTCAAAGCTCAACAGCAAGGCTAACGTGATGATATTCCCCGACTTAAATTCCGGCAATATCGCCTACAAGCTGATGCAGAGAATGGGCGGGCTTACTGCCATCGGACCAATTTTGATGGGGCTGTCAAAGCCGGTGCATGTTTTGCACCGGACGCTGGATGTGACCCAGATAGTTGACATGGCTTCGATTGCAGTTGTCGATGCGCAGAATTAAAGTCTAAAATTGTCTGAAAACAGTTGAATTTACTGGATAAATCTTTGCTCATGAGAGCTGAAAACGTACAATTTTATTGCACTTTCTTGCTTTTGAGAGTAAACTTGAGGCTAAATAATACGATATATGGTAGTGAAGGCTGCTAGCTTTTTGCGGCCTATGGATATAAAGCTCTCTTATTTTAGGAAACAAGACATTGGGATTATTTGACTGGCTTTCAAGCGACATCGGCATTGACCTGGGCACAGCCAATACGCTGGTATATGTCAGAAATCAGGGGATAGTTCTAAACGAACCATCGGTGGTGGCTGTAGAGCAATCTACCGGCAAAATTTTGGCAATAGGCTCAGCCGCCAAAGAAATGACCGGTCGCACACCTGCTGGAATTGCAGCAATTCGTCCGCTAAAAGACGGGGTTATTGCTGATTTTGAAATATCTGAGAAACTTATATCTGACTTTATCCGGCGTGTGGTCAAGCATAAGTATCTGATGAAGCCCCGGGTGGTTGTTTCCGTCCCCTCTGGCATTACTGAAGTAGAAAAGCGCGCGGTTCGTGATTCGGCTGAAAATGCCGGCGCCCGCGAAGTTTACCTGCTGTCAGAGCCGATGGCAGCGGCTATTGGAGTTGGTCTGCCGGTAGAACAGCCTTCGGGCTGCATGGTAATCGATATTGGCGGTGGCACCACAGAAATCGCGGTGATAGCCTTAAACGGCATCGTCAACGTTACTTCTATAAGAATCGCCGGTGATGAATTAAACGAAGCTATTATCATGTATCTCAAGAAGAACTACAATCTGCTTATCGGTGAACTGACCGCCGAAGAGATAAAAATTAAGATAGGCTCGGCTACCGGGCTCGAAAAAGAGCTTTCGATGGATGTCAAAGGCCGGGATTTAGTGGCCGGAGTGCCAAAAATATTGAAACTTTCTTCAGTCCAGATACGTGAAGCATTATCAGAGACTATTGATATAATCGTTGAGGCGGTTAGGCAGGCTCTGGAGCGTACTCCGCCTGAGCTGGCTTCTGATATTCTCGAAAGAGGTATCGTGCTGACCGGCGGCGGCGCCTTGCTTCGCGGCTTGGATAAACGGCTGCGCGATGAAACCAACCTGCCGGTTAACATCGCCGAAGATCCTTTAACCTGCGTTGCCAGAGGTACCGGCAAAGTCCTGGAAAACTTCTCGGCCTACTCAAAAGTTCTCGAAAAAAGTCGCAAAGACTGATAAGTTAATCTTTAAACGACAAGGGGTCAGTTATGAGAAATCAAGTTATCATGCTAATCTCAGTCTGCTTTGCAGTCTGCCTTTATCCGAGCTTGGGGCAGGCGCAGCATCAGGGACCTGGCTTGAGTAAACAGGCTGGCCATCTGAAAAAATCAGATTATAGGCAGCAATTTCGTAATCGGCACAATTTTAAGCAGCTGCTGAAATCTTTAAAAGGGGATCTGGCTTTGACAGCGGAGCAGAAATCTGAACTAAAAAGCCTGAGATATGAGTTTAAGAAAACTCAGATTGACCAGCAGGCTGATGTCAAAAAAGCCAAATTGGAGCTGAGGTATCTCAAAAGAGATGAGGCGGTATCAAAAGAGGCTGTATTGGGCGCCATAGACGATCTTGCCCAGGCCAAAGCAGAACTTGAAAAACTTCAGTATTTGTACAGGCAAAGCTTTCGTTCGGTCCTCACCGAAAAACAACTGATAGAGCTAAAAGCGCTGAAGAGCAAACGCAGTCATGAAATGCGTATCAGGCAGCGCCAGGGCGTTAGACATGATAAGATGAAGCGCAGGCATATGCCGGGCGGGCATATGGGCATTTAGTTTTTGTTCGATTTTCAAAAAGACCCGCTATCTGGCGGGTTTTTTTTGTAACTTATCCCACCTGCCAAAATGGCCGATTTTTGGCCGAATTTGTTGACAGCTGGCAGTCTTATATCGTTTATTATCTTAATGAAATTATCAGGCCAGATTCTAATTAAAGCAGTCAAAGAACGAACCGACCGGCCCATGAAAATGAAAGAGATGGCCAAAGCTCTTTCTGTCAAGAATCCGGACTATGCGGCGTTCAGAAACGAAGTAAAAAAACTGATCAGTTCCGGCCAGCTGGTCAAGCTCAAAAGAGGCAGAATTGGACTGGCAGCTGAGCTTGAAATTCAGGTTGGCAAAATTGCCATAATTAAAAGCGGTATAGGTTTTCTAATTCGAGAAGATGACGTAGATATTCTGATTCCATCTTCGCACCTTTTGACAGCTCTCGACGGCGATAAGGTGATGGTCCGTCTGACCGGAAAGTCAGAGGGGCGCGACGCCGGCACAGTAATCAAGATAGTAGAACGCTCTGTTAGAAATATGGTGGGGACGTTTAAGAGCGGCAAGCATTTTTCGGTAGTAGTTCCGGACAATCCCCGTATTCATCGCGATATGTATATTCCTCCTGACGAAACCCTCGAAGCGCAGGACGGTGAAAAAGTTGTAGCAGTACTGCTGCAATGGGAAGATCCGTATCTGAATCCCGAAGCAAAGATTATAGAGCGGCTTGGCCGCCCGGGAGAACCGGGAGTGGATATGCTGACAATAATCAAAAGCTATAACCTGCCTGAAGAATTTCCAGACGAGGTTATGTCGGAAGCCGAAAAAGCGGCAGCTATTACAGAAGACAACTCTGCCGGAAGAATAGATTTGACCAAAGATTGCATCTATACCATTGACCCCTTTGATGCCAAAGACCACGATGATGCTATATCGGTTGTCGAAACTGAAGAAGGTTTCAGCCTGGGTGTGCACATAGCAGATGTTTCTTTTTACGTGCGACCAGGAGGTGCGCTTGACAAAGAAGCTTTCAGGCGCGGCAATTCGGTCTATTTGCCCGGAATGGTAATACCGATGTTGCCGGAAGTGCTTTCCAACGATGTCTGCTCGCTTCGCCCTAAACGCAACAGGTTAGCGCACTCAGTCTTTGTTGATTTTGATAAAAAGGCCAAAGTAATTAATTGGAAAATTGCTGATACGATTATTAATTCGCGGGCAAAACTATCTTATGAGGAAGTTCAGGAATTTTTTGACAATGGTAAACCAACTGACAAAATTCACCGTGTTTCTTCTAACTTAAAATCTGCCCGCAAACTTGCTTCACTTTTGTCACGAAAAAGATTGGAAGCCGGTTCACTGGACTTTGACCTGCCTGAATCAAAAATTGTAATGGACGACAAAGGTGAAGTCTTGGAACTCGGTCACCGAGTGCGTCTGGAAACTCACCGGCTGATTGAAGAATTTATGCTGGTTGCCAACCGGGTTGTGGCTCTGGAAGCGAGCAGGAAAAGAGTGTATTTTCTTCACCGGGTCCATGACACGCCGGATAAAAAGAAAATAGCGGAGTTTTCTGAAACGATGAAAAAGCTGGGCTATTCTTTTCCTGTCTCCGGCAATTTGAAGCCGGTCCAATTTTCGAGATTCTTAGAAAAAATAAAAGAAAAACCGGAAGCAGATTTTATAAATGAACTGATGCTGCGTTCGATGAAAAAAGCTGTTTACCAGCGTGAGAATAATGGCCACTTTGGTCTGGCCTTTTCGCACTATGCTCATTTTACATCGCCGATAAGACGCTACCCGGATCTGCTGGTTCATCGCCTGCTTCGCGCACTAGGGAACGAGGGCTACAAAAAGAAATTCGCTTCTCAGGTGGTCTCGTTAATCGACCGGGTTGCCATTCGCTGTTCAGAGACCGAAAGAGTGGCCGAGTCGGCCGAGCGTGCAGCCATAAAGGTAAAGCAGGTTCAGTTTATGGCCAGGCACGTTGGGGACGAGTTTGGCGGCGTCGTTTCAGGTGTCGCACGCTGGGGATTTTGGGTCCGCCTTGATAATCTGGGAGCAGAAGGCTTAGTCAGGATTTCTTCGATTGATGACGACTATTATCATTTTGATGAAAAGCAGTACCGGCTCATTGGTCGCAGAAAGCGCCGGGTCTTTAGAATGGGAGACCGGGTCAATGTTGGCATTGTTGCTGTCAATCAAACAACCAGCGAGATAGAGCTGAATCTGGTCGACAAAGAAGTGCAGAAAAAAACAATGACTATCAGTCAAACCAAAAAAGCCAAAGGACTTCGTTCGCCGAAAAGCCGTAAGGCACCGAAGGCCAGACAAGGCAGAAGGAGGAGGCAGCAGTAGTTATGAAGCAGGATAAAAGAACGGCAATTTTGATAAGTCGTGACAATTTGTCAGGCAGTTCTGTTAACTGGAGCGAAATCGGGATAATTGTAGAAGAACTGCCGCAGCTTTATCAGCTTATTAAAGAGCGCGATATTTCATTGGTCATAGTTGATAGTGATAGTTTTAAGATAAGACCAGCGGTCGCCTCAAGGATAAGGCGGGGTAACGGTCTTACTGAAATCTGGAAGCTTACCCAAAGTGAACCAAATGGCATAGAGCCAGCTGATTACTTAGACGGCCTGATTTCGGGCGATGTCGGACACAAAGCGATGTCTGACAAAATAAACCAAATTCTTTCTACCAAAGATTTACTGGACAGCTACGGCATTGTAGCGCGTTCATCAAAGATGAAAGCAGTTGCCGAGACAATTAGAAGTATTGCAGCGACAGATGTAGCTGTTTTGATTGTTGGTCCGTCCGGCTCGGGAAAAGAACTGGTAGCCTCGGCGCTCCACAAAGATTCCAACAGAAGCGACAAACCGTTTGTAGCCATTAACTGCGGGGCGCTGGCCGCAGGACTTCTGGAGTCAGAACTTTTTGGTCATGAAAAAGGCGCCTTCACCGGCTCAGTCGGTAAACGAGAAGGGCTCTTTTCCAAGGCAGAAGGCGGTACGCTTTTCTTGGACGAAATAAGTGAAACAACTCCGGAGATGCAGGTTAAACTTCTGCGGGTACTCGAAGACGGCACTTACTATCCGGTAGGTTCATCGACTGTCAGAAAGGCCGATGTTCGCATTGTAGCGGCGACCAATCGAGATCTGACGGAAGCAATAAACGAAAAGCTATTCCGGGAAGATCTATATTTCAGGATAAGCGCTGTTAAGATTATCGTGCCCTCGCTACTAGAGCACAAATGCGACATCCAGCCGCTGCTGCATCATTTTTGGCAAAACAAAAGAGGGATGTCATATACCGATTCGGCCCTGGAACTCTTAAATAAATTTGACTGGCCGGGGAACGTCCGGCAGCTCAAAAATTTTGCCGATCGAATGAGCGCGTTTAAGCCGGGCGGCATAGTAGATAATAAAGACGTAGAAAAATTTCTGACTGAGCAGCACTCCACCGCCAAACATCTGCCGGTTTCGACCGGCAAATCTACCGAAGAGGCCGGGCAGGAACTTATCTACCGCGCCATTATTTCTCTAGGGAGCGAGGTGCGTCTGCTGCGCGACTTGATTACCTCAAACCTGCCGGGCGAAGCAGATGAAAGTGAATTGTCCGGAATTCAGGGGAAATACAGCTATGACAGGACAGTCGAAGATATGGAGCGGCTGCTTATTGAGCAGACTCTGGATAAAACAGCCGGCAATAGAAAAGCAACAGCCAGGAGACTGGGCATCGGCGAGCGGACTCTTTACAGGAAACTCAAAAAATATGGGCTGACTTAAAAGTGCGGCTGGCAGGGCTTGTAATATATCTGATTTTCTGCAGTGCCGGTCTGTCGGCACAGCAGGAATTGTCTACCTATGTATATACTTCAGAGGAAGATCTGGAGGAGGCTTTCAGAAATGGTGAAATAGATTTTGTCCAGCTGATAACTTTGCAGGAGTTGATTCGCTTTGGCATTGACTCAAGCAGCCTGTATCTTTTCGATGAAATCCCTAATCTTTCGCATTTTTTAAAATCAAAAACACTGGCACAGCCGGAGTTAAAAGAAAATCAAAAGAATGCCTTTATTAAAAGAGCGGTACAATCGAAACAGGTTTCTGTAATAGTTTCTCACTCTTTTTCAAAAAGGCTGACCGATAGCCAACAGAGCCGCTATCGGACATCAATAAAATTGCATCTCAATAATTCTATAACAACTCTGTTGCGTTTGCATCGTGAGTTTTCCGGGAGAGAAAGAATAGTATATAGATCTGTCAGATACAAACCGCACTCAGGTCTGCTCAGAAGCCTTATTGCAGGCAATTATTCAGACCGGCTGGGTTTGGGAACTCTCTTCGGTTACCGGGGTAAACTGTTTAGTTATTCAAAAGATATTGATAGCGAGTCGCTGCTATATCCTGATTACGGCGGACACAACGGATTTAGTATGCGATTTAAGTCAAAATCTTTTGGTTCAAAAGTTGTTTTTTCTCATCACAGAGATTCTACACACAGTTTGACAGTGCTGGCCGGAACTGTTGAATATCTTAATAACGATTTCAGGCCAATGCTATTGTTTAATGCCTCTGAGTTGCATAATAGGAATACCGACAAGTCTGTAATGTTTTACAAGTACGGAGTTGGCAACCGTTACGAATATGATAACGGCTACAACAGATCAGAAATTATAATGCAAACAGAAACGAGCACTTCGTTTGCTGCGGCAGTGACCGAAGGACGGCACTTTTTTGGCACAGCCGAGATAAAATACGCGACCTGGATTTACGGCGATGACTTTATAGACTTAAGCAGCGGCTCCAAGCGCGGAAATCTGTCAGCGACTGAAGAAATCGAAAGGGTTGGCTTTAGATATACGAACAAGCGCAGCGGACAAGGCGGAGTATTGTTAAAGACGATTGTGCAGCCAGCAGAGAACATATTTTTGGTTAATTCGATTGTTTTTGCAAAAAGCAAAAACGAAGAATATAATTTTGAATTTCTTACGGCTTTAACTAGCTCTCTTAGCAGCAGTCTGCGGCTGCGCTTCGATTTTTTGAGCAGAAGCAGAAGCAGAATCGAAAATGAAATCATAACCAGGCGGACAAGAGCGGAACTGAAGTTTCAATCCGCACAAATTAGCATAAGGACTTATTTGGCCTATAATACAAAAACGGCCGAAGATGATTATATGTCGCTGTTTGCAAATCTCAGATTTGAGAGTAAAGAGTTAGGGCGGATGAATGTTTGGGGAAACTTGAGAGAGTATAACCATAACACAAATCAGATAGACTACTGGTACGCCTATATTGAAAATCAAAACGATCTGTTCGAAAATCTGTCCGTCTCAACCAAATTCAGCCACAGTTACCGGCGTGAAAATAAAGAACCGCACCTGTCAACTTTTTCGGTAGGAATAAAGGGACAAATATGAGAAACGGACGTCTGATACTTACTCTGTTAGTTGTGATATTGATGCTTCATATGGCGTCGTCTGTTTTTTCTGCCATCGTAATTAACGAAGTTATGTCCAATGAACCGGGGTCAAGCACCAGTTTGGAATGGATAGAGCTTTACAATAATTCTGCCAGCCAGGCATTTATAAATAGTCACACTCTGGTTGTCGGCAGCGATACCGTTTTGTTTTCACCAACTCTCCGGCTGGCCCCTTTTGAATATTATATTATCTGCAAAAAACTTATAGGAGACTCTTTCTCTCCGGGTTTCGAGACCAGATGGGGAGACAGTTCCGGTTTTTGGGGAGATACTCCGTTTGAAAGTTCAATTCAGATTCCACAGCCAGCAGATTTCTCGTTACTGAATTCAGGCGGTACTATCAGGCTGTATGATGCGTTTCCTAACCTTGTCTCAGAATTTGTCTGGAGCAGTTCCGGCAAAGACGGCACCTCCTGGGAGAGAACGTTCGTGGACTCAAGCCGGATAGAGCAGTCGGTGGACCCGTCGGGAAGCAGTCCCGCGCTGGTTAATTCTGTGTCGCCACTTGCTAACGATCTGTCTTTAGAAAAAGTCGAAGTGTTTTCAATTGATAGTGCAACTTCGATTACAGTTCATATATTAAACAGGAGTTTTACAACTATTAGCGGAGCTGCTCTCCACTTGTTCAGAGAAAGCGCCGATACCAGCCAACCGCCTGTCGATACAATCGATATTATTGACTTACCCGAGGCACTGCCGGGGTTCACCACGTTAATCAAGCGAACTTATTTTTTGACCGGGCTGTATGAAAACTTAAGAGTGAAACTCCCCGATGACGATCGTCTTTACAATAACCAAATCTCGTTTGTAGCGCCCGGCAGTGAATTTCCTCCTCTTATTATCAATGAATTTTTGCCAGACCCAAAAGCGCCGCTGGCGACTGAATGGGTTGAGCTGAAAAACATATCAAATTTTGACGTAGATTTAAACGGCTGGCAGATTGGTGATGCTAACTCTGTCAAATTAATAACTTCAAATCAAATCTGGGTTTCTCCGGGAGAATATGTCGTTTTAGCTCAGGACAGTTCAGAGTTTACAAGTTTTTATCCATTTTATTTTGGCAGGCTCATTCAGCCTGCAGGCTGGTCGGTGTTGAATAATTCCGGCGATGTAGTGAAATTATTGGATTCTTTTAATATTTTGGCTGACAGTTTTGATTACGCTTCAGGTTACGGTGATAATTTTAGCTGGTCGCGGGTCGAAAGCGGCGTCGATGAAGGAATCTGGGGGCGTTCGGAGAATAGCGGGGGGAGTCCGGGAGAATTAAACCGGGTCGTATTTTCATCGAGCGGAGAATCGGTCAGTCTCAGAATTGAGCCGAGCCACTTTTCACCTGACGGGGACGGTTATCAGGACACAGTTATAATTTTTATAGAATCGCCTCAAGCCGAATCATACAGCCTCAAGATTTTTGACAGGTATGGACGCCAGATACGTTCTATTTTAGATGACGAACTGTTTATGGCATCATCATATGGCTGGGACGGAAAATTCGATGACGGCCGCCGGGCACCTGTTGGAATTTATATAGTCCTGTTTGAAGCCCGCGGGGAACGCTCAGTAAAAAAACCGGTGGTGGTAGCGCGATGAGGAACCGGCCGGTCCAAAACTTTTGCTTTCTTATTTTTGCGCTGCTGTTTTCGGCCGGCAGCTCACAGGCTTTTGAGTTTGTTACCAGCCGAGGTCTGGGAATGGGAGGGACGCTGCTATTATCTGAACCGTCAGCTTCAACGTTGCTTCAGCTGCCGACTTCAGGAATCGCCCAAAACGAATGGATATTTGAGGCCGGGGCCTTAAGGGAATTTGAAATCAAAGAACTTGACCGGGCCTATCTGGTGGCAGCGACCAGAGTAGGTCATTTTATATTAGCTGCAGGAATAGCACAGCTGGGCCAGAGAGACTTTTATGCAGAAAAGACTTTGCGGACAAGTCTCGGCTATTTGCGCAAGCATTTTGGTCTGTCATTAAATATCTCGGGAGTCGAATACGATTTTGGCGGGTTCTATGGTTCACTTCGGGCGGCAGCCGTTGGCGCTGGCTTTTCTTTTAGAATGCAGCGCCTATATCTGGCCGCTTCGTTTGACAATTTGAACTCACCGACATTGCTTGAGGGTTCTTCTGAGCTGAAACCTGATTATTCATTCTACGGAGAACTGAAAGGTAAAAGGGCGTACTCTATTATGGCTCGAATAACTTCACAGAAAAACGAAGAAACTACGCTTGCTGTTGCACAGAAAATAGTTGTTTCTGACAAGGGCAATTTCTATTGGGGGATTTCGAGCGCGCCATTTAAAATTGGCGGTGGCATGGAACTGAAATTTGTCGAACGAGGCATGATATCATACGCCGGTTCATTTCATCCGGCTTTAGGCTATTCTCACAACATCAGTCTGATATATAGACTTGGCTCCAAAGCGAAAGGAAAAGACGGCTTTGAATAGTCTGGCTAATAGAAAAGAGATAGAAGATAGAGAAAGGCAGACATTGGCGCCTTATGCCGCTCTGTCAGCGGAGTCTCGCGGCAGAGTATTTCCGCAGGAGGAGCATGAGCTAAGGACTGCTTACCAAAGAGACCGCGACCGGATAATTCATTCGGCTGCCTTTAGACGAATGGAATACAAGACCCAGGTATTTATTCCCCACGAGCGCGACCACTTCAGGACCAGACTTACTCATACTGCCGAGGTTGCCCAGATAAGCCGCTCTATGGCACGGAATCTGAGACTTAACGAAGATCTGGCCGAAGCTGTCGCGCTGGTTCATGATCTGGGGCATACTCCTTTTGGTCATGCCGGCGAAGACGCTCTGGATAAACTTCTAAAAGAACATGGCGGGTTTAATCACAACCGGCAGTCGCTAAGAGTAGTAGACATACTTGAACGGAGATATTTTGAACATCCCGGTTTAAATCTTACCTACGAAGTCCGCGAAGGAATTGTAAAACATGAAACCAAAGTTAAAATTGAACTGCCGGAGTTTAACAGCCATGAACAGCCAACGCTGGAAGCAGCCTTAGTAGACATAGCTGATGAATTAGCCTATAACGCCCACGATTTAGACGACGGTCTGAGTTCCGGACTGATTAGTTTTGATGAAGTTATGTCTATCGGTGCAGACCAAATTATAGGAGCAACAAGTCCTGGGGACGGAACAGACTTTGATAAAAACCGCTACGCCATAGTCCGTAATTTAATAAACAAGACAGTATTAGATGTCTTAGCCGAAACCAGCAAGAGAATAGCCAGGCAGAATATCAGCGATTTGAAATCAGTCAGAAATTGTAAAAGCAAACTGTGTGATTACTCGGGCGATATGAAAGAGAGTGTCAAAAAAGTTAAAGAATTTTTGTTTACTAGACTCTACAGGCACCCCCAGCTCCTGGAGCATTCGGCGCGAGCCGCTCAGATAGTAAATAAGATTTTCAGCTACTACTTGCAGGCGCCGGAGAATCTTCCGGAGGGATTCAGAGAAATGCTGGCTGAAGAGAAAAAAGAAATTGTAGTGGCTGATTACGTTGCTGGCATGACTGACAGGTTTGCAGAAATCAGTTATGATAAAATCGGTAAGTAAAGACGGCTATTTTTAGTCAAAGCCCGGGAAGTTGTGGTCTACTAATGTCCAGGTTGTGTCGCCGACAGACTGAGAGTGCTCTTCGTGCAGATGAATTTTAAAAAATCCCAGATTGGGGACGTACCAAAGTGTTATCGTCCTTGAGTCGGTGGAAACCGTAGTACGTGTTTTATTCTCAAGTACATATACATTTTCAAACAGGCTGCCCGGAATTGTGGCTGTTATGACATCTGTAACGGTGGTTTCATCTCCGGATAAAATCCCGCCGGTACGCCATTTGTCTTTTTCTTCGAAAGGAAAGACCAGACCTATTCTGTCGCGGTTAGGCCAATTCCAGTAGATGTAGACTGTATCTTTGCTAAAGAATACAGGCCGGATAATAGAGGGGCTATTATTGATGTTATAGCGCCAGATGGTTGCTTCTTCGCCAGTTGTAGGATCCACTAATCTTTCACTAATTGAGACGGCTACGGTTACAATAGAATCTTCGGGTTTTATTGAATCAATCGGTTTTAAATTGTCAACCAAATGGTATGTCCACTGGCTGCCGAGTCTGTCGGGAAACGTCTCTATTGTTACCGGTTTGGCCGGCGCTAATGGCACTTCTTTTTCACAGGACAAAGCCAGAAAAGGGCTCAGTAAAATTACAATTAATTTTGATATCTGTTTTTTCATGTCAGTTTCTTTATAACTACACTAATATAATCAATTTTCTCCACATAAGGAAAATCAATTAGACTCTATATTGAAAACGCAGCCAATGCTGCGGATGTTCAATTCTTTAATATATAGTAGTTATGTAGCCGAAAAAGTGAATTAGCTTGCAATCAGGGAACTTATTCGCAACTGATGCAAGGCTTAAGTTGTTGCATTTCAGCTTATTAGGCGCCAGGTATGCCAGAGGCACGTATATTGCCATTAGGGCTGATATGGACTGTTTCTTTGGCTCATACAATCTTCCCGAAGATAACGATTTCAGCAAATCAGGATTAGTGGTTTTTCATATTCCGGAGCTGGGTATCAGATTCAAGGCACCATTTGACGGAATAGATGAATATCATACAGATTTCGCTGCTCTTTTGGCACTTTTGGAATTTATCGATTCGAATCAGAAGTTTATGAAAAGGCCGGCTTATCAGATTTTCTGTAATAACAAGACACTGGTAAACCAGCTCAATAATATTGAGCCACTTCCGGACAAATTTATGGGCTTATATCAAAAAGCGCGGGGATACAAAGAAAAATATCGCTTCTCTCTAAATTGGGTTAAACCGGACAAGAATTCTGCCTTAGATAACCTTTATGATTGACCTCAGCTGCTTGCCGTTTTTAATTGAGTTATGGCAGGTCCGGCACAACTTTTCAAGGAAATAAAGGCTGGGAAATTCAAATCCCTTTATTATTTCTTTGGCCCCGAAGATTACCGGAGAACCGAGGCGGAAAAATACATAGGCAGCCGTTTTCTTCCTGATCTCCAACGCTCCACTAATTATCATCGCCTTGATGCCCGAAATATTTCGGCTCGGGAGCTGATAGCCCGGCTTTCGAACTATCCTATTTTAGGCGAAAAGGAAGTCTATATCGTAACAGGTATTGAGTCGTTTAAGCCAGATGAGCAGGAGCAAATTTTTAATCTTCTTAAAGCTCCCGACCCCAACCGTATTATTATTCTCAGCACTCCCTCGAAAAAGACCCCGCAAAAAAAGTCAGCGTTTTTTAAGAAAATTTCCGAAGCTGCCATGACGGTAGAATTCCATAAACTGGATCAGCATGAGACTCGCAGACATATCAATAAGACTCTGACTGCAAACAGCCTTGGCATCGACAGCGAGGCTTTAAACCGACTGGCAGGTCTGGTCGATGGCGACCGGGGCGGCCTGGAAGGTGAGCTAAAAAAGCTGATAGACTACAAAGATTCCGGCGACACAATTACAGTCGAGGATATCAAGCAGGTTTGCAGCGGCTACGAAGTTTTTAACATGTTTGAGGTAGGTGATGTCCTGGTTCAGGGGAGTCCCCGGAAAACTCTCAAAGTGATAAACAGGCTTCTGGGAAGCGGAGTCAGTATCGATATGCTGTCAATACTTCTGATTCAGCATTTTATTTCATTGTATCTGGTAAAAAATGGCAAAAATCCGGTAGGAAAGCGGAATTTCCCTTTCCTGATTAATAAATTCCGCGTTCAGGCAGGTTATTTCGGTAATGCTCAATTGGAGAGCATCATAGTAACACTTGCCGAAGGAAACGCCGAGCTTCGTCAGCAAGAGCTGCCCAATCGACTGATTCTGGAAACTCTGGCCCTGAGTCTGTCCGTCAAAAGCTAATCTTAATGCTCTGGCTTGCCCGGGAAGAAAACCAGCCCAAAATTGTAGATAAAAGTAGTAAGTGGCCAAACGAAAGAAAGTTACTCCAGGCTGCTCAGAATGGCAGCCAGGAAGCTTTTGGCATACTGGTGCGAAACCATCAGAAGAGGTTGTTTCGGTTCGTGTATTCAATTTTACGGAATTTCGACTCTGCTGAGGATATTGTTCAGGAAAGTTTTGTTAAGGCCTGGCAGGCGATTAAGACATTTCGGCCGGGTCATGATTTTTATCCCTGGCTGGCGACCATTGCCAGAAATTTGGCCTATAACTGGATTAGAAGAGAAGAAAAGAAAGAGTCGCTTGATAAGTTAAGAGAATCAGGTTTTGATCCGGAGTCGACAGAGTTGGGACCATTCGAAAAACTGCTGTCGGACGAAAGCTCGAAAAGACTTTACAAAGCGGTGATGGCGCTGCCTTTTGAGTACAGGACAGTATTTGTACTCCGGCAGTTTGAAGAGATGAGTTATGACCAGATTGCCAGTTACTTGAAAATTCCTCCCGGTACGGTCGACTCCCGGCTGCATCGGGCCAGAAAACTTTTGATGGAATCGCTCGAGGATTTATTAGAATAAGTGATAGGTGTATAGTAAGTAGTGGAACATTCGTATTACAAAGACAAGCTCTCGGCATATTTTGACAGCGAACTGGAAGTTCAGGAGATGGAGCTATTGCGCCGGCATCTGGAAAGCTGCGCCGAGTGCAGAGAGTTACTTGAAAAGCTGTCATCTTTAAGTAAGAAGATAAAAGAGCTGAGCGGGCTGGATGAAAATGAATATTTCGACAGCTTAGCTGCAAAAATTGACGGAAAAATCGCAGACTCAGGTAAGAAAGTAGTCGAGCTTCCCCGTAAAGAATTCCGGCGGTTTGGGTCTGGCTGGAAAATTGGCGCACTAGCAGCTTCGTTTATGTTGATTGCCACGGTAACCTACTACCAGTGGCAAGACCATGAGAGTATTCTTGATGAAATTTTAGAACTGCCTACCAAACCTGCTCAACCCATCAGGGTTCTTGGAGGCTCTGAGGTGCAGTCTGAATCAGTGCTAGAGAAAGCACCGGAAGAAAAAGCAAATGATAATGCTGTTACTTCTCAAGTAAAGGAAATTGAAAAAGACAGGCCGGCAGCTGTGGTTGAGAGCAAAACTATGAGGGAACCAAGAATGATTGTCAAACCAGAAGAACTAAAGGGAATGACAAAGTTTGAAACTTCGAGCCAGTCGATAATTAAGGCTGTTCCCGATTTGAAACAGGAGCAAGAAAAGGAAAATGAATCTCTTGGGGATATTGCCGAAGAAATTGTCGCAGATTTTCAAATAGTAAATCTTCCAGTCACAAGACTTGCTGCTCAAACAGAAAGAGAAGAAGTTATTGTTGAGTCGGTTCAGTACTGGCGGACCAAGAGGGACTCAATTCTGGTAGTAGAAGATGAAGTTTACCAAGCTGTTAGGGTAAAAATGCTCAAATCTGCCGTTCTATCTGATTCAGTTAAGTCTGGTTACAACTCTAAAGATTCGGTTTTAGCTTTGGCCTGGTACAAAATCGGCCTTCTAACTTCGGATTCGACAGAGAAAAAAGAGGCAATAGAGTTTTTGGAGGGTCATATTGAGAATAAGAGGGCTGATTCTGCTCTGATAAGAAAATATCTCGAAAAACTCAAAGATTAGAATTATGGCAACTTGGGCTTTATTTTATCGTATAGAATCCTGTAACTTGAATAATAGTAAACAGGAGGGAAGGTAATGCCTAAAAGATTATATCGTTCTTATTCAAGCAGGATGCTGGGAGGTGTCTGCGGGGGCATGGGCGAATATTTTGATGTAGACCCGACAGTAGTCAGAGTTATTGCCGTTATTCTCGGGCTGGCTTCGGCTGGCTGGGCCGTCATAGCCTACATTATTGGCTGGATTATAATCCCTGAAGAACTTCCGGGAGAAGTCAAAGCGAAGAAATCGTCTGAGCCCAATAATCAACCCAAGGCCTCCCACACTTCAGCCACCTGGACCAGATATTTCCCCGGTCTGGCGCTGATATTTTTTGGGGCACTAATATTAGTACGCGAACACTGGTTCTGGATTGATTTTCATGAAGTCTGGCCGGTGATGTTAATTGGCATAGGTCTGGCTTTGATATTTTGGAGATCCAAATCTGTTCACTCAGCTCACAATGCCGAGTCAAAGGTTGAAACGAGCAATAATGACACCCATAATGAAAGTACGGTATCATGACTCCGGCAAGATTCAGATGGGGCATAATTCTTATTCTGTTTGGTCTGCTGCTTTTGCTGCAGAATTTGAATTTTATTTCTGATTACTACTGGGATGATTTGGTTATATTCTTCTCAATCACGTTGATAGCGATCGGTATTGAAAAGATATTTACCCGCACTAAGCTTCAGTTTTTGTCTTATGCCAGTTCATTTCTGATTCTCTTTAGCGGGTTGGGCATCGCCTTTGTGGGCAGCTATAACGATCCCAGAGGAGATTTCTCTTCAGAATCTTATTTTGAAAGGAAGCATGATGATTCGGTCAGGCGAATCTCGGCCAATTTGGAAGTCGATGGAACTGATCTGACAATTCGTGATTCCGGCGGTGAAATAGTCTATGCTTCATTTGACCGTTTTACCCGCAAACCGGAAATTGACTATGAGGTAATAGACAATACCGCCGAAGTAAGTTTCATCAGTAGATATGGCATATTGGGCGGCTTCATCAAACTGGAGTTCGATGAGTCACAAGGCTGGGATCTCAGTTTTTCTGAAGAAATTCCGCTGGAATTGTATTGTCGCGGGAGAGATTCAGATGTGCATTTAAATATGGCGACTACACCTCTGTACAACTTGATTTTGGATTTGGATGAATCGGATATATATCTGAAACTTGGTGATCTGGTGCCAAATCTTTCTGTCAAAATTAACGGAGTTGATACAAAGCTGAAACTTCGGGTTCCTGAACATGTCGGTATAAAGATCAACGCCGAAGGATATGAATCATATTTTAAAAAAGTCGGCATGACACGCAAAAATGGCTGGTATATTTCGGACGGATTTGATACAGTTGATATCAAAGTTGAAATAGACCTTGAGGCTGATCTTCGTTCATTTTCCATAGATTATTTTTAGCTAACAGTCAAAATGCTTAACAAGTAAATGCCGCTTTTTTTACCGAGCGGCATTTTTCTTTGCCTTTATGCAAAAGTTGTGCTAACATTTTCAGGTGAATAATCTGAGCCACAATAACTCTGTTCCGAGAGGAAAGGTCATTGCTATAGACGGACCGGCCGGGTCAGGTAAATCTACTACTGCCAAAATAGTGGCCGAGCGGCTGGGATTTACTTATCTGGATACCGGGGCGATGTACCGGGCTTTGACCTACTATGCGCTCGAAAATAAGATTAATCCAGCTGATGAAAAAAAACTGGCCGAGATAGCCGAGCAGCTGCCGCTGGAATTTCGCCGCAATGACGGGGGGGATTTTATCTATATAAATGGCCAGGATATCAGTTCGGAGATACGAACACCTGAGGTCACAAAAAATGTTTCCGAAGTTTCGGCGCATCTTTTAGTTCGCCAAGCAATGGTTGCCAAGCAAAAGGAGTTCGCAAAGGACGGGTCGATTGTAGCCGAAGGGCGCGATACGACTACCGTAGTATTTCCTGATGCAGACCTTAAAATATATATGGATGCTTCGGTAAAAGAGCGCGCCCGGCGAAGGCTGTTGGACTTATCAAATATGGGCATAGAGTCGAACTTAAGTGAGCAGGAGCAGGATATTAACAGACGAGATGAATATGATTCGGGGCGGCAGCATTCTCCTTTGACCAAAGCCGAAGATGCCGTGGTAATTGACACAACCAATCTCACTATTGAAGAGCAGGTTGACCGGATAGTTGAACTCTTTCAGGCCTCCAGGTAGAAATGAACTGGACCTATTGGATAAGCTGTTTATTTTTCCAATCAATGTTCTATTTTTTCAGGGGCAAAGTAAGCGGGCGCGAGTATCCGCCCGAATCTGGTCCTTTCATCTTAGCATCTAACCATATTTCGTACTTCGACCCACCACTGGTGGCTGCTTTTACCGGCCGTGAAATGTTCTTTTTCGCGAAAAAAGAACTTTTCAAGAACAGATTTTTTGGCGCCCTGATACGTAAAGTAAATGCCCGGCCAGTGCGAAGAGGAGTCTTTGATAGAGGAGGTCTTGAGACCGCCATCCAACTTCTTGAAAAAGGCGAGGGATTGGTAATTTTTCCAGAGGGTACCCGCTCACTCACTGATGATTTTCTTTCAGCCAAACCCGGAATCGGCATGATTGCCTGCCAGGCCAAAGTAGCTATCGTGCCAGTATACATCCACGGCTCCAATGCCTTATGGAAGTGCTTTTTTGGGACGGCTAAACTTCGGATCAGATATGGCGAACCCCTCTTGAGAGATTATGTAGTCTCTCTTGAAGCGGAGAAAAGGAACTACATAGCATTATCAGAAGAGATTATGAGGCGAATAAAAGCCTTAAAAGAGAAAA
Source organism: Candidatus Zixiibacteriota bacterium (assembly GCA_022571845.1). GTDB lineage: Bacteria > Zixibacteria > MSB-5A5 > GN15 > FEB-12 > JACZWU01. The sequence continues at coordinate 49,902 of JACZXB010000010.1, read as the reverse complement.
CATTGTCGTCATTTTAGAGTCTGAAAATTTGCGAAAAAAAGCCAAATTATGCTAAAAATTGCTTGGTAAAGTACGAAAATGTATTAATATGAGAGCCGCTGCCGGGATAGCTCGGCGGCAGCTTTACTGTGATACCTGTTAGAACCCCGGTTTCGGGGAAATTCCAAACTAATCAGGGCAGTAGTTAAGGAGGTTTTCTTTAGTAAATGGCAGTAGCCGAAAAGAAGAGAAAGTCTATAACAACTAAACCGTCGAAACGAAAAGCCACCACGGCTAAGAAGACGACGAAGACCAAGACCAAAAAGGTCACCAAAAAATCCACAACAGCTAAATCGATTTCTACAACAGCGCAGAAGACGACTAAGATAGCTGAAAAAGTTGTCACATCGCGTCAGCGCCGAGTACTGGAAAGAGCAGAAGTAAAAACTACTACTGTGGTATCGGCCGCATCAGCGATTTCCGAAGAGCCGGCTGAAATTCTGGCTGTAAAAGTTACCGATGTCGCCGGTGTTGTTTATGATGAAGCGGAATACCAGCAGATGATTGAAATGTACGAAGGTACTTTGAAGTCAATCAAAGAGGGTGAAATAGTGCTGGGTACAATTTTAGATGTTACCCGCGACGATGTCATTGTTGATGTTGGATTTAAGTCAGAGGGAATTATACCAATTGATGAGTTCCCTAAACCGGTGAACATTAGTGTCGGCGACGAAATTGATGTCTATTTAGAGCAGATTGAAGATGCCAATGGGCAGTTAATTTTATCAAAGCAAAAAGCCGATTTCATGCGCGTTTGGGACAAAATTCGCGACATATATGACTCCGGTCAGACTGTCGAGGGACGCGTAGTCCGTCGTATTAAAGGCGGACTGGTAGTTGATGTGCTTGGAGTCGATGCATTTTTGCCCGGCTCGCAAGTAGCGCTCAGACAGGTACCGGATTTTGACGCCCTTATTAGCAAAGGACTTGATGTAAAAATTATCAAGATTAACAAGAACCGCCGAAATATCGTTGTTTCAAGGCGCGTTGTTTTAGAAGAAGAGCGTGAAGAGATGCGCGGCAAACTTCTTGATGAGATTGAAGTCGAACAGGTTCGACCCGGTATAGTCAAAAATATCACCGATTTTGGTGTGTTTGTTGATCTGGGCGGAGTCGACGGACTTCTTCACATTACAGATATGTCGTGGGGACGCATCCGTCATCCATCCGAAATGGTATCGCTGGGTGAAACAATCGATGTCAAGATTCTTGATATTGATGAGAAAACCGGCCGTATTTCTTTAGGGCTAAAGCAGATGACGCCTTACCCCTGGGAGAATGTCGAAGAGAAATTCCCTGTCGGCGACAAAGTCAAAGGCAGAGTTGTTTCAATTACCGATTACGGTGCTTTCGTAGAGCTGGAAAAAGGAATCGAAGGACTCATTCATATTTCCGAGATGTCCTGGACACAACATATCAAGCATCCCTCGAAAATAATGTCGGCCAATGACCAGGTTGAAGCGGTAGTGCTCTCTGTTGATAAAGAGAATGAAAAGATTTCTCTGGGTATTAAGCAGATGGAGCCGGATCCCTGGCAGACAATTGAAGAGAAATATCCTGTCGGCAAAGATGTCAGAGGCAACGTCCGTAATCTGACCGCCTTTGGAGCATTTGTCGAATTGGAAGAGGGAATAGACGGCCTGGTGCATATTTCAGATATGTCCTGGACAAGACGAATACAGCATCCTTCGGAAATAATGAAAAAAGGCGACGATGTTGACATTAGGATTCTCAAAGTTGACCATGACAATCGCCGCATCTCGCTTGGCTATAAGCAGCTTATCGAAGATCCCTGGCCTGTTATAGCTCAAGAGCATTCTGTAGGTTCTGAGTGTTTGGGTAAGGTAATCAAAGTTCTGGACAGGGGTGTGGTGGTCAGCCTGGATGACGAGGTCGAGGGGTTTATACCATCGGCCCAGCTCTCTCTTCAGGAAGTAAAAGACCCATCATCGGCTTTTAATCAGGGAGATGAGATTCCCTTGCAGGTTATTGAGATTGATCCTAACCAGCGCAAGATAGTGCTGTCGGTGACCGCCTATTTCAAAAAGCGCGAACAGGCAGAGTTTGATGAATTCCTGACCAAGCATCCTGCATTGTCGACTCAGTCTATTGGAGATGCAATGCCTAAGGAGCTTAAAACTCAGAAAGAATCAAGCCAAGCGGTAGTCTCTGAAGCTGAGACTCAAGCCGATAGTGAAGGGGTTCCGGCTGAAGCTGTAGCAGAGACCGAGACTGAAGCGACAGCAGAGACTGAGGTTGAGCCTGAAACAGAAACCAAAGGTGATAGCGAGGCTGATGATTCAGAATCAGAAGAGCAATTATAGAATTATCTTATATTTATAATAGATGGACAGCATAGCGGCAGGTTGATTTTTGACCTGCCGTTTTTTTTATCAAAAATAGCCGGATCTTTGCTGGACTTTTCTAAGCGAGATCATAATTTGAAAGAATATGAAAACTACAGTCTCTGAAAAAAAAGTAGCCTGTCATACTTTCGGCTGCCGTTTGAATCAATACGAAACAGAAAAGATGGCCGCGGAGCTGCGTCCTTTCGGTTTCACCAGAACTTCGGATAACGAAGCCGCTGACCTGTTCTTAGTCAACACTTGTACTGTAACCCATCGGGCTGACAGAGACTGCCGCAGCTATATAAGAAGAATTGTCCGTCAAAATCCAAAAGCTCGCATTGTTGTTGCAGGCTGCTTTGTAGACTATGACCCTGAAACAGTTAAAGCGATAGAAGGCGTCGATGTTGTCATTCGCAATTCAGAAAAAGAGTCACTTAGTGACATTCTTAGAGCCAAACTACCCGAGTTATTTGAGGTGGAGCCGGACAAAAATTGTTCGACTTTGATTTCAGATTTTTTTGAACGTAACCGGGCCTGGCTTAAAATATCCGACGGCTGCAATCAATGGTGTTCGTTTTGTATTATTCCAACTGTCAGGGGAAGACTAAAGCATAAGCCGGTCAGAGATATTATAGAAGAAATTAACAATTTGGTGGATAGCGGTTACAAAGAAGTAGTTCTGACTGGTGTTAATATCGGGTATTATAAAGATGAAGAGAGAAGATTTGCCGCCAGGAATCTGGCTGCTCTCTGTAGACATATACTCAAGCAGACCAAGCTGCACCGGCTAAGGCTGTCATCTATTGAGTCCCAGACACTGGGTCCGGATTTAGTTGAGCTCTATCGAGAATACGGCGGCAGAATCTGCAGGCACTGGCATCTGCCGCTGCAGTCAGGGTCGTCGCGAATCTTAAAACTCATGCAGAGACCTTATAATAGAGAAGCCTACATTCAAAGAGCAGAGCAAATCAAAGCAGTGCAGCCGAATACTATTATAGGGGCGGATGTGATTGTCGGTTTTCCGGGCGAAACCGATGATGACTATAGTCAGACCAGAAAACTGGCAGAATCGGGACTTTTAGACTATTTGCATGTCTTTAGCTACTCGGATAGAGCCGGCACCAAAGCTACTGCTATCAAGGAGAAAGTCGAGACCAAAGTTATCCGAAATCGTAATATAGAGCTGACTGAAATCTCAAAACGTATCAAGCATAATTCACTTAAAAGGCAGATAGGACAAGTTCTTGAAGTAATCCCGCAGCATAAATCAAACGGAAATGGCAGACTCTGGGGCATTACTGACAACTTTCTAAAAACAAAACTTCCGGCTGATACCAGCAGGAATAAATCGATACTGAATCTCAAAGTTATCTCTTCAACTAGTGAGTATCTTGAGGGGACAATCTTGAGCCACAACTGATTCTGGCAAACACCTGAAATTTTTGACGAGAGCTCACTTTTTTCTATATTTTCAGGAAAACATTTCTTTTAATGGCATCCCTAATATAAATCCAGGGCTGTCGCTTGTCCGCCTAACTTTTGAATTATCAATAACTTAACTCGCATGAGAGCTGATTGGCACGGCCGCTGCTATATTTATGCTCGGCGAACTATCGCCAAGGACTATTTATGTCAGAAAACGGAAAGCGAAAACAAACGAAATTGATGAAGCCAAGGGTGCAGCCGAAATGAAGTGGTTGATTTTAGGAGTAGGCTTCGTAGTCGTAATGACTTTGGTCGCTTTTGGCACGCTCATGATGATTGGCGGCGATAATGAGTCAGTTAGTGAAACTGAAACAACCCATGAGTCGGCAAAAGTCGAGAAAGATGCGAAGAAAGAAAATAAGCCGAAAATGAAAGCTGGCCAGACAGCAACAAATGAGGAAGAAGACGAATCTTTGCTGTCAAAAATGATGGAAAACTTGGCAGTACTTGATTATGTGCCGGGACCGGATGAAATGATGACCCAGGACGGGTCAATGTCTATTCAGGATTCCACCGAAGGTGCCAACTGGCTCGAGAAAGAAAAATATAAGCTGGTAAAGCGTGAAAGATCTCTGGAATTGAAACAAAGAGAATTAGAAAAAGTGGACCGCAAAGTTTCTCAGAAACTTCTCAGAATAGAACAAGCAGAGTCGTCCAGAATAAATCAACTGGCGAAGCTCTACGATAGTATGGACCCCCAGGCTGTTGCACAACTGATGCGCAATCTGGAAGATGAAATAGTTGTCGAACTTTTACCCCGCATGAAAAGCAAAAATGCAGCAATAGTCTTGTCGCTTTTACCTCCCAAACGAGCCGCGAATCTGTCTAAACAGATGATAACATTGGCGGAGAATTAGAATGGAATCGAAAGCGATGAATATATTTGACAGCCTGATACCAGCAACTAATGGGACTGCATCTTTGAAGGGGGCTTCGCTTTCGATTGAGCCCGGAAATCTTGAGTTTGCGTTTTTGATGGGACAATCAATGCATGTTCAGGAAACAGGGCTCATTCAAGCACTTCCGAATCTGGAGAATATAAATTTCTTCGTAGATGGTGCTGACGATGTTGACAATGCGTTTAAAGTTTTCGCTGGAAAGAATGAACAAATTATTGCAGGAATGGAGAATAATAATTTCCCTGCCGGTAATGTGCGTTCGAATAAATTAGTACAATTGACAGCAAATACCGAGTTACTGCCCTTTGCGACTAAAAATAAAGAGATGCCTCTGGTCAATTTTAATCAGGAAGAAAATTTAGAAATAGTTGAAAATCTACTGCCATCAAAGTCCGCAGATAAGAAACAGGCCATTACTATAAATGCCGATGATAGCGTTAAGCTGTCCTTTCCTAAAACGGCTTTCAGCCAAACCCGGTCAGAGCTTCTGTCGGGTCTGTCTGATGTTGATTTTCAGAAAGATCCACACAGGCAGCTTACCACCTACCTAAAGAATCTCAACGCCAAAGAAGTACTGATAAACGATAAGCAGCAGCCTGAGAAAACAGGAACTGAGTCAGTCGTCCCGCTTTTAGAGCGTGATCAGATGAAAAGATTTGAACGCTCAAATATTAAAAGAGCGAGTGTTGAAAATCGGGGGACGGTATCAATTGTTAAAGAAAGCGACAAAGTATCCAGAGAGATAGTATTGCCAGTTGCTGAAGAGAATTTGACCAGCGGTGATATGATGAAAAAGCAAAACGAGTTTGTAATTGAAAAAGAGGCGAAGGCTCAAAAGGGCCTGGAGCAGAAATCAGAGTCGACAAAATTTAATTCACTGTTTAAAACCGGCAGCGTCGATAGCATTGAAGCCGGAAATTCGGTCAAAACCAATCTATCAACTCTGCAGCCGTTAACTCAGCTAAGAACAAGTTCAGACGGGCATATTACAGAAACGGTAAAAATTGTACTTCCTGAAAATATTAAGCTGAACACGAATCAAAGGACTCAAACCATAATGATAAGAATTGAACCGGACCATCTGGGACCGGCACGGCTCGAACTGAAAATGACAGACGATTCTCTATCAGCAAAACTGATAGTTGAAACAGTAGAGGCCAAAAATATTCTGGAAGGTTCAATTTCGCAGTTAAAAGAGAGACTGGCTTCAGCTAATATCAAAGTTGAAAATTTGGAAATAAACGTGCGTAGCGAATCGCATAACAGTCACATGTCTGACAAACAGCAAGCGCATTGGCAAAACCAAAAGGCACTCAGGCAGTTTAACCGGCTGGATGAAAGTTTAGTAAGTAATGAACCGGCGGCTATGGATGCGCCGATATATTTAAGGCCGCAGTATGCCGGAGCAGGCGGAGTTAATCTCTTAGCCTAAAGGAGAACGATATGGGTTTTATATCACCGATACCAACAGACACACGGGGTAACCCGATAAAGACCGGCTCACAGCAGGAACTTGGTCGTAACGATTTTTTGCAGCTATTGGTAACAAAACTTCGCTATCAGGATCCGCTCGATCCGGCTTCAGATGAAGATTTTATAGCACAGTTAGCGCAGTTTGCGACTCTGGAGCAGATGGAGAAAATTTCTTCAGGAATCGAATCTTCGGCTAAGTGGGACTTTCTGCAGATGCAGTCAATTAACAATATGATGGCGGCCAACCTGATTGGAAAAGAAGTGAAAGCTGATTACAGAGGATTGTATCTGCAGTCCGATGGTGACGTTACCATCAATTTTTCTGTGGATGAATATGCCGAACAGGTCAGGTTTATCATCACCAATGACGCTGGTGAAACAGTTGCTAATTTCACCAGAGATTCTCTGGGACCGGGCTCTCACACCGTAGATTGGGACGGCCGCGACACGCGTGGCAATCGCCAGCCCGAAGGTTTTTACGCGGTTGAAATCGTTGCAACAGATGGCGGCGGTCAGGAGTTTTCTCCAAGCATGTCAATGGTAGGTATAGTTGAAGCAATTACCTATCGCGACGGTGGCGCCTACTTACGTGTTAACGGCTCAGATATAGCCCTGGGAGACATTTCGGCAATCGGTGAGCCGGGGTCATTAGGTAACGATGATGAATAATAAAGAACATGAAAAAGTTTCCTAAAGGAAAAAGATATGTCAGCTGAACAGGGAATACCAATAAGCAATCAATCTCGTCCGGTAAATCTCTTAGAGATTGCCAACCGGACCGGCGGGTTAAAGCCGCAAAGTAAAAGCAATAGAGAATCTTTTAATGAAGTTTTCAAAGCAGAGCTTAATGGCGGCGATTCGATTCAGTTTTCCAAGCATGCCGAAGCGCGGATATATTCACGCGGAATTAAAATGGATGCAGAAACTGTGGGCCGTCTGGTTAAAGCCATAGAAAAGGCTGAAGAAAAGGGCTCTAAGGAAACACTGATACTGGATAAAGACTCGGCCTATGTAGTTTCGGTCAAAAACAAAACTGTCATAACCGTATTTGACAAAGATAGTCTGCGCCAAGGCGTAGTAACAGCCATTGATTCGGCTGTAATAATGTAGGATAAAAAAGTGAGAATAAATAATAAACAATGTAGAGGGTTGGACTCCATTCTGATGGAGAGGCCCAAAGCCACAGAAATGGAGGATGTAACACTATGATGGCATCACTATTTGCCGGTGTTTCCGGCTTGAAGAACCATCAGGTCAAGATGAACGTAATAGGTAATAACATTGCCAATATTAACACGATTGGTTTCAAACCGGGTCGAGTTAATTTTCAGGAAGCTTTGGTGCAGACGTTTAAAGGAGCCGGCAGACCATCGGCAATTTCCGGCGGTACTAACCCGGTGCAGCTTGGATTGGGTATGCAGGTTTCTACGATTGATAATCTGTTCCAGCAGGGCGGCCTGGAAACGACCGGACAAATCACCGATCTGGCCATTCAGGGTCAGGGTTTCTTTGTCCTGGGCGATGATAATGGCAACAGATTTTACACCAGAGCTGGTGCTTTCGGTTTCGACTCAGCCTCGCGGCTGGTAGATCCGGCCACAGGTCTATTTGTACTTGGACGTATGGCGGACAGTACCGGGAATATCTCGTCATTGTCGGCAATTGATAAATTGGTGCTGCCTTTTGGTCAGCAGGATCCGGCCAACGAAACTACATCAATAACATTGACCAATAATCTGAATGCTGCGGCAACGGATTCTAATGCCAAGCTGACTTCAGCAGGTATTTCTAACGTACTGTCAGTATCCGGCAAAGCCGCTGATGGCGTTGGCGGCACACATACTATTACGATTAGCGGTATTCAAGCTCAGAATGCTTCGTTTACCGGCGGAGTGGGAGCTTTAGGACTATCCACAAGTCTGGGAAGTCTGGGAGTGACCATCTTTGATGACTTCACCTTAACTATTGACGGTGTCCGAACCGAAGCTGTTGCCGGTCTCAATGCCACTTCTACTATCGAGGATCTGATAAATACAATTAATCAAATAAATGGATTAACGGCACAGTTAACAGGTTCAGGCGAAGTAGAAATTATCAGAACGAGGGCTGGTGATCCGGTCACTTATAGCTTTGAGTCCTCTGATTCAGTTGCCGGAAACATTATAAACTTAGTATTTGGCATCCCGGCCGGCGCAGGAAACACTTTTGTATCTGCCGGAGGTGCTGCCTCAACTTTAACGGCAGTTGATAACTTTGACCCCGACAAGGGCACGGGTCCTGCAGCAGGACCTGTTATTACACCTTTAGGATTGGTTTTTGACGCTACCAGCGGTTTGGCCGTCGGCTTGACCGGTATTGGCGGTGGCGGTATAGATGTCACTACCGGAACCGGAGGGCTGGCTCCCACAGCCGCCGGAAGCGAACTCGTAATTGATACTGAAGCGACCACGCATGCCACCTCAATTCAGGTCTATGATTCACTTGGCGGAAAGCACACTATTTCGATCGAATTTTTCAAGTCAATTCTTAACAATCGCTGGGAGTGGACTGCTTCGGCTTTAGGCAATGAAATAATTACATCTGGTTCAACGGGCTATGTTTTATTTAACAACGATGGTTCACTAAACACATTTGACTATAATGGTGGCTCCAACGCAATTATAATTAATCCGCAAAATGGTGCCGGAAATATAAACGTCTCAGTTGACGCCGGTACTATCAATGGATATGACGGACTGACCGGATTTGCATCCGGCAGACACACTGCTACCATAGTTTCTCAGAACGGCTATGGCCTGGGTATCCTGCAGAAGATAACCATTGATCAGTCAGGAAACATTTCCGGAATATTTTCCAACGGAGTAAACCGAGTTCTGGCTCAGATTATTCTGGCAGATTTCAGTAACCAGGCAGGTCTTTTGAAAGTTGGCCGGTCAATGTACCAGCCGTCGGCAAACTCAGGTCTGGCGGTAGAGGGTATAGCGGGTGCTACAATCTCAGGTGAGATTACATCAGGCGCCCTGGAATCTTCGGCGGTGGATATCGCGCAGGAATTTACGCAGATGATCACCGCTCAGAGAGGATTTCAGGCTAACGCCAGAATAATTACAACTTCTGACAGTATGTTGGATGAACTGGTGAATATTAAGAGATAATAATCAGTAATGATAAAAGTTACCCGGTTAAATAGTAGTGAGCTTGTCATCAATTGTGACATGATTGAATTCGTGGAAGCAATTCCGGAGACAATGATTTCCCTGATTACAGGAAAAAAGATCATTATATCCGAAGATGTCGATGAAATCATCAACCGGGTGGCTGAGTTCAAAAGCAAAGCGGGGAATCCGGTTTATAAACCGGGAGCCCCGCCTAATTAGGATGGATATGTAGCATGGCAGATGCTGAAGATAAAACAGTAGTTCAGTCTGAAGATCAAGTCGAAGGCAAGGCTGAAGAAAAAGCTGACGGGGAAGCTGAAGGCAAAGCAGGAGCAGAGAACTTCGCCGTGTCCAGGAAAATGATAATGTTTGGACTGGTTGGAGTTGGTGCGATTGTCATGGGAGTGGTTCTGGCAATTTTTGTGCTGAAGCCGATGCTGTCAGACAACCCCGACGGGGAAGCAGCAGAAGATAAGAAACCAGCCGTCACCAAAAGGAAAGCAGGCGGCAGTCATCAGGAACCAACTTTTTATGCAGTCAAAGATATAGTAGTAAATCCGGCCGGCACAGGTGGTACACGCTTCTTGTCAGTATCGTTTGCGTTCCAAGTGGATTCGCCGGAAATGGCAGCTTCGCTGAAAAGAAAAGAGACTATAGTAAGGGATGTACTGATAACGATATTGTCAGCCAAGACAGTAGCGCAGCTAACTGATCCGAAACAAAAGGAAATAATCCGCTATCAGATCAAAAGGAGAATCTCGGAATTGATGGAATCAGAAGAACTGATGGCAGTGTACTTTACTGACTTTGTTTTGCAATAGAAGGAATAAAGAGAATTGGCAAAGATATTATCACAAGCAGAAATTGATGAGCTGTTGACGACCGTTTCGACCGGCGATCAAGAAGCGGTTGACGACCCGGCCATAAGCAGCAGGAAGTCGTTAGTAGTCTATGATTTCAAACATCCCAATCGTGTCTCCAAAGATCAGGTTCGCACGCTTGAGAATATGCATGATAACTTTGCCGGTCATTACGGCTCGACCCTTTCTGCCGTGATGCGCACTATAGTAGACGTTGATCTGGTTTCGGTTGACCAGATTACATATTCTGAATTTATAATGTCACTGGTGGCCCCCTCGTGCACTTACACTATCAAAGTGCCTCCGCTTGAAGGTGTCTGTCTGATAGATTTTAACCCGACTCTTACCTTTTCATTTATTGACAGAATGTTTGGCGGCAACGGAAAAATCTTAGAGACTGAGCGGGAGCTGACAGGCATTGAGCGTTCCGTAATGGGTCGTTTATCAAAAAAATTATACGAAGACCTGGAGAAATCCTGGGAACATATTGTTGAAGTAAATATAGAGCAGCATAGTTTTGAAACAAATCCTCAGTTTATTCAGATTGTACCGCCTACTGAAACGGTTGTAGTTGTTTCGTTTCAGCTCAAACTGTTTCAATCGACGGGGCTGTTAACAATCTGCTACCCATATATTTCTCTGGAGCCGATAATAATGAAACTCTCGGCTCAAAACTGGATAGACTCGCTCAAGAAAAAAAGTTTCGAAGTTGAACGAAAAGTTAATATGAGCAATATCGGAATAATAGAAGCAGACATAACCGCGGAGCTATTAAATACTAATCTTAAGCTCGGTGAGTTTTTGAAACTCCGAAAAGGAGACATTATCAGGTCTGAAAAGAAAATTAGCCAACCGGTTTCCATAATAGTTAACAATCGCAGGAAATTCTTTGCCAAACCGGGATTGTCGGGCAGAAAAAAAGCATTCCAAGTAGTGGAAGTTACCAGAGATAGCGAATAGGAGTAGCGATATGGCTGACGAAATAAATGTAAATCCAACCCCAGACGATTCTACGCCACCTGTAGACGGTTCTATTGAACAGGAAGCAGAAGCGCCGCTGGAATCAGAATCCGCAGAGTCGGAAACTCCGCAGGAGTCGGAAGCTGCGCAGGAGTCAGAATCCGCAGAGCCGGAAACTCCGCAGGAGCCGGAAGCCGCTGCAGCGGAAACTCCAGAGGCGAAGGCTGAAGGACCTGGCGGACAGAGTGACGAAGAAGAAAAGGAGTTGGAAGATGCGATGTTGAAAATGCTTGACGATCTTCCTCAGGAAGAATCAAGCGCTGACGACATCAGCTTTGAAAGCAGTTCAGCTTCAAAGGCAGAGTTCCAGCAGCTCTCGCAGCCATCGGGCAGTTCAGAACCATCGAACATTGATTTATTGATGGACGTCAACTTGCCTGTTTCGATAGAACTCGGCCGTACCAAAATGTCAATTTCTGATATTCTGGCACTTGGTCCAGGTTCGGTAGTAGAGCTGGCAAGATTGGCCGGAGAACCGGTTGATGTAATGGTCAATCATAAGCTTGTCGCCAGGGGCGAGGTTGTGGTAGTAGATGAAAATTTTGGCGTGCGTATTACGCAGCTGATTACTCCGGAAGAAAGGGTGAGAATTCTCGGTGATGAATAAGATACTCAAAAACAGATCGGTAATAGGTACGACGCTTATAGTAATAGTTGCGCTTATTGGCTTAATTTTTGTAAAAACTGATTACGTCTCAGCAGACAGAGTCAGTTTGCAAGCTTCACAGTCGATGGATAACGTCTATTCTCCTCTTAGCGGTGAATCAGCAAGCGGTCTGAGTGTGCTGCCTTCGCTTGTTAGAATCATAAGCGCCTTGGTCATTGTGGTTGTCTGTATCTATGTCGGTATTTTTCTACTGAAGAAACTTATGAGCAAACGCCACGGCCGAAGTACCGTAAACGGAAATCTTGAAATTATTGAGACTATTCATATAGCTCCTCGCAAGTCTGTAACTCTAATAAGAGTCGGGGAGAAGTCTATCCTGGTAGGCACGACGGAAGGCAGTATGTCGCTTTTGTGTGAACAGAATGAAATAGAGACAGGCAAACTGCTGGTAGAGACAGAACCAGAAGCTGCAGCTATTGGTTTTGGCGAAATGCTGAGTGCAGCAGTTGCCAGAGTTAAGGAAGTGGCACTAAAGAGTAAGAAGGCAGCAGTTTTTAGTAAACTAAGTTAGCTGCATAGGAAATAGCGGCTGATAAACGCCTTTCGCGACAGGATGTTGTGAAAGCAAAAACATATAGGATATGAAAAGACTAATTAAGTTATTAGTCTGTTTCGCAGGCGGAGTCCTGCTGACAGCCAGCAACAGCGTCGCCCAGGCGCTGCCAAAAATTTCTATAGATATCGGCCAGACTACCGAGCCGTCTGAGTTGTCATCTACTCTTCAGATAATTCTGTTAATTACAATTTTGGCGCTGGCGCCATCGATTGTGATTATGATGACGTCATTCATACGATTCGTAGTTGTACTATCTTTTTTACGTCATGCCTTAGGAGTGCAGCAGCTGCCGCCGAATCAATTGATACTGGCTCTGTCGCTTCTCTTAACATTTTTTGTAATGTCGCCGGTGATTGATAAAGCCTACACCGAAGGCATAAAGCCTTACATGGAAGAAAAGATAACACAAGAAGAAGCCTTTGAAATGGCAACGGCACCTGTACGGGAATTTATGCTCTCGCAAACAAGAGAAAAAGATCTGGCGCTTTTTGTGAATATCGCAAAATTGGACAAGCCGGATAGTCCGGCAGATATCCCGCTGCATGTTATGATCCCCGGCTTCGTAATATCGGAACTTCGCCTGGCATTTCAAATTGCATTCGTTCTGTTTATACCATTTTTGGTGATTGATATGGTAGTGGCCTCGGTGTTGATGTCTATGGGTATGATGATGCTGCCGCCTATAATTGTGTCATTGCCGTTTAAAATACTTTTGTTTGTGCTGGTCGATGGCTGGTATCTGTTAGTAAAATCGCTGGTTGAATCCTTTCATATGTAGGATGAAGTAAAGTACGAAAGAGATAATATGACACCGCAAATGGTTGTAAGTATAGCGCGCGAGGCGCTGATGTTGACTCTCCTGATTGCAGGACCGATGCTGGCGATCGGCCTGATTATCGGATTAGTAGTTTCTATTTTTCAGGCAGTAACTCAGATTCAGGAAATGACTCTGACTTTTGTACCTAAGATAATAGGAATTGCTTTGGCGCTGCTGATCTTTCTGCCCTGGATGATCAATAAGTTAACTGATTTCACCCGCCACATGATTGAGATGATCCCCGCTTTAGCCGGCTGATTTAGCCCCAACAGTAGTTGGAATCAATTTCCCTGACTTTCGGTCAATTTTTCCAGATTTTTTAGCAGCCACCCCTCCGAGCCGCCTCACTGCAGGCGTAAGTCTCAATATCACAACAAGTTAAACCTTACGGCCGAACTGTTTCAAACCGGCATATCGTTTGATTTACATAGTTACGATAAGCTAAAAGTGTGAGGATTTTTGAGTGTTTGATTTCGTAACATACGGCGCCGATAAGCTCCAGTTTTTACTGTTGATAATCTTAAGAACTTCGGGACTATTCATAATTGCCCCGATACTGGGCTATCGCACGGTGCCGGCTTCAATCAAGATCGCATTTGCACTTCTGATGTCTCTGCTTCTCAGCAGTACTCTTGACGCCAGTGTCCTGCCCGTGATTGAAAGCGAATGGCATTTGCTTGGTCTGGCCATGCGCGAAATTATAGTCGGGCTGCTTATCGGATTTTTCTTTCAGCTTATTTTCATTGCCATTCATTCTGCCGGCGCGCTGGTCAGTTATCAGATTGGTTTTGCCATGGTGGCGATGTTTGACCCAAACAGTTCACAGCGGGTTTCAATAATCGGACAGTTCTGGTTTTTGTTCGCAACGTTGATTTTTCTGGCGATAGACGGACACCACATTATGATAGAAGCTCTTGTAGACAGTTACACGGTCTTACCGATAGGCCAGGTCGTATACGGCCAAAGTATTGCCACAGTAGTTGTCAAAGCAAGTGCTTATGTTTTTGTGCTGGCACTAAAAATTGCCGCGCCGGTATTGATGACTTTGTTTTTGACCGATGTGGCACTTGGTACTGTCGCCAAAATGATGCCGACCATGAACGTCTTTTTTGTCGGTTTTCCCATAAAAATTGGAGCCGGTCTGGTAGTACTGGCTATGTCGCTGCCGATAGCAGCCTATGTTCTTGAAAAGGGAATGAACTTCGTTAACAAAGAACTGCAGCAAATGTATTTCGCGATCGGCGGAGTCTAAAAAGAAATGCCGGAACAGGATTTTCAAGAAAGAACAGAACGGGCAACCCCCAGACGGCGCCGGGAGGCGCGCAAAGAGGGGCAGGTTGCCAAATCGATGGAGCTTAATGCCGCAGCAATCATCTGTCTCGGCTTTGCTTCGTTTTACGTGCTGGGTCCGCCTCTGGTAAGACAGGTTTACAGCCTGATGTCATACGTAATGGCCAATGCTCCGTTTATCGCGACATCGGATGAATCATTCCTGACTCTGTTCACCCAGGTTGGACAAAATTTCCTGATGATAATGCTGCCTGTTTTTGCAGTGATGGTTATTATCGCGGCGGGAATAAATCTGGTGCAGGTTGGCGCTGGAGTCAGCAGCAAAGCGCTCGGCCCGAAGTTTGATAAAATTAATCCGCTCAAAGGTCTCAAAAGATTATTTTCGGTGCGTTCATTGGTACACGCCGTCCGGGACAGTATCAAGCTGGCCGTAGTCGGATTTGTGGCCTACAAAGTTATCGACTCAGAGTTTGATGGGTTCTTTCTCTACCCGGATATGACGGTAAGCCAACTGGCAACGTCATTGGGTTCACTGACGCTTTCGATCGCACTCAAGATCGGGGCATCTATTTTTGTACTGGCCATTATCGATTACCTCTATCAAAAATACGAATATGAAAAGTCTATCCGCATGTCCAAACAGGAAATTAAAGATGAGATGAAAGATACCGACGGCTCTCCGCAGATAAAGGCACGTATCAGGCAAATTCAGCGTGAGATGACCAAGAAACGAATGATGGCAGCCGTTCCGCTGGCAGACGTGGTTGTTACCAACCCGACTGAGATAGCTGTTGCCCTGAAATATAATCGTGAAGAGCATGGCGCGCCTCAGGTTATTGCCAAGGGTGAAAGGCTAATTGCTGAAAGGATACGTGAGATTGCAACTGAGCACGATGTTCCGATAATCGAAGATAAACCGCTGGCGCGCTCTCTCTTTAAGATGTGCGATGTCGGTGAGTTCATCCCGGACCAGCTTTATCGCGCTGTGGCCGAACTGCTGGCATATATCTACCGCCTTAAGGGGAAAGTAATAAATTAATATGAAAACTAAACAGCAGGGACTGATTGAAATTATCAGGTCACGCTCCGATATTGTACTGGCGCTCGGCGTTATCGGCATTATTGCTATTTTAGTTATTCCTATTCCGACAGAACTTCTGGATTTTGCTCTGGCATTTAACATTACTTTTTCTTTAGTCGTTCTGCTGACCACCCTTTATGTGACAAAACCTCTGGAACTGTCTGTCTTCCCGGGAATGCTGCTGGTAGTAACGTTAATGAGACTGTCCTTAAATGTTGCTTCAACAAGGCTCATTCTGGGTCAGGCTTACGCCGGTGAAGTTATCAACTCGTTCGGAAACTTTGTGGTACAGGGTGATTACGTCGTAGGCTTCATCGTCTTCATCATTCTGGTAATAATCCAGTTTGTGGTGATTACCAAAGGTGCCGGGCGAATTTCTGAAGTTGCCGCCAGGTTTACTCTGGACGCTATGCCGGGCAAGCAGATGGCTATCGACGCCGATCTTAATGCTGGCATAATAAGCGACCAGGACGCCCGCGACCGCCGTAAAGCAATCTCCCAGGAAGCTGATTTCTACGGGGCCATGGACGGTGCTTCAAAATTTGTACGCGGTGATGCCATCGCCAGTATTCTCATAACCTTAATCAATATTATCGGCGGCTTTGTAATCGGAATCGCCATGAAGGATATGAGTCTGGCTGAATCCATGCGTACTTATTCGCTGCTTTCTATCGGTGACGGTTTAGTAACGCAAATTCCGGCACTATTAGTCTCAACAGCCTCTGGTATTATCGTTACACGCGCTGCTGCAACTACAAATATGGGCAGCGATTTAGCGACTCAATTGACTAAACAGCCGCGCGCAATTCTGGTGACAGCAATAGTACTAATCTTATTCGGAATGATGCCGGGCATGCCCACCGCTACTTTTGTCATTTTGGGGTTAATGACCGGCGGAATTGGCTTTGCTGCCCGCGCAGCAATAAAAAGCAAAGCAATAGAAGCCGACCAGCTTAAACAGCAGGAAAAGGCAAGTGCTCAGGTTACCGAAGAGCGCACAGAAGATCTGTTGAAAGTTGATATACTCGGTCTGGAAATCGGCTACGGTCTGATTCCTCTGGTTGATGCCAATCAGGGCGGCGACCTTTTGAGCAGAATTGGAATGATTCGTAAACAACTGGCAACGGAGCTTGGCATAATCGTTCCGCCGGTTCGGATACGCGACAACGTTCAGCTGGGGCCGAACCAGTATTCATTAAAAGTTAAAGGAATCAAGACAGCCAGCTATGAGCTGATGCCTGACCATCTGCTGGCGATTAATCCGGGCTATGTCGAAGACAAGTTGGACGGTTTTGAAACAGTCGATCCGGCCTTTGGTCTGAAAGCTACCTGGATTATTCCCGGTTTAAAAGAAACGGCCGAGCTAAAGGGCTTTACAATAGTAGAACCTTCGGCTGTTATCGCTACGCATCTGACCGAAGTAGTGCGCAGCTCCGCTCCGGAAATTTTGAGCAGGCAGGACGTGCAGCATCTGACAGAAACTCTCAAAGAGGATTATCCGGCGCTGGTTGATGGTGTCATTCCTGAAGTTGTTCCGCTGGGGACACTGCAGAAGATTCTGCAGTCGCTTCTTTCGGAGCGTATACCGGTCCGTGATCTGGCTACAATCATCGAAACGACTTCCGACTATATCGGCGCTACCAAAGAACCGGAAGTATTGGCAGAGTATGTAAGGATATCTCTTAAGCGGCAGATTACAGACTTGTACAAGGACAAATCCGGCAAGATTCATGTTTTTACAGTCGACCCTGCCATTGAACAGCAGATGGCTGAATCAATCCAAAGTTCCAAGCAGGGACTGGTGCTGGGATTGGAACCATCACTATCTGAAAAGCTTCTGGCTGGAATCGGTAAGCTCATTGAGAAAATGTCAAATAGCGGACAGATACAACTTTGTATCTGCTCGCCTAATATCAGGCTGGTTCTAAAAAAACTGGCCGAATCAAAATACCCGGCACTAAACGTTGTCTCCTACAACGAAATCCTGCCCGACACAGAATTGATTTCAATAGGAATAGTGAGGATAGAAAATGAAAGTTAAATCGTTCACCGCTGACACAGTGGCCGAAGCGCTGCGGCTCATCAAAGCGGACATGGGTAAAAACGCCATAGTCCTGAAGACGCGCAAAGCTGTTAGTCCGAAAGGAAAAGCACAGGTAGAAATTATCGCCTGTATCAACGACGAGCAGCCGACAACTGCCTCAATCGACCAGGCAGTTGCCACTAAAACTGCAAAGGCTGCTCCGAAAGTTACTCCGATGGCAACTCCGAAAGCAGCTTCGATTGCAGCATCAAAACCAGCTCCGATAAAAAAGGCGATTGTGACGGTTGCTAATGACTTTGTTCCGAAAATAGAAGAGCCCGTTTCACCCACAATAAATCAGAAGCTGGATAACAGGCTGGAAAGACTGGAGAGAATACTTACACGCTACCTGGTCAATCCTGTACAGAATGAAGACGCGGATGAGCTGATGTCGCTTCGTGAACGGCTGAGAGAATCGGATTTCTCAAATGAATTTATCGAGTCACTAATTCATGACTCACTTTTAGAAACAGCCGCGGAAGCTGACTCTGATCTGGCTCAGTCAATCAGGTCCGGCTTAGTGCGCAGGTTTGCCGCGGTTATGCAGCCCAGTATTGAGCTCAAAGAAGGAGACAGGGTTCTGTTTATTGGTCCGTCAGGCTCAGGGAAGTCTTCGATGATGGGCAAACTTGCCGCGTATTTGATTGGGCAAAAGAAAGTTAAAGTTAAGCTTGCAAGTATCGATGATTTCAAGATTGGCGGAACCGAAGAACTTAACAGTTACGCCGACCTTTTGGGACTTCAATCGTTTTCAAGCTTTGAAGTGATGAGCACTTTGAAGGCGGAGAGCTCAGGAATAATCCTGATTGATTCGCCAGGTTTGACTGCGGATGAAAGTGATAGAGAGAAGCTGTTTAGCAGAATCAACGAGCTCAATCCCACTCACTGCGTTTTTGTTTTTTCGGCTCTGACAAGACCATCGGACTTATACACCATGGCCAAATGGGGACGTTCAGCAACTCCTACGCATTTTGCAATGACGATGATGGATCTCAGCTCCAAGTATGGCGGAGTAATCAAATTGGCAGAAATCCTCAATTGCAAGATGCTCTGGACCAGCGATGCTCCGGGTGGAATTGGAGACATCCAGGTGCCGGACCCTAACGCAATGGCACGCACGACATTAGAGGTCGAGGAGGAACTGTGCAAAGTTTGAACAGTTTTCTACATGCTGTGAACTTTGGTCCGCTTGAATTGGTTTTGAATCGAGCAATTCACAATCAGGAACCAGCTGCGCCGGCACAGAATCCGGCTTCAACCATTAACGATAAATGGAATTCGGCTGCGGCCGATATATAAAAGGATAGTACTCTTATGGTTAATACGATATCAGCACCGTCAAAAAAAGGTGGCCGCAAGGCCGCCTCGAAGGCAACCGAAAATCTGACTTATGCGCCGTCTGTCGAGAATGCGAAGCGCAAACGGAGAGCTACAGTCACAGAGCGGGAATGGCGGCGCTACCGGAAGTCTGAAACAGAAGAGATGCGACAAATGCTTTTAAACAAATTTTTGCCGCTGGTGCGCAATGTTGCATCACGCATGGCTATGGGCTTTCCCAGATCTGTTGAACTGCCGGATTTGATAAATACCGGTGTGATCGGATTGATAGAAGCCTTCCGTAATTTTGATCCGGGCCGCGGTGTGAAATTTGAAACCTATGCCGTACCAAGAATACGTGGCGCTATACTTGATGAACTGCGCGCACTTGACTGGGTGCCGCGTTCAACCCGTGCAAAATCCAGGGAGATTGAAAGATCATATAACATACTTGAGAACAAGTACGGCCGTCCGCCTGAAAAGACAGAGCTGGCCAAGCATATGAAGGTTACGATCGAAGAGTTACATCTATCTCTGGACGATGTCTCCGGCACAAATATTTTGTCGCTTGATGATATCATTTTCCGTGAAGATGACAATCGCCAGGTATCCAGAATCGAGACTATCGTTGATTCATCCAAAATAAACATCCTGGGTGAATTGGAGAAAGATGAACTCAGGGCATTTTTGTCGATTGCCATGGAAAAATTGACGGCTCAGGAGAAACTGGTAATAGCGCTTTATTATTACGAGGAGTTGACGCTTAAGGAAATTGGTGAAGTGATGTCAATATCTGAATCACGTGTATCGCAGATACATACACGCGCGGTATCTAAACTTCGAACTATGGTACAGGAGAAATTTGCTTTGACAGGTTAAGAAACTTGTCATTGGCTTTTAGAGGACAACCTGATGGATGATTTTTCAAGCAGAATCGTAAACTCTCAGGCATCTGAAAGGGTGACTAAAGTTCTCAGAAGCGATGCCAATAAAAACCGGGAAAAGAATAGTGATAAAAAGCAAGATGAGAAAGAGAATAAAGAAAATAAGCAGGCCATTGAAGACCAGCTAATATTGAGCAGCTCAAAAGAAAATATTGACAATGCTGAATTGCACAATGATAAAGACAAAGAAGAGCAAGAGAAGAAGAATCTTCTTCAGCCCCAAGAGGCAACTGAAGATGAAGAGAATGATTCAAAGCATGTGGACATTAAAGCCTAAGGCAGGATGCTATTTTTCATAGGAGTGAGTAATGGATTTCAGTAATCAACTTTTGATAGATACAGCCATAATAGCCGCTGGATATATTTTTGCGGGTGCGTTTTCGGTGCTGATTTATTCTGTAGCTACCAAGCGGCACCGTGAGGTACAGTTAGTGAACTTTTTGCCAGAAGAAGGAGAGATAATAGAGAAGAAGGTTGAAGGTTCAAATCCCAAAAATCAGTTTGAATTTGTGAGATTTGACCAGAGTAAAAGGGAGCCTGCCAGAGAGCCGCTACCGGAAAAAACTGATTACTTAAAGAGCCGCAGGCTGCAAAGAAATAGACTTGAAATTATTCAGCAAGCGAAAAAAATGATGAGTTCCGGGAGGGCGGCAGCAGAGATTAGAAAAATTCTACCACTTTCAGCGGCGGAGTTGGAATTTATGAGGCGAACTTTTATGCCACAAGCAAGGCAGGAAAATTAAATGAGTAACGATTCTCCCTTTTTCAATTCACGTATTGAGTGCCCGGTCTGCAAGACCATGAATGAATACGAATCCATTAAGGTCGGTGCATACATAGAGGGCGAGCGAGATACTGATTTTTGTCCAACCGGTATTAAGTGGCGTTATGAGAAGTATGAGTCGTATAACCCGCTGGTTTTTTTCATCGCGACCTGTTCGAATTGCTGCTATAGCCGTGAATTTAATAGTAGTTTTAAGGACTGGCAGTTAGACAGTCATTTCAAAACTTACCGGCTCAAGACTGTTAGAGCTAGTCATTTGGCGCAGCTGGGAGATAGTGATTCGGTAATCAAAAAATTCGGCCGCGGATTAGATGTATCCCATTATCCTAACGAGTCAGCAATTATCAAATTGCACCTGGCTATCCTTGACGAAGAATTATCAGAACGCCCCAATTTTCTGGATCTCGGCCGTTGGTACTTACGTTTAGGCTGGGTTTTCAGAGACCTGGGCAAGGGAGAAAATCCAAACAAGGGATTTTTAAAGGGGTTGCTGGCTGAAATTAAGAGCCAGTACAATCAACTTCTTGCTTCAGTAAATAATACCAAAGAAATAAGCAGCGTCTTTAAGCGTCACTTAAATGCGCATTTTGAAACTGATAAAATTTCCGCAGAGATGAAGTCATTGATGATGCCGTTCAAAGATCAGTTTATTGCTAAATTGGAAGAATTTGAGAAATCAACGGAGTCAAACCAGCAACAGCTAAACTCATTAGAGAACCTGCTTGAAGAGTATCAGACCATGACTGTAGGCGCAAATGATGGTGATAATTTGGGGAGTTTTGGCGGTTTTCCGGCGTTTACTGATTTCCTAAGTGATATTTCAGAAAACTGGGATGGATGTGTTATCAATGAACGTCAGGCTCTGACAAAAGCAGCTCATTACTATAAACAGGCTTTCATTGACGGGCACCATATTTCTCAGGGAAACCAGCAGGTTCAGGCACTTTATTTGATCGCCGAACTTTCTCGCAGGACAGGCCAGCATGACCAGGCCAAAGAATATTTTGCGAGCACAATTAAACACGGTCAGGAACTAATATATCGTAACCGAAATGACAAATCGCAGACTGCATTGGCCAGAAAAATTTTAGAACTGGCAATAGAGCAAAACAAAATTCTGAAAGAAGAAGCTAAGGCCTAGAAAATAAATGAGATTATTTAAATGTTAAACCAGATAATCACGGCATGAGCCAACACCGTTAACAGGAATAGTCATGAAAAACGAAAAACAAACCAAGTTCATTACTGAGCACGAGGTTCAGGATTCAGGCAAAAATGTAAAGCCGCCCTTTCAGTTAAGTGAGCAGAACAGGCGTCAGTTTATTCGGATAGAGATTGTATCGCCGCTATTTATTCAGCGGATAAAATCTGTGGAAGGGGACTTTTGGCCCGATGGTCAGGGGCAGCCTGTTGAAGCATCAATAGTCAACTTATCGCTTGGTGGTGTTCTGATTGATCTCGACGATCCCTTCTCACCGGGAGATATTGTGGCTCTCCGCTTTAATTTGCAGGGTGAAGTTATTGTCGAAAATGTTCTGGGGCTGGTAAAGAGATCAGATGAGTCAGAGGGGAAATATCTTACAGGTATTGAGTTTGTTGATAGAAACAAACTGGAAGACATCCTGTCAGAAGCAGAACTTAATATTCTCCCCCTGGAATTTAGTGGGTTTGACATTAGTGTTAAGAAAACACTACGAAAATACGTAACAGAAAAGTAAAGCTGAACTGCTATGAAAAAACTATACCTTTTTATCATTTTCTTTGTTTTTATGTTCGGGTCTGTCGGGCTGGCGCAAAACAACCAGCGCAACCGTAATAACAGCTCGGCGCTCATAAAAGTAATACATTCAGAATTTGGCTGGACAGACTCTCGTCTGACAGAAAAACTTTTGATTGAGTTGTCAAGAAATGGGAACAGCGCTGTGGTCAATGCCGACGTATTAACAGAGATGTCGGAATTTCCCGTGGGTCGGTATGAAACAGATCTTCTCATAGATTGGGCTGCTCAAGCTGGCAAAAAATATCTGGTTTTAGTGTCTGTGGAGTTTGAAGGACTCGAGCGAAAGAAAACATTCAGTCTACCGCTCATTTTTCATAAGTATGAAAATATAGGCGTTATTTCCGGAGAATTACGGATAATTGACATAATCAGAAAGCGCAGCATCGTATCAGAACATTTCAAGATTGAAAAAGAGGGGAAACGAATTATCCAGGCATCTATAGATGATGACAAAAATGATGCCGACCTTCACATCAGCGCTCCGGAAAAGATTATATTTTTCAGTGAATTAGAACGAGAACTGGCTGTCATGCTGGCGGACAGAATCAGAGAAGCTACCAGCCTGAGATAAAAATCAACTATGGATACTAAGGAACAAGAACATAACAATAAGTTAATCGAAACTGTCGATAAGCTCAACGAAAATGTCAAACAGATGGCAGTCGACCTGGCTCTGTATCTGGCTAAAGTCAAGAAGGACTCAAAAGTAGTTAACAAAATGGAGCCGCAGTTCATAAGGCTGGTTAACACGACTATAAAAGTTGTGCAGGAGATAGCAATAGTTATTAGAGCTGCTTCGGATAATGAAAAGGTGCAATATCATCTGCCATCGGGCGAAGGTATAAAGGACCAGGTAGAAGTAAAGCTGAATTCAATAATGGAGCAATGCGCTGCTATTATGAATACACTAAAAAATGAAGAACAGCCAGCTGACTGGCCATAACCGATGCAGCCGGAAAATTTGAAGTAAGTAATTGCTGGATGACCATTGAACGATAGGAATAGAAAAAATGAATAACTCTGCAAACGATCAAAAGATTCTTCAATCATGTATCGAAAAGCTCACTAAAATGGTTGAAACCAGAGGAGAGCCATTTAAGGTATTGATAGTCGATGATGAGGAATGGGTGCGCGAAGTTTTCAAAGATTTTTGCGGAGTAACTAAGGCTATTGAAGTTGAGTTGGCCGAAAGCGGTGAAGAGGCGCTTAGGCTGGCGGCACAGAAGCAGTATGACATAATTACTCTGGATTTGATAATGCCTGAAATGTCGGGACTTGATGTATTAGCAGATATAAAAAAAGCCTCGCCCAAAGTACCTGTCTGGGTAATTACAGGCAATTCGACAGAGAGGCTGGTCAAAGAAGCCGGCATTCTCGGCGCCAGCCGGGTTATGTATAAACCGGTTGTTTTACATGATTTTATCGCCGAGCTGGTCGAAGCTTTTTCGGCCAAAATGTAACCCCGGCAGGCATTGTTAGAGATATCCCGATAAATCAGCCCAGAGTTTCCTGTATCCTATAATTGAGAACATTTGACCGTTATTTCAATAATATGACTCTAATGCGGAAAAACTGCTTGAATAGAATCTTTTAGCTGTTTATTCTGTAATATCGAAAATCTTAATGTGTAGTGGAGAGGTGGCCGAGCGGCTGAAGGCGGCGGATTGCTAATCCGTTATAGGGTGTTTATCTCTATCCAGGGTTCGAATCCCTGCCTCTCCGCTTGATTTTTCGATGCATCCTTATCTTTCTACTTGACAATAACTTATCTCATATAGTATATTTCTATCACTTGACTGTGACCATATTGTGACCACAGGAGGACAGTTATGGGCGCTATTTTCAAAAGAGGCAGAGTCTGGTATATCGATGTCAGGGCTAACGGCAGGCGAATACGTAAACGTATTGGTCCAGCCAAGAAGATTGCACAATTAGCACTACAGGATGCAGAAGTAAAGATAGCACGTAATGAATTTGGGTTTGCTCAAAACGATATCTTCATTGATAAGTTCTTTGAACAGTTTTTAGATTACTCTCGAGCCAATCATCAGCCTTCCACTTGCAATCGCTATCGGGCAGTGATTGACCATTTCAAGCATTTCGCTAAGAAAGTTGATGACATCGGATTTCTTTCTCAGGTAACTCCTAAAACTCTTGATCTGTACAAAGTCTTCCGCAAGGACAGTTGGGTAAACGCGAACGGTAAACCAGTTGAATCTGATAATGACGTAAACCGTCACACCCGCAAAGGTGCCAGGGCACATACAATAAACTTTGAAATAGGTGCTCTAAAGACGATGTTCAATCTCGCTATCAAGTGGGGCTACCTTAAAGAGAACCCGACCAATAAAGTGAAACCGCTAAAAGTTAATGATTCAAAACCGGTCAGGTTTCTATCAGATAAAGAGATATCGAAATTCTTGAATGCCTGTTCACCTGATCTTTATCCTATATACTTTACCTTCTTGAACACTGGAATGCGCAAAGCAGAATTGGAGAATCTTGAATGGGACGATGTAGATATGAAGCGTTGTAAGATCAAAATACGCCGCAAAGAGTTCTGGCAGCCCAAGACAGGAGAGAGAGAAATACCAATTAGTGATAAGTTACACAAACTGCTGACTGAATTGAAAGTAAGTAATGACAAATCGATTAAGAGTAATTTTGTTTTTCCTGATGGCGCCGGGGGAATGATAAGGACTAAACTCCGAGAGAGACTAATTCGCATAGCAAGAGAAGCAGACATAGAGGGGCTGACTAAACTACATACACTCAGACATACATTTGCCAGTCAGTTGGTAATGAGTGGGGTGGATCTTCCGACCGTTATGAAGCTTATGGGTCACTCTGATATCCAAACCACAATGATATACGCCCATTTGGCACCCGATCATCTCGCTGATGCTGTGAATAAGCTGTCGTTTTAGAAGCGGGAGACCACCCCCCGGGGGGAGAAAATTCGAACTAAATCAGTAATATGGAACCTTGCCTTCTCACATTTGGAAGTATTCAACCTCCTAAATCTCTGATATCATATGTCTAATTGGTAGACACAGGTAATAGGTTTTCAATAATTGAATAAATAATTTGCAGTTCGAATCCCATGCTCCCCGCTTTATTGAATTGGTTAGATTTTTTTGTAACGATTGAATCTTGTTTTAACAGGATAGCCAGATGAGAAACCATCTGAAAGGTGGGCCACCCGACCTGAAGATAAAACTGAAAGACTTGCTGCGCCCCGCTAATCAGGGAACCTTATAGAAATTCCACTCAGAAGAATCCAATCGGACGATGAGCTAGAAATTCCAAAGCCGCCAGCAAGATCAAATTGAATATTTTCTTTTACCAAGAACGTCAATCCGCCATCAGCGGAATGTTGTGGTAAATCGCTATCATCAATTCGAATGTCACCAAACAGTTCCACGAACGCTCCTATCTTATCGCTCAGACTGGCTCCCAAGGCTATTGTATATTGTCCGTAATAATCGGTCTGTGATTGCCCGGGGAGTGTCTCCATCGACACAGAAGTGAACCCGAAATTGTAGCCCAGCGATAAAATATCTGTTAATTTATTGGCGAAACTCATCCGCGCAGACGGATTTATTTTGCCACTGGTGAACTGATTGTCCCCTACCGGCAAGCTGAATCCAAAGAGTAGCGCAGCTTCAGGTCTCGATCCTTTCTCCGGCCACAATTCAAGTTTTCCACCGACAGCGGCGTCACCTATACCATTAAAACTATCGTCTTTTGACCTGCTCGGATTCTCCCAAATCTGGCCATTCCAAATCAAGCGAATCTCGAATCCATCAACCGCCCCGATTCTAACAAGCGTCTGCGGAAATTCGTTTGTACGAACAAAACCAGTTGTGGATTTGTCGAATGTGTAGCCCCATCCAACTTCGAGTTGAACTACCCCTGGCTTCACACTTGAACTCGATTCAGTTTGATCGGGACGATCAGTAACTATTTCATTGCCCTCGGCGGCTTGAGAACTTAATAAACCGACTGTGAGAATTACCACAAAAGTAATTACTTGGAATGAAACTCGAAAAAGTTTGTCGTTTCGAAAGACAGGAATTGTGGACATTGTTGGTTTTCTCCCCGTTTAAATATGTGAACAATCGCTAATTGTTGTCTCTTGCCCAGCCAAAGATGAGAGTTTCGCGCAACCTACCCTCGAAAATGAAAAGGGAAGCCTAATTTCCAGCAATCATTGGTGAACTAATCACTAGCAAAGTACCGCGCATTGAGATGGGGTGTATAGAACAAAAGTATTCAAACGTACCCTCTGTTTGAGCTATAAATTCGATGATCGCTTCCTGCCCTGGTTGGAGTATGGATGTACGAAGGCCGAGATCTTCAATCACAAGATCGTGCTTCATTCCGGCATCCTCGTTTCGGAATACGATCCGTACCCTCTCTCCATAGGCCACTTCGAAAGTCGGATTAGTTTGGTTGAACTTCATGTCTTTTGCAGTTATGATGATTGTACGCACGTCGGTATCAAATTCCAGACTGCCACGCTGAGCGAAAATGTTTCCAAGGAATAGAGGCAGCGCAATTAACACGGTTAAAATGAGATACCGCAGACTTTTGATTTGGATTTGACTCATTTTTACCTCTATACCATCAGCGCTGTGCCGAACATGACGCCGAAGCCAAGCATCAAGCCTGCGAAGTTGGTGAAGTTGAAAAGGTTAATTGGATGCTCCGTGCGGGAAAAAATCTGTGCAGTTATTGAATAGACAACTTGGAAGATTGCTCCAGCACCTATGGCCATGAATATAATCCCCCAAAGTAAAGATGGGGCAAAACCACCAAGCCAGGCTCCGACAATAGTTGGGGCACCAGCTACAACGCCAAGAAGGATTAGATGTTTAATTAGTTGTTTAAAATTGAAAGACTGTCTCGCCAGGGGTGAAATGATGGCAAGTCCCTCGGTTGTGTTATGAAGCGCGAAACCTATTACTAAGGTAGCGCCGAGAGTAATTTCGCCCGTATTGTAGGCTGTGCCGATGGCGAGTCCCTCGCCTAAGTTGTGCAGTCCAATCCCGAGTGCAACCATATAGGCGAGCGTGAGCCCACCACGCGACTCACTCTGTGCCCCGGAACTGATCCGGCCACGCTCAGTAAAAACCTGAAGAAGAAGAAAAGTTGATATCAGCATGATAAAAAACAAAACAGCCGGGTGAAACGTTTCGGCTACCATGTTACCGCCGGACATCTCAAGACCCTCAACAACAGTTTCGACGCCCAGGAAAACAAGCAGTCCGACTGTGAGAAAGAGAATAAAGTTCCAGGAGTTAACTGTAAGACGCCGTAATGATGGATACCAGGCCAGGCCAATCATGATCGGAATGATTCCAACATAGAAACCTATCAGGGCAAAAAAGCTGAAGTACCGGACTGACATTGGAGGGCTTTCGACAGCTACAGAAATCTCGTGACTAAATGTAACTCCACTTGCAGTAAGGAGAGTTATATTGTAGGCATCTCCTTCAGTCCAGTGGTAAGGGATTTCTATAGTACCCGACTGCAGACGACCAAGCACCTTATCCTCGGGTGTCATCGTAAAATACCAATAAGCCTCATCGACCAGCACCTGGGCGATTGTGACTGGATCAGGACCGTCGTTTCGAATATCGACCAAAAAAAGGTGGGGGTGTGTCTCGGATTCTGTTTGTATGACAATCCTCTCGAAGATGATTTCCTCTACCGGTGGGAACTTAGTACCTGCCACGTTTCGCGGATCTTGAAGGAGGAGGAAGGCCACAAAGGCCCCAAGGAGAATGAATGGGATTACTGCCAGGACAAGAGTAGAAAGTCCGAACTTTTTCATCGGTCCCCCCTTTTCCATATCGTCCTTTTCCTTGGCACGTTTGTTTTCAGAACTATTGTTCATTTTTAAGCCTCGACCATGAAAAATGCCATCCAGCCCAATTCGGCAAACTCACTCTGGTGGGCGTGAAACATATACATGCCTTCATGAGGAAACTTCATTTCAATGATAGTACGTTCACCCTGGCACAGCATAACCGTGTCAGTGAATTCGAATTGGTGCTTATTTTTTTCCATATGCGCTTCGTCCCCCCAGGTCATAATCCGGGTACCGGTGCGGATCGCATAGAAAAAGTTTGCATGGACATGGAACGAATTAATGGGATCGAACTCGGTTATGTTAACCAGATAGATTCGCACAAGTTCGTTTTTCCTGACCGGAATTGCCCGATCTCCGGTGTAATAGAAAGCAGCCGTGTTGACACTATAAACTTCATTTTCTCCGTCGAAGTTAGTATCAAAACCGTTCATCATCATCACGTATTCCTGGATTCTGCCCTTGGAATCTTTGCCAGCCGGGGTGCGCGTGCCCCATCTGGGATCGGGATCGACTATGAAGACTCCATAGAGTCCCTTGTGAATGTGATGCTTAAGAGGGCTCGAATGACAATGGTATAGGTGAAGACCGTACGGTTCAGCCTTAAAGCGATACCAAAACTCTTGTCCCGGGAAGACAAACTGTTCGGGCATCGCCCCATCAAATTCGTATTCGTGGATGCCGTGGAAGTGGATTGTATGGGGATGGGAACCCTGGTTTACAAACTTGATGAGTATTTCTTGCCCCTCGCGGCAACGCAGAGTCGGTCCGGGAATATTACCCTGTAGAGGAAGCTCTCTGTCGCCGTCTCGTTTTAATCCGAATGTCCAGCCTGGAAAAGTTACTCCGGGAGCGATCTCAATATCGCGATCAAGAGCGTGAATTTCGTAAAACACGTCTGGCTTGGGCCAACTTTCTGACTGGGCTTTACGCAAGGCATCTGCCGGAACAGGCTGACCATTATAAAAGCTACGAAGAAAGTTTTCCGGGTAGTCACCCTTGACGTGCCCTACCGCTCCCATCAACTTTTTAGGTATCGAATTATTCGATGCCGCTCCATGGTCCGCATGGACATTTGAAAAAGCTAATCCACTGACTCCCAGGACTAAGCTGCTTCCAAAAATCCGCATAAAACGACGGCGAGAATTTCCATCTGAGCAAGGTTTAGCAGGGACTATCTGCGAATTTGACTTGAGGAATGCTTTCATTCAATTGCACGCAATATCCTTAAAAAAGTTCTGATTTCCTTTTTAAATAGTTAGGTTCGGCAAACTTTAAGAGAAGCTTAAACGAATCTTGAGCAATAGTCAAGACTTATTTGGTTCTCAAAATCCAGTAACACGACTTCATCATTATTAAAAAACTCCTAACACTAATAACTGAAATGACTTACTACATGATTTGGTGATAAATTCTAAATTATCAAATCCAAAAAAATCGTTTTTCTGCCTGCATACTCGTTGTATAATGCTAATAGAATAAGGCGACTAAGGAGGCGAGATTTTAGATGCTAAGCAGATCCATTGAGGATTATATAAAGACGGTGTATGAGCTCCAGGGCGAGAATCAACGGGTGTTTACCAAGGATATTGCCAGGAGTATGGGCGTTAAAATGCCTTCGGTTAGCGGTATGGTGAAACATCTTGCCGCTGAAGGGTATTTATCTCACAAACCTTATAAGGGTGTACTGCTAACTAAGCGAGGCCAGAGGATAGCCGTAGATTTGCTTCGTCGCCACAGGCTGATCGAGCTGTTTCTAAACAAGACTTTGGGTATTCCCTGGGACGAAATACACGAGGACGCCGAGGTCCTTGAGCACGTTATAAGTAACAAGCTGATTGAACGCATATTCAATTTTCTGGGAAGGCCGAAATTCGACCCTCACGGTCATACTATACCGGGCAAGGACGGTAACTTGCCATTAAGCCGGGGCGTACCACTCGACAAAGTGAGTGAAGGCGAAACGGGACGCGTGGTTGAAGTATCCGACCATGATCCGGAATTCCTGCGGTATCTGACTGGTATGAAACTGAAGATTGGCAGTGAAGTGCAGGTTAAAGAGCGCGCGCCTTTCGGCGGCCCGATTATTCTAAAAGTGGAACGACAGTCTCTGGCAATTGGCCTGGATGCAGCTCGGCGAATCCGTGTTGACATCAAAAAGAAAGTCGGGAAACGATCTAACTGATAGTAGTAGAAACTGACCAAGGAACAGGAAGAAAGCTAATGCATATACAAATGCCAGAGCATCCTATCGGCGTTGGACTTGGCTGCCACATCAAACCCAGCATGCTCACCCCGTTTCAAGCACACGAGCTTCAAAGAATGACCTCAAACTTTACCCCAACCACTCCACCGGGGGAAGAAAATTCGAACAAAATGTGTAACATGGAACCTTGCCTTCTCACATTTGGAAGTATTCAACCTCCTAAATCTCTGATATCATACGTCTTATTGGAAGACGCAGATAACACGTTTCCCAACAGTTGAATAAATAATTTGTAGTTCGAATCCCATGCTGTGTTTGCACTTCCTACTTATGGTTGACGCTGATAACTATCTTTTCGGGAATCTCAGTACCCGCCGGAATGTAGATAGTTCCAAAGACACCATCCGATTTGCTTTTGTCTATTTCCAGCTTCTCGAAGTTCTTTGTGGGCTGAACCCGATTAGCCGTTAGATTTAATTCGTTTGACATAGTGATGTCTCCTCATTAAAAGGTTAATGCAGTTTACCCAAACCGCACTGTCTCAGTTCGGCTATTCACATTTTCCTGATAGCTTGATAGCACATGCAACATATCAAGAGAGCAAAAGCACCGAGAAGTAGGTCGGTGATCATTGTTTGTAGCATGTAACCCGACAATATAATTGTGTCTGGTAGTTCTGAGTTCGCTCAAAACACCTGCTGTCAGTAGAGTATTCGAATCCAACCGACACACAATAAGTATCCGCAGTAGTGCTATTCAAACACGGGCTATTAGGGCAGTCACCAGGTTTCAGGGCAATCTCGAAACTTCGTGTAATACCATTGTTTGGCGAGGTAGTACCTGTCGGGGTTCCTTGTTTATCTGAGCAGGCCAGCAAAGCCAGCAAACAGAGTATAAATCCAAATCCCTTCATATCTTAATAATAGGCAAAACTTCCTTTTTGAGCAATTTTTTTTGACAATTTGAAGTTGTTATATCTATTAGTGTATGGCCTGCCCTCGATAATTCGGTCCAGCTGGAAAGAAAGTATATTTAACTGGCTCTGCGAAGGTACTGCACTACCGGTCCGAAAGTTCTATAATAGTCCAATAGGGGGAGAGAAATTGGCCAGAATATCGATTCATGAAGCCCTATTTTCCGAAACCATGAAAGATTCAAAGCCCCAAGTCTCCAACTTCATAGTTCCTGTTCTTTCGTCCTCCTGTCTTCATTTTAGACAACCACTTCAAAATGTCGTCAGTGTTGAACCGTACCAGTTTGCCCATTTTTATATGCGGAATGCACCCTTGATGCGTCCACTAGTAGGTAGTGAACTGTTTAACATTCTGTCTGTGGAGATTCGAAAGCATCCTTACGTAATAGTGGAAAACTTCACCTTCTGAGGCTTTACAAGAGATTCAAAGTCCTTGAATGACATTTTAATTAGTTCAGTGTGCGAACCGGCGTTGAATGCAATTTCATCATTTTCCGACAAACTTTCTGCTACAAAAACATCTATTCCATAAAGATTTCCAAATGGTGGCATAGCACCCACTTCACATTGTGGAAAGAGACCAGCGAATTCCTGTTCATTTGCAAGTTCCAACTTATCAGCCCCTATTGCAGCCTTTAACAGTTTGAAGTCCACTTTATAGGCTGATGGCAGAACTGCTAAGGCCATCTTGTCATCCACCTTGAGCACCACTGTCTTGGCCATTGTTTGTCCCGGAATGTGTGCTAAAGCTGCGATTTCTTGAGCAGTGTAGGCAGGCGAGTGACTAATTGCCACATATTTTATGTTGTTGCTGTCCAGGAATTCTTTCAACTTTTTTTCTGGCATGTAGAAACCCCTTAAAATCTTTCATACTGTAATTTATAATATGTCATAAGATGATATTTGTCCAGCAGGTTGTTTTTCTTAAGGAATGCTTTCGCGAGCCATTTAGTAATGCAAGGCGTCGATCTGCCAATGGTTGCACAGTTAATGGGCAACTCTGATATCCAAACCACAATGATATATGCTCATTTAGCACCTGATCATTTGGCTGATGCCGCGGATAAGCTGTCGTTTTGAAAGTACCCCCCACGGGGAGGAAAACTGAGCCCAATGACTGATTATGGAACCTTGCCTTCTCACATTTCGAAGTATTCAACCTCCTAGATCTCTGATAACAAGTTTCTCATTAGAATGTGTAGGTAACAGATTTTCCAACACTTGAATGAATAATTTGAGGTTCAAATCCTATGTTCCCCGCGTATAACTCACTGGGCTATCAACCACAAGCACCAGTGGCGTTTCAACCAACAAATGACTTGACATGAGGCTTTAACTATGCCATATATTTTCAAGCGCAAAGCACCTCCCCTCAATGTTTCGAGGCTTTGCGGGGATTTTTAAGCTTACGGAGGAAGAAGGTTGAAGGCCACTAACTTTCAACTTTCTGTTATTTTTCAGTATAAATATCTACTTTGGAACAAAAATAATCCTTGACTGCCCCATATTATATACTGATATTATAAGGAGAATTTCATTTGACCGCTTCTTTTAAGGAGCAGTGGATAGTATGTCCAGCCAGGTCGCTTTTGGTGGCTTGGCTCTTTTATTATATTATTCCACGGTAAATTCAAACTGAGCCACTACCGTTTTCGTTGACAATTGGGTTACAGTTATCCTATATTCGCCTAGTCGCTTGTGTGCCCCGCCTGTGTGAATATTTTGAACTGGGTCAGAATGCGGTGCGGCATACTTCAGAAAAAACCATCAACATTGCTCAAGGAGGTAGTCATGTTTACCCGGAATGTAATTATGCATCTAAAGCCAAACTGTGTCAAGCAGTACACAGAGACGCTTGAGAACAAGGTTATACCCTTGCTCCGAAGCCAGAAGGGATTTCAGGACGAAATCTCTTTCGTAAACCGAAACGGCACCGAAGCTACAGGTATCAGCATATGGGACACCAGGGAAGATGCCGAGGCCTATGAACGCACGACTTACAAGAAAGTCATTACAGCGCTGGCCGATGTAATCCAAGGCACGCCCGAAGTCAGGACCGGTGAAATAACCAACTCGACTCCGCACGCCTTTAAGCGCCAAGGCTAAACTCGGGAGAGCTGCTGTCAGAATCCGAGGGGCGGCCCAGTACGCCCCTATTTTTCTCATATCTGTTTGCACTTTAGCTGTGAACGAGAAACGAAAAGAGTTCGCTGAAAATGAATCGGCTGCTTCCACTTGGGCTCTTGAGACAATTGTCGGGAACGAGAACATGGTTGACGATGAGATAACTCAGATCTCAATCTTCCGGTTTGAGCCTTCTTTCCATATGCCAAGAAGTCTTCCGAGAAGAACCAATTGCCCCAGATGATATGAATTGTGTTTTGCTACCACAAAACATTCACGAAATATTGTTTGTCCTGTGCCGTGTGGTATCGGAGCTAATAGGTCGGTTGATTGATCGGCTACTAAATCCTGTAATGCTTTACGGTCAGATCGGAAAGCTCTTACGCTTTTTCCCCAAGCTTTTTCATCGGGGGCGGTATCATTCTTAGGCCAATACCCATCAGGGAATGCTGGTGAAACGTGGTTGGGGTTGCGACTGAACTCCAGTATGTCCCATTGAGTAATACGTAGATGTTCAAGCAGTTGCCATGCAGAGTGAACGGCACCACGAGGTTTGACGGTACGAAGCTTGACTGGAAAATGAGAGATAATATCGTCAAAATCTAGATGGGCATCCGCTCCGCCGAGTAGTTTCACCAAATGCTCACGAATTAAACTTTCATCCATAGTTTACAAGACCTCCAAAATATTCTGTCTACCGGAGGCGAGTTATCGAGCAAATCTTTATATGTCATTTTTCTTTCTTATCCTTTCACTACGGCCACAGGACGGAGCCTGGCAATCTTTATGGCGATACCCGCATTATGCACGACATCAACCACGCTGTGAACATCTTTGTAAGCATAAGGAGCTTCTTCGGTCAACGTCCTGACAGCCTTAGTCTGAACTAATACCCCTTGTTCGGATAATTCCCGAAGCAGCACGTCCCCTTGCATTTCCTTGCGAGCCTTCGTTCTGGACATACTTCGCCCCGCCCCATGACACGATGAACCAAACGTTTCCTTCATTGCGCCTTCGGCGCCAACTAATACGTACGAAGCCGTTCCCATACTGCCGGGTATCAATACTGGCTGGCCGGTTTTCTGAAACAGTTCAGAAATATCGGGATGTCCGGCAGGAAAGGCGCGCGTGGCACCTTTACGATGGACGATTACCTTTGTCATCTTGCCGTTGATTTCATAGTCTTCGATTTTGGCAATATTGTGAGCCACATCGTATAAAACCTCAAGCGTGCCGTTTCCATTCCCCATAACAGACTGCCAGGCCTGACGAAGCTGGTGCGTTATCAGCTGCCGGTTGGTCCAGGCAAAATTGGCGGCGGCGCACATTCCCTGGAAGTACTCCTGTCCTTCTCTTGAAGAAAACGGTACTCCCGCTAATTCTCTGTCGGGAAGTTTGACGCCATACTTCGGCATAGCTGTCATCATCTCGCGCAAAGCATCGGTAGCGACTTGATGTCCCAGTCCGCGCGAACCGGTGTGAATTAAAAAGACAGTCTGATTTATGTACAAGCCAAGCTGCGCGGCAATATCTTTATCATAAATTTCGTCAATACGGTCTATTTCAACGAAATGATTGCCCGCACCCATCGTTCCCAGTTGGTCTTTGCCTCTTTCTTTGGCATGGCGCGAAACCGAACGTGGGTCGGCTTCATGAAGACAGCCACCCGATTCGATATGTTGCCGGTCCTGTTCGGTAGCGAGTCCTTCCTGTACAGCCCATTTTACTCCATGCTGCAGAACTTCATCCAGTTCATTGATGCTGAGCCTGTGGTGACCCGCTTTACCCACTCCCGAGGGAACATTTTCAAAAACCTTTTGTGCCAGCTTTTCCATATACGGTT
Source organism: Candidatus Zixiibacteriota bacterium (assembly GCA_022571845.1). Taxonomy (GTDB): domain Bacteria; phylum Zixibacteria; class MSB-5A5; order GN15; family FEB-12; genus JACZWU01. The sequence continues at coordinate 14,280 of JACZXB010000010.1, read as the reverse complement.
TTACTTCATCGATTGTAGTCTGCGAAGTCAACAGTCGCACGCCACAGTTAATATCATAACCAATTCCCCCGGGTGAGATGAGACCATCGGGATGTTCAGTAGCTGCCACTCCCCCGATAGGAAAGCCGTAGCCTTCATGGGCGTCAGGCATAAGCAGCGCAGCTTTTAGAATACCCGGCAGCGTAGTGACATTGACCAACTGCTGCAGCGAGCGATCCCGAAAGATTGATTCCAGCATTTTTTCAGAGGCGTATATCCGGGCAGGGACCCTCATATCTTTGCGATATGAAATTGGAATTTCCCACTGCCAGTCAGATATTTTATTAAGTGGAATATCTCTGTGTTTTACAGCGCTCATGACTCAGATATCAAATACTATCATTGTCGAAAAGTTGCCGCTTTTATCATTAACCACATTTGCTTCATGATAGGTCACTGCCTTTATATCGTCATCGAAACCGTCCGCAGGATAACCTCTTACCTCTGCAATACAATTAGTTTCGTTCAGTTTTTCAAACATTATATGCCTGAACACGGCCTTGTTTTGGTGAGACAAAGTCAGGACTGTGGAGAGAAAATCAATCAGCAGGGCAGTTTGGTCAGCAGACTCAATTTCAACCTTTTCCGTTATTATGTTGTCCGGAGCGACTCCTTCATCTGATTCCTTTATCAAGACAGCCATCCCTTCAAGTGCAACTGCGAACAACTCTTCAAGACTGCCGCCTGCGACCCACAGCCGAACATCAGCAGTATGGGGCATTACTTTATAGGTTTTCATCCGCTCATTCTTTTTATATAATGCTGCTTCAGAAGGATAACACAACCAGATGGCAAAAAAAACATATAAGGGGCTCCAGAGAGAAATAAAAGACTGGAAAACACCTCCCATTGATACCTTTGAGAATATCTATTCAGACAAGGAATTTGAAATTGTAATGTCTGTGCCGGAGTTTACATGTATTTGCCCAAAAACAGGCTTGCCTGATTTTGCCTTTTTCACTCTGACTTATGTCCCAAAGAGAGTTCGCATAGAATGCAAGAGTTTTAAAGAATATCTTTTAGTGGTCAGTTTGTCAGTTGATGAAGTGACTATTCAAGCAGCGTTATGAATCACCCAGTTGCGAAAGTCGTCTCGTAGACCCCGTTCATACCCACTAATATCTTAATGACAGAACAATGCGGACTATTCTGGAACAAGCGCAATAATTCTTAACGGCCCACCACTCCCTCCTTTAATCTTCATCGGAAGAGCAATAATCAGAGTTCCTGTTTCCGGTAGTTGGTTCATATTTGCAATATTTTCAAAGGCTGGAATATTTTCACCCATCAATATTTGATGACTTTCAAACATCTGGGACTGACCGTAATCAATGCTCGGAGTATCAATACCAAGAGCTCTGGGAGAACGATTATCCACCAACCAGCGGGCAGCCTCAGGGCTTAAGCCCGGAAAATGCAGTTCAGCAATTGCCTCCAAGCCCCGTTGGTCAGTTCCCATATATCGAATAGGATCTGGCCAGTACCGCCCGTATCCGGTATGGAACAACACGATTACATCTTTAGCAATTAAGCCGTGTTCCACCTCCCAAGTGATGATATCATCAACACTTATCAAATAGTCTCTGTTGGCAAGTGCCTTTTCTGATACATCAATAACGACAGCCGGACCGATTAACTGTTCCAGTGGAATCTGTTCGACTGTTCTGCCTCCCTGTGCAAAGTGAATTGGTGCATCGATATGTGTACCGCCGTGCTCAGATGCTGAGTATCTATTGGCAGCATAGTAGTATCCTTTGTCGGTTATGCCAGCAGCAACTACTTCCAGTTTAAATCTCTCAGCAGTAGGCCAGAAGATTGTCTCAGGAGAATAATTGTATGAAAGGTCAACCCACTTACCAGTGGGAAATGAAACTTGTTTATAGCAACCCAGCACAAAAAACGCCAGTAACACCATCCCTACAAAGAACAGTTTTGTTTTCATGTATCCCTCCTATTTTATAAAACTAATGTGCTAAGTGTATATAGTCTAACCAAGTGTAGAAGTTGACACGGCAAGCTAAGAAACGCTCGTATAGATTGCAAATAGTATTTGAAGATTTTGTACTACTTCGCTCAACAGGCACCTTTTTTAATCTTCTCTAGTTAAATCCTCTTTTTCGTCCTGGATGACCGCATAGGAAAGTTTTAATAGAGTAATTATCTGTTATTTTTAGGTGCGAATTTTTAAAAAATTTCTCATGATTAGATGAAAATGCAAAGCCGACTAAATCAATTGGTTTTTCGAACTTCACTAATAGTAGCATTTGCGGTCGCAATGGCCTATCTGGAGGCAGCTGTCGTTGTATATTTGCGCAAATTGTACTACCCAGACGGATTCTCATTTCCTCTTAAGCTAATCCCGGAGCACATTATTTTTATAGAAATTGGTCGGGAGGTTGCCACCCTCGTGATGCTGTTGAGCATCGCATGGATAATGGCTAAATGCCGCTGGGAAAGATTCGGATGGTTTCTTTTTGTGTTTGGAATTTGGGACATATTTTACTATTTCTGGTTAAAGGTTTTAGTCAATTGGCCATCGAGTATACTAGACTGGGATGTTCTATTTCTTGTCCCCTTACCATGGATTTCGCCTGTAATAGCACCAGTTATGATTGCACTGAGCATGTCTGTTATTGGTTATTGGATGATCCACATAACAACTTCAGGGCATAAATATCGACCGGGTGCAATCGGCTGGTCTCTAGGCTTATTTGGTACTGCGTTAATTCTATATTCTTTCATGAGCGATACTGGAGCAATATTGCATCACGAGATACCCAAACCTTATCCTTACTGGCTCTTAGCACTTGGAATTTCTTCGTACTGGATAGGATTCCTAGTTTCGATTCGCAGGTCGATCCGAGCAAAATCAAATGCCCAAAGTTGAATCAAAAAAATTAAGCAAAAGAGCCTTCACTCATGGCCAAACAGTTCACTTGGCTACCGATGTCCCGTACCAGAGACTTTCGAACCTGCAACCAACTTGACACAAGCAAGGACAGGCGCAGTAGCGGCTGACAGAATATTACCGTTACTCGCTGGCTTCGCCAGTCATTGGCACAAATCTAACCGGAGTGATTGAAGTACGTTCGATGTTGTCACCATCTCTGGTCAGGAGGATCAACTCCTGCCAATGATCTCCAACCGGGATGACCAGCCGACCACCATCGGCAAGCTGCTCAATCAGCGGCGGCGGAATTTCAGTAGGGGCAGCGGTCACGATGATGCCATCGAAGGGAGCCTCTTCCTTCCAGCCTCGGTAGCCATCCCCAGCTCGCACCGTAACATTGCTGTAACCAAGCTTCTCCAGCCTGGTGCGAGCGCTTTCGGCCAAGGGCTTCAGTATTTCGATTGTGTAGACCCGTGAAGCGAGAAGAGACAGTATCGCCGCTTGATAACCAGAACCGGTTCCAACTTCGAGCACCTTGTCGGTGCTATCGATGGCCACCAGCTCGGTCATAAGGGCTACGATGTAGGGCTGAGAGATTGTTTGGTCATGGCCGATCGGTAGTGGGTGGTCGCCATAGGCCAAGCTCAGATACTCTGGCGGCACAAACCGGTGGCGTTCGACCTGCCGAAAGGCCTGCAGTACCCGTCCATCACGAATTCCTCGGGCGGTAAGTTGGTATTCAACCATCTGAGCTCGCGCTTGAGCCAGGTCATCGCCGGTTTCCTTAGCGCCGAAGCAACTGCAGGTACCGCCGATTATTGTCACACTCAGGTATATGGCAATCACCACTCTGATTCTCATATAGATATAGAAGTTCGAGATAGAACCGCTGTCAAGAAGTTATACGGCTAGATACGATAAAACTACTTTTCTCGCACAGCAGGCAAGCGTATTATATGCAGCGATAGTATGATATCGACCGATAACACCATTCCTGAGTCCCCGCAGCACGAGTTGCCTCGCGAACTGGGCCTGGTCACTGCGACGGCGGTGGTTGTTGCCAGCATGATCGGGACCGGCATTTTTACAACTACGGGCTTGATTCTCGCCGAGCTGCCCAGCCCGGCAACTGTGATGTTGTGTTGGGTAGTGGGGGGCCTGTTTGCGCTGAGCGGTGCTCTTTGCTATGCTGAACTGGGGGCAATGTTTCCGCAGGCGGGTGGTGAGTATGTTTATCTGCGCGAGAGTCTAGGGCGGCTTGCCGCCTTCCTCAGTGGCTGGATATCCTTAATCGTTGGCTTTTCAGCTCCGATTGCCGCGTCGGCGATAGCTTTTGCCACTTACACACTCAGTATTTTCGGCCCCAGTACTAGTGCGAACGCCACCCTTTTGTCTCCCGTTATAGGTCTTAATCCAATATCGCACACGACTATTCTGGGCGTGGGAATAATCCTGCTGTTATCCCTGTTGCACCACCGAGGCCTTAAAGTTGGCACAAGAGTCCAGAACTGGCTCACTGCGTTCAAAGTACTTTTGTTGGTCGGAATGTGCGGGGCTGGCTTGGCACTGGGACGGGGAGATGTTGTACATCTGCACGGGAGTATCCACGTACAGGGAATCTTTTCGCATGCTTTTGCAGTGTCACTGATTTTCATCTCATTTGCTTACAGCGGTTGGAATGCGGCCACCTACCTCGGTGCCGAGATACGACAACCGACCCGCAACCTGCCACGGGCTCTGATTGGCGGAACTGTCCTAGTGGTCATAATCTACCTGCTGGTAAACTATTTGTATTTGTATGCTGTGCCTGCAGACTTAATGGCAGGCACTATTAATGTTGGCGTTATGGCGGCCAAGGCTCTATTTGGCGAGACCTCGGGGAGAATAGTCTCGGCAGGTATTGCTGTTTGCATTCTCTCTGCGATCAGTGCGATGATTCTCACCGGCCCGCGAGTCTACTACGCCATGGCCAGAGACGGGTTGTTTTTTCGCAGCTTTGCTCGTCTGAGTCCAGGCTCAAACACTCCCGGCTGGTCGATCTTCCTGCAAGCATTCCTGGCCATTATCATGGTGCTGACTGCGACCTTTGATAACCTGCTCATCTATATCGGTTTTACACTGTCCCTGTTCGCCAGTCTCACAGTGATAGGCATGGTTGTTCTGCGGATCAAATACCCGGCACTACACCGCCCGTACCGAACCTGGGGCTATCCAATAGCACCGCTGTTTTTCATTGTTGGCAACCTATGGATTATCTTCGTGTCAGTTCAAAGTCGGCCAGTGGCATCATTGTTTGGACTGGTCACCATTGTCGTCGGAATACTTGTTTACCTGTACATTGTAAGAAAGAGTCGATTAAAGTGATGAATGACAACCTATTCTCCGCACTCGACAAATCTGTTCTGCCCCCAAGTATCGGTCCAGTCTCAGAGTTAGTATATTTAGCTGGCTCTGCGAAGGTACTCCACTACAGGCCGAAAAGTTCTAAGATCGTCCTGCCGGGGGTGCTTGGAGACCACGCCTCCGAACTTCAAACCGCAAGGTTCGCAAAGCGTACAATCCACGGGAGAGAAACGGCCCAGTTGTCTCGTAAAAGGGAACCTTAGACTGTCAGAATTTTAAGCTCTGGCATATACCGGGAGACTGAAGTAGGTCAGGCGGGTTGACTGCTAATATGCGGGTAAGTATCGTTCCGACCGCATCGGTATGCCTTGTAAGACTACTTGCCGGACCGGTACCGCATCAGAAGACCGTAATCATTCTTCAGCGCTCCTGATGGCCTACCGCCTCGTGATGAAGTTCTACTGAACGTAAGATTGAAAGGAGGAGTTTCATCTTCATTTGCTGACTGCGGTCCTGTGCCCACCTTGCCACCACATTCGCGCTTCTTCTTTGCCAGAATAAGAGCGTCAAGAGTCTCCTCAGTCATCGGACGGTATCTTTGTGCTGCCGTCCGGCGTTCAAACGTCAGGTCCCGGTGTTGATGAAGGCGCGATAGCTCATAGTCGATTTCCAGGCGTAGCCATTCTTTGATTCCTTCTTGAGTAGTCATCTCATATCGATCTATGAGACACCTCACGTTTGCCATAATCTCTTCAACTCGCTGTGTTTCTCTAAGCTCCTGCGCGGAAAGTCTTTCGGGAATCATAGAGGTATTCTTCTCTGGCCGGCTGACACGCCTGATAGGAACGCCAGCCTGTTTCAGTTTACGCGTCATTCCGTTAATAGTATCCAGGGAAACTCTGAGCCAGCGAGCAATCTGACCACGAGTGTATCCGGAACAGACCAACAGGAAAATATCCATTGCGGCTATATGCGACCAGCTACCCCACAGGTTGTGATATCGTAAACGCGTATCAAGGATTGGCCATCGCTGGGTGGCAGTGAACTTGACAAAGTCCCAGAATGACGACTCTCGCAGGTAGCTGATTGTCTGTCTCACTGATGCTCCCTTTTGATTTTTCAAGTCAGTATCCTGTTTGGTTGTAAAGCTCTACGAGGCAGCGAGTTCTTGCAGTAGTTGTGCAGCGCACAACATAATAGACCAGAGAAGCGGACTATATATATGTATGCTGAGGGTCATAGACCTAATTCTGCTGTGGGGAGTTTTCTGGTGGCTCTTCCGGCTGCAGACCGTTTTTCAATCCAGTTAACAATATCTGCTTCCTTGAACCTGAGTAACCTTCCTAACTTCACGTGCGGAATAAATCCCTGATGTGTCCACTGATAGATAGTGGAGGGTTTGACCTCCAGTAAATCAGATACTTCTTGTAGCGTCAGGAGTTTCTGCATCGCCTAGCCCCCAAGGGGAAGAAAATCCCACCTACTTCCATTATATGGAACCTTAGTCTCAAACTAATTCTCCCCGGGATTAGTTGCTTTATGATGCGACTGATAAAACCCATAAATGTAAGAATATTGCCTCTGAGGGCTGAATTTGAGTATTTATATCCTGCTTCACTACTGTACACTATTTTAACTCTCCAGTGCCCTTATATTGAAATTGTCTTGCGTAAAAACCGGTGCTCTTTGTTTATCTCAGCCATTTTCTGTCCGTGAATTCTTCTTTTTTCACAAATTGGTCGTATGGGCAGATTCAACAGTTCTGCAACTCTGTTATAAAGCATAGCTGGAATGATCACATCGTACTCTTTGTGTCTATCAGGGAACAGATATGAGCCTCCCTCTCGACACTTTTCCCAGCTAACAATAATTTTATAATCCTCCCACTTTTCGCAGTGGACCTTGAATTCCTTGCCAAACCACTTCCAGATCTCATTTTTCAAGTTAATCCTTCTTCCTGCGATAGAATGCTGACTTGCCGCCCTTGCCATTTTTCGGTGGGCGGTCCTCTCTTTCTATTTTTCCGTCAGCTAAGAGTTGTTTCAGCGCATTGCCCAAAACTTTGGGCGGAATCCCTTCATCTTTAGCAGATTCAGTCAAGACTTTTCTGGCAGTCCACTGCCCACAGTCCAGTTCCTGTTCAATAAATTGTTGGGCTTTACCCAGCTTTGCAGTTTTATCAGTTCTCTCCGCTTCACCCACATACCGAATAGTCGTGCTGTCTTCATCTAAATCCTTAATCTCTACAATGAAGGCTTTGATTGCTTGGCTGTGGCGGGATTTTGTGTGTTCAACGGTTATTCTGTTGTCTTTCGATCGAATCGAAAGAACCGAATCGGCGATGGCCATTTTATCTGAGCTTCCGCGAAGCGAATAGTCCTGACTCGTGGAGTTCTTGCCGGGTTTTCTATGGTGGTCAGCAATGACAATAGTACACCCAAACTGACTGACAATTGACTTTACTCTTTTGAAAACTCTGGACATCTCCGAGGCAGAGTTTTCTTCAGCACTATGTACGCGAATGAGGCAGTCGATAATGATAACCGCGGGCCTGTAGGCATTAATAGCGTGCAGAAGTCTCTTGAATGAATTGGCATCAGAAAAGTTTATTCCTTGGCCCACACAAAGATGTACATTAGACAGGTCCAGTTCTTCGCTCCTCGCCTTTATCAGGGCATGAAAGCGATTGCGTAGTAGCGTCCTGGAACTTTCTTCGTCGATGTACAAAACTGAGCCTTGCGAGGTGCCGAAATGGCCTAACCACTTGTCTCCAGTTGCAGTAGCGATAGCCAGGTCATGCAGCATCCAGGACTTGCCGTGTCCTGCAGGACCGGCGATAAAGTTTATTGATTCTATAGGAAATAGATTTTCAACCGCCCAGGTCAAATCTGGCTGCTCTTCATTTAGGAATTCGTTCAGGGGCTTAATCTGAAGTTCTTGTGACCCCGTTCCCGATTTCTCCCTATATATAGGATGGAAACTGGAAACGGGGTCAGAGACTGGATAACGACGGCAAATTCCCTCAATAAGCCCGTTTAGCTCTGATAATGGGAATTGACACTTTTCAGCGTGTGCTTGAAGCAGGGCTGCTATTTCTTCTGCAGAAACACCATCACGATGGAGTTTTCCGGTAATCCTCGTAAATGTTTCATTTCTATTGCCAGTTTTTAGCGAAGCCAATGAATTAGGGAGCCAGAGAGTTGATTCGGGGTCGCCATTGGATGAAATTCCCAGATCAGGTGAGCTCAATTCCAAGATAGCCTGTTGATATAATTGGCTTAGATTCTCTTGGGGAGAAAATTCACCATGCTTTACCAAACAGAGATATGGCTTACCGTGAGGATGTTTTGCTAATTCCTTTATATCTGCAATCGATAGAGTTGCCAGCTGGTCAAAAGTTAGAGGTATCTTGTATAACCCTGACTTGCTGTTCTTGGTGTTGGGAATTCGCCACAGGCGGTTATGCTCGTAGATTGCCGCATCAATCGACACATCTTTGGCTATCAGCTTGGCCAATAGCCTGTGGACTCGCGGCAAGTCTTTGGACGGCTCCATTCCAAATAGGGCAGAAGGAAGACCGATATGGAAGCCTTTGGCACCGGAGAAGAAAATCAACACCTTTTCAGACAAATTTGAGTCAATTCGTTCAATGTTGATTACAAGTTGTCGAGCATCAATTAACGCCACATTTAAGTCATCATTATCAATGTCAAACCAGAGATAGTCAGAGTAACAGATAAAGTCGTTCGATGCACTTACAGAACCGGTTTTCTTACAATGTTCCTGGTATTCTTTCCTGAATCGATACATTGAGGTAAAGCAGTCGGCAATATCATCCGGTATCTCTAACTTTTCGACAGAGATAACTCGGTTTCTGTTTTTCGGTGAGCCGAATGCGGTGTCAACAAACTTGTGATCACATAAATAAAAATTCTCTGATGCAAAAATCATACTGACAAATTATTGTACTGCTAGTTGTAGTCCTAAGACACACATCGGAAATATGTTGGAATAAAGGGGGAAAAGATTGGAAATTGCGTGGAAAAATGCTGGAAGGTTTGTATTTGAGATTAATCGTCTGCTTGGCCGAGGTTCAATCTCCAGCAGTCTTTCATAGTTTTATGTTGCTCAAAGATTACCTTAAATTTCTTTCTTCGACTCTTAAATACGTTGGCAAATGAAGTCTTACTCATTTTAGCCTCATCCAATATCGCTTGTTCTGAATAGAACTCTTGAGAGTTGAATCCTTTCTCCAACATTATCTTAACGACTATAGCTTGCGGTGCAGTAAAGTCAAAAGTACCCTTGCTACATACTAATGTTCTACCGGCGTTAGTTAATTTAGGAGTTATTATGCGCTGCTTATTATCGATTTCAGTAAGGTTATCTCTATTAGAATCTACATCTATATTTGTTCTGGCCTTTAACTTCTCTCTTAGTAAACTCAATACTTGTCTTACCTTGACCGGGAACTCGTAAGCAGTAACAAGAATCTCTTCGTCAAAATAATTTTCAGCTATCTCATTTATTTCGTTCGGCACTGCAATCTGAATCGGATAACCAATATGGTCTTTTTCTCGCACAAAATGGAGATAGTTAGGGACTTCAGATGCTCCCGTAGGTATAAAACAATAGGTCAAGGAATCCATATTACACCACTTAAATCCAAGTAAGTAGATAGCGTTTTTTTAGTTTGTCGAAGTCTTGCTGAAATCTTGTTAATTCAAAGCTGTCCATAGCCGGACCTAATTCTCTATAGAAATTATTGTTGGCCTCTACCTGTTCAGCGAGTTCAATGATTTCATCGAGAATTATCTTTGCGTCTTTGGGAACGTGGATTTCCGCCATCCGTTCAAGCCTTGCTTTCCTATAATAACTTCATTCAAATAATATAATTTAGGTCTCAGCCCTACAAGTTGATTTCTTGAAGAAAATTTAGTATATTATAGTATAGATAGGTGGGGAAAATCAAAACCAATTCTCATTTCATTAAAAACTGCCTGTTTCGGCCTCTTTTATCTACCCTTCAGTGACCAGATTATATCCCGATAACGACTTTGCGCAAAGTATTGTGATTTGTCAAGAAATTATGACGGGAAGAAGTTAACTGTTATACAGCTTGAATATACAATTCCTCCGGCAGGAATAAGACCTGCCGCCATTTGTCAAGAAGGCAGATCTACAATCTAAATGATATCAGATATCTTGGCAGTTGAATATTTCGAAATCAGTATTTTGACGATAGCGGGTACAGGACTCACGGGAATAGTGTTTGCAGTGAAGAAAAGGTCAGATTGGATACTGAATTGTTGCAGATAAAGGCATAATACCTACTTAGTTTATGTGCTAAATACATTCAGTTAAAATTGCTAAATTGTTTAGATTCCAACAATTGTTTTTTCTGAGAGTAAAACATATGTATAGTGTTTATTTCGGCTTGGGGGAGACTCATCTCATAGGGAATACTATTATTGTTCTTGAATCATGCTATATATACTGTAAATTAAATACATAATATGAAATGAGATTATATGGCTCTTGAGCAATCTTTTAACAAAACAGTCAAAGAGCATTTGGAGTTTGTCCTTAAGGAAATAGGAATTCAAAAGCATGTTGACCCCAATCGATTCTACAATGCTACATTGCCAATTATAATTCAGGCCGAAATAATTCCAAATGGGCAGCTTCAAATCACTAAATCGTTATTCGATTTTGAAGAACCTTTTCGATACATCAAAGCAGAAAAGGCATTATTGCTCTTAGAACGCTACTCGCCGAAAGACCTTGCATCGCGAATCGGACTGGCCCACGAGTGGTCAGATCCAAATTCTTGCTTTTATTGTCTGGATGATTGGGAAAAAGCATTAGAGAAGTTTATAAAGTACCAAAAGCAAAACATAAAGTTCCTATTAGAAACTGGGTATTCCAAAAAACCGTTCAAGGTATCACTATGGTTAGATCGTCACTTTGGATGTGTTTATCCAGCTAAGTACCGTTACGGTTTGAAAACTGGCCCCTGGCGAACAAAGAAGATCTTTGGGCAATTTGGGATTGTCGGCAGCCCCACAAATTACCGTAGCGCAGCTTATTTCGACTTTCTCGAATCCAAGTCGGCAACAATTCTTGATACACCGGCTCTTAGAAATGACTTTCTGACGTTTCGAGAACGAGTTTTTAGCCGGTTGCTACTCTACCTTCAGAAGCCCAAGGAAGAAAGATTGCCAGTTGAAGAGGCAATTAAGATGGCATCGGATTGTCTAATTCAGGGCAACGACATTTTTAGTCGAGAAAAAATTGTTTTTCTGTTGGACCAGGATATGATGTTTGATGCTTATAGAGACCAGTTGCCAAAAATTGGAGGCACACAATTTCCTATTCAACCTGGTGGATTTTCTGATGTCGCGTTATTGGTTGAGCAAGTGACAATGGAAATAGCTTTAAGACATCGGTCTGGAATTAAGGCAAGATTATATGAATATTCGTCTAATTCTCCGGTCGTAGGATTGAATTTCGACCTAAAGCAATTCTATCAGGACTATGGAATTCATAATGGCCAAGATTTCGAGCCTCTTTATCAGGTTTGGAATGAAAGCATTGATGAACAGAAAAACTTCAGCGAGCAATTTTGGCAAATGGCAGAAAGCATTTCAAAATCTTACTTGAAACAGATGTAGAAACAGACAAAATTATGCGTATTTTGGATCATTTAGATGTCTATTGGGATTCAACGAGCAATATTAAAAGGAAAGAAAAGCTCAGACATTTGTTCACAGAATTGAAGTTACCGGAATTAACCGTGTCGGGTCTACTACGAAACCGACATGATTCAGACTACATTTACTGGTACTACAAGTTTTGAATTGATGCAAAACATCTAACGCCCTACTCAACTAACGGCGGAAGAGAGCCAATAGGTACAACAATTTGTCTGTACGCTGCTCCCTTACATTTGAGACTAAAGAATCCCAGTAGAGGAACTCACCGTATTGAAGTCCATTAAGTGTTGGAGAATAAAAACCAATCACTTTCACTGCTTTTTATGCCTCAAAGCCCTCTTTTTGTACACCTTTTTGTGCCAAATAATACCGCCATCAAAGAACCTTATTTATTGCAGTTCAATTAGTTATGACGTTTTTAAAGACTCAAAAGTGACTTTGGCATAAGTAAACTCTCGAATCACCCCTCCCTACCCCCCGAGAGAGTGAGCGCATATATTGTCTGAATCGAGGTAGGAAACTGGATCTGAATTTTTTTCTCAGAAATTTTTCGGAAAAATTTGAACTTTCATGTCACTAATTAGGGCTTTGATAAAGACTTATCGCACTATATATTTGGAAATATAGATAGAGTCCTTATGGGCCACTCTGATTGCCCTGATGCGCAGTCTTGACATAAATATCTTGGCTAATTGACGATTCAGGGTCATCAGATTCTGTTCAACTAACAAATTGTCTGGTTTTGGAATTATGAAAAAACTGGTGATTCCTTGTGTAACACTTTTCTTGGCTCTTTGCAACATCGCATATTCAGACGTTCCTTCCCAAATGAACTATCAATTTCGTCTTACTGATTCTGTTGGCGAAAACGTGCCTGATGGTAATTACTCTGTCACGTTCGTCATTTTCAATGATTCCATAGGTGGAGACACGATTTGGGCGGAAGGTCGTTTGGTATCTGCAAAAGACGGAATAGTAAACGTAATCCTCGGAGAAATCGTACCGATCCCAGATGTTGCGCTTCAGGCGCAAAATAAGTGGCTTGTTATCCAAGTGGGTTTAGATAAAGTGATAGTCCCAAGGACACGACTTGCTTCATTTCAGGAACAGAGTGAGTTGCCTGTTGTCCAAGTGGGTTTAAATCCAGTGATAGTTCCGACAACACCACATACCTCACCACAAAGACAGGAAAATACATCGTCAAAGAAAAATGCGATACCCAAATACGAGGTAGTTGCAGTTATTCCGAATGGTCACAAGTTGTTCATTGTGACTCAAGCAACGACGAAGAGCGAATTGTACTCAATCGTAACTGACTATAAAAAGAAAAACAAAATCCCAGATCCTCCATGGATGATTAATTTCTTTTCTGATAAACAAAAAGCTCTACGTGTCTATCAAGAATGGGGAGTGCCGTTCGAAGATAGTCCAGAGTACCTTAATCGTTGGGTATACAAAGAAAATGTGGACCACAGCGCAATTGCACAGTGGACATCATGGGATGGAATCACTATAGACAAATGGTAATAGAATCAAATTGCTTCCCTTTTTTCATATAAATATTTTTGAAACCCAATAAACGTTTCTCTTATGGAATTAATATCTCCTAACTCTCTTTTTGCATCAGTAATAGCTGCGTATTTTAGAGTCAATAATTCTGGAAGTTTTGCAATATCAAGTTCTTTGACGCCAGATTCAACATACTGTTCTAAGACAAAATCCAAAAACACTCTTTGTTTAGATTCATAATCCCCAAAGTGTGATTTTGCGAATTCCGATCTTTGACTTCGCTTCAGAGGATTTGTACTAAATGCCACAAAAGATAACACGTCATACAAATCACTTTCTTCCGCATGAATCATGAGTTGCAAATCTTGTAACTGGCTTTGGGTAAATCCCGCTTCGTTCAATTCTTGTAAGAGTGTTTTACGAGTGTCAGGATTGCTCCAAATAGCTCTCAATTCAGCTTCGCTCTTGAAGAAGTCGGGCAAAGAACCAAACATTGATTGTAAAAATTCATCAGACGAGATAGGTTTTCCATCCGTGCTCCAAAAAGAAGTCTGTACTTATCTAACAGTGCATGCAGCAAGCTTCATTCTAAACACCCAGGGCGGGTTAAGAGCGTTATTAGTGATTTCTTAGATAGAGTAGAAATCGACAGAAATAGCAAGACTGCAACCTTTTTCATTCACCAAATCCCAAACGTATCAAAGACTTACGAAGATACCATGTCGGTTAAAACATGCCGGAGGTCGGAATCGAACCGACATGATGTTGCCATCGGGGGATTTT
>JACZXB010000020.1 GCA_022571845.1 Candidatus Zixiibacteriota bacterium | reverse complement strand
AGGTTGATTTTGACTTAATACCTGCGTTATATCGAAGATTGAATGTATATGATTAAGACCAGAAAAATCTCATAATGCCGATGTCGTACGAATTTTTTATCGCCAAACGCTACCTCAGGTCAGGGCGTTTTTTTGTATCGGTTTCGACCTTGATTACCATGCTGGGAGTGACTCTTGGAGTGGGGACTGTCTGTTTCGTAATGTCGATGCATAATGGCTTTGAACATGAGATTCGCTCCCGTCTTTTGGGGACTACCTCGCATATTACAATATTTCCCCTGTCCGGGGCAGTCATTGAAAACTATGACGAAGTTGTGGCAGTTGCCGAAAAGGTCGAAAACGTGGTGGCGGCCTCGCCTTTTATCTACTACAAAGCGGCCGCTTCCAGCCCGTCCTACAGCGAAGGAGTTATAGTCAGAGGAATTGACCCAAAAGCAGAAAGTAAAACTTCTGATATAGTAGCTTCGATGAAAGTAGGTGATTACGATTTTACTCCTATTGTAGATAGTAACGACACCATTCCGGCTATAATTCTGGGCAGCGGTCTGGCGGATAAACTCGGTGTCTTTTTGGGTGAGACAATTGTGATGTACACTGTTAAGGGAGAAGACCTGACCAGATTAACGCGCCCGAGAGTGGCCAGGTTTTATGTCTCGGGTATTTTTGAAACGGGCATGCATGAGTTTGACGCCTATCTGTGTTATATCTCTCTCACAAAAGCGCAGAAGTTTTTTCGCACCGGTGATGCCGCCACAGCCGTCCATTTAAAGCTGACTGATATTTATCTGGCCAATGAAATCGCACCTCAAATCGATTCGGCCCTGGGTTATCGCTTCGATGTCGTCCCCTGGAATATCCTTCATAAAAATCTATTTAGCTGGATAGAGATTGAAAAATTGGTTCTGTTTATGGGATTTAGCCTGATTGTACTGGTCGCAGCCTTTTCAATAATTTCAACACTGGTCATGCTGACAATGGAAAAACGTCCGGAGATAGCCATACTAAAAACAATCGGTTCAACTCCGGGGTCGATCAAAAAGATTTTCGTTTATCAGGGTGTGGCAGTAGCTTTGATAGGTATTGTCTTCGGCTGGTTTCTGGCTTTCTCTCTGGCATTTTTACAGAATAAATTCGAGATAATATCTCTGCCGCCGGACATCTATTTTATCAGCCATCTGCCCATTCAAGTCAATATCACGGATTTTCTAGCGGTTGGAGGAATTACGATAATTGTCTGCTTTTTGGCATCACTTTATCCGGCCGGGCAGGCGGCCAAACTGCCGGTAATTGATATCTTGAGAAAGTAGTTGACTAAGAGCCCCAAAATAGCGGTTTTCTAAGCAAAGAATGAATATGGACATAAAAAAAAACCGGTTTTTGGCGACAATATAGATGATTCCTAACCTGGCCTAAAACATTGGAATTTTGCCATGAATATGGATAGCAGACAGAGCGCACTGACAGCCAAAGGTATTCATCGGACGTTCAAAACGCCCGACTCCGATCTCAACGTACTCAATGGTATAGACATCACTATTGAGAAAGGGGAGATGGTAGCCGTTACCGGGGAATCCGGTGCGGGCAAATCTACTCTTTTGCACATTCTGGGGGGGCTCGATAAACCTACCCGCGGCGAAGTTTTCATTGGAAACACGAATTTGCGTTCCAAAACGGAACGGGAACTGGCCCAGCTGCGAAATAAAAAAATCGGTTTTGTATTTCAGTTTCATTACTTGCTGGATGACTTTACCGCTTCCGAGAATGTGATGATGCCGCTTTTGGTCGCCGGTAAAGCGTACAAAGATGCCAGAAAACGGGCGGAACTGATTCTGGAGAAAGTGGGTTTAAAGGATAGAAGGAAACACTTCCCGAGGCAGTTATCGGGAGGTGAACAACAACGCGTAGCCGTAGCCAGAGCGCTGGTTAATGACTGTGAGATTGTTTTGGCCGATGAGCCGTCGGGGAATCTCGATATTGAAACCGGCCGGAAACTTCACGAGCTTTTGTTTGAGTTGAACAAAAGCAACCAGACAACTTTTATGATTGCTACGCACAACCGGGAACTTGCTGGACGCTGCCACCGGGAACTGGAATTAGTCGATGGCAGGACGGTTGAGCGAACTCGAAACGGGGAAAAATAGTATGACCTGTCAGGATTGCAAAAAGCGCGAAGCACAAGTACATCTGACACAGATTGTTAATAATGAAAAGATGTCTCTGTCTTTGTGCAAAGATTGCGCCGCGGCCCGGGGATTTCATTCGCCACTGGACAATGTGCCCTTTCCGCTGGCAGAAATCCTGTCAGGCCTAACTACTGCTTTGCCCGACAAGGGCGCCTTGTTTGAAGACGCCGAAACACTCACCTGTTCTACTTGCGGTTTGACCTTTGCAGGATTTACCAGCAGCGGCCGCTTTGGCTGTGGGGGATGTTACCAGGCCTTCCGGACGCGTCTGGAAGGAATCATGCGCAAAGTACATGGAGCATCGCTGCACCGGGGCACCATGCCGGGCGTCGTCCTGGCAACAAACTCGAGTAATCTGCCTGTGCCGATTAAAGAAACGGAACGTCTTGAGGCTGAACTCAAAAAGGCGATAGAATATGAGGAGTTTGAGCGCGCAGCGGAAATAAGAGACAAGCTCAAATTGGTCAAGCAGGATAACACCGAACAAAAAAAATCAGAGAATAGTCAGGTAAGCTGATTATGTTTGAAGATATGGCAAGACAGCCGGCCGCCTGGTTATCAGGACAGGGCAACGAAGTTATGGTAGTCCTTTCGACAAGGGTACGTCTGGCGCGTAATGTTGCCGGCTGCCTGTTTCCGGGCTCCGCCGACAGCGAGACCAAAGAGCGGGTTATCGGTTATTTTGATTTGGCCAGAGAGCGTTCTGAACTTCTCAGCCAGGGCATGTATTTCAAGGCGCCGGAGTTTGACGAGATTGACAAGAATTTTTTGATAGAGCGTCATCTCATCTCACCGCATTTCTTAAACGGCGACAAAGCAAAAGCGCTGTTTATTGATAATGATGAACGCGTGTCAATTATGGTTAACGAAGAAGACCACCTTCGTTTGCAGGCACTCTCGCCCGGCCTTGACCCGCACGGCGCCTATGAAATGGTTACAAAATTTGACAGAGAGGTAAGCCGGCATCTCGAATACGATTTTGATAACGACTTCGGTTATTTGACATCCTGCCCGACCAACGCCGGTACCGGTATGAGAGTGTCGGTTTTGATTCACCTGCCCGGACTGGTCTTAACCAGAGATATTGAAAAAGTAATTACACGTATAACCAGAAGCGGCCTGGCAGTACGCGGTTTTTATGGCGAAGGCTCGGACGTTTTAGGTAATCTATTTCAGGTCTCAAATCAGAACACACTGGGAGTGTCCGAAGAAGAGATTATCAAGCAGATTGAGCAGGTTACTAAAGAAATTACGGATAACGAAGCCGATGCCAGAAAACGGCTAATGGACGAAGCTGCCGATATGATGGAAGATAAAATCTGGCGGGCTTACGGAATTTTGAAAAACGCCAGAATGCTGACTACTGATGAAGTAATGAATCTTTTGTCGGCTTTGCGTCTGGGAAATGCTATGAAAATTATTGATTTTGTCGATGTCTCTTTGATAAATGAGATTTTATTACTATCCCAGCCCGCCCATCTTCAGAAATTTTATGGCAGCGAAATGGACCCAAATAAGAGAGATGCTGTCAGAGCGCAAATGGTGCGTGAGAAGCTTAGTCAAACAACTAGCAGCCCAAGCTGATGTTGCGACTCAGGCAAAAATTGACTATATTATAATATAGATAACTAAGGAAGATATTGAATATGAATGAGATGTTTACAGAAGCTGCCCGCAAGGCCATAGAATATGCCCGCGATGAAGCAGCCAGACTTAAACACGACTACATCGGTACCGAGCACCTCTTGTTGGGATTGATTCGCTTAGGCGAAGGTAGGGCGGTAGATGTCATCAACAATCTGGGGATGGAACTGACCGACCTTAAGAATTCTATTGAAGAAGTAGTGCAGCCCTCCGGCGGTACTATGACAATGGGGCAGCTGCCACTGACAGCACGTGCCAAAAAGACTCTGGAAATTTCCGGACAGGAAGCCAGGGCTTTAAAATCCAAAGATATCGATACTGAGCATATTTTATTGGCACTCTTAAAAGATGAAGAGGGCGTCGCCTCCCAGGTACTCTCTACTTATGATATTGATTACAAAGAAGCTTATGAAGAACTTAAAAATATTCAGAGCGGTCAGCCGTCTTCGTTTAAGAAGAAACGCAAAAAATCCAAAACACCCGCCCTCGATCACTTTGGCCGTGACCTAACAGAACTCGCCCGTCGGGGGAAACTTGACCCGATTATCGGCCGGGAAGACGAAATCGAACGCGTGGCACAGGTCTTGTCACGCCGCAAGAAAAACAATCCGGTCTTAATCGGTGAACCGGGTGTGGGTAAGACTGCTATCGCCGAGGGACTGGCCCAACGTATTGTTGAAAACAAAATACCGCAGACCCTCGAAAACAAAAGAGTGGTAACTCTGGATATGGCCTCGCTTGTGGCAGGCACAAAATACCGCGGTCAGTTTGAAGAAAGACTCAAAGCCGTCATGAACGAAATCATCAGCACTAATGACGTTATAATTTTTATTGATGAGCTGCATACTATCGTAGGTGCCGGCGGAGCAGAGGGTTCTCTCGATGCTTCAAATATTTTCAAGCCCTCACTTGCACGAGGGGAACTCCGTTGTATCGGCGCCACCACCTTAAACGAGTACCGCAAATACATTGAAAAAGACGGCGCCTTGGAAAGACGTTTTCAGATGGTCATGGTAGACCCGCCATCGGAAGAAGATACGATAGCAATTTTAAAAGGGCTGCGCTCCAAGTATGAAGAGCACCACAAGCTGATAATCTCCGACGATGCCATTGTAGCCGCCGTCAAGCTTTCCAACCGCTATATCTCGGGCAAATTCCAGCCCGATAAAGCTATTGACCTAATCGACGAAGCCGGCTCCAGAGCGCATCTGGCCAGTTATACCAGACCGGCAGAATTTACAGATATTGAAAACGAACTGACCGAACTTCAAAACAGCAAAGAGCAGGCGGTAAAAAATCAGGCTTTTGAAACAGCCGCGCAGCTCCGCGATGAAATCAAAGCCAAAAAAGAAAATCTGGCGCAACTTCAAAAAGACTGGGAAGAAGCCCGCGAAAAAGACAAGACAACTTTAACAGCCGACGAAGTTGCCTCGGTCTTAGCCCAAATTACCGGCATTCCGCTTTTCCGTCTGGAAGAAAGCGAATCGAAGCGGCTCTTGCGGATGGAAGACGAGTTGAAAAAGACAATTGTCGGTCAGGATGCCGCCATTAAAATTGTTTCGAACGCTGTCAGGCGCGCCCGGGCAGGACTGGGTGACCCCCGCCGTCCGATTGGTGCATTTCTATTTTTGGGACCAACCGGTGTCGGAAAGACAGAACTAACCAGAACCTTGGCGAAGTTCCTTTTTGATGATGCCGACTCGCTCATTCGAATCGATATGTCTGAGTATATGGAAAAGTTTGCTGTTTCGCGCTTGATAGGCGCTCCTCCCGGCTATGTTGGCTACGAAGAGGGGGGACAGCTTACAGAAAAAGTTCGTCGTAAACCATATTCGGTGGTGCTCCTTGACGAAATTGAAAAAGCTCACCCGGATGTCTTTAATATATTGCTGCAGCTAATGGAAGACGGTCAGTTGACCGACTCGTTCGGCCGCAAAGTAGATTTCAAAAACACTCTTATTATTCTGACCTCCAATATCGGTACCCGCCAATTAAGCGAAGGCAAAACTGTCGGCTTTGATGCTGATGGAATGGATGATTCTTTTGAGGCGATGAAAAAGAAAATCGAGGTTGAGCTCAAAAAGGTTTTCAACCCGGAGCTGCTCAACCGGATCGACGAAGTCGTCTATTTCCGCAGCCTCGAAAAGAGTCATATCAAAGAAATTATCGAGATTCTGGTAGCTGAAATTGCCAATCGCCTGGCCGACAAAGGAATTTCTTTCACCCTGGACGAACCTGCTAAAGACTTCCTGGTCGAAAAGGGCTACGAGCGGCAATACGGAGCGCGGCCCCTCAAAAGAGCCTTGCGCAAATACCTTGAGGACCCCTTATCAGAGGAAATTCTCAAAGGGCAGTACGCCGGCGACTGTGACCTGATAATAGGGGTTGGAAATGACTGCCTCACCTTTGATTTTGATGCCTCCAAGCCAACTGCTAAGGAAAAAGCGGCCAAGTCCTGATAAAAATAAGCTGTTGCTAATTTTAAGAAATTAGTTATCATCGGAGTCACCTCTATTAGAGTAGAGGACAAATAGTGTAGTTTTGACTTGAATTTTTGAGGTTTTATTATGGCTCATAAAAAAGGTGTGGGTTCTACAAAAAATGGCCGTGACTCACAGGGTCAGCGGCGGGGAACCAAGATTTACGGCGGCCAGACAGTTACCGCAGGCTCCATATTGGTGCGTCAGCTGGGCACCCCTATAAAACCCGGACTGAATGTTGGCCTGGGTAGGGATTTTACTTTGTTTGCTAAAATCGACGGCATTGTGGAATACCAAAGAGTAGGACGTACAGGCAAACAAGTTTCTGTCCACCCGCAAGTGTCCTAATTCAGACAGAATTTAGATTTCCCAAAAACATAAGCGCTGTCAGTTTTAAGCTGGCAGCGCTTTTTTG
>JACZXB010000014.1 GCA_022571845.1 Candidatus Zixiibacteriota bacterium | reverse complement strand
CTTGGAGTGCATGACAGCACGATCAGCGATTATCTTTGCCATAAATTTAAAGTAGAATCATTGACAGAAGACAAAAAGGCCATCAATGGTGAATACTATTTTGACGCCGACTCATTTCATCTGGTAAAAGTAGATTTCGCTCCTGCTAAAAAAGGAGGGAATTTCTTTTTCAAAATGAAAAAACTTGAGATGTCTATGATGTTCGCTCCGGACTCCGATGGCTATTGGTTCCCAACCCGATTTGATATTACCGGACAGGGAAAAGCTATGTTCTTTATAGGAGTAAGCTGGGCCGGGACGGAATATTTTCGTAATCCAAGAGTAAATACAATCGAGGCCGAACCTGTTTCATCACAGGAGTAAGCACGAAGCAGCCACGACTATCTTTGACTCTTTCGTTCTATAAAGAAGATGCTGGTCTTTACTGTAAACAAAAAGCATCTGGAGCGACACTTCCAGAAAGACCCGGTTCTCTTCGGCTATCATCAGGGAGACCTTGACGACTTTTATTTCCCGGACTGTCAATGGGCGGCCGACTACCACCAACGTGCCCGAATAGAAGAACTGATCCTGATATACAGCGGCCTAAAAACAGCTACCGTACTTGCACTTGGCCTGACAGACAGATTCGAGCAGCTGCTTAAAGAAACTATTGGACTTCTGCCAACTAAATTTTACTGCCACTTTCTTAAAAGTTACCGGAATGTTTTCAGGCAGCTTTACGACGAAAAGCCGCTGGGCAAATTTCTGAAAATGAAACTTACTAAAAGAAAAATGTGCGAGAGTTACGCTCTCGACAAAAATGACAACATTCTTAGGCTCGACTCATCACACAGCCGGCAGCTACTGCAACTTTATGAACAAGCCTACCCGGATAACTATTTTAATAACAGTATGCTTGAGACTCGGAAATATTTCGGCTGTTTTATAGAAGATAAATTGGTTGCGGCGGCAGGTGTGCATGTTTACTCAAAAAAATATAAAATAGCGGTGCTGGGCAATATTGCCACTTATGAGGAATTTCGAAATAAGGGACTGGCAACCCGAGTAACAGCGGCTTTAGTTAGAGAACTTGTCGGCGAAGGCTTGTTAGTAGCTTTAAATGTTAAAAGTGATAACGAGGCCGCTATAAAATGCTACGCAAATCTTGGTTTTCAAAAAACCCACGAATACGAAGAAAGTGTTTTTAGTCTGGCTTAAATCTTAATACATCGCGCAGCGGACAAGCTGACTTCGTCAGTTTGTGAAGAAATCGAAAATTGTGCCTAACTTGCTGCTGTCGGTTCTGAAGAACTCAGTATAGCTGCAGTGCTGACAGATAACGGCGGTATACTTGCTGCCTTGAACGTCAAAGATTTTGCTCCAGAATCCTCCGGCCACCCGCATTTCGCCAATTTCGCAAATGTTGTTAGCGCATTTTGAACATTTGTAGTTAAGTCGTTGATTCATTTTGACCATCTTTGTTTTTGGGTTTGTTTCCTCTATAATTTTCAATAGCCGCCCTGATTGCATCAGGCGCAAGATTGGAACAGGCCATCTTCTCAGGCGGCAGGCCGTTTAACTCGGCGGCAACTTCATCCCGCGTCAACCTGTTAACTTCATCTAATTTTTTCCCCTTAACCATTTCGGTCGCTACTGAACTGCAGGCTATGGCCGCGCCGCAGCCAAAGGTCTTGTGTTTAATATCAGCAAGCACGTTATCTGTCACTTTGATATACATTTTCATCAAATCACCGCAAGCCGGATTGCCGACTACACCGATGCCATCAGCATTTTCAATCTCACCGGCATTACGCGGATTTTTGAAATGATCGATAACTGTTTCATTGTACATGATCGGAAGTTACTGAAATTATTGACAAGAGGCAAACTGCCGGATAAGCGGTCTTAGCTAGCTGCCGGTCAGTTTTTCAGCCAGCATATGAATAAACAAGCCGACATCGGTCACAACACCAATAGTCTGTAAAGAGCCGCGGTCTTTGAGTTTAGTGATAACCGCAGGATTAATATCAACGCAGATTGTCAAAACCCGGGACGGTATCATATTTCCAACTGCGATTGAATGCAGCATGGATGACAGCATAATAACAATATCAATGTTTTTGAGAAGACGGAAATGGTCATCCTGAGCTTCGTTCATATCGGTAATAGTTTCAGGCAGCGGTCCGTCATCACGTAGAGACCCGGCCAGCGAAAAAGGAAGGCCTTTTTTGACAACTGCGTACATGATACCCGATTTTAGCGTTCCTTCTTTAATCAAATTAGCAATTGAACCAGCCCGCCTGACTTCGTTGATGGCTCTCAAATGATTGCGGTGTCCCATCTCAACCGGTTTACCCGTGGACAGATCAATGCCCAGCGAAGTTCCGTAGAGGGCTGCCTCTATATCATGAACGGCTATGGCGTTGCCCCCCAAGAGAAGCTGAACATATCCGTTGTCTATAAGTTTGATAAGTCCGTTCGAGCCGCCAGTGTGAACCAGAACAGGACCGGAGACAACAGCCACCCTTTTACATTTATCTCCGATTATTTCAGCAACCCGGTCAACCACCAGCCTGACTTTTCTCTCAGTAGAAATTTCGCCGGTCATGAAAGCAAAGTCTGCCCGGTCACGCTCGGCGAATTCCGGCACAACTTTTATTCCGCCAAGCCCGACCACTATCTGTTCACCTTTTTTCAGATCGCGGAATTTCTTGACCGATGCTTTGCTGCCCTCGACCACTACCGCACAATCCATTCTAAGATTTTCAACCGCACTCCAGCCGCCATTCAGACGAACGAAAGTTTCATGGTTGGTTGAGCTGTAAAAATCCGGAGGTACCACGCCATCGGCAGGGGCAGGTTTTAGTGAAACTTCACTCTCCTCATCAATCACACAACCCAGCGTACTCAGTTTGAGCAGGATTTTGTTCATCGACTTAATGTCGCCGGCCATGATTTTGAGATTAGCCTTAGACGGTTCCTGATTGGTTTTTCCTATCTCAAAATTGAGGATTTGAAATTCGCCGCCGTCGGAGATAATCACATCAAAAATCTGGCGCATCAGGCCGGAGTCTATCAGGTGCCCCTCGGAAGTCACGATTTTTTCAAAAGCAGCCATAACAGTTATATCGGTTTATTAGCAGAAAATTTGGTGGAATCGGCTGATAACTGATGTATTATAGTGGAGATGGCATTTAGTAACGAAAATTCAGCAACAGAGAGAGCGATCCTGGTAGGCCTGGCGGCCAATTCCCGGCTTAAGTCTGATGTTAACGATTCGCTGGATGAACTGCGTCTTTTGGCGATTTCATCGGCCTGCAAAGTAATTGGCAGACGGATTCAGGTCAAAAGTCGCCCGGACCCGGCTTTTTATATCGGCAAGGGTTTGGTGCTTGAGTTAAAGGAAAAACTGGAAGAACTTGGTGGCAACTGCCTGATTTTTGACGACCAGCTGACTCCGGCGCAGCAGCGTAATCTTGAAAATAAACTTGACGCCAAAGTTTTAGACCGTCCGGTTCTTATTCTCGACCTCTTTGCATCCCGCGCCAGAACCGCTGCCTCGCGCCTGCAGGTAGAACTGGCGCAGTTAGAATATACATTGCCCAGACTAACCGGTGCCTGGGTGCACTTTTCCAGGCAGTACGGAGGTGTCGGCGCCAAAGGTCCCGGTGAAACTCAGCTTGAGACAGACCGGCGACAAGTCAGAATCAAAATTGCTCATCTTAAATCAAAATTAGCCAAGCTTGATGTCCAGCGCTCTACCCAGAGAAAAAGGAGACAAAGTCTTTTCAAAGTTGCGCTGGTCGGTTACACCAACGCCGGCAAGTCTACTTTATTTAATCTTTTGACCAAAGCCAAAGTTCAAACAGCCAATATGCTCTTTACCACTCTTGATTCAACCACCCGGGTGATGTCTTCGGGCTATCCCTGTCAAATTGTTTTTTCTGATACTGTGGGCTTTATTAAAAAATTACCTCATCAACTGGTAGAGTCATTTAAATCTACCCTTGAGGAAGTCAACAATGCCGATCTTCTCTTGCATGTGGCCGACTGCTCCGATCCGAAGCTCGAAGAGAGAGTTGCCCAGACTAGAGAAGTTCTGCAGGAGATTGGGGCCGGAAATATTACCTGCTTCATGATCTATAATAAACAGGATGCAAATCCGGAATTTATCACGCCCTTAAATGATTTTTCCCCGGGCTTTTTGATTTCGGCCCTTAACAAAACCGGTCTGCCGGCGATGCAGGCAGAGCTGGTAGCTGTGGCCGAAAAACGGCTTGCCCGCCCCAAAAAGCACTAATCAATAGGCCTTACCTGCCGATATCTTATGGTGGAGAAGTATCTGTGGAAAAACCTATATTAATAGTCGATGATAACCCTAATATGGCATCTCTGCTATCAGAAATGCTGGAAGTCTTTGATTATAAGTCGGTTCAGGCTGGAGACGGCAAGGAGGCACTTTCCAAATTAGACAAACAAGCCTTTGCCATGGTTATCACAGATTTGCGGATGCCCAATATGAACGGGCTGGAACTGTTAAAAAATATCAAAGGGAAGAACCCGAAGTTGCCAGTAGTGATTATTTCAGGTTATTCCTCAAGCGAGATTGAGTCCGATCCCGACTGCCCCAAACCGGATGGCTTTCTTAGTAAGCCATTTCTGATGACAGACATTGAACTCTTGCTTGAGAAGTTACTGTAAATTTTCCGCTTACTTCTTTTTCACTTTATCTTCGGACAAAACGCTGAAAAATTCGTTGAACTTAAACTCTTTCGGCTCACGTGAAAATGGTCCCAGTTCAAACGTATCACTCGGTCCGTTTATAATTTTACGAAAATAAACCGACTCATCTTTACCATCACCTTTTAGCCGCACTCGCATAATTACCGAGGCTGCAAAATCTTCACCAACTTTTTTTGTTACAACAGCACCGCTGATATAGTGACCGTCATCTTTTTTAATAAATGAATATTCAACATTGAACTCCGGGATATTAAAATCATAAAGCCAGTGTTCAAAAAAATCACTTAGTGACCCGCTGTAATGTTTTTCGGCCAGTTTGATTATGTCTGAATTAGTGAATGTTGAATTGTTGCAGACCACCGACAGCTCTCTTAAGAAGCGTATGAACTTGGTTGTGGTATGTTTTTCGGTGTCAAACATCAGTATGCGAAGCATATGCATCAACCAGATACCTTTGTTGCTGCTGAGTGTTGCGCTAAGCCTGTTGCCTGCTGCCAGCGGTTTATCCCAACCTCTGTCGATAATATTCAGGAGAGTATCGCGCCTGTTAAAGAGATTGGAATAGTAAGAGCGGGCATCGCGATTGTGCTCTACAAACAACAGCGACAGGTATTTTGGCATAGCTCTGCCAACCCACAACTCCCTGTCGGACATTGGCCTGAGCGCTCCGCCAAACCATTGCTCCGCCACACCATTACCTGCAATCAGATCTATGCCGCCAAAGGCTTCCTTCTCAGAAGTACAGACTACCTGAGGGGCAAAAATTAGTCCCGGCATACCGCGTCCATCTTCGGGTGATACAAAAATTTCGAAAGCGGCATGAGGTGAGCCGAATTTTGATGTCATATAATTAAAGGCGTCTACTACCGCACCCTGGTGGGTATGGTCAGGGATAAAACAGAGAAAATTACGTTTGTTAATATATCCCAGTCTGAGAAGATTCAATTGAATGCCGATATCCGAATTGAACCTGACCGTATCCGTTCCCGAAACATACCCCTGAATATAAAAGGCGTTATAGGGGTGGTCGGGAATAGCCTCAAACGAATCTGTTTTCCTGCCTGAACTGGAGGTGGCCATTTTTCCGGGCATGTAATAGTTTGAGCCGGACCGAACTTCAAATTCAAACGATACTCTTGAGGCAGCCGGGTTGTCTACATATGGCAGGACGTTGTCAAAATTCTTGCCGCGGTACCATAGTCTGAAATTCAACGTGTCTCCCCTGTATCTATATTCAGGCAGGATTACGCCTATGAATTGAAAATCTCTTCTGCGATGATAGTCTACTTTGGCGCCGTCAAAATAGATTGAATCTTCCCTGAGATAACGGTGCAAAAACAGAGAAACATACTTCAGGCTGTCGCGATTTATAACAATTGAAATAGAACTTTCGGCAGCATCAAGCCTGGTACCGTCGGAGCCGCCCATCACAATTTTACCGTGTCGCTTGAGACAGGTAGTGGGGTAATCTAATTTTGACATGTCGGCATTGTCATAAATGGCAGTTTCCTGCCGCTGTAAAACTGCGGCAGGAGTAACGGTAAAATCGCCGCCTTGAAATTCATAAGACAGATGAAACTCTTCAGGTTGATTGGGGTCAAATGCCAGCACATAACGGTTAAAATCAATCCAGAAAAAACCATCATCGGCCCGTTCATAGCATGAACGAAGAAGTTGAAAATAGTTGTCGTAATAATGCTGGATGACCGGACGGAAAAAAACCTCACCCTGTCCCTGCTTGGCGATGTTATATATTTTCCAGGAAAGCTTTATCCGCTCGGCTTTAAATTGTTCTTTTAGTTTCGCATCCAGATTGTCGCCAAAGCGAATAAAGCAGTATTCAAAACTTTCATTTACAACGCTGTCTTTGGCAACAGATCTCAGACTGTTTCGTTCGACATCGGACGGTATAGAAATATAGGCCCGGCCCTGCCCTGAAAAAATGGCAGTAGTAGGCCGGTCATTCACATATCTCAACAGATAAAATGTGCCTTTTTCAAAGGTGAAAGTGGCCAGATCTTTCTGGTATACAAAGTTTTCAACTTCAATTACTTCGCAGGCAGTATTAAGCAGGTCAATATTAAGCTGTTTATAGTCAGCCTTAAATTTCTTAAATTTGTCAGATTCAGAATTGGCGAAAGTACTGGTGGAAAGTACGAGCAAAACTGATATAGCAAAACAAATGATTCTTGTCATTATTTCTCCTAAAATATTCAGACGTTCTTTATACGACGTTTTGTAGCCGCCTTTATCAAATAAGTTATTGATTTATAAGACCTCTAAGTAAAGTTATAAATTCTCTAAACTTCTGCTCTATTTCAATTTCTGCAGCTACATAATTATACGAACCATGACCGCTCCAGATCTCGCTCAAAGCTTTATCTATCTTGAGCGCCTCTTCTATGCTGTCTGTGCGAATGTCATCCTGAGCGTAAAACTTTTCTCCCAGTGTTGCTGCTGTCCCCAGATGTATCACTGTTGAATATCTACGATATTCACGCTCAAAGGTTGTACCAATCAAATTAATTGACTCTGGGTGAAAGGCAAAAGCGTCGAGAGTCCCCCGGTCTGTAATAAACGGCCTCTCTCCCAGCTCGCTTTCACGTTTGGTTTGTGCGTCATAAATACGCCGGTGAAACTCTTCGGGACTATCTCTGCCGCGGCTGTTTTCTCCTAACAGCTTTCTGGCCAGCTCTTCGAAAAATCTGAATTGGCCGAACTCGGGCATTGGTTTGAGCCGTTCAATAAATTCTGTTTTGGCAGAGGCCGGAGCACCCGTTATGACAATTCGAGGAATATTCATATTATTTAGCCCTAAAGCATATCGCTATCTGCTCCCTGGGTCAAGACGACTTAAAATGATATGTGACTTAGCCGCTCTGTTTGCTATATTTGTTATTCAAACTTTGAATTTTAAAAAAAGGAGATTCTCTTTGGCCTTAGATATACCGAAAATACAGAGCTATCTAAAGGAGCACAATCTTGATGGCTGGCTACTAGCTGACTTCCACGGCTATAACAGAATCGCTATGGATTTCTTAAACGTTACCGGTTTCGTGACCCGCCGGATGTTTTACCTTATACCTGCAGCCGGCAACCCCATCTGTCTGGTTAATCCGATCGAAGAAAACTTATATAAGCATCTGCCGGGGGAGATCCGGCCTTGTTTTGGCTACAAAAAAGTCGAAGCTGCCCTCGCAGAAATTTTGCAGGGCAAAAAAAGAATCGCTATGGAATATTCACCATCGGGCAGACTGCCGTATATCGGCCTGGTAGACGCCGGCACCATCGAACTGGTAGCTCAGCAGGTTAAGGAAATCGTCTCTTCGGCAGATTTAATCGGTAATTTCGAAGCCCGCCTTACGGATGAACAGGTAACACTTCACAGGCAGGCAGTCAAACATGTTCTTAAAATAAAAGACCAGGCTTTCGAGTACGTGGCAGACTCCCTGAAAAGCGGCAGTGCCATTACAGAATACGATGTGGTCCAGTTTGTCTTAAGAAAGTTCGCAGAAAACAATATGGAGACAGACCACGCCCCGATATGCGGCGCCGATGGCAACGCCGGCAATCCGCATTATGAATCTATAAAAGGGAAATCATCTGAGATCAAAAAGGGCCAGCTGCTCTTATTGGATCTGTGGGGAAAATTAAAACAGCCGAAAGCGGTCTTTGCTGATATTACCTGGATGGCATTTTGCGGCCCAAAAGAAGAAATCCCTCAAAGGCTCAGCGATATCTTTTCAACTGTTGCCAGAGCCAGAGACGCTGCAGTTGAATATCTTCGCTCAAATTTTGGCAAGAAGCCGCTTTATGGCGCCGATGCCGATGACGCTTGCCGGAATATCATCAATCAGACCGAGTATGCGAAAAACTTCACACATCGCACCGGACATTCAATCGGCAGTAGCGTACACGGAGTTGGTCCAAATATCGATAACCTTGAAACCGAAGACAGAAGAATGCTGCAGAGCGGGCATCTTTTTTCGGTCGAGCCCGGAATTTATCTGGAAGATTGCGGTTTTCGCTCTGAAATCGACCTGCTTATGACAGAAAACGGACCCGAAGTTACTACCTTGCCGCTTCAGACAGAAATCACGCCGTTACTTTAGCATTCCGAAAATCAGACCAATTATAGTCCCCGGCTTAAATTCCAGAGAATTTTCTGCGGTAAAGTTTTCAGGGCGTTAAAGCTATTATCTAAATATTTTTGCCATTTTTCAGAGTATTCATAAAACAGGCCGTTGCCTGTAATCTCAAACATCACTTTCAGCTGCTCAATATGCATCTTGTGGTATGGTATTGTAGCCGGATTTCTGATACCATCCCCGATATGATAAAGTGACCAGTAGCCGATATCAAATGAGGGAAGTAGCTGTGCCAGAGATTCCAGGCCGTCGTGCCATAACTCTTTGGCCTGCCGGTTATCAGTCAATCTTACCAGATCAAGCAGACCCCAGAGAGCGTAGATAAAGCCGTTTAAGACCTGATAATTTTTCTTAGCCGGGTATTCTTCATAGAAAACAATATCACCTATTTGTCTTCGCACGCCATTACTTGAGACATCGACAAAGAATGGCTCTAAAGCTTTGATGGCCGAATCAACATATTTGGACTCTTTGCTGACCAAATGAGCCCTGACCAAAACAGAAATCCCTTTTCCCTGAGTAATCGCTGACAAAAAACCGGCCTCAAGCTCAAATTTCTGCATAGCGAATTGGTTTTGCCAGCCGCCATCGGCTTTTTGAAACTCACAAAGCCAGTCAGCTATCCTGATAAGATTATCACG
Source organism: Candidatus Zixiibacteriota bacterium (assembly GCA_022571845.1). GTDB lineage: Bacteria > Zixibacteria > MSB-5A5 > GN15 > FEB-12 > JACZWU01. Next base: position 22,703 of record JACZXB010000014.1, on the reverse strand, counting down.
GCTTCTCTCGGTTTTGGTTTGACGATAAATCTCGCAATTGCCCAAAGCATATAGTGAAATCAAGACCGGGTGAACGGCAATTTTCCCCTTAGAGCTATATAGCGGGATGAGGTTTTCGTCAAAAGAGCCGGAAAATTCAGCCCGGCCGGACATATCAAGATAATAAGCCAGCAGGTCATCGGCCTGATAATTGGCTTTTGCCTCAGAGTGGTAATAGTTTTTCGATTTAAGGCCGAAATACTCAAATAAATTCGCAGCTTTTTCACCTATTAATGACATGCTCATTGACAATAGCAATATAGGGTATTCAGTCTGATTCGTTAAACCTTTTTGAAATTGTCCAAATACCTCTCGAAGATAGCAATAAATGCGTATATTGCCTTGACGAAAGCCCGCCTGTTTGTATATTGGGTGGCTTGTAAGAAAGGTATTATAGATGAAACGAACATTTCAACCGTCGAACCGTAAAAAACTGAACGATCACGGTTTTAGAAAAAGAATGGCGACCAAAGGCGGCCGTAATGTCCTGGCTCGTAGACGCGCTAAAAAAAGGAAAAGATTGACCGTAAAAGTTGCCGGTAACAAATAGACTTACCAGAAGTGAAAGCCTGAAAAGCCGACTTGAGATATCACGGCTTTTGAAAGGCGGGCAGCGCTATTCGGGTCGCTATTGTACTGTTGTATGGGAAAATTCACTCTCTTTCAAATGTGCGGTGTTGTTATCAGGGAAGATAAAGACTGCCGCATTTCGCAATCGCCTCAAACGTCTCTTCCGCGAGGCCGTCAGGTTAAACAGAAATCTTTTAAGTCGTCCCGTCAAAGTCGCCATACTGCTTCGCATAATTGAAAATGAACTTTCTTTCCAGAACATCAGCCAGGACATCATTCTCGCATTCAGGAAAATTTCCGAGCAGAAATAGCCAGCTTTCTTTTCTGGCCTACCCGCTTGTTTACCTGATTCGTATTTATCAGGTTTTAATTTCACCACTTCTAGGCAGCAACTGTCGCTTTCATCCTTCCTGCTCAAATTATGCCATCGAATCATTTTCCCAGTACGGAGTGATGAAAGGAATTTTGATGACGCTCAAAAGATTAAGTAAATGCCACCCCTGGCATCCGGGCGGATACGATCCGGTCAACTGACAAGGCGGACTGATTAAAGGAATATAGATTGGATAAGAAAACTCTCCCCATCATAATAGTTTTGGCGCTGCTGATAATCTTTTACTATCCCCTGCTTGAGATGCTGGGGCTGTATGAGCCGCCGCCGCCAGAGGAAAAAACTGCCGACACTACTTCACAGGCTGAATCAGAACTCAGACAGGCCGACGACAGTAAGCCTCAAATATTATCTGACCAATCACCTCAGGCCTATCAACCTTATGATCCTTTCAAAACTGATACCGCCAGCGTTGCAGCCGGGACACAAAGAATTGATACTGTCAAAATAATCACTAATAAATACGAAGTAAGTCTCAGTTCTTACGGCGGGGGACTTGTTACTCTCTTATTAAAAGAATACAGTTATGGCGGTAACGGACAAATTGATATGCTGAGCTTGTCCAAGAACGCCACGCCAGATTTTACGTTCGCAGCAGAGACTTTTTCTGCTTCAAAAGTTCATTACAGCAGCAGTAAACCTGCGGGAACTTACTACGCCGAATCTGAAGCAATCGAAGTGACCTACCGCTACAACTACGGCAATGGCGGTGAGCTGATTAAGCACTACAAATTTTATCCGGACAAATACCACTTTGAGCTGGTTATAGAAATTCGCAATCGGGACCAGTTCGGGTTTGAGCGTCAATACCAGATTGTCTGGAATACCCCTCCGGGAGTAACCGAACCTCAGGTCGAACAGGACTACCAGGAGATGGCGGCGGTGGCCATGTTGGGTGACTCGAGAGTGATGCTCGACGACTACAAAGATGACAGACTTAACCAGACCCTTGACGGCGTCACGCACTGGGCCGGTCTGCGCTCAAAATATTTTGCATCAATTATTATCCCGCAGAGCAAAGCCGCCGACAGAGTTTTTGCCCGCGGTCAGATTGGCACAATAATGACCAATGATGGCCCTGTCGAAGGACGCGAGATTATTGCCGGACTTAATCTGCCAATCGAATATGTTCCTTCGTTTGCCGACAGCTTTACGATCTTTGTCGGACCAATGGATTATAATCTGCTATCGGAATACGATGTCGGGCTTGAAGATATTCTGGGTATTGGCACCACCCCTTATGTCGGCTGGCTGATAAAGCCGTTTGCAATTGCTATTGTCTGGATTTTGCCGCGAATGTATGATTTCATCCCCAACTACGGCATTGTAATTATCCTGTTTGCGCTATTGGTTAAGATTATTACTCTGCCGCTGTCACTAAAATCTTTTAAGTCTATGCAGGCCATGAAAGATATCCAGCCCAAACTCGAGGAGTTGAAAAAAAGACATAAAAAAGATCCGCAGGCCTTAAATAAGGAAATGATGAAGCTCTATAAAAAGCACGGAGTAAATCCTATTTCCGGCTGCCTGCCGATGCTGCCGCAAATGCCGCTTTTCTTTGCACTTTTTTCTGTTTTTCGCTCAACTATACTTCTTCGTGAAGCGCCTTTTTTCTGGTTCATCGATGACCTCTCGCGCGGCGCCTCCGGCCTGACTGACCCCTACATTTTGCTGGTCTTAGTTATGATAGGCGCTCAGTTTGTGTCGCAGAAAATTACGATGGCTTCAACTCAGCAGAACAAAATGATAATGTATATTATGCCGCTCTTTATGGGTTTTATATTTTACAGCTTTGCAGCCGGACTGGTTTTGTACTGGACAAGTTTTTCAGTATTCTCTTTGCTTGACTACGTTTTCTTTAAGCGGCCCAAAGCAAAAAAAGTAGAAACCTCCTGAGCAAATCAATAGATGACAAGCGCAAGTCAAAAATCTTCGACAAATGAGGATACAATTGTCGCTATTATCACGCCTCCGGGTGAAGGCGGCATTGCTGCTATTCGCTTAGCAGGCGGGCAAAGCCTCGCTCTTTTATCAAAACACTTTAGAGCTGTCCGAAAAAATGAATCAGACTTCAAACCGTTTCTGATGCGTTACGGGTTTTTTGTCGACGACAAGCTTGAAAAAATAGATGAAATCCTGGCTGTCTTCATGCCCAAAGAAAGATCCTATACCGGCTTAGAGCAAATAGAGATATTCAGCCATGGCGGCTCTTTAGTTGCCAAAAAGATTCAGGAAATTCTGTTAAAGTCAGGAGCCAGAGCAGCCGAACCGGGAGAGTTTACAAAACTTGCCTTTCTATCGGGGCGGATAGACTTAAGCAAAGCCGAAGCTGTGGCGGAAATTATCGAAGCCAACACCCAAAAATCATTTGATGTTGCCAGAGAGCACTTAATCGGAAATTACTCCAAGCATATCGAAAAACTTCGCACCGAGCTAATCGAAATATTGGCCGAGGTCGAAGCTTCTATTGATTTTCCTGAAGAAGAAATTGACCCCGAAGAAACCAGCAAACTTGTCAAACGGTTAAGTAATCTGGCCCGGTCGATAAAAGAGCTGGCGGATTCGTATTCAGGCGGCAGGATAATCAGTGAAGGTTTCAAAGTTGCCATCGCCGGCCGACCCAATGCAGGCAAGTCATCACTTTTTAATCTGCTCTTAAAACAGGAGCGCGCTCTGGTAACTCCGACCCCGGGTACCACCAGAGATTACCTGTCGGAATGGATTGAACTGGGAGGACAGGCCGTCAACATTATAGACACAGCCGGTCTCAGAAGCGGTGGCGGTGTTATAGAAAAAGCCGGCCAGAGCTCAGCGAAGAAAATTATGAACCAGGCGGATTTGATTGTCTGGATGGCCGACCTTTCTCAGAAAAAATGGGCGGATTTTTTGTCTGAAGACTTAAGCGAAGATCTAAATAGAAATTCAATTATTTTAGGCAATAAGATCGACAAAGTTTCTCTTGATGAGAAAACTAAGAAATTCATTTCTGATCATAATGTGCTGCCTCTGTCATGTCTTACCAGCCAGGGAGTTGACAGCTTTAAGAGTGTTTTAGTCAACAGGATAGCTGAATCTATGCCGGACCTGACTTCCGGCCTGGTCGTAACCTCGGCGCGTCACATGCAAAAGTTGAAATCAGCACTTGACGAAATAGCTCAGGCAAAATCTAAGTTAGCCGAAAATCAGTCGCCGGAGTTAACCGCCCTGGACCTTCGTCAGGCAGCAAGTGAACTGGCCGAGATAACCGGCCGCATATATAATGAGGATATTCTGGGGCAGATTTTTTCAAAGTTCTGCATTGGTAAATAACGTCTGACTATTTAAATATTTCACATGAAACGCACGGTCTTTTCTATTCGCTTTTCTTTATTTTTCATATAAATTCAAGCTTAGAGAAAGTTCAGATGACTTATAAAGATTTTGACATAGTTATAATAGGCGGCGGACATGCCGGAGTTGAAGCCGCTCTGGCCGCTTCACGAATGGGTAAAACTTCTGCTATTGTCACCATGGACGCTAAAAAGTTAGCGCTTATGTCCTGCAACCCTGCTATCGGCGGGATTGGCAAATCTCACGTCGTCAAAGAGATAGATGCTCTGGGCGGAATTATGGGCATGGCTGCTGATGCTTCGGGGATTCAATTTCGGAGACTAAACTTATCGCGAGGTCCGGCGGTTTGGTCTACCAGGGTGCAGTGCGACCGCCGTTATTATAATGATTATGTGGTTGAGCATGTCTCAGGAGAGGCTAGGATTGAGGTTATCGAAGACTTGGCCGGCGAAATTCTGACAGAGAATGGCAGAGTAAAAGGAATCAGGACAGAATCGGGAGCGCTTATACAATGTGGTGCGATAATAGTAGCTACCGGTACATTCTTAGGCGGACTGATTCACATTGGTGAAAAGAAGATCAAGGCTGGTCGCTTTGGAGAAAATGCAGCTTATAAACTTTCTGATTCGTTTCGGGAATTAGGTTTTGAAATCTCTAGACTAAAAACCGGTACGCCGCCCCGCCTCAATGGAGATTCTATTGACTGGGACAAATGCCAGATTCAGCCGGGAGATGAACCGATGCCGCTCTTTTCGCATCAGACCAAAAGAGACGCTTTTAAGCAAACGCCCTGCTATCTGACCTATACCACAGCTAAAACCAAAGAAATTATCTTAGAAAATATCAAACGCTCCCCTATTTTTTCGGGCCAGCTAAATTCGGCCGGCCCGCGCTATTGCCCGTCTATCGAGGATAAGTTCTACCGATTTGTAGATAAACCACGTCATCAGCTCTTTTTGGAGCCCGAAGGAAACGGCACCAGCGAAGTTTATCCGAATGGCTTTTCAACCTCTTTGCCCGAAGATGTCCAAGCTGCTGCTATCAAAACGGTTACCGGACTGGAGCAAGTGGAAATAACCCGCCCGGGCTACGCGGTCGAATATGACTACTGCCCGGCACGTCAGATCAAAGCAAATTTAGAAACTCACCTGGTCAAAGGGCTTTTCTTTGCCGGTCAGATAAACGGGACTTCAGGCTACGAAGAAGCAGCCGGACAGGGACTTATGGCCGGCATTAATGCTGTCTTGCATCTCGAAAAGGAGCCGCCGTTTATATTAGACCGTTCTGAAGGTTATATCGGAGTCATGATTGATGATTTGACAACGCGCTCGACCACCGAGCCATACCGCCTGTTTACTTCCAGAGCCGAATACAGACTTTCAATGCGCGAAGATAACGCCAGAGACAGAATGGCTGACTACGCCCGAAAGTATAATCTTCTTCCAAAAGCTGTGCTAAATTCATTCCGGGAGCTTCAAAGCAAAACCGAGACAGCTATTTTGAGTTTCAAGAAAGTTCGACTTGCAGCAGTGGATTTGGGGAAGTACGCTAATGAACTTAACAATATGAATAGTATGACCTTGGAGCATTTCCTCAAGCAACCTCAGATAAGTATTGAGAAGGCAATGCCTCTATTGGTTTTACATAATAGCGAATTTGCTGACCAGCCTGAAGTCCTGGAACGAGCCGCAATTATTATCCGCTACCAAGGGTATATCGAAAAGCAGCAGCGAGAAATCAACAAGTTTAAGAAATTGGAACATGAGACTATCCCGGAAGATTTTGTTTTTCAAGCGATTACGGGGCTAAAACAGGAAGCTACCGAGAAATTTCAACGTTTCCGCCCGGATTCATTAGGGCAGGCTAGCCGCATGGAAGGAATCACACCGGGCGATGTCGCAGTACTTTCTGTTCACTTAAAAAGGCACAAGGCGACAGCATAGTGGCCGATTCAGAGAGCTCCTTTTTTGAAGTCAAAATAGAGGATCTTCTTAAGAAACATTCCCGAGATGGTAGATTTCAAGATTATCTAAGCCTGCTGACTTTAGAAAACGAGAAAACTAATCTTGTTTCACGGGAAACATCTGCCTCAGACTTAAAGAGACTCATAGCAGAGTCTCTCGTTCCCTTCGAAAAATTAGACCTTGAGACTGTTAATAGGTATCTTGATATCGGTACAGGCGGCGGGCTTCCTGCTATTCCTATCATATTAGCCTTAAATCCGGCACAATCCCTCTTGATAGAGCGCAGAAACAAAAAAGCCTCAGCTCTAAGACGGATTTCACTGGAGCTGAAAATAAAGCCCTCTATAATTGAGCAGACATTCGAGGATATCGATTTTGATAAATCTTTTGATCTCATAACTGTCCGCTTAGTCCGTCTCTCTGGTCCTATTCTAAAAAAGATTTCTGAGATATTATCTTATTCAGCCGTTTTTATCTACTATGGTGCTTTTGGATCAGATAAATGCCCCCCGGAGCTTTCTTATACTGTCTATGCCTATGCTACTGGTGACGATTCGCCAGCCAAAGCCTTTACGATTTTCAAGAAAATCCAGTAAATAAAAGAAAGAGACTTCGTCCAGCTGTTTTTATGCTATCGGTGACGATTCGCCAGCCAAAGCCTTTACGATTTTCAAGAAAATCCAGTAAATAAAAGAAAGAGACTCAGTCTCCTTTTTTGTTGTTTGAAAACTCAGCCAAAGATAAGCTTAAAGGGAAGTTATAGGAAACCGTAATCAGTTAAGGAGTCTGTTCTGGGTAAAAAAATTGCAATTGCCAACCAAAAAGGCGGGGTCGGAAAAACAACAACTGCGGTTAACCTGGCCTCTTGCTTAGCTGCCACCGAAAACAGGACGCTTTTGGTAGATATGGACCCGCAGTCCAACAGCTCCAGCGGCCTAGGGCTTTCAAAGGATAATATAGAGCAGTCAATCTACGACATCCTGATAAATAACGCTTCTCCAAAAGAGGTTATTAAGGCGACCGCCCTGGAGTACTTAAAAATCCTGCCGTCGTCGATATCACTGGTCGGCGCCGAGATTGAAATGGTAAATATGATGTCGCGTGAGTATCAACTGAAAAAAGTGATGACGCCAATAGCGGATAAGTTCGACTATGTTATCATCGACTGTCCGCCCTCGCTGGGGCTTTTAACTATCAACGTATTAACGGCAGTTGATTCGGTTATTATTCCGATGCAGTGTGAGTACTTCGCACTCGAAGGACTGGGGCAGTTGATGAACACCATCAATCTGGTTAAAGAAAATTTGAATCCGAACCTTGTCGTCGAAGGTGTTCTGCTTACAATGTATGACGGCAGGCTCAATCTCTCAAGACAGGTTTCGGACGAAGTTCGCAAACATTTTGACGAGCGCGTTTATGAAACGGTAATTTCACGAAACGTGCGGTTATCTGAAGCGCCGTCATTTGGCAAGCCGATAATCCTTTATGATATAATGTCAACCGGTGCAGAAAATTATATTTCACTCACCAAAGAGGTAATAGCAGGATGAATAATCGAATTGCGTTAGGACGCGGCCTAGAGGCTTTGATTCCCAATAAAACTGTGACAGATACTACCGCTAATAAGTTAAAGATGGTAGCAACTGATCGCATTAGTCCAAATCCGATGCAGCCGCGTCAGACATTCAACGAGGAACGCCTTAGCGAATTGGCGCAGTCGTTTAAGACCGACGGTATTATGCAGCCGCTGGTGGTAACGAAATCGGGCAGCGACTTTACCATCATTGCCGGAGAGCGCCGGTTGCGTGCCGCCAAACTTGCAAATATTTCCGAAGTGCCGGTTATTGTAATGGATGAAACTGATGACACCCGTAAACTTGAACTGGCTCTGGTAGAAAACATTCAACGTGAAAACTTAAATCCTATGGAAATTGCCTGCGCCTTTACAACTTTGCTGGAAAAGTGCGGCTTGACCCACGAACAGCTGGCCGGGCGCGTCAACAAAAGCAGAACCTCGGTGACCAATGTCATGCGCTTATTGTCCTTACCACTACCGGTGCAGCAGTTAGTCAGAAAGGGGCGGCTGACCGAAGGCCACGCCCGGGCAGTATTATCTCTGCCTACCGAAGAGCAGATGCTGAAATTTGCCGACCAGATTGTCAAAGGCTCTTTTTCGGTCCGGGAAACTGAAGAAACAATCAGGCGCATCAAAAAGAGACGCTTGATTCCGAAAAGAAAAGCGCCGTTGATTGCTGATTTTGAATCTACTTTGAAACAATTACTGGGAACGTCGGTAAAAATTAAGCATGGACTCAAAAGAGGAAAAATTGAAATTGAGTACTACGGTGAAGAAGATCTGGTGCGCATAGTGTCACTTCTAAAAAGAATTTAGTAATACAAAATGGCAAGTTCGAAATTTATAACCATTATGTTCATCCCCGAAGGGGCAGAGGCCCAGCGCGGCATTCGTGTCCGCAAATGGCTTCTTCAGGCGGTCGCCGGTGCTTTCGGTGTTTTAATACTTGGTATAATTTTATTTTTTGTTTTTTATGGTAGAATTTTGGCCGAAGCAACAATGGCCGATAATTTGAGAGAAGAAAACGAACGACTCTTAAAATATCAGTATAAAGTGCAGCTGTTAGAACAAAACTTAAATCAAACCCGCGACATTGTCAGCCGCCTGATTGAACTGGCCGGAATCGATATTAAGTTTCCGGTGCTGCCCGATGATTCCACATTGTTTGCCTCAATTGATAAAACAGCTATGGCGGCGGTCAGACGCTCTGCCGGGGCAGATATGAGCATTCCCTCGGGCTTGCCGATACAGGGATTTATCTCACAGGATTTTGTGATAGATGACTCGGCCCGCTACCACCCGGGTATTGATATAGCCTGCGCCGAGGGAACACCGGTTTTGGCGACAGCTATTGGTGAAGTTGTAATGACCGGTGATGATGAAGTTTACGGCAAAATTGTCGTTCTAAAACATAATGACAGCATTATCTCGCTTTACGGCCATAACAAAGAGATTTTGGTGCAGAAAGGGGACAAAGTCTTGCCGGGCAGCCGTATTGCGCTATCAGGTAATACCGGAAAGTCCACCGCCCCGCATCTGCATTATGAAGTAAAAATAAACGATGAACCAATTAACCCTTTAGAATTGAAGTAATTTATGAAACTAATTCAAAGCGAAACGGATGGTGCAATGAATACGATTATTGGCAAGGACACCGTATTTAACGGAACTCTTGATGTCAAAGGCGGGCTTAGAGTTGACGGCACGGCCAAAGGCAAAATTATCTGTTCCGATGCGGTTACAATCGGTGCGACCGGCGTGGTCGAGGCAGAAATCGAAGGCTCCACAGTCATTATCGCCGGACGGATGATCGGCAATGTCAGCGCCACAGAAAAAGTAGAGCTTCAGGCCAAATGCGAGATGGACGGTGATATTCGGGCTAAATCGCTGGTTATTGAGCAGGGCGCTATGTTCTCGGGCGCCTGTAATATGAAAGACAGCGACCCGGATTTGGGCTTTTTAGACCCAAAAGAGAGTCGCGAGCCGGTACCGGCAGTTGAATCCGGCGACGAAGACTACGAAGATTAGTTTTTCTACATTTTTGATCTTCCATTTGCTCGATTGTTGAATTGTGGAAAAACAGCCCGATGTGTGGATAAGACCCTAAATTGTTATATTTCAAGCACTAACGACCTTGAGATAAATTAAAAGTATAGCTTTATCCACAGTTGCAGCGATTAACTGATTGATTTCTAACAGGATACTATCAATCCAGGCCTTGTAGGGCAGCACCCCCTTAGCGGTTCTGCCTAATTCATTTCGTAAATATTTGAGGGAGGAAAAATTCCTCCCTCATTTCTTCTACCCTCAAGAATTACGGAATATCGCAGGGATAACTAGGACATGATGTGTCCAGTTCACAACCCGTTACTACTACAGTCCCGCAGCAACTACCATTTTCTCTCGTTCGTGTAGTAATTTGATAAGGTCTCTCGCAATCGCCGCATGCGCCCCCACCGCACCCTCCAGCGTACGCAAAACAATAATTAAGCCTTAGGGGGCACGGCGATGGGCCGGCCTGAACTTTAGTCGGATAAGTCATGCCGACCAGTAGGCCGAGGGTTAGGGCCAGAACTAATACTCCGGCCATTTTGGAAATGTTCTTCTTCATTGCAACTCCTTTTGTAATATGTTAACGACTCCCTGAATTTTGCCCAAAAAGTCTCATTGGCACAAAATCCAGACCTATTGCTCAATATGAATTCAAAGATATCTATTAATAAAGTCTGCATTTATCATCCTGTTGTAGCCTGACATAATAAATTTGATAACGTTCTCTTTATCCAGACCCACAACAGACGGCATGACATTCAGGCCATCCTCTAAAATCTGGGCCCGGCGCTCCGTAATAAATGTTCTTGCGTTTGGAATTATCAGGGAATCCGGATAGTACGTCGAGTCGGTCAAGTCACCAGCATCAAAGATTAGAACAATTTGAATATCGTCATGTAAATTTCCGGCCACTGCGTTTCTGATAAATGTCGCTAGGTGGTAACAGGCATCGCAGGACGTACTAAGAAAAAATAGCAATGTCGGTGATTCTTTTGTCAAAGTGGTAATCGAGACTTCGTTTGCAGATTTGTATTCGGTCAGTTTGTAATCAGGGAATTTCTCATTTCTTTTTAGATATGAACTATTAGTAAACATTTCCGGAGAAATGCCCAAAGGTGTGGCTCGGTTGGAAAGCGCAGTACCTACATAAACCCCACCTCCGACACCGACAAAAATCAGCACGCTGGCAATGATCGCCTTAACGATAAAGTGGCGCATAGCTCCTCCTTGAGACAAGCTGGAAACCAGCCCAAAGTCACCCAGCTAATTGATTAAATTTTTCTGAACAGTTCTTACTGCGTTATCTGAGAATAACTATATGAGCATAAGAATAGCATGTCAAGTGAAAAATAGACTTTTTTACCCACTGACAATTTATGTCAGTGGGATATTGGTTCCCCCCAAAATTTCCCCCACTTTTTTTCCAAATATATAGTATAATGGGGGAAGTTAAAATCTGGAATTAATCAAGTTACGCCTGTTTGGAGGTTAGATGTCCCTTGTTGATACAAAATCCGATATTACTGCGGTAGAACAACTTCACACCGCTCACCAGAAGATTATTAAAGAAATCGGCAAAGTTATTATCGGCCAGGAAAAAGTCATAGAGCTGCTGTTGATATCGCTTTTGTCTTCCGGTCATTCTCTATTAATAGGTGTGCCCGGTCTGGCCAAGACGCTTCTGATTTCAACCCTGGCCAATGCTCTAAATCTCAAATTCAGCCGGATTCAGTTTACGCCCGATCTTATGCCCGCGGATATCACCGGCACTGAGATAATCGAAGAAGATCACACGACCGGCAAAAGGGAATTCCGCTTTGTCAAAGGTCCCGTATTTGGAAATATAGTCTTAGCCGATGAAATAAACCGCACCCCTCCGAAGACTCAGGCCGCTCTCTTACAAGCGATGCAGGAACACGAGGTCACTGCCGCCGGTAACACCTATAAGTTAGACGAACCGTTTTTTGTGCTGGCTACCCAGAACCCGATTGAACAGGAAGGCACCTACCCGCTTCCCGAAGCACAGCTTGACCGCTTTATGTTTAACATAATGGTCGATTATCCCTCAGGTGCCGAAGAACAGGAAATTGTAAAATCGACTACCGCCGTGCCTGACTATCAGCTTAGCAAAGTTCTTTCGCCGGAAGAAATTATAGCTTTTCAGCAGTTGGTGCGCCGGGTGCCGGTTTCGGATCATCTAATTGAATACGCGGTTAACTTAGTCAGAGCCACCCGCCCGCCCGATGACAGCGCGCCAGACTTTATTAAAAACTGGGTTAACTGGGGCGCCGGTCCAAGAGCCTCGCAGTATTTGATACTGGCCGCCAAAACCAAAGCGATTCTCGATGGCCGCCCTACCCCCGGCGCCGAAGATGTCCGCTTTGCAGCTTATCCGGTTCTGCGTCACAGGATTGTAACTTCGTTTAACGCCGAGGCTGATGGCATCGACACCAACGAAATCATCAAACGGATACTTGAAACGGTTAAAGAAAAGAGTTAACAGGCAAATCCTGGCAGGCGCCACCCTGAGCGGACAAAGTCCCGAAGCTTACGAAGTCCCGTGGGAGTCGAGGGGAGTCGAAGGGTCAGACCTTGACTAGAAAGCAAAGAATATGTTTGAATCGCTCAAAATCTCAAATCTTCCGCCCTATGCTAAGCTATTCGTTGGGCTCTTTACCACACTGATGCTTTGTGTCTGTGCTTGGACGATATTGATTCTCTATGTCCAGGAAGGGATGATTAGCGAAGAAGACGTTCCCGCCTATGTCACCGAGCCGTACGGTGAAGCAGAACCGGCTGATAGCTCTGACGATGAGACAGAAATTGGCGAAACAGAAAACGAGCTAAGCTCGGAACGATTCGAGCGAAATGTTAAGCTGGCACACACGCACATTAACGGCCAGACGCTATTGTTCTTTGCAATCGGCTTTGTCTTTTTGTTCACCTCAGTAAAACCAAAATTAAAAAAAACTGTCCTCTGGGTTTTTGGTCTTTCTATATTCGTTCACGCTTTCGGACTGGCCGGCCAGCATTTCCATTGGTTCTATGACGACATTCTGGCTATCAGCGGATTTTTGATTCTCGGTTCAATTGCTTATATGTCTTTTGTCATTTACGTAAACTTACTTGAAAAACCGGCTGATTCATTATGAACACAGGCTATCAGCAATACCTCAACCCGGAGATTGTCTCCAAACTAAAAGGGATGGAAATCCGCGCCCGCATGGTGGTCGAAGGTTTCATCGCCGGTCTTCACAAATCTCCCTACCATGGTTTTTCGGTCGAGTTCGCCGAGCACCGTCAGTATATGCCCGGTGATAATATCCGCGACATCGACTGGAAAGTTTACGCCAAATCCGACCGCTATTATATCAAACAGTTCGAAGAAGAAACCAATCTCAAAGCCTATCTGCTGCTGGACTGCTCGGCTTCGATGGCCTATAAGTCCGGAGACCGCATCACTAAAATGGATTATGCTCGTCTGTTATGCGGCGCGCTGTCCTACATGATGCTCAAGCAAAGAGACGCTGTCGGCTTGGTAACTTTTGATGAAAAAATCCGGCGCTATATTCCCCCGCGCTCAAAATCTGGACATCTGCATGTTCTTTTAAACGAACTGGCCCGGCAAGCGCCATCGGACAAAACTGATATTACCTCAACTTTACACGAAATGGCCGAGCGTATCAAAAGGCGCGGGCTGGTTATTATATTGTCTGACCTCTTAGACGATGCCGGCAAGATTATCTCCGGACTCAAGCATTTCAGGTACAACAAGCACGAGGTTATAGTTTTTCATATTCTTGACCCGCGCGAACGGGATTTTGCTTTTCCGTCGGAGGCGATATTTAAAGATATGGAAACCGGCGAGGAGCTGACCACTCTGCCTTATCAGATCAAAGGGCATTACGCCAGAGCGGTCTCTGATTTCTCTGAAGAGATTGCCGCCGCCTGCCGCCAGTCAAGGATCGACTACCACCCGGTCGACACTTCGATGCCCTTCGACAAAGCCCTGTATGCCTTTTTGGCTAAAAGGGAGAGGTTGTATTAGAGAGAGCACATTGCTCCATTTTATGTTGTATGAAAACAACTCATTTATTAAGCTATAGAAAGACGGGGAAGAAACTTCGTGCAAACGCCAAAGAGAGAACGCTAGTATTTGTACAAAACTATCATTTATTGATAGGGGCTGAGATATGAGTCGGGTTGCAGTAAGTGAAAATATTTTGCGCTGGGCACTAAAGCGTTCAGATCGAACAGTTAGAGACTTACAAAAAAGGTTTCCCCGATTAGAAGAATGGATTGCAGGTAAGACAGACCCTACCCTTCGACAATTAGAATCTCTGGCAAGAGCTACGCTAACGCCTTTGGGTTATTTTTTCCTATCAGAACCACCTGAAGAGCAGCTACCGATGCCACATTTTCGAACGATTCGAAAAAGAACAACAAAGGGACCGAGCCCCAATCTTCTCGAAACTGTTCATATTATGCAGCGACGACAATCTTGGATGAGAGAAAATTTGATTGAACAGGGTCAAGAACCGCTTTCATTTATCAATACTGCTCGAATAAGCCAAGGTATCAATCTCGTTGCAGAAAAAATACGTAAGGCTTTAGGGTTTTCTCCTAGCTGGGCTAGCAAAGAACGAAATTGGACAGAAGCGTTACGCACATTGCGGGAATCTATTGAATCCGCAGGCATAATGGTGGTAGTAAATGGAGTAGTAGACAACAACACGAGTAGAAAACTTGATCCAGATGAATTCAAGGGATTTGTTCTGGTTGACGATTATGCGCCACTAGTATTTGTTAACGGTGCGGACGGTAAAGCATCACAAATGTTTACTCTTGCTCACGAAATAGCTCATTTGATTTTCGGTAGCAGTGCCGCATTTGACCTAAGAAATATGTTGCCCGCGAATGACCCGACGGAGTTAGCATGTAATCAAGTTGCAGCAGAGTTTCTCGTGCCCGAAAGTGAATTACGACAAAGATGGACTGCAATAAAAAAAGACACGGAAACTTTTCAAAGGATCGCAAGCATATTTAAGGTTAGCTCCATTGTCGGAGCGAGAAGGGCGTTAGACTTAGGCCTAATTAGTAAAAGAGAATTCTTAGAATTTTACAGTGCTTATCAAAGCGATGAACGTCGTACAGCAGCCCGTCGACCTGATGGTGGAAATTTCTATGCAACTCAGAATATGCGGGTGGGGCGGCGATTTGCCTCAGCAGTGATCATAGCTGCGAAAGAAGGCAAGCTCCTTTATTCTGATGCCTATAAATTGACAAGTCTTTATGGTAAGACATTTGAACGTTATGCAACTTCTCTGGGAATCAAGGGAGTTTGATGCAAGATGAAGTCGTATATGTTCTCGATGCTAACGTTTTCATTGAAGCGAAACGTCGTTACTACGCTTTTGACTTCGCACCGAGGTTTTGGACGAGTTTAGTCGAACAGGCTCGAAACGGTCAAATCGAAAGCATTGACAAGATCAAAGAGGAACTGAACAAAGGTAAAGATGAATTATCAGATTGGGCAGATTCAGAGTTTATAGACTTTTTCGCTTCTACTGACTACGTAGCTGTAACTACTCAATACGGCGAATTAATGGTTTGGGTTAACGATAATAGTCAATATTATGATACTGCCAAATCAAAATATGCAAACGATCCCGACGGGTGGTTGATAGCATATTCTTGTGTCAAGAAGAGAGTGTTAGTTACTGAAGAAGTTTCCGATCTGAATACACACACGAAAGTTAAAATACCTGATGTTTGTTTACCTTTTAGTGTAACATGCATAGACACATTTGAATTGATAAGAAGACTTGGCATTAAGTGGGAATAATATTTTATTGAGTCAATAGGATGGCCGCCCCGCCTACTAAATGGGTTCCCGTCAAAATCACCCCCAATTCCCCACAAAATACTCCGCCGTACCGCAATACGAAGCAAGAATTTGACTTTTGCAAAATGACTACAAATCCTGATATACGGAAAGTAAAATATGACAAAACGAACCCATTTTTTCTGTTGCGCAGGGTCTTGCGTCCGGCTCGTCGGGCGTGTGACCCTGCATAACGGCAAATCAAAGTACAGAAAAAAAGATGTTAAATATGACAAAACGAAGCCATTCGTACCCGAGGGTCCGTGGACCATTCGCGCGAAGCGTCGAGGGGCCGTGGTCCATTTTCCTGCATTTTTGAGCCAAAATGAGATGTTCAGTGCGCGGCAAGTCGGCTCAGCAAGCCCAACTCAATTTTCTGTGAAGGTTGTCAAAAATTCGATTTTGTTCAGGCTGTAGTCTGCTATATTGCCCACTCAACAAAAATTTACACAGGAGGTGGATATGAAGGAAAACTCGGTTTCACGTCGGAAATTCTTGTTAACATCGGCTGCATTGGCAGCATCGGTGCCTCTATTGACCAAGGCGCAAGCGCTGGACAAGATGGCGCGCCCGGCCAAAGGTAACTTTCCTGTCAAAGCGATTTCGTCGGCAAATGGCGAAAAGGCAACCAAACGAGCCTACGAAATGCTGCTTGCCGGTAAGGACACGCTTGATGCCGTAATAGCCGGAGTCAATATTCAGGAAGACGATCCGAAAGATATCAGCGTTGGCCTTGGCGGGCTGCCCAATGAAAACGGAGTGGTGGAATTGGATTCTGCGGTCATGCACGGCCCGTCCCACAAAGCAGGCGCCGTCGCGGCAATTCAGAAAATCCGCAACCCTTCAAAAGTAGCTAAACTTGTTATGACGCAAACCGACCATGTTTTACTGGTCGGCGAAGGCGCCTTTCGCTTCGCCAGGGCACATGGATTTCAGGAGGAGAATCTACTTACAGAAAAAGCACGTAAAATTTGGCTTTACTGGAAACAATCACTCTCTAATAAGGACGACTGGGTACCGCCCCCGGATTCAGAGCTTGATCCGGATGTGGCGAAATTCTTTGGCCGTCCAGCCGGCACGATTCACTGCTCCGGAATGAATGCCAACGGCGACATATCCTGTGTTACTACTACCAGCGGACTATCATTTAAGATTCCGGGACGGGTTGGAGATTCGCCGATAATAGGTGCAGGATTGTATGTGGACAATGAAATAGGCTCATGCGGCAGTACCGGTCGTGGTGAAGCCAATCTTCAGAATTTGTGCAGTTTTGCAGCGGTAGAATTAATGCGAAGCGGCATGTCGCCTAAAGATGCGGGGATAGAAATCCTAAAACGGGTCAAAGCTCATACCGAAAATCGATTACTTGATGAAAAGGGCCGCCCTGAATTTGGGCTAAGGTTCTACTTACTTTCCAAAGACGGCAGCCATACCGGAGTTTCCATGTGGGGACCGGCGAAATTTGCCGTAACCGATAAAAATGGCACTCGCTTGGAAGATTGCGCGACTTTGTTTGAGAAAGATTAATACAAATCCACGTCGATGAAATCGGGACTCACCGTGTGGCTGTCACCCTTCGACTCCCGAGACTACGCTCGGGACCATGTCCGCCTAGAAAAGTAGGGCAGAACCCTTTAGCGGTTCTGCCAAGAAGAGATTGTCAGGAACACAAGGTTCCTGACCTACAAGGAGATGGATTTCCGAAGCGTTTTATTTATTGTCGCGCTCTTCGAGTTCAACCCCCAGGCCGTCAGCTAAGCGGTTGACATAATTGAAATATGAAACAACCTGAACAATATCATGAAGCATATGGTCATTTAGTTCGGAGTGTTTGGTTCGAAAATCACTGACATCGCTCACGGATATAGATGCCGGCTCTTTGGTTAATTTGGCGGCGTAATCCAAAATGGCTTTATCCAGATCAGATATCTCTGCAGACTTGAAATCTCTGACCAGTTGCTCTTTAAGCGAATCTTCGACATTCCCCAGAGCCCGCAACGCGGACCAGTGATGCTCAATTCAGTAGTGGCAACCATTTATAGCAGAGACAACTACGGCTATCATCTCCCGCTGGTCACGGCTGAGAGGAGACTTGCCGAACATTATCGCCTTGTATAAATCTATATGGGCGGCCAGTGCCTTTGGGTTAAAACCGGCAATCCTGACTATATTGGCCGGAATTTTGTTCTTGCCGCCGTATTTTTCATAGAGTGCTTTTAGTTCTTCGGAAGCTTCGTCATAGGAAATGTATTTTATGAAAGCCATAAATTATCAGCTTTATAAAGTCGGAGATTCGGCTGGCTGGTTATTGATAAAATCCAAAAGCATCTGTTCTAGCTTTTTTCTGTCGGTCGGCGTTTTCTTTATCATCAATCTCTCAGCCTCTTTTGATATTGTCAGAATCTGCCTCACTTCTTCATCTTCCAAATCTTCTTCTGGCACGAATAATAAAGTAGGAATTTCTGCCGAAACAATATCCGAAATCTCCCTGTACTCTACGGCGTAGCTTGAGCGCATTTCATACCACCACCAGACAACCGACCTGAAAAATGGAAACCAGATCATTTCATGCTGTTCCTTAAGTTTATTTAACAGGCGGGTCGAAGTCAGGTATGGCTCTATAGCAACGATGGCATCAAGGCGGCTTTCTTTTTGCGAAGAGAGAATAACCGCATCTGCACCGGTACCAAAACCGACAGCAAACAGCGGACGTTGAATACGATAACGCAAATCTATATTCGCTATAAGCTCGTCTAAATCAGAAGATTCGTACTGGCCGCCTCCCCGATACTGGCCGCTGGAGCGTCCCGAGGCTCGCTGGTCACAGGCTAATACAATATAACCGTTTTGCACAAGAGCTGAAGCCAGCCATAGAATCGAGTCGCGATTTTGGTTGTCATTATGCAGGAGAAATACCGTCCCGATCGCACTGTCTTCAGGCTGAAGGCGCAGACAGGCCAAAGTAGTCAGCCCGTCGGCATCTACCCGGAAAGTATCCGGTTTAAGACCGGCCTCTTCCCAGAGCAATGCTTCGTTAGGCAGCTCCGACAATGTGTCCAGCATGTCACTATATTCTTTGAGGTCATTTCTGCCCATGCCGGTTTTGGCCAGGCTCAGCGGATAGATCCAGTAGAAAGTTACCAGGATTCCTACCATCAAAAAGAACAGAATAATGTTAATGATTTCTTTGGTCTGATTAGATATTCTGGCCATGCGAATTATTTCACTAAGTATTTCTGATTGTTACCAAAGTTTTGTAACAGCTCAGAATAAGCGGTCGAACTCTTGCCAAGTCAACCACTAAGGGCTGTTGGCAACCTGTCAAAGTCGCTTGAATTTGTAATTTCCCGGCCTGAACAATTGAGTAGTATTTTAACAGTTTCCAATTAATTTTTGACAAAGCATAAGGCTGAAAATTTGCAAATAACTGCCTATATAGAGCAGCCTCTCAAATAGGCGTAAAACGGCGGGCATAAGCTTTTGACAAACAATGGGTTATAATCTTCAAACAGGCGGTCTGCGGTCATTTGTAAGAAAATCAAACGGCACAATTGTTGCCAGAGTTAACCTTAAGTGCTAAAACCAGAAACCTCTTGTATGGCAGTTTCGATTGACTGAAATGAAGATTGACAATTACAACAGTATGCTGATTAGACCCAAAGTAGCTTTTTTGAAGATCCATAAGTCTGTTGTCAATTCAGATTGGTCAAGCGTCCTGCCACGGTTTTCTACAAAAACAGGACAGTAAAAAAAATGGCCTAGATTGCATTTTACCTATTGACAGTTCGAAAGGACGACAGTATATTTACTCTCGGATGATAGGTGAACAATCCAAACTTAAACTTATGTTAGAGTAAAGAGCCCAACTAATGGGTTCGTAACTTTCCGGAGTACTTAAATAGTTACTTCATCTTCGGGTGGCCTATGGGGGACGCTCGGGATATACAACAGGTTACGTTTATAGGCCGCAACTGTTAACTGAAGAGAATCAGAAAATCGAAAGAGTTGTCGGGTGCATTCAATTGCCCTGACCGCTTGTTGTCTGTTGTGCAAGAGATTTCTGATCTATAAAGCAGTTAACTAATGAAACCCTGATTTCAGGAGGACTATGATGGCCCCGGTCAGTTTTGCATCAAAAGTTTTTCGGCTATCTCTAGCGGTCATGCTAATTCTATTTAGTTTTAGCTCGATGTCATCTGCCCAGAATGATGTAGTGATATCGGTAGGTGATACAATTGCGTTTCCCAACACCACAAATACTGTTATTTCTGTTTTTATCGATAATTTTCCGTCAGCAGATACAATAGTTGGTTTCAAATTAGCAATCACCTTAAACGGCCCTCCCGGTTTGGTCGAGTTTCAAACCGATAGCGGCGTTTCATATGATACCACCTACTGGATATGCAATTCATACGATGTCGATTCCGTATGTATTGACTCCACCAATGTTGATGCCGACAGTTCCTACGATTTCACTTATGTACAGGCTTTTGAAGTATTAATTGGCAACTTTGACACCGTAGGAACTTTAATCGGCGGCTGGGAATGGGTTGGGGCACAGTCTCAGCTCCAGAATACTACAAGCTTGATTTTGGTGGGGTTTGCGGATTTATCCGGCGGGGGAGTTACTCCAGGGTTTGCTCCTCAGCAGGGCGGGCTTTTGATGAGGTTGTTGGTGGATGTTCTTGATGTCCCTGATACTACTACCGAGAGAACAATCCTGCTTCAAATTGAAAAGCTGTACAATGACAATTTCAATCTGGTTTCTTCAGACCCGTCCTGGTCTCCCTGGGACTACAATGTATTTTTAGATACCAATGGCTGGATTTGTACTCAGTGGGCTATTGATACAACCGTTGATCCTCCCGATACCCTCAGCTGCCTCAACTACGAGCGCTCAAGTTTGCCTCCCTGGGATTCTATTGAGGTTGTGCTGGACTCCACTGCCTTCATTGATTCAACTCGCATAAAACTTTACGACGGCACCATGTTAATCAATGAAACTACCCCCTGTGGGGATATTAATAACGACGGCAATTATGCAAATATACTTGATCTGACTTTCTTTGTCGATTTCATATTCAGGGGTGGTAATGCACCCAATCCACTCTGTCGTGCCGACTTGGATTGTAATGGCATCTGCGCGAATATCCTGGATTTGGTTTATCTGGTAGATTTCATATTCAGGGGAAGTCCGGGTGTTTGTTTGGGATGTTAGAAAAATATAAAATAAAAGCGATGGATTGCAGTATTTTTGAAAGCTGTGATTCAAACTTTAACCCCCAAGGTGGAAAGGAGGACTCTTAAAAGAGGTATAAATGACACGCGCTCAAACGAAAGAACGTTTTATGTATTCGCAATTACCTAATCCGAATCAATTGCAGGTTAGTTGGCTCTCATCTGCTGAAGTGTTCGTTTTTGTGGATTGTGGGGGGTATAGCGAGTATGTTTAACGACAATAAGACGTTTATTAATGTTAACGAAGAAATTAGGAGAGAAACAATGAAACGCTATTCATTCTTTCTTGCCTTAGCAGCAATGCTGGTTCTTTCTTTTGGGCTGGCCAATGCCTTTGGTCCAGGATCTATCTATATTTCCAGTGTCCAGGGTGGCTTCGGCGTCATCAATAGTGATGGCACTGACACTCTACAAGTGGAAAAAGAGATTGTCTGGATACTGAATCTCGATAATGCTGACCCAATTGACTCTGTCAGAGGTTGTAATAACGGTTTCCGTATTTATTCACCTGATGGAGCAACCTGGCAGGTACCAACAATTGTGGAATTTGGGTCGGTTTATACTGACTTTATGGGCCAATTACTTGTTGGTTATTTTCTGTATCATGCACCTACCAATAATGGTATGGGTGGTGCGGCAGCCGGCGATACACTTGGTATAGGTGGTATCGCTTCGGCCTTGACTACAGGATTCCTGCCTGGATTTAATGAAAGAGCGATTGTTATTACCATTCCAGCTCCTGGTATCCCTGTAGGTGATACCGGTAAGACAATCTGCTTGGCAGAGTCAGGCTATGATATCAATTTTGAATGGCTGTGGGCAATGAGTAACGAAGGCGGAGTATTCCCTATTTGGGGACCGCTTCCAGCTCCTGGTTATGCTGGACCAGTTTGTTACACACTTTTTAAAGTGCCAAACGAGCCTCCGGACATCACGAATTGTCCGACGAGTCTCAACATAACTCACTGTGCTACAGCTACATTCCAGTATGAAGCTGAGGACAGAGATCAATTGGGTGATCGTCCGCTGACATTCGTACAGAACAGCGGACCTGGCTCTACAACCCCGGCAGGTTTGTGGTCATACAGCCCGACACTTGCTGATGTTGGAGCTTCACTTTCAATTGATGTACAAGCTCAGGATACTCCGGGCAACCTCGGACCGAACTGTGTAACATCTTTGAACTTCACTAACGTGGCTCCGTCCTTTACCGACGGTTGCGGTGAGCTCATTCCAATTGGAAAAGGCAACACGCTTGTTTTCGATTTTGATGCGGTCTCTGGCGACTGTGACCCGATCAGCTTCAGCATTAGTGGTGTGTCCCCGACTCCGGTCGGCGGCTACAGCATTGACGCCAGCACTGGTCTGGTGACTTTCAACACCGATGATGCCGACGGTGACAAACAGTTCGTCTTTACAGTTTGCGTGAGTGATGGTAAAGAAACCGTCTGTTGTGAAACTACTATTGATGTACTGTTTACTGAGCCTTATGAAGTCTTGATTGAAAAAACCCATAATACCGCTCAGGGCGGACATGAACTCGTTTGCGTAACCTTAGAAAAAGGTTCCGAGCAGATGTGGGGATTTGACTTCCTGATCGCTTATGACGCATCCGCCTTGAGCTTCCAGACAGCTCTCGAAGGCTCCGACTTGTATGCC
>JACZXB010000009.1 GCA_022571845.1 Candidatus Zixiibacteriota bacterium | reverse complement strand
CTGTCTATAACAACCAGCTGATAGCAGGGGGATGCTTTATCACTGCCGGGGGTGTCTCTGCCAACTATATTGCTTCCTGGGACGGCACATCCTGGTCGGCTCTCGGCTCCGGGATGAATTTCATTGTTTATGCCCTCACGGTCTATGACAGCCAGCTGATTGCCGGGGGATTCTTTAGTACTGCCGGGGGTGTGACTACCACTGGTATTGCTTCCTGGGACGGCACATCCTGGTCGAATCTGGGCTCTGGGATGAGTTCTTTTGTTTATGCCCTCACGGTCTATGACAACCAGCTGATTGTAGGGGGAGTTTTTAACACTGCTGGTAGTGTGACAGCTAATCGTATTGCTTCCTGGGACGGCACCTCCTGGTCGGCTCTGGGTTCGGGGACGAATTCTTTTGTTAGTGCCCTTACTGTCTATAATAACCAGCTTATAGCCGGGGGTGGCTTTACGAGTGCCGGTAATAAATTCTCGGCATATCTAGCGCAATGGACCAAGAGTTGCTGCGTTGGCGATCGTGGCGACCTAAATGGTGATGATGTTGACGCCAATATTCTTGATTTGACTTTCTTGGTAGATTTCATCTTCAGGGGTAGCGGGGATGCTGGTCAATGTCCCGAAGAGAGCGATGTTAACGGAGATGGTGACTCAGCCGACATCCTTGATTTGACGTTTCTGGTAGATTTCATCTTCCGCGGCGGACCACCTCCCGGCCCGTGCTAGAATTTTCAGTTCTGCAGGGTCTTGATTCCGTGTCCCGGCGGGGAATTGTAACCCTGCACAACTGAAAATTGGCAGAACCGCTAAAGGGTTCTGCCCTACATGAACTTTACCTACTAATTCTTCTGAACGTAGGAAAAATTGTAGCTGGCGCCGTCGAAAGGCTGGCCGTCTACCACTACATACGGATAAATAAAATAGTTCAGAGTGTACGATGATTCGCCCGAATTTACTTTTATATCTCTGCCGGTAGTAAACGCCACCCGATGGGCGTCAAGACGACCGAAAAAATAGTCTTTTTTCTCGGGATGTTTAATAGCTTCTGAAATGTCCACCGGCACCCAGCCCCGGCCTTCCACATAAAATTCTGCCCAGCAGTGATAACCGGGGATCTGTGCACTTTTCTTATCCAGTGGCAGCGGAAAACCCATTATAAAGCGACTGGGAATATCCAGGGAACGAGCCATTCCGATAAAAAGTGAATGAATGTCGGTGCAGTTACCTTTGCGGGACTCACAGGCATAAAGAGCATCACCATGGCCCCAGCCGATACCGCTTTTGTCGTATTTCATCGTTTTAAAGAGATGCTGATACAGCGCTTCTATTTTCTGGGAGGTTGTCATAGAACCGTTTACAACCTGTTTAGCCTCCGCTTCAACAGGTCCGTCAATGGGAACTAAAATATCCGGCAACAGATATCTTGTTAAATCGGGAGTGTCGTTTGAAGCCGCGTATGGTATTTGGTTCCAACCATCCTGCTCGTAGCGTATGACATTAATATCCACGGTTATTTCTAAGTCTTCGGGGACATTCTCTCCTGATGAAAAGCGCAAAATACGGTTGCCGTATTCCGGTTCAACGTCTATCTGATAGGGCAATTCGGAAATTATCTTATAGTCCAGAACTTTCTGGTAGCCATTGTCAATCGGCAGCGGTAACCAGATCTCGACAGATTTTGAGCCATCGGGGATTTTGTCGATATTCAGCTTATAAGTAAAAGTGAAGTTTAGCTCTGTGTCGACCGTGTTCCCCGGACTTTCGGGGACACCGAACAGGACAACTATACTTGCCACCGCCACGACCAACGGTAAACCAATCAGAAATTTCCTAAATTTATTCATAGCTATACGTGCACACAGATATTTCTAATTGGCAAGAATCAATTTGTGTTTAAAACAGTTATTAAAACTTATTTTCTATTCCAGACGCCATCTTTCTCGAACCAACTGTAGCGAGCCTTGCCGTCTTCTTTATGAATCATTATTTCAGTGACCGCCAATTGGCCGTCCTTTGATTCCATAAAGAAATCGAGGTCATACATTTTCCCGCTTTCGCTCTTGAAATCAGAGCAGGCAAAAAAGAGGTTATCGCCCACCTGTGACAAACGTTCCTGGTGTACTTTGTCCAGAGTGAGCTGCAGCGTCTTTTTGGCGGATACGTCGTAGCATAAAAAGAAACCGCCTTTGAGCTTAGAGTCGGATTCGATGAAGTGGGTAATGGCCTGGGACATCTGGTCTATTGTAACTACGCCGGCCTTAGCTTTTGTTGGTTTTTCGGCTTGTGCCTTCTTAACTTTCTTAGCTTTCGTAGGATGCTCTGTCGGGTGCTCCTGGGCATAGATAGCGGGCACAGACAGCAATGCAAAAGCTGCTGCCGTTATCAGCACCAGCAGTCCAAACGATTTTGTCTTTTCAAACACTTAAACCTCCTTGAAGTTGACTGTTCTCGGATCGTCCACCAGTATCTTATAGTTATAGCAACTAGATCTTCGGACTCACCATATGAAGCATTAAACAGCTTTAGCTGTAATCGAGTTCCAATAAATCAAGAAAGTACAGGATTTCCAACAAGAAATTCAGGCATGCGATATGTCCTTGTTGTACAATAAGTTGAATCGCGGACTCAGCGAGTGTATTAAGATGATTCTTATTCTTTATCGATTTCACCGAATTTGGAAATGTTGAAGCTATCTGATTCACCTTTGGGAATGCTCAAGGATTTCCAGTTAGACCCGCTAAAATGTCTGGCCAGATAAACTATCTGACCTACATGATAGGCGTAGTGCGTCAGTTGGCGGTTGATGGCTTCCAAAACTGTATGGGCCTCGCCCCGGATATAAATTGTCTTTTCTAAATCTTCCGGTTTCAATGGTTCGATAGCTTCAAAACATAATTCCCAGCCTTCTTGCCACTTTTGCATCAGGGACTCTTTAGAATCGCTGTCGTAGATTTCAAACTCTGTGTCGCGGTGGCGGTCATCCTTTTCGCCGTCTGAACTGAGAAAATCTGTCCAACGTGAGCGCATATTGCCGGCCATATGTTTGACGATTATGGCGAGGCTGTTATCTACATCAGATAAGTCAGTGAAGAATTTATCATCGGAGATTTGCGCCATCGCTTTCTCCGCCATTTGTTTGTATTTCCGGAGCTGGAGAATGGTGTCTTTGAGGTAGTGCTGATCTATCATAAATAATTTCCCTTGAACTCAATTAACTGTTTTGCCTTACCCAAAGCAAGAACACTCAAATCATAACACAAACGCTCTAAAAATGGTCTTTGCTGAGTCCGCGGAGGCAAAAAAGTGACCACAAGGAATAGTATTTGCTCGTTTTATGGCTATTGACATAGTAATTTTTCATAGGTACAGTTAACAAGGTAGAAAAAAATGACTGAATTTATTAGCAGCTTTACATCTTTGCCAAATCTCCATCCATTATTAGTCCATTATCCGGTGGCGTTTTTTACTGTAGCCATCGCTTTTGATTTCCTCTGTTTACTATTTCGCCGCCAGAGCTGGTTGGACCGTACCACAACCGTTCTTTATATAGTAGGAGCTGTGGGGGTTGTGGCCACTTATTTTGCCGGAGAACAGGCAGCAGATTCACTTGTCGGGGTGCCACCGAAAGTTGAGCCATTAATTGCAGAGCATAGCGATTGGGGCCTATATACCCTGTTGTTTTTCCTGGTATTTGTAAGTTTCAGGGTTTTTGTTTACTGGCGTGAGCGTAACTCTTCTGAAATCAAAATAAGTCCTCTGAGACTGCTGGCTATTGTAGCAGCAATAGCCGGACAGTGGATACTATTTCAAGCTGCGGATCGTGGCGGAGCTCTGGTCTATCAGCATGGTATGGCCGTAACAATAACTGCCGTCGAAAAGCCGGCGCCTCAGAATGAAACTCAAGCAGACTCTGGGAAAAAAGAAGAACCTGAAAAAAGATTAATTACAGCCGCAGACGGCGTTGTAATCTGGCAACCTATCCCCCAAGATGCAAGTGCCCTCGGTAAAATTCTAACCATAGCTGATAGCAGCCCCGGCAGTACTGTTTCAGCCAGCAGTCCTGTTCCCGGACAGGAGGGACTCGGCCTGAATATCACAGGTCGAACTTTGCTTCTTTTGCCAGGAACATTTGGTAACGTCTATCTGGATGCAGAACTTGACCTCTCAAATTTTGACGGGACAGTCGGCCTTGCTCATCATGCTAAGAATCTGTCAAACGCTGAGTTGTTCGAGATTACTACAGACCGAAAAGCTGCTCTTATTTCCATAACCGATGGCAAGCAAAAACGGATAGCAAAAGGGCTAGTAGATTCTCTGTCGGCATTAAAAGTTCTGTCAGTGTCTGCTTCCGGGAGCCACTTCAAAGGATTGGTTGACGGAGCGGTAGTCGTACATGGTCATAAACCAGCGCCTGAACCTGCCGGGGTAGGTCTTTTGCTTGACGGGCAAGGTATTGTTGTGATAATAAAGATGAAAGTTACCCCTCTTTGAGCTTACATTCATTTATTTCATGCTTCCATTAGATTAACAACTTATTAATTGCTGTGCAGGTTAACCGCCTTTGACAGAGAGAACATCTACCGCCCTTGTATAGGACTATGGAGGCCACAGGTGTTGATATTCCCTTGCATTCTAATCTTTCCTGAGATTAAACTTGGTCCAAATAGCCGTTAAATTCTGCGCCAGGGGCAGATAAAGGCGCTTTTTCCTGCTTAACAGCGGTGTGAATTTGGGCTAAACTTTGGCAATTCAGCGACCAAAAGCAGGCCATATTTCTATCCATAGAGCTTGCTGGCATTCGTTGGTTTCAAATGTAACAATATTAAATAACATTCAGCCGATGCAGCTGTAAGGATTTATATGAAGTGGATTAGTAAATATTGTAATAGTAACCAGCGTATTTACCTTAGGAGGAAGAACGTATGAAAAGAATGCTAACACTTTTAATTGTTCTGGCTTCTCTGCTGACGTCTGCAGCCTCAGTCCAGAGTTCAATGGATTTTGGCTTTAAGGCTGGCGGAAACATGGCCAAAATGTCCGTCGATGATTCATCTTCTACAATCATTGACTATATTCAGTCTTTTCTTGCTGGAGCTGCCGGTGGTGTGGAAGTTGATTCTGACGCCCGTATTGGTCTGGTTGGAGGTGCATTCGTATCTATAAACGTCAGCCCTACTTTTTCAATACAGCCTGAAATCCTGTATTCCATCAAGGGAGTGGAAAAAAAGTTCCGCTACAACTTTAATAGCACAGACTTCGAGTCTGTTCTCCAAATCGAAACGGCATATTTGGAGATTCCTGTTTTGCTAAAGTATAAATTCCCGAGCGAAGGCAAGATCAGACCAAGCCTGTACGTTGGATCAGCTCTTGGGTTCAATCTTAGTGGCAAATTTAAATTAGAAGAAGGCACTGAAGGCGGTTTTGCTACGGATTTAGGAGAAATTGATATAGCCAATTTGAAGAGCACAGAGTTCTCTGGTGTAATAGGCGGCGAGTTAGGTATTGCTATGGGCAATACTACGCTCCTGTTGGACGTCAGATACACTCGGGGACTCACCAAAGCGTATGAGGATGTTACTACTGTTAACGCCAATGAATTTCCTATTGTTAATGTTGACGGCACTGCAGACGACTCGAAAAAACAGCAGCTTCTCAATGACAGTTGGAGTATCATTTCCTATTGGCGGCAATTAGTCTAAAAAATAGAATGTAAATAGTCAAACAGGTTGTCTCCTAACCGAGACAACCTGTTTTTTTGTCAGCTTATTGCCTGAAAAAACTCTGTCGGCTATTATTCTCCGGCAGCCGACAGCTCCGTATCAGAAACTTCTGCCCCAGCTTCAGCCTTGCGACCGAGAATTCCGTAGACTACTCCCAGCACAACCCCGTAAATAGCATGACCCAAGAGGCTCGGCAGCATCATTGTTGCAGCCGCCAGGTTCCAGTTAACTCCAAGACCCATGCCCATAAATAGTGGCATTAATGTCAATGGACCAAGCAGCCACCAGATTCCACCATAGGCAACTCCGAAACCAACCCCGCTCTTAATTTTGGTAGCGTATCGTCCAAAGACTGCACCAAAAGCGGCACCAATAACGGCACTATTGATCATATGTACTATGAAACCGACTATGGCCGAGGGCTGCCCCACCATTTTACCTATCATTGGCAGCATCCCCATCATGCCCATCATGATACCGAAGACCAGACCTCCGGCCAAGCCACCGATGATTCCGTTTGTGATTTGTGTTCGATTCATTTTGATTCTCCTTTCGAACTTGTTTCAGTTATCCAAAAACAGTTTTTTTGCAATTTCAATTTTAATTGCTTTCAGATAATTGGTCGGAGAACTGGACAAATTGTTACAAAATTTTATTATCTTATTGATTGACACAGCCTTACGGCTATTTTGGGAAATTGTAGAGGTTAAGAGTGGCTTATATCGTTACTTTTTAACAGGCTTGCAATTCTCTGCCGGGATTCTTCGGACAAGCGGCGGTTAACTTCTGTAGAACCGTTTTCAGAACTACTGAGCTTTTTGCGAATCAACTCGCGAATCAGGTACAGCTGTTCATTATTGCGGCGGCAAAATTTGCACATAATAATATGGAGTTTCAATCCCAGGCGCTTTTTGAATGGCAGGATTTCGTCCAATGAATTAGAACTGAGCTCAGCTACTTCTTTACAATCCGGCAAAACGTAGTTCATTATTTTACTGAGAGACTTCATAGCTTTATATTCTTTCATTCCTTGTCATCAGGCAATGTCCTTATCCAGTTTTTCTCCAGACAGAATCGGAGCTGTTTTCGTGCACGGTACAGCATAACTCTTAAATTAGTAGGGCTAATTGACAAAACGTTACAGATATTTTTTGAGTCCATTTCTTCCAGTTCTCTTAAGACAAATACCATTGAGAGCCTGATATCCAGCCCTTCGATACATTTGTTAAGATAGAGCCAGAATTCTTTGAGTTCCACCGGATCAGCAGCATCGACCATCCATTCGGCCGGGCGGCGATTTGGCTTCCAGTTTCCCAGATCGGGCCCTGATTGAGCAAAGTCTTCGTCAACATTATTTGAAATAATATCGGCCTCGTCAAAACTTATCTCCCGTTTCGACTTCCTGAAATGGTCCATAATTTTGTTATTCAAGATACCAATCAGCCAGGTCTGTTCAGTTGATTGACCCGCAAAACTGCTTTGTGCTTTGAGTCCGGCCAGAAGTGTTTCCGATACGAGATCTTCTGCGCTCTGCTTATCTTTAACATAGCGAAACGAGTACCTATATAGTATGTCGCCGTATAATTCGAGCCAACGCTCTGCGTTTAGTATCTTTTTTTCTGGTTTCGAATTCAATTCGGTCATGCCTGAACCCATCGCATTAAATGTGCATATTCACAATACACAGTTAAATTCGACACTAACAGGTTTATTTAGGTTTAGTGGGAAACGGCGTCAGACTATCCGGTATGTTTATCCGTTTTACCAACTTGTCGTCCCAAAACTTTTCATAGGCAATAATCTTTTCGCGGGTCAGTTCAAAATCGGGCGGCCGCTGGCGATAACGAACTCTTCCAGAGGACATAATGTTAACATTTGGCAAGAAAGAAGCCACATAAGCGTGCGGAGCAAAGCGGTCGTGAGCCATCATCCGATGAATCTTGGGACCAATCGGCAGGCGGGCAATGACGTAATCATTCAAACCGTAACCATCGATAACAGCAACTTTTGGCAAGACCCAGCCTGCGACACCAACTGTGGAAAAATAGGATACCGGAAATGGACCGGCCTCAGGGGGAAGTTCCAGAGTACGCCGGGGGAAAAATTCAAACTGGCCTATAAGAAACATTTTGTGTTCCTGCCATCGCACACATACCATGTGGTCTATCAGCCAGCTCTGAAGCTGCTCGTTTAGCCTGGCCAGGGGTTTTAAAAAAAACGGCAGATGGTTACTGACCTTTATTTTCACTGTATCAGCAATTTTGAGTTCGGTAATCTTTTTTTCCTGGAAATGATGAACCCACGGAATGGGAATCGAAAGAGCAATCAACAGCGCCAGACTGATGATGGTGCGTCCGGGAGAAAAATTAAGCAGACTCATAAAATACACGAATGATAACATCAAGAGAGGCGGCAGGTAACTATAGACGCGCCACTCAAAATGGTCACCGCCAATTACGAAAGTATAATATGAAAGATGCAAAACCACAGTCATCACTGCTACTATTGTGCAGACCCTTCTATCCGGCGGAGTTTGAAAAACGGAAATGAGTCTTTCTGCAATTTTCAGATCTGCCTTTTTTAGTTTTATAAAGCTAACTGTCATTTTACAGGCAACTATAAGCAGCACGCTAAGCCACAACCAGATGCCGTACTCTAACAAGAATGAAAGCAAATAGCGGATGCCGGATTCCGGCCAGGCTGCGATATGTTTGGCGTAGTAAGTGTTAGGCAGCCATTCGCCATAGTATGATTTTCTCCAGATAAAATGAATTATCGGAACAAGCATGGGCAGTACAGAAACAAACCAACTCAGTTTGAGCTGACGCTTTTTGATTTCACTCAAAAGAGAAATAATTAGCAGCACCAGAGTGCCCAGCAGCATCAGCATACCATCGGGGCGAGCCAGATATACTAAAGAAGCAGTTGTTGTAATGGCGAGCCGCCACCATGTGCCTTTTTGAACAATCAATATGACTGCTAATATCCAGGCCAAAAAACAACAGTTAAACAGAGCTGTCTCAAGACCGGAACTGGACCAGGTCAGGAAAGTCACGTTTGAAATCAAGCCGAGCAGTACTAAGCTAGTGAGGTATAGTCGAATGTTCTGAAGCTGCCCGGAGAGCTGCATTCTCATAGCTCCGAAAGTAGTCAGCAGAACAGTTACAGCGGCAAATATCAAAGACAAGAGATTGGCTGATTCAGGCGGCTCTGTTCCAAACAGTCGCCAGACTGACTCAAGAATCAGTACGTGCAGAAAACTGGTGTAGCCCTCGACTGCTCGAAACGGCTCGACGTTCCAGACATAGCCATTACCCAAAACAGCGTTGCTGACATACCTGAAAGCGATAAAGGCATCGTCGGTTAAAAACCAAAACTCCCGCCAACCGAAATACAGTCCGACCAGAGCCATCAAGGTAATCAACGAGGCGACAGAACGTTGACTTAAATTAAACGACAGAGATTTACCAAGCATAATAATGATGCAACTATAACAAATATTTGGCTACTGAGCAATTTGAAATCTTACAGGCAGGACTGCGCCTTTTACAATTATAACTGGCTGATACTGTCTCTTTGGTAGGATAAATTGCTGTAAAAAAGCGTTGTATTCTGTTATGTTAGACAAATTAAAACATCCGGCTAAAAAGCGAATTTATGAGAGCCAAACTTAAACAAAAAAATTTCTTAATCTTCGTTCTTATTTTTAGTACTCTGTCTGCTATCATCTTAGGAGAGATTATGCTGCGCTTGATTAGTTTCGAATTTGCGCTTTACCCCACAAAAGTTCAATTCGGCTGGCCAGACCCTGTCACACTCAGAAATTTATATCACTTTGACAGTGAACTCCTTTGGGTTCCCAAAGACTACTCTACACGGATAGCTAATTGGAAAGGAAAGCGACCAACAGTCGTTTTCATGGGGGACTCAAATACAGAGTTTGGTAGATATGATGAGTTTTTAAAATCAATTATTTATGAGCAAAACCCAAACTCTGCTTTCACTTTCGTGAATGTCGGAGTCGCAGGCTGGAGTTCCTATCAGGGCTTGCAGCAGCTAAAACGTGATGTCTTACCTATGCTGCCGCGTTTTGTGACTATCTACTATGGCTGGAATGACCACTGGACCAGTTTCGGTATCGAGGACAAAGAGATGGGCAAGTATAATCTGGAATATTCAACCTTGCAGTTAGAGGTCTTTTCTGATGTACGAGTTATACAGCTTTTTAACAAAGCAATCTTCGTTCTCGAGCGGTCCGCCACTGAGCAGGACGAGCAAAAGCCAGAGAGAGTTTCGCTTGCCGATTTTAGTTCTAATCTTCTTAAAATGATTCGAATAGCCCGAGACAACGGCATTATTCCTCTGCTGCTTACCGCCCCGTCATCCCATAAGAAAGGACAAGAACCAGACTATCTGGCCGAGCGCTGGCTGAACGATTTGAACGAACTGGTTCCTATACATAAGAAGTATGTGCAGACAGTCCGTGACATCAGTTCTAAAGAAGATGTGCCGCTCATAGACCTCTTTGCAGAATTCGAACGGCTGACTCAGGAAGAGCTTGAAAAGTTTTTTCAAAAGGATGGTATTCACTTGACGGATAAAGGAAACAAGAAAATTGCTGAGTTCATATACAAGTACCTTGTCAGAAATGATCTGTATAATCGGTTGACTGGCAAGGAGTGAACGTCGGCCGGAGAGTAAAAGAATTTTCCTATTAATACTAGTTGATATGGACTCTTTGGTAGGCTAAATTGTTATGAAGAGCATTGTATAGTATTATGTTAGCTGAATGGAAGACCAATAATACGGAGGATTAGCATGAAAGTAAGCATAATAAGGAATTTCTTTATGTTGCTACTGCTTTCCCTTTTGGTTGGTTGTAACAAAAAGCCCACAGGGCCTAGTCAAAAATCAGATGGTAATTTACTTCCAAATGGAAGTTTCGAATTAAAAGGGGAACCCACTCTCGAGGGCTGGCAAGCTGCTGATACAAACTTAGCTAGTTTGGCCGAGGATGCGGCTCCCGGTGGAGGGAGATGGAGCCTGAAACTCGAAGCAGACTGGGCTCCAACTTCAGGCTTTATCACTGCCCTGGTTCCAGAGATTCATGATGGTGATGTACTCCGTTTATCCGCTTTTGTCCGTTCGGTTGGAGATGATGGTGGTGGATTCATTGCCCTATTGGTGGGCAGTAGTTTGAATCGCCCTGTATCAAAGCACAAAGTAGCGTCTAGCATAGAATGGACTTTTCTCAGTTTTGAGGATACGCTCATAGTCGGTGAAAGTGACTCCGTTTGGGTCCTTCTTTCATCCTTCCATACGGAAATTGTACCCAGAATCGGACAGTTTGACTTGGTGTCTTTGGAGAAAATAAACGAATGAGCATTATGTAAAAGTTTCTATCACCTAACAAATCACTGCAGTTGACGTGAAAAGTGTGGCTTCAAAAATTAAAACTTGTAAATTTATCTGTGGTTAATTGGAATGAGAAAGATCAGTGGTTTAATTTTTCACGCCGCTGAGTTCCGCCGTTAGACCTAAATAGATATGGAGTTTTAATGAAATTACATTTGAATCTGTTCTTGTTAATTTTCGCAATTATTTTAATAACAAGCTGTGATAAAGACCTTATTGGCCCCAGAGGCACAGGTTTTATTTATCCACTAAAAGTCGGCAATCAATGGGAATACGATAGAACATTTTCAACCTTTAATTTTAGACCAGATACTTTAAACAATCCAGATACATTAAACATTAATCAAATTATTGACACAACAATAACATTTTCAGTAATCATAAAAATTATAGAAAAAGCGCCTACTCCTGATTCCATTAATATTTTCTTATTTCAAGGAAAACTTAAAGAAAATAATATAACGTTATTTTACAATTCAAATTATGCCAATCTTGATAGTGGATTATATTTCTACGCATATCATAGTTCAGGATTTGTTATGCCGAAAGCTTCTCCTAACAACAAAATACTATTTAAGGGAAGATATTTCAATAACATTCGAGAGATTACATCTTACATAGCTAATGCCGTCCCAAAAAATTATATTTTTATAGATTCTTCAATATATGAAAATCCTCCTTTGCAAAGTTTAAAATACCCTCTTAAAATAGGATCACAATGGACATATATAGATTCTGGAAACACAGGGCATATTGATAAAAAGATTCTAAACTATGAAACAGTTAAAGTACCAGCAGGTAGTTTCAATTGTTTTAAAATTCAATGGCTTTTTGATATTAATCAAGATAGTGTTTGGGATGATGATATTATTTTTTATGATTATGTTTGTGCGAAGGGACTTATTAAGAGATCTATTCTTTACAAAGATATAATTTTTTTCGGAGAGATGAGTCCAGAACCTCTTGGTTTAATTGATGCTAAAGATGAATCTATCTTAACAAAGTTAACTTTATAAATTCAACTTTTGTTAGTATAACAAAAGCTTCAACCTGACTAAAAAGCTGGAAACTTGGGATACGTTTAGAACTAATTTGATTTTAGGATTCTGAAATTTTTGTAAAAATGTGGAGACTAAAAAGAGCCGTTTATAATGGCTGGGAGACAGGGACTCGAACCCCGATTTAACGCTCACGCAAATACGTAAGGTATTACTGAGACATCGATTACTATGTAACGCACTATCATTCACCAATTTGCGACTTTGCTCAAGTTTGACCGAGTTTGATGCAATTAGCCCGAATTACCCTAAGTGATGTCACAATTCTGACACAAAACATCTCATACTGAACAATTAGAGAATCAATGATTTTGTAACTCATGAGCATTGCCGAATATCCGGTTTGACAGATAAACTGTCGGGCTCATACCCCGAAGGTCTGTGATTCAAATCCGCTCCCCGCTACCAAATTTGTATGGTCTTTTTTCAGGGCTATTTATCTTTCCATGTGAAATAACTCTCGGGCAGATGCAGGCATGTGCTGCGCACTCAAGGAGTTGTTCTATCGCTTAACGTATTGCACAACCTGCAACTGCCAAGCGTAGCGTAGCCGCGGTCAGGTTCATGCCGTTGCTAGTCAGCCAACGGTTCCACAGACCTTCAAAAGCATCTTCATCCGCGTGTTTTGCTCCTACTCTTGCCTTTCTTATGACCTACAAATTCCGCCATGCACTGGCAGGCAGGGTGCTCGCCATGCTTGGAAATAGCATTCTCAATGCGAGAAACGGCATCTTTCAGATGATGAGCGCTTCCTCCTAGTGCTACGAGTTTGCCAACCTCGCTGTGCATTAACAGCGAGAGCACATTATTGTCCTTTTCCGATGTCGGATAATCCACCCACACATCCACACTAGCCCTTACAGCGCAGGGTATCCCTGAAATATTCCACACTATTCGTACTGAAATCATGTGTTTTCCTGGCGTTTGAAACGCGAAGCCCCGCGAACTCCAGAAAACCCAGGTGTTCGCCTTGCGTTCCTCAGCCGGTTTCAAATCCTGAAGGGATACTTGTTCCGTTTGGATTACAAAGGATGGCATCCGTCTTTCTTGCCCTGAAGAATCTGCTACTGTAATAATCGCATGCTGTGCCTCGACTCCAATGTCGTCGGGGACGGTTATGGATTCCTTTGCACGATTGGTTAGCGTCCATTCCAACCTAAGAGGCTCACCCAGTTTAATCCGCTCCGACTCGGCCGTCACTCGCAATTCTAATTCCTCCTGGAGGAAATAGGTGCGGTCAGTGCCGACTTCGGGTATCGTCGTACTATGTCCCTCTCCGAAATTCATTGCACCAGGGCGCACGACCGGATCAGGGAAATGAATCAAATGGTGTCTATCGTGGTCGTTAAACCGAAACTCAATGTTTTCTGGAAATTGCCCCAGTGACGATGTTGAAGCGATATTAGCTGTCCCTGTCATGACGGTTGCATCAATGCCGGGTTCACCGTAGCTTGTAAGGCTCGAATGATAGAGATTGAAGATGTGTCCCACTTCGTGAGTAGCACTACGGAGATATACGCCGCCTGGTGCGTCCTTAAACAGTTTGCCTTTTGCAGACCCATACTTGCTGAGATCCGGCAGTTTCGCATGTGAGTTCGTCGCTGCACCTTCACGATGTGGGGGGTCGTCAATGCTCCCACTGTCATACATCACTCCCCAGGCTCCTGCAATTTTTGGCACGCAAAGCAAGTGGGCCCGCCACTCAGTATCGAGGTCTGTCCAAGGTTTTCTAACGCTTTCCATGAGAGCATGAAGGTCAGACCTGCTCCACACCCCTGTGCCGTTCGTGTAATTATCTGCTAGATTGGTTTGGTCGTATCGAACATCCAGGTCCCACCCTGCGTTATTGAAGATCGACTCGAAAGAGTTTATTGTACCGTTTATAGTGACTGGTTGAGGTGCGGTGGCACCGGTAACCGTATCGATTTCCAACTTTGCTTTCCGAAAAAAAGATGAAACCCAACCCATGGTGATCGAGCCTTGCTCTATACCTCCTTCAAACAACTTTCCCGTGAAGTAGCTGCTTGTAAATCCGGCTGGGGCAGGTTGGGGCAAGAGAACTATCGTAAAAGTTCTACTGGGGGTGCCAGGAAACGAGCCATTAAATGAGCCTGCCGGGGGTTGGATGTATACGTATTCCTCAATGGTTAGCGTGAGCTCGCATGGCCCTGTAGTGAGAAGGGGACTCCTTTGAATGTTGGTCACCTTGAGGTACGAGTAGTACTGATTCCGCGCATACACCGGAATGTCGAGTGGTACAGTTTGTGCCTGACTAGGAAACAGCAGGCGTGGCAACCTTGGATAGAATCGAAAAGGCAGATTCTTGAACCGATAGAGGTCGCCGCTGATGGTGGTTCCACCACCCGCATTGTCCACACGCATCGTGCCATGGTAATTGTACCCCCTCGAATTGGGTGTGAAGTAGATCCGATAGCAACCTTCATTTAGATTTATAAAGCAAAAGCGCCACGGCGGTGGACACGGAAACGGAAATATGGGTCGCTCCGGGAAAGGCTCGGGCAAGGGAGGCACGGGAGGGGGAAACGGCGGCAGAGGGCCAATTGGTCCCTCTGGATAAGGAATGCGCTTCGCCAGCGGGATAGACAGTGAACCTATCGGTTGAGCTAATGGATGATCTCTTGTGTAACTTGGCATTATAATACCCCTTTCCTACAATTCTATGGCATGAAAGAAACCAATCTGCTGCGACTTCCGTTCGGATTGGACTAATGTGAACCCTGCCATAGAGACTAGTCAGTGCTTTGCATCATGCAGCAACGTCATGAGCTAGGATCTTAGTCTCTTCCCTCCAGTACTAAGTGTCCTAACTACTATTTAGGCCGACCCGTCTAACCCCGAACCCAGTGCGCTCAATCCGCAATCGGACAAATTGCGGTTCTCTTAGTAATATGCACTCAATATCCTTAGGTAATTCGGACCGAGTGAAACCAAGCCGAGATTTCCCATAACAAAATCTTTTTCATTGATAAGTTAAGAGTGGTGACTGACACCTTATGTCAGTAGAAATTTGATAATACAGAGATATATTTGAATTATGTCGAATGAGTCGGGGATCGTTACTTACACCCTTTTATAACACTTTTCTAACATAACAGTTAAGGCAAATTCTTGTTATTGATGGAGTAACAGACAGAAAAGCTGGAAATTTGGGATAAGTTTAGAACTAATTTGATTTTGAGATTCTGAAATTTTTGCAAAAAAATGTGGAGACTAAAAAGAGCCATTTATAATGGCTGGAAACTTGGGATACGTTTAGAACTAATTTGATTTTAGGATTCTGAAATTTTTGTAAAAATGTGGAGACTAAAAAGAGCCGTTTATAATGGCTGGGAGACAGGGACTCGAACCCCGATTACACGGTCCAGAGCCGCGCGTTCTACCATTGAACTATCTCCCAGTATCTAAAGCTAAATAATCGGCGTGCGACAAGCAAACTTAAGTCTTTTCGCAGTCACGCACGCTTTTTCGGAATCGCCTAATATAGCTGTCCAAAGCTATTCGTCAAGGTGACGTTGTCACCGTTTTTCCGGTCTTTCTGGCAGGAAAGACTCAATTATTTCCCCCAGTAGTGGAAAACCAAAGCCGAGCCTGTTATCGCGACAGTCGCCTTGTTCAAGCGGATTCTGTTGCGCAAGGCTCTGGTTTCCCAGGGTTGAACTGTCAAATCTTTGGTATCATACTGCGTTCCGATACAAGTCAGCTTGATAGGCTCACAAACAGCCTTGACTGAAAACAGATCACCAGCGCAGCCGTTGAATCTTAGTTTTTGATTGGTCACCAGCTTTATTTCAAACTTATGATTAACCAGACGGACTTTTGCGTTTCTTATTTTAGGGTTAGCAAGTAGCGATATTAAGCCCATAAAATGATCCGGCTGCCCTACCTGCGGCATTGCTATATCTATAATATTGATTTTTTGTTTAATGCAAAACTCTATGGCCAGTTCGCTGTCGGTTTTGTCTTTTTGGACCGGATGCGAAATAACTTTTGTACGTTTGCTTAAGCCAGCCAGACTTTTTTTGTTTAGTGAATCAAAGTCACCTATGATTAAGTCCGGCGCTATTTTCGAAAGTTCAAAAAACTTATAACCGCCGTTAGCTGCTATTTTATATTTTCCACGGCAAAGTTTCTTGTAGAAACCAAGTTTTGCTTTCGGATACCGTCCATGGACAAAAATAACCGCGGCTTTCATACTACCGTTTCAGGCTTTGCATTTGTTGAGTTAGAGCCTGGCGGTCTGTCGCCCCAAAAAAAGATGAGCCGATTACCAGAATATCTACTCCGGCATCGATGACGCGCTGTGCATTATTTTCATCAATGCCGCCATCGATTTCAATCCGAGTTGATAAGTTATGTTTGTCGATATACTTTCGGGCTTTTTCTATTTTCGGAATAACAGATTCGATAAAACTCTGCCCGCCAAAGCCGGGATTGACAGACATCACCAGCAGTAAATCAAAATGCTCAAGATATGGCAGCACTTTTTCTATGTCTGTCGGGGGATTGAGTGAAAGGCCTGTTTTGATGCCCATCTCTTTTAAAACTTTAGCAGGAGCAACCGGGTCGGGGTGAACTTCGATATGAAAGGTAATAAGATCCGCGCCAGCTCGGGCAAACAGCTCAAAATATTTTTCCGGTTCACTCAGCATGAGATGTACATCGAGAAATTTATCTGTCAGTTTATCGATCGTCTTAACAACCGCCGGCCCAAATGAAATATTCGGTACAAAATGCCCGTCCATTATATCAAGATGTAGCCAGTCGACATTTAGACTGTCACAGTCTTTGATTTCCTCCGCTAATTTCGAAAAGTCGGCCGCCAGCAGTGACGGCGCTATTTTTGTCATTGATATTTCTTTCTAAGATTTTCCAGGGACCGGTTTTTCTTTTGAAGCTTTTGCATTTGCAAAGACAATATGTGCATTTCTCTTTAAGCCATCAAGCTTTGCTCGAGTCAGCGGAGTTCCGGCAGTAAGCGCTAAAAAATCTTCTCTGGTTTGTATTTTTTCGATTGTGGCTGGGTCAAGATATTCCCCCACGCCGCCGCCAACAAACTCCTGATGAACCGTAAACTGGGCGGCTTTGTTCTTGGGGCAGACATCCTGACAAATGTCACAACCAAATAGACGCTGCTGCATTTTTTGTGATAGGTCGGCGGAGATGTCGCCTTTTTTTTCAATAGTTAAATAGGAGATACATTTGGTCGAATCGATGACGCCATCTTCGACAATCGCCCCGGTCGGACAGGCGATTATACACATTGTGCAGCGTCCGCACTGGCCGTGGTCAATGCCATAAGGGTTATTCGGTTCAAGCTCTAAAGTCGTCAGAATTTCTGAGATGAAAATCCAGGAGCCGAAATCTTTATTTATCAGCAGGGAATTCTTGCCAATATAGCCCAGTCCGGCTTTGGCGGCATACGAGCGCTCAAGCATGGGGCCATAGTCAACATACCAGCGGAAGTCGTTATCTTTCAGGTCATCTGAATTCTTTCTTAGTTCAGCAATCAGCTTCTTGGTTCTCTTAGCAATGACTTTGTGATAATCCCTGCCTCTGGCATATTTTGAGACAATGCCATAGCCGTTTGGTATCTTTTTAGAATCCGGCTGATAATAGTTCAACCCTAACATAATGATAGAGCGCACACCGCTCAGCAGCTGCCGCGGGCTGCTGCGACGCTCTGGCTCCTTGGACATATAGCTCATCTCTCCGTGATAACCCTGTGACAGCCAGTTTTCAAACTGCTGCTGAGCCTGCGGGATATCATCGGGACTGACAATGCCGCAAAGGTCGAAGCCACAGCTATAAGCCATTTTTTTGATCTGCTCTGAATTCATCAATTTTCTTCTAAAATTGCCTCCGATTTTAATATAACAGGAATTGATTGGCTGAAAAGAACGAAGAAATCATTTCGCCGTCAGGGTCAAATTTCGAGGTTGAAAGAACTGTTTGAAAGAATGAATTTTGGACTGAATTTATAACTTCAATTGGCCCATATCTTTACAATCCCCAACTATATGCCCTTCAAAACCACAAAAAGACAAATGATATTGCGGATGTTGTAATTTTTGCAAAAACTGTTATTTTGAGTCTGTTGAAAGTCGATTTATAGTATTAAAGATTATAGTGAGGAAATCAGATGACAAACGTAGAAGCAATGGCAAAAAATGCTCTGGGATTCAGCGAGAAATCTGATAATGAAATTATAGATTTTGAGAACACCTTTGGCGCTCACCACTATGGCCGGGTGAAGCTGGTTGTGCGCAAAACTTTGGGACAATGGTTATATGATGAAGAAAACAAAAAATATATGGATTGCCTGGCCGCTTATTCGGCAGTCAATCAAGGACACCATCATCCGGTTATAGTCAGAGCACTGGTAGACGCTTTGCAGAACAACTACGCTTCTGTAATCTCAAACGTCGTTTATACCGACTCTCTTGCCATATTTTTAAGAAAGCTGGCCAATTTGGTGCCTCAGATGGGTCCCAGGTTCGGAGATAACGGCAACAAAGTTCTCCCCAAAAACGGCGGCGTGGAATCTGTTGAGACAGCTATCAAGGCCGCCCGCTGTTTCGGACATTTGGATAAAGGCATTGCCGATGGCCAGCAGGAGATAATTGTTTTTGAGAATAATTTCCATGGCAGGACAATGGCTGCTATTTCCATCTCTTCTACTCAAAAATACAAAGATGGTTTTGGCCCGCTAATACCCGGCTTCATTACCGTACCATTCGGCGACCTTGAAGCAGTAGCCAAAGCAATAACCCCCAATACTGCCGGCATATTGGTTGAGCCGATGCAAGGCGAAGGCGGCATGTATATTTCGCCTGACGGATTCTTAGAAGGAATTCGTGAACTTTCTGACAAACATAATATCTTTTTGATATTTGATGAAATCCAGGTCGGTTTGGGACGTACCGGAAAGATGTTTGCATTCCAGCATGAGAATGTTCTGCCGGACGGAATTATCCTGGGCAAAGCCCTCTCTGGCGGCATGACCCCTGTTTCGGCTTTTGTGACCAACTCAAAGATAATGGATCTGGTTTTTCAGCCCGGCCGCGACGGCTCCACCTTTGGCGGTTACCCCTTGGCCTGCGTAGCCGGCATAGCTGCTCTGGGTGTAATTGAAGATGAGAAACTTCACGAAAACGCTGAGCGTATCGGTAAAATTTTAAAGACAAAAATCGAAGAAATTGCCTCCCACTCCAAGCATGTCAAAGAAATCCGCGGGCACGGATTGTTTATCGGTATTGAAGTTAAAAGCGGCGATGCCATGTCGTTCTGTAAAAAATTGCTGGAGCTGGGTATGCTTTGCAACGACAGCCACGGGCATACAATCCGGATTTCCCCGCCATTGATTATTGACGAAAGCGATGTTGATTATATTGTTGAGCGATTGAAAAAAGTATTGGTCGATTAGTTTGGTTCAGGAGTTGCTTTAGTTTTACCTGAGATACCGCCGATATAAATAGCCGCCAGAGTAATAGCAGCTCCCAGCAGCTGTAAAAAAGTAAAACTTTCGCTGAATATTATTATCCCCCAAACTGTAGCCAGAATTGGCTGCAAGAGCAGAATCAATCCTGCCCTGTACGCTTCTAATTTTGACAACCCTTCGGAGATGGCTCTCCAGCCTATCGATTGTACTAGTAGAGCTAATACAACAAGAACCGCCCAGGAATATAAATCGGGCGGCAGAATATCCTCGCCTTCGATTGCTGACATAACTCCCATAAAAAGAGCTGTATACACGGAAATCCAGGCCATGAGAGTAACAAAATCCGGCAGTTTTTGTTTATGTCCGGCGTATTTGACTGTCACCAGATAAGCAGCATAAGAAAGCCCGGTCAACAGACCATAAATTATCCCCCTTAGATAAAGATCTGTAAACTCAATATCGCTGCCTATTCCGGCCAAAAGTGCCACTCCCCCCACTGCTGTAATTGCTGCGACAAGGAACTTTGTGGTCAATCTGTCCTTAAAAATGAAATAGCCCAGAATTGCCGAGCCAAATACTTGTGTGTTTCCCAATATAGTGGAGAGACCGGCGCCGGCATATATTATCGACCTGTGCCAGAAAAAAAGGTCAAATGAAAAGAACAAGCCGGCCAGAATAGTCCAGCGCATGATAGACATATCTATCATTAGGGGCTTTTTCGCTAACGATGCCCAAGAGAAGAGAATTAGCGCGCCCAAAAAACATCGCCAAAAACCTATCGCTGTTGGAGTCATCAAAGAAACGCCTATCAGCTTGACAAGTATTGGAGAAAAGCTGATGCAGGCCGCACCAAAAATTAACTGAATTATAGCTCTGTTGCTTTTCATATTCATTCGATTAGTACTGAAGTTCCGGCGAATATATATTGTTTAGTAATATCTGGAAGAGAAATATTATTGTGCTAAAATAAATTCGGTGCAATCTGTTAACAGACTAATATTCCTGCCACCTGTATCCGGCAGCAACAATTAATCCAATCAGCGACCAGGCCAATACTAACGACGTTCCGCCGTAACTCAAAAAAGGCAGCGGTAACCCGGTAACCGGCATAAAGCCAAGAGTCATGCCCACATTTACCAGAAACTGAAATAACAGCAGAGTTGTAGCTCCGATGACAATATTGGAGGTAAATTTTGAACGGCACTTGCCGGCAATTCTGATGGCTTTAATA
Organism: Candidatus Zixiibacteriota bacterium; assembly: GCA_022571845.1. GTDB lineage: Bacteria > Zixibacteria > MSB-5A5 > GN15 > FEB-12 > JACZWU01. The sequence continues at coordinate 148,150 of JACZXB010000009.1, read as the reverse complement.
AAAATAAAGGCAAACAAGCCGATGACAATAATACTTCCCCAAAGTCCAAACTCTTCACCAAGAACCGAAAAGACAAAATCTGTGTGCCTCTCCGGCAAGAAATCAAGACGAGCCTGAGAACCCCCCAAAAAGCCCTTCCCCCAAAGCCCGCCTGAGCCAATAGCAATTTTTGACTGAATTATCTGATAGCCTGCTCCGCGAGGGTCTGTGCCGGGGTCAAGAAAAGTCAGGATGCGAAGTTTCTGATATTCTGCCAGACGGTTCCACATCAGCGGCATTATAGAGCCGGTGGCCAGGTTGGCCGTGAAAGTTAATATCCCAAAAATAAGTCCCGGTCGGTAAAGAAAAAGAAATATAAAAAGCAGTCCCAGATATATTGCCCAGGCAATCCAATGCGAGGCGGCAATAATAGAAACAAGAGGCGACAAAATTAAGAGCAGATAAAACGGAGACAGCCCCGACCAATACCACATCGCAAAAAGAATTACCGGAAAAACCAGCGAGGTACCCAAATCCGGCTGCTTGAGAATAAGCAGCACCGGCAGCATCATTATAACTGCCGAAAAAGCCAGCCTTCGTTTCGAGGCAGGCGGAAGTTTGGTATAGGCGAAGTATCTGGCCAGAACAAAAATCAGCGCCAGTTTGGCCAGGTCTGATGGCGCAAAATTCATCGGCCCGATTGACAGCCATCTAAAAGAACCCATCCGCGAGTAACCTACAAAGAGAACCAGAACTAAAAGGAATAAGGCAAAACCATATAAGAGATAAGAACCAATGTCATACATTCTAAAGGGAAAATGAATGACTGCGGCAAATACAGCCAGCGCTATCGCCAGCCAGATGAGTTGCCTTATATAATAAGTTTGCTTAAAAGTAGAATCGGCGAAGTGCTGTGCAGACATTATCATGGCTACCCCGATAAAGGATAGCAGCAGAGTTGCAATAATAAGCTGCCAGTCCAGTTCTTTGTAGTTAAGTATCAATCGTCCTTGCCTTTGCTTTCAGACTCGTCTGCCAGAATAAATTCTTTGATGCCGTCTCTCTTTTTCATAAATGATGCGATAATCTTGCCGACCATCGGCGCCGCTATTTCGGAGCCATGACCGGAATTTTCAATAATTGCCGCCACTACGATTTCAGGCGACTCAAACGGCGCCACACCTATAAACCAGGAATGATTTTCTCCGTGCGGATTTTCTGCTGTACCTGTTTTACCTCCAATAGAATAGTTCGGATTTTTTAGATGACGCGCCGTGCCATCTTCCCCCTCAACAACCAGGCGAATTCCTTCTTTGAGAATTTTTAAGGTACTTTCAGAAAAAGGCAGCTTAAATGACAGCTCCGGAGCAACATTCTCCGGACCCTTGTCAGGATGATAAATTATTTTCACCAGATGCGGCCGGTATACTTTGCCGCCATTTACCACCCCGCAATAAAACTGAGCGGTCTGAAGCAGATTTACCAGGAGCTCCCCCTGCCCTATTGCAAGGTTAAGCACCAATCCTCTTGACCAGCGACCTTTGCCGAAGGTCTTGTCATAGTACTCAGAATTTGGATTCAGACCTTTGTATTCGCCCGGCAGGTCGATTCCCACCCTACTGCCAAAACCACTCAAACCATAGTAGTAGGATAACTTGTCAATACCCAGCTCTGCTCCTAACTGATAGTAATAGACGTCGCATGATCGCTCCAAAGACTGCACTGCCTGAGTTTTGCCGTGTCCACCGGCATTCCAACACCTGAAAAACCTGTTGCCAAATTGATATCCTCCCACACAAGCCTTAAAAGTTGTATGAGCTGTCACCAAGCCTTCTTCAAGTCCGGCCCCCAAAGTCACTAACTTGGCCGGTGAGGCGGGAGGATAGAGCCCTCTCAGTGGCCGGTTGAGCAGCGGGTGAGTACTGTCTGTAGAAATCGCCTGCCATAAACTTTCCGGAATGACACCGGAAAAAATATTCGGGTCGTAACTTGGAAATGATACCATAGCCAGGACCTCGCCGTTGCGCGGGTCCATCGCTATTACACCTCCGCAGCAAAAAGTATCCATAGCTGCCACGCAGGCTTTCTGTAAATCAATATCAATTGTAAGCCAAAGATCTGCTCCGGGAGTCGGTTGCTCTGGTTGTTCGTCTTTGTATTCACCGATAATCTGTCCACTGGCAGAGACTTCAAGCAGGGCAGTACCTTCAATCCCTCTTAGGAGCCGGTCGTATTGACGTTCAAGTCCCTTTTTGCCTACTACGTTGCCGGGACGGAGATCCTCGGCTCCGCTGGCTTTGAGTTCGGCTTCAGAGATTTCCCCCACATACCCGGTAAAAGCTTCAACTCCTAATCTTTTTGAGTACTGCCTGACACTCTCCATTTGATAGCTGACACCCGGGAAACGATTGTACTGTTCTTCCAGGATTGCTATCGTTTCAAAAGGAACGTCTCTCTTTACGGCTGCCGGTTGATATCTGCTGACTGTGTTTGATTTGATTCTGCTTCTGATACGGGTTGTGTCAAATCCAATCAGAGTTGAAAGCTGCGGCAGAGTCCTGTACTTAACTTCTTCAACAGGAATAACTGAGACCGTATAAGATGGGCGGTTGTCGACAATGACGCGGCCTTCGCGGTCATATATCAGACCGCGCTTGGGAAGAATTGGCAGAACTCTGAGACGGTTGTCTTGAGACATTTCATAAAGTTTTTTATGCTCAAATACTTGCAGTCGGATCAGCCCGGCCAGACAGAAAAACATAATCAGAATGACAAACCCGATGGCATAACTCGAGCGCTCGGCGGCTGATATCTTTTCTCTGTCAATATTCATTAGAAGACCGATTTAATATTTTCTAAAGTAACTTTTTTCTCCTTAAACAGAAAAAACAGCCAGGCGATTAAAGAAGTATAGACCGCACTGGGCAGACAGTAGGACCAGGTCAAAAACAGAATCCTGTTTAAATCGTTAATTAGTATTGACATTAGATTGTGCAGTAAGACAGCGCCCGCTATCAACAAAATTTTTGAGTAAATGGATTCTAAGTTAAGTTTTCCGCGTACGTGGAATACTGCGATTCCGATTGCAGCCAGTAACAAAGCCTGCCAGCCGATTCCGCCCGGATTTCCGGCTGACAAAACCATTCCAGCTAAAAATCCGAACCAGGCAGCCGTTAGTTCTGATTTATAGATTGCTACTATTACAACCAGCATCGCCGGAACGTTTATGGCAATCAGGTATAAAACTGTAAAATCTCTCCAGATGACTTCATGCATCGCAATCAAAAGTAAATAGAGTACGAAAGGAATATAGCGGGTCATTTGTTAACAGGCCTCAAAATAAAAAGTTCTTCTAAAGAACCAAAATTGGCCGCAGGGTCGAGAATAATTTTGCAAAACTGCGCGTCATCGGGACGGATAATTTCCCTGACAGTTCCAACTGTCAGACCGGCAACATAGACCCCCCCTAAACCGGAAGAAACAATCAAGTCCCCTTCGTGAATTTTACCCTGCACCGGAAAGTTATCAAGTATCAGACCTTCGTTGGTCTTATACTTTACGATGCCCATCTCACGGGTTTCGGCAATTCTGGCAGCTACTCTGTTGGCCGGGTCTGTGAGAAGCTGCACCACTGAAAAATTTCCGAGAACCTCAGTTATACGCCCTATCAGTCCGCTCTGGTTAACAACCGGCTGGTCGACTGCTACAGTATCTCTTGCCCCGCGGTTGATAACTGCAGATACCGGTAACGCTCCGTCGTAAGTAACAGCAATAACTTTAGCAGGTACCAGCGAGTAGCCCGCAGGCGGATCAACACCCAAAAGAGACCTGAGCCGCTCGGTTCCGCGGGCTTCTTCCTCAAGTTCCGCAATCCGGCTGCTGGCACTCACCAGCTGCTCTCTGAGCAGGTCGTTTTCAGCAGCAACCGCACTCATTTCCACAATAAAATTCTTGATCTTGAAAAAGGGGTAATAGAATGAGCTTATGATAAGCCGACTGGCCGGCTCAGTGATATTCTTGCCTCCAAATAGGAGCAGAATTGAAAAAAAAACCAGCACTATGAAATGCAGGTTTCGCCAGCTTTTTGGAAATAAGTTAGAAATCTGGTTCATTTTATCCGGCTTTTAGCGCCGATAGCTCTCATTACTTAACTTGATCGATCAACTCCAGAACCTCGCCCGGAGATGTTACTGTCATTAATATTTGTCGGTTTTCTTCGGATTTCATTAAGTATGAAAGTCTGGACATCACATTCAAATGCGCACCAATGGCATCTTCAGGAGCAGCGATAATAAAGAAAAGGTTGACCGGCTTATGGTCGATTGCCTCAAAATCGATTCCCTCGTTGCTTCTGCCAAAGGCGATAACTATTCCCTTGACAGACTTTGTCTTAGCATGAGGAAAAGCAACGCCATAGCCTATCCCGGTGGTAACCAGTTCTTCACGGTCCTTGATATCTTTTAGGAGCATATCTTTGTCTAAGACCATATTGGAAACGTTTATGAGGTCGACCAACTCTTCTATAATACTCTCTTTGGAAGCCGCTTTTAGGTCAAATACTATCAGATTCTCTTCTGAAAACTTAGAAAGTTTCATTCTTCACTACCTCTACTTTATCTTTTCCGCTTCGCTGACCAGTAAAACCGGAATCTCATCAACAATAGGAAACGCTAACAAGCATATTTTACAGGCTAAACGGTTATTATCCGATTCATAGTTTAATTTTTTCTTGCAGACCGGGCAAGCCAGCTTGTCCAGTAAATCATTAGAAATTGTCATAGTCTGCCCACCAAATTATTCGTCAAATACTCCCATTATTCTGTACTTCTTGATTCGCTGTTCAATCAATTGTTCTGTACTGAGTTTCTCTAACTCGTTAATACTCTTGAGTATCTCTATTTTCATACTCTCAGCTGTCTTTTCAGGGTCGTTATGAGCTCCTCCGGACGGCTCCGGAATAATCTGGTCAATTATTCCCAACTCCAGAACATCTTGCGAAGTAACTTTAAGCGCTTCGGCTGCATCAGGTGCTTTGGCAGCATCCCGCCACAGAATTGCAGCACAGCCTTCTGGAGATATTACTGAATACCAGGAATATTCAAGCATAATAATCCTGTCTCCCAGACCTATGCCTAATGCTCCTCCGGAGGCTCCCTCACCGATAATAACCACTACTATCGGCACTTCCAAAACAGCCATCTCACGAATATTTCTGGCTATGGCCTCGGCCTGCCCACGTTCTTCGGCCTCTATTCCGGGATAGGCACCCGGCGTATCAATCAAAATCAAAATTGGAGTCTTGAATTTTTGGGCCATGTAGAAAAGCCGGAGAGCTTTGCGGTATCCTTCGGGGTGCATCATCCCAAAATTATGAATTAACTTTTCTTTAGTATCACGCCCTTTTTGCTGTCCGATAATCATGAGAGACTTGCCGCCTATCCTGGCAAAGCCTCCTACTAAGGCCTTGTCATCCCCGTATCCTCTGTCTCCATGCAGCTCAAGGAAGCCCTCTGACAAGAGCCGTATGTAATCCATAGCATATGGTCTCATGGGATGTCTGGCTATCTGGACTTTTTGCCAGCGAGTTAGCTTGGAATAAACATCACCGCGCAGTTTTTCGAGCTTTTTCTGGAGTGAAGCTATCTCGCCGCTGAGCTCTACTGACTCACCGACCGAGAAATCTTTCATGTCTGAAATTTTCTTTTCCAGTTCGGTGATTGGTCTTTCAAAATCCAAGTGTGCTCTCTCTGCCATAAAACTTCATTCCTGCCCTCTCACAAGCGCTATTTTTTCCTATTCGGAGAGGGCAATTTGGCTACCAAGATAAGAAACAGGCCAAAAATTACAACCATAAAAAGGACTAAGAGAGTAAACACCAAGACTCTGTCCCACAAGAACATGGCCAGGGCAAACAGTCCGAATATTATGGCCAGAGAGTAAAACACCAAAATAACCTGCCGGTATGATAATCCTCCCAGAGCCAGGTAATGAAACAGATGTCTGCGGTCTGCTTTCATGACGTTTTTGCCGGCTAAAAGCCTGCGGATAATCGAAGAAGCTGTTTCTAAAACGGGCACAGCTAAGACCAGCAAAGGAACATAAAGAGCTGTAAAAGTAAATGACTTGAGTGGAAATACTAGAGAAACGACTGCAAAGTAATAGCCTATTTGCATCGAACCTGAATCGCCCAAAAAGATTCGGGCCGGGTATTTATTGAAATACAAAAACGGAATCAAAAAGCCAATCATGGCGTATAAGAAAATCAGCGATGCCCCGACATTATACATATAACCTATCACTGACATAGTAATAGCGCTGATTAAAGAAACTCCGGCAGCCAGACCATCCAGCCCGTCTATCAGGTTAATGGCGTTAGTGAGTATGACTACCCAGCCAATTGAAATAACCGGCGACCAGCTGCCAACATCGATACTCCCCCAGGGAGTTGTCAGCAGCTCTACCTGTAGTCCGCCCATGTATAATGTCAAGCCTGCTGCAATTTGCGCCAAAAGTTTCACCCAGGCCGGCAGAGGCGAAAGATCGTCGGAAAAACCGACCAAAACAACTATTAGTCCCCCAAAAAATATGTAAAACAAAGTTGATGATAACTCAGCTGTCAGCTTTGGCTCCAGAAAAAGAACTAAGGCTACTGTCAGCCAAACTGTAGCAAATAAAACCAGCCCGCCTATGACAGGCACCGGACGTTTGTGCCTTTTATGTTTTCCGGGCAGATCAACCCAGCCCTGAGATTCACCTAACTTTATCGCCCAGGGCAAAGCCAAAGCAGACAATATCAGACTGACCGAAATAGTTATGAGCAGATTAACTGTTGACATTATTAATGAAATGGCTTTCTAAACATCGCCAACAGATTAACCAAAATAAAATTAACAAGCAACGGCAATGGCAGAACAAATCGCGCCAGCCAGTCCTGGCGATGCTTGCTATAATATTTGTATAGCGACAAATGATGGTAAAAGCTTCTCTTAACTGTGCCGGCCTGGCTGCCCTCTCCCCAATCATGGACAGCACCTGCGGCTGGGACAAAGTAATTTTTGAAACCGGCCATAATAAGCCTCTTGCAAAGGTCGGTATCTTCCATATACATAAAAAACCGTTCGTCGAATCTTCCGATTTTCTTAAACAGCTCTTTTGAAATCATCATAAGAGCAGCTGCGGCCGCAGGGACAGAAGTGATTTCATCATAATCTGGCTGGGTATATCTGCTATTCTCCTTAGAAAACAAGCCGATTACTCCCCGGCGGGAAAAGAGGATGTTGGGAATCGTCGGCAGCTGGCGGCAGGTCGGCTGGAACTTTCCGTCGGGGAATCTTAGTCGCCCTACAATTGCGCCAACTCGGTCAGAGCGCGAATAGCTATTTAATAGTTCTGTGATAGCGGGCTGGTCCAGGAATACGTCCGGGTTCAGAAACAAAAGCAGAGCTGATTCTGCCAGTTCTGCGCCGGTGTTACAGGCGGACGCAAAGCCTTCGTTTTCGCCATTGAGATGCAGTTTTGCTTCAGGACAGAAATTCTTGACAAACGACGGGGTATTGTCCGATGAGTTGTTATCGACTACGATTATTTCGTGTCGGATTCTTTCTGCTGCAACTTGAAGGTGCTTTAAGCAAGTTTCTAAAACAGGCAGAGAATTATGAGTTACAATGATTATTGAAACTTTTGCGGCAGATTCCTGCAAGGAGATTAGTTCAACTTCCCAAAGATTGCTTTTATGCGCAGCCACCAGACCATCCAGATTGCTTCACGCATAATTTTCTTTGACATTTTAGAGCTGCCGGCCACCCGGTCGATAAAGACAATCGGAATTTCCTTGATGCTGAATCCCTTTTTCCAGACACGCATGTTCATCTCTATCTGGAAAGAATAACCGGAAGCCTGCACAGCGTCTAAGTCAATCGCTTCTAAGACATTTTTTCTGAAACACTTGAAGCCGCCGGTGGTGTCCCTGACGGGCAGACCGGTTATAATTCGTGAATACATATTTGCAAAATATGACAGGAGCAGCCGGGACATCGGCCAGTTAATAACATTTACTCCGGAAATATAGCGCGAGCCAATAACCAGATCATATTCCTTAATTTCACGCAGGAAATCTTTGATATATTCAGGGCCGTGTGAAAAGTCTGCATCCATTTCAAAAATATAATCGAAATCTCTTTCGATAGCCCACTTGAATCCGGCGATATAGGCTTTTCCCAGGCCTTGCTTGGCTTCGCGATGAAGTACAAATACTTTTTCTTCGGACTCTGTCAGACGGTCTGCAATTTGTCCGGTGCCGTCCGGTGAGTTGTCATCGACTACTAAAACATGAATGCGCGGGTCCAGAGGTAAAACGGCATGGACAATTTTTTCAATATTGTCCTTTTCGTTATAGGTCGGAAATATAATTAAAGCTTTTTGCGCCATAAAATTATTTCTTAACTGTTAGTGACAATCCAGTTGCCGCAATTTCTATAACTATGGTCCATAGCCTTGACAATATAGCAATTATTGGCGCGATTCCCGGTAAAAAAGGCATCAGCATCTGGCTCATCATCCATTCTCTGGGCCCAAACCCGCCCGGAGCAAATAAGACCAGATATCCAATCTGATAGGCCCCGGCAAAAATCCCTATGGCTGAAATCAGCGACAAATTTTCCTGAGGCGCCAGAGATTGAATCAAAAGCCAGAAAGCGCCTCCATAAAAAATCCAGGCGACACAATAACCGGCAAATACAAGCGGGGCAACTTTTTTGTCCATCACAAAGGTAAGTTCGGGCTTGGAGAGTTTCTTCAATATATAATTGCATACTGATAATATTCGGTTAGGCCAGATAATAATTGAGAAGGAAATAATTATCATTAGGGCGGTAAACAAATAGGCGAATTTTTCTCCCAGAATTCTTATCTGGTCTACGATTATCAGCGGCTCGATTTGTACGGCTATGGCCAGAATCAAGAACGAAGAAGCGCTCATAAAAATTTGAGATATTATAAATGAAGCGGTAGCTTTTTCCGGCGACAGCCCATGCTCACTGGCATAATAGATAATCCCTAACAGCTGCCAGATTTTGCCCGGCAGATAACGGCCCAGATTTGAAATATATGAAATCTTAAAGGCAACCGGCAGTCTCAGCCGGTGCCCAAACCCTCGGACTATCAGACTCCAGGTAGAAGAAAACAGAAAGAGCGAAAACAAAGCTGCTGCAAAAGACAAAGCAAGGTAGGCCGGGCTGGCAATTTCCCAGTCATAGCTGCTGATATCAGCCCAGTTTGTGTTAACCTGCAGATACAGAAAATAGAAAACAGCTGCTACTAAGATTATTTTGACAAATAAAATTGCCTGAGACTTAAGACTATGCTTTTGGCTTGACTGAACTGATGTCATTTATCACCCGGGATAAACATTTAGAGTCAATCAGTTCTGTCTTTGTCTGATAATAGTTTGTCGAACGAGCGCTTAAGTTGAAGGCGAAGATCCGCTAGCTCTTCTTTTAAGGCTGTTTGTACTTCAAGAACAAATCCCATCGCAAAGAAGCCCATTCCCAATCCGGCCAGTAAAATGACCAGATAAAGCAAGGGACGGTAGCCTTCGTTTTCGAACAATCTAAAATAGACAGCCACCAGGCCGGTGATTAGGGCCAAAAAGAGCAGGGCAGTTCCAAACAGACCAAAATATAAAAGCGGCTTTTTCAAAAATTTAATCTGAAACCAGACTGCGAACATATCCAGCATACCAACCGGAATTCTCCAGAAAGAAAATTTGGTCTTGCCGGCGTACCTCTCATATAGCTGAATTTTTACTTCAGAGATACGGTAGCCTTCTTCGGCCGCCAGTACAATCAGGTAGCGATGCCAGTCCCTTCTTAAAAAGATATTTTCTATAATCTGGCGGCGGAATGCTTTTACGGAATTTAAGTCATGTACATTCAGCCTAAAGAGTGTTCTTGAAAACCAGTTATAAACGGACGATACCAGTTTCTTATTGTATTTCCCCTGTTTCCAGCCGGTACAAATATCGGCTCCGTCTAAAACAGGCTGAACCAGCGAAGGAATATCTTCCGGTTTGTACTGCAAATCCGCCGGATAGAAAACGAAAATATCCCCTTTGGCAATCTCAAAACCTGTCTGCAGGGCGGCTGTCAGACCGCGGTTGCGGCTATGAATCGCGTAGCGCACAAAATTATATTTGCCAGAAGCTTCTTTTAGTCTTGATATAGTGCTGTCGGTTGAGCCATCATCTACAAAGATTAGCTCATTGGCAAAACCGGAATTCTTCTGCATTTCATCAAATTGAATACAGAATTCCTCAATGTTGCCTTCCTCGTTCAGGGCAGGAACGATGGTAGTTACCAGCTGCTTGCTTTCTGTAATATCCGACAAAGGTTAATGTTCTCCGGTCAGCTTACTGACTTATCAAAAATACTATTTTGAGTCCAGACAACAATGTTTAAATATTTATATGACTTACCATCAAATTGGCGTCAAAAATCATTATCTTATTTTCTTATTTTTCAAAAACAATCCGGCCCCCAAGAATAGTCTTATAGACCTGAGCCGATAGCTTATAGCCGTCAAAGGGCGTGTTTCTGGACAACGAGAAAAACTCTTTCGGTTTTACTGTCCACTGTTTATCCGGGTCTATGATAGTGATATCGGCTTCGGCGCCGACCGCTAAAGTTCCGCAATTCAGGTCCAAAATTTTAGCCGGACTAATCGTCATTTTCCTGATAGCGTCCGCCCAGCTCAAAAGACCTTTATCTATCAAGAAAGCCTTTATCAAACCGAGCGTAGTTTCCAGCCCTATCATTCCCGGAGGTGCCTGATCAAATTCGCAGTCCTTTTCCTCGGCCGAATGAGGAGCATGGTCTGAGGCAATGCAGTCGATAGTACCGTCGATCAGACCCTCAATTACGGCATCCCTGTCACGAGCCGATCTGAGAGGAGGGTTTACTCTCAGATTAGTGTTAAACTCCTTGCCTATTTCTTCGTCGGTAAGAATTAAATGATGAGGGGTGGCTTCGCACGTTACTCGCAGGCCTTCTTTCTTGGCAGTCCGGATAGCCTCCACCGCTTCTTTGGTTGAGATATGCTGAATGTGTATGCGGGCACCTGTCAGACGCGATAAGGCGATGTCCCGTAAGACAGCTATCTCTTCGGCCACCGACGGAGTACCCGGCAGACCCAGCCTGGTAGATTGGAAACTTTCGTTCATGACTGAGCCTACAGATAGAAACTGGTCTTCGGCGTGCTCCATCACCGGGATATCAAACATGCGCGAGTATTCCATAGCTCTGCGCATAATCTCCGGGTTTTGTACATAGTTGCCGTCGTCGGTAATGGCAACCGCCCCAACTTTTACCAGATCGCCAATTTCTGCCAGCTCTTTACCTTCGATATTTTTTGTAATGGCGCCTACCACAAAGACGCGGGCATCGGCATCTTTGGCGCGGTCCTGCACAAACTTGACAGCTTCCTGAGAGTCAATACGGGGAGTGGTGTTGGGCATACAGCAGATAGTAGTAAAACCACCGGCGGCGGCAGCCCGGCAGCCGCTGACAACTGTTTCTTCGTCTTCACGGCCGGGTTCCCGAAGATGCACGTGAATATCTACCAGACCCGGCACCACCAATTTGCCGGAGGCGTCGACTATTTTGTCTTTAGGGAGTTTTTCAATTTGTTTCTTTAGTTCCGGAGATTCGATTTCTATACCTGCAATTTTACCGTCATTGATTAAAATTGTGGCGTCTTTGCCGAATCCAAACTCAGGGTCAATAACTTTGCCTCCCCGTATGGCCCCGTCAAATTTATTGGTTACCATGTTTATGCCAATTCTTCCTTGCGCCCCGACAAGAGATACAAAACTGCCATACGTACTGCCTGACCATTGGTGACCTGCTCAAGAATCACCGAGTTTTCAGAATCGGCCACTTCACTTGAAATTTCTACGCCTCTGTTAATTGGACCGGGGTGCATAATGGTGAAATTCTTGTTCAGCCTTTTTAGTCTGTGTTTGGTCAGTCCGAACAAGTTAGTATATTCACGCTGCGAGGGGAATAACCCGGCCTGCTGACGTTCCAGTTGTATGCGCATGACATTGACAACATCGACACCTTCTAAGGCTTCATCAAGATTGGTATAAACATCACAACCGAACTGCTCAACTTCCCGCGGCAGCAATGTCGAGGGACCGCACAGAGCCACATCGGCGCCCATCGTCTGCAGACCCCAGAGATTGGAGCGGATGACGCGCGAATGCTTGACATCGCCTACCAAGAGCACTCTGAGACCTTTTAGCCTGCCATATTTTCTGCGCATGGTAAACATATCAAGCAGCGCCTGAGTGGGGTGCTCATGGCTGCCGTCGCCGGCGTTGATTATGTTGGCATCCATGCAATTTGTCAGAAAATACGGCGCTCCAGGCGAACTGTGCCGTACTACGGCCATATCTATTTTCATAGCTTCGATATTTTGTACCGTATCACGCAGTGATTCGCCCTTTTTGACAGAAGATGTTGAGGTCGAAAAATTGACTGTGTCAGCAGATAATCTTTTTTCAGCCAGTTCAAATGAAATGCGGGTACGAGTTGACGGTTCATAGAACAGATTGACAATGGTAATACCTCTCAAAGTAGGCACTTTTTTGATAGTTCTTTCAATGACTTCACTAAACGTTTCAGCCGTATTTAGTATCAGCGTGATGTCGCTCTCCGGAGTGTCTTCAAGTCCTAAGAGATGCCGTGAACTTAACTGGCTCATCCGTTTTTCTCGTTTGCTTTTTTAACATAAACTTCGTCTTTGCCGTCAAGCTCTGAAACATTGACAACTACCTGGTCATCCATGGCAGTAGGTATATTGGCTCCAACATAGTCGGCTCTTATCGGCAGCTCTTTATGACCGCGGTCAACCAGGACTGCCAGTTGAATCGTCCTGGCCCGGCCAAAATCTACCATCTGGTCAAGCGCCGCCCGGACTGTGCGGCCGGTGTAAAGTACATCATCTATGAGAATGACGTTCTTATCACGAATCTCAAAAAGAATATCCGTTCTTTGCACTATCGGCTGCTCAAGTTTGGAATGGACATCGTCCCGATAAAGACTAATGTCCATAAGTCCGACCGGAACTTCGACACCCTCGAGTTCTTTTATTGTGGCCGCGATTCTTTTAGCCAGCACCGCCCCGCGGGTCAGGATGCCGATTATAACTATTGATTCTGCTCCGGAGTTGCGCTCCAGAATTTCGTGGGAGATGCGCGTTAAAGCGCGGCTTATCTTTTTATCTGTAAGAATTATGTTTGGCCCCGCAGTCAAGCTGTCTTCTCCGTGGATAAAAATTCAATTTTTGAGTATGAAATGTTATGCTCAGGCCGGATTTCGAGAAAATGCGGGTTCATATTCAGGTCCTTTAGCAGCATCTCCGTACCACCTTAAAAGGGTTAGAGTTATGCCGTATATCGGCATCGGGAGCAAGTTCTGCAGAGTATAACTAATATCAGGGCTCAGTCAAGTATGTCGAAATACTGGTATTGGGTCAGTTTGAATAAACGTATTCAAGTATTTACCTAGTCAATTCACCAATTCATTGGGAAGAGAATCGTAAAGTATTTCAATTTCACCATATCTGCCTTCCCAGAGCAAGAAAAACAGGTCGATTTCTTGGTTGTCCTTCATATTGATTTTAATATTCACAATGTTATCACCGATGAATTCGAAATCAACGATCTTACTATCAATAATCAAAATGTTTCTATTGTCTTTGGGGGATTCACGTTGCCAGATGTGTATACCATATGAGCCCTCATTATCTGGAGATAGATACAATTCTGCAGCGAATTGGTGATTATCAATATATTCGATTCTCTCCCAATGGCCGATTACATCACGAACAGTAATGTGTAATAGTTTACTCGATCGTCTTAACGGAACTATTATATTGGGATCAGAGACTCCCCAAGCACCTGTGAAAAGCTTAACTAAAAGAAATCGATCATCCAAAAAAGCAAAGTCTACATTGTGAAAAGCGCTGCCACACTTTATGAAAGGGTCACCTAATTTAGTCAAGACATTTCTGTTTGAATACTCATAAATCCATACGGCACATGTACCGAATGAGCTGGGACCGCACTCCTGGATCGCAACATACTTAAGATCCTCTTTAGAAATGGTGTTCAAAATCTTTTCACTACCAGTATATTCTTCAATACAAGTACAATAACTTGAGAACAAAAGTAAAATGAACCAAATCAGAATTTTAAAAAGTACACCTAACATAGTTAAAAACTATTTCTTTTTCCAAAATCTGCGAACGATCCTTATGTAGCAAATATCAATCACATTGTTTGGTCAGTCCATTATTTTCTTTAAAAAACTAAACGGCCGATAGAAATTCATCAATGCAAAGTCAACTTCTTCAAAGTAATACAATTCCCCAAAATTGATCCACTACTCATAAACTAACTATTTGAGGCCATTTTTTGTGCATTTAGTCCCAAATTCCGGGACAGAAGCCGGTAGTTCCCTCCGCCGTCTAAAGATAGAATCCTGTCGGCCAGTTTCTCGACCAGCTCCTGGTCATGAGTGATGATAATGACCCCCATCCCGGCTTTTTTGAGGCTTTCGGCCAGCAAAATGAACCTGCCGACTCCTTCGGGATCAAGGGCGCAGGTCGGCTCATCGAAAATCAAAAATTCCGGATTTATGGCCAGAATGGCTGAAAAGGCCAGTCTCCTTTTTTCACCCAAAGATAGCATCAGCGGGTCACGCCACTTGAATTGCTCAAACGAAAGACCTGACAGATGAAAGAGAGCCTCAAGCTGTCTGTTGTCCAGTTTCATGCCCAGATTTTCCGGTCCGAATTTTATTTCTTCCTGACAGCTGTTAAGAAAAAACTGTCTCTCTGGCTGCTGCAAGGCTGCTGTAATTTTGCCTTTTGTTTCAACTTTGCTTAAGGGTACTGCCGAATTTGACAAAAAGTTTAGTTCCCCTGAGTCCGGCTCCAAAAGCGAACAGAGCAGCATCACCAGAGTTGATTTGCCGGAACCCGAGGGACCAACAACAGCGCTGATTTCGTTTCTATGAAAAGACGCTCTCAGGTTTTTTATAAGCGTTTTACCGTCCGGGTAATCAAAACTCAGACGTTTTAGCTCGATGGTTTCAATCTGTTTGTCGTCAGAATTACTTGAACCAAAGTCCGGTAAAGAAATTTCTTTGTGGCTGTCGGCATCAAACTTTAGACCACACTTGACAGACAGATCGTGGTCAGCCAAAATTTCATCAGGTTTGCCGTCGGCTTCAATGCGGCCACCTGAAAACACTATCAATCGCTCATACTTTAGAGCCGTCTGCGGATATTGGGTAACGTGCACCAGCGTTAGCTCCGGGTTTTCTTTGCGAATTTTTTCAAGCTGCGAATTAAAAAGCACTCTCCCCTGTTTGTCTAAGTAAGATGACGGTTCATCGAGCACCAGCAGTGGCGGTCTGGCCACAAGCAGCGAAGCCAATGAAAGTCTTTGCTTTTCTCCGGTAGAAAGTTCCGATGTCAGCCGTCCCCGAAGATGTCCTATGCCCATGGCTGCTATGACTGAATCGATGCGGCTTTCCATTTCCTTTTGTTCTATACCCAGATTTTCGAGAGCAAAAGCAATTTCTTTTTCTATGGTTAAGGCTATGATTTGATTGTCAGGATTTTGAAAAAGTAGTCCGACTGGTATGGCACAGTCGTGAGGTAAATTCAGCCGGTATCTGCCCTGCTCTGTTTTAATTAAACCTGCCAGGAGCTTGGCAAAGGTGGACTTACCAGAACCATTAGCGCCCATGACGCAGACCGCTTCACCGCGTTTGATATTTACGCTGACGTTTAAGAGCGCCGGTCTTTCTTCCGGCCTGTATCGATATGTAACGTTTTCCAGAGTTATCATAATCAAAAATGCCGCTGTTCGTTTGTATCAACTGTATCAACAACGAACACCGGCATCTAATTTAAGCAGGCAATTTACTATTCAATAAAAGCAACATCCAGGTTTCTGACCGCCGCCACCTCGTCCAGTCTCCGCACCGGAGTAGTATGCGGAGCAGTTGTGACTGTCTCCGGTGACTCATCAATTTCTTGTGCAATCCCGAGCATTGTTTCGGCAAAATAATCGAGCGTCTCTTTGCTCTCGGTTTCAGTCGGCTCAATCATCATAGCTTCGGGAACTATCAGCGGAAAATAGTTGGTTGGTGAATGCACCCCAAAATCAAGCAGGCGCTTGGAGATGTCATACGTTTTGACACCTTTCTTTTTCTGACGCTTGCCGGAAATCACGAACTCGTGCATGCAGTGCACATCGTAAGGAAGTTCATAGACATCTTTTAAGAGAACTTTTAGATAGTTGGCGTTTAAGACAGCATTTTCACTTACTCTCTTGAGTCCTTTGCCGCCGTGACTCAGGATGTAAGCGTAGGCACGGACAATGTTACCGAAATTCCCGTAAAAAGAATGAAGCCTGCCTATGGAATCAGGTCTTTTGAAGTTCAGGTACAGACTGCCGCCGGAATCTTTTTCAAGATGGGGAAAGGGCAGATATTGTTCAAGCTCAGCCGTTACGCCGATAGCGCCTGCGCCGGGTCCGCCGCCGCCATGCGGCGTAGAAAAAGTTTTGTGTAAATTAAAATGCATCATATCAAAACCGACATCGCCCGGACGGAAAATACCCATATTGGCATTAAGATTGGCGCCGTCCATATACATCAGACCGCCTTTTGAATGCACAATCGCGGCAATCTCTTTAACATGCGTTTCAAAAATCCCCAGTGTGTTGGGGTTGGTGGTCATAAGACCCGCCACGCTTTCGTCCATAACTTCGGCAACCGCTGCCGGTGATATTACACCCTTTTCATTTGACGGAATCTGAACTGTCGTAAATCCCAGCGAGGCCACCGTGGCCGGGTTAGTGCCATGAGCGGAGTCGGGGATAATTATTTTGGTGCGTTTTTCTCCGCGGCTCTTGAAATACCGCCGCATGATAAGTAGTCCGGCAAACTCCCCGGCGGCGCCAGCCACCGGCTGCAGCGACAGCCCTGCAAATCCGGAGATTTCACGCAAGAACTCTGTGAGCCCCCACATTATTTTCAAGAGTCCGTTAGTGGCGCTTGCGGGACTTAGCGGATGCTGGTCCTTTATACCTGCCATTGAGGCTGCCACGTCGTTGACTTTGGGGTTGTACTTCATGGTGCAGGAACCGAGAGGATAAAAACCCCGGTCGATATGATGATTCTTGACTGACAGATTCACAAAATGCCTCATAGCTGTCGGCTCGGTGACTTCGGGCAGTTTGGCATCGCTCGTACGTCTGAAGTCGGCCGGGATAGCAGCTAAGATTTCCTTTTCAGCAGTCTGTAAATCAGGCAGAGTATAACCTGTCCGGCCGCTTTTGGACTTGTCGTAAATTAGTTTGCCGTCGTCAAATGATCTTGGTTTCAAGAATTATTCACCTCTGAGTTTTCTAACCTGCTTATTGGCATATCCAACATCTTCAGACTCCGGCCAGTTCTTCACAAAATTGGCATAGGCGGTTATCGCCAAAGCGGTATCCCCTTTGTCACGGTAGGCAATTGCAATGTAAATTTCTGCCTCTTCAGCAAACTTCAAGCCTCCGTATTTTTCCATGATGCCGTTGTAAGTTTTCATGGCATCCTCAAAATCTTTACCCCAGCGGTGCATATGACCGACATACAATAGGCCTCTGCCTTCAAACTCGGTACCGGCATAATCGCTGACTATCGATTTGTAAGCTGCCATGGCTTCGTCATCTTTATCCTGGCGACGGAGCAAGTCTGCTATCGCCATCGAGGCTTCACCTGAAAGAGAATCCTTTTCGGTATTAGCTATAATCTTACCAAACCATAAATTTGCGTTTTCGGAATCATTGCGATATTTGTACTTGTCGGCTAACTCAAAATACAAAGCGCGGTCTTCGCTCTTATTGGCGTCGTCAAGTACTGCCTGCAAAGTACCGATGCCCTTTTGATAGTCAGACATAGTTGTGATGAATTCATCAATTGGAAGATAACTGGTTCGGTCTATCTCGTCACCGCTGCTTGAAGTAAGCACAAAGGTCGGGTAGCCAATTACGCCATACTCCCTGGCTAAAGCAGTATCTACCTCGGCATTAATTTTAACCATTACTACTTCGTTAGTGAAATAGTCTATTGCCTGGGCGGTCGTCATTTGTTCTTTGTCGAACTTCTTGCACCAGCCGCACCAGTCCGTGTAAAAATCAATTATGATGGGCTTGCTGCCAGCGACTGCCAGCTCTTTGGCCTTTGCAAAATCTTCCAAATAGGGTGCTTTGGTGACCTCTTCAGCATCTTGAGCGAAAGCCGACAGGCTCAAGATAAATAACGAGACAATAATTAGTAAAGTTAACCGCTTGTTCATAACTATCTCCTGATTAAATAAATGGTTCATATAATTATTTATTTGTTATAACATTTTCTGTCTTAAAAAACTTCTCATAATTAGTTTTGCTTCAATCCGAAAATCACGGGGGACCATCATCAGTTTCTCATCATCAAAACCGGACAGTTCAAAGAGGCGCTCATCGTCTAGTGGCGCATTGAATGGTCTTGCAAAAGCAGCAGGAATCATGACCGATGGAATATTGTTAGAATCCATTATCCGCTTAGCCTGTTCCAAAATCTTGGTACCGCTCAATTTCCCGACAACTACCCAGCTGTCATCGGGAGCTTCGGCTACCGGTCTTGTCGATTCAAGCTGCTCTGTAAGTTCATTGTTGCATTCCGGACAAATTATGATATCGGCCTGAAAATCTGAATTGCAGCTGGGACAAAATACCATTAAAATTATTCCTTTCTGTGCCATTTTTCACCGAGAGTCATTTCAAGCGTCTCGTCGGCCTGGTCGGCATACTCTTGGGGAACTAAAATTTCGAACCCCGCTGATAAATTTGAATGAAAGGGCGCCAAGGGCAGCCCGATATTACCAAAAAATCCGGATTTCGAAAACAGAACCGCCGGTATGTCACAGGATTTGAGAGTTTCCAGTCCCAGATCTGCTAGCATCTTATCATCTATAAAACCCAGCATGACCCACTCTTTGTTCTCAGTCTCAGAGTTTTTGGGGTCGCTGCCACAGACATAGCAGGTCTGCAGATCACCCGATAATTCAGTTTTACATACTGGACAATACACCGGATACCGACAACTCCTTAAGCCCTTCGACAAGTTTATCAATTTCAGTTTCTGTTCTTTTCTCGGTAGCAGCGACAATCAAACAATCCTCCAGGCCGCTATACCAGTTGGCGGCAGCGATACCCGGCAGAATGTTCTGGGCAACTAATGTCTCAATAACTTTTTTGGCAGGGACCGGCGTCCGCAGAGCAAACTCCCTGACAAACGAGCCTTTGAAGTACGGCTCATAACCTTCAAGAGAGGTGATCCTTTCAAAGGCATTTTGCGCTTTTTCCATAGACAATAGCGCAACTTTCTTAAGACCGGTTTTCCCCAGCAAGGTCATATAAATAGTCGCGGCGGTAGCACACAAAGCCTGATTGGTGCAAATATTCGAGGTTGCCTTTTCACGGCGGATATGCTGCTCTCTTGTCTGAAGAGTCAGAACAAAGCCGCTTTTACCATCTACATCTTTGGTGCGGCCCGCAATCCTGCCCGGTACATAACGAACAAGTTCTTTTTTTGTTGCAAAAAAGCCTAACAGAGGTCCCCCAAAAGAAAGCGGTATGCCCAGCGGCTGTCCCTCACCGACAACTATATCGGCGTCATATTCTCCCGGAGTTTTCAAAACCGCCTGCGCTATCGGGTCGACCGACATCACTAATTTGCCGCCGACTTTCTTAATTAAATCCGAGGCTGAGCTGACATCTTCTAAAAGTCCAAAAAAATTCGGCTGTGCCAGAATGAAGCAGGCAGAGTTTTCATCAAGCGTATCTTCCAGCCTTGATAGATCGCTTTGGCCGTCCTTTAGTGCCACTGTCACCAATTCGATATCCCGACCGCTCAAATAAGTTTTGAGAACTTCCCGATACAAAGGACTGACTGATTCAGAAACTACAACCTTATTTCGTTTGGTAACGCGAATGGCCAGGATTGCTGCCTCTGCGACTGCCGAGGCGCCGTCGTACATCGAAGCGTTGGCGACTTCCATGCCGGTCAGGCGGCAGATATGGCTTTGAAATTCATATATAATTTGCAGAGTACCCTGGGCTACTTCAGGCTGATAAGGAGTATAGGCCGTCATAAACTCCGGTCGGCTGAGTACTGCCGGCAGCGCCGCCGGTATGAAATGGTCATAAACTCCTCCTCCTGCAAAGCAGGTCAGGGTGGTTCTGTTTTCTTTTGAGAGTTCATCAAAATGTGACAGAATTTCCATCTCTGACATACTTGGAATATCAAGCGGACGTTTGAGACGCAGTTCATCAGGAATTACGCTGAAAAGTTCTTCAATACTCTTTACTCCGATTCTCTTGAGCATCTCCTGCCTGTCGTTATCTGTATTGGGAATGTATGGCATTTCTGTCCTTGGCAATTGCTCTGTCTTTTAGCCGCCTGTTAAAATGTTCCTAATCAGCTATAATACTTTTATAACTGGAGTCATCGAGTAATTGTTCAATCTCTGATGTCTTAGATAATTCTACTTTGATAATCCAGCCAGCCTCATACGGCTCCCGGTTAATAATCATAGGATCTGAGTCCAATGTCTGATTTACCTCGGTAACTTTACCCGTTACCGGTGAAAACATGTCCGAGACTGCCTTGACAGCTTCGATAGTACCAAACGACTTCATCTGTGCCACCGCTGAACCGACAGCCGGAAGTTCTACAAATACAATATCACCCAGTTCACTCTGGGCAAAATCTGTAATTCCGATAGTTGCCATATTCCCTTCAACTTTGACCCATTCATGCTCTTTGGTGTATTTCAACTCAGACGGTACGTTCACTCTTTGCTCCAATTCCATTTTTCAATTGCCTTCAGGCGCCGAATTATCCTTCACTAACTCGGCTGAGTCAGCCGCTCTTTCGCTTTCCTGTTTAATAGGCTTAATAGCTCCAACTCTTTTTTCTTGTTCAATCATGTTTTCTAAAAAACTGATATCGTATTTACCTGACACGAAATCCGGGTTGCTAAGAATCTTTTTGTGAATAGATATCGTTGTCGGTACCCCTTCGACGATAAATTCATCTAAGGCGCAGAGCATTTTCTTTATAGCTTCTCTCCGGGTCTTTGCCCGGACTATTAGTTTTGCAATCATTGAGTCATAAAACGGAGGGATGGTGTAGCCTGTATAAACAGCTTTGTCGATTCGTACGCCAAAACCGCCCGGCACATGCAAACCCGTAATCTCTCCGGGGCCGGGACGAAAATCCTTATCGGGGTCTTCGGCATTTATACGGCACTCTATCGAGGCCCATTTCGGCTTTAATTCTTCCTGCTTGAATGAAAGTTTTTCACCCATAGCAATCCGTATCTGCTCTCTGACAAGATCAACTTCGTAAGATTCTTCTGTAATGGGATGCTCAACCTGTATGCGGGTATTCATTTCCATAAAGTAGAAATTCAACTCAGAGTCAACTAAGAATTCCATAGTCCCGACCCCCTGATAATCGACAGACTTTGCGCCCAGAATTGCGGCTTCGCCCATTTTCTTTCTAAGCTCAGCAGTCATAACAGGCGAAGGTGTTTCCTCCAGAAGTTTCTGGTGGCGTCTTTGCACCGAGCAATCGCGTTCACCAACATGGACAGTATTGCCAAAGCTGTCGCCTATAATTTGCATTTCTACATGACGCGGTTTGATGAGCAATTTTTCCAGATATAAATCAGGATTGCCAAAGCTGTTAGCAGCCTCGGTTGAAGCAAGATGAAAACCGCGTTCAAGCTCCGCTATGTCGCGGCAGATACGCATGCCTTTGCCGCCCCCGCCGGCCACAGCTTTCAAAAGGACCGGAAAGCCGATTTCTCTGGCACATTCGGTAGCTTCTTCAAAAGTGGAAACAATACCGTCGGAGCCGGGAATAACCGGCAGACCAGCTTTGGCCATCAATTCTTTGGCTCTGACTTTATCGCCTAAACTTCGGATTTGGTCCGGGGTAGGACCAATAAATTTGATATTACAGGAAACACAGATTTCTGCAAAATCAGCATTTTCTGCCAGGAAGCCGTAGCCCGGATGGATAGCGCCGGCATTGGTAACTTCGGCTGCAGCAATTATACGCTTAGGGTCCAGATATGAGAGATTTGGCTGTGGAGGCCCAATACAGACATCCTCATCGGCAAACCTGACGTGCAGGGCGTCACGGTCTGCCTCGGAATAGACTGCTACAGTCTTTAAGTCTAATTCCTTGCAGGAACGAATAATCCGAAGGGCTATTTCACCCCGGTTGGCTATCAAAACTTTGTCAAACAAACCTGTTTTCTCCTAACATGGCAACCCAAATGGCTGTTTCGGCCGGGCAGACCAAGATTCTTATATAACTTTTTAGTATAGCTTAATTGAGGATATCAATCAACTGCAATATATGGAAACGGCTTTGAAAGCTATTGGAAATAGCCCGTATAAATCGGTTTTTCGAGGCCGAAATAAGATATTGAATTGTCAGAAAGGTTATATCAGGATTCCGGTTCCACTACTTTAATATTTAGTCATATCAAGCTTACCGGAGCTGCTGGAACTGCCAAAGGAGGATCCATCTGCTTTTTCATCCTGCCAGCGGTCGGAAGAACCTGTAATTCCTTTTAGGCGCAGGTCGAAATCATCAGGATTGGTTGCGTTTGCCATAGCTTCTTCGAACGATACTAAACCATCTTTGTGAAGTTTCATGATTGACTGGTCAAAAGTCTGCATGCCGTACTGAACGCCCCCCTGCTCAATAAAATCAGGAATATTTATCGTTTTATCCGGATCAATTATACACTCCCGGATTGCCCCCGAGGCTACCATTACTTCTACTGCCGGAACACGTCCTGGCGAATCTGCTCGTCTTAAGAGCCTTTGGCAGATAATTGCTTTAAGGGTGCCTGCCAGAAGCAAACGTATTTGCTGATGCTGATGAGGCGGGAAAAAAGAGATAATTCTGGTAATTGTCTCGACCACATTTAAGGTATGCAATGAAGTCATCACTAAGTGACCGGTATCGGCGGCGGTTAAGGCGATTGATATTGTCTCCAGGTCACGCACCTCTCCGATCAGAATCGTATCCGGGTCCTGCCTGAAAGCGTGCCGAAGAGCAGTCGCGAATGTTTCGGTGTCCCCCCCTACTTCGCGCTGGGCAATGATACATTTCTTGTCCCGGTAGATATACTCAATTGGGTCTTCAATCGTTATGATATTATCAGAACGGTTGTTATTCATATCTTCTATAAGAGATGCCAGAGTAGTCGACTTACCCGAGCCGGTCGTACCGGTTACAACTATCAAACCGCGTCTCTCCGATGTAAGCTTTTTCATAATTTCCGGCAGATGCAATTCGTCAAAATTGGGAACCTGCGTATTGACCGCCCGGATAGCTATACCGCTTGTTCCTCGCTGGCGAAAGAGGTTGATACGAAAACGGCCGAGCTTGGCTACGGAAAGCGCCAGATCAATCTCATGCTTTCTATGAAATCTTTCCTGCTGTTTCTCGTTTAAGATCTGGGAAACTGTCTTATCCATCTGCTCCATAGAGATCGGGTCAGTATTAATCTGCTCCAGCAAACCATTTACTCTCAGATGAGGTCTGATACCTACGCGGATATGTAAATCTGAGGCCTTGCGGTTGAGCATTTCAACCAGCATCTGCTTTAAAGTCATAGATTCCCCTGATAATTAAATGCTTGTAGATAATATCGGCAGAAACGAAGAAGGATTAATCTGGCTCTACTAAAAAGAGCTCCTGGCCGAATTCAACCGGTTTACCGTTCTCTATCAGGACTTTAGCTATCCGGCCGCCGTACTCAGACTCTATTTCGTTCATGAGTTTCATGGCCTCGACTATACAGACTACCTGGCCTGTATTAATCCTCTGGTTAACGGAAACATATGGGTCAGAATCGGGCGCTGGAGAGGAATAGAAAGTACCCACCATAGGGGACTTGATTGCTTTGAGATTTGAAACAGCTTTGGCTGCCGCCGGCTGCTCTGCCGGAGTTTCAGCTTCTGCCTGCACCGGTAACGGCTTTACTATCGCTTCAAGGGCAACAGGATTACGGTTGAAGCCGTTTGAGGAGGAATTATTGGAATGGACAATTTTTACTCTTCTGCCCCAGCTGGAAACTTCGAGTGATTCAATATCAGACTCTTCCACCAGCCTGATTAATTTTTTAATGTAACTTTCTCTCACTTTTTTATCCCCGGCTAGATATCTTATCGGAAGCATCTGCCTGTCGTATAAATATTAGCGTGATTTGCCAGCACAAAATTATATAGCTTTTGGCTCAGAGTTCCAACAAGTTTTTTAAGGTTTTGTTCAGCACTTTGCCGCCATTTCTGGTTACGACTACGTCATCTTCTATTCTTACTCCGCCCCAGCCAGAAATATATATGCCCGGCTCGACAGTTATTACCTGGTTGACAGCCAGGCTATCATCGGACTTAGGTGATAGCCTTGGTCCGACATGTACGTAATAGCCTATACCATGCCCGGTTCCATGGCCGAACTTCTTGCCATAGCCTGCTTTAACAATAATATCACGGCAGGCTTTATCTACCTGTTTGGCTGCAATACCAGCTCTTATTTTCTTTACACCGGCCATTTGAGCTCTGAGGACGATGCTATAAATCCTTTTCTGCCTTGAACTTGCCTTGCCTACTACGACAGTCCTGGTCATATCGGACACATAGCCATTCACCGTTGCCCCAAAATCAAAGGTTATGAAATCACCTTTCTTGACCCTTTTTGCTGATGCTAATCCATGAGGCATAGCTGAACGGTATCCGGAAGCTACAATACTCTCAAAAGCCGGCTTTTCGGAGCCGAGCATAAGCATTTGATATTCAAGTTCTGCTGCCAGCTCTCTTTCTGAAACGCCCGGCTTTACCAGCTGAAGAATCCTGGCAAAGGCCTTATCTGCAATTTCGCAGGCTTTTTTAATATTTTTGATTTCGGTAGAATCTTTAACCCAGCCCAAATCTGCGAGTAGAGACTCACTTTCGGTCAAAAGGGCTCCCGGGACTTTCTTCTGCAGCGCGTTTTGTTTTGCGACAGACAGGTGCTCCGAGTCGATTCCGAGCTTTAAGTTTTTGTGCTGCAGCCACTTAAATCCATTAAGTGAGCTGATTGGCTCCGACTGAACGGTATGTATTTTGGCCCCTTTAACCTGCCTGGCAGCTTGAATAGTATATCGGGAATCTGTAAAAAAATAAGCTGCTTTTTGCATCACTATCAGCAACCCGGCCGACCCGCTGAAACCGGTCAAATATCTGATATGATCAAGGTGATTCACCACCAGACCATCAAGATTCTCTGACTTAATCTTTTTTCTTAGAGCAGAAATTCTGCTAACTGACATTCTCATTTTCCTTCAGGGAAATAAATTCTTCTACCTCAGCCAGTTTCATCCTAAAATGCGAATCGTTGTGGCGACGGCTGAGCTCCCGAAATATTTCAAGTGCCAAATTCGGCTGACCTTGTCTTAAGTACAGATCCCCCATTGTCTCGGTCATGAATGGCGAGTCGGCCGGAAGTTCACTTACGGTCTGTTTAGTTTCGGGAGGTTTTACAATCTTGATCGAAGATGGTTCTTCTGTGCGGGCAAAGGCAACCTCGCATTTTAAACCCTGGGTGTTGGGATCCAGTTCCATTACCCGGCTATAGCTGGCTAAAGCAGTAACAACATTTTCCTGTTTGAAGTAAATATCCCCTAAGCATTTTAGGGCAGTAAGATTATCCGGGTCTTTTGTCAAAACATTGTAAAATTGTTCCGCTGCTTGGTCAAAATCTTTAAGATGATAGAGTGCCAGAGCATAGATTAACCGACCCGACAGAGTAACTTCCGAATCGTTTAAATTCGCTTCACATATTTCAATCGTCCTCTTATAATCTTTGTCATTAAGAAATGATTCTGCCTGCAGCAGCCAATAATCAATATCATTGTTGCCGAAGTTGCCGAAATCTGAATCGGCATTGATAAATTTATCTAAAGTAAACATTGGTCATTTTCAATATTACCGTGAAAGTCTCAAAAATCAAGACTTTGCAGAATTCTTGCTCTGACTGATTAGCTATCTTACGATAGTTTTTTGATAAGTTTGCTGCTGGAGCGGCCAGCCGAAAGCCGTACCCGCCTTACTTTGCCGCCGTAAGATTTGACGAACCTGGCGCCAACTATCTCCCTGACTTTGTAATCGGCTCCCTTTACCAGAATGTCCGGTCTGATAGCTTCAATCAGCCGCTCAGGTGTATCTTCGCCAAAAAATACTACATAATCGACCGGTTTGAAACTAACTACGATGGCAGCCCGGTCGGCTTGTTTTTGAAGCGGCCTCTTATTCCCTTTGAGTCGTCTGACCGAAGAATCAGAATTCAGCCCGACAATAAGAATATGCCCGAACGATCTGGCTTTGTACAGATAGTCGATATGACCGCGATGAATTATATCAAAAACACCATTAGTGAAGACTATCGATTGGCGCTGCTGCTTCAGTTTAGCTAAGAGTGCGGGAAGATTCTTTTTTGAAACAGGTGCGGCGGCTTTCATCAGGTAATATTTTCGAATTCTATTTTACGTATACGCGTAGGCGTGAAATTATTTAGCTGTTTCTGTCTCCGGAAAGAGATTGCCTTCTTTGATATTATGCTCAAGCTCCTGCCGCAAATCGTCTGTGGTTACAGTAGCAGTTCCAATTTCTCCGACAGTAAGTCCGGCTCCGGCATTGGCCACGATTGCTGATTCCACCAAATCCGCTCCGGCACAGGTGGCCGCTACGAAGACTGCAATAACTGTGTCACCGGCGCCGGTAACATCATAAACTTTCTTCGCAAATGTAGGAATATGGGTTGGCTCGGAATTTTCTGTAAAAAGCGACATACCATCGGGACCGCGCGTTATTAGAATAGACTTGGCTTGCAGACGCTTCAGCAGTCCCTTGCCTACTTCAAGAAGGTCTTTTTCATTATGAATGCGCCTGCCATAAGCGAAACCGGCTTCATGATGGTTTGGTGTTATCAGTGAAACCCTCT
The DNA here is from genome assembly GCA_022571845.1 of Candidatus Zixiibacteriota bacterium. Classification (GTDB taxonomy): domain Bacteria; phylum Zixibacteria; class MSB-5A5; order GN15; family FEB-12; genus JACZWU01. The sequence continues at coordinate 121,001 of JACZXB010000009.1, read as the reverse complement.
GGTAGTTATTAAAATGAGTTTCCTTGGGGTCGACAGCAACAAAGATATTTTTTTGAAGACAGACAGACATCAGCTTTTCAAGCAGAGACTGGTTGATAACTCCCTTACCATAATCAGAAACTATAACTGCCTGGACATCGTCAACTACCGACATGAACCTGCTGAATATTTCTTTTTCAATGTCCGGATTAACTTCATGACGATCTTCTCTGTCGGCTCTGACTATCTGCTGGCTATGGGCGATGATTCTGGTTTTAATAGTAGTACGTCGTGTCAAATCGGTTACTAACAAGTCATCGGAAATTTTTTCGGATTTTAATAGTTGTGATATTTTGGAAGCAGCCTCGTCATCTCCGACTGTTCCCAAAAGCAGAGCCTCTCCACCTAAACTGCAAATATTAGCAGCCACGTTGGCAGCGCCGCCCAGGAGAATCTTGCTTGATGAAATATTTACTACGGGAACCGGCGCTTCCGGCGAAATGCGGTCGACAGAACCGTACATATATTCATCAAGCATAATGTCGCCCAGTATCAGAACTCTGGCATCACCAAAGCCGCTGGTAATCTCTGTAATCCGCCGCAGGTTCAACTTTTTTTATTTCCTTGCTGCTTCAGTCCGAAACGCTTCCGCAAAAGCCTTTGACTAAACGACTGAAGCTGTTACTTTAGTACAAGAAAGAAAACTATTGAATTCAATTGTTTAGAAAGGCAATAAAATATGGAACAGCCTCGTCCGCAACAAATTAGTGTCGAGCTTGGAGATAAAGAAGCCGAAGGAATCTATGCCAATCTGGTAATGATTGTGCACTCACCGACCGAGATGATAATAGATTTCGCCCGGGTAATGCCCAGAATGCCCAAAACAAAGGTCTTATCACGGATTATCATGACACCAATGCACGCTAAACTGCTTTTAAAGGCGCTTGATGATAATCTCAAGAAATTTGAAAAGCAATTTGGAGAAATAAAAATCCATGGCATCCCCGGCCAGGACGCCAGAAATATTGGTTTTGAGACCAGAACCGACACCGGGGAAAAAAGCGGTGACTAAGGGATCTTTTGCGTTTGTCTTACATTCGCATTTGCCTTATGTCTTATGGCATGGCCGCTGGCCGCATGGCACTGACTGGCTTTGCGAAGCGGCAGCCGAAACCTACCTGCCGATTATCAAAATATTGCGGGAGCTTCAGGCTGAGGGCAAAAATCCCAAACTTACCATCGGTTTGTCACCTGTGCTGTGCGAGCAGTTAAGCGACCAGACTTTCAAAACAGAGTTTGTCAGTTACTTAAACTTAAAATTAAAATCTGCCCGCGATGATATTGAAGAATTTTTAGGTTTACAACAGCATAGCCTTTTAAACATAGCCCGGTTTTGGGAGAACTGGTACAGTTCCACGTTAGAGAATTTTGACAGTCTAAATCAAAACATCGTTGACGAGTTCAAAAGATTGCAGTCTGACAGACTTGTCGAAATTATCAGCTGTGGTGCTACCCACGGTTACTATCCGCTTTTGTCAAAAGATGAATCGCTGCAAGTACAGACCAAGGCAGCGGTCAAAAATTATGAAAAACATTTCGGACGCAAACCAAAAGGAATCTGGCTGCCGGAGTGTGCCTATCGTCCTGCGTATGATTGGACGCCGCCGCTGCCGATAAATGGGAAACAAGAATCGAGAAGGCGCAAAGGTGCCGACGAATTTTTGAGCGAAAACGGTATTGAATTTTTCATTGTCGATTCGGCCCTGCTAAAAGGCGGCGAAGCTATCGGCGCCTATCTTGACCGCTTTGAAAGCCTGCAAAAATTGTTTGACCAATACCAAAAAAGTGTGGCGAGCCGTCCCGAAGAAAAAGACAAGACTCCCTATGAAGTATATCTGGTGGCATCCGACACCCGGAAAAAACCAGTCGCTGTTTTTTCCCGCAACCCCGAAACAGGTCTGCTGGTCTGGTTAGGAAAGCATGGCTACCCCGGTGAAAGCGACTACCTTGAATTCCACAAGAAACGCTGGCCGAGCGGTCACAAATACTGGGCGGTAACTTCGTCCAAAAGCGAACTGGATCAAAAATCAGAATACAACCGGGAGGCTGCACTGGGTTGCATTGCCGAGAACGCCTCAGACTTTGTTGCGAAAGTTAAAGAGCTTTTGGGGGAGTACCAGAGCAAGTCTGGTAAACCGGGGATAATAGTCTCTCCTTATGACACTGAGCTTTTTGGTCACTGGTGGTTTGAAGGACCAATGTTCTTAAAACATGTACTTTCGGAAATCGAAGAAAGCTCAGAAATCGAAAATGTATTTCTTTCGGACTATCTAGAAAAAACAAAACCAGGTCGGCTTATATCCCTTCCCGAAGGCAGCTGGGGCGAAGGCAATCATCATTTTATCTGGCTGAACCGGGAAAACGAATGGACCTGGAAACTTGTTTATGAATCTGAAGAAAAGATGGTTGAGCTGGCCCGCTACTGGACTGAAAACTCCGACAAGAGAGACAACGAACTGAAAGATATTTTACTTCAGCTGGGGCGTGAACTGATGCTGATGTCTGCTTCGGACTGGCAGTTTCTTATTTCAACCAAAGCGGCAGGCGACTACGCCGAGCAACGGCTGAAAGAACATTACGAAGACTTCATAAAGCTTGCAGCTTTGGCCGACAAAAAGATTGCCGGAGAATCACTAACTGTTGATGACAGAGAATTCTTTAACGATTGTCAAAAGCGCGACAATCTGTTTCCCGAACTGGAACTAGAATGGTTCGCCGGAGTTCAGTTCCCTGCCAAAGTTGGGGTTACCTGATTAATTATTGTGACTGTAGGTCAGGACCCGCCTCCTTGGCGTGGTCCTGACACGAATAGGCCGACTCAATAGTCAGGAACACGAGGTTCCTGACCTACAATTATATTATGGACACGGTCCCGGTGGCGGCCCTCCACGGAAAATAAAATCTACCAGATAAGTCAGGTCAACAATGTCAGCAGTTGAGCCATCGGCGTTAACGTCCGACTCATCAGGACAGCCACCGGGATCATTACTGCCTCGGAATATGAAATTAACAAGGAAAACCAGATCAACGATATCGACATCACTTCCCTTGAGGTTTAAATCGCCTCGTCTGCCAACACAGCAGCAGGCATCTCCGATTCCGTTACCATCAAAGTCTTCCTGAAGCGGATTGGCGACAAACTCGCAGTTGTCTTCCTCACAGGTGTTGAACGGAAAGCCCGGGTTACCATAGCTGTCGCCATCGGTATCGGTGCACTCATCACATATATCCGGAATGCCGTCACCGTCGGTGTCAATCATGGCTTCGATAGTCAGATTCATCAGGATTGAAACATTGTCAGAAGCGAAGTTTGGGACCGCCAGGTCAAGGTCACCGTCATTGTCATAGTCAGCTAGGGATAAAACTCGGGGTTGACTTCCCACCCCATAGTTGTCCGGCGCCGCAAACGTCCCATCGCCGTTATTCAGCAGGATGGAAATACTACCAGAAAATTCGTTTGAGACCGCCAGGTCAATGTTACCATCGCCGTCCAGGTAGCCAGAGATAATACCACCGGGACCAACTCCCACCGCATAATTGACCGTATCCGCAAAGGTCCCATCGCCGACGCCCATCAGAATGGAAACATTGTCATCACCCGCTTTTGACACAGCCAGGTCAATGTTGCCGTCCTTGTCAAAGTCGGCCGCAGACAAAAACAAGGGAAAGTCGCCCACCGCGTAGTTGACCGCCGGATCAAAAGTTCCATCGCCGACGCCCATCAAAATGGAAACATTGTCACTAGTTTGATTTGTTACTGCCAGGTCGATGGCGCTGTCACCGTTAAAGTCGGCCGGGAAAACTAAGGACGGACCAGCCCCCACCGGATAGTCGACCGCCGTCCCAAACGTCCCGTCGCCGATGCCTAGCAGGATAGAAACATTGTTAGAAGCGCGGTTTGTGACCGCCAGGTCAAGGTTGCCGTCATTGTTAAAATCGGCTGAGGCAACACTAGTTGGACTGGCTCCTGCCGAATACAGAACAGTGTCCGCAAACGTCCCATCCCCGTTGTTCAACAGGATGGCAACAAAGCCAGCGGTTCTTAGTGTCACGGCCAGGTCCATGTCGCCGTCATTGTCAAAATCGGCAGCGTTTTGTTTCGTGGGACCAGCCCCCACCACATATACGGCCACCAATGTAAACATACCGTCGCCGTTGTTCATCAGAATCCTAACACGGTCATCGCCGAAGATTGCTACCGCCAGGTCGATGGCGCTGTCACCGTCAAAATCGGCTGAAACAACGCTCCAGGGTCTATCTCCCACCCCATAGTTGACGGCCGGCGCAAATAACGGGCACTCAGCGTCATTGGCCGTCGTCAGATTCATCAGCACGGAGACATTGTCGGAACCTAAGTTTGCGACTGCCAGGTCAAGGTCACCGTCATTGTCATAGTCAGCCACGGCAGTACCTAGGGGGTTAAGTCCAGTTCCATAATCGTCCGGCGCTGCGAACGTCCCGTTGCCGTTGTTCAACAAAATTGACAAATTACCAGCCCAAAAGTTGCATACCGACAGGTCAAAGTCTCCATCGCTGTCAAAGTCGGCATTGACAACATAAGCGGCACCGTTTCCCGCGGGATAATTGACCGGCGGATCAAAAGTTCCATCGCCGATGCCCATCAGAATGGAAACATTGTCATCACCCGCGTTTGCCACTGCCAGGTCAAGGTTGGTGTCATTATCAAAGTAGCCCGCGCTCGCAAAGGCGGCGCTGTCGCCTGTCCCATAGTTGACTGCCGACGCAAACGTCCCGTCGCCGTTGCCCATCAGGATTGAAACATTGTCAGATAAGACGTTTGCCGTCACCAGGTCGGAGTCGCCGTCATTGTCAAAGTCGGCCGAGAAAACAGAGAACGGATTATCCCCCACCCCATAGTCGACCGCCGATGCAAACGTCCCGTCGCCGTTGCCCATCAGGATTGAAACATTGTCAGATAAGATGTTTGCGACCGCCAGGTCGATGTCACCGTCATTGTCAAAATCGGCTGAGGAAACAGCATTGGGTCTGAGTCCTACCGAATACAAAAGAGGCCCAGCAAACGTCCCATCCCCATTGTTCAACAGGATGGCAACAAGGTTAGCGGCATGTAGTGCCACGGCCAGATCAAAGTCGCCGTCATTGTCAAAATCGGCAGAGCTAACACCGCGGGGACCAGCCCCCACCGGGTAGTTGACCTCCGGCGCAAAGGTCCCATCGCCATTGTTCAGCAGAATGGAAACATTGCCATCAAATTCGTTTGTTACTGCCAGGTCAATGTCGCTGTCACCGTCAAAATAGGCTGAAACAACGTAAGGGGGGGTATCTCCCACCCCATAGTTGACTGGCTGCTCAAATAACGGGAACTGCGAATGGGCAGTTGAAACAGCCACAACGAGGATAATAACGGATAGCGAGAAACCAAGTTTAGAGAATCTCATAGAAAGTCCTCCTTCTAAGGTTTACCTAATGCTCTATCGCAGGCTGCAAAGGTGTAGCTCCTGATGAAAAATCAGCAGCCCACTAGATTTGTAATAATAGAATATGCCTTTTAATCTGCGCCAAAAAAGTCGTGTTGTCAAGTCTTTTTTTAGACCAATGGGGGGGGGAAGTCTATGCATTGCTTAGATTTAGCTTTGATTGCTGAACCGCTAAAGGGCCATGGTGCCCTACAAGTGCTGACTCGATTCTCAGGGTCACACAAATTCACTCCAATCTCACTGCACAATACTTCTCCCACCCTAAAATAAAGCGTCTATGACTATACCTGTTAGCAAATGAAACCTATCCAGAAATTTGGATGGGGAAATAGAGAAAAAAGGATGTTAAATATGACAAAACGAACCCATTCGTACCCGAGGGACCGTGGTCCATTTCAAAGTCGTCCTGACTTTAGTCCCGAGCAAAGCCTCGGGAGCGCGAAGCGTCGAGGGTCCGTGGACCATTTTCAGCCCCCAGTCGGGAGTAATTTAAAAAAAGATGTTAAATATGACAAAACGAACCCATTTCGTGGCCGTGGCGGAATTGCCGTAATGCTGTGAACCACGGTCACATGCAAAGAAAAGATGGATTCCCAGCTTTAGTCCCGAGCGAAGACTCGGGGCCTCCGCTGGAAAGACAAGAGGGAAATACCAATGTCAATCGAGTTGCTATCTTCAATTTAATGTTGGGTGTTGTCGGTCGAGACTTTTACAAGTTTGATGCGGCGCTTTTCTACCTTGTCGATTTCAAATTCCAGATCGTTCCATTTAAGTTTTTGTCCCACAACAGGAGTTGTTCCAGCCAGGTTATACAATAGACCACCGACTGTTTCATAGTCCCCCTCGTCATGGTCGGTATCCAGGTAATCCTGCAGGCGCTCCACTCTCATGGTAGCATTAATCAGGTAGCGTCCATCGGTCAGCTTGATGAACTCTTCTTCTTCGGTGTCATGTTCGTCATGAATCTCACCAACTATCTCTTCGATAATATCCTCAAGAGTAATCAAGCCGGCTACCCCGCCGAGATCGTCCATCACAATTGCAATATGCTGTCTGCCGACTTTAAATTCCTGCAGCAAGTCGCCGATGACTTTGGTTTCGTTGACAAAATATGGTTTGCGTAAATATCGGCTGATGTCGAAAGTTTCGCCGCGTCCCGGCATCTGATTAAAGAGGTCCTTGACATAAATCATGCCGACGACCTTGTCTATCACTTCGTCAAAAACCGGATAGCGCGAATGACCGTCTTGTAAAATAACTTCGCGAATTTTCCTAAAAGACATAGATTTTTCGATACCGGTAATTTCTACTCTGGGAATCATTACTTCGCGGACAACTTTCTGGTCTAGGAGAAATATCTGACCGATCATTTCCTTTTCGTCTTCTTCAACCAGCGTCTCGCTAATACCCGCCTGCTCTGCAAGCGCTTCGATAGCGCGTTCGACAATTTCTTCTTTTTCCTCTTCGGTCACCGGTTCGGCAGCGTTGGCTTTGATAATCACGCTCCGGTATTTTCTGACGATAGGCAGCATCAAAAATGTAATAATTCTCAGATACCAGAGTTTTCTTATCATTTTAGAATTGATTGCTGTTCGCGAGGAGCGCCTCGGAAGATACTCTACTATCAAAACATAACCAATCCAGATTGTCAGCAGCGACAACGACCAAATTGCGATTCTTGCAAGTGCCATCTCGATTGGGATAAATATAAGAAAAAGTACTGCCGCGACAGTTATGGCGACCAGTGAAATGGCCTTATAGACTACACCGACCTGAACAAATTCCTGCGGGTCGGCGGCTAAACGCTCAAGGAACTTTTTCTGACCCTGGCTGACTTTGTCATAAAGGGATTCTAATTCGTCCGGGTCAAGATTTACAGCCAGTGAGTAAAGAGAAACTCTATAGGCAATACTATAAAAGAGTATTATCAAAAATGCGAACAGCAACTGGTACCACATCAGCTAACACCTGCCTCTAACTTTGTAAGTGACAAGAAATATGTTTCACGCTTTCGCATTTTGACAGCGTCATTCTTTTTTAAATGGTCATACCCCAAAAGATGCAGGAGACCGTGACAACAGAGCTTCAAAAGTTCGTCGCTAAAAGTATTCGCGAACTGCGGGGCCTGCGCTCTGGCGATATCGGGAGAGATGTATATCTCGCCGAAAACTGAGTCATCTCCGTTTGAGTCGCCCAGATTGAACGACAAGACATCGGTGGCGTTATCTTTTCCCCGATGAGATTTATTTAGCTGCTGGATTCGTTTTTTGGTAGTAAAAACTAGATTGATTCTACTGCCTGCGTCTGGTTCGGTTTCTTTGCTCATAATCTTGTCAAAGAGATTGAAAATCTTTTGCCTGGGAACTCTTGCTGAAACTTCTTTAAAAATGTAAAGCTTCATCATGAGACTTCAGCCGTTGCCTCCTTCCTTTTTGGATATTCTATTCTGCGATGGAAAGCGGCTATCAATATCAGAGAGAAAGCTTCTCTGATTTTCGCCAGATCACGCAATGTCAGCGGACACTCATCAAGTTCGCCCGACTCAAAACGATCGTTTATTATTCTCTGAATCAAATTATTTATACGCGCCGGTTTGGGGTCATCAAGAGTACGACTGGCTGCTTCGACGGCGTCTGCCAGCATAGCGATTCCGGTTTCTCTTATCTGTGGTTTTGGTCCGGGATAGCGGAACTTGTCAATCTCTTTGGGATCGCTGCCCTGCTCAATAGCTTTGTTATAGAAATAAGTCTGCACCATAGTACCATGGTGTTCTTCGATAAAGTTTAAGACATCGTCCGGAATATCCTCTTTTTCTCCAAGCTGTCTGCCTCGTTTTACATGAGATGAAAGAATTAAAGCCGACATAGTTGGTGTCAGCTGCTCATGCTTGGATTTTATGCTTAGCTGGTTTTCTACAAAGTATTCCGGAATTTCAATTTTTCCAATATCATGGAAATAAGCACCGACTCTTGCTAAAAGTGGATTGGCATCTATGGCTTTGGCAGCGGCTTCACAAAGATTGCCGACTGATATCGAATGATGATAAGTACCCGGAGCTTCCAGGGCCAGCCGTTTTAAAAGCGGGTGATTTAAATCCGACAGCTCAAGCAAAGTCAAGTCTGTTGTAATACTGAACAGAGTCTCAACAAAAGGTATAAAGAAAATACTTAGTACAACAGAAACAAAACCAGAGCCTGCTGCATATAGCAGCAAAGTTTGCAGATCTCCGGCCGGATTAAGTTTGAGGCTCTCAATCATTATTACGAAAATCATGTAGGACAGCACAGTTGTCATCACGATTCTTATAAACTGCGTGCGGCGGCGGACTTCACTTGATATCAAACTTGTCACCGTGCCCATTGAAATGGTCAAAAACGTCAGGGTGAAATCAAAACGGTGCATGACACCAAGCAACAGAGCCAGAGCAATGGCAGAAATTATTCCAATCTGGGCGTCAAACAAGACGGTGATTACAATTGGCAGCATTGCTACCGGAAAAGCATAAATTGGTATATCAAAGTTAGCTGCGAATTTTATGAAGACCAGCTGGATTGCAAAAACTAAGAGAACTGCCAGAAGTTTCTTATTTGAATTGTAAACATCGCTGCGGAAATAAAACAGATACAAAAACAAAAGGCCTAAGGCCAAAAAGGTTAATAAAATTCTTCCTGCCACCGGCACCGCTGCATAAAACCAGCCATTTTTGACAGCCTGTCTTTGCAGTATCCCGGTCATTATTTCAATTTTTCGTTCCTGGTCTTTGGTGATTCTGGCGCCTGCCCGAACAATTATATCCCCCTGTTTGACGACCTCTTTAACATTAGAGATTTGCTCAAACTCCTGCCCCAGCCTGGCCAGATACTCCGACGCGTTATAATGCAGGTTGGGATGTAAAAAAGAGCGGCCTATCAGATTGTATAACTCTACATCAATTGATTCAATGTCGTTCAATTTTTCCAGCGACTGCAGCAATATCGTCTGTGCTTCAGCAACATCTATTAATCTTTTCCGGTTATGAAGTGACTCTTTTTCGCCTTTTCTAACAATGACAAATTTTATCTTTGGGTCCGAAAGAACACTCTTATCGGAAATCATTCCGATTTCATAGAATTTATTTAAGAATATGTTCTCCAGTGCTGAGGCGACTATCTCCGATGATTCTATATGAATAGACCGCCTTATAGCCGTTTCGCTCATCATTGGGAAACGTGATGAAACTGTTTCGACAAGTTTATCTTCGGCGATTTCCGGCCGGTTTCGCAAATTCGCGCTCAAAGAGTCAATCATGCCGAAAAATAAGTGCAGATGTTCTATCGTATTAGTGACGATACCGGTATCATAGTCGAGAACATACGGCACCGACAGCCGGGCTTCGTTCCTTAATTCCTGAATCTCTTTATCGGTTCTTGTTACCGGAATGCGAAAGGGAGCCTCAATATCTTCGTAGGAAATATCGCCGGCGCGCGGCATATCAAGTGGGTCAAGAAGTTCATCTCCCGGATAAAACACTCCTATCAGTATTGCCGAAATAAGCAAGATAGCCAGCTTCTGAGATTTACTCCGGGCATCCGCTTTATGAATCTGACGGCTGGCGCTTTGTACTTTGAGAGCGCGCTTGATAGCTCTCTTTAATTTTAGAAGCGGAGATGAAAACATTGTTTATTTTGATTTGATTTTAGCGATTTTTCCTGGACTTTGATTCGTGCTTCTCATATGCTTTAATAATACTCTGCACCAAACGGTGCCTTACAACATCCCTTTCGGTAAGATAAACAAATCCTATACCGGGCGTATTTCCAAGTATTTTCTGAACCTTTACCAAACCCGAGGCTTTGCCCGCATCCAGATCAATCTGTGTAATATCGCCTGTAATAACGGCTTTTGACTTCTCACCCAGCCTTGTTAAGAACATTTGCATCTGGGGGCTGGTGGTGTTCTGAGCTTCGTCCAGGACCAAAAAGGACTCATTTAATGTCCTGCCCCGCATAAAAGCCAAGGGAGCAATTTCGATAATACCAATTTCAAGAAGTTTCCTGATTTTATCCGGGGGCATCATATCATATAAGGCATCGTAGACCGGCCGCAAATAAGGGTCAACTTTGGCGCGCACATCACCTGGTAAAAAACCAAGTGATTCACCGGCTTCTACAGCCGGACGGGTAAAGACGATTCGCTCTACTTTTTTGGCCTTAAGTTCAGCCAGCGCCATAGCCACGGCCAGATAGGTCTTGCCCGTGCCGGCCGGGCCGATTGCAAAGACGATATCGTTTTTGTCAACCAGCTCGACATATTCTTTTTGTCCGATTGTTTTCGGCTTTATATTTTTCTTAAGCGAGCTTGAGAGTAATGATTCTGTGGCAATAAAATCAGCCGGACCAATACCATTTTCCTGAACCATCCCGATAGCGTAGTTGACATACTGTTCAGTTATATTTTCCTCTTGCTTGATGCGCGTCACCAGATCGCTTAAGATTCTCAGCGTTTTTTCTACATCGGGAGGCGGGCCCTCGACAACTATCTTGTCACCGCGCGCTATTATCCTGGTACCCACTCGGGATTCAATGATCCGCAGGATTACGTCATTCTGGCCAAAGAGCAGCCGCTGGTCGATGCCTTCGACTACAAAATTTCTTTGTATACTTTCGCTTGTATCAACAATCATAATTTGCCCTGCTAATTCTCCTGTGAAGATTTAATGGTCAAGCCCAGCTCCTCGAGCTGCTCGGCGTCTAATTCTGTCGGGGAACCGTCCATCGGCGAAACTGCATTGGCTGTTTTCGGAAATGCAATTACATCGCGGATTGAATCACTGCCGGTCATAAGCGCTACCAAGCGGTCAAGTCCTGCTGCAATTCCGGCATGCGGAGGGGCGCCGTATTCGAACGCCCGCAGCAAAAAGCCGAACATCTTCTCGGCGCGCTGGTTATCAATACCTAAGATGTTTAAGACTTTCTCCTGCAAATCTCTGCGATTGATTCTCTGTCCGCCAGAGGCAATCTCCCAGCCATTTATGACCCAGTCATATTGTAAGGCTCTGGCTCGGCGCCAGGGATGGTCAGGACTGTCAGTCGCAATGTCCGTTTCAAAGCCTTCGTCTATCAGTTTCAAATCGCTTTCGTGGGGATGTGAGACAATATTGTGCATGGCATCGAATGTTTTTTCTTCTTCGTTATAGTCAAAGAGCGGGAAATCTTTGACCCACAAAAATTCCCAGCGGCTCTTGTCTATCAAGTCATGCTGGCGGCCTAAATGCAAACGAATCTGCCCCAAAACCGATTCTGTCCTATATTTCTTATCTGAAACAATAAATAAGGCATCGCCTTTGGCCGCTTTAGCTTTTTCACAGAGTTTGTCTTTGACTGACTCACCGATCAATTTGAGAATCGGTGACTTATCTTCGCTTTCAGTTCTTAAAATATACGCCAGGCCGGCGGCGCCAAGTTCTTTGGCTTTGTCGGTCAGGTCATCGACTTCTTTGCGCGAATAACTGCCGCCTCCTTTTAAAACTATACCCTTAACAACACCGCCTTTTGAAACGTTTTCTGCAAAAACTTTAAAATCACAGTCTTTGACAATATCAGTCAAATCAACTAATTCCATATCGAAACGAAGGTCCGGTTTATCTATCCCCCAGCGATTCATTACTTCTTCATAAGTAAACTGCGGAAACGGGGTTTTGATTTTGATATCCATAATTTCGTCAAATAAAGCCGCCGCCATCTTCTCTATGACGGCAAAAACATCGTCAGGGGTAGCAAAAGACATTTCCAGATCTATCTGAGTATGCTCGGGCTGACGGTCGGAACGTAAATCTTCATCCCGCAAACATCTTGCAATCTGAAAATATTTGTCAAAGCCAGATACCATCAGAATCTGTTTCATTAGCTGGGGCGATTGCGGCAGGGCATAAAATTTGCCGTTGTAGGTCCTGCTCGGAACTACATAATCGCGGGCGCCTTCGGGAGTAGAACGAATCAGCATCGGGGTTTCGATTTCATAGAAACCGACACTATCCAGATGACAGCGCACTGCCAGGGCAACTTTGTGTCTCAGCTGAATGTTATGCTGCAGCGGACCGCGCCTCAGATCGAGATAGCGGTACTCAAGCCGCAGCTGTTCGTTGGCTTTGCAGTCGTCTGTAATTTCAAACGGCGGAGTTTTTGAGGCCGACAGAATATGAAATTCTTTGACATTGATTTCAATCTCGCCGGTTTCCAATCTGTCGTTTTTGGTGCCTTTGGGACGCTCAGCCACTTTGCCTTTTACTGCCACCACGAATTCGTTGCGACAGCGCTCGGCATCGGCCATCATCTTTTGGTCAATTGATTGGGGATTGATTACGACTTGAGTAATTCCGTAGCGGTCGCGCAGGTCTACAAAAAGAACGCCGCCCAGATTTCGATTGGCATTCACCCAGCCGTTCAACCGGATATCGGCGCCAATATCGGACGGCCTGAGTTCACCGCAGGTATGTGTTCGTTTAAGCTCAGAAAACGAGGTCAATAAATCTCCTCTAACTAATTGCCGTATATACAATTATCGGCCTTAGCCGTAAAATATTCAAGGATTTGAGACATCATATTTTATCAAAATAAAGCTATATAAACGGCCATAATAAGTCAAGCTGACAACTACTGCACAGGCTTTGAACAAGGCGCTCTTGACATTGTGAATTTAGAGACATCAAACTATATTCAAAAATGACGAAAATAGAATAATAGCATTATGAATATATCGCGATACTTAACAGAAGACTTAATCAAGCTCGAGATGGAAACTATTATCGAGCCGTCTGAAGAATCACATTCTTTAGTGCGCTGGCGCAGCGATGGGAAAGAAAAGATTCTCGATGAACTGGTAGGTCTTCTGGAAACCGACTCCCGCATTGGTAACCGCAAGAAACTTTACGAAGATTTTGTCAATCGCGAAAAAAAAGCAACTACCGCTATCGGGCACGGCCTGGCTTTTCCGCATATACGCTCGATGCAGGCCAAAGAGTTTATGATCGCATTTGCCCGTTCAAGTGAAGGCTACGATTTCGACTGCCCCGACGATGAGCCGGCACGTATGTTTTTTATCATGGCCGCACCCCCCTATGACGACAATCTGTATTTGCGGGTTTTTAAGAGTCTCTCAGAAATTCTGCAATATGAATCGTTGCGCGATGAACTTTTAGAAGTGCAAAGCCCCGGCGAAATCATCCGCGCTATCCGCTCGTATGAGTGAACTATAACTTGTCTTTCCAGCGAAGGCTGGAATCCATCCCCATTAAAATATTCTGTTAGTCACCCTTCGACAAGCTCAGGATGACTAACACTATTTTCGTGGGCGGCCGCTTAGGCGTGTCCTCATCTGCCCCATCGACTCAACACATTAAACATCATGCTCCGCCACTTTGACTGCGCCATACTTCTCAGCAATATAAACACCGGCAGAAATCAAGACCGCCCCCACCACTAACCAAATCGTTATGCTCTCGTCTATCAAGGCCCAGGCACCCACAACCGTTATCAGCGGCTCGACATACAAATATATGCCTACCTCGGCGGCGGTCTGCCTCGCTAAGCCTTCAGACCACAACCAAAAGGCAATCGCCAGACAGAAAATGCCTAAGAATAAAAGACTGATGTAGGTATTGTCCTGCAAATTCATGAAACGCTCAATGCCGCTAGTCATAAGAGTGTACGGTATGAAAACCAAGCCGGCTAAGCTGGTCATCCAGAATGTGGCCACTAACGGGTTGACTTTTTTGGTAATGTCGCGCGTGCCCACTGTGTAAATCGCCCAGGTGACACACGAACCGAGTACGATGACATCGCCGCGCGAGTTTGTCCACTGGAAATTTGCGAAGTCACCGTTGTAGGTCAGAAACCAAACCCCCGAACAGGCCACAAACAATCCCAACCACTGCCAGCCGCTGAATTTTTCTTTCAAGTATATCCATGACAGAATCGCTATGAAAATCGGGGCGGTGGTCAAAATCCAGGCGGTGTTTGAGGCGGTAGTCTCTTTCATCCCCACCGCCATCACCCAGAAATGCAGAAATATCATGAACGCCGCCAGGACCAGTTTGCCGAATTCAGCTACCGGCCAAATTTGTAACCCTTTTAGTCTGATGATTAAATAAAGTGTCGGTGCGGCCAGCAGAAAGCGGACTGAAATCATTTCGACCGGTTCAAGTTCGCTCAGGACGACTTTGATTGCAATATACGATATCCCCCAGAAAACAACCGGGAACAACAGAAACATTGACGAGCGCCGCATAATGCCATCTAATCAACAGTTATGCAGCACAAAAAACAAGCGAAGAGAATTCGTGCCCTAAATTGAGCTGGCTTTCAGTCTTCGTTTTGTACGCTATTCTGACTGGAAAGACTTGAATTAGGATTTTTACGTAATTTTTCCTGAAATAAATCCCATGCAGTCTTGTATAAGGGTGGTTCATCATGCAGGAAATGTATTTTCAATTTATAACCAATTTTATCCAATTGCTTTGGGTCGATTATGAATTGTAGCCCTTTGAAATCAAACTCTATCTTCTCTTTTCCTGTAACTTTTCCGTATTCAATTGGACCTCTATCTACAAGATAGTTCTTTAGGAATTTCTTATAATTCTCCAGCTCTTTTTGAATTAAAACCAAAAGAGTTGATTCAAAGTGTTTAACATTTGTCAGCTTATTTACAAGCCATATAACTGTCCTGAACTCAGGATGGTCTAAACATTCATCGGAACCCAACCACCTCAAGCCTCTCTCATCTGCTTCAACCAATAATTCAACCAATCTATCTTTAGGTATAAACTCCTTTTTTGGGGGCTCTTTTTCTTGTTCTTCTTTGAGGATTGTAACTGTCATAAGAAATCCCGCAACAGATTGTGTTTGATTGATTGCATTAAAAATAATATTCGCTCTGCGTTCAGGGTCTGTGTCTCTAAGCAAATCTTGAATAGCGTTTGTAGCATAAAACCTTATCGGTGATGTAAAGCTGGTTGAAATGTCTTCCTTTAAAAAGTCAGACATATCAAATATTAAAGTTACAATATCTGATAAACGACCCCGCTCAGCCTGAATATAATCTGAATTAAACCTCACATAATCCAAAATTCTTCTAAGCTTTGGAGAATAATAAAACGGCTCTAAGGTTTTCCGGTAGCTCTCCGGTTGTGTAATATTATTTACGACTTTCATAATTAGGGAATTTGGGATATCTCCTTCGTAATTTCCATACAAGAAATAACGGTCAAATGCCTCTTCGGTGCCTATTCTCAATTCGCTTCTCGTTTTATCGTCAGAATAATCAGAGTTCATTTTTTGACTCCAGTTCCTTGATTTGCGGGAACAACTCAACTAAAATTGATTGTAAGTTCTCCCTGATCCTCTCATCTTTAATTGTAGCCAACTCATCTTCAAGCGCTCTATATAGTTTCTTTTTATCCTCTTTAGAAATACCGAATAACTCGGTGGGTCTGGAAATCGGCACAAAAACGTCCTTATTATCACGAATGAAATCATATGTCTTAGGAAATTGAATTCTTAGCATCTCTATTACAATAAAGTCAATCGGATTAACTTCCACATCGTCTTCATTCACAACGTGATGGATGTTAAATCGAATGGCATTTAATATTCTCTTTGATTGGCGAAGTGTTTTAATCATGCTCCTTAAATACAATTCGTAATGATTTGTCCATCTTTCTGCATCCCAATATCTTTCCGCAGACTCTGGCAATTTGTCCTTTAAGATTTTGTCCAACTCTTTTAAGAAATATTCGCTCAAAATCACTGAATCCGGATAAGGTAAATCAAATTCAATTTGCACAATCTTTTCAGTAAAACTTTCATACGCTTTGGAATTGTAGTAATCCCTCAAAACTTTACGAACGACTTGCTTATCATACGCTAGAACATAACTAATATTTGCTAAATCACCGTTATTCTTGACAAGTTGAAATATTTCACAGATTTGATGTGGTGGTAACCTATCAATATCATCAACCAGCACAACGTAGAGAGTACCGTTGCTGGGCAAATACGAATTCAAATCTTTCTTAAATTCACTTAAAGTTTGTTTCTCTTCCAATTGATTCTTAACTCTCTCAAATTTAGACTCAAGCCAAGGATGTACTAATTTTGCTATTAAAGTTGTAATCAATAGAATGATTGAAAGATTGCCTATCCAATTGGGAACCGTTTCGGGAGCAGTCACTAATGCCCCGCCTGCAAAAAGAGCCAACAAAACATCATAAAAACTTTTTCCCGTTTCTTTCGCACCTTCCGTTATTCGGAGTAACGCTCCATATCTGAGAAGCTTATCTGAATATTCTTCCTCTTTGGCTTTGAATTTAGCGACTTTCGCCAATTCGCTGAAAAAAAAGCTAAGATGATTAATGTCGGGTAGCATCCAAGGATTATATCGAAGAATTTCTACATTATTGCATTTCTCAAGTCTGTTGGCTACCAGATTCAAGAGTGAAGATTTTCCTGAACCCCATTTGCCTTGAATCCCTATTACGAAACCTTTATGAGACTTGTTATCTATTAGAGCGTTTGCAATTCGATCCGCAAACTTACTCCAACCAAGTAAATCTTCTTTCGCATCATTAATTGGAGAATCAGACGCATAGATTTCAGCTATTTCAGTTTGTTTTGTGTCTTTTTGCTCTTGATTCATATTTTAATAAAGATACCAAACCCTACGATAAAATCAATCACAAACCCCATGTGCACCCACCCTTGAACGGCTGTTTCAGTGGTCGAAAAGTCAGCCGGCTCCGGCCGGGCACTCCTGCAACACACAGAAAAATCTGTCTACCGCTGCTACCTCCCGGTCCTGACGGAGTTCACAGGTTTCTGTTGTACAGGACCCAGCCTTCAACACCACTTAACCAACGGCCAGCCAAAACAAGCACTGCCCTCGGGTGGGAGTTCGACCCCGGTAGAGCGGATTCCGGGCTACAGGGCACCGCTAACTCCCCATCTAGCACACAGGACTAAAGTCTGCTTCTGATTTCTATATACGCTTGGAAAGGACTGCGGGCAAGTTGCTTTTGGGTCATACCCGAACATAGAAGCGCCTACTTCGACTCCGCTCAGTATGACGCTTCTGAGGGTTAGAAAAATTCGAATACGAGTCACCCTGACTATAGTCCCGAGCTTAGCCTCGGGATTAAAACGCGGGAATGACAATAAAAAGGGGAATTACAAATTACTTGATCGTGTCCAGAAACATTATCAAAGGCTCGCCGGTTACGCCGGCTTCTGCTGCAATATTTTCTGTCCCCGGTCGGCTCATGAATTCCTGAGCTTTGGCAATACTATCCACTTCGAACATAAATACAACAACATTTGGTTTGTCAATATCTCGCATCAGCATTTCCAGCTTCAACCCGTACTGCTCATGGGCATCCTCTTGAGATTGGAAAACAGAGAACCAACGCTCGAAGTTTTCGACTCCGTGCATCACTAATAAGTGCGGCATAGCTTACCTCAATTTAGTCCTTCAATAATATTTAAAATGGAGCAGATCGGGATCGAACCGACGACCTCCACGTTGCGAACGTGGCGCTCTCCCAATTGAGCTACTGCCCCAGTCACGTATTGATACTTCAAAGTTACGCATGGTCTTGCGCCCCGACTTGTCGGGGGGTGTGACCGTACGAATCAGACTGTCGGGTCACATCCTCCGCCAGAGGCGGAGAACAAGACCCAACAGAACTTTCGCCTCCAAAATAACAAATTCGGGCCAAATCGCCAAGAGCTATATCCGAACAACTCGTACCTAAGTCCTGAGCCCTATCAAAAAACCGACTGTCCGGCTGTCGATTACCAAGTCTGCGGAATCGTACAATTTTTTCCAGTCGAAGCCGTAGTAGCTTTCGACCAAAAGCCAGCCCAGACCACCGAGCTTAAATTCCAGGCCAGCGCCTATAATGCTGCCGGCAATCGGTGATTCATAGCTGTTGGTGTAAATTTCAAAGCCAACCACTTCTTTCGGCCCAACCTTAAAGTCAAATCTCGGCCCCATCAGACCATAGAGATTGAAACTGCTCAGCGGAATTTTCAGCTTGGCCAGGGCGATAAATGAAACATACGAAAGCCTGCCTAATACGGCTGGATCAGGATTGGTCAGATTTCCGCCCCAGCTGAAATAATCAAACTGCTCACCTTTCTGCAGGTATCGGATTTCAGTAGTGAACGAAAAAGTGGAGACTAATGGAAATTCGAGAAAAACACCGAATTCGGCGCCGGTCTTGTTGAGTTTGCCCAGATCACCGAATTGAGAAAAAGTGAAATCCTGCGAGGTCGTGTTAAAACCCATTTTCACTCCAAAACTGACCCCAAAACTGCTCTGCGCTAAAAGCAGAAAGCAGAAGCAGCAGAAAATTAGTAATAATCTTTTCATATCGCGTAACTCCTTATATCAAGGGTTGGTATCTGCTGAATCATAGTTTATACGAAAATCTATGGCAATTTATAAAATCTCCGAGTGCCCTGCCATTTATGGCATGGTCCTGAGCGAAGCCGAAGGGTGGGTTCTTGGCAAACCAAGCACCATGCTCAAAATCCCCAAAGAATATGATTCCGGCCGCCCAATTTTTTACCTATACTTAGGTTTATGAGTTATCTCGTATTCGCCCGAAAATACCGGCCTCAGCAGTTTGAAGATCTGGTGGCTCAGGAGCATGTCTCCAGAACCCTGGCCAACAGTATCAAAAATGACCGGGTCGGCTCGGCCTATCTTTTTTGCGGACCCAGAGGCACCGGCAAAACAACCACCGCCCGGATTTTGGCCAAATGCCTCAACTGCGAAAAAGGCCCTACCCCGACTCCCTGCGGCCAGTGCGCTGCCTGCAAAGATATTACTGCCGGCTCATCTCTGGATGTTCTGGAAATCGACGCCGCTTCCAATACCGGTGTTGACGATATCAGAGTCCTGCGGGAAAACGTGCGTTACATGGCCACCGGCGGACACAAGAGAATTTATATAATCGACGAAGTGCATAGGCTTTCCGGCGCGGCCTTTGATGCGCTCTTAAAAACGCTCGAAGAACCTCCTGCCCATGTTGTCTTTATTTGTGCCACCACCGACCCGCTCAAAGTGCCCGATACGATTTTATCAAGAACGCAGCGCTTCGATTTCAAGCGAATTTCCCCGACAGATATTTCGAATCATCTCAAAAAAATAGCCGGCTTGGAAAAAATCCAAATAGATGAAGAAGCTCTGCGCATTCTGGCTCGAAAAGCCGACGGCTCTATTCGTGACGCTCTGTCGCTGCTGGACCAGATAACTGCTTTTGCCGGTGACAAAATCAGGGCAGCTGATATTGTCGATGCTCTGGGACTGGTTGACAAGGCTTTACTGTTCGATTTTACTAATGCCATCGCCTCCCATGACAGCCGGGAATCACTTAAAATAATCGGACGGGTGGTTGAGGCCGGCACCGATGTATTAGATTTCACCAGCGAACTTATGGAGCATTTCCGAATTCTGATGATTCTTACAGCCGACCAAAGCGCTGCCGATGAACTTGGCTTTACCATCGAGGAGACTACTCAGTATAAAGAACAGGCTGGCTGTTTTTCTTTGGGAGATGTTATCCGCTTGATAAAAATGGCCGGTGAACTGAACGCTGATATAAAGTTTGGATTAAATGAACGGATGGCGCTTGAGGTTACTGCTGTCCGGATGGCCGAGATGGAAGCAACTGTAAAATTTGAAGAAGTCTTGGAGCAGCTAAAAAAGATAGAGCTGCCAGGGTCCGGCAATCTTTTTGGTCTGACCGAAAAAAAAAACAGTAACCACCCAAGCGATCCAATCAGCCGGCTGTCATTAATCAAAAGCCCGGAAGAAAAAACGGAGCCTGCCTCACCATCCACAAAAAGCTTTAACCGCACGGTCAATCTGCCTATAGTTCAGAAAGACTGGAGCCAGTACCTAAATCATCTGCGCTCCAAAAGCGCCATGCTTTCGTCACAAATTCGGATGGGCAGTATAAAGGATGTTAAAGAGAATATTATTACAATTGCCTTTGCAACATCGGCGGCAAATTCCAGAGAAATTATTGAACGGCCGGATAATTTTAGATTGATTACCGAAGATTTGAGAACTTTCTTCAATAGCAACGTCAGTTTGAAACTGGAGATTGATGACTGCCTGAGCGCGGCTCCAGCTGCCTTACCGGCAGAAAAGAGAGGCATAACCCGGGATGAAGTTGAAAAACTGGTCAGCAATTCACCCAGATTAAAAAAGTTGATTGAAGATGTAGATGGAGAGATTATTGGCGTTAAGAAATTGGATTAGAATTTTCTGATTAATGATAAAATGATAAGAGGAGAATGAATATAGATGAACAAAGGAAATATAGGACAAATGCTCAAACAGATGCAGCAGCTTCAGTCAAAAATGCAGGAAGTTCAGACCGAACTTGAGAGCACCAAAGTTGAAGGCTCATCGGGCGGAGGCATGGTTAAAGTAGTTGCCAACGGCAAAAACGAAATCGTGTCGGTTGTAATTGACCCCGAAGTTGTTGACAAAGATGACGTAGAGATGCTTCAGGATTTGATAGTTGCCGCGGTCAATCAGGCTCGTGAAAAAGTTCAGGAGATGCAGTCTGAAAAAATGTCCGGCCTGACGGGTGGTATGAATATTCCGGGACTTAATCTGCCTTTCTAAGTACAAACTATGTTTAAGTCAGCAGCTTCAGTAGAACGCTTAGCCAATCAGCTGGCCCGCCTGCCGGGAATCGGACGCAAGTCTGCCTCGCGTCTGACATTTCATATTTTGAAAATGTCAAAAGACGAAGCCAATGATATCGCCGAAGCGATTAAAGAAGTCAAAGAGAAAGTTGGCTTCTGCACTACTTGTTACAATATTTCCGAGTCCGACCCCTGTTTTGTCTGCAGCGACAACAGACGCAACCAGGAAATTATTTGCGTGGTCGAAGATTCTTCGGACGCCGCTGCCATGGACAGAGCCGAGGGATTTAACGGCATGTTCCATGTCCTGGGCGGCTGTCTTTCGCCACTGGATGGAATCGGACCGGATGATTTAAAAATCAAAGAACTGATGACAAGATTGAAAGACGATATAAAAGAAGTTATAATCGCCACCAATCCTGATGTCGAAGGTGAGGCCACCGCTGTCTATCTCTCAAAACTTATCAAGCCGATGAGTATCAAAGTTACCCGTATTGCCAGAGGTCTGCCCGTCGGTTCGGACCTTGAGTATGCCGACTCTGCCACTCTCTCAAGAGCGCTCGAGGGCCGCCAGGAGTTTTAAGCGGTAGCTACTATGACTGCTGCCGGCTCCAACAGAAGCGAACTGATTGTAGTATTCTTAATAGCTCTGCTTTTTATCTCCGCCAGAATATTTGGAAGCGGTTTTTTCGGCGACAGTTGGTCCCTTGAGCAGTGGAGACTCCTGCCGATATGGTACAGCCTTGGCTGGCTACTGATGTTTATAACTGCCATAACGTTCGTATTTCTTAAAAGCGACCAGATTGCTTCATTTTTTAATTCCCGTCTAAGAATTATCTCTGGCCTTCTATTTATTATCTTAATCATAGTCTTAATGCAGTTTGATTCGGTGGTTCATGCCGGCGGCAATCTGACGATTGCGCAATTCTCTCAGACCGATTACGTTATTCACAGATGGTATGAATTCGGCAGCTCGTTTATAATTTATGAACTTTATAAGCTCTATGTTTTTTTAGGAATGGAAGCAAACGAAGCCAGCCTGTACGCTTTGAAGACTTTCTTATTTATAACAGTAATCGTTTCGATGCTTGGTACTCTGCTCTTAACAGCTGAACTGTCAAGCAGAGCCGCTCACCGCTTCTGGTATTTCTTAATAATATTTTTTGGTCCCCAGTCGCTGGCCCTATTCGGACTAATAGGAACTGAACTTATAGTAATACCGGGAACAATCTGGTTCGGATTGTTTGCCATCAGAACTTTCAGACAAAAAAGTGTAACATCGCTTGTCGCTATCTGGATAATTCTTATTGCAAGCGTTCTGTTTCACTATTCGGCGGCTATCCTTTTTCCGGCGGCTGTCTATGTTTCGCTAAGACACTTTTTGCGTCCAGGCAAATTTTCGCAGCTGTCTCTGCTGATATCGCTGCTTATGACTTTCGTTCTGCTGTTTTCTTATTACCTGTATGCCGGCTATGATTATGAGCTTTCTTTTAAACTACTGCATTTTAAAGGCACCAATCCTTTTCTTTCTTACGGTCTGTTTTCACAAAGACATCTTGGCGATATGATTCAGATGTTGTTTTTGATTTTCCCGCAGATTCTACTACTGATTTTTCTGGGACTGAAAACGAAAAGAGAGGGCAACAATGCTTTTGCCTTTGTTTTTTCCGGTGTAATGTTTCTGACCGGTTTGGTCTTTGTGTTTATAGCTAACCCCGCAAATTCTGTGGTAATGGAGCTGCCGGCATTTGCTGTATATTTTATGTCCGGCTCAATCTGGGCCTGCACAGCTATTAAGACATCTGATGAAAAGCAGACCAACCCCACCCGGCTCCTGGCGTTAGTCGCGGTTTTATCGGCGGCTTTCTTGTTTTCATATTTGCCTGTTTATTCCAGTATTACTTTATCGGATAAAGTTATTTCCAGCTATTTTAAAAAATACCCCGCCTATTATACCAGGACAGGTCTGGCTTTCAGGGACGCTTACTTTCTTAAGAAAGACTTAGATAATGCCAATAAGTGGGACATAGGCATGCGCATAAAATCGACAGATTACTTAGCCTACAGCGGTGCCAATACTCTGGTGGAAAATGGAGAATTCACACCTGCCCTGGAAGAACTATTCCGCCTTAAAACAAAGTATCCCACATGGACAGAGCCAAGAATTTTAATTGCGGCAGTATTGCGGCGACTGGGACAGTTTAAGGAAGCCAAGGCGGAGATCGATACCTTGCTGATGCTCCAGCCTTACCATAAGAAACACCATCGGACTCTTTTTAATTATTTTTATGGGCAACGTTACTATCTTCAGGCGCTTGAGACAGCCGATAATTCCCTGAAAATATTTCCTGATGACAAGCAGCTGCTGGTGGACAAAATGACCGCCTTATTCTATACCAGAAACGATGCCGTCGCTGATTCATTGGCCAGGGAAATTATCAGGATTGACTCGCTCCTGCCCTACCCCTATATGTTCAGAGGACTTATTATGGAACAAAGAAATAACTTTGCGGGAGCAATAAGAAATTATCAGAAGTTCGTAAAATTGTGGCCCGACAGCCCTGATACGCCTGCCATACGTAAGAAACTAAACGATCTTGTCCTAAAGGAAAATGAAGAAGAATAAAGCTATGTTATAGTCTCTCTCTCCAGGGTTCTTCTACCAGTTCTTCTGTTTCTTCGGTCGGTTCTTTTATGCGGTTGATATTTGAATCAATCTCCCGGAGTTCAAGGCGGGCTTTGCCTAAACTGGCTACAAGATTTCGTACCGAGCCGTCCATTCGTTCATGGCTGCGGGAAAGTTTGGCAACTGATTCAGAGATGTTATTGACACAGGACGACAGCTGCCTACCCTGATTTACCAGACCAATCTCCAGATAGACAGACAAAAGTGCCGCTAAGAATGCATAGAGATGACCGGGAGAACTTGGTATTACTTTTTTTGAAAGTGCGTAGTCAAATACTGTCTGCTCGGCCGAAATAAACTGATAGTATATTGCTTCAGCAGGAATATACATTACCGCAATTTCCAGAGTCTCCTCTTCGGGTCTTATGTATCGCGAACTGATATCATCGACATGTTTTTTCAGCGATTTACTGAACTCTTTGTGATACGATTCATTGTCGGGATGATCCATGTGCCTGTTAAATGATTCCAGCGGGAATTTTGAATCTATCGCCAGTAGTTTTGAACCGATCTTTATGACGGCATCAACAGTCTGGCCCGATGGAAACTTATGCTGCAATTCAAAATGCGCTCTGGGTAAAATTTGAGTCAGAATATTTTCCAGAAATGTTTCACCGAGCTGCCCTCTTAGTTTTGGCGGCCGCAAAAGATCAGAAAGTGACTGAATATTCTGGCCTATGCTCTCCATATTTTTCGCCTGAATTTCCAACTCACCTAATTTTGTCTTTATCTCGCCGAATACTGCAACTTTCTGGTCCAGTGAACGATTTCCCTCAGCCAGCCGCTCATTTACTATCTTATTGGCCTGGTCAATTGAATCTCTCAAAGCCAACATGCCTTCCATCTGCTTGGCGATCAGCTCGGCTGACAGAGTCTGAAAGGACTGTTTTAGTTCGGATTCTGATGACTTCTTGCTGCTGGCCGCCTGAAAAATCAGCCAGATGACAACAGCCGCCAATGATGTGCCTGCGATGATTATGGCTATGAGCAGCCCGTTTGATTCCAAGTTTAGTTCTTTCTGCTATTCTGCTACAAATTTGTAATCATCATTAGAAGGAGAGACCCCGTTGGTCAAGCTTTTTTTGAAGCGGAAGGCCAGTATCTGCTTCTCCTCATTATAGTACTCCGGAGATGGCGCCAGGCTATTGATAATTTTCCCCAGCAGATGGCTGGTGGCATAGTCATAAACACCCGCTTCATTGGAATCAAAACGGATGGCATAGCGATAGCCTCCCAAACTTTCTCTTTCCGGGTAATGTTCTAAATACATGACAGAAGCTACTTCTATCAATTCCTTGACCTGCCCAAAAAATAAGGTTCCTCTGCTGCTGCCGGCTTTTTGGGTGTCGATTTCAAAAATTAGCCAGTCATCTGTTTCTTTTACTGTAATTCCATTTGCCGCTATGGTAACGTTACCAGATGCGATAGTCCCCGGCCGGCCCAGCTGGTGCTTGAGCTGCAGCTCTGATATATATTTGTCAAAGATTTCAGCAAACTTGTCCCAGCCGCTGATATCAAGCGCTCTTAGCACCCTGGCTTTGACTGAATCAACAGGCATAGCCGAAACCTGGTCAAAACTCCCCGACATTTTTCGATATAAAGCCAGGTAGCTGGTCTGCCCGATCCTTTCGACAAGAAAGCGTGTAAATATTCCTGCCAGAGGATAAGCAAGGTCGGACTCGGCATTGCTCTTAAAACTGCTATAGTCAAGCAGTGAATCCAGCGGAGTAATGTCCTCCTTATAGAGGAAAATACCCAGAGGAGACAGGGCTTCCATAGATTTCCCCCAGCGCCCGCCCAGATACACCGCCAGTCCTTCTTCAAAAAGAGGATGTACAAAAAGCGGCAGACTGCGCATCTTGTAGTCTGTCAGCAGGTGAACAATCTCATGATAGTGCGGGAAAAAGGAACTTATTATATCACTTGAAGCTTTATCATAGATCCCTATGGTTCTGCGCCCGGTAATAGTTTTAACAGTTTTGTCGGAGTTGCAGTAAAAGTATTCTATTTTCACAGATGCCAGATGCCGGGTATCGTAATCGCCCAGCTTAAGCGAGTCAATCATTCTCTCCACAAATTTATCTGCTTCTTCAAGATTTATTTTATTAATAAATTTTTGAACGTCAGGATGAACATGTATTCTCAAATATTCCGTTTCCAATACCGGCCAGTCTCTGGCATAAATATCCTGAGGATAAGTCAGCCAGTAGTTGCGTCCATCAAATTCGGCATAATACGTATGTTCTACTTTTTTTCCTTCGACAATAGCCAGATAATGAAGTTCTTGATAAGCTCCGTCAAACAAGTCTTGGTAACTCTTTACCGCAGGCTTCAGATAATTACGCATCAGTTCCAGATTCTGGACGATTGGAGAAGCAGCATCTGATTTTAAGGGAATATTAGCATACTTGATTCCAAAACGGGCAGATCTTTCCTGTACTGCCTGGGTCCACATCAAACCTGCCGACTCACTGTTTCCGGTCACCAGTAGTTCAAAATAGGATGTTATAGTTGGTATGCCAGAGCTTACTTGAGCCTCAGCAGCTGACCATATCAAAATAGAAAAACAGAAAGCTGTTAGAAAACGCCTATGCATTCTAAATATCATTTAGTTTCTCCGGTTTCAATTTCATGGGATAATATATATTCTATTTTACATTTAATGTCTACTAATGGCCAAAAAAAAAGGCCGCTTAGCGGCCTTTTTGAAGTCAATACAGATTGTTTTTATCAAAAAGTAAAGCCAACGGAAAAGCGATGAGTAGACTGCAGCCTGCCAAATTCCTGCCAGGCATAATCTATGATCACTTTAGTATCGTTTGAAATGTTAGTAGACAGGCCGCCACCGAAAGTTAAACCCTGTTCTTCATAATTTATCTTATAGCCTGAGCGCAGAAAAAACTTCTCGGAATAGGCGTACTCAAAACCCATGGCGCCCTGCTGCGAAAAGTCGTTAGGATGTTTTAGCTCCGATGCTACTGTAAGAATGCTGTTATCACCAAAATCAAAATCATAGGCCGCCCCAAAACGGAAAGTTAAGGGAAGGTCATAAGGTGTGGTTTTCAGCTCCGCCCCGACCGCGTTATTGGCGCCGCTGCCGTCAAGAGGATCATAGCCGACAGTTAAGTCCGGACCTGTAAATTTGAGCTCCGGCCCCATATTGGTGATACTCATACCAAGGCGAAGATTCCTGAACCCGGTATAAAGCAATGTTCCAAAATCAAAGGCAAAGCCCTGCGAACTTTCGTTATATATTCTTTCGCCAATATACTTGGCGGTCACCCCGAACGAAAACCTGGTAGTCAAATGCTTGGCATAAGTAATTCCAACAGCATATGATGAAGCTGTAAATGTTTCACCGGTACCGCCCTGATCGGCAAAAGTAGTTACTTCCTGGTCGCCCATCGACAACATAGTCGCAGAAATTCCGAATACTCCGACATCTTCAAAATTCTTGGCGAAAGCAAAGTAGTTCAATTTGATATCCAGCAACCAGTCAACATTCGTAAAACTTACTGAGGATTGCTCGACCTCGCTGAGCCCGGCCGGATTCCAGTACATACTGTAAACATCGTTTACTACTGCCGTTGAGGCTTCACCAAGTCCCTGATAACGGGAGCCAACACCAATCTTTAAGAATTGAGCACCGCTGGCGCCGATTCGAGACTCGCTGGCACTTGCGCTCATGGCCAGCATTTGGACAACAACAATTATGACAAACAGGCGTTTCACTTTCAACCTCTACTTTATTATGGCAAACCGGCCCAAATGTTCTCCGAAAGGAGACTCGACATGGAATATGTAAGTCCCGGAAGCTATCTGCTGACGGCTGGTAGACATCAAGTTCCATCTTTCCGAGCCAGTGTTATCGTTATGTACCAGAGTTTGTACTAAGCCGCCCGACAAATTGTAAATGCGGATAGTGCACTCTTCCGGTAGATTCTGAAACTCAAGTACAGACTCGCCTTCAGCTATCTCAACCAAGGCCGAGTACTGGGCTATGTAGGGATTCGGAACTACTCTAATATCATCCAATTCGTTGGCGGCAGCGCCGGCATTGATACCGTCGGCCGCAAAAGTAAAATTATCCGATGAGTTATTTAGCGGCGCTCCCTGTATTTCAAAGACATCGCCAACAGAAGGACTATATAATGTATCATCAAATGCAAACAGCCAGCCGTAGTATTCTGGAAATGCGAATGATGTCACCGATGTTACCGAATCATAGGGATAGTTTACAATCGCAAACAAGTCGTAAGGATCCCAGACATCATTTCCGTCAAAATCATATACTGCCAGAGAGATTCTTTCGTTGGTGGTCGTATTCCAGGCCTCAAAGGGCACCCAAAATATATTGTCGCTACCATTAAAACCATCCAACACCCAATTGGCCCGGGTGGAATCACCTGTATATCTCAATTCAAAGGTTGAACTGAAATGCTGATTGCCATAAACGTCATTGTCATCACCGGTAAATGCCGGCAGGGTAGGTCCGTAAAACGTCCCCATGACCAAATTGGTGTCGGCACCACCCAGCACAGTTTGTCCCCAGCCGCGCGGGTCATGGTCGCCGTCACGGACTACAACTCTGATTCCCTCGGCAACTTCATAAAAACCGGGGTCGCCGGTTGTTATAGTCTGATTAGCCAGGACTGTATCATTGGTAGTCATGTTTAACACATGCCAGTAAGTCTTTTCCGGCCTGTCTTCGAATACAACCTGATAATCGGAACTACTAAGAGCGTCAGCATCAAAAATAAGAGGCGAGACAGTACCATCGGAAGGCAAACCAGTTCCGCTATAGTTGTGTTCAACTGTGCTGACAGCATCATAGAACCCAGCCGGGTCGGTAGTCGGCGTAACTCTGATAACATTTGGATTGATTTCCGGCTGGCCAAAACCAGACTGCAGAGGATCAACGCCGGTGGCAGTATCACCCTCGTCAAAAGCCGCTAAACAGTACCAGTATTCGACACCGTTATAGAGACCTGTATCTATATATGAATGCTGTATGGGGTCTCCGGGATTTAAGACAGTGTACGTAGACAGCGTAGAATAATCCAGAGTAAGACAGCTGTTGCCGGTATTATAATTGGTAACTCCCCAGGTTTTGCCCTGATTATCACTTCTATAAAGTTTATAGCCGACAAAATCCTGAATTCCTGTCAACGGATCAGTGCTGACTTCGGCTGTGTCATTCCAAAACAGATAAATTTTTTCATCGCCAGCGCGAGCGCTTATAAGCGGCGTAGCGGGTGGTTGTGGCCCGATAAAGTTGGCGTCATATAAGGACTGTGCCAGCGAAGCATTATCCCTGAAATCAGCTTCGTCCTCTCCGGCAATAAGTGCAAAGACTACCCGTACAGTTTGTCCCGGTGTCATCGAAATACCGTTTACACACTGGATATAGAACTGATCAGTCGGCGGCAGCGAAACATCAAACTGCGTAGAGTTTATCATGGCATAACGACCAGGGTCGGTATTCGGCAGAAAGGCCCAATCATCGGTACGAAACGCCGTCATGCCGATATTATTGGGAGTCTCCAGAAGCTTTGTTCCCAAAATCCCTGTCTGGGTAGTTGGTCCCCAGCCGGGATCGACACCTATGTTGTCATAAATCCAGGCCAAATTTTCCAGCGAATCAAAGGCTACCAAATCCTCGAGCCTGCCGTTCTCTCCGCTTCCGTCCGGTCCGCCTACATCTATGTCAATATAAAGCCCGAAAGCCAGGCTGTCGTAAGTCGTTGATGAAGTGTTCGTAATTTCCAAAATAACAAACATGAAATCTTCGTTATAACAGTAGTTCCATTGCAGGATGGTGTGAGTCAGTTCAAGTCCGAGTACCGAAGTGTCGCTGGCAGCATCACCCAGACGGTAATGAGAATCCTGAAGTGATGTTGGCCCACCCGGTAAAAAGCTTGCTGACAAGGAATTATAAACTCTGTTGTAAACAAAACTGTTCGAGTCGGCATCCCAGGTTCTCCAGCCATAAGCAGGACTGCCAAAGCCAAAACCGACTGTATCATTAGGGTTATATCGAAAAAAATCGTTAAGAACGGTATCATATTCTAAAATATATCTGTTTGTGTCGGTCGACAGAAGAATCATGTAGGGATTAGCAGCAGTTGGATCAGTTTCCAGTGCCTGAAAATCGTCATAAGAGTTGGCTACAATGGTGTCACCTGCTGAGTTAACTCCGCCAATCCAATAACGTATTTCGGCAAGGTAGTCATGCCCTGAACCACGCGGCCATTCCCCTGAAGGCAGGCCAAAAAACATATAGCCGCCTATATAGCCCCAGTTATCAACGGTAGTAGCAATGTTACCAACATTATGTATAATCTGGTCAACAGTCGAGGGCTTGGGAGCCAGCTGTGGACCGTTGTTTCCAGTCGGAGGACCCGGCTGATACATCGGCCTGGAGAAAGCTGCCGTACAAAGTGCCAGAACTAACACTATACTCATTTGAAAAATTCTGATATTTTTTCCTGTCTGTGGCATCTGCTTTAACTCCTATTAAAAACTAAACTCTATACCGGTTCTAATAGTCCGCGGCGGTGAAAAATTCTGCGGGTCATGGTCGTATAACCTGTCATAAAAGCTTATCTCGTTGGCATTCAGAGTAAACCCGGCGCCGATGGCATTACCGTCGTTATCCGGCCGGCCGGTATTGGTGTAAACACCCAGAATATTTCTCTTATTAAAGAGATTGTCTACTTCCACAAAGAAACTCATACGGCGCGAATTAAAGGCGCCAAGTGCGAAGTCTTTATTAAACCTCATGTCGACCCGGTAATTCGAAGGCAGTCTGGCTTCGTTGCGTTCACCCAATCTGGCGCCCAGATTATCCGTTGAAGTGTATGGCAGACCCGAACCATAACTTCCGACAAGGCTAAGATTCCAGGCGCCGGGCATTTGCATACCAAGAAACTTGGCATCCCAGTTTCTTGGAGCCCGAAATGACATAAGCGCTATAACTGTATGGCGCTGGTCAAAATCTAATGGATATTCGGAGACCGGGGCCAGGGTGTCAGTTACTGAAGTGATATAGGTATAGTAAGGTTCAAGCGCCGTAGAGCCGATACCGGTTGCAATCTGATAGCTATAAGAGATAGATCCGCTCAAATATCCGCCGCCCGGAAACTTTTCAATAGTCAAGTCGATGCCTTTTACAGAACCATAATCATCATTGTCAAAGTGAGTGACCGGTAAGCCTGCTACCTGGAATGAAGAACGTGTAGTTACCAGATCGTTGATATCTTTGAAATAGGTAACTACTTTCAGCCTTAAATTTCTGTCAATCAAATGGTCAAGGCCCAGTTCGTATGAAGTTGTCTGCTCGGGATTAAGATCAGGATTACCCAATAGCGGATAACCTGTTGAAACATCCCCTTCCAAATTAGTATAAAGATATCTGAAACTAGGCTCTTGATAAAACAGTCCGTAGTTGAAATGCATTTTAGATCTTGAGGATATCGGGAATGAAATTCCAAGACGTGGAGCCCAGCGTGTTTTGGAGTCAGCTCGTTTATAAACCGGGGTAAAGCCGCCGGGGTTAACATTATAAGAAATATCAGCATCACGATAATCAACTCGCAGGCCCAGATTTATGATGAATTCTTTATATTCCATCTTATCCTGCACAAAACCGGAGATATAGCTGGGACTGCTATTATATTTTTCGCCATAAGGATTGTCGTTAAAAAATAGCTTGTAATCCCAGTCTATCTTGTATTTTCTCCACTCAAAGCCCGCTTTTATCTGATTGGTCTTGTTGACTTGACCGATA
Organism: Candidatus Zixiibacteriota bacterium; assembly: GCA_022571845.1. Classification (GTDB taxonomy): domain Bacteria; phylum Zixibacteria; class MSB-5A5; order GN15; family FEB-12; genus JACZWU01. The sequence goes on along the minus strand of JACZXB010000009.1, from coordinate 89,333 downwards.
ACATTTAACTTATAGGCGCTGTAGATTGACTCCCGCCATCTGTATGTAGGTTTAAAGTCGTTGCCAACTGTAAATCCTGTGGCCTGAAGGACATCGGCAAAATCTCTATTGCCGAGATAATTATCATCATCAATGGTCCCTTCGGTATAGCCTGGCCACTGATCCCAGTACAAGTCAAACAGAGCTCCCGGAGCTGATTTGTAATTGGTCATGAAATAGTTAAAAGAGTTTGTTATAATCAATCTTTCACTGACAGAATATAATCCGCTGATACCGGCCAGAAACGAGTTCTTTTTAAACGAGGGCAGTCCGTCGAGATTGAAGTCGTAGGAGACTCCGTTAACGTCGCGGTGTATATACTCTTCGCCGGATTCATCATGGAAAGTGAAATTCGCTTTGATTTTGAATCTCTGGCTGGGCTGCAGCGACAATTTGGTCGTACCTGTATAAGAGACCGAACCATTATGAGGCAAATATGATGGCTCATGCAAATATTCGCCGGCTACAAAAAAAGTGTTACGCGAAAAACCTGCGCCCGGAATCGGACCTGACAGATTGAAGCTGGTAGCACGATTGCCAACTCTGTTTAGGCCGGCCCATTCTCCACTTCGTACATTATAAGGATGCGTCAGGCCTTCATACATTTTAAATCCGCCGTGATAAGACTCGCCGCCCTCACGAGTAATAGCGCTGACAACACCGGAAAGAGCCTCGCCATACTCCGCCGTATAACCACCGGAAGTCAAAGACAGCTGCTCTAAAGAGCTGGGCATAATCTTGATTCCCGACTGGGATATAAATGGATCCTGTACCGAAAAGCCGTCAAAATAATAGGCTACTTGTCCGGCGCGACCGCCTCTTATATGCAGGTCGTTGTCACGATCGACCACTACGCCGGGATAATTGATCAATACGGATTTCACTGTAATGATATTTGGGAGAAGTTTTAAATGATCAGCCGTAAAAATTACTTTTGAAGCTGTCAAATCTTTTTGTATTACCGGATTTTCTGCCGTTACAACTACTTCTTCTTGCAACCGAAGAGTAGATTGATTGATTTCAAAATTGACTGGTGTCGTAAGGTCTATTAAAACCAGAACATTCTTATGAACTATTCTTTCGTAACCGACACTGCTGACGGAAATATCGTACTTTCCTACCGGCAGATTGATAACGAAAAATTCCCCGTCTACATCGGTTTTAGTCACCAGCGAAGTTCCGTTAATTCTTACTGTCGCTCCGACTATCGGTTTTCCGGTCTTGCTATCTTCGACCAGACCAGAAATTTTTCCGACAACTCCCGCCTGGACTAATGCTGCGCTGAAAAACACTAATAGTAACGAAATCAGCAGCGGTAATATTTTAGTCAAACGACTCAAGAATTTTACCTTTTGAAAAAACTTGTCTCTATCATATATGACATTCCTATTAGTCATAAATCTTTTTATCGGCATTTAGTACAGCCCTTTTAGCAAGCGTCTGGTATTTTATCGGAGCCCTTGTAAAAAACTTGACTCTTTTGGATAAGATTAAAACGGAATTATTTTCCCGCTCCAGATAAGTGGAATAGGTATAATCTCAAGATTTATCGAGGTTTTCCGATATCCAACTAATACGCAGGGCTACCAGTCTGTCTGCAGGCTCAGCAATGGGGCAAAAACATGGATTAAGCAGGTAAGGGAAAAAATAGAAAGCAACTTTGTTCGTATGAAATTTGGCATGAACAGGACACTATTTCTATTAATCAGTTGGGCTATAATTGCGTTTACTGTCCTTTCTCCGGAACATGCTTTTCCACAGAAAAGCCGAACCAGAATTGCAATTTTTGTAAGCGACAGCCTTACTTCTACGGCCAGGACTTTAAGTGGCGCCAAGAACATTATCAAACGGGAACACCCCGAAGCACAGTTTGACAAATACGTTATCAAACGTGGTATTCTGAAAGATACTGCGGTTGTCAACAGTTGTCTGGCTAATAAAACGGACATCATACTAACCGTAGGCTCATCGGCGACTGAGTTCGCCAAGAGAAACTTTAAGAAAATTCCCATTGTATTTTCGAGCGTAAAATATCCGGCGCTTTCAGGTTTTGTTAACAGTTCATCAGGCACTGGAAACAATATTACCGGCGCTTCACTGGATATTCCTCTAAATGTTCAATTCTCATATTTCAAACAGATATTACCTAAGTTAGAAAAAATCGGCGTCCTCTATACAGAAAGTACCGCCCCGCTTATACCTTCTGCAAAAATCGTGGCGCGCGAACTTGGCATGACCCTGGTGCCGGTGTTAATCAAGGAACCTAAGGAACTCCCCAAAGCGCTCGATTCACTGGCAAATATAACTCAAGGTCTTTGGTCAGTTGCTGATCCGGAACTTTTTGGTCCACAGTCAACCAGATACATTTTAAAAACGACTTTACGCAAAATGATTCCGTTCATGGGATTTTCCCGCCACGTGGTGGAGTCTGGTGCCTTGTTTGCTCTGGACTTTGATTACAAAGCGATAGGATTTCAAGCCGGAGAAATCGTAAATAAGCTGATAGATGGAGCCGATGCTTCAGAAATCAGAGTGACTTCAAGCGACGTAATCTATTTTCACTACAACCAAAAAACTGCCAATTACATCAAAATCAAAATTCCGCCTGAGCTTATAGCGGTAGCCCGGGAGGTTTACAAATGAACCTCCGTAAATGGTTTTACAACGCCAAGCTGCGCACCAAAGTGCTCCTTCCAATTGTTGTTATTCTCTTAATTAGCAGTTTGGTCACCAGTACCTATATGATCAACAGACAAGCACACGGAATCAGACGCGAACTGGAGACCGCCGGCGAAACAATGATTAGAATGCTGGCTGTTAATGCCGAGACCGGAGTAATTCTGGAATCACAATATGAACTCGATGAAATGCTTACGCTCTTGCACGGCTTTAATGTAGTGCGCTATGCCGCTATTTACTCAATTGATAACAGGCTGCTGTCCGAAGCAGGTGAATGGAATAATAATGCTATTGCTGACAGCAAGAGAATAAAGACGGCCTTTACAGATGATTTGGCGCATCATGATTACCAGGTCAGGTTAAATAACGGTGATGAATTCATTGTTCTCAATTATCCGATTACAACCCGGAGAGAATCACTGGACAGAGAGCTGCTGGGTATGACCGCTGGCTATGACAAAGCAAACAGGGATGATCTAGTTATCGAAAAAGTTGGATCAATAAAACTGGTACTATCATTAGCCAACGTTAATAAGGCCATAACAGAAGCTCAAAAGGCGGCCTTGTTGGTAACAGCGGCTATCCTGCTTTTTGGTATATTGACTATCGCCTTTCTGGTACGATTTGTAACCAGACCGATACGGGTATTGCTTACTGCAACGGACCGGATCAGCCGCGGCGATCTGACACAGAGCGTTGATATTCATTCGGGTGATGAAATAGGACATCTGGCTGATACATTTAACAAGATGGTGGACTCATTGAGACAGTCCCGAAACGAAATTGAAGAATATAACAGAAATCTTGAACACAAGATTGTACAAAGGACTATAGAACTGGAAGAAGCTCAGGCACAGTTACTGCAATCCGAAAAAATGGGTGCCATAGGTCAGCTGGCGGCAGGAGTGGCCCACGAGCTTAACAATCCTCTGGGCGGTATTCTCGGTTATGCACAAATTGCCCTCGAGAAAATGAGCCATACCGGGGCTACTGAGATTGATGAAAAACAACATCAAGATTACCTGCGTTATCTGTCAGAAATAGAAAAGCAGGCGCGTCGCTGTAAGAATATAGTACAGAATTTGTTGAAATTCTCAAGATTGCCCGAGAAAATAGAATTTGAACGAATCAGCATTAATCATATTATCAAAGATACTGTGACGTTTATCGAGCACCAGCTCAATATGCACCAGATTGAACTAAAACTTGAATTAAATGAAAGTATCCCCGAAATTAACGGAAATGCCGGACAGCTGCAGCAGGTATTTACGAATCTGATAATAAATGCAATGCATGCATCCGAATCCGGCAACTGCATAAAGATAAAAACTCAGTCAAGCCCTGCTCTTGGCGATTTTGGTGGAGCTATTGAAATTATGTTTATTGATAACGGCTGCGGAATCCCTTCAGAGAATATGAAGAGAATATTCGAGCCCTTCTTTACTACTAAAGAACTGGGCAAAGGAACCGGCCTGGGATTATCCGTAAGTTACGGTATAATAAGAAATCACGGAGGAGAAATAAAGGTGACTTCTAATGAAGAAAAAGGAACTACCTTCATCATAGTTCTACCTCTTCAGAAACCGACTCTGGAAGCCGATAACCTGAATAAGCAGAAAGCCCCTAACTTTCCTGGCTGAACGAATTGGAAAATGAGCAAAATGGATAAGAAAACCGTTCTGGTAGTAGATGACGAAGAAATAATCAGAGACTTTTTGTTCGAAGTCTTAAATGATGATTTTGAAGTCAGCACCGCTAGCGACGGTGACGAGGCTATTGACAAGCTAAAAGAGCAAAGTTATGACCTGGTCATAACAGACCTTAAAATGCCGCGTGTTTCCGGTGACGAAGTTGTTAAATTTGCCGTACAATCAGACCCCACGGCCAAAGTCATTGTTATTACAGGCTACTCGAGTTTATACTCTGTCAGCAAATCAGCCAACCATGGCGCCAGCGCTTTTTTGTCTAAACCTTTCAGCATTAAAGAACTGATGCAGACAGTAGCTGACTGCCTGAGCGACGCTAAAGCATCTTAATGAACTCTGCTGCCTCTTTGAGTGAGAGGCTCATCTTTTTTGCACATCGGACATTCTTCCGGCGACCAAGAAACTGCATCAATTGAACCCACTGAATACTGCGGATAATCAAATTTTATTTGCCCGCCCGAGCGGTCCAGTATCAATCCTATTCCGCAAATATCGACATTTCTGGATTTACAAAGTTCTATCATTTCTTTAATCGACCGGCCGGTAGTTAAAATATCATCTACAATCAAAACTTTTTCATCGGGGCTTATTTCAAAGCCACGTTTGAGAGTTCTGCCGGCCTCCCCCGGTTCAGAATAGACTGCTTCAATTCCCAGATACCGGGCAACTTCGTAGGCTATTATCACTCCTCCCAAGGTAGGTCCTACTATTGTCTGGATATTCTTGTCACTAAACTCATCTGCTATCATTTTGCAGATTTTTGTGCAAACCTTGGGGTTTTTGAGTAGCGTGAATTTTTCATAGTAGATGTCGGAGTGTCTGCCCGAGGTCAGCTTGAAATGCCCGCTCAAAAGCGCCCCGGAATCTTCAAATATCTTCAAAATTTCTGAGTTGTTCATTTTTCCGCTGTAATAATCGCTACCGCTGTAGCATAATGTTTCTCATGGCTGATTGAAATGAGACACTTTTTGTGCCTGAGCTTTTCTCCGGCCAGAACGCCAAAATCCAAATATGGATTCCCCGTCTCATCGTTTATGATTTCTAAGCTGCTGTAAGCCGGACGGTTCGTCAAAAACCGGCCAAGACTTTTTATCACTGCTTCTTTGGCAGCAAACCTGCCGGCCAGAAAATTAACCTTGTCGCCTCTTTGAGCGTAAGTCACCAATTCTCTTTGCCCAAGTATGCGATTTACGAATCTGGTGCCATGTCTTTTCAGGGTTTTTCTGATTCTGTTTGTTTCAACCAGATCAATTCCAATTGACTCAGTCAATTTCTACCTCCTGACAAATATTCATAACCGGCTGATAATAAGCAATTCCCGGCTCTACGGCAACAGCGCCGAAAACTGTTGCCAATAGCATTTAATCAGTTATCTTAAACAGCGACAACAGAAAAAAGTGTTAGGGCGGGGACGCCATTTGAAAATCTCTAACACTTAACTAATGAAGGTCATTTCTTTTCTGCTGAGCTTTCGCCGTGACCCGTTTTTATTAACGATAGCGATATCAACATGCAGTGAGCGGTTGTAAAAACCCTTTACCGTATTCGTTACGGAGTTAATTCAAATTGCTACCCCGCTCCAAAAAATAATCCCGCGACTCAGCGGGATTTTTTTTTTGGACTTGAATTTATCGGACGAGTACAAAAAAGAGCTTCTTTAGCCCAGCGGACTTGGATCTATCAAATCTTTGAATATCTTTTCGAAATTCGTCTGTTCTTCTTTTTTGACTGTAATGGCAAAGGCAAAAGAAAATCCTGAAGAAATAAAGTATAAGCGGTCTTTTTTGATTTCCAAAACTCCTATTTCACGGTTGACCTCTGCCCCCGGCAGCCTCATAAACATTTCTAACAAATCAGTGAGCCCTTTGAACAAGGACGGGAAGTATTTCTTGAAATTAATAGCGTCCTCATCGTTTTCAAACGCCCCGCCCTTATCCAAAAAGAATACTCTCTCAACCCCGGTAATTGCCTTTAGCTCGCTCTTAAAAGTTGGCTCGGTCAATACTCTTATTCTCTGAGTCTGAGTACTGGCTACCTTCTCTGGTTTTTGATCCTTGACAAGAAGCATTACCTGAGAATGCTGGTGCTTGATGATTTCTTCCATGGCGGCCTGTTCTTCAGGGGAATCAACACATTTCTCAAGTTTCTTTTCTACTTTATGGAGAACTCTGCCCTCATCCAAAATAGTAGTCGTCACCCTGGGGTACGGCCGGTAAGCGTATTCGGTCTGTATCTGCAAGGCCGTCCCGTTTCTGTTAACGAGCGAAGTCCTTCCGGATGGTATGAATTCTGTCGTAGACATATCTTATTTATGGGCCAATTTAATGGTTTATCTTGTTTATATCGACAAAATTAGCGGCTGGAATAGTTTGGCTTACTGCCTTTTAGAAGGTGGAATTTGCCGCTGTCATTCCCTGCCTTCTTGTCATTCCTTGCCCTACTTGTCATTCCCTGCCCTAATTGTCATTCCCGAGTAGTCGGGAAGCCATCTTGCCGTCATTCCACGCTTGACGTGGAATCCAGCCGGTAATACAAGCAGAAATGTTTAGATTGCAAAAAGAAACTACGAAAAAGAAATTACATCTTTTTCTACTTCTGGATAGATTTTATCAATCTCTTTTTGAACATTAATTGTCTGTTTCAATGATGTAAAAATATCTTGACCGCTATTATTGTTCAATCTCAGGTAAAACCTGATGGTGGGTCCAATAAATAGACTTGTCCCGGATAAACTGGCTCCGTCTACATGGTCCAACGAAATACCACCAACAAGCTCGGTGGCTGTTTTTGATTCCGGACTTGGCAAAGAACCTCGATGTTTAGTGGAGTCCCTTTTCGCACGACCCTCCGGTGTCCACAGAGGCGGATCAATGAATCCGCACTCAATGTGTCTTTTTCTAATCTCAATTATATTCTCTAACGACATCCATAGGCGATAATAGCTTCGATTTGCATCAAAGATGTTTGAATCAGCCAATTGTCCAACAAGCTCTTCCACAAATTTCAGATCAGCAGATTCCTTTAAGTCAAGAGCTACCTCATATTTTGTCTGAAGTTGCTCTTCTGTTAAGGTATCAACAAAGGATGCAATGGTCCGTCGGGGAGGCGTTGGCTCATGAGCACTTGGCCTCCCTGGATAGAACTCTACAGTATCTCCAGTCGTAACAAAGTAAGCGGCGACGTCATTTGGCATTCGGCCACATTTTATGCGTAGTCTTATCCCACTGATGTCGTTTGGAGGTATGATTACGTTAATGATCGTGCTGGACCATACTCCGCTGTCGACTTTTACGGTCCAAACGGAGTCGCCGAAGTACTGCAAATTATCTATTGCCGTCACCCTGACCTCGGCTTCTTTGCAATAGTTACCTTGGTTTTCAAATTCATTTTTCCAAATCTTTGATTTGAAGGCCAGTTCCAACGAAACCGGCCCAGCTCCTTTCGGCATTTCGACAGGAGCAAATTTGACGTGAACTGAACGCGGCGGTGACGTTCCCGCATAAGTGTTGGCACCCGGAACAAAGGCTGCCAGGGTGACAATACACGCCGCCAACGTGGCATAACAGATAAAAGTCTTGAACATTTTATTCTCCTTTCATAAGTTATTTTAGGGTTCAATTAATCTTACATCTCAAAGATGAATTTCTTCCCTGTTTTTTTCAGATCTATAACTGTTTGTCATCCTGCTCAAAGAGAATCGTGCGAGTTGCTCACTACTAGAATTAACTCTAAATGTCCTGCATTTAAGGGTCAACTAAAATATAGACGTGTCCGTCGGGTATTTTGTTTAGTCAGTTTATTTGGACAAGCGATTTGCCGGCCCTTTCCGCCGAGGCGGACTCAGGACAGGTTCCATTCAGGCTGTCAGCTGCGGAACCGGCTGGACTACTTTCCAGACGATTTCTGCAAGAATTGATTCCCAGTCACAAAAACACTACTAAATTTATTCAAATTACTATTCCAAGCCACAATAAAAAGCAATAACCAAAACCGAGAGCAAAAACCAATTAGTGCTGTTACAAAATGACTACAAAACTTAATGGCCGAAAACTAAAATATGACGAAACGAACCCATTCGCGCGTAGCGTCGAAGGTCCGTGGACCATTTCTGGGCAACCCTCCAGCCGGAGAGAACTCAAAAAAAGATGTTAAATATAACAAAACGAACCCAATTTATATGCCATATCCCCCCTACTCCGCCGGTCGGATTACTTACACTAAGAATTTGTTCAAAATGGGAAAATTTAAATTATACGATAGTGGCGGCCTCTACTCCGCGGGCAGATGGTCGGGGTCGCTCTCTAAAATCATATCAAGAAAGCCAACACCGCGGGCGCCATAATAGGCTTCGGCCCGGCTATACAATTCATCTTCAAGTGCCCGCTCAAGTGATACAAACTTGTAATCGAGATTTTCTATCGCAGTCAAAATTTCCTCAAGCAAAACTGCGTTAATACGGTTGGCGCGAAACTGCATAATCTGCCGGCAGCTGCGACCGAGTACCTGTTTCGATTTCAACTCTGCATCCTGTATCCTAAAAATAATATGTTCGATGTATTCGTAACGGAGTTGTTTCAAAGAATTTGAATCCGGGATTTTCCCTAACTTTTCCATGGACAGATTATAAAGATAATCATCTACTACTATTGTAGCATGAACAGTCAGAATATTCTGATCTTCTAAGTAAATATTAATTGCTTCTTTGGTTTTAAGCTTGGTTCCATAATGCAGATAGGGAAAGCGGAAATACTGTTTTTTCTGGCCAAACCCTGACAGCATCGGCTCAAGCATGTCATAGCCTTTGGCAATATCGGAAATGAAACTTTTTATATCTATCTGGTGGTAATCCTGATTGGAATTGGTCAAATTTCCCAGAGTGTGCCCTTCGTTTAGCCACTGCCCCAAAATATCAAAGCTCCCTTCAACATAGCTGCCCACCACAAACCCGGCCGCTTTGATCTGGTGATTTCTCAAACCCTGTAAAATAAGATAATTTAGAGCTTCAGCATCGACCTCCCCAAACGCCCGGCTGGCCGGCAGCTCATCAAAAGTAATGCACATTTCTTTCGATTTTTTTTTCGACTGTGCCTGGCCAACGGGAGCAATAAAAAAAGACAGAATAGCCAATCCCAACATCAGGGTCATTATATTTTTGAAAGCTGCGAGATTCACTTCTGGCCTCTTAGTTTGCTGAAATTCGAGAGAAAACTTATAATTTCACACTTTTTAGCTGTGAACTCAGCTGAAATCAACCAAAAAGGCTGAATAGGCCTCTCTCTATTAGCCCCGAACAGCAGCAGGAATATATTTAGTTATTGAATAACAACAAGTTAAGCAGATATTAAGGTTAGTTCTAAAAAATATTTGAATCTCTGCTTTGAAAATAGCGTAAAATATACTATATTGACTAAGTATAGAAGTGGCTGGGCTTGCCGCTAACTTAGTAGAAGGCATAAAGTTAGAACAGGATGGGAACAATGAACAGGAAAGTGTTAATTGCTGCTAACAACATGATTTTCACTTCCAAGATTATGACTATCCTTGATGGCATGGAAGCTGAAGGCATCAAGGCTATTCGATCTGACGAAATTTTTGTAAAGGCTCAGGAACTGAGCCCGGACTTGATAATTATCGACTTAAACCTTAATGGCATAGAAGCACCCTCGCTTATCAATAAACTTCGCTCCTACGGTTCAACCAAGAAGATTCCTATAGTTTGCTATTCTCCGAAGACGTTAAAAGACCAGATGGATGCTGCCCGGATGGCCGGAGCAAACGAAGTCTATTCCAACTCGCGGATGTCATCCCGGATGAACAAGATTCTGGGCAAGTATGTTCATCACTAAATTTCGTTTTAATTAGTGCGACATTCTTAGTCTTACGCTTGAATCAAATCAGCTTGAATTGATTCATTTGGTCGGAGTCTGCATTTTGGGAGACACTATTGAGTGGGCATTTCCAATCTACAGCTGTATAATGTGCAGATGACTAGGCGGCTTTCATTAATTTTTTCTCTCTTATTATTCTTATCTGCAAACGCTCGAACAGCCGATATAGATTCAATCTTTATCGAATCGGTCGGCGGACAGAAAGCATTTGAGAGACTCAAAAAACTAAAGTCATTTAAAATAACAGGCGAAATAAACTGGAACGGAATTGAGGGGAACTTCACAACAGTATATCAAGCACCCAACAAATTTATTACAACTTCAGACTTCGGCCAATTCATAATGGCTCAGGGCTATGACGGTGAAATCGCATGGCAAAAAGATCTCGATGGATCGAATTCAAAACTATCTGGTTTTGAGAAACAAGAGATTATTCGCGATCTCTATCTCTTATCATACCAGTACTTACTCAACCAAAACTCAGATAGAGATTGTGAATATTTACAAACGACAGGCAGTGACGACAGTTCATACCATTATATTAATTGCTTAGCCCAAGAGGAAGAAAATCTAACTTTAGTATTTGGAAAAGATAATTCCCGCCTGGCATATATCAACAAGACAGTAGACAACCTGCCGGTCAATACTTCCTTTCATGATTACAGTGAAATCGAAGGAATAATCATTCCATTCAAGTCAGTTACCACCAGCCCTGTTGTCCCTATCAGAACTGAGCTCCTTACAAAAGAAATTCAATTTGATGTGATTATTGACTCTTCACTATTCACCTTTCAAAGAAAGCCACTTTCCGATTTTCATTTCCCCGAAGATTCTCATTCTGTAACTATCCCATTTCTTTTTAGAAACGGCCATGTCCTTGTGCGCTTAAAAGTAAACGGCAGGAAGTTTGGCTGGTTCATACTTGATACAGGCACCTCGGCAAGTTTTTATGACAAAAAATTCGTCGCAGAAATGAAATTAGAACGCTTTGGAGAAATCCCGGCTATGGGTCTTGGTGGTTTCCAAAGCCTTGAGTTAACAAAGTTTGATTCTATATCGGTTGGTCCGGTGACTTTGTATAACCAGATTGCCGGGGTTATGCCGCTGGATATTCTGGCCAGACAGATTCAGAGCAAAATGACGTTTGGGGGGCTTTTGGGCTATGACTTTTTTGTCAGGTTTCCTCTGCTTATTAATTTCAGACGCCAGACGCTTACGATATTTGATCCTCAAAAATTTGAGATTGAAAACTCCCAGTATGCAATTCCGTTTCAACTGACTATGAAAATACCAACTGTTAGGGCCACAGTTAATGGTGTCCGGGGTGGTTTCCTGATTGATCTTGGCAATGCCTTTGGACTTATCATCCATCAGAATTTCGGCCGGAGACTGGCAAATGCCGGGCAACTCAAAATTGATAGCTCTTCAAGTTCCTATTTGGGAGGAGTAGGGGAAGGAGTTGGGAGCAGTACGTTCAGTATTGCCAGCCTTATGTTAGAAGATCTTGAGATAAGAGTATCAGAAGGACTGCTTGCAGATTCCGGCTCAGGCATTATTGGGTCCAGGTATATCTCAGGAAATATTGGTACCAAGATACTTGAGAATTACCAAATCCTCTTTGATTACGCAAATAGCAGGCTATTTCTCTTTGAGCCAGGCAGTTCTCCATTTAAACCCCACTAATGGCCAAAAGAGGCTATTGACAGTTTTCGGTTTGCAGGTATATTAGAAGATACAACTTGTTGACTAATAGAGGATTATGATGTTTAAAAGAATTGTCTTTCTGCTCTTCGCTTTGATTCTTGGTACTGCCAACGGCTGGAGTCAAACTGGTGAAACCAACTTGCTCAAGCGGTTCTTTAAGAGCCATCAGCTCGGAGTCCGTATGGGTGTTTGGACCAATATGGGTGATATTCCACCCAGGCTGCTGGTTGATCCAAACAACAATTCAACTCTGGCCAGCAAAATAGCAAATTCTAATTTCTATTTCGAAGGGTATTTCGCTTATCGATTCAGCCCTCTTATAATGATGGAACTCTCTTTCGGAATGTCAAACAGAGGCTCTGTCACCTTGACCGAATCCGGAACAACCAATATTGGGAATCTCATACTTTACCCTTTGCTGGTTCAAGCAAAGTTTTATCCTTTCTCAATGATTCACAGCCACTTCCAACCCTACCTGACCGGCGGTGGCGGCATGTACTACGGCAGAAGGAGCACCCAGATTTCTACTACCAGATTTCTCGTCACACGCGACGAATCTGGTACAGACTTTTACTATTCAATAGGCGGCGGTATTGATATGCCGCTGGCGAATTCTTTGGGGCTGGAGCTTAACGCCAAGTATATGCCTATAAATTTTTCTAAATCACTGATCACTATTGAAAAGTACGATGGTCTTAGTATTACTATTGGAATTAAATATTTATACAACAAAGATGGCAAAACACGGAAAGGTCGTCATCGTGAAAATAGGTATTAACGGATTTGGACGTATCGGCAGACTTGCGCTAAGAGCGGCATTAAAAGAAAACATGGAAGTTGTCGGGATAAACGACATTACCGACTCTGAAACACTGGCCTACTTACTCAAGTATGATTCTATTCACGGTCGTTTTGACGGCGAGGTAAGTTCCGATGGAAACTCTCTGTCAGTTGACGGTAAGAAAATCCCGGTCAGCTCAGAAAGAGACCCCTCGAAATTGGACTGGGACAAGCTTGGTGCCGAAGTGATACTGGAGTGTACCGGGCTGTTTCGCACTAAACAAGAGGCATCAAAACATATCCAGGCCGGCGCCAAAAAAGTTTTAATCTCAGCCCCGGCAAAAGACCACGATGGCACTTTTATACCGGGCATCAACAGTGATAAATATGACAGAGCTAATCACCATGTAATCTCAATCGGTTCCTGTACCACCAACTGCCTGGCGCCTTTGGTAAAAGTTCTCTTAGAAAACTTTGGACTGGTACAGGGTTATATGACAACTATTCATGCCTATACCTCAGATCAAAGATTGCAGGATACGCCTCACAAAGATTTGCGTCGTGCCAGAGCTGCTGCCGTATCAATGATACCGACAACAACCGGTGCGGCCAAAGCTATCAGCGAAATTTTCCCTGAGCTAAAAGGCAGAATGGACGGCACCGCTGTGCGAGTGCCAACAATTTGCGGCTCACTGGTTGACCTTTCGGCGATAGTGGAAAAAGAGGTGACGACTGAAGAAGTTAACGAAGCTTTCAAAGCTGCCGCGGCAGACCCAAATCTTTCGGCGGCACTTGAGTACTGCCAGGACCCGATTGTATCAGTTGACGTTCTGGGCAATCCCCATGGCTCGATTCTTGATTCGAAGATGACCTGGGCCAAAGGAAAAATGGTCAAGCTTTTCAGCTGGTATGACAACGAGTGGGGTTTCTCCTGCCGCATGATTGATATGCTGAAAATTATGTAAATTTTTTGAAGAGTAAATAATATCAATGCAAAAGATTTCAGTTTCAGATATTAATTTCCGCGGACGAAAAGCTCTTTTGAGAGTTGATTTTAATGTTCCAGTCGATAAGGCAGGTAATATTACTGACGATCGCCGCCTCACCAGCACTATCTCCACCATTAACAAAATCCTAAACGATGGCGGCATAGTTGTGGCCTGCTCACATATGGGACGTCCAAAGGGAAAAGCAGTAAGAGAGTTGTCATTGAAACCGGTCGCTAAGAGATTGTCTGAACTTTTAGGTAAAAACGTTCTCTTTGCAGAAGATTGTATCGGTCCCGAAGCATCCAATCTGGCCGACAAACTATCAGAAGGCGACTGCCTGCTACTGGAAAACCTGCGCTTTCATAAGGAAGAAGAAGCTAACGATGATGAGTTCGCCCAAAAACTATCTTCACTGGCTGACATCTACGTCAATGACGCTTTCGGTTCGGCACACCGGACACACGCTTCAACAGCAGCCGTTACCAAATTTTTCCCGCAGGCCGTAGCCGGACTTTTGATGGAAAAAGAACTTCACTTTTTAGGCAAAGTCCTTGACAGCCCGGTCCGTCCGCTGGCAGCTATTATCGGCGGAGCCAAAGTAGCCGGAAAAATAGATCTGATTGAAAACCTGCTGGGTAATGTTGATCTGCTTTTGATCGGCGGCGGCATGGTCTTTACTTTTGTCAAAGCAATGGGCCACAAAATCGGGGATTCGCTTGTTGAAAATAACAAGATAGAACTGGCCGAAAAATTGATTGATGAATTTAAACGCTCTGAAACTACCGTAGTCTTTCCGACCGATATTGTAGTGGCCACAGAAATCTCTGACTCAGCTAAGACAGAAGTTGTCTCGATTGAAACAATCCCGGATGGCATGAAAGGACTTGATATCGGTCCTGAATCGGTGAAACTGTTTAAGGATTCCCTCAAAGATGCCCGGACTGCTATATGGAACGGCCCCATGGGCGTATTCGAATATAAGCCGTTTGAAACTGGCACACTCGAGATCGCCAGAAAACTTGCAGAGCTGACTTCCAGTGGCGCCAAGACTATTATTGCAGGCGGTGATACAGCTGCTGTCATATCCGGTCTAGACCTTGAAAATAAGTTCACACATATTTCCACCGGCGGGGGAGCTTCGCTGGAATTTCTTGAGGGGAAAAAACTCCCGGGAGTGGAAGTTCTGACAGACCAACCCAGAGTTCAGACAGTCTGATGTCCCGGCCAAAAATAATTGCCGGCAACTGGAAGATGAACTGTACTCCGGCCGAAACTAAAGAGCTAATCACAAGCTTGGTTGCCAGCGAAAGATCTGATACTGAGGTTGTTACAATTGTCTGTCCTCCTTTCACCTCTTTGTCAGCGGCATCTGAGCTATTATCAAAGAGCAGCATTGTGCTCGGCGCTCAGAATCTTTCTGAGCATGAATCCGGAGCCTATACCGCTGAAATATCGGCTAGTATGCTGGTTGCTACCGGCGTCAAATATGTAATAATCGGACATTCAGAGCGGCGTCAATATTATTATGAAACTGATAGTCTGATAAACGCAAAGCTGAAAATAGCCATTAATACCGGCCTTTTCCCTATCTTTTGTGTCGGAGAGACCCTCGAAGAAAGAGAAGCCGGGAACAGCCAGGAAGTGGTTTCGGGACAATTATTAAACGGGGTCAACGGCCTGAGTGTAGAAAATCTGAAAAATCTGACTGTCGCTTATGAGCCGGTTTGGGCTATTGGGACAGGCAAAACGGCAACTCCTGAAATGGCCCAGGATATGCATAAGTTTATACGAGAGAATATGGCCAAAATTGAACCAGCTATTGCGAATTCGACCCCTATTTTGTATGGTGGATCGGTTAAGCCGGATAACGCTGCCGGACTATTAAACCAGCCCGACATTGATGGGGCTCTGGTTGGCGGAGCATCGCTTAGCGCCGATAGCTTTATGAAGATAATAGAAGCAGCTTGAGTTTTAAATAAGGAGAATAATTTTGTTTGCAATTTTAGTAGTTACTCACATTCTGATTTCATTTTCATTGGTACTTGTAGTTTTGATGCAGTCAAGTAAAGGCGAAGGTCTGGCCGGTTCTGCATTTGGCGGCGGCGGCGTTTCCGGGGCGGTCTTTGGCGGTCGCGGGGCAGCCTCCTTTTTGTCCAAGGCAACCTCAGTCCTGGCAGCCTTGTTTATGCTGAACAGCGGTGCCCTGGCTCTTATTTCAAGCGGCGGACCTACTGCCTCGAATGTTAGCGGGCAACCGGGTGAATCAGTTGTAACCCGCCAGGCCCAGCAGGAAAGAGAGCAAGCCTTGCAACAACAGCAGCGGCAGGCAACTTTTAGTGACAGCTTTCAAATTACTCCGATTGAAATAAAAACTACAACCAGTGATCAGACCGGTGACACTTCTGGAAACTGATTTCGGAACGCGACTTCAGAAAGATTAGCGGATGTGGTGAAATTGGTAGACACGCTATCTTGAGGGGGTAGTGGAGCAATCCGTGCCGGTTCGAGTCCGGCCATCCGCATTTGGGATGAGACCGCCAATCAGATGGTTGGCGGTCAATATTTTGAGAAAAATCCAAACTCTGATATTAAAATAAATTCTTTTTTTTTGCATTTGATTAAACAATCCGGCCTGGTAAATCGTCTACACTTTGCGAAGGACCTGTTTGAGCAAAAACTGACAGTTGATAGATCACACAGGAGCCAAAGAGTTATCAACATCACCAGCACTTTAAGCGTGCCACCGCGCGACCTAAGCTCTTGTTTAACAACGCTTTGCTTTTCGAGGACAATCGTGGAATGAAAGTAAAATGCGATGCACCTGTTTATCTAAAAGATTTGTAAGCAGAAAGTCACGAAGTGAACCTCCAGATCTCTTTGGAGTAAGCGACCGAAATTTCTATCAGTAATCGGCAAATTAAAGTCAAAAAAATAATTACTTATAATCTGTTTTTGTTGACTGTTTTCGGCCTTTTTGGGACTTTTTGAGCAAGTTTTGCGGTCAATGCCGATGACGGAGAATGGCCTTGCCTATTTGATAGAATTAGAATAGCTTTCCTGATTGAAAATATGATAAACAAAACAGTTGCGAAATCATACAACATTACAAGGAGGAGTAATGAAATCTAAATTACTCGTAGTACTCACAGTTTTTATCTGCCTTGTTTCAGGCACTGTGTTCTCAGCGGTATCAGGCCGCATCACGGGTGTCATAACAAGCTCTGAAACAGGCGATGCAGTACCCGGCGCCAACGTGTCTGTCGTAGGCACATCGCTTGGCGGGGTAACTGACGCAAATGGTAAGTATACCATTTTGAACGTTCCGGTTGGCACTTATACAATACGTGTAAGTTCAGTCGGTTTTACGACACTCGAAGTTAGTAACGTATTGGTCTCTGTTGACCTGGCCTCGTTTCAGGATCACACAGTCGCCCCGACGACTGAAGAACTGGGTGATGTGATTCGCGTCACGGCAGAAACGCCGCTGGTTATTAGAGACAAAGTAGCCTCGATAAGTATTGTCAGACGCGATGAGCTTTTGGCATTACCGACACGAGGTTTTGCAGACGTTGTTGGAATTCAGACAGGTGTAGTAAAGGTCACACCAAACCTCGGACCAAGAGGTCTTAGAGGAGCGCGTGAAGCCAGCAACAGTCCTGAATTAAATATCAGGGGCGGTCGACCCAGCGAAGTTGCCTATTATGTAGATGGCTTTTCACAGCAGGACCCGCTTTCTGGGACATCGACTACTAATATCAGTAACAACGCTATCAAGGAAATATCAATTACTTCCGGCGGATTCCCGGCCGAATACGGGCACGTAGCGTCGGGTATTGTAAATGTGACGACCATGTCCGGCGGAAATGAATACCACGGTAACGCTGAAGTTGTAACCGATAATTGGGGTGACAGCTTCAAGCACACCTATGACCAGAACTGGTATTCGCTCGACCTGAGCGGACCGATTCCAGGAGTCGAAGACGGCTTTTTCTTCGGCTCGGTTGAGCGTCGCTACCACGGAGACAGAATGCCCTCAGCAATTACTGATGATGTGCTGCCTTCCGCTTCTGTCAGACTTCCTAATAACAGCCTTGACGGCTGGGCGTATCAGGGAAAGATTGACTATCAGTTTACTGACAACTTGCAGTTACAGCTTTCCGGAACCGGCTCAAATGATGAATGGCGTGGATATACCCATTCATACCTCTTTAATGCCGAGCATATGCCCTACTATAAAGACAAAAATACCAGCTTTAATGCCAAGCTGACGCACACCATGAGCGCCAGCACTTTCTGGACTTTCAGCGGAACATATTTTGTAACAGAGAGATTCCGGGGTGATGGGATTTATCGGGAAGACATCTGGGCCTATGGGCGTCCCGGTGGCAATCCCAGAAACGATGTTGAAAACCTTTTCAGGTCGTTTGATAATATCGAGATTGATTCTGTTACTGGTGACCGTATTATTACGCCTGTCACGTACGTAACTATTGCTGGCGACTCTCTTGGCACTCCTGATGGACTTGACAGAACATTTGTTGCTGATGGAGATGAAGCACACGTCTGGGATGATTATCTCAGGAGAAAGTCGGCCTATGTTGGCTTCAAGGGGCAGATTACCAGCGAAATAACATCTGAGCACACTATCAAAGGCGGCTTCGAATTCAATCGCCATACACTTAGGTTTTATCAACATTTCTTCCCGGTATCCGTATATAAAGGTGTCGGCACCGGTGGCTTCCAGGATGTTAACCGTTATGGCTACGACATTTTTGGGGAAGAGTCTGACGATGATGACTGGCAGAATGAAACCAAGCACCCCATTGATATTGGTTTCTTCTTGCAGGACCGCCTGGAATATGAGGGCTTGATTATTACTGGCGGCCTGAGATTTGACTACTTTGATTACAAGGCGCTCCGACTGCGTAACCCGGCCTTGCCTTTAAATCCTGATTCATTAGGATTCCCTGGCAATCCAGGCCTTGACAGCCTTGCCTCAGTTCTCGATTTGGGTGATACCGAAGAGAGCGAGAAATTCACCAGACTTTCTCCCCGCTTAGGCGTGGCTTTCCCGATTTCTGATAAGACTCAGATGAGATTGAGCTACGGCCGGTTTTACCAACGACCGGAGTTGCAGAATCTGTATGTGGGCTATGACTTCCTGAACTTCAAGATTAATACCGGTGGTTACTATGTTTCATTCGGTAATCCAAATCTGGAGCCGCCGAAAACAACCGCTTATGAAATTGGTATAACCCGTCAGATGGGGGACAACACTTCCATCGACGTAAACATTTTCTACAAAGATATTACCAATCTCATTCAGGTCTTTAATCAGCCGTCGCAACCCACTTCATTTGCCACTTATCGCAATTCGGACTATGGCACAATTAAGGGACTTGAATTCCATCTCACTACCAGAAGAACCAGCCAGATAGCCTTGGACTTTAAGTACACCTTGTCGTTTGCTACAGGTACCGGTTCTTATTCAAATTCACAGGGTAACGTTGCCTGGGTAAATGCCAATGCTCCCAGACAGACTGCCCCGCTGGCGTTTGACCAGACTCACAAGTTTATCGGAAACTTTGACCTCAGATACAGCGCACAGGAAGGGCCCCGTTTCGGCGATATCTATCCGCTCGAAAACTTCGGCGTCAACGTGCTGCTGATAGCATCCAGTGGTCTTCCTTATACCCCCGTCCAGATATTGAACGAAGCAACTCTTGGTGCTTTTGCTCCAATAGCTTTGGATACGCGAAATTCTGAGACAGGACCCTGGACATTATCGATAGACTTGAAAGCCGAGAAATCATTTAACGTGGGCAACTTCAAGATTGCTCCGTATTTATGGATAAAGAATCTCCTTGACAGAGACAATGTCGTTCAGGTTTGGGAAGGCAGCGGCCGACCCAATTCGACCGGCTGGCTGGAAACTCCCGAAGGTCAGACTTTCGTAAATAATACCAGTGACGTTGACGATGCCACCGGCTTAACGGGTGAAGAGAAATACCAAATTGCTCAGAATCACCCTCTAAACTATGCCAATCCGCGGCAGATATACTTTGGATTAAGAGCATCATTTTAAGATAAAACGATGAGGAAAATGAAAATGAAACAAAAAGCAATTATAGTATTGAGTTTGCTTGCCTTAGCGGTGTCGGCTTTTGCGCTGGCGCCACTGGGCGGCAAGCTCAGTCAGAAGGAGTCTCTTATTAGAGACACCGGCACCTGGATTGACGTGAACCAGATCTTGATGTTTGTAACCAACAAGGGCTCTTTCGCATACGATCAGGGTGGCCTGTTAGGCAAAAACGACGGGCTTTATTTCCCGTTCACGAGCTTGGAAGACATAGCGGATCAATCGAATAATACTTCGGTGATATTTGCAGCGGGGATCTGGGTGGGAGCAGTAGATGTTGCTACTGGCGATACTCTGGTAACTATTGCAGAATACGCCGACGATTGGTATCCCGGCCCGATGATCGGCAACACTTTCGATCCCGGCTCTGATACGGATCCAGCGGATAGAGTTTACAAGCTGCATGCCGACAGTCTGGCAAGTAATCCAAATCAGGATTACACAGAATGGCCGGTAGCTGACGGCGCTCCGGTGGATTCTAATGGAAATCCCGCAATGCTGGGTGACCAGATGCTCTGGTCTGTCTTTAATGACGCCAATCCGGCGCCGCACACTAACGATGCTTCAAGTGCGATTGGTATGGGATTGGAAATTCGCCAGACTACTTTCGCATTTGATCGAACTGATGCCCTGGCAAACATAGTTTTTGTAAAATATCAGATTTACAATAAGGGTACACTTACTCTAGCTGATATGTTTGTCTCGCTTTGGGCTGATCCTGACTTGGGTAACGCCGGTGATGACCTTGTTGGATCTGATACAGTACTATCACTTGGTTATTGCTATAATGAAGGAAACGACAGCGATTATGGCAGTGATCCCCCGGCAGTCGGATTTGACTTCTTCCAGGGTCCCCTGATTTTTACAGGTGATAACGCAGACACTGCCAGGATGTGGGACACTACTTTTGTCGGCTACCTGAATATGGGAATGACTTCGTTTAACAAATACATCAATGGTACTGACCCGCAAAACTTGACCTGGACCTACCAGTATATGAACGGCCTGGATGCTTCTCTGAATGGAGCACCGCTCGCCAATGGTACCAAGTTTTACGGCCCCGGTGACCCGACAACTGGCGTAGGCGACCTTGATTTTGCCTCCTCAGATAGAAGATACATGCTTACGACTGGTCCTTTTAATTTTGCTCCCGGTGACAGCACCGAGATTCTGGCGGCTGTAATAGTGGGACAAGGCGGAGACAGACTGTCATCTATCTCAGTTTTGAAATTTAATGATAAGTTCGCACAGCAAGCCTATGACAACAACTTCCAACTATTGCAACCACCCGCAGCGCCAGCAGTTGAAGTTCATCAGCTTGACGGAAGAGTTGTGCTTGAATGGATAAAAACTTCTGAAGTTAGCCCGGGTGATTACCCTTTTCAGGGTTATTCCGTTTTTCAGGGAATATCAGCAGCTGCAACCGATCCATGGACTCGCATTGCTAATTTCGACATCGTCGATGGCGTAGCCATTATTATCGACGAAGTACTGGATCCACTTACCGGCGTTATCGAACAACGTGCTATTAAATTCGGATCGGACAATGGGGTAACGAGATTCATAGGAATAAGTAACGATATTATAAATGCTGGACCTTTGAACAATTCCACTGAGTATTTCTTTAAGGTAGAGGCTTATTCATATAACAGTGATCCGGTGGCAACACCAAAAACGCTGACATCAGCGACTATCGTTTCGGCAACTCCTCAACGTCCGGTTGCGGGTATTGAATTAGGTAACGTATTTAATGATACACTTGCCGTTACCCATGTATCCGGAATATCGGATGGTACCGTAATTCCATTCATTGTTGACCCGGAGGCTTTAACCGGGGACTCTTACATGGTGACTTTCTTCGATACTGTATTAGTGACAGTGGTAGATACTGGCATGGGACCAGAATCAACTTTTACAAATGCAGTCTATTGGAATCTCGAAAACGTGACACAAAGTACGATGCTCGTTGTAAAGCAGTTTAATCAGACGGGAGATAATGATTATGAGATCGTCGATGGATTTCTGCTCAAGGTCACTGGTCCCCCAGTACCAGGAATGAGAGACTGGGACATACCCAATGGAACAAGACGCTTTACCTGGGCCAATGCAGACGGATTTGGCTGGGAAGGCTTCAATGGAGCCATAGGCTGGGGCGGACCTGGCGATGTTTTCGGATCTTATACACCAATGCCGCCAAGCTCGCACGTTAGTGTCTTACTTATATTAGCTCAAGTAGACACTCTTGATGGTTCTGATACGCTCGGCAGCTTTGCGTTTGACCCAAATGACGTTAATGTTTCGTATGCATATAGGTATGGCCGTGCCTTTACGAGTCCACCCGCACAACCTGGATTCGTGCCATTTATGATTGACGTGACACTTGGAGGTTATCGTTATCAGGACTTTGCACAGAGTGTACCTTTATCAGCTTGGAATGTCGACGTCAATCCTCCCCAGAGGTTGGCAGTTGGATACTTGGAAAACAATCAGGTCGATGGTAGAGTTGATGGAAAGTGGTTCCCGGGTTCGTTTGGTAATTACGACAACACTGCCGGTAGCGGACCCAGAGAGTGGCTCTGGATTTTCCTCGAAGATTATTCGACTACTCCTAATGCGGCCTATCAGGGCGACGCAATCGGTGATTCAATGCCTATTCTTTGGTGGTTAACGGTTAACAGAAGGGGTGTAGTGCCGTTTTCTCCTGGAGGTACAGGAGAAGACGAATTCTTGATTCTTTCAAACCACATCAACACACCAACCGACGTATTTACATTTTCTGCTCCGGCGCCATCGGTTTCTACTTCTGGAGAAGATTTCTTAGCCGACATCAATGTCGCACCGAATCCATATTACCTTTTTGGAGGATATGATGCGAGTAAGATTAATCGAGTATTGAAGTTCAGAAATCTACCTGAGAAATGCACTATTTCAATATACAATTTGGCAGGTGACTTCATAACCTCATTAGAGAAAGATGACTTGACGTCAGAAATAGCGTGGAACATTGCCAACGATTTTAATGTGCCGGTTGCATCAGGCATTTATATTTACGTTGTGGATGCTCCTGGTTTTGGTCAGAAAATCGGCAAGATGGCCATATTTACTGAAATTGAAATTTTAGGTCAATACTAATTAAAGAGGATAGATAAAATGAGAAACAAAACATTTTTGCTTATAGTTGCTCTGCTCTTATTGACCTTTCAGTCAGTAATGGCAGGCAACGAAAACCGTATCGGTACAGCGGGTGCGGCCGAGCTTTTGATATCGGTCGGCTCCCGTGGCACAGCGATGGGAGGAGCAGTAGTAGCCAACTCCTATGGCATTGACGCTATATACTGGAACCCCGCCGGACTTGCCTGGCTGGAAGGCACCGAAGCAATGGCCTCTCTCCTGCCCTATATCGCTGATATAGATGTTACATATTTTGCTATTGGCAAGCAGCTAGAAGACTTCGGCGCCGTGGCACTTTCGGTAAAAGTTGTCAGTGCAGGCAAAATTGAAGAGACTACAGAAGCATTTCCGGATGGAACCGGCAGCGTTTTCGAGCCGACCATGGCAGTAATCGGCCTGACCTTTGCCAAAGCTGTCAGCACCCAGGTCAATTTCGGTATGACCGGAAGATATATTCGCGAGGATATTTTCGAAGTATCAGCTAGCGGACTGTCATTTGACTTTGGATTTACTTATGAGCCCAGAATTTATGGACTGACACTCGGGTTGGCAATCCGCAATTTTGGTCCAGACATTAAGTTTTCGGGCAGTGGGTTTGAGAGATTAGATGATAACAATCGCCCAGTAGCTTCAAGTGATGCCGGCGCAGAACTGCCAACATCGTTCGATTTAGGTCTGGCCTATAATTTCCTGAATGAAGGGCTCAACTCAGCCACTATGTCATACAACTTCCGCTCAAATAACCTTTCCAATGACAATTTCAATGGAGGGTTAGAATATGTCTATGACGAGCGGTATTCACTCAGAGCCGGCTATATTTATTCAAGCAATGAAAACTTCCTATATGGCTTCTCGCTGGGTGCAGGAGTTTCTGTCGACCTTGGCGAAGATGCCAGACTGACATTTGAATACTCCTGGACCGATACCGAAGTATTCAATAGTAACCAGTACTTTACTATGATAGCCAGTTTCTAAGAACTGTATAGTAATAGAGCACAAAAGCCGGGTGACTTATTTAGTCCCCGGCTTTTTTTATGCGAGCTTGATTCAGATAGCGTTCAGGCAGATCAGGGATTGCGCTTAGATTGGCGTTTGCTTTGCCCGTATTCAACTACCGCTTTTATCTCCGGCCAGTACCAGGGAACAAGTCTTTCCAGCCATCTGCGGTGAATAGCACCCTTGGCTGAATCATTCTTATGAAATGAAAAAACATATAAGTCCCTGTGGGCAAAAACGTAGAAAGAGTCGTTCTTTATGATTTCGTCGAATACTCTTTGTGAGGCATCAATCTGATTCAGCTTGCCGAGGCAAAAGCCAATTTCGTACATGAGAAAAGGATTGTGAGGCTCCTGCGATTTACGCAAAGCGGAATCTAAGTAACTAAGAGCAGTCGCATAGTCCCGGCTGAGATACTCTTCGATTGCCAATTTGTAAAATTCGACATATTGCAAATCATAAACAGTTTCGAAATCCTGAACAATCGGCCTTACTCTTTTGAAAGCTATATTGGGAATTCCTATTAGCTGATTCGGGTTCTCTTTTCTGGACCAGGGAATAGGAACATAAGACAGGAAAAAAGCCGGATACATATACAATGCTTTTTCAGCCGGAGCGGATGGCTTAGTTCCTGTGGAAAAGACAATATAGTCCGGAGCCCTTGCTAATATATACGGTATGTTATATTTGCGCTCTTTCCAGGTAGTCTTTAGCCCCTCAATGTTGGTATTGCTGTGACGGGCGATGGTGGAATCGGTCAGCCCGATTATATCAATGACATCATGACCAACTAATTCATAGCCCAGTTTGCCAATTGTGGCGATAGCAACAGAGAAGTTGGTTGAGTCACTATTTTTCATTGCATTAGAGATGAAATCCATTTTGGATACAAATGTTTTTTCAGTGTCGTTGTAGTAGGTAACAAAGTCAAGCGGCAACCGGTAAGTAAGCCACAAAAGAGGAATAGCTGCCACAACCAGCAGCAAATATCTGCTTTTGGCTCTGAATGGTTCAAGAATAAGCCGGACTGAAACTGCTACAAGCATAGCAGTAATCCCAAAGATAGGCAGAAAGAATCGATGGACTTTGAGTACATCTCCGCCCACCAAAACTATATAGAGAAGATAAGCAAAAGAAAACAGCCAGAGAACTTTGACCGAATATGACAGCCTCTTCAAGTTTAAAGCCGTGATCAAAAATCCAATGCCAACAAATCCATAATCAAGGAAATACCTGCTGGCATATTCCAGACCGCTTGTTAGTTGTTCAAAATCAAAACTTGTTTTGGCATAGAACGGATTGGGTAAAATTGAGCCATAATAGGCAACCTTGAAAATCAAAAATGGAATTGAAATCACAAAAGCAATCGCACCGGCAGTTATTGCAAATTTGGGCAGCCGTTTTTCTAATAGCGCTTCGATAAAAACAAAAATTATGGCCAACAGGGCGCCTTCGGGCCTGACCCAGACAGCCAGAGCCAGCGCGGCTGCTAAAAGCCAATTGCGTTTCAGGTAAAACCTGATTGAAAGCAAAGTCAAAAAGGTAAAAGCTGCTGTTTCCAGCCCGGCCGGCGACCAATACGCAAAAGAAAAGTTAACCGCTACGAGAAAAAGAGCCAATAGCGAAAACCATCTGTCATCAGGTCCGAAAAGATCTCGCGCTATTATGAAAATCAAGAATAACGACAATCCCCCAAAAATTAAGCCGCTGTAGGCTGCAATCGCAATGTAATCAAATCCTAAACTCCCCCACAATAAGAGATAAATTGTCCAGCCAAAATTGGTAAAGCCTTCAATTCTCTCGCCAATGTTGAATACCAGGCCGTCCCCGTTAAGATAGTTGGCCACATACCTGAAAGTTATATAGGCATCGTCTTGAATGAATTTCAAATAGTCTGCAATGTAAGCATAAAGACCAACAGCAGGTATAATCGGCCAGTAACTTACTGCTTTTCTCAAATTCAGACTCACTATTCAGCTTTCGTTTTTGTAGATTAAGAATGTAGCTGCTATATTAAGGCATAGCAGGCGGGGATGGCAAGCTGAATTGTGTCTGATTTGGCGCAATTAGTCTGGAATTGGCGCAGGCTCGAAAGGCTAACTTTCGCTGCCACTCTTTTTTATTACTAACTCTTCCCGTCGCATCTGAAGCTTGTCATAGCTCTCCGACGAAATCACATAGTACCAGTCTGCAAATCTATTGTTTAGTTCTACTGAAAGTTTTCTGCCGCTATCAATATCAGACTGCCAGATCGTTCTTTGGTTTGCCAGCTGTCTATTCCTTGAATCAATATTTGTTAACAAGCTGTCTGCTTTAGTCAGCCAATCATCGTTAGTTGGCTTGGCAGGTTCAGGAAAAGATGACGAGTCAAACACGGCCGAGATAAACAGGTAGCGGTTTTCAATAGTTCTTCCCTCTCCGCCCGATATTTCACTGCCGGCTATTTCTCCAAAGCGTAAAGTATACTTAACTCCGTCGTCGGTATAAATAAGCATCTCACCTTCGTTAGAAAGCAGCTGCCCGCCTGCCGTAAAATAAAACCCTTTCGACTGCAAAGAAAATCTGTCCTGCGAGCTTATTTTTTTCCCATCCGATGATTTACTCTTTAAGCTCTTCGACAACCCCTGCGGCTTTGGGCGAACGTCAACAATTTTCAGCCCGACCAGCGAGTTCAACAGTTCGAGCATTCTGACATCGTCTACTTTCTGCGTAGATTTCATCTTATCGGCACTCCAGAGGTCGTTATCTCCTCTTGAAAGGGCTAGATTGTCTCTTCTTTCTACTGACAGAGTTCGCTCGTTTATAGTGTAATCGTTAATCACGACTCTTTCTATTTTTGCGGTAGTAACTTTCAGGAGGTCAGATTCTATCCAGTCTTCGAACTTTGTCGATACTTCAATATCTGTCCTGGCAGCATATACTCTGGATTGCCCAGGTGAGCGGACATACCTATATCCGTTTTTCTTTTCAACTTCCCTGCCAATTATCAAATCAGCCAGCACCGAGCCGCCGCGCCCCTTGATTGTTATGCGCTGACCTTTTCCTTTTAACGAAACATCGTCACTTAAGGGATCTATCAAAGAAAATTGTTCGTGGTCGGAAATAATCGAGGAACGGTAGTCATCTTTTTTTATCTGTATCATGGCAGCCGCAGTATTGGCCAGACGCTCGGCGCCATCTGCCGGATAATTATAATGCGAAGGAATTGTCCACTTGCCATTCTCAAATGTTACCTTAAACGGCACCGCTTCGCCTGTCTGCTGGTCATATTCTACTACTTCCAGAGTTGTAGCTTCATTTGGATCTTCAAAATCGGGGAAGAACGCCTGACCCTGTCCGATAAAAGCTTCAGGAGTGATTCTTTTGGGAGTTACAATAACCGCCAGTGCCATAAGCACGACTGCAGTCAGAACAAACCACAATGTTTTTCTGTTTTCATCCATATAGAAATTAACTCCTCAGCCTTCGTTCTATGGCAGCGCCCGCCAGCTCTTTTTTGCGGCGCCTAAAAAATATGATAATACCAACAATCAAAACTGGTATCGGTGGCAGCGACACAGCCAGAGTTTTAATGCGAGACTGGATGCTCCTGATAGAAGTTTCCATTTTTTCTTTACTGCTCAAAATAGTCGCGTTCTTTTTAGCTTCAATACTCGCCTGAAGAGCCTCAAATCTGCGATTTTCAACTTCCTGAAGATTCTGAGTCATAATCTTTTTGGTCTGGGCGTCGAGGTCAGTGCGGTTGCTGACCTGAGCCACTTTTTCAGTTAATCTTTGCTGAGCCTGAGACAGAGCCGCCTGTGCTTCGTTTTCGGCTTCCTTTTCTTCTTTTAAGCGCTGCTCCACGAATTCTCTGATGCGGTCTTCGACAGATGCCAGGGCTCTGTGTTTAAGGCGTTTCTTGCGCAAGTCGATAAACGAATAATCTTCCATGAGAAGATCTATGCAGTTTAAGAAAAATGAGACATTGTCGAAATTCAAGTTTGCCAGACCTTGCTGCCTGATTTGAAAAAACTGCTCTCCGATAAAATCGATATCTGCAACGACAATGGCATTGACATTCTTCGGTTGTTCTTCGGGTGATGCCGCCGGCTGATTGCCCCAGATTCTGGCCGCTATGGTATAGACCTCGCCATTGGGAACCCGCCTAACGTTTCTGTTTATGTTTAAACCCATCCCTAAGAATCCGCGCTGTACCAGCTGAGGAAACTGATGCACGCCGGAGACACGTCCGGATTTTAAGAGCGGTTGAAAATCGTATTTGCTTTCAAAAGCTTTGTTAAGATAACCGCCGTAAATTATGGCCATTTCCTGCAAACCAGAGCTGGCATCGTTGAGCGGGTTAAATCCTTCTGTGGTCGGATTACTTGCTGTCACAAAAACCACTTCTGGTGGCAGTTGTAAGAACTCCGGGTGAGGGTTGTAATTGTCCCAAATAATTTGCTGTGTGTTCCAGATCACCCCTATACTGGACATCAGTTTATTGATATCCCCTTTTTCTTCCGCCGGCGGCTGGTTCTGCGTAAATGGATTTCTTTGAGCATCGGCAGGTAAAACCGGCGACAGGGCCATGTTAAAAGCAGGCAGGGGGTCGACCAAAAGCATGGTCGGATTGCCTGAAACTATATACTGCTCCAGATTATCGAGCTGCGGCTGCGTCAACGATGATGGCAGGACAACCAGCAGAGCCTGAATATCTTCTTCAATGGCAACATCCGCTGAAATATGAACTACTTCATACTGTTTGCTTAGCTCAAGGACGATTGACCAGGGTGGATTGTTGGCCATAGTTTGGAAATCGATACCGCCGGATACTTTTGCTCCTGTATTAAGAATGCCGACTTTCTTGCGTTTAGAGCGGGCCACCACCCGGATGCTTCTGACCAGTTCATATTCAACCGGCAGGCCTCTGTCAAAAAACGGAATAATTTCCTCTGCCACACCGCTGGTAAAGGCCAATCCGAGAAAAATTTGTGAACTGCTGGCTCTGGCCGAGCCGCTGCTCAAAACCTCTCTGGGAACGATGGCAAACTTTTCACGGGCTTCACGGGCCTGGTCACTAAACGGTTCGGTATCGTTTATCAGGATCTGCACCTTACCGCCTGACAAGGATGCAATTTCATCGAGCTTGCTTAGCAGATTGGCTCTGGTTTCGACAAACCCCTGCGGTACATAGGGACTAATGTAGGCCTGAACCAAAATAGGCCGGTCGTCCGGCAGTTCGTCCAGCAGTTTTTTGGTTTCACTTGAAAGAGAATGTAATTGTTCGGCGGTGGCATCGAATCTTATACCAGCATAGGACATGACCACGTTAAAACTTATGACTGCTATGATTAATGCTACAATCCTGACCAGCTGGTGGATCAAGTAGTTTCTTTGTCCGGCCTCTACCGGCCAGTGCCTGCGGCCAAGTATAATGACGTTCAGGTAAAGCATCAGGGCGACAATTGATATGAAATAGATAAGTCCGTGCAAACTAATGACACCGCGGGAAAATTCCGAAAACGCTTTTTGAATACTGACAAGTCTGAGAAGGCTTTCCAGTCCCTGTCCGACAATCACTCCGGCTGAGGATAGATAAACGAACAAAGAGCAAAACAGCGCGCCCAGAACAAAGGCGATGGTGACATTGGCTGTCAGAAGTGATGCCAGCATTCCCACCGACAAAAGTGCGGCGCCAATCAGCCAGTAACCGAGATAATTTGAGAACATTAGTCCGATATCCGGCTGTCCCAGCCAGAACAAGACCATGACATGGCTCAGAGATAAAATCAAAGCGGCAGAATATATACCGAGTACAGCCAGATATTTGCCAAGTACAATTTCCAGATCTGTTGCCGGCAGAGTCAAAAGCAGCTCATCGGTGCCGCTTTTCTTTTCATCGGCCCAGACCGACATAGTCAGAGCCGGGATGAAAAACAGAAGCAGGTAGGGGAAAAAATCATTGAGCTGGTCAAGATTGGCCAGATTGTTGGCAAAAAATCTTGTCTGCCAGAAAGCAGCGGCGGCACTCAGGAAAATAAAGAGCGTGACAAAAACATAGCCGGTCGGACTCGAAAAATATGAAAACAGATTACGACGGCCGATAGCCAAAATCAGTTTTTTATTCAGCTCAAACTTCATTATTCTCGCCATCGTCTGAGCTGCTCTGTTTATATGAGGCAGTCAGCCGGTAAAAAGTTTCTTCCAACGTACTGCCGGACTTGAGTTCGTCCGGGGTACCGTCAAAAACCAGCTTACCGCGGTCCACAAACAAAACCCGGTCGGCGACCGCTTCAACTTCCTGCAAAATATGAGTTGAAATCAAAATCGTCTTGGAGCGACCAAGTTTACTGATGTTTAACCTGAACTCTTTAATCTGGTTGGGGTCAAGTCCTGCTGTCGGCTCATCCATTATAAGCACATCCGGATCATGCAGCAGCGCCTGGGCCAAACCCACCCGCTGACGATAACCTTTGGAAAGCTTGCCTATCGGTTTTTCCAGCACTTCTTCCAAAGCACACAGATCGCTAACTTCTTCAATGCGGCTGGCCAGCTTCTTTTTTTCAATCCCGCGGGCGTTTCCGAAAAACATTAGCAGTTCTGATGGGGTCATGTCATCGTAAAGCGGGCCATTTTCCGGAAGATAGCCGAGCCTGCGGGCAGCTTCAAGTCTCTGTCCATAGATGTCAAATCCGGCTATACTGGCTCTGCCCTCACTGGCCGCTAAAAAGCCGGACAGAATTTTCATGGTGGTGGATTTGCCGGCGCCGTTCGGACCCAAAAATGCCACAATCTGCCCTTTGGGGATTGAAAATGAAATATCCTGAATCGCCACAAATGAGCCGTAAAATTTGCTCAAATGCGAGGCCTGAATCATAGCTTCGTTTGACTTTTCTGACATCTAACTCTTTTCTATATCATTAGTCTAATTGTTCAAGTTACACCAAAAAGCCCAAGCGGCTTCTTAGAATCTTGCAAAAATATGAACTTCTATCCTACCTGTCAAGACCGGCCATCTGAACATTTTAGCAGCCTGCCTTTATTTACTTACAACTAAGATTATAGTTCTGGTGGGTTTTACGGTTCCAAAAATTTCATAAAAAAAAAGCTGCCTCAACTGAGACAGCTTTGATCTATTTTGGCGCCGTCAATTGCTTACGGACAAGAGCCGGCCGCAGGTCCGCCTCTGAAAATGAAATCTACCGCAAACGTTAAATCCAGGATATTCGGACCATCGCCGTCGCTGTTAAAATCCGCTTCTTCGGGACAATCTCCCGGGTCATTGCTGCCACGGAATATGAAATCAACAGTGAAAGTCAAATCCAGAATATTAAGATCGTTTCCATCGCCGTTGATATCTCCTCTACTGCCGAAACAGCAGCCGAATTCAACTGTCGGCTCCAGACAGGTGCAATTGACTGGAATTGCCCCGCCAAATAAAAAGATTTCAATCGCACCAACATCTTCGGCATCTATAATGCAGTCACCATTAAAGTCGCCATTGGCCAGTGGTACAGGAGCAGGGCCAATAGATTGTAAGAAATCCATTAGGAATGACACATCAAGTGTAGTTATAGAACCGTCACCATTGGCATCGCCGGGCATCTGGATAAGGCAACTGTCGGGTTCGCTCAATTCTACGACAAACAATCCATTTTTTATATCAGATAATAGTATCTTCCCTGACGGCAGATAAGGATAAACATTCCAGTTACCTGAAATAGGACCTGATTGTAAATAAGTATCATAATAGCCGACCGGTTTTGGATTAGTCGGGTCGGTTACGTTGTACATTCTAAGCCCTTCGTTATAGTGAGCGATGTATAAAATGCCATTCTTTTCATAGCAGTTATGCGTAGGAACACTGGGGTCGACGATTATATCTGCCACTTTGGTGATGCTGCCAAGGTTCTGAACGTCAAATATTCTGGTGTGTGGCCCGGTGCCAATTTCATCGCCGATGGCAACATATCTGCCGCTATCTAACACAGCCACATTGTGGGCACCCGAACCGGTGTAGTTAAATGTAGTAATAAGTGAAGGAGCAGCTTTGTTACTGATATCAAGCACATCAATACCTTCTCCGTTTATTGCCGCCGCATATAGAGTGTCATTATAGATATCTATGTCATGGTAATAGTACGGTTCATATGAACTCACAAGCGACGGCGAAGATGGAGTTGAAATATCATATATCAAAAGTCCTCCCGTATTATGGTCTCCAAGGATATAGAGGTAGTCGCCTTCTACTTTACAGTTATGAGCGCCCGAACCGTTGTCATGAGCAATGGTTGAAACCTGAACAGGGGATGTTACATCAGATATATCAAAAATTTGGGTACTTTCTCCTTCGCTTACAACAATCGCATAGTTCTTGTAAATTTTAACGTCTTTGGCATCATTTCCCGCAACGATGGCGGGCAGGAAACCTACTTCAGAGATGGGAATGGTACTAAGGTCAATAATACTGACGCCTTCGTTGCGAGCGCAAATTAATGCGTACTCTTTGCCTGTGGCGGTGTCAACATATCCCCAGCAGTCACCATAGAGAGACCGCCCGTTCCAAAAATCGAGCAGATTCATATTATTGGAGACAACTTGTGTGGTAACACTCAATTCTTTGCTGGTTGCAACAACTGCCGCCACAGAATCAGTAGCTTCAACCCGATAATAGTAGGTCTCCCCTGTCGTCAAACCGGAATGAGTGTAACGGGTTGTGGTCGCAGCAACTTGTGCTAACAAAGTGGTCGGCGGTGACACATTATCACCATAAATGTAGAAACTATCTATTGCCAATTCCCCGACATATCTCCAGTCCAGAATTATCTCAGTCTCGTTGGGTAGTCCGACCATATTACCGATATAAAAGGGTGTGATTGTTAAAGTGCAGGGTTCGCTTTCGAAAAAAGTGTGCCCTGAGGCCACAACCGGCCACCAGCCATAGAGAATATCCATTGTTGGGGCGCCGCTAAAAATATTAAATCCCGCATAAGTATCTCCGGTGCTGTCGTAGTCGCTGTTCATCACAAACAAAAATTCGCGGCTTTCAAAATCGATAGTTGGATCCCATTGCAAGTTGACGCCACCAACCAACGCATTTTCCACAAAACAGAGATTCAGCCTGCGGGGATTAAGTGCATCAGAAACATCCCAGGCCGAGCCGGGGAAAGTACCTACTCCCGCTGATGCAAAACCGAAGTCCCACCGAAATGTCTGACAAAGAGTCTGCTGGGAAGTGTCGGATTCGAATATTATCTCTACTTTAACAAAATCCGCAGCGCTAAGATTACTCCCAAAAATGTTCTCTCCTATATCAATACTTCCGTTAAATGTCTGGCTACCCACGTCGAACCCCGACATCCACTGAGTCGGGCCGGTCCAAACCGCCTCAATCGCCGGAAAACCGTGGGAACTTAACTTCTCACCTCCCGACTGCTTAAAAGAATTTTGAGCCCGCTCCAGCCCCCCCCACATCAGGGGCAGAGTAGGATCGTCGACCCGGCTTGAGCCGGCATTCAGCTTGGGGTCAGTTGCTGCAGTTGACGCTAAAAGTAAAGCGAAAATTATGACAATACTGTTAATTCTAAGAGTCCTAAGCATAGCTTTCTCCTCTAAGTATGAAGTAATTTAAATCAAGTTATCTGCTGACATGATTTTCAATTTTCAATGCTGCCTCGCTGCCTCAAAACGGCGACCCTGAGGGCAAAGTTCGGCTTCAAGAATTATGGGTATAAATCTCTCGTAATATATAACAATTTTCGCATATTTGGCAAGCTTTTTGGCTGCTTCCCCTTGAATTTACTTTTAAAAGAGACTTTAAAAAGTTTATTTGACTCTATAAGATTTGCCCGGGAACGTCAAGTACTTAAAAAAAAGCTGCCCCGATTGAGGCAGCTTATATTCACTCTGGCACAACAAATGACTTACGGACAAGGCCCCGCCGGATCGCCGCCTCTGAAAATGAAATCTACCCCAAACGTTAAATCCAGGATATCGGGACCATCACCATCGCTGTTAAAATCCGCTTCTTCGGGACAATCTCCGGGGTCATTGCTGCCACGGAATATGAAATCTACAGTGAAAGTCAAATCCAGAATATTAAGATCGTCGCCGTCGCCGTTTATATCCCCTCTACTGCCAACACAACAGTCTACAAATTCTACTGTCGGTTCCATACAGGTGCAATCGACTGGAATTCCCCCGCCAATCATATAATCTAGATCATCCATATTAATAATACAGTCACCGTTAATGTCGCCGTTGGCCAGTGGTACGGGAGCAGGGCCACCAAATTGTAAGAAATTAATTAGGAATACCAAATCTTGTACAGTAGCTATGCTGCCGTCACCGTTGGCATCGCCCGGGTTTTGAATCAGGCAGCTGTCCGGCTCACTCAATTCTACGACAAACAATCCACTCTGCATATCAGATAATAGTATCTTCCCTGACGGCAGATAAGGATAAACATTCCAGTTACCACGGTAACCATAACCGCTGCCCAGATAAGTGTCATAGTAGCCAATGAGCAAGGGGCTGGTCGGATTGGCCACATTGTACAATTGTAATCCTTCGGTATAATGAGCTATATAAAGGATACTGTTCTTTACGTAGCAATTGTGAGCAGAGGCGCTGGGGTCGACGATGATATCTGCAACTTTAGTGACACTTCCCAGATTTTGAACATCAAATATGCGAGTATGTTGCCCGGTACCAATTTCGTCTCCTAAGGCAACATATCTGCCGCTGTCTAATACTGCAACGTTGTGCACTCCCGAACCGGGGTAGTTAAAGGTAGTTATAAGCGATGGTGCCTCCTTGTTACTGATATCCAGAACATCTATCCCTTCGCCCCAGATGGCTGCTGCGTACAATGTATCGTTATAGATATCTATATCGTGATAATAATACGGCTCAAACGAACTCACAAATGTTGGTGAAGCCGGAGTTGAAATATCGTATATCAATACTCCGCCGGTAATATGGTCACCGATGATATAGAGATAGTCGCCTTCTACTTTGCAATTATGAGCGCCCGAACCGTTATCATGCGCTATCGTTGAAACCTGAACAGGAGCTGTCACATCTGATATATCAAAAATCTGGGTACTCTCTCCTTCGCTTACAACAATGGCGTAGTTCTTGTAGATTTTAACATCTTTGTGATCATTGCCGGCAACTATGGGCGGTAAGAAGCCAACTTCGGAGATTGGACTCGTACTCAAATCAATAATACTGACACCTTCGTTGCGGGCGCAAATCAGAGCATATTCGTTGCCATTAGTATCTACGTACCCCCAGCAGTCGCCATAGAGAGAGCGCCCGTTCCAGAAATCTACCAGCACCGTTTTGCTAAATGGAGTCTGGGCTAAGATGCTCAATTCCTTACTCGATGAGACAATGCTTCTGGCTGCGTCGTCAGCCTCAATGCGATAGTAATAAGTCTCACCGACACTTACTCCGTTATCAACATAGCGGGTAGTTGTCCCTGAGACCTGAGCCAATAAGGTTGCAGGGGGTGAAACAGTGCCGCCATAAATATCAAAATGGTCGATCGTAGCTGATCCGGTGTATCTCCAGTCCAGTATTATTTTGTCGCCATCGGGTACACCGGTAAATCCACGTACATAATGGGGTGCGATTGTCAATGTGCAGGGTTCGCTCTCGAAAAATGTATGCCCCGGCACCAGTACCGGCCACCAACCATACAGTTTGTCCAGACCAGCGGCTCCGAAAAAAACATTCGCGGTATCATAGGTAGTGCCGCTGCTGTCATAATCAGATTTCATTATGAATAAGTATTCACGGCTGCCAATACTGGTAGTGGGATCCCACTGCAAGTTGACGTTACCACCCGGTGAATACTCTACAAAACACAGATTTAACCTGCGAGGATTAAGAGTATCAGAAATATCCCAGGCCGAGCCGGGAAAAGTACCTACTCCGGATGCTATATATCCTAAGTCTCTGCGAAATGTCTGGCAAAGTGTCTGTTTCGATACATCACTTTCAAATATTATCTGAACCTTTACATATTCTGAATCTGCGATAGTACTTCCGTTTCCGAAGAAGTCTTTCCCTTTGGAAATTCCGCCATTAAACGTCTCACCGCCGAAATTTACACCACTCAGCCATTGGGTCGAGCAAGTCCAGACAGCATCAATTTCCGGCTCGCCGGCAGCAGAACTGAGCTGTTGACTACCTGACTGCTTGGCAGAGTTTTGCACTCGGTCAGGACTTTCCCACATTAAGGGAAGGCCGGAATTACCCGGTTGGCCAGAGCCAGAGTTTGACCCGGATGCTGGAACTGCGGTTGATACTAGTAGCAGAGCCAAAATCATGGTCAGGACACTAAAGTTGAATTTTCTGAGCATAACCCAATACCTCTTATTTTCTTCTCAATGAATTACCGGTTTTGCCTATTAGAGTGGCGGTCAATTAAAGGTAGCTGCCGGAGTAAAAATTTCACAATTCCTACACCAATATATCAGATGTCACAATTTTTGCAAGATTTTTGGCTGCTTCCCTGTGAATTTACTTTTGAAAGAGACTATTAAGAGCTAATTTCTACGTATGGGAATTGATTTCTCTTCAAACATTTCTACCGATGATAATCTCTGCCGCTCATTCTTTCTATCGGCTATGAAGTTTGGCGACAAGGTAGCTTATAAGGCCGACGGAGGAACCGGCAAGTCATACAGTTATAGAGATGCTCTGGATATCGTCAGCCGGTTCGGAGCTGGCCTTAAGGATAAATGCAGAGGCGAAACAGAGATTGGACTTCTTTCTGAAAACAGACCCGAATGGCCGATTTCTTACCTGTCTATTCTTAATTCTGGTAAGACCGTGGTACCAATCGATGCCAACCTGAAACCGACTGAGAAAAAAAACATCATCGACAGCGCCCGGCTGAAGACAGTAATCGTATCTGATTCTCAGAAAGATACAATTTCGGATATCAGCAGTGACCTAAAACTGATATTGATTTCTGACGACAGTGAAAACAGCTGGCACAACTACTTTCAGTCACCAAAAGAGCAGATAAAAATTCCTGCGGATAAAACCGCGGCGCTGATTTATACATCCGGCACTACCGGCAACCCCAAGGCTGTCATGCTGACCCATTCAAACCTGCTGCATAATCTGAACTCTATCGGCAGTTGTTGTCAATGTGGCGAATCAGATATTTTTCTGTCAGTTCTTCCATTACACCATACTCTCGAATGTACCTGCGGCTTTCTTACTCCGTTTTATTGCGGGGCCCAGGTAGTATTCGCCCGCTCGCTTAAGTCAAAAGAGATCGTCGAAGATATCAAGCGCAGCCAAGCTACCATGATGATTGGCGTGCCGCTGCTGTTTGAAAAAATGTACGACTCCATAGCCCGAAAGATTAAAGCGGCACCACTCGTCCGGCGAATTCTTTTTAAGATTCTTTTTGGTCTGTCGTGGCTTGGCTGGAAATTTGGTCTCAGGCTGGGGCATGGTCTGTTTAAGAGCATGCGCGAAAAGGCAGGACTCTCTACAATCAGGATTTTTGTCAGCGGCGGTGCGCCACTCCCCAAAAAAATCGCCGTCTTCTTTTATTTGATAGGCTTTACTCTCTTAGAAGGCTACGGTCTGACGGAAACTTCCCCCGTTCTGACAGCCAACCGGCTGGATGATATCAAGTTTGGCTCGGTAGGTAGAGCAGTGCCGGGCGTTGAAGTTAGAATCAATAAGCCCGACAGAGACGGCATCGGCGAAATAATCGCCCGCGGCGGCAATATCACCCCAGGCTACAAAGACAACCCCCAGGCCACCGCCGAACTTATTCGCGATGGCTGGCTATACACCGGTGATTTGGGGAAACTTAAAAATGGCTATCTCTACATCACCGGCCGGGCAAAAAACCTGATTGTTTCGGCCGCCGGTAAAAATATTTATCCTGAAGAAATCGAAGAGCATCTGTTTGCCTCGCCTTATATCTTAGAGGCAGTTGTCTTCGGCCGTAAAAAACTAAATAAGCAGGGCGAAGACGTTTTAGCCGTGATAGTACCCGACCTTGACCAGATTGCACTCGATTTTTCTATAAATGCAGACTCCCCTGATATGACCGAACTAAAAAAAGTGATGAACAAAATCGTAGCCGAAGTTAATAATTCAATGTCCGGCTACAAACGGATTAACAGCTTTGAAATTCAGCTCGAAGAACTCGAAAAAACCTCAACCAAAAAAGTTAAGAGGTTTGTGTATGAGTAGCCCAGTGAATGATGTCACCCTTCGACAAGCTCAGGATGACTATCATTCTCGTGACTGGCCCACCTTAAGCGGCTCCTCATAACCCTATTTAGATAGTCGAGAGGTCTACTAAGAGCGAGTTCTGTCATTGCGAACCCTGATGAAATCAGGGTGTGGCAATCTCGCCTTAGCTGCCCGGCAGGGTGGCCCACCCCTCGGCTGCGCTCGTGACCCTGTCCGCTCAGCATCACTATTATCGTGGGCGGCCGCTTTAGCCGTGTCCCCACCCCGTCCTGAGCCTGCTGAAAGGTCTGCCCCATTTTCGCCTTAAACAAAATCACTACCTCTATCGTCTAATTTACGCAGGAAGAAACGTGCAAGTAAGTTGTAATCCATAAAAGGAAAGGGGTCAATTTTGGATTCATTAAATAACCCATTATATACGCCCTACGGGGCATACGAACTAAAAGCCAAATACCAGCGAAATATGATTATCAGCAATGCTGTCGTCACTGCATTTATTGCAACAATCGTTGCTGTTTCAATGCTCGTTTCAGGCGAGAATGCAAAAGCTGAACCGAAAGACGGCAAAGGTCTAAGAGAAATCTCTATCAAATTTGAGCCGATTTCAATTAAGAGGCCCCCCCCGCCAACTACCAGAGTAGAACCACCTGTAAAACGAGATATCATAGGCAGTATTCCGGTTCCGGTGCCAGATGACGAATACTTTGAAGATGAATTCGAAATTGAAACAGCCGATTCGTTTTACTCTGTTGACGAAGTTGAGTCTGGCCCGTTCGATAATGGCATCGGTTTTGGAGATGGCTCGGAAGGAACTTTCGATGGCGAAGGTGATATGCCCGGTGTTAATCAGTTCGTAGTAGTTGATAGGCTGCCCGAAGTAATTAAGTTGATAAAGCCGAAATACCCCCGACTGGCAAGAGAGGCCGGACTGGAAGGAACTGTCTGGATTGCAGCCCTTGTTGATATTGATGGCAGCGTTATTGAAGCTAAAGTATATAAATCATCGGAATTAAAAATACTTGATGATGCTGCACTTGAATCTGCCTACAAAAATATATTCCGCCCGGCGATTAAAAATAACCAGCCGATTAAACTCTGGGTTTCTTACAAAGTGGAGTTCGTGCTGGATAGATAAAACTTCTTAGTCAATACTTCGATCGGCTACCCACGGTACCTTGTTCGCTCAGTATAATCTTACATAGTCGAAATATCGAGTTCTGTCATTGCGAACCCTGATGAAATCAGGGTGTGGCAATCTCGCTTTCAAGTTCCCCTCGCCTTCAATGCAAAATACTCCTTTGTCTCCTCATATATGAATATCAGAGAACAAATATCCGAATTCGCCCAATTCCGGCTCGAATTTACCACAAATTCCATTAGCGAAAAAAAAGATGTTAAATATAACAAAACGAACCCATTTATGCGCCTGTGTGACCGAATAAAGCATCCTTCGACTCCCTCAATTACTCGGGACCTTGTCCGCTCAGGATGACTTTGTGGGGTGGCCCGCACTATATTGTGGGCGGCCGCAGAGCGTGTCCTCACACAGTCCTGAGCCTGCCGAAGGGTCTGCCCCTTAGTAACCGAGCAAACCACTCTTTAGTCGAAAATAATCAGAAGAATCTCAACTAAATCAGAAAAATATGCTTGATTACAGGAACTTTTCCAACTATTATGCGGTTTAATTTACATAATAGCAAAGGAGATTCCTGGTATAAGCCTAAAACCGGAATTAAATTCTATGAACAACAAAATATTAGACGAAATGGACAAGAAAATCCTGATAGTTCTTCAGGAAGATGCCCGCATGCCCAACAAGGAGATTTCCAACCGGGTCGGTTTAGTCCCCTCGGCAACCTCCGAGAGGCTCCGTAAGCTCAAAGAGCGCGGCTTTATCAAGTCATTTGAAACACGCCTGGACACTGAGAAAATTGGCTACGGCCTGGTCGCTTTTGTATTTGTCAAGACCAGCGAAATGGCCCATGGCTCACATATTGGCGAACAACTGGCCAAAGTGCCCGAAGCTCAGGAAGTGTTCAATGTGGCCGGAGAGGATTGCTATCTGGTCAAGATCCGCACCAAAAACACCAGTTCCTTGGGCCGGATTCTGAGAGAGAAAATCGGAATTATTCCTGAGGTCCTTTCAACCCGCAGTACTATTGTAATGGAGTCCTATAAAGAAACCTGCGCCATCCCGATTGACTTAAACGGCGATAGCGGGACGACAGAATAAGCGAATGCCTGACGCCACCCGCCTGAATATCATACTTGGCTTCGCGGCCATCTATATCATCTGGGGCTCTACTTATCTGGCTATCCGCTGGGGAGTTGACACTCTGCCGCCATTTATTCTGGCCGGTGTCAGGTTTTTGATAGGGGGCGGTCTTTTGTATTGGTGGGCAATAGCCAGAGGTGCCGAAAAGCCTCAAAAAAAGCACTGGCTGACTACCGGTATTATAGGGCTGCTTATGACTGTCAGCGGCATCGGACTGGTGACATGGGCTGAACAGACAGTGCCATCCGGGATAACCGCTTTAATGATAGCTATGGTGCCGATGTGGATTGTCCTGATTGACTGGATTCGCCCCAATGGCACCAGACCGGCGTGGATAGCTATTTTTGGGGTGCTGCTCGGATTTGGCGGTGTAGCTTTCCTGATAAACCCAACCAATATCGGCGGGCTCTCTGAAATTGACTCACTCGGCGCCTTTTTGATTGCCGTAGCCTGTTTTTCCTGGGCGCTGGGCTCGGTTTACTCCAGATATGCCGCTCAGCCAAAATCGCAGGCACTCTCAGCTGGCATGCAGATGATAATCGGTGGTGCGGTCCTAATGCTTTTGGCCCTCTTAAAGGGCGAATATGCCGAGATTGAACTCGCCGCAGTATCAGCCAAGTCAGTCTGGTCATTAGTTTATCTGATTACAATTGGCTCCTACGCTTATGCAGTTTACATCTGGCTGATTAAAGCCTCTACCCCGGCGCGAGTGTCGACCTACGCTTATGTCAATCCGATCATCGCTTTGTTTCTGGGCAGCATACTGGCCGGAGAAGAGCTCAGCAGCTGGGCGCTGGGCTGCTCGACTGTCATAATTCTTGCCGTTGTCTTGATTATATCAGCCAAGGCGCGTGCCCAAAAAATTGAAATGGGCGACTCTGAAAACATTGCCGAAAATGCTGATGACTCAGGGCAGATTACTGGTGACAGCTCCGAGCCTGCTGCCGAATGCTGTTAAGCAGCTGGCTTTCGCCGGGCATCAATAAACGATTTCACACCAATAATCAAAAAAACCAGAGATAATATAGCCGTCACCGATTTGCCGATGACTGCGCCGGGACGGGTAACTTCTTCGCCACCTATCATTGTAATAAGAGACGGCAATGCGCCCACTGTTCCCAGAAATCCTAAAAGACCAAACACTAAAGCGATGTGCATAAAAAGTTTTCGTCTGCTTTCTTTCTGAGCTAAAACCCCGCTGACGAGAATAACAATGCCTAAGAATGCCGGAATAAGTGCGGTAACACTGACCATACCGCTCATAAAATAGCCGGTAACGCCTAAGACTATTAATAGAGCACCATAAACAATTGTTGTGACGGGAAGATTCACTTTTAGCCTCCTGCTACTTAAATTTATTTACTTGTAATAGTAAAGAACTTTGAAATTTCCACAAGTTTG
The DNA here is from genome assembly GCA_022571845.1 of Candidatus Zixiibacteriota bacterium. Classification (GTDB taxonomy): domain Bacteria; phylum Zixibacteria; class MSB-5A5; order GN15; family FEB-12; genus JACZWU01. Next base: position 47,346 of record JACZXB010000009.1, on the reverse strand, counting down.
AAAAAACAGAATTAATTCCGCCGTCAAAGCTGTTTTGTTGCCAGATAGTCATCTTTTGTTTATAAAGATGATTACAATAGTTCGGACTAATCAAAATTACTTGAAAGGTATGCAGTATGTCTAACAAGGCCAAAATAATCGCTTTCGCGGGGAGCACCCGTAAAGATTCATATAACAAAAAACTGGTAAAAATAGCTGTCGAGGGGGCCAAAGATGCCGGCGCCGAAGTTACCTACATTGACCTGGAAGATTACCCGCTGCCTCTTTTTGACGAAGATTTTGAAAGCAGCCAGGGCCACCCTGAAAATGTCAGAAAACTTAAAGATTTGTTTCTTGAGCATAACGGCCTGTTGATTTCATCTCCTGAATACAATAGCTCTTATTCCGGAGTCTTTAAGAACACTATTGACTGGCTGTCACGTCCGGTTAAGGGCTACCCTCCGTTAGAATGCTTTATTGACAAGGTGGCGGTACTGATGGCAGCTTCGCCCGGTTCACTTGGAGGGCTGCGGGGACTTTTTCAGGTGCGCTGGGTACTGGGTAATATAAAGGTGACGGTATTACCTGATCAGATTGCCTTGACTTCTGCTGGCAGTGCTTTTGAAAATGATTCCACACTTAAAGACGCTAAGATGCATGACAACATCAAAGGATTGGGTAAAAAGCTGACCGAGACTATAAACAAGTTAAATTCTTAACGTTTTACAAATGACAAATTTCAATAACTACCGCAGCGAATTTGATTCTCTAAAGAATTGCCACTACCTCATTTCTAATTCTTTAGGGGCAATGCCCAACAGCGCCAGAGAATGGTCTGATAAATATCTGAATATCTGGCAGCACAGAGGTGTACGCTGCTGGGAAGAGGAATGGTGGCAGCTGGGGAAAAATGTGGGGAACAAAATTGGTAGCCTCTTAAATGCAGAGAGTGACACTGTCACCATGCAGGCCAATGTAACTTCGGCTCAAGCAACAGTGCTCTCTTGTTTTGATTTTTCACAAAAGAGAAACAAAGTAGTCATGATAGAGCAGGAGTTTCCCTCGCTATTATATCTTTATCGCAACTGGCTTGAGCATAACGGCAAGCTTGAAATCGTAGCCTGCCCTGATGGTATGACAGTCCCCACCGAGAAACTTCTTGACGCAATCGATGAATCAACGAGGCTTGTTTCCATTTCTCATGTTCTTTTTCGTTCATCATATATTGTTAATGTCGAGGCAATAATTGAAAAGGCGCATGCCGTTGGCGCCATGGTTCTTCTGGATATCTACCAGTCGATTGGCACAGTTCCCATAGACCTGCAGGCCTTAAATGCAGATTTTGCAGTAGGCGGCTGCTTAAAATGGCTCTGCGGCGGACCGGGCGCTTGTTTTCTTTATGTCAGACCGGACATAAAAGAGCAGCTAAAACCGAAACTAACCGGCTGGCTGGCTCACAAAAACCCGTTTGCTTTTGACAGCTCTGCTATGGAATACGCCACAGATTCTTATCGCTTTATGTCGGGCACTCCGGCCATACCTGCGTTTTACATCTGCCAGGCAGGACTGGAAATAATAGCAGAAATTGGTATAAATAATATTCGAAAGCGCTCCATCGAAATGACCGGCAAATTGATCAGCTTCGCTAAAGAAAAGGGCTGGCCGCTTAAGACTCCTGAAAAGGAAAGTGAACGTGGCGGCACGGTCAGCTTTAATATTCCAAATGCTCAATGGGTTGAAAAAGAACTTTTGAAAAAAAATTTCTTAGTCGACTACCGGCCCAAGGCCGGACTGCGTGTTTCGCCCCACTTTTACAATTCTGACGCAGAGTTAGATGATCTGCTTTCGGCTATTTCTGAATTTGTTTCTTAGCTATCGCTTTCTTCAGCCGATTCTTCTCTATTCACTTTTCTACCTTGCCAGAAGAAAAACCCGAATATAATTAACAGGTACAACGAACTGCTTAAAGTAATAAGCTTACCAGTGGCGTACCGCTCAGATTCAAAAATCATGGTAACTTGTTTGGCTCCGGCAGGAATCGCAACCGCCCGGAAACTTCCGTCTGCCCTGAGCAATTTTGCCGGTTGATTATCGACAAAAATATGCCAGCTGTCGTAGTAATTTTCAGTCAGAACAAGAATGCGGTTGGCTGTGCAGTTAACACCGATTACCACCGAATCAAATTGGTGTTCAATTATCCAGGCAGAATCAGATAGCATGCTGTCTGAAGATATTTCAAGAGGCGGTTCTTCTTCGAGATAAACCAACTGACCCAAATCATAGCCACCCTGCAGAACCTCAGTAACAATCTGCTTACGTTCGCTTATTACTCGGTACTGGTTGACCAGGAAAACGCGCTCAAGAGCATTTTCATTTTTCATAACTTTAACGCTGCCAAACGAGAACGCGTCTGTAACCGGCTTTTCGCCCATGAAACCCTGGGGCAAGGCCATATTCGAGGCGAGCAACAGGTATTTGGTTCCTATCAGATTTAAAAAACGGGCATTGGTCAGGTTTCTAAGTTGTGGTCCTCCCAGCAGGTCGTCGTACCAGCGCAGCTGATTGCCGTGATAGCCGGTGACAACTTCGATTCCAAACTGAGGCAGCATCATTTTCGGGATTTCACGGGTTAAATTTAGAACACGGAACTTACCCTTTTGCTGCGTGAAGAAATTGGTGACTTGGTTCGGCTTGAAATAGTTATCAGGGTCGACCACATCGATGAAGCGGCCGTTAAAGCGGACGCCATCAACTATAGGTAAAAGTACCAGCGCTGAGATTATTGTTATACCAGCTCGGCCAGTCAGATAAAGCCAGATGAACAACGCTGCGAATGACGTAAACAAGAACCCAAACCAAGCTCCGCTTTGTATCGCCGGAAGGTTCCGGTAAGCCAGGTCAAGTTTACTGACGCCCTGCCCTACCAGAGTGGTAGAAGCTTCACTGTAAAAAAATGATGACCAGATTGAGAGCATGGAGTTACCAGCAGTCCCAAATAGCAAGGCCAGCACAAATAAGAAAGCGGGGAATCCGAACAATATATAATATAGTTTTTTTCTAAGCTCAGGGTTGTCGTAATTTTTCCACTCGATAATTTTTTGTATTCCCATACCTGCCAAAAGAGAAACGCTGAAAGCGAAGAAAAACATAATCATGCTTGGCGCTCTTAGCGAACTAACCTTGGGTATCAACCAGTAAAATATTTTAAAAATTGGCGTTGTAGCACCAAGTCCGTAGAGCAAAGCAAATAACGCCAGCCCTCCAAAAAAATAGCGCGCTCTTCTACGTGCGAAGAACATGCCTATCAAGGCCAAAAACAGAGGGACAACCCCGACCGTCTCGGCATTATCTTTGAAGGCGTTCTTCCCCCAGTAGACAGTTTCTGCGGTTCTGGAAGATGTTCCGGCGAATTCGGGAATGATTTGAGAGAAGACTTCCTCTTCATGCAAAGACCACGATGTCGCCCAGTCCCAGCCTCTTTTTGTGTCTGCCCTGGGTGAAAACTCCGTTGTGTATATGTATCCCGGGTAAAATTGGATAGCTGACAGGAGCAGTCCAAGTACAACTGCATACGTAACCAAAAGGCCCGGTTTGAAAACTTTGCTGAAATCTTTGCTCTTTATAAAGAGCAGAATCAATTTGTATAGCGAATAAAGCGCTACTGCCCAGAGCGTGAAATATGACATCTGCGGGTGAGGCGAAACTATAATGATACCGATTATCATGCCCAGAACGGTGAAATTGAAAAACGGGTTTTTTTCAAAGGCTCTATCCAAAAATAATATCACCAAAGGAAACAGAGCCGTGACATATATTTTTCCCTCGTGCCCCGGCGCAATCATAGAGACTAAATAGTGGGCGAACATATAGCTCGCCGCCGAAAACAAGGCCGCTGTTTTGCTCAGCTTGAACTGTCTGGCAGCCAGATACATAAAAACGCCGGCAAAAAAGATATGCAAAATCAGGTTAAAGCCCAGATGAAAATAAAGCGATACGAAGAATTTCATGACTGAGAACGGGTAAAAAATATCGCCATGGAAGGCTTCAACATAGGGCATGCCGCCAAATACATGGGGATTCCATTGGGGGATTTTGCCATACTCGATAACGTGATCGACGAGCATGCCCCGGTGATAAACTCCGGCATTGAGCATATCGGAGCCGTAGAGCATTTTGTCTGAAAACAAGAAGTCTCCGAAAAGCATGACCAAAGCCAATAGCATTATTCCAAAGACTACAGGAACATAATAGCGGGAATTCTCAAAATTAATTCCTGGCTTTTTGGGCAGCGGATGTGATTGTATAGCTTTTTTCTTTTTACCCAATGAGTTTCCTTTTGGCAACTGTTGCTCATTAGAGCATAATTAAAGCGGAATTTGCTGGCAACTAAAAGTCAGCTTGGTCTTACTGTTTATCAAGCGCCTTAAGATTCATATTTTTCTTGGCGAATTCTCTTAAGACAGTTATATTTAGTGCTTAAGAAGTTAGGCTGTTAATCGAAATATTCTATGGCAACAGAACTAAGACCTGGCGAAAGACTCATCCCTGAAGATATTCATACGGCTGAAGATTATATTCAGCTAATGAGGCATTATTTTGTTTATGACTGGCTCAATAAACAGATTCGTAGGGATGACAGGATTATAGATCTCGGTTTTGGCGAGGGCTACGGCACTCGGATGCTCTCGGAACACTGCCGGGAAGTTACCGGAGTAGATGTAATTCAAAAAGTCGTCGACTATGCTAACGAAAAATATTCAACCGCTAACTGTAAGTATATAATTTATGACGGCAAGTCTCTTCCTTTTGAAACTAATTTTCTTGATGTCGCGGTTGTTTTTCAAGTGATAGAACATATTGATGACGACAATTTGTTTGTAGCGGAACTTCAGAGAGTCTTAAAACAAGGCGGTAAACTTTTTATGACCACTCCCAACCGGGCTACCCGACTCAAACCGGGACAAAAGCCGTTTAACCGCTTTCACAAAAGAGAATATTATGCCAGAGAACTCAAGGAACTTCTCAAAAAACACTTTGCACAGGTAGATATGTTTGGGATAAGCGCTACCGAAGAAATTCACGAGATAGAATTTAAGAGAATCAAGCGGGGCGGGTTGATGTCGGTGGCACTGAATATGGGGCTTAGAAAACTGCTTCCGGAGTCTCTCGACTATAGGCTTTCCAGGTTTCTTCAGCGAAGGCGCGGCCAGAAAAAAGGCTCAGTAACTGAAGACATAAAACAGAAGTATCCGATGTCTGATTTTCGGGTAGAAACAAGCGAAGTTGACAAGAGCCTTGATCTTTTTGGACTGGCAGTAAAGTAAAAGGAAAAGATGATTAGCGATAAACTTGTAGTTATTACCTTATTTGTGACAGCCTTTGTTGGTATGATTCTTATTTTTGTTCAGACAAAGAAATTCTGGAAATAGGCAATTAGTCAGCAACAGCATTTTTCACTTTTTCAGCGGTTTACTTCTTTATTCAATTGAATATGGACAGCTTTTAAGCTATTTTCCAATAATGAATTAGGCCGGAGCTTAGCCGATATATATATGATTAAGAAACATTTTAAGGTACAGCTATGACTTTACATGAGCGAATCAGCAAACTTAAGCAGGCTTTGAGCGAGCGCATATTAGTGCTCGACGGGGCTATGGGCACTATGATTCAGTCTCATAATCTTAGTGAGGCTGATTTTCGTGGAAAAAGATTCGCTGACCACCCCCAGGATTTAAAAGGGAATAACGACCTACTCTCTTTGACTCAACCTGAGATTATTGATAAAATCCACCGAGCCTATCTTGAGGCTGGCGCAGACATAATAGAGACAAATACTTTTAACGGCACTATTGTTTCGCAGTCCGACTATAAGACCGAAGATTATGCTTACGAAATAAATCTTGAGTCGGGCAAACTTGCCCACCAGGCTGCCGACGATTTCACCGCTCAAAACCCGGGTAAACCTCGATTTGTAGCAGGCACCCTAGGACCAACCAGCAAAACTTGTTCAATCTCTCCTGATGTAAACAACCCCGGTTTTAGAAACGCTACTTTTGAAAGTATGCGCAGCAGTTATTTTGAACAAGCCAGAGGCTTGATTGACGGCGGCTGTGATATTTTAATAGTCGAGACAATTTTTGATACGCTTAATGCCAAGGCTGCCCTGTTTGCGATTTCTGAACTTCTTGATGAGCGGAAGCTCGAAATTCCGATTTGGATTTCTGGCACCATAACCGATGCCAGCGGCAGAACTTTATCGGGACAGACGACTGAAGCCTTTTGGATTTCTACAAATCACGTTCAGCCGCTTTGCGTCGGCTTAAACTGCGCTTTGGGAGCGAAGCAACTCAGGCCGTATCTTGAAAATTTGTCGAACATTGCTGACTGTTATGTTTCCGTTCACCCCAATGCCGGGCTTCCCAATGAATTTGGCGGCTACGATGAAACGCCCGAGCAGATGGCAGAAACAATAAAAGAGTTTGCCCAGAGTGGTTTTGTAAATATTGTAGGCGGCTGCTGCGGTACTACCCCTGAGTTCATAAAAGCTATTGCAGAGGCTGTCGCTGAAATCCCACCACGGATGATTCCGGAGAAAAAGCCGATCTGTCAGCTAAGCGGACTCGAGCCTCTGACGTTCCGCTCTGACCTTTTGTTTGTCAATGTTGGCGAAAGAACAAATGTGACCGGTTCGGTACGTTTTGCGAAACTTATTAAAGATGACAACTATGAAAAAGCACTGGAAGTAGCCCTGCAGCAGGTAGAAAACGGCGCTCAGATGATCGACATCAATATGGATGAGGGCATGCTGGACTCAGAAAAAGCAATGACGACTTTTTTAAATCTGATTGCTTCAGAACCGGACATCTGCCGCGTGCCTATAATGATTGATTCTTCAAGGTGGGAAGTAATCGAAGCCGGGCTTAAATGCGTTCAGGGCAAAGGTGTTGTGAATTCAATCAGTCTAAAAGACGGCGAAGAGGAGTTTATCAGAAAAGCACAACTTGTCAGACGCTATGGGGCGGCAACAATCGTGATGGCCTTTGATGAAAAAGGACAGGCCGATTCGTATGAAAAAAAAGTAGCGATTTGCAGCCGTGCCTATAAGATACTGACTGAGACCGTCGGCCTGCCGCCGCAGGATATTATTTTTGACCCGAATATATTCGCGGTTGCGACTGGCATTGATGAGCATAACAACTATGCTGTTGACTATATAGAAGCCTGCCGCACTATAAAAAAGACTCTGCCCCACTGCCTGATAAGCGGCGGAGTCAGCAACCTTTCATTTTCATTTCGCGGCAACAATGCTGTCCGTGAAGCAATGCACACCGTGTTTTTATATCACGCCATCAAGGCGGGTATGGATATGGGCATTGTCAACGCCGGACAACTGGCAGTCTATGACGAGATACCTGCCGATTTGCGCGAGTGTGTTGAAGATGTCATTTTGAATCGAAACTCTGAAGCTACCACCCGTCTGACCGAAATCGCCACCGGCGTTAAAGAGAAAAAGAAAGACAAAGCCCAGATAATGGAATGGCGCCAGGGGACGGTCGAAGAAAGATTATCGTATGCGCTGGTCCACGGTATCGTTGAGTTTATTGAGGACGACACTACTGAAGCGATGTCAAAATATGATAAGGCTTTATACGTCATTGACGGTCCCTTGATGGACGGCATGAATATTGTCGGTGACCGGTTCGGTTCTGGAAAAATGTTTTTGCCGCAGGTGGTCAAGAGCGCCCGGGTTATGAAAAAATCTGTCGCTGTTTTAGAGCCATACATGGAAAGAGAAAAGAAGCAGGCAGGTGCTTCAATCTCCAACGGAAAAATACTTCTGGCTACTGTCAAAGGAGACGTGCATGATATTGGCAAAAATATTGTGGGAGTAGTATTAGGCTGCAACAATTATGAAATTATTGATCTTGGCGTGATGGTCCCGGCCGACAAGATTCTTGAGGCAGCGAGTGAGAACGATGTTGATATAATCGGCTTAAGCGGGCTGATAACACCCTCGCTGGATGAGATGGTTCAGGTAGCACAGGAGATGAACAGACGCGGGCTAAAACTTCCGCTTTTAATTGGCGGCGCGACAACTTCGAGAGCGCATACGGCCGTCAAGATTGAACCGGCTTACAGTGGCGCCACTGTGCACGTCTCGGATGCTTCTAGATCTGTCAAAGTTGTCAGAAATCTGTTAAGCGAAGTTAAACGGGCTGGTTTTTCCAGCCATGTCCGCCAGGAATACGAAAAGCTCCGTCAGGAAAGAGAAAACCGCAGCTCTACTATGACATTCGCACCGATAGCTAAAGCCCGCTTGAGAAAAGTAAAGATAGACTGGATTTCATACACTCCTCCGGTTCCGACAGCGCCCGGCATAACACATTTTGAAGATTTCCCAATTGCTGATCTTGTCAGCTACATCGACTGGACCCCGTTTTTCCAGGTCTGGCAGATTCCAGGAAGATACCCACGATTGTTTGATAATAAAAGAGTGGGAAAAGAAGCCCGTGAATTATTTGACAACGCCGGTAAGCTATTGGAAAAAGTTATCAGCCAAAAGCTTTTAAGAGCAAAAGCTGTAGTCGGAATTTTTCCTGCAAATGCTGTCGGTGATGATATCGAGATTTATTCTGATGACAGTCGCACTGATATCGTTATGACGACCCATCATCTAAGACAGCAGCGCGTCAGAGATAACAAAAAACATCTAGCCTGTCTATCAGATTTTATAGCGCCCAAAGATTCTGGCAAAAAAGATTATATCGGAGCTTTTGCTGTGACAGCGGGAATCGGCATTGACAAATTAGTCGCTGAGTTTGAGGCCGACAAAGACGATTATAATTCTATAATGATAAAAGCGCTGGCCGACAGACTTGCCGAAGCGATGGCCGAAGCAATGCACGAAAAAGTCAGAAAAGAATTATGGGGCTATGCCTCTGATGAATCTTTTAAGAGTGAAGAGTTAATAAAAGAAAGCTATCAGGGAATTCGCCCGGCGCCCGGCTACCCGGCCTGCCCTGACCATACTGAAAAGAGACTTTTGTTTGACTTAACCCAGGCTGAGAGCAAAACTAGCATAGAGTTAACTGAGAGTTTTGCTATGTGGCCTGCGGCCTCGGTCAGCGGCTGGTATTTCTCACATCCCGATTCATTTTATTTCGGAGTGGGCAGGATTGGCCAGGACCAGGTCGAAGATTACGCATCGAGAAAAAATATGACCGTAAACATAGTAGAAAAGTGGCTAGCGACAAATTTGAATTATGAACCAAAAAAAGAAACTGTTGTAACCAAGTAAATGTTTGTAACAGAGCACTTAGACAAAGCCAATAACCCACTTTTCAGCTACGAGATAGTCCCACCACCCCGGGGCAAGAGTGTAGATAACATTCTGCATATAGTTGAACAGATTCTCCCCTTTGACCCGCCCTTTATCGATGTCACCGCTCATTCGGCCGAGGCCTATTATGAAGAATTAAGCGATGGGACTATCAAACGTCATGTTCGTAAAAAGCGTCCGGGGACAATCAGCATCTGCGGAATTATTCAAAACCGCTACAGAATAGACACTGTCCCGCATCTTTTGTGCCGGGGCTTTTCTCAGGAAGAGACCGAGGATGCCTGCATTGAACTGAATTTTTTAGGCATTCACAATTTTCTGGCTATTCGCGGCGATGAAACCAACTATATGGTTCCGGCCAAAGGCAGCAACACCGTTAATGTATACGCCAGCGAACTGGTTGAGCAGTTGATTGATTTGAAAAAAGGGACTTTCTTAGAAAAGATCGCCAATTCTTCACCGATTGATATGTGCATCGGTGTAGCAGGCTATCCGGAAAAACATGTCGAATGTCCGAATACAAAAACCGATATCGCTTATTTGAAAAGCAAAGTAGACAAAGGCGCAGACTACATTGTTACCCAGATGTTCTTTGATAACGGTTCATTTTTTGAGTTTGTCAAGCAATGCCGGCAGGCGGGAATAACAGTGCCGATTCTCCCCGGATTAAAAGTACTTAACAGCGCCAAGCAGTTGACGTCACTGGCCAAATATTTTAATATCAGTATTCCCGATGAACTTGTTGATGAAGTAAATTCAAGCGACAAGCACGCCAAAGAAATTGGCGTTAACTGGGCTACTAAGCAGTGTCAAGAACTATTAAACGGCGGCGTTGAGTGTATCCACTTTTATATCATGAACGATGCCAAGTCGGTTACAAAAGTTATAAAGAACTTGTAACCTCCTTTCTCGTTCATTATATTTCTATCGCAAATCAATATCAAATAAGTCGGGGGACAAAAGATGAAACAGACGCATAGTCTTGGTATTTTCCTGGTATTCGCCATATTAGCTCTTGCTGTGCCTGTAAATGGGCAGAACGGCACTGGGAACGAGGGCTGTAACTTGTGCTTTCGCGGCAAACCCAAAGGAAAGTGCTGCTCTTTCTTGATTTTTGAGTCAGGTTTACTCAGCAGGATATCTGGTAGCGGGCAGCCTTCTAATAAAAGTAGGTTTTTAATTACTGCAGATTTGGGCTTAATGTTCAACAATAAGAACTCGTCGGCTATAGGTGGCTCGTTTCACGTAGCTGGCGACGGCAATGGCGTTTGATACGGAATAGGCCCGCGTTATCGTAAATGGTTGGGGAAAATGGTAGCGCTGGATTTGTCTCCTCGTGTGCTGTTTGCTGGGTCTGACAATACCGTAACTAATCGTTATCCCGGTTTCGCCTTTTCGGCATCATTGTCTATATACGAGTTATTATCAATTGACGCCTACTTCGATATTATACGTTATGAACAGCAGATATACTTAGGACGTTTTACTTATGAAACAGTCAATAAAACTCAAACTGGTCTCTACTTGGGAGCCAGCGGGCGCTCGTGGTTTGGACTTGCGGTGCCAATTTTTGTAGGAATTGCAGTCGCAATTGCCTTAAGTACTTACCAGACCTTAAATTGATTTTATGCTTACGCTCCGAACTTTTCTAATCTACCGGCGTTGGCCAATGCTAAAGGCATAATATCTGTTGCCGGAAAGGCAGCGCCAAGTGATCCGCCCAGGCAGGCGCGCTCGCCGAACTCTTTGACATTGTCAGGGCGGCAAATTTTTGACCACAATAATAAAGGCACCGGATGCCAGCTGTGCTTTTTCATTATAGCCGGTGTAGAATGATCGCCGGTGACTATTACCACGTCAGGCTTTAGTTTCATGGCGCGGGGAATCATGCTGTCCATTTCTTCGATTAGCGAAACTTTTTTGTCAAAATCACCGTCTTCGCCGGCGCTGTCGGTCTTTTTCATGTGCAAAAAGAAAAAATCGTAGTCTGACCAATACTTCTCAAGCAGTGCAAACTCTTTATCTAAGTCATCTTCGACTTGGTATGGAACCATCCCCACAAGTTTGGCCACGCCGCGGTACATTGGATAGGCAGCTATAGCACAGGCTTTGAGTCCAAACAGTTCATGAAACAAAGGCCAGTCGGGCAGCTGAGAAAATCCGCGCAGGAGCAGCATATTGGCCGGGTGCTGGTCTTTTAGGATAACAGCAGCCTGCTCGACGAAATCTGCTATTATTGAAGAAGTTTTGTCAGCTTTGGGTTCAAAGGCTTCCGGGGACAAAGGCACTTTGCCTGTTCTTTGCGGGTCGGTTTCAGAAACAGCATCGCTCAGACCGTCCGAGCGGAGCACAAGCAAGAACCTGTGTTCACGAACCGCTTGCACAATTACTTCCACGCCATCAATTTTTACTTTTTCATTTAGTAACTCAGACAAATTCTGACAGGTGGGAGTATCAATGCGACCGGCACGGCGGTCGCTGATTTTACCGCTGTCATCGACCGTGCAAAAATTTCCTCGGGCGGCAACATCCCCGTTTTTCAGATCAAAGCCGATGCCGACAGCTTCTAAGACACCGCGTCCGATCTGAAACTCCAAAGGGTCATAGCCAAACAATCCCAGATGGGCGGGGCCGCTTCCGGGGATAATGCCTGTTCCGACCGGCTGATGAAGCCCGGTTATACCATCTGCTGCCAGCTTGTCAAGATTGGGGGTGTGGGCGGTCTCAAGCTCTGTTTTCCCGCTGGTATCATTGGTTTCATTGGTACCGACGGGCAAGCCGCCCAGACCATCCATTACCAGCATCAGAATTTTGCTCGGATTCTGGCTTACCAATTTACTAATCTGCTTTAATTTCGACATTCTGTTCTTTCTGCTGCCAGCAGGGCTGAAATCATTTTTTTTGGCACATCTGTCACGATGTGTTCAGACACTTACAATAACAATGTTGAAATAATTTGTACAGACCAAACTTCGCATCGAAATAATTCCTCTAATTTAAGTCTAACTTCATAAAGCCCTTGACAGCAACCGATTTGTCGTGCAGTTTGGGGCATTCAGCAGGAACAAGATTTCTGCAAGTGGAAGGAAAGTCCCGAAAAAAAGAATATTTCTGTCATTTTTGTAACGGGGTGTTGTATTCGAGAAGGTTTTCAAGGGACCAACAGAGGTATATGGAACAAGAAACCGCTATTCTAAATGTCTCTCATCAGTCTAAATCGACTGTTTTTTCAATAATTTCTCTATTGCTTCTGATTGTGGCAGCCATTGCGCTGATATTAATATCTGGCTGTGACTCCGAGCAGGCCAGAATCATAAATTCACCTACCGGCACTCCTGATTTGAGCGTGTCGGATGTTCAGACACTTTTAGCGCAGGCAATCGATGCAGCTGAGCAGATCGGGGCAGTTGTGACCGTGGCAGTTGTCGACCGCGAAGCCAATGTACTTGGCGTCTTTCGGATGACCGGTACCACTGATGCCAACGTATTTGATACTACCTTTGGCGCGATCGCCAAAGCGAGAACTGCTGCCTATTTGAGCAGTAATCAGCATGCTTTTTCGACTCTGACTGCCTGTTATATCACACGCCCGCACTTTCCTCCCGGAGTGGAAAACGCCCCGGGTGGTCCTTTGTATGGCGTGCCATATTCGAGTATTGGGGATGGCGATATCATGCCTAACGGCGATATAGCTGCAGCCAAACCGGCAATTGGCGCTCCCGGTTTAACCGGTGTGCCCGGCGGAATTCCAATTTTCAAAGACGGCCGCCTGGCCGGAGGTATAGGCATAAGCGGAGGAGAGCTCAATCTTAGCTTTGTAACCTGCCAGGGCACCAGCCAGGATGAGCAGATAGCCTTGGCCGCAGTAGGCGGCTATCGCGTTGCCGACGAATTACGAGGCGACAGAATTTTTATTGACGGCATTTTGTTTCTTTACGCCAATGCTGAAGATCCACAGCTGATTTTCAATCTCACCTTTGCCGATTTGGCTTCGCGCGGTATTGTCGACGCACAATTTCCGATTCGACCAACTCCGACCCAAAAATTTGCGATTGAAGGTGAAGTCAACCTTGACCCGGCTTTTGATTTCAGAATAAAAGACGGCTCGATATTAACCGCTCAGGAAGTAAAGCAGATAATAGACCAAGCAGTTGTTCAGGCCAATAAAACCAGAGCGGCTATCAGAAGACCGCTGGGCAGTGCCGCCAGAGTTTTTGTTACCGTCTGCGATGTTGATGGTACAATATTAGGAATCTGGCGCACGCCCGATGCGACACTTTTCAGCTTTGATGTCTCGGCACAAAAAGCCAGAACGGTTGTCGCTTATAGCCGCACCAATCACCCGCTGGGGCTTTACATAAGAAGCATATTAGGACTGCCGACTTTTCGGCCATTATCTGTTACCTGCCGGGCGCTCGGCTTTTTGAGTCAGGATTTTTATCCGCCTGGTATTGATCAAGAGACTCAAGGCCGCGAAGTTGCCCCCGGCCCGTTATATGAAGGTCCTGAGTTTGGTCTGCAGCAGAATATGGATTTGAATCCCTTTGGAAACGGCATTACCATATTCCCCGGTGGTGTTGCACTTTATAAGAACGGTGCGATTGTCGGCGGTATAGGTGTCAGCGGCGATGGCGTCGACCAGGATGACATTATATCCTATGCCGGCACTGAAGGATTCCGCCCGCATGACAGCGTGCGCTGTGACCAGTTTTTCTATGACGGCATCAGGCTGCCCTATGTTAAATTCCCGCGCCGCCCGGAGATTGAATGATGACCAATAACCTGAGTCAATCATTCTCACCGACTTTGCTTATAGCAATAGCAGTAATACTGCTGCTGCTCCCCTCATTAATATTAGCACAAGAAAACGCCGACACAGCACAGGCAATAACTGATACTACTTCGGCTGATACAGTACCGCGGCTTCCGCATTTTATCCCGATTCCCGATCGCTGGCGTTCGATTGTACCGCCCCCCTATGAACTGAATGTAAAAGGCAGATTTATTGATCCCTATAATCAGAATATTCTAAAAGGCGATTACCCGATCTGGGGACAGAATACTTTCTTTATTTTTACAGCGACAACAGAATCTTTTACAGAATTCGCTCATGTGCCTACGCCCAGCGGTGTCAGTACTTTTAATCCGCTGAGTATGGATTTCTTTGCCGATGGTGAAAAGTTTTTCTTTAATCAAAATATCAAGCTGACCTTCGAACTTTACCACGGCCAGACTGCTTATCGTCCCCGTGACTGGGAGATAAAAATCACGCCGGTTTTCAATCTCAATTATTTGAATTTGAAGGAGAACAACGGCGTCAATATTAATGTCCGCAAAGGTGACAACCGCACAGACGCACATATAGCCTTTCAGGAATTGTCATTTGAAAAGCATCTTTTTAATCTGAGCGATCGCTATGATTTTATTTCATTTAAGGGCGGCATTCAAAGGTTCAGCAGTGATTTCCGCTCGTTTATCTTTAATGACTACAATCTCGGTTACCGTCTTTTTGGTAACTACAGCAATAACAAGTTTCAGTACAATTTTATCTATCTGACTCTTTTGGAAAAAGAAACCAACTCTGAACTGAATACAATTTTTGAAGACCGCGACCAAGACGTACTGATTTTTAATCTCTACAAGCAGGATTTTCTTGGGTTTTTGGGCTATACGGCTGAGCTTAGTTTTCATCATAACCGCGACCAAGCCGCTACCCACTACGATGTAAACGGCCGTTTGGTGCGGCCGGCGCCTATTGGGCGGGTGCGCGAGCATGAAATAAATGCTTCGTATTTTGGCTGGGCCGGCGAGGGACATTTTGGTAGGCTGAATATTTCTCACGCTTTGTATCACGTAACGGGCACAGATGATTTTAATCAGATTGCCGCTAAAGAGATTAATATAAATGCCCAGATGGCGGCTCTGGAACTGTCTATTGATGTTGACTGGATGCGTTACAAAGTTTCTGCTTTTTATGCTTCCGGCGACGACAATCCGCTTGATGACCAGGGTAAAGGGTTTGATGCAATTTTGGATCTTCCGTTTTTTGCAGGTGGACCGTTTAGCTACTGGCAGCAACAGGGAATCGGACTTGGGGGCGTGGCCTTGGTTCATAAGCTGAGCCTTTTGCCATCCTTGCGCACGAATAAACTTGAAGGTCAGGCAAATTTTGTAAATCCCGGACTGTTACTGTTAAATGTCGGCTATGACGCTGAGCTGACGCCAAAACTAAAACTGATTGCCAATATTAACTATCTGCGCTTTTCGACTACCAGAACACTTGAGCATTTCCTGAATCAAGGGGCGCTGGATAATAATATTGGTCTGGACTATAGCCTTGGTTTAATTTTCAGACCGTTCTTAAATAATAACTCTATCTTTACATTTGGTTTGGCGGCGCTTTCTCCGTTTGAAGGCTTCAAAGATATTTATGAGACAGACGCCACTCAACTTTCCGGGTTTATGAATATGGTCTTTACCTATTAAGGATATGGGCATGGCTAATCACTATAAGAAAATATCGTACAAAGTGACATTGGCCATTTTGGTTCTTCTGGCTGCGGGTGTCCTGGCGCAGAGCGACCTTGTCAGGCAATCGCAAGAAGAGGCTGATTTAAAAAGCGAAGGCTGTATTACCTGCCACGGCGGTATCGAAAAGATGCACAAATCTACCGCTGTCAAGCTCGGTTGTATAGACTGCCACGGCGGCAGCGCCGTAGCCACCACCAAAAAAGAAGCCCATGTTCAGCCGAGGTTTCCTGCAAAATGGAAATCCTCAGCCAACCCGGTTCGCTCTTATACCTTGCTTAACAAAGAATTTCCTGAATTTATCAAGTTTGTAAATCCCGGAGATTTGCGGGTGGCCGATGAAGCCTGCGGACAGTGTCACGCAAGCGACGTCTTAAATGTAAAAAAGAGTATGATGACAACTTCGACCCTTTTGTGGGGCGGCGCCGCTTATCAGAACGGAATAATTTCTACCAAGCATTACATTTTCGGAGAGAGTTACTCGCGTGATGGAATTGCTCAGCAGATTCTGACAGTTCCGGCGCCAACTGAAGACCAACTGGCACGCGGTGTTCTGCCTACCGTGCTGCCTCTTCCCCGCTGGGAAATAACACAACCGGGTAATATTTTCAGAACTTTCGAAAGCGGCGGCAGAATTTCACGCATAAATCCTTCAGACATAGGCATTCCTAATCCGCTCGATGAACCGGGCCGGCCGGATATGAAATCGTCCGACCGTGGCCTGGGCACCCAGCTTCGGATTAGTTCGCCGGTGCTCAATTTGCTTAAAACTCGCTTGAATGACCCGCATCTTTCTTTCATGGGAACCAACGACCACCCCGGTGATTATCGCTCCAGCGGTTGTACTTCCTGCCATGTGATTTATGCCAATGACCGCTCGCCTATTCATTCCGGACCTTATTCAAAATTTGGAAATATGGGACTGAGCCAGAGCGCTGATACTACTATCCCTAAAGACGAATCCGGTCACCCCATAAAGCATGAATTTACAACTGCTATTCCGACCAGTCAGTGCATGAGCTGCCATATGCATCAGCCTAATGCCTTCAGTAATACCTATCTTGGTTTTCAGATGTGGGATTATGAAACTGACGGCGAGTCGATGTACCCCGATAAACAGAAATACCCATCGGACAAAGAAGCGCACGCACTCTTGGTTGCTAACCCCGAAGAAGCAGTCCTTCGCGGAAAATGGGGTGACCTCGAATTTCTGGCCAAAATTGCCGAGCGCAATGATGAATTTGAAAACTCACAGTTTGCAGATTACCACGGCCACGGCTGGCTGTTTCGGGCGGTCTTCAGTAAAGATAGAAAAGGCAACCTACTGGACTCTAAAGGGGAAATTATTCCCTGGGATTCGCCGCATAAATTTCATGGTGTTGTTCGCATTGATACCGACCACGAACCATACTGCGATGACGACTGCCGCCATGTCCAGAAAGCGGTTCACTTAAACGACATTCACGCCGAAAAAGGAATGCACTGCATTGACTGTCATTTTAAGCAGGACAATCACGGCGACGGCAAACTTTACGGGGAGTTCCATAACGCTCTTGAAATAGCCTGCATCGACTGTCACGGCACTATTACCGAGCAGGCAACTTTGAGAACTTCAGGACTGGCGGCAACTGAGCGCCAGCTTGTCTTAGATGATTTATATACGCCGACTAAGAAGAAAAGATTTTCGAGACGGGGCCCGAAAATTATTCAGCGCTCGATGCTTCATGATTCGCTGGAGTGGGTAATACCGCAGCTTGTAGATATAATTGATCCGGAATCTGAAAACTTTAACGCCAAGGCCCGTAAGGCCAAACTGATGACGATTTCCGGCAAAGAGTGGGACGGCTCCAGCGAAGCTTCGGCTCTGCCCCATAGTCCGGACAAGATGGAATGTTACGCCTGCCACAGCTCCTGGGTTACCAACTGTTTCGGCTGCCACCTGCCGCAGCAGGCTAACTGGAAAAAAGATATGGCGCATTATGAAGGTGGAGAGTCCCGCAGCTGGACTTCTTACAACCCGCAGGTGATAAGAGATGATGGCTACATGCTTTGTATCAGCGCTCACACCAAGGGCAGTAAAGTTTCGCCGGCCAGGTCATCGAGTGCACTTATCTTGAGCTCGCGCAATGCCAACCGTGAACAGATTTATATTCAGCAGCCGCCGATTTCTGCACCGGGCTATAGCAGTCAGGCTTTTAACCCTCACGCACCTCATACCGTACGAACATTTGAGACCAAGACTTGTATCGACTGCCACGTCTCCGAAAAGAACGACAACAATGCCTGGATGGCCCAGATTCTTTTGCACGGCACCAACCTGGTTAACTTTATGGGCAAATATATTTATGTCGGCACCGGCTCTCATGGAATCGAAGCTGTGGCCGTTACCGAAACAGACGAACCCCAGGCTGTCATCGGCAGTTATTTGCACAGTCTGGCCTACTCTGATTATTACAAAAACCATATCAATAAAGATCGTGAACTTGAGGTTTCCTACCATCACCCCGGCAAAAATATCAGGTCCCTGCAGATGCGCGGTGAATATTTGTTCACTGCCAGCGGCAGCGATGGATTTAGAGTTTACGATATTGCCAATATCGACAACAAAGGTTTTTCGGAGCGTATAATTTCGCAGCCGGTTTCATTCTGGGGACAAGACACGCACGTCAAGACTACCAACGCCACAGCAGTAGCGCTGCCGACAAACATGCCTATCGACACTAAAAGATTCTATCGTCCTGAAAACATGGAACAATGGCCGATTCATCCGCTTTACACTTATGCTTACATTACTGATTCAGTGGAGGGCTTGATTTTAGTCGATGTTATGAATTTGGTCGATGGCAATCCGGAAAATAACTTCCTTGACCGAGAAGTAACCTTTAATCCGGACAATGTTCTGGCCGGTGCCGTGAACTTAACTATAGCCGGAAATTATATTTACATCTCCTGCGACACAGGACTGGTCATAGTAAGTGTCAGTAATCCGCAGATTCCAAAAGTAGTCAGTATCGTCAGAGATTTCAAAAAACCAAAAGCGGTAGCTGTGCAGTTCAGGTATGCTTTTGTTTGTGACGCTGAGGGCGTAAAAGTTATGGATATTACCTTCCCTGAAAAGCCAAGATTTATAAAAGGCAACACTATCAAGCTTAAAGAAGCCAATGATATATATCTTGCCAGAACTTACGCCTATGTTGCTGCCGGACCTGAGGGACTGGTTATCATTGATGCTGAGAACCCAGAAAATTTAAAAATTGACCAGATATTTACAGACCATGGTCATATTTCTGATGCTCAGGCCGTAAAAGTTGCCTCGACCAATGCCAGTATATTTGCGTATGTAGCAGATGGTCATAATGGTCTGCACGTTTTACAATTAACTTCGCCGAACAGAACTCCGGGATATCTGGGCTTTAGCCCAAAACCGAGTCCGAAAATGATTGCTACCAGGCACACTCACGGTAAAGCGATTGCGCTGTCAAAAGGTCTGGACAGAGACAGAGCAGTTGATGAAAGTGGTAATCAGATTTCAATTTTTGGGCGTTTAGGCTCTCGCCCCTTTAATCTGCAAGAGCAGCATAAAATGTTTTTAAAAAATGACAAACTCTGGACTGTGGACGAAGACGGAGATGTGGAATATGAGGAATAACTAAAACTCAGGACTCTTGGCTGTCACTAGTATTCGCCCGCTAAACAAACTTTGTAGTTAGTATGAAAAATAGAATCGTTTTGCTTCAGAAAATTCTAATCGTTTCTATCTATTCTCTGTCATTTTTTTCTGTCAACTCTTTTGCCCAGCATAAGACTCTCGGACCCGGCGGCTGCGGACTTGGTCAGTCCAATTGTCACAGCGGCGAAAATGACTGGTGGAAAGATGACGACCACAAAGTAACAGTCCAGTCTATCTACGACAGCTATGCCTTGTACAGCAAGATTGCAGATTTAGCAGGTGTCGGTGCCGACAACATGATGAAAGGCAGCTCAAGTTGCATGAAATGTCATGGTACGGTTGTTTCCGGCAATGAAGCCGGCGAAGTTGACGAAGGTGTCAGTTGCGAAAGCTGTCACGGCCCCGGCAGCGCCTACAAAGAAAAGCATACCGAGGGGGACCCCAAAGCGGGTAAGGACAGACCGGGCTACGTCGCCGGTCTAAAATTGGGCATGGTGGAGCTGGCCAATCTCGCGGCGCGCGCCGAGACCTGTGTGCGCTGCCATTATGTGACAGATGAAAAACTTTTGCGCGCCGGGCATCCCAGCGGAGCGACCTTTGGTTACGCCAAAGGTATTCGTTCAGTCTCCAAACACTGGGACAGAGCAGCCAGCTCTGCTGACACAAAAAATGACTCGTTTAAGAAAGCTATGGAAAAACGCGGTCCCATTCCGACTATCGCAGTAGCCACTAGTGCTGGCGGTGACAGACCAGCGCAAAGAGCCTACGCTCCGCCTCCTCCCCCGCCACCTCCGTCGGTTGACCCGTTTTTTCCGCTTAAGGCAGCAAGGCCAATCAGCCTTGAGCCGTTTCCAGTTCTGCCTGATTCGGCAACTTTCCAGCAGATTATGATTGTCTTAAAGGCCCGCCTTGAACTTCTTTATAAAAAGATTGGTAAGTGACTAGTGACGGCTGACCAAAACCCCCAGAACTCCAAAACAATGGCAATGCGCATGGAGCAATTCCATGACCGCTGGACTTCGGTCGGTACCAATAGCGGCATACTCGAGTTAAAAGAAAGACCAACGCCTGCTCAGCTCAAGCAGTATGATATTTTCAAAGAGTTTGATGACAAGCTGCTTGAAAAAATCTCCCCCGATATTTCAATTGCCCGCTGGAAAGCCGGCGCTATTTTATTCGAAGAAGGCTCATATATAGACCTGGCTTTTTATATTATCAGAGGCAACGCAAAAATTCAAGTGAGCCGTAATCAGTCACAGCAACAGCAAGGCAACCCGATTTTTAACATTGAGCGAACCCTGGCCATCCCAATGACTATGGCAGTAAGTCCCGAGACCGAGCAGCCAGCAGGCGGAACGATACTCATTTCCCAGATAGAAAAGCAGATAGAGAACGTCAAAAAAAAGACTAACGAAATAACATTTCTGGCTACAATGGATATTGATTCTGCTTTTGGCAAAGAGTCAATCCTTGAGCCGGGAGATATATTTGGCGAGATAGGCGCTTTGATTGGCTGGCCGCAGGTTGTCACCGCTCAGACAACTTCGGAGTGCGAGATAATTCAGATAAGAGTGCCGGCTTTGCGTCAGATGAAACGCAAATCGGCAGCGCTCAAAGAAAAAATTGACAAAATTTACAAAGACAAACTGCTTCTGGCTCAGCTCAAAGGAACACCGCTCTTTCAAAAATGCAGCGATGATTTTTTGGAGTCGCTGAAAGATAAAATGGAACTGGTCTCACTTGATACCGGCGAGCTTATCACCAGTGAAGGTGAAAAAGTTGACTGTCTTTATATGGTACGCTCAGGTTTTGTCCGCTTAGCTCAGAAACTTGGAGAAGGCGAAATGGTGGTGACTTATCTTTCCAAGGGTATGACTTTAGGCGAGGTCGAGCTTTTAGTTCAGCATACCGGTGGCTGGGTCTTTACAGCAACTGCCGTCGAACATACCGAATTAGTAAAACTTTCGATTGAGGCGTTTAACGAATTAGTTGCCTCTTTTCCCGAAGTCGAAACTCTTCTTTGGAACTCAGCCATCAGTCGCATCAAAGAATCCGGCTACAGCAGAAAAAATATTCAGCAGTCAGAATTTATTGAAATAGCACTCAAGCAGGGACTGGTCGAAGGCAATTCTATATTAGCAATTGACCTTGATACCTGCACCCGCTGTGATGACTGCGTTCGTGCCTGCGCCGATACCCACGACGGCATCCCGCGTTTTGTGCGCGAAGGCAACAAGTACAATAATATTCTCCTGACTCGCGCCTGCTATCACTGCGAAGACCCGGTTTGTCTGATTGGCTGCCCGACCGGCGCTATCAGAAGAGCCTCTGTCGGAAGCGTGGTTGAAATCGTTGATGACCTATGTATTGGCTGTAACATTTGTGCAAACAATTGCCCCTACGACGCTATCACTATGTTTGAGACCGGTGAAACTTGGCCGAACAATATGCTTCCCGAGCCGCTTAGAGACAAACCGCGCCTATTGGCGACGAAGTGTAATCTTTGTTATGACACCGGACATGACCCGGCCTGTGTTTCAAACTGTCCCCATGGCTGTGCCGTTCGAGTCGGATCTGTCGAAGAGTTTCAGTCACTTATTTCAAAGAAGGGTAGCGGCACAAAATGAACAGAACCTGGTCAATATATGATTTTGTCAGCTCACCAGCCTGGATGAGAGCGTTTATTTATATTGCCATAATTTCTGTAATCGCCTTTGCTGCGAATCGTTTTATCGATGAAGTTCGCCCCGGTAATTTCTGGGGTCTGACCTACGGGACTATCGCTGCTGTTTTGTTTGTAGGTGTAGCCGCCTATGGTTTTCGCCGCCGTACTATGAAGACAAGTTCAAAAATGAAATTGGGCAGCTCTTACAGCTGGCTTCAGTTTCATATATACGGTGGCGTTTTGTCTCTTCTATTTATGTTCATGCATATAAATTTTCAGTTGCCGCAAGGGGCGTTTAACTGGTGGCTGTGGGGTCTGACTATCTGGGTTGTATTAAGCGGACTTGTGGGAGTTGTCCTTCAGAAATGGATTCCCAGACTTATGTCTTCGGCCTTAACGCTTGAGGTCCACTATGATAGAATTCCGAAACTGGTAGCAGAACTTGCCGAAACAGCAAGAGCTGAAGCCGCCTCTGCCTCCGAACCAATTCAGGATTTCTACAACCGGACAATGGCAGCCGATATGGAAAAGCCGGTGGTGCGTCCGTCGTTCTTTGTTGATATCACTGGCGGAGTCCAGGCAAGAATAAGACAGATGGATTATTTGAAACAGTTTCTTTCACCTGAAGAAGAAAAGAAACTTGATAAACTTGAAATGCTGTTTAAGACCAAGCTTGAGTGCGACGCCCACTATACTCTGCAGAAACCGCTGCGGGTCTGGCTGGTCACGCACCTGCCGGTCTCAATCGTATTGCTGGTATTTCTGGTTATTCACCTGTTTATAGTTTACTACTATTAGAAAGCAGAAATGGCTAAAGGAAACGACAGATATAGACGTAAAAAAGGCAGCTTTTCCGAAGCGGAACTTTCTGTAAGCAAGAATTATATCATTCCTGCCCGAAGACGGGGAATGGTAGTAATCGGCACGTTGGTTTCGCTTTTACTGATTGTTTTTTTTGCAGTAGACCATATTTTTCTTTCGGCGAGTTTTTCATCGCCGGGTCCGGTGACTTCGAACCATGCCAATTTTGAGCAAGACTGCCTCAAATGCCATGAACCGACCAACGAAGTTTCAGATGCCAAATGTCAAACTTGCCACGAGAAATTCGGCGACGATATCGGAGTATATTCCTATGACTCCCACTATCTATATCGCTCCGATAAGTTTTCCCGTATTGAGATTGCCTCTGCTAAACATGGCAGCGACCAGGAAAACTGCTATTCCTGTCATCAGGAACATAACGGCCGGCTAGCGGCAGTTACTGAAGTTCCTGATAACAATTGCCTGGACTGTCACGACTATGGTTCGTTTAACTCAGGCCATCCGGAATTTCAATTCGCCCGTGATCTTATCCCCGATGACTCTGCTATCAGATTCACTCATGCCCGCCATGCTGATTTTGTTTCGAAATTTCTGGTTCAGAAAGGAGAGCGTTCTTATCTTGAAGAGACCTGTCTTTACTGCCACAACCCGGGTGATGACGGTAAAGGCTTTCAGGCGATTGATTTCGACAAGCACTGTGCTGATTGCCATCTGACCGCCGGTTCCGAAACTCCGCTGCTCAATATCAAGCAAGGGAATGCGATCGGAGTAGAAACATTAAATATGATCAGGCGCAAAATGAACCCCGGCACGCGCTGGGCTTTTTATACCAATCCTAACGAGTTTACGGCGCTGGGCGGTGTAAAAGTTAAAAAATCCCCGGTCTACCACAAAGACCCCTGGATTTTGGAAAATTTGAAAACTATAAGAACAATTCTATACCCTAATTTAGGCCTCGATGGCTTGCTTCATACTACAGATAATCCGCAGGATTTAGATATACGGCGCAAGAACGAAAAAATGATTAGCACGCTCGAAGAGTACATCTTGCAACTTCGCGGCCGCCCCGAACCAGAGATACAACAGAACCTGAAATCAATAGACTCACTTCTAAAAATAGCACGCAAGAGATACAAGAATGAATTACGAATGCTAAGAACAAACAAAAGAAGTACGGCTGATTTTACGTTAAACCAAAATTTGACCCAGACCCAGATAGACGATCTGCTGGGCTTGGCTGATAAACTAACCAGCGCCGGCAAAAAACTCTGTCAGGATTGTCATATTCTAAAAAATGCTGCTTTGGTCAGTTATGACGGCAATCAGCTTTCTATGATCAGAGCGGAGTTTGACCACCGCGCTCATATTTTAGAAAGGCAATGCTTAGATTGCCATAATGTAATTCCTATTACCAAAGAGATGAGCAGCGATGCACAGATGATAAAAGCGATTGATATTTCCGCCACTCAGAATCTACCGGGCATAGAGAACTGTCGTGAGTGCCATACTGAAAAGAAGGCAGCCAACGATTGTGTTTCCTGTCACTATTTCCACCCCAATAAACAGCAGCGCGGCAGTCTGCGTCTATTTGTGGAGTAAGAAATGCCGGCCAGATTATTTTGCAAAACAGGGCCTTTGGCCGGAAGTTCATTTCAAATATTAGACGAAGCCACTATCGGCAAAAGTTCCTCTAACGTAATAGTGCTTCCGGCGGATGTTGTTTCCGGAACTCATGCCCGAATTTATCTGGATTCTCAGTCGGGCAGGTATATTCTTGAAGATTTAAATAGTCGCAATGGCACCAGGCTTGACGGCATCCGCGTAACAGATAAACAAAAACTAGATAAGCTAAACGTGATTACTTTTGCCGGTAAATTTGACTTCATTTTTCAGACGGCCGAAACATTTTCACCCGCAGTACAACGCACAGCTCCTCCCCCACTACCACCTGCGCCACCTACGGCAAAACCAGCTGCTCCTGAAACTCCTAAAGCACTTCCGGCAGACTCAGCAGAAAAAACTATAGCAGAAGTGAGTATGGGCGAACTTCCGGCCGGATTGGGACAACCGCCAAGCGAAACCAAAGCAGAAGAAAAAACTATGCTTGAGCAGGACATGGGCGGGCTGCCATCGGCACTCAGTAAAATAGACAGTCAGCAAAAGCAAACTGATGATAAAAAGTCTGAAGAAAAAACGATGATTGATTCTGGCGACAAAGTTCCGGCCGGACTTCCCAGTTTTGGAGGTCCGCCAGCCGACGGTTCAAAAGTAGATGACGAAGCTACTGTTGGCATGAGCGCTCCTCCATCCAAAGCTACACCGCAAAAAACATATCAACTTCAGGTCAAAGACAGCGGCAAGCAGTTTAATCTTAAAGAAGGTGAAAACACAATCGGCCGTTCGATGGAGTGCACGGTTGTCATCAATAGCGAATCTCTATCGCGCCGTCATGCCGCTATTACCATAAGTGCAGAACGAATGACCATCAAAGATTTGGGCAGCTCCAACCATACTTTTGTAGACGGTAACAAGATTGACGCCGAAAAAGAAATCTCAGCAGGTTCGAAATTAAAATTTGGAAATATTGAAGCAATAATAATCGAAAGCTAAAAAATGAATATGACTTCTGAAATAGACAAAGACGGACGCTTACTGCTTAAAGAGACAGTAGACCTCCCTGAAATACTCGACCTGCTGATAATAGGCGGCGGCCCCGGCGGTACAACTGCTGCCTTTCACGCCAAAGAACTGGGTCTGGCGGCACTGGTAATCGACTTCGATGACGTCATGAAGCGTATCAGAGATTACCCCAAAGACAAATTGATTCTGCCCGACTTTGGCGGCGGCGACAAAATGAAATTTCCTAAAGGCGGCGAGCTGATAAATAAACTAATATTTGGTCCGATAGACAAAGATGACATGCACTCGGCCTGGAAAAACTTATACAGCGAGTGCAACGTGCCAGCCATGATAGGAGTTGAGCTTACCGGACTAGAAAAAGGCGCAGACGATGTCTGGCAGGTCAAGACCTGGAACCACGCTAACAAATCGGAGCTTAATCTCAAGGCCAGATACATTATCATCGCCATTGGTCGCGGCGTCCCGCGCAGATTTGATATCCCCGGCAATACAGATGGCATAGCCTACCGGCTTGACGACGCCGCTTCTTATGTAGGACAGCCCGCCTGTGTTTTAGGCGGTGGAACTTCTGCTGCAGAAGCTGTGCTGGCCATATCAGCCGCTAAGCTCGAAGCCGACGACAAGTGTGATGTTTGCTGGTCGTACCGCGGCACTACCATGCCAAGAGTTTCCAAAGCCTTGGCCGAAGTCTTTTTCGAAGCACACATGAATAATGGCAATATTAAATACTATCCCAATAGTGATGCGGTGGCTATCGTCACGGCCGAAGACAGAAATGAATACCTTTCGATTCGCACCGACAGGCGTTCAATGGCAGGCCGCCCCAGCGAAACAACGCAGGTGGAATTCCGCAAAGAATGCTGTATCGCCTGTATCGGCGAAGATATCCCCGAAAGCTTTTTGAACTCACTGGGCATCTATATGTTTACCGGCGGTCCCAACAACAAAAAGCGCATGACCGTGACCAAATACCTGGAAACACAGCAGCCAAATATCTATATGGTCGGAGATATTTTGAGCCAGGCTTATTTTGAAACTGACGATTTCACAGCCGACCCGGCCGGTTTTACAGAAATAAAACATCGCGGCAATATAAAATCAGCCATGCGCGACGGCGTTTATCTGGCAAAGATTATCAAAAACAGACTGGCCGGAAAACCTGACGAAGACGTAGTCTTAGAAGATGCCGATGTTGCCGAAGCTACGGCAGATAAAAAAGAACCAGCCGTAATGGCCACTATGCCGGTTGAAACACAAGGCCCGCCGGCGGCCAGTGTTTCGGCTGAGAGAGTTACCGAAGAAAGTCACGCCTGGTTAGTGCGCATTCTGCCCGGCAATATAGAAGAGAATGAATACGCCTTAAAAGAAAACGGAGTGACCACAATCGGTAGAATTGATACTGATATAACTTTCCCCGACGATACTCTCCTCTCCGATCAGCATGCTTCAATTACCCACAGCGACGAAGGCTATTCGCTCAGAGATGACGGCAGCGCCAACGGAGTTTTCTTAAAAGCGATAGAAGGCAAGCAGTATGAAATCAAGGACGGCGATCTGGTAAAAATTGGCCGCCAGTATCTGATGTTTCATGTTCAAAACGGAACCTACGCGTTTACTCACTATGATCAAAGCGGTGCAGAAAAAAGTAAGTATTCAATTCCAGACAAAACAATTCTTGTAGGGCGGGAGACTCCTGATATAACGCTTGATGAAACTGACAAGACTATGTCGCGCCGCCATCTGACTCTGGCCATAAAAGAAGGGAAACTTCTCTTAAAAGACTTAGTCAGCGTCAACGGAACTTATATCCGGGTAAAAAACTCCACTAAATTAGAACACGGCACGCTCTTTAGAGTCGGCCAGCAGCTCTTCTGCATGACCATGAAACAGGACGCTGTTTTAAATACCGGACATATAACTCTCATACCGGTATCAGCGCCGCCACCTCTGGTCCCTGAGCCAAAAGCAGCAGAGCCGGCCGTCCCGGAAAAAGCACCGGAGGCTGCTCCGGCAGCAGTAGCCAACGGAGCGCCATCGGTTACGTTCAAAAATGACGGCAGGACATTTCCTATTCAGCCCGGCCAGACAATCTGCGAAATAGCCGAAGCCAACGGCTACACTATCAACGCCGAATGTCATGCCGGAATGTGCGGCAGCGACCCGATAAGAATCCTCTCAGGGCAGGAAAATCTAGGCGATATTGGCGACGCAGAGGAAGAAGCACTGGAAGATATTTGCGAACTGAAACCCGGCGAATGCCGTTTGGCCTGTATGGCCAAGGTAAAAGGCCCGGTTGAGATCGAAATTATCGAGCAATAACCGAGTATTTTCTTGATTCTAACCCGATAATTAGATTCAATTACGGTTCATGGAAAATAAGACTTTTAGCCATTACAATATTATTCGTAAGCTTGGCTCCGGAGGAATGGGCTCGGTCTATCTGGCCGAAGACCAGGACTTGCCCAGACGGGTGGCCTTAAAATTCCTGCCCCCGGAGTATACCAAAGACAAAACTTTAAAAGAGCGTTTTTTCAGAGAAGCCAGAGCTACAGCGGCGCTTGAACATCCAAATATTATCACAATTTTTGAAGCTCGCGAATTTGAGGGACAGCCATATATCGCCATGCAGTATATTAATGGTCCCACCATCGGAGAACTTATCGACGAGCGGGGTAAGATCGATATTGCCGAATCTGTCAGCATTATCACCAAGGTCTTGGATACACTTGAAGATACCCATAAAAACGGCATCTCGCATCGTGATATCAAACCCAGCAACGTTATGCTCAAAGATGGAAAATTTGTGAGAGTTATTGATTTTGGAATTGCCAAAGCCCAGACCGACCCGCAGCTAACTGCAGTCGGCACTGCCTTTGGCACTCCTGCTTATATGGCGCCCGAGCAATTCAGCGCCCAGCCCGATGCCAACAACGCTCTGTTTGATATCTATGCCACCGGCGTGACTTTTTATTATATGCTCTGCGGGAGACTTCCCTTTGAGGCAAATAATCCCTACCAAATTCGCGATGATAAAATGTCTAAGACACCGCTAAAGCCAAGCGAGCATACTCCAAATATTTCCCCTGAGCTCGACAGAGTTATCCTGAAGTCACTTGCAAAAAACCCGGAAGAGCGCTACCAATCGGCCAAAGAGATGGAAGATGCCATATTAGCCGCGATGAAATCCGACCCAACTATGGTGATTCAAAAAAGCGATAGCGGCGAAAAAGCGACCGTTATTATAGAAACTTCTGATGAAAAAAAACCAGCGTCAAAGTCAAAGGGAATGTTAATCGGTATAGCCGGAGCCATAGCGGCGCTTGCGGTCATATTCTATTTTACAAGCTGTCCCCTGTTGGGAATCAATTGTGCCGTTGTAGAGCCTGTAATAACTGAACTAAAGGCACCGACTCTTTATTCACCTCTAAGCGGTGAACAACTTCAAACCCCGAACCCAACTTTCATCTGGGAGTCTGTACCTGAAGCTGACGGAGGATATGCGCTTGAGTATGCATCCAGCAGTTCTTTTAATCAGCCCACCCAGATAAATAACATTGCCGACACGACCTATAGCTTAGTTACTAATCTCTCAAATGAACAGTATTTTTGGAGAGTTCAGGCGACAGACACTCAAGGCAGATTAAGTGAATTTTCGCAAGCCGTCGCATTCACCATAAATTTCGCTTCTGACAAACCACCTGTTAAACCGGCCAAAGATACGGTTATAGCAAAAACCGAGAGGACGGAAATCATTTCCCCTGCCGCTGATCTGGCAGCACCAATGGTTGACGTGGTGGTAGCTTCCTTACCGCATCTGGCTCAGATATATGTTGATGGTAAGCCCTTAAAGGACAAGCAAACCCCTAAAACTATATCTATACGGGCTGGTCAGCATACTATTAAGGTGCGCTGGGAAGAAATTGGCGAGGAAATGAGTAAAAACGTTGTTATCAAATCGGGTGTGGAAAATCGCATTATGTTTAATTTCCAGGACGGCACTATAATTGTCAAGTAATAACCTGCTTGCTAATTAAGCTGTATAATAATATATAGTTAAGTCAGCGCGCTAAATCTATATAGACTGAGGATACAGTATGAAAAAACCAAATTTATCGGCCATATTAACTGCTCTCTTTCTGCTTACAGCATTGTCAGCCATGATGGTAAGCTCTGTAAGTTCTGAGGAAAAAAGCGTAAGTGATGTCATCAACGATGCCTGGGAGCAGCACATCTGGGGAAATTTTGATGAAGGCATTGCCCTTGTCGAAGACCTGTTCGAGCGAACAAATCTCGCCCCCGAAGACTCAATTGCAGCCTTTGAAATGCTTGGAATCATTTATAACTGCAAGGGTGATGAGTTCAAGAAGACGGCAATCGGGTATCTGCAAAAGATATCAAAAGTCGGCCCGTGCTATATTGAACTACCCGGTAGCAAGTGGCCTATTGAGCTTCGCAAAGAGTGGTACAAGTTAACATACGCCGCCAATACTTTTACCTGCGAACAGGAAGAAGAAATTACGGTACAGTTCATAAACACAAAAAGCGGAAAAACAGAATCCAAGAAAGTTAAACTTAGAACAATCGCAGTGCCGCTTCCCTTTGAAAACACTTCAATCGGAGATTATCAGAAATCTCTGGGAGGTTTGGGGACCGGTCTCTCGCAAAATTTCCTGGTTGATTTCAATAAAATCAGTTCACTAAAGATTGTCGAAAGAGACAAAATTGATTTCATAATTAAAGAGCTGGACCTTGCCAAAAGCGGCGTAGTTGACCAGGCTTCAGCGATTGAAGCCGGTAAGATACTGAGCGCTCATCTGATGGTCTTTGGCGGGTTCACCCAGATTGACAAAGACAATACCATGATGGTTGTCAGAATAGTTGACGTGGAAACTTCGGAAGTAATCGCAGTTATCAATCATCAGGGCGGCTCCAACTATTTTGAGATGGAAAAAGAACTCGTTTCAAAAATTTGCGATGAGCTTGACTTGTATATATCTGAGGAAGACCGTAAAGAGCTAAAACTTGGTGGAACGTCTTCGCCCGAAGCTGCCCGTTATTACTCAGCCGGCTTAGAAAGTGAAATCGGCGAAAAGTATGGCGAGGCCTTCCAGAATTTTAAGAAGGCCTATGATTTAGATAATGACTTTACTGAAGCCAGACAGAAAATGGAAGTTTATCGTCCTCTTTCGACTTAAAGTATGACAGCCGTAATTTCAAAAATGAAAATTGAGCAGCTCGAACGTCTGCTCCTGCCGCTTTTAACATCAGCACTTTGCTTATTTGTGCTCAGTTCCTGTGGAGGGAACTGGTCGGCCAAAGGTCGCAAACTTGTTGATAAGGGAGAATACGTTCGGGCGATAGAAGTATATAGTCAGGAACTGGCCAAAAATCCTGAAAAACACGATGCCTGGCGGGATTTGGGCTTTGCTCATTACAAGGCAGAAAATTACTCCGAGGCATTGCAGGCACTCTCCAGAGCAAGTCAGGAAGACCCCTTCACTTTTTTGTGTTTTGGGCTTGTCTATGAAGCGCAGGAACTTTATGACAGCGCTATTTCATCTATGAGTGACGCACTTTCACTTGAACCCGACAAAAAAACACGAGCGCTACTCAAGTCCCGTATGGATGACCTTGTCCGCATCAGTCTCCAGGCGCAAATAAGTCTTGCTATTTCGCAGGAGACAACGTTAGTCGTCGGTTCTATCCCTGAAAATACGATTGCCGTTGTTAAATTCGATGGCTCCCTGCTCTCACCGGAAAACGCCCCAATCGCAGCAGGACTTGCAGATTTTACCATGGTTGACCTGGCCAAAGTTAAACAGCTTCGTCTAGTGGAACGGCTGAAAGTTGAACTGCTTTTAAGAGAGCTAAATTTGGCAGCTTCGCCCTATGTCGATGTTTCACTCGCTCCGAGAATGGGCAGATTACTTGGCAGTCGTAATGTAGTTACCGCTAAGCTGTCGGTAGGCGGCGTCTCCAGAATCCGCATTGCCGGTGCCTTGATAAATACTGTCGAAGCGTCTTCGCAGATTACCACTCCGGCCGAAGCTGAACTAAATTTGAAGCAACTGCTCCGTGCTCAGAAGGCGTTTGTGTTTGATCTTCTGGTATTCCTGGGGATTGAGACATCACCGAGTGAGCGTGACTCAATTATGGTCGAACCTACGGAGTCGATGGCTGCCTTCATGGCCTATAGCAGAGGCATGGAATTTTTGAGTCGCGGCATGTATAATCAGGCCGAACAGGAATTTCAGAATGCTTTGCTTTTTGATAAAGGATTCTCACGGGCACAAATACAAGTCGCAAATACGCGGGTAGCAATATCTAACCGCCAGTTTGGTGCGGCAACGTCATTGGATCTGGAAACTTCGTTTGTTGCTACGGTAAGTTCGGCAGGAAATCAAAGCGGCGCGCTATTGACCTCTTTCATTACAGATAGCGATGTCTTAGAACCGGGCGATGAAAACCCGAGCGAAACTCCTATCAACCCACCGGATGTAGCAGCACCTGGCTCTGCCGCTGTAAAAGGAAATTTAGACGGTGAATAATTCAAAAGTTCAATGGCTGGCCAGCCTGCTTATCGTTTGTATCCTGGTAAGCTGCACTCAGGTAGCAGCTCAAATTATCTCCAGTAACTTAAATAATACGGCTACTGGTTTTGTCTATACTCACTGGACACTCAAGTATCCTTCGAATGAGAAGATCAGCCTGAACCAGTTCTGGGTGCCATTGAGCGGCTATGTTGCCATTCAGGAGAATATCGAAGTCCGTTATTATCTAGCTGGTTCAAGCAACAATCTGGAGCTTGGTAAAACTCAAGGCGAAAGGTATTTGGGCGGAGTTGGTGATGCCCGTATAGAATTAAGCAGGACATTTGCCAAGGACAGAGTGATGGTGAGCGGTGGGATCAATCTTCCTTTTGGAAAAACAGAGCTCGGCATAAATGATGACAGAGCTATAATAGATATGCTGTCACAGAATTTTCTGGAATTTCCGATGAGAAGTTTCGGTCAGGGACTTGGTTTAAGACTCACAGTCGGCGCCGCCAATAATATCAGTGAAAATACTGTATTGGGTGTTGGTGTCGGATTTGAATATATCGGCCCCTATAATCCTTATTTGGGGATCGGCGAGTATAACCCGGGTGATGTCATTTCAGCAGACCTTGGAATTAGAAACCGCAGTAAAACAACTGCCTATTCTTTTTCAATGAATTACAGTCTGTATATGGACGACAAGCTGGAAAAAAGTAAAGTGTTCAAACAGGGCCAGCAGTTTGGAATGCGAGCCCGTGGCATTTATGATGACGATAGATATCGCGTATCCGGAGGAGCTGCTTATTTGTTTCGTGGACGTAACAGCCGTTATGACCTTCAGGCCAGCAATATCATTGACAGGCTAAAGCTTTACGGCAACGAATTGGTCTTTTCGTTTGAATTCGGAAGATATCTGCCTGGCGGCTGGCGCTTCTCTCCGCTTTTTTCGCTTCTATTGATAGCAGGCAACGAGGAAAATTTGGGTGAATCAAGAGTGTTTACCTCTGGCGGCTCTATAAATAAAATCTTTTCAAAACGATATCGTGCCTCATTCTGGTTTAAGTTCATGACCGGCGATGCCGACGGCAAAACGATTGAATTGAGCGGATATCAGTTAA
Source organism: Candidatus Zixiibacteriota bacterium (assembly GCA_022571845.1). Lineage (GTDB taxonomy): Bacteria > Zixibacteria > MSB-5A5 > GN15 > FEB-12 > JACZWU01. The sequence goes on along the minus strand of JACZXB010000009.1, from coordinate 14,048 downwards.
GCACCAGTTTATCGGCCGCAATTTAAGTGGATGATCTGAATATGGAATATAGATTGAGAAAATATAGAATCGTTTCTATTGCTGCAGTCTTGTTAGCCATTGGAGTTCTCTGCGGCTGTGAGAGCAAAATTGTAAACCAGCAGTTTGAATCTACTTCGCTGACTGTTCGTATCAATACGGCTGGAGCCTCACCGAAACTTCTGGCGCAGGTAGACCAGTTTCAGGTTACGGTGGTAGAACTTATTTCAAACAGCGTCATTGCCGAGCAACTGCTGACCTTAAACGGCCAATTTATTGAAGGCCAAATTGACAGTCTGCCGTCCGGCATTGATCTGGAGTTCACCGCCCGGGCCATGAGATTAACAGACGGAATTATAATTTATGAAGGCGTGACTGTTATTATGCTCTCAGCAGGCGCTGTTACCGTGGTGCCTATTTCGATGTCACCGGTTGTACCGGTTATGAAAAGCACTCCCAGATATGACAATATTAGTGTCGTTGATAGTTCGTCGCATTTTATTGACGTAAAAATATTTAATGTTAATCAACTTTTTGGAACATCGTTTCGGGTATTCTATGATCCGAACTTCTTGTTATTTGACAGCGTAACCTTATCGGCAACTATCAACCCGAATGATGTCATATTTTTTGCTGCTACCGGAGCCGATGCAACCTCGGGTCAGCCTTTTGTAGCGATTTCGGTAACCAATACAACAGCTGGTGTGGAGATTGTTGATTTAAATGGTGATGTGAACTTGGCAAGAGTGTTCTACTCTCTGGAATTTCCAGCTTCAACCCCGAATAGTTCGATTCTTAGACTCGAACCAACCGGGCTTACAGATATCACCGGCAAACAAATTGATCCGGCTATTTTATTTGTCGATGAGACTATTGTAGAGATTACGCCTTAATCTGCTTCTATCAAACTTCGAGTTACTTCAGCATCATCATCCGCTTACTGATTTTGCGATCATCTGTCTTGAGCAGATAGAAATATATTCCGCTGGCAACTTCACTGCCGCTGTTATCTCTGCCTGACCAGCTAACAGACTGGAAACCCGCGTCCATCTCTCTATCAACTAAAGAGACGACTCTCTGTCCCAGTATGTTGTAGATATCAAGCGTCACATATTGCTGCTCCGGCAGATAAAATTCTATGGTAGTAGACGGGTTAAAGGGGTTAGGATAGTTTTGGTAAAGCTCCACTTCGGTAGGGAGAATTACACTCTGGTTATTAATTGCGTTCTCCAAAAATTCGACCAGGTGTGTTTTGCCGGCAGAATTAGGGCACTCGATTAGTGCGTTGTATAATTGCTGCATAACCGAGTTGTCGAGCTGTTTTAAGGCAGGCATGTCGCCGTTATTTTTTTGCGCCGGCTGGTTACTCAGCCCGAAGTTAAACGACACGCCGCAGATATCATCGGCATTTACGGTTCCAGAACCATCGGCGTCGGCATACGCAGCCACATTCGGTTCCCATTTCTCACTGAGCACCTGGAAATGCCCCGGGGATGGGAAGAATTCCAGAGGGCTTACTTCACCAGCAAGTTCTCGAACAGGACCAGTTAAGTTCCAATAGAGACCGAGCGACAGAATATCTCTTTCATCAACGATTCCATTATTATCTGCGTCTCCGGGGTGTACAACCGGACCGGTAAAGTAAATCAGACTGTAATTACTATCTAACGGAGACTCGCTTAAGTCGACAATACCAGTGCTCAGTAAAACTGTAATGGTATCAGCTGGCTGGAATTGGTCAGATTCAAAAAATGGGGAAACATACAGTAACTTGCTGTATACATCATAGAAATAACCGAAAGTCTGACCACTTGTACTTGTAAAGTTGATATTCCCTTCAAGTGAGGCAGAAATAATTTGATTGTTAAATTCAATACTAAAACTTGATTCGGTGACAATGATATCGGTAAAGTTTTGCGGCGGAGAGCACTGCACACAAGTTGCATTCTTGACAGTCAGCACTGCCTCTCCGGCTTCATTGATAAAAATGAAGACTGTCATGGTGTCTGCGGCCAAAGAGTCGTCTGTAGCCACAAATGTAGCGCTATGTTCTCCACTCTGATTAAAATCAGGCGTCCAGTCGAATGTACCGGTACCATCACCATTGTCGATAAATAGTGCACCAATAGGAAGAGAGCCCGATATCAAAAGACTTGGAATAGTGCTGTCACCGTCAGTGGCTGAAACCAAGAAGTTCAGGTTTGTCCCCTCATTGGTTCCTTCACCTTCGTTCAAATCAAATCGTGGTGGCTGGTTTTTATTGTTAACAATAATAATGACCGAATCAGTACCGACACTGCCGCTGTCGTCTGTTACTGTAAAATTTGCTGTGTATGTGCCAGCATCTGTGAAATCAGTTTGCCAGTAAAATTCACCGCCTACACCACATTCTCCTTGATCTTCTGTAAATGTTGCTGCTAGAGGCAAATCAGGGCTGGACATCTGTAGACTAAAAAAACAGTCTTCAAAATCTGTCGCAGAAATGAAAAATTGTAATGAGTCACCTTCGTTTACGGTCATAGTATCAAGCAGCGGATCAATTACGGGAAGTTGATTAACGTTATTGACGGTAATTGTAAGCTCTTCAAAATCGAATGTTTCAGATTGATCTACAACATCGAACTCCACCAAGAAAGTACCTGCATCATTGAATGTGGGCGTCCAATTAAACGTTCCGGTACCATCGCCGTTATCCGTAAAAAACGAATCTGACAGTAGTTCCGCGAAGAAAAACAGTTCCAAAAAATCCAGGTCCCAATCAAAAGCTGTAACTGTAAAACTTAATAGCTCTCCCTCATTTACAGTTTTATCGCCGATAGAATCAAGTATCGGCTCCAAATTATTATCTACTTTAATTGGTATCCAGTCAGTATTATTTTGTTCATTACATTCGGCAAGACTGTCTATGTAATCCAAATTCAGACCCAAGAACACAAATGCAGGAAGGGCTTCCGAAGGCACACTTGTTATGGGCATCAGGCTATCGATTTCCAAAGAGATTGTGTCACCCGGAAGAATCGGACCGATAGAAACCACACCGCCGGACAAAATAGCATCTGGCGGAGCTATCACGGTATCAGCAGATATAAAAAACCCTGCAGTTATGACGCCGCTGACAGTATCCCCTATGTTTTGCACTGTTGCATGCAGACGATAACCAATTGGTCTGCCGAGCGAAGCCTCCTGAGGACCATCCAGAGTCAAATTTGTTACAACAAGATCCGGGCAGCGTACATCATTTACAGTAATAGTAACAACTTCAGAATCGACATCAGTTCCGTCTGAGGCATAAAATGTAACAAAATAAGTACCGGCTTGAGTGAAATCCGGAGTCCAGTCAAAAGAACCTGTGCCCTCGCCATTATCTGTAAACAGAGCTCCTGTCGGCAAGGCTGAAGAGGTTAGCTGCGGAGCTGTACCGTCAGAATCGCTTGCTGTAACAGTGAAATTTAGGTTTACATTTTCATCGACAGTTCTATCTCCGATAGAGTCCAATACTGGGGGAGAATTTTGCGGCAACGTAGTTGCATCAAATATCGTGAAACAATATGGGCCGCCCCAGTCGGGGATTACATTTCCTGAGTTTAGGACCCAAAGCCAAATGTTACTCGGAGAATAAAACGAACTGTCAATACATATTTCCTTTAGGTGTTCGGAGCCAGCAATCGGGCCGATAGTTATGCTCCAGACTGTATCATTAAATTGATCGGGAATACCAGTTCCAAAATTAGACACACCCCCAAATCCAATAGTATCTTCACCTATGCCGTCAACATTACGAAGGGACAAGAACGTGCCGAAGTCCATCATTGCGGGTGTAATAGCGCCTGTAAAGGCTCCGTCTGCCGTATCCCAAATAGCCTCGGAAGGTGAATAGATTCTGAATCCGTTTGAAAAACCGGTTATCGCTTCACCGAAATTATTTTGCAAACGGAAATGAAATGTTATGGGCTTACCTACCTCTATAGTGTCCGGCGCATATAATCCGTCAACATGATCCAAAATTATAGAGCCGGTCCCCTGTGAATTTGCTGCATTTGTAAATGTAAAAAGCATCAAAGCAAATACTATAAAAATAATTCTTGTATTTTTCATTCTGCGTTCTTTATCTATTTGTCCATAAAATTAATTCGGTTGATAATGAAATATTGCTTTTTCAATTATAACAGATTTTCGCTGTAAGTCAAGACGAATTAAGGGCTTGTGGAGAACCGGCAGAAAACCCGCGTTATCCCATATAGATGCAGTTTTCTTTCTTCTTACTGGCTGGCGCAGAATTCAGCTGGCCAGAACTTCTGCCAATTCATCCCAGCAGGTGGTATAACGGGGGCTGACCATCTCAGATTTTGCTTTCCAGGGATGGATTGTTCCCTGAGTAGCGTATCTCAGCGACCCGGAGCCAAGCCTGTCATTTAGAATGTCTACAGTTTCCATTAGCCGTGAAGTTTTAGCTGAAGCGGCCTGATCAAAAAGAGAAATCTGAGTCTGCTCCGACGGCACCAGGTCATCAAATCGAACTCCGGCCCGTTTATAACTTTGGCCGCTCTGATAGATTTTCTCTACTGCTTTCATTGCCTGAAAAATTAGTTCGGAACTGAGATTAGTTACGGTGGGCAGTTTGATTGAAACTGACTGCTTCTTTTCAGCTTTTTTGTCTTCTGAAAAACCTGTCAGCATAAAGACAGTCAAATGACGCGCGGCTGATTTCTGCTTTCTTAAACGTTCGGCGGCATTAGACACAAAAGCAGTTATCGCCTGTTTTAGTTCTGCTATGTCTGTAACTTTTCGTCCGAAAGATTGGGAACAGAGAATTCCTTTCTTAGGCCGCGTACAATTATCGAGTGAATGACAGGATATGCCGCGAAGTTCATAGACAATTCGCAGGCCGTTTATCCCCATAGTGTGGCGAATGCGGTTGTCGCTGGCGTCTCTAAGTTGCAGGGCGTTTCGTATTCCCTTTTCAATAAGTTTTCGGGCGCTTTTAGTACCAACACCCCAGACATCGACAACATGAACTTTCTCAAGCGCTCTATTCAGATGGGGCGAGTTAATCAGATTTAGCACTCCTTTGGCCTTTATTGATTTCTTGGCAAGTTTGCTGGCTATTTTGGCCAAAGTTTTGGTACGAGCCAGGCCGATTGAAACCGGTATCCCGGTCCATTTCTGTATCGTTTGACGAATTGTCCGGGCGTATTCTGTTATATTTTTACCTTTATCAAGATTGGCACAACCGCTAAAATTCAGGAAAGCTTCATCAATAGAATAAATCTCAATATCGCTGATAAAGCCGGATAACAGATCCATCACACGCCGGGACATATCGCCGTAGAGATTGAAATTCGATGAACAGACAACGATGTTATTTTTCTTTATTATGTCACGTTTTTCAAAGAGAGGTTCGCCGACTTTGATGCCAAACTGCTTGGCCTCGTTGGACAGGGCTATGATACAGGCGTCGTTGCTTGAGAGCACTACTATCGGCTGGCCCTTGAGTTTTGGATTGAAGACGCGTTCACAGGAAGCGTAGAAGTTATTGCAGTCTACTAAAGCTAAAGATTGGTTGAGAGCTTCAGGCGGATAGCTGATTTCTTCGGAAATACCTGGCAGCCGGTCTGCTTCTAGCTTCATAGGTATTCTCATTTTAGCCTGGCAACATCGCAGCTATACCGTATGGATAACGCTGGTGACGACTCCCCAGATTTCCAGCTGCATCTCATCTTCGATCAGAATCGGCTTATATCTGTCATTTTCGGGCAGGAGCATAACTTTGCCGCCGTTTTTGTGCAGCCGTTTAACAGTCAGCTCGCCGTTGACTACTGCTATGACAACTTTGCGGTGAACAGCTTCGAGCGAGCGGTCGACAATCAGGATATCATCGGGGTAAATACCGCAGCCGGTCATTGAATCTCCGCGCACGCGCACAAAGAATGTAGCGGCCGGATGTTTGACCAGATGTTCGTTTAAGTCCAGTTGGGTTTCGGCTTTGAGAAAATCATCGGCCGGCGACGGAAACCCCGCCGTTACCTGCTGCTCAAACAGCGATGCTTTACGGCTGGGTGCCTCAGAATGTGTCATGCTGAGCGAACACCGTCCTGAGCCTGCGTTAGTCCCAAGTTCGCCTTGGCGAACGGGGGCCGAAAGGGTCGAAGCATGTTTCTTACTCACCTGCGCCACCGGTAATATAGTAACTTTATCCATCTCTCTCTTTTTTCCTTTCTAAAAGAATGAATACAGTAAAAAAAGAGGAATGGGAATCACATTTGGGGTTAGGTGAAAAAAAGGCCCCACCAAATAGTGATTTTTCTTCAAATACCGTTTCCGTATCAATATCCTCAATTACCAGATTCACCGCCCGGCCGATTGGGATGGTCTGGTGGCTGGTTCCTTTAGGGATATATAGAGAATCGTGAACATCGAGCGTGTGGGCGATGTCATCTTCAAATTTTACCCGAATTTTCCCTTCAAGAACAATCAAAATTTCATCAGAATTGGGGTGATTGTGCCATCCAAAAGGTACATCATTAACTGCTATTTTGACATGGTACTTGCGGTTAAGCTCTGCGATTTTGACATGCTTATGATGTTCTTTTATCTCACTGCTGATTTTATCCAGCGGACTAAAACTAATATCCATCTGTAACCTCATTCTTTATTCAATCATTCTCAAGATTCTCGTATGCTTCTTGCTTAAACCCGGGTGTGCACAAACATAAAAATATTAAATCCTTATCCCCTGTGTTGGTTATTCGCTGAGGTCTGTCGGCCGCGATGTTGACGACATCAAGAGGACCAACTTTGGTCGCCGGATTACCCCCAACTTCTACCTCACCTTCGCCCTCCAATATAACATATTGCTCGAATGTTTCTCTCAAAGAATGAAGCCCGGTAGTCACTCCCGGTTTTACTCTGGCCCGGGCGATGGAGCTGTCGCCGCTGTTGTAAAGTTCAATTATGTAACAGCGCTCTTCGGTATAGTATTCTTTCACAATTTGGAATTTCTCAATAATTTGCATCAAAATTCTCTCCGTTTAAGAAGTTTGGCGGCAGTAACCAACCGCTCACATTCCAAATATGACCGTTCATGCAATAATTTCAAGAGAATAATTTTCGTCGCATATTTTTGCTATGTTCTCGTTAGCGTTATGCGAAGCAGACAAATTCGAGACTTAAATTATTAACTATGGCCCATTTAGGAAATGATATGAAAAGAATACAGCCCGACCTAAAACCGATGCCAATCTTAGCTTTCTTGTTAGTTTCCTTCTTACTAATCTTTTCTGTTTCTGCCCAAAATGACAACGTTGATGACACCCCCTGCTGCTGCCAGGGACTCGCCGGAAATGTCAATTCTGATTCACTTGATAATGTCAATATTCTGGATTTGACTTTCATCGTAGATCTGATATTTCGCGGCGGCGAGCAGCCGCTGTGTCCGCGAGAGGGGGATGTCAACGGAGATGGTAACGAAGATACCGATATTCTTGATCTGACCACCTTGGTAGACTATATTTTCAGAGGAGGAAGCGGTCCTGCAAATTGCATCCAGCCTGCTCATCCCGTGCACCAGCTTGGAAAAGACGGAGAAATAATTTGTGATGTTGACTTTGGCCCTCCCTGTATCTCTCTTTATATTCTACCATTCCAGGTAGGAAATACATTTAGTTTACTCGGTTCAAATTGCGCTCCTATCGGCGGGCATGTGAATTGGTTCGCTTATGATTTTGACACACAAATGGGAGACACAATCATAACAAGCAGAGCCGGAACGGTGATTGTATCAAACGACCAGTACTCCGATGACGATTTCACCTGCGGTCATGAAAACAATGTCTTTATTCTGCATAGTGACGGCACCGTAATACGTTATACTCATCTCTTAAGCGGCGGCAATCTTGTCATTGTGGGAGAATTTGTCGTACAGGGTCAGCCAATTGGTTTGAGCGGGCGTTCCGGCTGTACAGGTGGAGTTCCGCATCTGCATTTCGCTGCATTCCATAATCGATTTAGTTACAACCGGCAGAACAGTATCTGCATCAATTTCAGCAATGCCTATGGCTGGCATAATTCAAACAATGGTTTGGTCGGTGGCCAGTTGTATCGGGCTGAACCGTACAGAGTAAGACCTGAAGTCGCCGTAGTATTCGAAAATATTGGAGGTCTGCTCTATTTAAGTTCTTTTGCGGCCAATTGATCGAGAATTCTACGTAATGTACTTTTTTTTACGGCGGCTCGCTTGAAGCTTAATGTTATCTCGAAGAATTAGTTCCAGCCGTCCGTTTCCAAGTGAATTCTCAGGAACTTTTCGCCCAGAACGTTTTCGAGACCAGCCAGAGTCGTTGCGTAGAGATAATATTTCCCCTGTACTGCTCTTATGCTAAGCTCTCTGATATGCCTGGTATAACTGAATATATGCTCCAATAGGAATAACAACCAGATTCCGAAGAAAAAATAAAGGATATGTAAAGTCAAGAACGTTTGACCGTAGTTTATAGTCCATCGCAACATTATTTTGCCAATAAAATAAAATTCAAGTGTGGCTACATAGACGACTCCATATACTGTCAGAATAATGATTCTCATTATTATCAAAATAGTGAGATTCTTGATCTTATTAGTCGTATTTGCTATAGAATATCGTCTGGCAACTGTAAGAATTACCGGGACAATCAGTCACCAAATTTGCCAAACCAGTGTTTAAACGATGAATACTGTTTCCCAGGGCAATGTATCAAGCGGACGAGCCATGGACCGCCAGATTATCGTGGTCACCAACGCTGCAAGCTCCCAAATAGCCACGGAAATGAGAATCCTCAGAATCAGATTTGGCTGCCAGTCCCGGAAGGCTGACATCGTCTCACTTTGGAAAATATTTTTCATATATCTGCTGGTAACTCTTTGGCAACAAGTAATATAAGTTATGTAGGCGCTAATTACCTTCGCAAAACAGTCGAACGGTCGATTTAATGTGCTTAACGGTTATAATCAAAAAGTGTACCAAATAAAGAAACTTTTGACATCTGGAATCTGATGCATATATTGAATATAATAAAAATATTGAATCCAGCGAGAATTATATGGGCGAAAAGGCAAATAGAAATAAACCCTGCCCCTGTGGCAGCGGCAAAAAATACAAGAATTGCTGCTCCGGCAAGGGACTGCGTTTTGCTAAGAAAAACCAGAGCAAGATGATCATCTGGATAATTGCCGGGATTGGCATAATAATTGCCGGTGTAGTAATCTCGAATAAATTTTCATCATCTTCGAGCCAGCCTGCCCCTATCATAACTCAACCATTTAATAGTCAGTCCTTAAGTCCGCAATCGGGAGGTATTTCTCAACCCGGACCGGCTCCGCCAGGAAAAGTCTGGTCACCAGAACACGGACACTGGCATGACGCTCCAGGTACGGCTACAGTTACAACTTCAGCTTCGGCCCTTGATATTCAGCCTGTTCAATCGCCTGCTCAATTTTCCCCGCAACCTCCCGGTCCTGCACCCGAAGGAAAAGTCTGGGCACCGGAACACGGACACTGGCATGACGCTCCGGGTACGGCTACAGTTACGACTCCATCTACGGTCCTTGATATTCAGTCTGCTCAATCACCAAATCAGGTTACTCCTCAACCTTTCGGACCTGTACCTGAAGGAAAAGTCTGGGCACCGGAACACGGACACTGGCATGACGCCCAGCAAACACCAATAATCAAAGTTATCGATCCTGAATCCAATCCTTCTGATCCTTAAGTTTTGATTTTTATCTATTATAACAGAATTGCTCTTTGACGCCCTCTTGCAGTAACCGCCTAACCCATTGTTATTATTCTTCATCTTTGGATCCACTATACAATAATCTGGGAAAGTTACTCACATAACAAAAGCGGGGAGGCAGGAATTCTCCAAGGGCCGTAAATGCAACACGTTGAATGTTAAGTCGTTATGCACTAAGTTAAAATATGCCAACCAACTCGTTTTTTTATATTCTTTTGTTTAGTTTTATCTCTTTTGTCTGTTTTGACCAACGATGGTCACAGACTCTGTCTGACTATATCTTCAGCAGCATCTCTTAGCACGGCCCGGTAGGCGGTCCACCCCTAAATATGAAATCAACCAAATAGGTCAAATCCAGTATATTGGCAGAATCGCCATCTCCATTCACATCACTTCCCTCTGAGCAGGGTCCCGGATCTCCGCTGCCGCGGAAGATAAAATCAACCAGAAAAGTTAAATCCAATATATTTGCATCGATACCATCGCCATTAACATCACCACGATTGCCAGTGCAGCATGCCGCCACTCCGAGAGATTTGAATACATACAATACACCATTGGAGCCGAACGTAACACAAGCAATATTATTGACACCATCATTACTGATATCTCCGACCTGTATATGCATGACATCCCCGGTCATGCTGTAACTGAACAGAGTATCACCGTTAGTACCGTCATAGACGTAGAGATAATTGTCGTCGGAACCGGCCATCACCTCCGGTTGACCGTCACCTGTAACATCCGCTACCAGAACAACGTTGACTTCGCCGCCGGTCGGATTGCTCCAGAGCAGCGCCCCGGTCGGGCCATCGTAAGCGTAGACCGTGTTGTCATTGGTAGTTCCGCCGACTACCAGATCTTCCGCATTATCACCATTGAGATCCCCGTGTGCCAGCGCGTAATTAGTCGTGGGATTAAATGAGGGAATTGTCCACAGCGGCAGATGCGTCACCCCGTCAACAACGATAATAGTTCCATTGGTGGCGCCGGATTTCTGGGTGGCAATTGCCACGTCCGGAACACCGTCAGCGTTGGCATCAAGAACTTCCACCTGCCCGGCGTAGGCTGTTCCCACATTATAATTCCAGATTATGCTGCCATTATCACCATCTATCACCACCATTTCGCCGCTGCTTCCTCCCACAACGGCCACCACATCCAGCGCTCCGGAGCCATTCATTTGAGCCAGTTCAATTTCCTCTACATCTCCGGAAAATGCCACAGTCGACCAGATCTCCGCTCCGCTTTCTCCGTCAATTGCGTAGATATGATTATCCTCACTACCGGCAATAATATCAACATTACCGTCAGCGTTTAAATCGGCAGCCTGAAGACCTTTTCTGTAAATGTCGTCAGTCGGCGTGGTAAACTGCCAAATGACACTGCCATCCCCTTCGTTAAGCGCTGTAACGGTGTTGTCCCATCCGCCTGCAGCAACTTCGTCTCTGCCGTCGTTATCAAAATCACCGGTGATAACAGCAAACATATTTTCGGTACCGACCCAGTCCCACAGTTTTGTGCCGGTCAGCCCATCGACTGCCACCACCCAGTCATCCAGCGACGCCACCGTCACCACATCCATATATCCGTCTCCGTTTAAATTACCGACAGCCAGAGCATTGCCGTATTGACCAAAGTCGTACTCCCACCAGAGTGGTGTGATAACCGATTTTATCGCCCAGACGGATTTGCCCGGATTGGGAGGGTTGCCCGAGTTTTCGGAACTACCGACGGCAGCAACGTCCATGGTGCCGTCATTATCAAAATCACCCACCCCGACCGATGAGATTAATCCGCCCACGGCATAATACCAGCGCCTTTTGCCATCGGCTGCTTCCAGCACCTGAACGCGGTTATAGGTGGAGGCGATGATGTTTAGGTTACCGTCGCCAGTCACATCTCCAAAAGCCAGGACCCGCGGAAACCCATCAAGGCTGTCTGAGACCCACATGGGAGTGTTGTTACCTCCATCGAACGCAATCACGTTGCGGGTGGCCAGATTGTTACCAACAATCAGGTCCACATCCGTGTCGCCATCTATATCATATGTATGAAATGTTATATCACCGTTAACATGGTCCATCGTACCAATATTGTACGACCACTCCAGAACACCATCAGCCGCATTGCGAACAAAGACAATTCCGGAATCTGTCCCCGTTGCGCCTCCAAATACCGCTTCAAGCTGGCCGTCGTTGTCAATATCTGTCACCAGAACACTAAGCACATTATAATCTACGACTGAATCCCAGATTACAGCACCGTTAGTCCCATCAAGAAACCCGCAGTGGTTGTCAAAGTTAGCAAGGTATTCGTGGGCGTAAGCAACATCGTCAATATCGTCACCGTTGATGTCACCCACGGCCACATCGCTGATCCAGAGGCTGCCGATATTGCGCGACCAAAGCTGGGCACCGGTCTGTCCGTCGATGGCATGGACCGAATCATCAAAACAACCGACAGCGACATCGAGGAAAGCGTCCCCGTTAAAATTACCAATCGCCACTGATTGGTTGGTACTGAAAGTGTAGTATACCCATAACAGTGAGCCATCGATACCGTTGATAGCGTGAATTCCGCCATCGGGCGTATTTACTGAATGGTAGGCTGCCCCGGCTATGACGTCCGGCGTACCGTCGTTGTTAATATCGCCGATTGTCATAGAACGCACTCCATCCTGGAGCAAATACGTCCAGAGTGTGTCGCCGGTAGCGCCGTCAATGGCGATTACGCGTGATGGCGCATAATAGTACATATTGTTGTATTCTCCAGCGATGACATCGGGAATCAGGTCGCCATTTAAGTCGGCCACCTCAAGATGGTTGACGTGCAGGTCTGAATCATATATCCAAATCGGTTCACCGGACAGGCTGTCAACCGCCCTTTCGGCAGCGCTCGCTACATTAATTGGGGTAAGCAATATGAGTCCGGACAGGAGGACAATCACAATCCCACGGCTTAAAGAGGCAATAAGAAGTAGTGTTACTGTGAACATTAGCTATCCTCCCGAAATTGAGATTTTGAGCTGCCCCCCGGTTATCGTACCACTTTTTAAGATAGTCCAAGAGCTACTTTTGTCAAGTTATTGGTCGTTTCGTTTGCTTCCGGCGCTGGCGGTCGGCAGCCCGCGGAGCTATGTGGGCGTCTTGTATCAGCCTGCCTTAACTGTGTGAGCCCCTGCTCAAGTTGTCGAGCTTCCTCTCAATCTCCATCAACCTGTGGAGAATCAGGATTTGCATTTTCTTGGCCGGGTGTCCCACCCCTCGACTACGCTCGGGACGACGCCTTTCAGGTGGTCTCCTGCCTGTGAATTGATCAGCATTGACCATCCAATCGTCGGGGAAAACAGACTTTGTCTGCGGGGAGCATGGGATACATATCCAACTTTTTTGGCGACTTTTCAGCTCTAAGTTACAAAAGATAAAGATCCGATTCAGTCCTTTTTCCCCAAATTTATTCTTTCATAGTGATGAACGAAAACCTCTTTGATGAGATGTCGCTCATCATCGAGTATTACGGCCTTTTCCCACTCAGTGCCGGCAAATGCCTTGACTGATTCTATATCTGTCCATAACATCGTCATTAGAAACTCATCGGGCGAGGTAGGCAGCGGTCTGCCGACCGACAATGAGACCAGGCCTGGTTGACTCTTGACATGTGGAACGGCCTTTTCTAGGAAAAACTGTTCAAACTCGCGATGTTTGCCTTCGCGCACCTTAACTCGAAATACTCGAATAATCATAATGGTTCATTCCTCCAACCTTTTAGCAGGATTGCAACTGAAATATCTCTGCTGGGAGCATTGCATACATATAAAACTTTATAGGAATATAGAAAATCTAGAGGAGCAAGGGATACATATAGAACCATCTTGAGCGATAATCACTGAGATAGAAAGTGGCGGAGAGGCAGGGATTCTCCAAAGGCCATATTTGTAACTATATAAACATCAGGCGCTTGCGACGCAAGCTCAAATTACACAACCAAATAGGACTTTTGTATTCTTTTGTTTAGTTTTGTCTCTTTTTGTTTGTTTTGACCAACGATGGTCACAATATGGGCACAAAGGCAACTGCGCCATCGAGTATCTTTGTAAAAATGAAGTGCGAGTTCGAATCCAACCTCCCCCTATCGGACTATTATAGAACTTTCGGACCGGTGGTGCAGTACCTTCGCAGAGCCGGTTGAGTATACTAACTCTAAAACTGGACCGAAATATGGGGGGCAGTATACAAAATCCCCCAGGAATCTCCCAGCCAC
>JACZXB010000008.1 GCA_022571845.1 Candidatus Zixiibacteriota bacterium | reverse complement strand
CAAATGAAGAGCAGCTGAGAGAAGCGATAAAGTGCGAAGCAAAAAGACTTTTGCTCGACAATCAATCAATTGAGGATTTGCATAAACTTGTTTCAATTGCACGAAACTTGTCTGACGAAGTTAAACTCGAAGCATCGGGGAATGTCTCGCTTGAAAACGTGGCAGACATTACCGCCACCGGTGTTGATTATATTTCAGTTGGCGCCTTGACCCACTCGGCGCCGACTTCTGATTTTTCACTTAAAGTAACTGACCCAAAATGAATCAGGTAGAGTTGGAACAGCTGGCTGACCAGGTTTTATCATATATCAGAAAAAAACGTAAACAGATTTTCGCGATTTCAACTCTTGCCAAAAAACTAAAATCCGAAAGTTTTGATATATATAAAGCCGCTAAAATTCTAAAAAGTTGGGGCTATGGCCTAAAACTAAGCAAGAGTGAAATAACTTTCAGACATGCGGCTGATACTTTAAGCGCTACCGAAATCAATTTTTATCTGAAAACTAAAATCATCGGGCAAAACCTGATTTCTTTTCAATCTCTCAAATCGACAAACGATCTCGCCTCACAGATGGCAGCCGGTGACGCAGACGAAGGCATTGTTGTTACTTCCGAAAAGCAGACGCTTGGCAAAGGGAGGTTTGGACGTAGCTGGTATTCGCCGGAAAAAGTTGGGGCGTATATTTCAATAATTATTACACCAAAAATACCGCTTGAGAAAGCGCCGGGACTTTCTATAATGACAGCCCTGGCTGCCGCCGAGACATTTGAAAAATACTGCCCCGGCAAAGTAAAAATCAAATGGCCCAACGATATTTTGATCGGTAATCGCAAAGTAGCCGGAGTGCTGACCGAGTTATATACCAAAAATAATAAGATTGATTATGTCATCGTTGGCATAGGCATAAACATAAACCAGAAACAAAAAGATTTCCCACAGACCATAAGGAAACTGGCAACATCGCTTCGGCAGGTTTCGGGTAAAAAAATTAATCGAGCCAAGTTGACAGCGGAATTTTTGCAGCACTTTGAGAAAGAATACAAGAGTTACCCCAAAAGCCAATTAGGTGGATCGCTTAAACGTATCCGCGCTTATTCATCGTTATTGGGACAAACGATAATATTAAAAACTGGCGACAAATCGCTAACCGGACAAGCTATCGACATAAATAAGACCGGTGCGCTGATAGTTGAGGTAGATAGCGAAAAAGTAACTGTATCAGGTGGGGAGGTTACGGTAGTTAAGAGACCGTGATTTGTCATTGCGAGCCCCTATTCTTTCGGGGCGCAGCAATCTCATCTGTCACGCAACGCGAGATTGCCGCGTCGTCTCAACCAAAGTCGGGAGTTCCTCGCAATGACTCGGTCGGCTGCCCCACCTTTAGATATAGTCAAATCACATTGTAGGTCAGGACTCTTGCAGTCCTGACGATTGCATAAACAAGCCAGGAACACAAGGTTCCTGACCTACAAAGAGATCGTCTTTTTCATCGCAAAATAATGGTATCTTAATATGTATTGTTATCTTGACCGGCTATCTATGATAGGTTACAATTCGCCGAACAGAAAGGGAGCAATTTTAATGGATGATTCGACATTAGAAATCATAATCATTGCCAATGGACCCGCTAAAATAAAGTGCACCAAGGCTGAAATCACGCTGCCGGACGGCAGCATTGTTACCAAAGAAAAACCATTCAGCCTCTGCCGCTGTGGTAAGAGCGACGACAAACCGTTCTGCGACGGCACCCACAACACCTGCGGCTTTCAGGGGTAGGTAACGTTGTCAGTATTGCGGTGTACAACAGATTGGATCGTACAGAAGAACCCTTTAGCAGCTCTACAAATATGAAAGAACCCACAGCAAGCTGTGGGCGACTAAATTATTTCTACTTCCTTTCATAAAACCTCTTAAGTGATGCGACCAAAACCGGTATTGCCACAATCTGAATAATTACTCCCGGCAGAGAGTGAACCAGGGCCGCACCGCCGGCGATAAATTCCGAAACGCCATAGGGCAGATTCATAAACAGACCTAATACTAAAAGACCCAGGGCAAACATCAGCCGTCCGAATAACAAAGCCGCAACCAGCGAAACATAAATATTGAGATTAAGGCGCTTATAGGCCATTCCGGCTACTAAACCGTAAATCGGCAGCTCTAAAGACATCAGCGGCACCGCATAAGTGGGCGGCATGCCAGTCAAGAGATGCGATAAGCCGGGAGCTAAGATCCCGACAATGACGCCGCTCAGCGGTCCAATCAGAAATCCGGCCAGAAGCGGCGGAATATGCATTGGCAGGAAAATCCGGCCGCTGGCACCAAAAGCATGAAACCCGACCGGCAAAAGAACTGCCAGCGCCAAAAACAAGCCGGTATGTGAAATAAATCTGGTTTTAGTCAAGGCTTCAATCCTAGCAATCCTCAAAGTTCTTGGTTGGCCTTATATAGGCTAATATTAAAAACCGGCCAAGTCTGCCAAAAAGTGATATCAGCAAGCAGATTTCCGCTGATTTTACTGCTCGATTTGCTTATACTGCGGATTGGCTGATAGAACAAAATTATGAGTAACAGTTACCGAAAACCGACTAAGAACGCTGATTTCCTGTTTATCAAAGGGGCGCGCGAGCACAATCTCAGGAATATTGATGTCAAAATCCCGCGGAATTCTTTGACTGTCATAACCGGTCTGTCAGGTTCCGGCAAAAGCTCGCTGGCTTTTGATACAATTTATGCCGAGGGACAAAGACGTTATGTCGAATCGCTCTCGGCCTACGCCCGTCAGTTTTTAGGGCTGATGGAAAAACCCGATGTTGATTTTATCGAAGGCCTCTCACCGGCAATTTCAATAGAACAAAAAGGGACAGCCAAAAATCCACGCTCGACTGTCGGCACAGTTACGGAGATTTATGACTACCTAAGGCTGCTCTTTGCGCGTGTCGGCACGCCGCATTGCATTAAATGCGACAAGCCGATTACACAGCAGACAGTTGAGCAAATTGTTGATTCCGTTTTAAAATTCGAAGACGGTACCCGTTTGATAATTCTGGCGCCGCTTGTCCGGGGCAAAAAGGGGGAACATAAAGATATAATAAATGAAGCCTTGCGCGAAGGCTTCGTGCGGCTTCGAGTCGACGGCGAGATTGTCGAAACAGATTCCGACATTGAACTGGACAAAAAGAAAAAACATACAATTGAAGCGGTGGTCGACAGGTTAGTTGTCAAAACCCGTTCGCGCAGACGACTGGCAGATTCGGTCGAAACTGCCCTCAAAATTGCACAAGGGACAGTCTTAATAAATATCAAAAACAAGGATCTGCTTTTTAGCGAACAGTTCGCCTGTCTCAAATGCAATATCAGTTACGAAGAACCGTCACCGCGGATGTTTTCGTTTAACTCGCCTTTCGGCGCCTGTCAGACCTGCGGTGGACTCGGACAAAAAATGGAAATAGACCCAGAGTTGGTAATCCCCGATCAGGAATTATCAATAAACGGCGGCACCATTCATCCCTGGGGCGGAGCAGAGATGGCCTCGTGGTACCGCTATATGCTTCAGGGACTAAAAAAGGAATACAATTTCAAATTCACCACGCCGTTTAAAAAACTTTCCAAGACAATCCGCCAGGCAATTTTGTACGGCACCAAAAACGAGATTACAATTGAGTTTGAGCATACGACCGTCAAGGGCTCCGGTACTTATACTTCCCGATTTGAGGGCGTCATCCCGCACCTGGAACGAAGACACAGACAAACACAATCAAGCGCTGTTCGCAGCTGGGTAGAACGCTATATGTCAATCAGCCCCTGCCCGACCTGTAACGGCGCCCGGCTAAAGCCAGAGGCTTTGGCGGTTGTCATAAACCGCGAAACGATTGACTCTGTCTGTGACATGCCTATCAAGCGCTCAGTCAAATTCTTCAAAGAATTAAAACTCGACCAGAGAAAACAACTAATAGCAAAACAGATATTAAAAGAAGTCACCCAGAGGTTGTCTTTTTTACGCGATGTCGGGCTGGACTATCTCACACTCAGCCGCGCCGCTCAGACTTTATCCGGCGGCGAAGCCCAGAGAATCAGATTGGCCACGCAAATCGGCTCACGATTAGTCGGCGTGCTTTATATATTGGATGAACCATCAATCGGGCTGCATCAAAAAGATAACCGAAAACTTTTAAATACGCTGACAGGATTGCGGGATATCGGCAACACTGTTTTAGTAGTAGAGCATGACCGCGAAACAATAGAAGCGGCGGATTATGTCTTAGACCTTGGTCCCGGAGCAGGCGTTCATGGCGGCAGGATTGTCGCCTCCGGCACGCCGGCTGCAATCAAAAGGTCAAAAGAATCTCTCACCGGTCAATACCTGTCGGGTAAACGCAAAATAGAAATACCAAAAGAACGCCGAAGCGCCAACGGAAAATTCATCACGCTCTCACAAGCTACCGGCAATAATCTGAAAAAAATCGATCTGACCATTCCCCTGGGAATGTTTGTGGTAGTAACCGGCGTCTCCGGCTCCGGCAAATCAACTCTGATAAACGAAACGTTGTACCGCCACTTAGCGCGTCAATTTTATCGCAGCCGCAAAGCGCCGCTTCCTTTTGGAAAATTCGAGGGGGCCGAGCATATTGATAAAGTTATAGATATCGACCAGTCGCCTATCGGCCGCACGCCCCGCTCCAACCCTGCCACCTATACCGGTCTGTTTACACCGATTCGTGATTTGTATGCCTCATTGCCCGAAGCCAAAGCGCGCGGCTATCAGCCGGGCAGGTTTTCGTTTAATGTCAAGGGCGGACGATGTGAGGCCTGCGAAGGGGACGGCATAATAAAAATCGAAATGCATTTTCTGCCTGATGTATATGTCCCTTGCGAGATCTGCAAAAGCAAGCGCTATAACAGAGAGACACTGGAAGTAACTTTTAAGGGCAAGTCGATCGCCGATGTGCTGGATATGACTGTCGAGGAAGCTCTTTACTTTTTCGAAAATATCCCGCGCATAAAAAATAAATTATTGACGCTGTCCAATGTCGGTCTGGGATATATTCATCTGGGACAGCAGGCGACAACTTTATCCGGTGGTGAAGCCCAGCGGGTCAAGCTGGCCACCGAGCTTTCAAAAATCGCCACCGGACAGACGCTGTATATCCTTGACGAACCGACCACCGGACTTCATTTTGAAGATATCCGCATGCTCTTAAACGTGCTTAACAGACTGGCCGACCGGGGCAATACAGTTGTAGTCATTGAGCATAATCTTGACGTTATCAAAACCGCTGACTGGGTGATTGATATGGGACCCGAGGGCGGCGATGAGGGCGGACGCATTATTGCCCAAGGCACGCCCGAAGAGGTCGCCGCTGTAAAAAGTTCGTACACCGGACAATACTTGAAACAAGTTCTAAAATTAGGTTGAACTATCAATAACCAATGAGGTATTCAGAATGAAAGACAACCACGCTTTATTAACAATGAAAGAAGTTTCTGAACTTCTTCGTACAGAAATGGCAGCCGTTGCTAAAATGCTCAATTCCGGTGAGCTTGCAGGATTCAAGATTGATAACGAATGGCGCATCCCGAAAATTGCTATAACGGACTTTATCGAAAAACGTCTGAAATCGGAGCGGCTGGAATCAACGCAACGAACGCTGAACGATTCTACAATGTGGGCAAAAGAGATTCGTAAAAGTATGCCTGAGTATGAAAATGAACTGCGTAAGAAAACATTCTCAAAGGGTACATTAGGAGAGTTTTTGCAACAAGGGCTCAATAAGCTTGATTCAGTAGAAGATGATACTAACGAATCTTGATATTGAGAGTCATCATCTGAACACCTATCATGCCGGAACTTCCTGAAGTAGAAACTGTCGTCAGAGGACTAAATCAAACTATCTCCGGACGAACTATAACCCGCGTCAAGACGAATGCGCCTAAAACATCAATTGTAATCGGCAAATCGTTCAGGAAAAGTTCATTCTCTGGTATTCTAAAAGACAAAACAATTCTTAATATAAGGCGTCGCGGTAAGAATATTTTAATAGAGCTCTCCGGCGATATCACTCTCTGGGCGCATCTTAAGATGACCGGCAGATTTCTATACCTGGACAGCAAGACACCTGTCGATAAACATGACCTGGCCATATTTGACTTTGACAAAAAATCCGGCAGCTACCACCTGCGCTTTAACGATGTCCGCAGATTTGGCAGGTTGCGCCTGTTCTCAAACGACGAACTATGGCAGCAGCCGGGGCTGGCTAATTTGGGACCGGAGCCGTTTGATATTTCTTTAGAAGAATTTATCCGGCTGTTTCGCTCATCATCACGGATGGTCAAGCCGGCACTATTGGATCAGAGTTTTATCGCCGGAATCGGCAATATCTACGCGGATGAATCTTTATACTTCTCCAAAATTCACCCGCGTAAATTGACTAACAGGATTTCAAAAAGGAAATTAACAGAACTTCGTCTGCATATTAACAAAATTCTAAGGAAAGCTATAAAGCACATGGGCAGCTCTGTAGACAACTACGCCGGAGTAAACGGCAAGCCGGGCACGTATCAAAAATATCTTAAGGCTTATGGAAAATCTGGCAAACCCTGTGGTCACTGCGGCAGCAAGATAGTCCGCGAACTGATCGGCTCACGCTCGGCCCACTATTGCCCCCGCTGCCAGAGGCAGGCTTAGCCTGTTTGGCGATTCAGGTAGATTAAGTAAATAGCTGTGACTTATTTAAGTCTCTTACCTGTCAGCAAATCAAAGAAGTGTAAAGCTGAGTGATGAAATGAAAAGGAAACTTTGTCACCAACGACGAACTGGCTGGAAGAATTCGCAGCGATTAGTTTAGTTCCGCCGAAATTCAGTTCAAGTATGTTATGTCTGCCGAAATATTCAATAGCAGAAAGTATTGCTTCATACGGCCCGGAATGGCCTACTGTAATTTCCTCTGGGCGCAAGCCGACTGTAAACTCTGCCGCCTTATTTTTTAAGTCCAATTCTGAAAGATTGAGATCAAACGGAATCAACTTTCCATTTTCAATCTTAGCGTTTAATAAATTCATTGCTGGCTGACCAATAAAACCTGCCGCAAAAATAGTTGCCGGATTTTTATATATTTCCTGCGGTGTTCCTACCTGAACCAAATTGCCGTCATGAAGCAGAGCTATCTTGTCAGCCATAGTTAAAGCTTCGGTCTGATCGTGGGTGACATGAATCATCGAACGCCCGACTCGCTTCTGCAGTGAGACTATTTCTTTTCTCATGCGGGCACGTAGCTCGGCGTCCAGATTTGATAGCGGTTCGTCTAACAAGAATAGCGCTGGCTCTCTGATAATAGCCCGACCCAAGGCCACCCGCTGCCTTTCTCCGCCGGACAGAGTGGCCGGTCTCTGAGACAGTTTATCCAGCAACCCCAAAAGCTCTGCTACTTCCAGTACTTTCTTTTGCTTCTCTTTTTTTTCTGTTTTCGCAATTGTTAAGGGAAAAGCCAGATTTTGGGCAACCGACATGTGTGGGTAGAGGGCGTAGTTTTGAAAGACCAAAGCGACATCGCGCTCTTTTGGTTCCAGCTTGTCAATTCTTTTCTCTCCAATAAAAATTTCTCCACTGTCCAATGTTTCCAATCCTGCAATAATGCGCAAGAGAGTTGATTTGCCGCAGCCTGAGGGACCCAGTAAAACCAAAAGTTCACCGTCGGCTATTTCCAGGCTGACATCTTTTAGGACAGCTTTTCCATCGAAGGCTTTTGAAACGTTGTTGATTAATATACTTGCCATTTACCTAACTACTTCAACCTGGCCACTGTCTATATTCAAGTATAATGCCTTCTGCGCCAAGCGGGCGGGCGGTTCTAAAGCGGTAGTCAGGAAGAGCTGGCCCAGATCATTGAAAGAATCAATAACCGCGGCGCTTCTGCTTTCATCAAGCTCCGCAAAAATTTCGTCCAATAGTAATATAGGCGAGAAACCCCTTTTCTCTTTAAGGAGCTCATAGACCGATAGTTTTAGTGCTATCGCCGCCGAACGCCACTCTCCCTGTGAGCCGTGGGTCCTGGCCGGAAATGAATTTATATCAAACTCTATTTCATCGCGATGCGGCCCTACTATCGAGGTTTTCAATATCATTTCCTGTTCTTTAACTTCGTTAAGCCTGGCCTCAAACTGCTCTTTAATTCTTGATTCATCAACTTCAAATTCAATTTCTTCTAAAGCCGATGGCTTGTATTTTATGTCAAGCTCGCCATTGTTTGAAAATTTTGAGTAGAAACTACCAGCGCTTTTGTTGAGCGTTTTCAAAAACAGCTGACGCGCTATAATTATTTTGGCGCCGGTTTCAGCTAAAAGATAGTTATACGAATCAAATTCAATATTTTCTTTTAGCGCGGCGTTTTTTTGTGACAGAATTCGAGAATACTTTGTGATATTTTCTAGATACTTGGTGGACTGCTGAGAGATGTAGAGGTTCAAGAATAAGCGCCTGACAGATGGTGGGCCGGCAAGTATTTCGCTGTCTTCGGGACCGGCCGCAACCACGCTGAACCTTTCATACAGCTCCAAAGCTTTCGATTTGACCCCATTTATTGTTATCTGTTTTCTGCCGCGGCGCATGACTGCAACTGCGATTTCAATCGAGCGATCGCCGTCATGCATCGTTCCCTCTACCCGATAGGAATCCTGTTCATTTTTAATAATGTCGCCGTCTTTGTTGCCCCGCTGGGATCTGCCCAAACAGAGCACAAAAATCGCCTCCAGTAAATTTGATTTACCTGAACCGTTTTTGCCATGAAGAACATTTATGCCCGCCGAGGGAGTCAGTTGGAGCGTTTCAAAGTTTCTGAAGCTGGTCAGTTTTAGGCTGTCTAAGTGCATCGTATAAATAAAAAAGGCAGATGCGAACATCTGCCTGTAATTCTCTCACTCATACATTAACTATTCTGCCAGCCGAAGCGGCATCAACAGGCACAAAAAATCTTCTTTGGGAACTTCTGTACTATACAGTATCCCGGCAGATGTGGTTGATGACAGCTCTATGATAATATCATCACTGTCTATGCGATTTACTATTTCTGCCATATAGTTAGCATTGTAGCCTAAGTCTATCGGTTCACCGCTATACTGACAGCTGAGTTCTTCTTTTCCCTCACCGCCAACATCAGCATTAGTGCTTGAAAGGGTCAAGCGTGAATCTTTAGCAGAGAACCTAACCTGATGTGTTAAGGCATTTGATAATATTGATACGCGTCTAACTGCACCGGCAAGTTCGTCTTTGGAAATTATCAATTTTTTATCACTACTTTCCGGAATAACTTGCTCAAAGTTTGGGTAGGGCCCGTCTATCAGCCTGGAGGTTAAGATTACATCACCTAAGTTAAAAATTATATTATTTTCACCAAATATTACGCCAACATCAGGTTTTTTCCCGTCAATAAATTTTGGTATCAGGTTCAAGACTTTGGGGGGGATAATAACGTCGTCGTAGAGCCCTTTTAGTTTTTTATTTTCAATCGCTACTTTAGCCAAGCGATGACCGTCGGTTGCGACCATCATCATTTTGTCACCTTTCGTCTGCCACAAAACACCGTTTAGGGCCGGTCTGGTTTCGTCGTCCGAGCAGGCAAAAGTTGTTTTACGAATCATTGAGGTCAATTCTTTAGCGGAGATTTGTATTTCTTTTTTAGTATTTACTGCGGGGAGTTTGGGAAAGTCGTCCGGTGATAAAGCTGCAATTTTGTAGTGACCATTAGGGATTTTCAGTTCTAATCGTGAAGCGGTCGATTCCACACTGACATCAGCTTCAGGCATCTCCTTAATTATATCAGCAATTATCCTGGCTGGTAGAACGGCTGAGCCTTTCTTGATTACGTCGCATTCTATCGTTGCTGTAATTGATATATCTAAATCAGTGGCCGAGATTTTAAGCTTATTCTCCAGTGCTTCAATCAAGATATTGCTCAGGATAGGCAGGGTTGATTTTGTAGGGACTACCTGCAATACATATTGGAGGCAGTTATTAAATTTTGATTTGGGGAGTTGAAATTTCATTTTTCAGCTCTTCTCCTAAAAAGTTACCAACAGGTTCTTATATTATTAGATATGTACTAGATATAAAGTAATAACTATAAGCGCTGTTGAAAAGTGGATATCACAAAAATATAAATTAATTCTTCTTTTTAGTATAAGCATTTCAAGGGTTTATCACAGCACTTTTTATTGCAAAAGATGTTGAGAAGCTGTGAGCTTATCTACACACTTGCTTCACTTTTTGAACTTTTTCAAGCAAAAACAGTTATCCTTATGTTATACACATCAGTTTTATACATATTCTTAATATAATAATGAGGCGGATAGCTGGTCGATTCTCTCCCTAAAGTTTGAATCAGAGGACATCCTGCGGGAAATTATATCACAAGCATGAATCACCGTTGAATGGTCCCGACCACCAAAAGCGTCCCCGATGTTTTTCAGGGAACTGTCTGTTAGGGAACGACTTAGATACATAGCAATCTGACGAGCCATGACAGCATCGGAGGTTTTTTTCTTGGCCTGCATCAAACTTTTGTCAATTCTTAAAAGATCACAGGTCTTTTTTTGAATGTCATCTATGGTAATGAGCTGTTTTTTTTGATAGAAGCTATCCGATAGAATCTTATGAGCCATCTCAAGATTAACCTCAACTTTTTTAAGTGAGCTATAGGCTAAAAGCCTGATAAGAGCACCCTCCAGCTCCCTTACATTAGTGGTAACCTTACTGGCAATATACCTGAGGACATCGTCCGGCATCGAACAGCCCTCTGATTCCATTTTTTTGTAGAGAATGGCAGTCCGGTTTTCAAGATCCGGGGCCTGCAGGTCGGTTACCAGTCCGCATGAAAATCTGGAGAGCAGGCGCTCTTCGAGCCCTTTAATCTCTTTTGGGGGACGGTCAGATGTTAATACTATTTGCTTACCCAGATTGTAAAGAGTGTTGAAAGTATGGAAGAATTGCTCCTGGGTAGATTCTTTACCAGTAAAAAACTGGGCATCGTCAATAATCAGAACATCGGTGCTGCGGTAGTTTTTGGTAAAGTCAGCCATTGAGCCGCCTGAAATAGAAGAGATAAAATCAGAGGTAAATTTTTCACTGGTGGCATAGACGACTCTCTTGTCAGGAAATAGCCGTACGATCTCATTACCTAAAGCCTGAACAATGTGTGTTTTGCCGAGGCCGGTGCCGCCATAGATATAAAGCGGGTTATAGCGGGTTGTACCAGGAGCCTCAGCTACTGCCACGGCCGCGGCATAAGCAAATTCGTTAAAGCCACCGACCACCAACGATTTGAAATCGTAGCGCTGGCTTAAACTGCTTTTTGTGCCATAGCCGCCGTTGCTATTACTCTTTACGGTTGGTCGAGATAAGGTGCTGTGGTCGTATAATTCAAGCGAAGCCTGATCCTTAGCATTCTCGTTGTTTAATTCAAAGACAAGAGAGTGGGAAGTTCCCAGGATCTCTGCGATTGCCTCTTCAATCAGTTCCCGGAAATGATTTTGAAGCCAGTCGGAGACGAACTGGTTTCTAACTTTCACCACAAAACTTCCATTTTCTGACAAATTCCCTTTGGTCGGTTTCAGCCAAGTATTAAACGACTGCTGTTTAACCCGATGGGACATGTATTCCAAACACAGAGCCCAATGATTTGACTTTACTGCTGTACTAATTGTTTTCACCCCTGCCTTTCCATTGGTTAGATTAGTAAAACTAAATTTTTAACTTCACTCTTTTGGCATTCAACATCTTGCCTGTTTAATTTTTTAAAATCAAAAAGCTATCCACAAAACTATCAACATTTCAAGGAGCCCAAGTACCCCCTAAGCCCTTTCAGGGCAGAGCCTTATTTGAAAAGCCAGAAAAGTTTTCAACAGATTATCAACGCCTTGCGGGCTTGTTAGCTTCATGTAAATAAATAGTAATACGAGACAGATTCGTCAAGGGAGCAGGTGCATTAAAATGTAAAAATCTAAACTCATTGCAGGCAGGCTTCTTACAGAGGGAGTAAAAGGAAACGCGGCCACTCGCATTTTATCTCTTGTTGCAGTTAATAAATTGGAAAGAGCCAAAATTGTTGTGCGCACAGAGTTAGAGTAATCGTCTATTTTATGGTGGCCTGACAGGAATTTTTATTTCGCTGAAGGAAATTTATTTTCTGTCTGCTATTCTTTTGTGTCTGCTAATTATTTTTTGTTATCCAGTTGACCCAACTTTGTTTCTGAAAAAAATAGTCCGGCGAGAATAAAAACAATCGCACAGCTTATGGCAGCGTCAGCGATATTAAAGGTCCACCAACGATTAAGCTGATAACCGAAGAAATTCAGATCTATAAAGTCAAAATCAATCCAGTCAACGACTTTACCGATTCGCAGGCGATCAATAATATTGCCGAGTGCGCCGCCTGCTATAAATGAGAGTGCAAACGACAGAGATTTTGAGTCGCGATGACTGTAAATGTAAAAGAGCACCAGTCCAAAAATCAATATTGAAACGATGAGGTAGGCAAGTGATGACCCCAGATTTGATCCCAGGGCGCCGCCTTCGTTGTATACTAAAGTTAACATAAAAAACTCACCTAACACTTTAACAGAACCGGCCTGGCTGAGATAATTTACCGCCCAAAGTTTTGTAGCTTGGTCGAGCGCTGCCACCGTAAAAAGAATTATCAGCGGAACTAAAAGAGACTTGAAATTATTTTCGTGCAGTTTTGCGCCCCTCTTCAGATTCTTTGCACTTGATACACAAACGTGCATGTGGTACAGCATTGAGACGAGATACGGCAACCGGCTTACTACAACTAAAGCACAAGCCATAGATGCCATCATCTATACGCCTGAGAGCCTCGTCAATGTGGTAGACCAGCCGTCCGGATTTTGAAGCGAACATAAAAGCTAATTCCCGCTCCATGGCATCGGTGCCTTGATCGGCCATATGGTAGGAATGTGAAGAATGGTCACCGGTCGCATCTTTGGGGGTAGAGCTAAACTGCTCTTTCATCACTCCGCCCATTTCGTGAATCAGGCTTTTGCGCTTATCCAAAAGCAACTGGCGGAACTTTTTAAGTTCATCTTTTTTGAATGGAGATTCGGTCATAATCAGATTATACCCTAGCTAAAGCTATCAAAGTTTTTTCTCCGTTGATATTCCATTCGGTGGCGCCTTTGGGAGTTTCCGATTTCGAAAACACAACAGACTGAGCCAGAGTCTCTTTTTTGATAAAGGCGTCATATTTCTTGGCTGCCAGGCTGACTCTCTCAGTCGATTGTACTTTGACAGAAATAATGTCGGTTACCTCGAAGCCGGAGCTCTTTCGCATATTTTGTATTTTGTTTACAATTTCCCGGGCGAAGCCTTCGTCAATCAGGTCATCAGTCAGCAAAGTGGTCAAGGCCACAGCAATACCGCCGTTACTTTCTAGCGCATAGCCATCTTTTTCATTTTTGACAACTTCGACATCATCTGATGAAAGAAAGATATCATTGCCGTCGACAGATAATGTCATAGAGCCTTGCTTGACAAATTTCTTAATATCGGCCTCGGCTAGCTGGCCAAGTAACTTTGCAGCTTGTTTGACCGCGCCGCCAAGTTTTTGCCCGGCAGTTTTGAAATTAAGTTTGGCAGTATAGGTAAGATACCGGTCAAGATTTTCGGATACTTCGACCTCTTTGATATTTAGTTCGCTTTTAATAATGGCCAGGTCGCTGCTCAGTTTTTCTGATTTGGTTCCGGCGGGAAGCTGCACCAGGAGTTTCCCCAGAGGTTGTCTGACTTTGATATTTTTTCTTGAACGGGCGGCGCGTCCGAGCGATACAATTTTTTCTACCAGCTCCATCGTTTCTTCAAGCTCCAAATCAATAGCCGCTTCGTTCGCTTTGGGGAACTGAGTCATATGAACAGATTCAAGGGCATTACTATTACCGTTATTTCTTTCGGCGCTGGTCAATTCACGCCAGATAAGTTCCGACATAAATGGCGCTACCGGGGCGATCAACTGACAGACACCTTGCAGAATATGTACCAGTGTCAAATAGGCTCGCATTTTTGAACGGTCATCGCCTTTGGCCCAATAGCGGCGGCGGTTGTTGCGGACATACCAGTTGGAAAGCTCTTCAATTACGAAATGTTGAACGGCGCGGGTAGCGCGCATTATTTCATACGCATCAAACTGCGCAGTTACATTTTTTATAAGGGAATTGTATTTGGAAATTATCCAGCGGTCGAAGCGTTCAGGTTCACCGGCTTTGCTTTCTAAATATTCGACAACGGATTGATTGGCGCTTTCGGCTTTTTCTAAAACTCCGTCGATATTGGCATAGAGCGCAAAGAACGAGTAACTGTTCTTGAGTGTGTCGAAAAATTTACGGACAACTTCGCCCAGGCCGTCTTCATCAAAGCGGCTCGGCAGCCAGGGGTTCGAGGCCGAGACCATATACCAGCGGACGGCGTCGGCGCCGTATTTGTCAACCATCACAAAGGGGTCAACCACGTTGCCTTTGTGCTTGGACATTTTTTTTCCGGCTTTATCCAGAATAAATTCCAGAACGACTACATTTTTAAATGGCGCTTTATCAAAAAGCAAAGTTGAGATTGCCAGAAGTGAATAAAACCAACCGCGGGTCTGGTCAACCGCCTCGGAGATAAAATCAGCCGGATATTTATTTTCAAACTGTTCTTTGTTCTCAAAGGGATAGTGCCACTGGGCATAGGGCATGGCGCCTGAGTCAAACCAGACATCGACAACCTCAGGGATTCGTGTCATGCTGTTGCCGCACTGACAGCGGATTTTGATCTCGTCCATCATTGGTTTATGAAGGTCTAATTCGCCGGAGTCATAAACTTTTTGCCATTTGTCGTCGTTTGCTTCTTTTAGGAGTTCATCTATTGAGCCGATAGCTTTCTTTTTGCCGCACTTGTTGTCGTCGCAGACCCAGATAGGAATAGGTGTGCCCCAGAAACGTTCGCGCGAGAGGGACCAGTCGACATTATTTTCGAGCCAGTTCAGCATGCGTCCGGATCGGATTTCATCGGGAACCCAGTTGATAGAATTATTATTGTCTATCAATTTTTGTTTGAACTGGGTGGTTTTGAGATACCATGACTGACGGGCGATATATATAAGCGGCGTATGACAGCGCCAGCAAAAGGGGTAGCTATGTTCGTACTTTTCTTTTTTGAACATGCGGCCGGCGATTTTTAAATCTTTTATGATGACCGGGTCGGCATCTTTGATAAACATTCCTTTGTAGGGACCGGCCAGATCTTTGAACAGACCGTTCGATTCGATAGCCTGCAAAACCGGCAGGCCATACTCTTTGCCGATTTCGTAGTCGTCGGCGCCGAAGCCGGGTGCGATGTGTACGATTCCGGTGCCGTCTTCGAGAGTAACAAAGTCGCCATTTATTACGTACCAGGCTTCATTTTTGTATTGTTCAAAATAGAAATCAAAAAGGGGCGTGTATTTTCTCTTAAGAAACTCTGAGCCCTTTTTCTTCTCGACAATCGTAACATCGCCTGAGCCAAAAACTTTTTCTACCAGCGCTTCGGCCAGCACCAGCTTTTCTCCTTCGTGCTCGACTGTGACATAGTCGGCATCGGGTTTCATGCAGAGGGCGGCGTTCGATGGCAGCGTCCAGGGGGTGGTGGTCCAGACTAAATAGCTAAAATCGCCGTCAGCCGCTTTGACTTTGATAAATATTGAGGGGTCTTTGACTGTTTCATACCCTTGTGCAACCTCGTGGCTGGAGAGTCCGGTGCCGCAGCGGGGGCAGAATGGCACGGTCCTGAAACCTTTGTAAATCAAATCACGGTCAAAGAAGTTTTTAAGAATCCACCAGACCGATTCGATATATTCGTTTTCCAGAGTGACATAGGCGTCGTCCAGATCAAGCCAGTAGCCGGTGCGGACGGTGATGCGGTTCCATTCTTCCAGATATTTGAAGACTGACTCACGACATTTTTTGTTAAATTTGTCAATGCCGTAAGCCAGGATTTCTTTTTTGGATTTTAGCCCCAGTGCCTTTTCGACTTCGATCTCAACCGGCAGGCCGTGGGTATCCCAGCCGGCTTTGCGGTCGACCCGAAAGCCCTGCATAGATTTATAGCGGCAAACCAGATCTTTGACTGTTCGGGATATTAAGTGATGGATACCGGGGCGGCCGTTGGCTGTGGGCGGGCCTTCGTAAAAGACAAAATGAGGCCGTTTTTCAGCCAGTTTATTGGCTTTGTGGAAAATATCCTCGTTTTTCCAGAACTCGAGGATTTTCTCCTCGGCTTTGGGCAGCGAAAAATTGTCTTTTAACGTATCAAACTTCATTTTATCAGTTTTTCGGCCTAAACGTAATCCGGTATAGCCTAATATATTAGGTCGGTTTAGTGGTTTTGTAAAGAGGGAAATGTATCAAGTTGCTATTTGAATGATGGCGAAGCATTAACGCAGTTTACTAGCGGCAAAAGAAGTCGATAATGAGAGAAAGAGGGGTCATTTGATACACAAAAAATGAGGATGAAGAAGATGAAATTGTTTTTTTTGACTCTGCTCCCGATTTTACTATTGGGAGCGAGTCACCGTACGCCATCTATCGTTGAAAATGATGATGGTAGTCTTCGCTTAAGAGAAAGGGCGTTTACAATTGAAGGAGATTTGTTAGACAAGAGAAAGTACGAACTGTTTTTTTCAATGAAACTTAATATTATGAAGAGAGATCAAATGTATCCATGGGACACTGCAAAGTTTTACATAGGTACCGATGGATGGAACCCGGCGACCCTAATTGACAGTTTGGGGTTAAATGTGCGAGGTCGCTCTATTGTAATACCTGAGAAATCGTATTCAGATATTTCAATCAGCGGTTTCGACTGCATCTGGCTTGAAGAGGTCAAAGATACATTGATTATAGTTATAAGGGGAGGTGACGGTACGGCTTCGTTTTGGGCTCGTTTGTATTGTGTAGAGGGAAAAGTAACCGAGCGTCAGATTATAAGCTTCAATCCAGACGGTGAATTCGATGTTCACAGAATAGACAAATATTAATTTGCTACCCCGGGATCCAGATTTTGTCGGCGGCGATGACTTCAGGCTTTCCGAATAGTTATTTTCCCAGCCCTTCGGCTAAGCCCTCCATCTCGTCAACCTGCTGCGCGAACATTTTGACTGTCGCTTCGACAGCTTCGGGTTTGGTCATATCTACGCCGCAGTTTTTCAAAAGTTTAATCGGATAATCCGAACCGCCGGCTGAAAGCATTTCTATATATTTGCCAACGATGGTCGTGTCGCCTGCTATAAATTTTGACATTATCGCCTGCGAGACGGCATACGAGGTGGCGTACTGGAAGACGTAATACATCATATAAAAATGCGGGATGCGGCACCATTTGATAATTGAATAATCATCAATCGTCAGATGCGGGCCGTAATATTTTTCAGTAAGTCCGCGCCAGAGGCCGGTCATCATATCGGGTGAAAGGGCGCCGCCCTTTTCGACTGTTTCGTGAATGGCCAGTTCAAAATTGGCGTACATGACCTGATTAAAAAAGGTGCCGACGGTGTTATCCATCTGACGGTTTAAGATAAACAGTTTGTCAAGGTCATCGGTTGTTTTTTTGAGTAGATGTTCCAACAGCAGGCCTTCGTTGAGTGTCGAGGCGACCTCGGCCACAAAGATCGAATAGCCCGCTTTTTGATAAGGCTGTTTGCCGCAGGACAGATGACTGTGCATGGCGTGTCCCATCTCGTGCGCCAGAGTGAACATATTGTCGATGGTATCGTTGTAGTTCATCAGCACAAAGGGATGGACTTTGTAGTTGCCCCAGTTGTAAGCGCCGCTGCCTTTGCCCTCGGTTTCATAGACATCCACCCAGCGGCTTGCGAAAGAATACTTTAGGGCATTGGCATAATCGGTTCCCAAGGGTGAAGCTGATTCTATGACGGCTTCGACGGCCTCGTCGTATTTTACCTCGTAGTCGCGTTCGGGAAACAAGGGGCAGAACATATCGTAACTGTGAATTTTTTCAAGCTTAAGTATTTTTTTGCGAAGCGCCACATATTTGTGCAAGCCTTCGATATGTTTTTCGGTGGTGGAAATTAGCGAATGGTATACTTCGGTTGGAATATTATCGCCATTGAGCGCGTCATGCAGGCAGCTCCTAAAACTACGAGCTTTGGTGTAAAAAACATCATTGTTGATAGTCGAAGCCAAAGAGGCGCTCAAAGTGTTCAGATGGTTTTTGTAAGAGGAATAAAAAGCGGAGTGAGCATTTTTGCGAACTTCAGCATTGGTAGATTCCAGAATCTTGGCGTAGCGCTGTTTGGTCAGCTTAACCAGGTTGCCGTCTTCGTCTTTGACGTCGGGATAGGTCATATCGGCGTCATCGAGCATGGTAAAAACGTTTTCGGCGCCGCGCGCCACCATGGCTGACTGGGCCAGCAATTCTTCGACTTCTTCGGAGCGGATATGCGGGCGGGAGCGAATCAGTTCTCTGATATAAAAATCATAGAGATTGGTTTCAGGAAATTGCCTGGCCATTTTCTGCAGCTGCTTGTCGGACATTTTTAGCAATTCCGGTTCAACAAATGAATAGGCGGCGCCGGCGAGCGACGAAAGCATAGCCGCGCGGTCGGTCATTGACTGGTATTTGGAAACGCGGTTATCTATATCGCGGTTTAAGCGGGCGTATTGAAAAAGCTGAAAGACCGACAGGTTTAAATCAGTGCGAATTTCCAGGCAGTCAAAAAGTTTCCGGGGTGATTCGTTTAGTTTGCCGGCGAATGTTTTGGCTTTTTCTATTAATCCCTGGACTCGCTTGTAGTCTTCATCCCAGGCGTTATCGTCTGAATATATATCAGCCAAATTCCATTTATGTTTATCATCTATGCCATCACGGGACGGAAGAGACGAAGTTTCACTTTTTTTTGATTCAAGAGCAGTAGACATGTATTGGTCCTTTCAAAATAATCAATTGAAGCAATTGTCGTTTCCTCCTACATCTTCTCCACGCAGCCGGCTATTAGTTCGCGGAGTTTGGGTTCGGTAGCGGTGGCGGTGCCGATAACGTCATCAAGTGAGCAGGGGTGCATGTTGTCGGCCAGTCCCATATCGGTAATAATTGAAAAGGCCAGAACCCTGTTATGCTGGTGGTGGGCTGCTATGACTTCAGGGACAGTTGACATGCCGACAGCATCGGCTCCCCAGCCGCGCAGCATGCGGTATTCGGCGGCGGTTTCCAGACAGGGTCCGGTCAGGCCGACATAGACGCCTTCCTGCAGCGGCTGTTTTAAGTCAAGCGCCACTTGTTTGGCCATTTTAATATAATCGTGATTATAAACTTCGTACATATCCGGGAAGCGGTCGCCCATTTTTTCATCATTGGGGCCGATAAGCGGATTACCGGGGAAGAAATTAATATGGTCTTTTATCAGCATAATGTCGCCGGCATTAAAATTCGGGTTCATGCCTCCGGCAGCGTTTGAAACTATGAGCGTTTTGATGCCGAGCCGGTTCATGACGCGGACGGGAAAAGCAATTTGCTGTAAAGTGTAGCCTTCGTAAAAATGAAAGCGCCCTTGCATACAGACGACCGGTTTGCCGCGAAGCCCGCCAAAAAGAAGCCTGCCGGCGTGTGATTCGACTGTCGATACCGGAAAGTGCGGAATTTTGTCGTAACCGACTGTCGCCTGCATTTCAATGCCGTCGACCAGTGAGCCAAGCCCGGTTCCGAGAATGATACCGATGGAAGGCTTAAACTGTGTCTGGCTTGCGATATAATCAGTGGCCTCTTTTAATTGTTCGTTCAGTTGTTCGATAGTTTGCAAAGTTCCGTCCTTTCTGAAATTGCTGTTCCCTATTGTCCGCTTAGAGGGCGGCCTTAGAATTAAAATATGCTGTTTTTGGATTGAAAATCAAATAGAATGCATCGATAAAGATTTTTTTGTCACCCTTCGTCCCCTTCGACTTCGCTCAGGGTGACGAGTGAAAAGAGCTCAGGTGATGAGTGAAAAGAGCTCAGGTGACAGCAGAATATTATAGTGAACGGTCAAATTCTCAAAGCAGTTTGTTGTATGTCAATCGTAGAACGGTATAACAGGATAACAAAAAAGGCCGGCTATCTGAGAGATATTACCGGCCTCAAAAAAAGTGTAAGGCGAGAATTTTATTTTTTCTCCGATTTTACTATATCCTCAAGCTTCGCGGCTATTTCATTAAATTCTTTATTGACATCCATTTTGCCCGTTTTATTGGCCTTAGGATGAGGGGCGGCGCCAGAACCTGTTGGAGCGTCTGTCTTGGGCTCATTTTTCTTTACTATAAATTCAGGCGGTACTTCGTCTGCCAAGGCGCTTGTCTCTTCCCATTTTCGTCCGGGTGAAGCCAGCGAAGGGGAAGAAGCGGTCGGGGGCTGGGTCGCTTCGCCATCTTCTTCCTTTTCACTTTGCTGATACTGTTTAAGGGCTTCTTCGAGTTCAGCGGCGGATGGCTCATCATCTTCTCTTAGCTCGGCCTGTTTTTCCGGGCCGCTATCTTCTTCTTCCTGATCGTCCGTTGCATCGACGTCATCATCGTCGGTATCTGCTATTATCTCACGATTCTCGGTAGCGATGTCTTCGGCATTTGTAACGGTTATTGATTCACCGGCAGTAACACTTTCGGAGGCATCGGCCATTGCTTCTTTGACATCCAATACCGCCTCGCGTTCGGCCAGTTCAAGATGTGATGATATAAGGGTGCGAAGTTTGCTTAGATACGTTTTGCGGTTTTGGTCAAGGCTCTGAATGTGCTGCTCTATCTCCTGAACTTTTTTGGAATTGCCGGCAAGGATTTTTTTGGACTCTTCTTTAGCTTTGGCAATGATATCAGCCGCTTCTTTTTTGGCGGCCTTAATGGTAGTGTTAGCGTTCTTGCGGGCGTCAATAGCGGCACTCTTTATGACATCTTCATTCTCTTTTAGCGAAGCGACTTCGGAGCGAAGGCTGTCAATCTCCATCGACAGCTTGACGTTTTCCTGCTTGGTTGTTTCTATAGCTACAGCAACCTGCTCCAGTAGATTATCAACTTCTTCCTTGTCGTAGCCGCGCATCTGAGAGCGGATTTCTATACTACGGATATCATTGGCGGTTAGACTCATAACTAATTACTCTCGATTCCTCTTTAGTTTCAATTTTGAAACAACTGCTTTGAAAGTGCAAATATTGAGCAGCCCAAAGCAGAAACTTCCTTAGCTATATTATCGAACTTGTACAGGAAAAAATTAACCCTCTTAATGGGCTAATATGCAGCTATTTTCGCAGCTTTTTGGCAAAACATCTGAAATTTTGAGGTTAGGCCTTGACCGGCCGGGGACCGAATAAAGCTGAGCCCAGCCGGATAGTAGTAGAGCCTTCGGCAATAGCCAGCGGATAGTCATCGGACATGCCCATTGAGAGATGCTCAAAGCCACTGCCACAGATATCTTTGCCCTTATGATAGAGTTCACGGCATCTGGAAAAGGCGCTGCGGATAGAATTTTCATCATTGGTAAGAGGGCCGATAGTCATCAGGCCGGTTAGTTTGATATTTTCCATTTCGCTGGTTTTTTTGAATAGCTCGAGGCAGTCGTCTATGGCTATACCGAATTTTTGGTCTTCGCCTGAAGAATTCACCTGGATATAGCATTCTATCGTTCGTTTTTCTGAACCGGCGGCTTTGTTAATCTCAACAGCGAGTTTCAAAGAGTCTACCGATTGGATTACGTCAAAAAGCTGTACTGCTTTTTTGGCTTTGTTGGTCTGCAGGTGGCCTATCAAATGGTAGCAGGCGATTCGGCCAAGCTCTTCTATTTTTGACTCAGCTTCCTGAACTCTGCTTTCACCGATATAATGAAAGCCCGCTGCAACCGCAGTACTAATTAAGGATGCCGGGAAGCTCTTGGTAACAGCAATAATTGATATATCGTCCACGTCACGGTTATGCTCATCACAGACTTCGGCGATACGTCCGCGGATTAAGGTAGAATTTTTAGCTAAAATATCTTTCATCGACTGGATAAAGATAACAGCCGGAAGTTTGAAATCAAGATAGCAGGTAAAAGCCCGGGATAATTTTTAAACCTGTTCTTTTTGTTGTCCGTAATTTTTGTGACTTGTATAAATAATGAAATGGCAAACCGCAATCTGTTAAGCTGGATAGAAATTTCCAAAAAAGCCCTCTCGCATAATATCAAGTCTCTGGCCGTACTTTCCGGCAAAAGTAAGCTGGCTGTTTCTGTTAAGGCTAACGCCTATGGGCACGGTTTGCTTGAAATTTCCGGGCTGTTAATTAACCACCATGAAATAGAATATTTGACGGTGCACTCGTTCGAAGAAGCTCAGGCAGCCAGGCTGGGCGGCTGGCCAAGAAAGATAATGATTTTGGGGCCGGTTCAGGCAAACATGCTTGAGGCTCTCTTTGATTATGATATTGAGCCGGTTATTTTTGAAAAGACAACTCTGCGCAATCTGGGGAGCATTTCCAAGAGGCTAAAAAAGAATATTCGAACGCATCTGAAACTTGAGACGGGCACCAACAGACAGGGGATAACAGAAAATGAGCTGGAAGATTTTGTGAAAATCTATAAGAGATATGCCTATTTGAAAAAACCGTACGGCGCCAGTACGCATTTTGCCAATATCGAAGATACGACCAATCATGAATACGCCGAGTTTCAGCTCAAAAACTTTAACAGAATGATAAAGAAGCTCGCTAGTTTGCAGATGAAACCGACTGTCCGGCATACAGCCTCTTCGGCGGCTTTGATACTGTTTAAGAAAACGCACTTCGATCTGGTCAGGCCGGGTATCGCCATGTACGGCCATTGGCCGTCGAAAGAGACAATTGCGACCCATCTGATGCAGGGAGGTAAAAATAATCTGTTTAAGCCGCTGCTTTCGTGGAAGACAAGAATAACGCAGTTAAAAAGTGTAGCGGCTGATGAATTTGTCGGCTACGGCTGCACTTATCGGACCACCAAAAAAACAAGGCTGGCGGTTTTGCCGGTAGGCTACTACGATGGCTACAGCCGGGCATTGTCAAATCATTCCTATGTTCTGGTAGGCGGCAAGAGAGCGCCACTGCGCGGCCGGGTTTGCATGAACCTTATGATGGCCGATGTTTCCGAGATCAAAGGGGTGAAATTGGGCGACGAAGTAACTCTGATTGGCCGTTCGGGCAGGGACTCAGTATCTGCAGAACAGCTGGCCGGCTGGTCAAACAGTATAAATTATGAGATACTGTCCAGGCTCGGTTCGCATATTCCCCGTATAATAGTCTAAAAAGCGTTTGATAATTAACCTTGACTCTGTTTCCAACTGGCCTATTTTGTGAAGGCTTTCACATAGATGAGGTTTTATTGTTAGGCTTAATAATGAGGTATAAATGGATGAGTTTCGAGAGACAGAGCTAAAAAAACGCATTTCTGAGTCGACAATAAGGCGTTTGTCTCTTTACCACCGGGCTTTGGAGATTGTAGAGGATAATGGCAGTGAGACTGTCTCCTCAAAAGAGTTAGCCAAAATAGAGAAATTGACACCGGCTCAGGTGCGCAAAGACCTCTCGTTTTTTGGTTCATTTGGAACCCGCGGGCTGGGTTATCCGGTCAAAGATTTGAAGGCAAAAATAGCCAGGATTTTGGGAATTGACCGGGTCTGGAATATTGCACTGGTGGGTGTGGGAAATATCGGCTCGGCCCTGGTAAGTTATAAAGAATTTGCCCGCCAGGGATTTAAGATTGTAAAATTGTTTGACAATGACCAAAGAAAGATAGGCTCTAATCATAAAGGAATTGTAGTAAGCGATATTAAAAATATAGTTTCCGAATTAAGCGGTTCAGAGATAGAGATGGTGGTAATTTGTGTGCCCGGCTCAGTTGCTCAATTTGTAGTAGATGATATTGTCAAAGCAGGCTTAAGGGCAATTTTGAATTTTGCTCCGGTAAATCTGAAAGTTCCCGACGACGTTTTTGTTCGCAATGAAAATATGGCAATGGAGTTGGAATATCTTTCTTATGCTCTGGTGAACAATCACAGTAAGAACAGAGTTAAATAAAGATAAAAGCTCCGGTTCAGGGATGAAT
This sequence comes from Candidatus Zixiibacteriota bacterium, assembly GCA_022571845.1. Taxonomy (GTDB): domain Bacteria; phylum Zixibacteria; class MSB-5A5; order GN15; family FEB-12; genus JACZWU01. Next base: position 148,014 of record JACZXB010000008.1, on the reverse strand, counting down.
TGGGGCGTTTGTACCTCATTTGAGAGTCTTCCTTGATAAGAGGGAGATAGCAGCCCGTTTGAGTCATCAGGCGGGCTGTTTTTTGATTAGATTAGAACGACTAATCAATTTTTATCCATGTCAAAACCCAACAGTTTTCCTCCATAGTATATGGGTGCAATGATAACTGCCACAGGAGCAAATCCAATATACGAAAGAGCTTTGTGAAAAAATGGCCTATTGTTTTCTCGTTGGAAACCACTCTGCCCAGCAAGGCTGTCCCATCCTTGAATGTAGATTGATGCTTTAATCATCCAGATGTTATCGGACCTTTGAAAAAGGTAACGTGTGCCAGCTTTAGCATTGAAATTACTGCCAGAAGCTAGAAATATCTCAAAGCTATGATAACCACCGGCGCTTGTGCTGTAGAAATATCCAAATCGCTCGAATGGTCCCTCGAAAGCTATGCCGAATTCCCCGCCCCATTTTAAATTTCTATATTCTGTGTCATCTATTTTGAATTTTATCTTTGAAAGTTTCGTGGCTGCATGAAATGAGGGCATGAAGTTAACCATATTTCCTGTATAATATCTGAAACCTACTCTTAGCGGGTCAGAGAAAGAAAAATTTTCGCCTAACCCATTCCAAGATGTAGATATAGAAAAGCGACTTTTCCTGAAATTAAATTCCCAGGAAAGCCCCCAAGAAAGTAAGAATCCTTCTTTCGCTAGCAAGGAACCGGAGCGGGTCTTATAGAAACCGAACCCTGGAAACCATATCTCCATACCCATTCCCATATAATTGGGACTAAGATACTGTTGGTCTGTTACTGTCTGTACATGACCAGTATCATCGCTATAGTATCCCGTAGCCCAGCATTTCCAAAAAGAAGTGGATTGCCCGTTTAGTGGAATAGAAATTTGTCCTTTAAAGTAAAGCTTACCATTATGGGAGTACACAGACCTCCAGCTTTCTTGAAGAGGCAATTTTTCGCTACGACGATATATGACAATATAATTAAGAGAATCAGCATAATTATTTACATTTATCCTAACTATACCCTCTTTTCCGTGCCATCCACTTCCACCAATCGTGAGCAGGACGGAGTCGGAATGGAAATTCTTAGGTGTTAATTTGAATTTGATAGTTAGAGTATCGTTTTTGGTGGCAAAATTTATTTCGCCCATAAAGCTGGCCGTATCAATTACCTTTTTTAGGGAATTTGCATCGACTTCAGCAATCTGGAATACTAATGCAAAAAAGGTACTCATTATGAAGACTTTAATTGTGTATTTCATCATTGAAACTATTGCATATATTTCTGTATAACCGATAATGAAAAATATGAGAAATTTAATCAGATATCCAGCTGTATTTGTTCTTCTGGCTGCATCAGCTTTGGCTCAGTCAGAGGACCTAAACGAACTTTTAGACAGGGCCGGACGTCATATGTATGTGCAAAAATATGAGGAAGCGATTCTGACTCTTCAAAAGGCACTCAAAATCGACCCGAATAATTTTGAAGCACTTCAGTACATAGGAACTGCTCATTCGGCGGTGGGCAACCTAAAACTGGCTCGCACTCATTTTGAAAGGGCATATGCTATAGATTCGAGCGGTGCAGAAATAAATAATAATCTGGGGGTGAGTTACAGCACCGATGGAAACCGTGAAAAAGCTATAGAATTTTTTCTAAAGGCTGTAAAGATCGACTCTGGTTCGGCAATTTTTAACGCAAATCTTGGAATGGAGTATCTCAAAATTGGCCGCACGATGGGCGCTCTGTCTTATCTCCATAAAGCCAATTTTATTAAACCAAAGCAGCCGGAGATTTTATTTTCAATAGGCAACAGCTACGCCGCTTCGAGTCGTATCGACAGCGCCGAGTTTTATTATGAAAGAAGTGCAGAAGCTGGCGGGGCAGCCGCCGAACTGTACTATTTTTTAGGGAGAATCAAAGATAAGTTAAAAAAGACCAAAGATGCCGAAGCCAGTTATAAGACGGCTTTGAAACTTCAGTCCAACTATCCCGACTGCATTCGATCGCTGGGAATATTGTACATCACCGAGGGCCGTTACACCGAAGCCGCCGTTCAATTTGAAAATGCCCTGGCTACAGACTCATCTTTCTCGGGGAATTGGATTGGCCTGGGTACCGCTTATGCTCTTGAGGGTCGCAGCAAAAAAGCGGACTCTATTTTTAACGGTCTCTACGCGGTTGACAGTTCTTTAGCTTTTCAGATGATGCGGATGATTAGAGAAGAGCGCCGCCGCCAAAAAGAAAAAGCCAAAGACTAAGCAATTTAGTCACTTTCTACTATAGTTTTACCAATTTTGGGATATGGGAAATTTCCCATACTCTCTTGAATATTCACATACAATCTGCCCATCTATAAAATAGCTAAAACTCTTAGTATCAATGGCTTAACCACTTCGGCACAGAAATTGATTGGTGTTGTTCTAACGCAAAGGGTCTAACCATTTAAGGAGGATTAGTAATGGTACGGAGGATCAGTTTATTGGCCGCAATTTTCATGCTGGCCTTTGTCGGAGCAAGTTTTGCCGGAGACAATAATGTAGAATCGAGCGCTTTTGATATCAGATTTGATGTCAGAGAAATGGACAGAACCGATAAAATGTCGCAGGAGCTTTCACATGAAGTCGATCTGTGGCACGATGCCATTTTGAAGCGTAACGTCAAACGCGTCAGAAAACACCAGAAAAGAATTTTCAGCCTGATTGATTCGGATATTAGAGCGCGTTCGCAGGCGGTTAGACGCTATGAACGTGAAGCCAACAAATCTGTCAGAAATGTAGTTGAAAATGTCCGCGTTGATGAGCCGGTTTCGGCGGCAGAAAAATATGCTGCCAAAGATGACATCAAAGACCTTCGCAGAGCCAGACAGCTTGTCAAAGCAAAAGAAATTTTGTTTCATTCAATTAAACGGACTGAAACTTTCAGTAACCGCTACCGGCTTTTGGGAGATTATCTGGAAATTGTCCGCCGGGAAATTAGAATGAATAAGATTGAACTGGCTGAGAATTCCCCCCAGGAAAATTAGAATCTTATTATATTTAAGTATCAAGGCGAGGCGCTAAAAAAGCTCCTCGCCTTTTTTTGTTGCCTCAAATTTAATAACAGGACAGTTTTAGTAATAATTGAACCATACCAGGGAAGTTCTTATTGGGACTCTTAAACAAATTTCCATCGTTTAATTTCATTTATAAAAATGCTGCGGCTACTTTTGTGCGCTTTCCGTTTACGCTTTTGAGCGCTACGTTGGGCGCTGTTGTCGGGATCCTGCTGGTCGAATCAGACAAACAGTTCCAGGAATTCGTGCTACAGAAACTGGGAATGATTGCAGCGTTAGGATTGCCGCTTTTTACGGCGCTGGTTTTCTATGCTGACAAAAAGTTGTGGGACAAAGCGAAAAGTTACGGGCTTCAAGCTGCTGGAGCGGCAGTTCTTGCTGTCTACTATTTCAGTTTGCCGGAAAATCCCGAAAGTCCCGATTACCATTTGCAGCGCTTCATGCTTCTGAATATTTCATTTCATTTTCTGGTAGCGTTTATTCCATTCATTGGCGGCAGTCAAGTTCAGGGTTTCTGGCAGTACAATAAAAGTTTGTTTTTACGGTTTTTGACAGCCGCTCTTTATTCGTCTGTTTTATATATTGGCTTAGCTATCGCACTGGCTGCGATGGACTATCTCTTTGGTGTTGATATAACCTGGAAAAGTTATATGAAACTCTGGGTAATAATTACCAGCGTTTTTCAGACCGTGGTTTTCTTAGCAGGTGTTCCGGTCAATCTAAATGCGCTCAACGATTCGCAAGAATATCCCAAAGGCCTCAAAGTTTTGGCCCAGTATATTCTTTTGCCACTGGTCGCGCTTTACTTTGTTATATTAATTACCTACGAATTTAAAATTATCTTCGAATGGAATCTCCCCAAAGGCTGGGTGTCGCAACTGGTCTTATGGTTTTCGGTGGTTGGCATTTTATCGCTGCTGCTGCTGCACCCACTTCGGGAACGGACAGAAAGCAAATGGATCAAAGTATTTTCGAAATGGTTTTTCAGGATGCTGTTGCCGCTTTTGGGAATGCTGTTTGTTGCAATTTGGGTGCGGATATCGGACTATGGCATTACCGAATACCGCTATTATGTATTTGCCATGGCCAGCGGTCTTGCGCTGGTGGTTTTATATTTTATCTTCAGCAAAGCCAAAGATATCAGAATTATTCCGATGGTTGTTTTTGCGATTGCAGTTCTATCTGCTTTTGGACCTTGGGGGGCTTTCGCTGTTTCAAAAGTGAGTCAGTTAAATCGAATGGAAGCAATCTTTGTAGAAAATGAAATGTTGGCAGCTGGGAAAGTAGTTCCTTCTGAAACAGAAATACCCCATGAAGCAAAAAAGGATTTAAGCAGTATAACCTCCTACCTAATTGAAACACACGGCCTGGAAGCTCTTGAAGAATGGTTCGATGACAGTACATTGGTCTCGCTTGACATATTTGAAACCAATTATCAATCCAGGAAACTCGTAAAATTGATGGGCTTTGATTTTGTCAGCAGATACAGCGGGCAGATGGAAAAGGATTACTTTGAATTAAGCACAAAAGATAATATGGCGTATAAACTGGAGGGATACGATTACCTGCTAAATCTGAATTACGGCAATTTTAATTTCTGGGAAAAGCGTGATTTTGTCACAATCGATGATTATCAAGTCAAGTTACAGGTGAAGAAAGAAATTGCAGTAGTACAATTAATCAGTTTGAATATGCGGGACAGCAGTGAGTTTGTTTCAGAAGTAAAGATGAACAACTCTTTGGCCATGTTGATAGAGAAATATGACGAGGACAATGTGGAAATGGCAGATTTCACTTTTGATATTTCAACTGATATAATCGAAGCGCGCTTGTTTTTAATCTCTGTCTCAGGATGGAAGTCTGACGACAGTCTTACAATTTCGTCAATAAAGGGCAATGTTCTCTTGCGGAAGAAGTAAATTTTAAGCTTTCGGAACAATACCATGAGCTCGTAAATTTTATCTATGGTTGATTCAGTATGTAAGACAGCTCTTAAGCTGAAATTGTCTTTGGCAACGGTAGTGTTGCTAATGTTTATTGCAAGCTCTGTATTTGCCGAAACGGGCTATCTGTTTATTGAATCTACCCCGGAAAAGGCTGAAATCATAATCGACGGCAAGGAATATTACAGATATTTCACGCCGGTACTTTGTACGCTTGCTGTCGGGGAGCACAAAGTGACGGTCACCAAGCCGTACTATCAGCCGGAGACGTTTTCGGTGACAGTAACGGCTGAAACTGTGACTCGCAAGTTGGTGCATTTTGTACTTGAAGATGTTGCCACGCCGAGCAAAAGAGATGCTGTCATTGTAAAAAAGAAAATCGGACAGCTGACGATTTTGACTAATCCCTTCGGCGCCACGGTATTATCCGAGGATAAGAATTTCAAAGCGACCACGCCGATTACTCTTACTGGTGTTACTGCCGGTAGACAGAGCTATAGTATTATTTATAACGACATCAAAATTGATACGACAATTATCATAAGCGGCGACTCACCGCAGACGCTGAGTCTGGATTTGCACCGTTATTTTGGTAAAGAAGAATACTCCAACGTGCCGCATATTAAAATGAAAGTGGTCATGAAACTTCCCGGCTGTGAGTACCAAATGGCCGGTGACAACAAAACGATGCTGATAAAAGGGGTCGATGCGGAAATACATATTTCAACCGGTGACACCTCGCTGGTCCTGACCCATCATGAACTGGCCGAGTACGACCAGAATAAGCAAAAGCTGAAAATGACGAAGTCGGAATTCACTTACATGTTTGAGCCATATCTGTATGCTGAGCTCAAGTTTGATGTCATAACCTTTGCCAACGAAAAAGGCATGATGCTGCCGCATACTTCGGCAGAAAAATCTACTGTGCATTACAGCTTTCCGGCATCATTAAATGATGGCGAAGAAATAAATGTGCGCATCTTGATCGAAGAGGACGGCGACATTATTTTCAGGTACTGGTAACTTAAACATTCATAAAACGGAGAAAAGAAATTGGGAAAAACTTATCAATCAATAACCATCAATTCACCTGTCGAAAAAGTATGGAAAGCAGTTCGGGATTTCCATGATATGTCCTGGTGCCCTAACGTAATAACTAAACTTGAAAAGGTTGGTGATATAGCCGGCGATGAGATTGGCGCAGGGCGAATGCTAAATGATGCCTTTAGGGAAACTCTCAGAGTATTAGACGACTCTAAGATGACGTTTTCATACAGCATCGATGACGGACCATCGCCAATTTCCAAAGATGAAATAAAAAATTATATGGGGACGGTTAAGTTAAGCGCCGCAACTGATGGAGAAGGTACGCTGGTCGAGTGGTCATCGCAATGGGAAGAAAACGACGAAGCAGCCCAGGAGTTTTGCCACAACATCTATCTGGCGCTTTTGGATGATATGAAGAAAAGCTTGGAGTAGATTTGATTCTTGAAGGCGGAATATCTTGAGATAAATTGAATAGGGCAGAATTTTTGAGGCTCTGCCCTGTTTAGTATTTAAGTAATTTAATTTCCCTTGACTGATATAAAATCAGACATTCCGAGATTCTCCAAAAGCGTAGCTTGAATCTGATCGGTTGTCTGATTAATTGCTCGGGTAGCTTCGCCACCCATCATCGGATCAACAACAGTTCGAAGTGGTCTTTTTCCTGCCGGAGTTTCAATCAACTTAGCGATGGCGTCAGCCACAACCTGCGGGTCAGGAGCGTCATCGCCTTTTAAATTCTCCGCAAATCCACCCCACATTTTGTCCGGCATCTCAGCTAATGGTCCATAACTCTTAAGTCGGTCGTTGTCAGCGGCAGGCTCCATATTTGTAAGAAAATTTGTGCCAAAACCGCCCGGCTCAATAATCGCCACATCAACACCGGTACCGGCCAACTCATAGCGGTAGGATTCTGAAAGACCTTCCAGAGCATATTTGGAAGCAACATAGGACGCGGCAAATGGCATCACCATTCTGCCAACAATACTTGAAATATTGATTATCAAACCATTACCTTGTTTGCGCATTGCCGGCAGCACAGCTCTACTTACTCTCTGAACACCAAAGACGTTGACATCGAAGTTTTTCTGAAACTGTGGAACTGTGGTAGCTTCGGCAAATCCGGCCACACCGAAACCAGCGTTGTTTATGACCACGTCAATACGCCCGGCTATCTCAAGTGCCTGCTTGACAGCCGTCTCAACGGAGGAATCACTGGTCACGTCCAGTTCAAGTAAATGCAGCTGGCCCGGTTTGCCTTCGGCAAATGTTTTGAGGTTGTCTGCATGTTCTTTGTTCTTGCCGTCAAGTCCGCGCATCGAGGCAATAACTGTGTAGCCCTGTTCAAGCAGGGTGCGGGTGGTTAGTAGTCCAAAGCCGCTGCTGCTGCCGGTAATGAGTACTACTTTTTTCTTGTCCATTTTTATCTCCTTTACGTTAATTTCTGCTGATAACGGATATTACGCTTAATCCAATAAAGATTTAACATTCTGGCAAGCAGTTGGTTCCTCAAGTGACCAAAAATCTACCGCTAAGAAAAGGGAGATTATGTCGATAATAGTTGATTGATGAGACCGACTTAATTAATTGCGGCCAATGTTGAAAACGATGTTTCTATATAATGAAAAATGGTGAATTAAAATGACGTTTGCGCGAAATAAGATTTTTACAAAGACTTTCATACTGATGGCTCTGCTGCTATTCGTGTTCAGCGTAGCTGCCGAAGCTCAAAATAAGAAAAACCCCAAAGCCAGGTCTAAACACTATTCACTGGGCGCCAGAATTGGGTTCGATAATGGTCCAAGTCAGTTCTTGATAGGCGGCCAGGGGGAATTCGGCCGTTTTGCAGGTTCGGCAGTACTGGCGCCGAGTCTTGATTTTTCACTTGGCGGTGATGGCACCGCGGCAAATCTGGATCTGCGCTGGTATCTTTTGCCGCTGCCAGAATCCGGCTTGACATTCTATGGTGCCGCCGGCCCGACGCTATTTTTTACTTCGGGAAAAGGCGGCAGTTCAACCGAGTTTGGTATGAGTCTTACCGCCGGTATGAAGATCCCTATGCGGGGCGGCAATAAATATAATTTTGAAGCCCGTTTTGGCATTGGCGATATCCCAGAGTTGAGATTCATGTTCGGAATTTTATTTGGCATTTAAAAAAGTTTCCGGACAAAAATCAAAAATCGCTTGCACTCGTACTTCCGATTTATACCTTATGAGACGTTAACTGGAGGGTAACATTGTCTGCCCAATCTTGCAAAATTTTTTCATGAAGGGAGTCTTATTATGAGGCAAAAACTACCAATTCTTGCTGTTTTAACGGTGGCAGCGATTCTTTTCGCATTTGCCGGCCAGCTGGTTGTGGCGCAGGAGGAAAAGGCTGCCGAGCCGGAAAAATCGCTCTATGATCGTTTGGGAGGCGTTTACGCTATTGCATCGGTAGTGGACGTACTTATTGAGAAGCTGCTGGTAAATGAAATTCTCAATGCTAACCCGCTGATTGACGAAGCCCGCAAGCAGGTGCCCGCAGCCGGCATAAAATTTCACTTAACCGCGCTGATCTGCAGCCTCTCCGGCGGCCCCGAAATCTATACTGGACGGAGCATGGTAGATTCTCACGCCCATTTGAATATCAATAATGAGCAGTGGGACGCCATGGTAGCGGACTTTGTAGCGACCTTGAACGAGTTCAAAGTCCCCGAGAAAGAGCAGGGCGAACTCTTGGCCTTAGTCGGCCCGACCAAGGGAGATATAGTTACCGCGACGGAAGAGACGGAAGAAACAGAAGAATAGAGAATTTTGAATCTGGCAGGCCCGCCAATCGTGGCGGGCCCACCGGCTATTTACTAAAATAACAAGCTGTTCCAATCAATAGCATTTCCAGTTGCTAAATCATGGAGATATTTGCGGGTGACTTTCTTCGCGAGAGATTCCAGCTCTTTCACTATCGTTTCGTCTTCAAGCTTAAGTTCATCACCATGAATCACCTTGCTACGCAATTTGTAAGCTGACCGTACGAATTCGAAAACCTCTCTTTGTATTGCTGGTTTCGATTCAGTAAATTTAGCAATTCTTAAAGACATTCTAAATGAGAGTTCACCACGCTCTTTCGGGTCGCCAGAATCTTCAAGGACCAGAGATTCCAATGCCATAGTTGTATCTAAAAGCCTATCTTCGTAAGAAATCCGTGTATTTGCAAACCCCAATCTTCTTATACAAATGTTGAGCCTTCTATTTTGTTGAGAGTTGGGAGCATTTAAAATCTTTAGTATTTCAATTACTTCGTCTATATTTTTCGATTGCAATTCGCATGGTTTTTCATGAGGTCGATTCAGTACTTGCCTAAAGCCATGTGCAGAACTTGAGCCCCAAAAATCATTTACTTCAATCATTATGGGGGACAAGATTACTGGCTCTGGCTTAATGAGTCTTATTGAAGTAACTATTGATTCAAAACATTCGTGAATTACTTGAAAAGATTTTAGTGCCTGTTCAATACCGGAATCCTGCTCTCCGATGACAACTTCCTCTTCTACTTTAGTTTCAATAATCGTTTGAGCATCAAAAATGGTTGATGTTGAATATCCATAGAAGGGAAAATAACTTTGGATCAGACTATTATTAAACCATAGTTTTTCAAGCTCAGCGTAGCTTAAACCCTTAAGAAATACATTTGGTAGTAATTCTTTAGTTTCGTTAGGTGACTGAACTCTTTCCAAGAAGCACCAAAATTTTACTTTTACTTTATCCGCCAACAATAATAAAACCGTATTATTCCAAATCTCATTTAGTTGGGAGTCCGGTACTACCAAAGTGCTCGGAGCATGCGTTAGTACTCTATGGAAATAGATTCTAAGTAATTCCGAACATGTCATCCGCCTTCTTGATCTATTAGTACCGATAAGTGTATTCATTTTAGGTGCAAATTGCTTGTCTTGTTCTACGAGACTTTTGAAATCTTCAAAATCCTGAGTTTTTTCCAGTTCAGTTAGTATATGAAAGGATGCCAAAGACCAGTCGGGCAGGTCATTGGATAAGAGTTCCATTCGACCCGGTCCTGTAATGTTCAATTGTGATATTTCTCTAGACGCGACTTGCCCCGACTTTAATTTGCTAATGGCCGTTCCGAGACCTCTTTTCACTAAGTCTTGTGCTAATCGACGGATTCTTTCAGAATTATCAGTCATTTGTTCGCTTTCACTCATTGGCATTTTGTAATTCAATTCGTTCAAGTGCACCAAATTAACATCGAAATGTATTTGTTTAAAGAGTTTTCTTCCAAAAAAACCACTTGCCCTCATAATTTCAACCCACTATATATAATTGAAAACAGAATTCCGTTGGGGGTGGCGTAAATGTCCGCCTGAGAACATACCCTCATATGACCTGATCCGGGTAATGCCGGCGTAGGGAAACGGTGTGGCAATAGCCACGATTCTTATCTCCGTTAGTCCGCATAATCACGGACAGACCTATTGATTCAGGACGGAAATCTTGCAAAAACTAAAGTGTGCTTTGACTTGATGTCACCCTTCGACTCCGCTCAGGATGACGTTTGGTGTCCTTTCGACAGGCTCGGGACGGCGTCCGCTCAGCATGACGGAACGGTCGAAGGGTGATGTTTCAAGATGATAGCGCACAAAAAAGCGAGGTTGATGTCATGAGAAGTAGCGTAGCTACAGGAATCCTAATTTTACTGGTGTGTTTTCCTTTAAGTGCATCAGCAAAGGAATTAACCGCACAAGTTGTTGACCAAAACGGGCAGCCGCTTGAAGCGGTGTCGGTTATCACTAATGTCGAAGGTCTTGGGACCAAGACCGACAGTTCCGGCTGGTTTAGGCTGGAAATTCCGGAGTCAGTCAACAGAGTGACTTTTTCATCTGTCGGCTTTTATCCGAGACAATTTAAAAGCGAACAGTTACCAGCTGTAATCAAGTTGGAAACAAAATATTATCAGTGGGACAAAATAGTAATCACCGCTGAGCGCGCCAAATGGGACGAAACACCGGTGGCATTCGATAATGTGACCCGCGAGGAAATCGAAAGGGACTACTCAGTAGGTGAGTTCCCCTTATTGTTGAATAACACGCCCAATGTACATGTTTATACGGACGGTGGGGCATCACTGGGATACAGTTATATGCGAATACGCGGCTTCGATATGCAGCGCATCGCTACCTATATCAACGGCGTGCCGCTGAACGACCCCGAGGACCATTTCACTTATTTTACTGATTTGCCGGATTTTGCCGCTAATATTACAGATATACAGGTGCTGCGCGGGGCAGGTAACTCCCTCTATGGTGATGCCTCGTTCGGCGGTTCCATTAATGTGGCGACCAACACTTTCGGACGCGGGCGCAAAACAACACTTTCGACCGGATACGGAATTTACACAGCTGATGGTAAACAAATCAGCGATATCTACAAGCAGAGCATAGAATATTCCACCGGGTTGATAAATGGTAAGTGGGCTTTTTCCGGACGGTTTTCCAAGCAGCGCACCGGAGGTTACCGCCACAATAGCTGGTACGACGGCTGGGCATATTATCTTTCGGCGGCAAGAATTGATCCCCGGATGACGACCGAATTACATGTCTATGGCGGGCCGATAAGACTGCACCTGACCTACTTCGGAGTTCCCAAAAGCCTGCTCGACACTAACAGGCGATATAATCCGCTTACTTACGACAACGAAACTGATAATTTTAACCAGCCGCATTATCAGATTCACAACACCTATCAATTGAACGATAAAAGTACACTTTACAACACACTTTATTACATTCGCGGCAAGGGCTATTTCGAACAGTTCAAAGATGGCAGAAAATTCAGCGACTATAACATTTCCGCATCTTTCATTGAAATTGACAGCACTACTTCACGGCCGTATCAAAGAGGCGATTTGGTGCGGCAAAAGTGGGTCGAAAAAAATCAGGTGGGCTGGAATTCTCGTATTGAAATCAATCATGATCGCGGCAGACATGCACTCGGCGGGTCGTTCTATTATTTTGAATCCGATCACTGGGGACAGGTTGTCTGGTCCCAGCATATAGCGGGATCGCTTAATCCGCGTCACCGCTACTATCAATATTTCGGAACCAAATATGTCGGTTCAGTTTTTGGCTCCGAATTTTATCGCCTGTCTGACAGAGTTACTACTCGAATCAAAGCGCAGTTTCGATATGAAAGATATGAGCTGGAACAGGTAAAGATGGGGGCATTTTTGGGACATCAGTTTGACCTGGACTGGCTGTTTTTTGCTCCGCAAGCAGGCCTGAATTATTCCTTAACTCCCAATACGAACGCCTATCTGAATTTTGCAGTATCTTCGCGTCTTCCAAATGATGAGAATATTTACGATGCCGATGACCCGGATAAATTCCCACAGTTAGAAATATTGAGTAATTCTGGTGACAGCTTGTTTGAATTTGGCAGGCCTACCATTGATAATGAAAGAGTCTTTGAAGTCAGCAGCGGTGTGCGCCATCGTGGCGATAAATATAAAGTTGGCGTCGACTTGTATCTTTCGCGGTTTGACAATGAGAATGTATTTGAGGGCGGGCTGGACCAGCTTGACAGAGCGATAACCATCAACATCGACGAAGCAGTCATGGCCGGTGTTGAGTTTAGCGGGTCGATAAAACCGAATCGCGAAGTTTCAATTAGCGGCGATTTATCAATTAACCACAATCGCATCAGAAATTATGATACGACATTATTTTATGTCTTTGATACAGTGGACGCCTCCAATAACCCTGTTGCAATTTTGGAATCGGTCAAGGTGGATTTTAAAGGTAAAAAGAAACCGCTCTTTCCGAACGTCATTGCCGGAATTTTAGTCGATTATCAGAAAAACAATTGGCGGCTGACTTACCGCGGCAAATATGTCGGCAGACAGTATATGGAGCTCTTGAACATTGAAGATTTGTCCATCGATCCTTACTTTGTTTCGTCAGTTTCGGGAGAAATTGCGTTTGACAATTTTTTGAACATGGGTCGGCTGGTGCTGCAGCTTCGGGGAAGCAACCTCTTTGATAAGAAGTACGAAGTTGGGGGGTACGGCGGCAACTATGTTTATCGTCTGTCCGGTCAACCTGTAACTATTGACGGCTGGGCTGAGTATTATGTAGCCTCGGAGCGCTCCTGGTTCGGACAGCTGAAATTGACTTTGTTTTAGCATGCACGCTATTGATTATTTTATTGTCGCCGGCTACCTGGTAGTTCTGCTCTGGCTGGGATTACGAAGCAGGCAGAGAGGTAACAGCGGCAGAACTGCAGTTGATTTTATTCTTGATGGCCGCCGCTTAACTCTGCCGGCCTTTGTGGCCACCCTGGTATCGACCTGGTACGGCGGTATTCTCGGCGTGGGTGAATATACTTTTTTGTACGGCGTCTCCAACTGGCTGGTCTTTGGCGTGCCGTATTATGCGGCAGCATTAATCTTCGCCTTTTTTCTTTCTAAAAAAGCCAGAGAGAAAAAGCTGATTACCATTCCGGAGCAGCTGGCCAAGGTGTACGACCAGAAAACTTCGGTGGCAGGCGCTGTCATTCTGTTTATGATGACAGTACCGGCGGCATATGTGCTGATGCTCGGTCTGATTGGCAGCGAGTTTTTTGGATGGCCTCTTTGGGCAGGCGTGGTGGCAGGTACAACGTTCTCGTTAATATATGTTTATCTGGGCGCTTTCAGGTCGGTTGTTATTACTGATATTTTTCAATTTGTGCTTATGTTTCTCGGCTTTATCAGCTTGCTGATTGTGCTTGTTCTGCAATATGGAGGTTTTGACTTTCTTGTTTCAAATCTGCCCGAAAGGCACCTTACCTGGCATGGCGGTAATTCAGGATTGTACATTGCTTCCTGGTACGTGCTGGCCTTGACAACGTTGATAGAGCCATCGTTTTACCAAAGATGCTACGCCGCCAAAACACCCAATGTAGCGTTTAAGGGCATTCTTATTTCTGTGGTGTGCTGGATAGGTTTTGACTTTTTGACGACGGTTTGCGGACTCTATGCCAGAGCGATCTTGCCTGAGTTAGAAAATGCCGCGGCCTCTTTTCCTGCTTTGGCGCTTAAGACACTGCCAGCCGGTCTGGTGGGCCTGTTTGCGGTGGCGCTGCTGTCGACCGTGATGTCAACGGTCGATTCATTTTCGTTTCTGGCAGCTTCCACATTTGGTTATGATATAGTCTCCAAAGTAAAGAAACTATCAGACCCAGAAATAATTTACTACAGCAGAGTTGGTCTGATTATCTCAGCCGTGCTGGCCGTTGGCTGGGCTTTGTTTTTTGAATCGGTGGTGGATATCTGGCGACTGTTTGGGTCTATCGGCGCGCCGGCTTTACTGGTGCCGGTTTTCTTTTCGTTTGTCGGCAAGCGCAGGCTGCCATCAAAACCGGCCTTTGTCAGTATCATCTGCAGCGCTGGTCTGTCATTCTTTTGGTATTTGTCAAAATTCATGAGTGATAGCGGCACGTTCTGGTTAGGGGTAGAGCCTATCTTCCCCGGCTTGAGCCTGTCTATAATCATATTCATGATTTTTTCAAAAAGAGAATCAAGCAGTATGTTGTCTCAACAATCAAGTTAGATTATATTAAGAGTACCTTATGAACGAACGTATTTACATGTCCAAAGAAGGGCTCTTAAAACTTGAGGCAGAACTGAAGCGCCTGAAATATGAAGAGCGTCCCAAATTGGTGGCCGAGATTAAGCGCACCCGCGAACTGGGTGATCTGTCTGAGAATGCCGAGTATCATGCTGCCAAAGAAGCTCAGGTGCATCTTGAAAGAAAGATAAGCGATATTGAGTTTAGATTTTCCAGAGTGCAATTGGTAGATACTTCGGAAATTCCTGACGACAAAGCCTACCTTTATGCCAGAGTGACTGTCAAAGATTTAAGCGATGGCGAAGAAATAGTATACAAGCTGGTTTCGCCCGATGAGGCCGATGTTGACAAGGATATTATTTCTGTGCAGTCACCGGTTGGGGCTGCTATTTTGGGTAAAGAGGTAGGAGATACAGTTCAAATACAGGTGCCTGCCGGCACTATAAAATACGAAATAGTAAAAATTTCCCGCGACTGATTATTCTATTCTTCTTCTTCGTAAAGGCCTTCGAGTTCGTGTTCTTCATAGTATGAAGCGTCTTCTTCAGCTACATGCCCTACCGCGGCATTGGCACATTCTAGTGAACAGTAGTGGTTGTTTTCCTGTGTAACCGGTTTGCCGGTTATTTTTTCCTTACAGTAAGCACAGTTCATAGTGACTCCTCCTAAAGTCCTGGCCTTCCACCAAAGTTGTTCTGGATCTCGGCAGATTTGGCCTGCTCTCTGTAGTCTAAAAAAACTCCGTACAAGTTTATCCAGCAGTAGCAATACTTTTCGGCTATTTTATATATTCTGACCAAAATTTTGTCAAATACTTTTTGAATGGCCGGAACATTTTTTTTCGACCATATTCGGGCTTGCGCAGGTATTTTTTGACGAATTAAAACATCTTGACAATATTGGCCTCTAAGCTATTATGGTCAAACGATTGGAAAAAATTGACCAAAAATATCAGGTGCAAGTAAAAGAAGAAAAAATGGCTGTGTCGTCAGTTAAGAATACTGATTTTTTCCTGAATGACATTACTGAAGCGATAGGCGATATTCCTCTTATCAAACTTCGCAGAATGACCGCTGCCAGAGATATCAAAGCAACGGTTTTGGTTAAGCCGGAATTTTTAAATCCGTCGGGTTCTGTTAAAGACAGGATGGCGGTCTATATATTAGATCAGGCAATTGCCCGCGGGGACTTAAAACCGGGCGGGACAATTGTCGAGGCAACTTCCGGCAATACCGGGGCGGCGGTGGCGATGTATGCGGCGGCCAACGATTTCAGAGCGATCTTTACTATTCCTGATAAGATGTCGAAAGAGAAAATTGATACACTTGAGGCCTATGGCGGCGAAGTTTATGTTTGTCCTACTGCCGTACCACCTGAATCACCTGAGAGTTACTACGAAACAGGCAAAAGGCTGCATCGTGAAACCCCCGGCTCATATTTTATAGGGCAGTACTTTAATCTGGATAATATTGAAGCTCACTATCATTCGACCGGCCCGGAAATATGGCAACAGACCGGCGGAAATTTTGACACTTTAGTTGGCGGCATCGGAACCGGCGGCACACTTTCGGGAGCAGCCAGATTGCTAAAAGAGAAAAAGCCCGAAATTGAAATTGTTGGTGTTGACCCTATCGGCTCGGTTTATTACCGGTACTATCAGGACAAAATAATGATAGAACCGCACACTTATTTTGTTGAGGGAATCGGCGAAGATATGATGTGCTCCACTATAGATTTTTCAGTAATAGACAAAGTTTATCAGGTTTCAGACAAAGACTGCTTTTTGACCTGCCGGGAGCTGACTCGTACTGAAGGAATATTTGCCGGCGGCTCGTCCGGCGGTGCGGTCTGGGCTGCACTAGAGCATGCCCAAGGCATGAATGAAGACCAGACTTTGGTTGTCATTCTTCCTGACAGCGGCAGTAAATATATCAGCAAAGTTTTTAATGACGGCTGGATGAGAGAAAAAGGTTTTTTTGGAGTAGTTTAAGTATGAGCGATAAGATGAAAAAAAGAAGTCTGGAGACCCAGGCGGTGCACGCCGGACAGGTGCCCGAAGATGCTACGCGCTCAATAACCACTCCCATTTATTTGTCATCGACCTACCGCATGGAATTCCCCGGCGATGAGTCCGGATATGTTTACAGCCGCTGGTCAAACCCGACCCGAAAAGCAACCGAGCGGGCCTTGGCTGCATTAGAAAATGGTTCGGAGGCATATCTTTTTTCTTCCGGTCTGGCTGCTATGAACGCAGTTTTAAATCTGCTGAAATCAGGTGACCATGTGGTAGTTGTAAACGACCTTTACGGCGGTTCAATTCGGCAGTTTGAACAAATCTGGAAAAAATTCGGACTGGATTTCAGCTACGTCGATGGCACCGACTCTGAAAACTTTGCCAAAGCAGCAAATGAAAATACACGACTCTTTTGGGTCGAGACCCCCACCAATCCGCTTTTGGATTTGGTGGATATCGAAGCGGTATCAAAAATAGCCAAAGCAAAAGAGATTTTATTAGCAGTAGATAATACTTTTGCCACGCCGTTTATTCAGAGACCGCTGGAACTTGGCGCCGACATAGTTCATCATTCCGCTTCAAAATATTTGTCAGGGCACTGCGATATCATAGGCGGAGTAGTTGTAGCTAAAGAAAAGGAGTTAGCTGAAAAGATCTTTTTCAATCAATATGCTATCGGCGCTCAGCTAAATCCGTTTGATTCATGGCTTTTACTCAGGGGCTTAAAAACTCTCCATATCAGGATGGAACGGCATTCTGTTAACGCCATGAAACTGGTAGAGTATCTAGAGACAGTTGACTTAGTCGACAAAATATATTTCCCCGGTATTGACGGCAACCCCATCCCCAATAAAATGACCATGCCGGGAGGCATGATTTCCTTTACGATCAAAGCGGATTTTGAAACTGTCAAGACTTTTGCAACTGTCACAGAGTTGTTCATTTTGGCCGAGTCACTCGGTGGCGTAGAATCGCTCATAAATCATCCGGCTTCGATGACGCATTCTTCAATTCCTAAAGAGGAACGGGAGGCCAGAGGAATAACTGATTCGCTGGTGCGTTTGTCGGTCGGGATTGAAAATGTCGATGACCTGCTGATTGATCTGAGGCAGGCCTTTGCAGCTATCAGATCGAAAATCAAGCAGGCTTAAAGCTCAAGTCAATAGCTTTACTCAACCAAATTCATCAGGTTCCTAATCAAAAGCGGCTCAGCCGAACGGAAACCCTGTCCATACTTGCAGCCCGCCTGTGCTCCAAAAGAACGCGCCATAGTGGTCAAATTTTCAATATAATCAATCGGTTTGTCAGGATTTAAAAACTGTGATTTGTGAGCAGAAAGAGCCTTAACCCAGAGGTCGAAGTGTTCTGTTATATCTACAACAAAATCAGGCGTGACTCGGGGCGGTAAGAAGTAATGGAATATCCTCTGGACAGTATGCGGTTCGCCTGCGACTTCAGCCTTTTTTAACCTGGCCAGATTGGCAGCGTTTACGGTAATCACGCCGGTTGCAACATGGTCAGGATGCGATTGTCTTTTGCCATGGCCGACTTGCGGATATGGTGTGGCTATTATTTTTGGCCGGGTCTTTCTTATGATTTCTGCAAGCTGCTTTTGGTGTTCATAGGAGTCATTCAGACTGGTATCACCCCAGTCAAAAGATTCGATAATATCTGCACCCATTATTTCAGCAGCCTGACGAATTTCTTCTTGCCGGACTTGCTCATCGCCGCCTGTACCCATTTCGCCTTTGGTAAGAATAACTATTCCGCATTTTTTTCCGCGCTTAGACAGGTCAATGAGTAGACCGCCGGTGCCGACCTCGGCATCATCCGGGTGTGCTCCGACTGAGATTAAGTCATAGATAAAATTCTGTTCCATACATAAATATAAAAAAATCCGAAAGAGCATGCTTATTAAAAAGCAAGCTTTTCGGGTTTACAAAGGCTGACTTTGTCAGTTGCTGTTTTGTATCAAGTCCAAAAAAAACCCGGAAAAGTATGCTCATACAAGAGTACTTTGCCGGGTTTGCTAAAAAGCTAACTTCGTTAGTTGCCGAAACTGTTAGAGTGGAATATCAACATCTCTCTTAACAGGTCGTATACGTACTGATCTCCAGAAGCCGGGCTTCCGGGGACTCCCAGATATTTTTTCTCAGTCACATTATAAACATAGGGTGGATTTTTGAGAGTGTTTATCCAGGATTGGGTCTGCTGGTAGTAATTTAATTTAGATTCAGTAGTAGTAGCAAACCAAAGATTGACGCCGCTGAGTTTATTGGTTGAAGAATCAATCAAGCTTTTCAGATTTTCGGTCAACCAGTAGTTATCCCAAATTGGACTGTAAACAGCACCACTTGCATCAAATGGAAGCAGATAATCGAATCTAAATCCGCTCGGAGCGTTAAATCCAGTGATGTGGGTCGGTGAAAGCGAATCAAAACCGTAAGTGCTGTCCATTTTCCAGACAGGTGGAGGTAAGAAACTCGAATTATGTTCAAAAAGTACAGTATCTTCCGGCGAAAAAGCAAAGGCTGCTCCGATAAACATATTAGAAATCGGCCAGGCGCTGGATGAATCAAAATTCTGCACATAAGTACTATCATTTAAGAGTCCCTGTTCTATCAGCGCATCATCAAAGAGGTCAATCAGTCCGTTTCCAAATCCGAGGCCGGGGTCGCCATCAAAATCGAGCGGGCCATCGGTGACACTGATTGAACCATAGACCGCATCGCTTAGTAAAGCTGCCCTAAAGGCACCATAGGCGCCCATACCGAAACCGCCGATGCCGGTCTTTTGCTGGCCTTGCAAGGTAAAACCCAGGGAATTTATCCATTTAACCAACTGCTTACTGAAGATAGCATCGTTGTTTCCAGAAGGTGGAGTTATAGAATCGATCACCTTAACTGGGTGGCTGAAGTTATAACCGCCGGCGTACATAAATCCGCCAAAAGTTGGGTCGTTAGAGGGACAGGCAACAACCATCGGTTGAATTGTTCCATCGGCAATCATTTCTTTTAAGAGTTCCTGTAAGCCGTGTTGTGCAAAGTAAAATTTGTTAGCTCCCTGAGGGGCTAATAGGATTAATAGCGGCACTGGTCGAGATACGCCCAAAGGCGGCGGAGCAGCAACCTGGGGAATATAGACCCAGGTCGGAAGCTGTTCTATATTGTTGGATAGAAGCCAGCGCAGCTCTGGAGAATGAATATGGTCTGCCGTAGGCCAGGGTCCGCCTCCGTCGAGAGAAGAAATTGCAGGAACATTAGTACCGCGATCTTCGCAGCTAAGGAGCACTATCATTGAAATAGAAATCAGGGATAATGCAATAAACTTTATCATCTTACCAAACATTTGCGTCTCCCTTAAAACCTATATATGAATGAAAGTACTGTTTCATAATAATCTGCCTGATAAAGGCCGGGGATAGCGTCATCAATTCCATCTCCATCTGAATCAATTCTATTTATTTGTAAATCCGGGTAGCTGGTATAGCTGGTAGCGAGTCCAATATCCCACTCGTTGATATGGAAAATAAAGCCGCCGCTATAATTATACTTGTCACCGGTATCAACAAAGTTTGGGGTAAACTGGGTAGCTTTTCTAGCCGGGCTTTGGTCCGCATATCCCCCTGCAAAAAGAGATAAAAGGTTGCTTGGGTTGTAGCGGGCACCAAGCATGACTCTGCCGGAATTTTCCCAGACGACCGGATGCGAGGTAGATTCGTATACCCAATCACTTACATTGGTAGTGTCATTGGTAGAGTCTGTAATAGCTTGTACGAGTATAGAAGTATCTACCAACCCCGATAGACCTGCAAAATTGCTGTAGCTAAATTGGAAACCATCGAACTGCGACCAAAGCATATACTGAGCGTCAATTGCCATAGTAAGTTTGCTGGTAATGTCAAACGACAATCCAATTCCAAAAGATGGCGGCAGCTTTAGTTTAGTTTCAAAATCTGCCAGTCCGTTGATTCTTGAGCCGGAGGCAAAAAGATGCTCTATGGTGCCAATTGAGAAGCCGCCATCGTTGCCTACTTTTGGCAGATAAAAATTCAGCATGGAGCTGTCGCCGCTAATTGTAATATCAAAAGGAATATTGCCGGAAATGCCCAGATTGATTCTATCGGTAGGAGTCCAGAGCAGGCCGCCCTTTATTCCAAATCCCCAGCCGTGTCCTTCGCTATGCGTCCACTCCGGGATCATATCGTATGGCCGGTCATCAAACGGCGCCGGCATCGGATTATCTCTGAATTTGAGTTCGCTCCATACCAGATCAGCTCGCAAAAGCTGCAATCCTAATCCCAGGTACAACTTTTCTTCCTTAAATTCTCTGCCAGCTGAAATCTGAAAAGAGACGACATCAAGATCAGTACTATACTGATCGTTAGGTATGGCGTTGGCGGTGTTGTAAGCAGCCAGAGGACGAAATAGTGTCCAGTTGGTGTTGTAGTCAAAGGGCTGATAAATAGAGAAACCAAAGACCGTCTCGCCCCAGACCGGCAACCTGAGAACTATTCCACCTGAAGGGTTAGAAAGGATTTTATGGGCATTGTACATTTCTCTGTCATTAAAAAAGCCACTTTCAAAAGAATCTGTGTTGCTGGTTCTTCTAAAATTAGGCACTAATGTCTGGCGGTAATGTCCAAAGGCTGCGTTTCCGCCAAGCTGGTTATCATTAATCAAGGCATATGCGGCCGGATTATAATAAGCAGCAGTCCAATCATCAGCCAAAGCACGATAGGCACTGCCCATGGCAGTTGCTTTTAGGCCGATGTTAATGTTCTCAAAACCACCCGCTAACAGGCTGGCCGAAAACAAAATCAGGCAGGATAGTAATGTAACTACTCTATAGAGAATTTTCATCCTCATCTCCAAAGAATCAGGCGGGAATTATTCCCGCTGTTAATTTCAATTCATAGGTTAAGGGAAATCGTGAGAAAGATGTGAGGGCATTCTCCAACTGTTCCCAACCCGGTTGCCTTCTAAAATTTATTATCTAGCAATATTCGTCACCCAAAATAAGTTCGGAAGTTACTATAAGCCCTGGCCCCTGTCAAGGGTAGGGCATCATTTCCTTAGTTCAAATTTGAGATTAACATTTTAAACTGCATTAGCTTGTAGACGAAGGGATGTAGTGAAACGTCCAACAATAGCCCCCGCCCAAATTAAACTTAAGAAAACTAAAAGCAATTACGGTCTATATGGTTAAGAGAATTAAATCAAATAGCCGGGCATAAATTAAGATTTTCAGCCTCACATTAGCTAATCAGGAAAAGTAAGCACCAAAATTTCGGAATAATTTTCTTAAAGCAGGATAATAGTCAAGCAATTACCTAGCAGGATTATTTAGTCAATCGGTTGAGAATAAAGGAGTTACAAAGTTGAAAGCGGCAGTGGCATTCTCCTTGCTAATCAATATGCTGCGAAGGAAAGCAATGGAAAACAATAGGAAGGTAAAATGCGAAAGATTATTTTTTTTGTCACACTTGTCATAGTTCTGGTTTCCCTCAATTGGTTCAGGGTGCTTACTGCTCAAGACTTGTCAAATGTATCAGACGAGCAAAAAGCGAAACTCATGAAGCTCTATAAAGCCCGGAATTCTGGGGCGCCGGATGGGCCGCGAGTATACAAGACCCCTGAGATTTATGAAGACAGTGAAAATTCCCGGCTGGACCTCAGAAAAACAGAAACAGAAGACCCGACAGAATTAAGCACACTGGCCAGACATCAACAGGGAAAGGGTACTGCCGCTGTACTTGGTAAAAAAGAGCTGGTTGCTTTTGAAGACTTAAAGGTGTTCGGGATGGAGCTGTTTGAGGGTGCGGAAAATATCACTCAACCTGTGGATATTGTAACTTCAAGTGATTATGTGCTCGGTCCGGGAGACAATGTTCTCATTTATTTGTGGGGCCGGGTTGAAAAAGAATATAATCTGACAATTGACCGCGAGGGGAAAATTTTTGTTCCTCAGGTAGGGGAACTGGTCGTTTGGGGGTTAACTCTGGAACAATTTAAGGCAAGGGCGATCAAGCAGTTTTCAAAAGTATACTCTGACTATAATCTGACAATATCTCTGGGAAAGATTCGCTCAATCAGGATTTTTGTAACAGGCGAAGTAAAGCGCCCCGGCGCATATACTGTATCATCGTTGACATCGCTTTTTAATGCAATCTATACAGCGGGCGGTCCGAATCAGCGCGGCTCTATGCGATATATCAAACTGATGCGCTCCGGCCAAGAACAGGCAGTAGTAGATTTATATAAGTTCTTACTGGAGGGTGACAACTCCATTGATGTCAGACTTCAGACAGGAGATTTGATTTTTGTGCCGGTGGCAGGAACGCGGGTAGCGATACGCGGTGAAGTAAAACGTCAGGCAAAGTATGAACTGATTGGGCAGGAGACGGCTCTGGATATTCTGGCTCTGGCGGGTCAGCCGACAGCAGAGGCTCATCTGGACCGGGTGATGCTTGAGCGTGTTACCGGAAAATCAGAATGGGAAGTATTAGACTTAAACCTTAATCAGGCAAAGGGACCGGTTGATGCCGTTGTTCTGCAGGACGGAGACCGCCTTACCGTAGCATCAATATTCGATTTTAAGAAAAACATGGTTTCAATTACCGGGCATGTGAAACATCCCGGCTTTTATGAAAGAAATGACACCACCCGTGTTTCGGATTTGTTAAAAAGGGCGCAGCTCCAACCGTATGATGTGTACTATGACCGGGCTGAACTGTATCGCCGTCACGTCAACTACCGCACGCAAATTATTCCTATAGATCTAAGCAAAGCTTTGGCCGGCGATGAAAAAAATGACCTTAAATTAAGAGACCTCGACTCTCTGCACGTTTATTCGATCAAAGAGATTGAATGGAACAGGATAGTTTATATAGAGGGTGAAGTTAAACGCCCCGGAGTTTTTGATCTATATGAGGGTATGTCGGTCGAAGATTTGATATTTTTGGCGGGCTCTTTTAAGCGAAGCGCCTTTCGCTTTGGAGCAGAGATTGCCAGAGTAGATTCTGTCGGCAGAGTTGAGATTATTTATGTCAATCTAAGAAATCCCGCAGAAAGAATGATATTGCTGCAGGAAGACGATCAGCTTTTCATCCGGCGAATTCCCGACTGGCAAGAAAACAGAACTGTCAAAATAGAAGGCGAGGTTATTTATCCTGGCGAATACGCCATAATGCGCAAGGATGAAACTCTGTACAATCTTCTGGCGCGATGCGGCGGTTTTACAGAAAGAGCGTTTCCAAAAGGGCTGATTTTTCAAAGACATTCAATCGAAGAAAATCTCCGTCGTCTCGGAGTGAACAAAATGATAGAACGTTCCAAGAGGGTTGTTGAAGACTCTCTAGGTAATGTCCGCTATGAGGGTATGATTGAATATGACCTGACGGGCTTGAGCAGAATTGTAATTGATATGGAATCAATTATGAGCACTGCTGGTGCAGTTGGGGACATCATTCTTGAACCAAACGATCAGATTTTCGTGCCGTCAGTACCATCGGGAGTCTCTGTTATGGGCGCCGTTGGCTCAAACGGTACCATACAATTTATGCCGAACAAGAAAGTAAGAGATTATATCAAACGAGCCGGAAATTTCACGCGCTGGGCGGATAAAGATGAAGTTCGTTTAATGCGGGCCAGTGGAGAAGTTTATTCTGGAGGAACCGCGCTGGGTAAAAAAGTTGAAGTGGGTGATCTGGTGGTTGTGCCCACAAAAGTCGAAAGGAAAAGCAACTGGTTTAAGAATCTAACCACAGCCGCCAGCGCTATAACCGGTATCGTTACTACTGCAATTTTAATAGGTAAATTATAGAAGCGAAAATTCCATTCTTACCTTCCCGGTGCCGCCGAGGTTAATTCCTTAATCTCGGCGGCCTTTTATTTGGGAAATCTTTTCGGAAGATGCCGGAAATTTCTGCCGGAAGCAGGTGGTCGCATTCCACAAGAAGACGGCTCAGGCGGCCCAGCAGTACTGCTTCGTCCTGCTACACAACAACTTAGCAAGTTTTATCAAACTTACAACCAGCCGGCATTGGCTTTGCAATTCTATTCACACGGAAGGACTTAAAGGAATGTTAAGCGAAAATGAAAAAAGAGGGAACGGAATGGAAATGATCGAAGAACAAGCGCCTTTTAAGGTGGAAACAATTGTAAAGACATACCGGCTTTTATATCCGGCAAACGACAATAGAGAATTTGGCTTTGCTCCAGTTAGGCTAAGTGAAAAGACTATGGCAGTTACCAGTGGGTTCTACCAAGAGCTTTTGGCTAACAGCTGCCAGATTAGGCTAAATCCGGAAGAAGCTCTTCGTTATCTGTGGCATTTCAGAAAAGAGCTGCAGTTTACTGTTTTCTCTCAAAACTAAAGAAGAATAAATATGAACAGGATATCACCATCTCAAACTACCGAGCAGGCAGGATTGCGTAGCGCCGTTTCGTTGAAAGACGCAGTTGAGCTTAACTCTGTCATTCTTTTTGAAGACTCAAGCCTATTCATTGAAGAACTGCTGAAACAATGTTCCGCTTCAAATTGCCGGCTGCTTGCCCTTAGTCCCTGCCGGGCAGAAATAGTCATGGCGGCAGACCGGGCGGATATTGATATCGTTCAGATTTTGGCTGAAGATATCAAGGAGACGGTTTCAGAAACCGACATTATTTTTCTGGAAAATCCCAACAGGTCAAACGGCAGCAACTTTTCTCTGACAGAGCTAAAAAGTCTGTCGGCAAAAGTGCCAGGAGGACTTCTGATAATTGATGAATATTACTTTGATTTCTTGAGAATCTCTGCTGCCTCGGCATTAAGAGAACTAAACAACATTGTCGTCTTAAGATATTTTAACGACTGGGCTGGAGCGGCCACCAAAGATCATGGCTACGCCTTGATAAGTCTGCATTTTTCGAAAAACTTCAACTCTCAATTCTACAAAAGCTCAATGTCTCGAAACTCTGCCCGAATCTGCTACGAGCAGTTCGGCAGGAGCCGGCAAAGAAATAATCAGCTAAGAAAAATACAGAGTAGATGCCTTAAACTGGCCAGAGAGATAACGGAAATCGGACTTAAATGCCGCCTAACAGCTGCAAACTTTTTGATAGTTGAGGTCGACAGCGCTGAATTAGCGGCAGAGCTACAGAAACAAAACCAGCTCAATATAGAAACAATCTATAACCAAAACAGATTAACCAGCCTGCTTCGCTGTCAGATAACACTTACTGAAGCAGATAACGAACTGATAGAAACACTCAGAAGCGCAGTGAATACGAAGAAGAAAGTATCAAAACAGAAAATCAGAGCAGGCCAATTAATAAAAAATTCGAAAGCTGTGCATATGAATTAAGCGTGCCGGTAAATCGATCAGACAGCAATAACAAGCAGACAACAGTCATGACATCAAAAGAGGCGCACAACAGAACCTGACGGGGCTATCAAAATGAGTAAAAAAATAAAGAAAGTCTTGCTAAGTTCTATGGCCTCTACCGCTATATCATTAATCCTGCTGTATGCAACTGCAATGTTGTACAACAATAGCATAATCTACGCCCTTGAGCTGGCACTGGCTGTTTTGGCAGTCAGGATCATTTTAGGAAGTATGGGTTCTTCTGTAACTGGCGTTTCTCGGGGAAATATCAATACTGTCCTCATTAGGACAATCGCCCATGAAACTAAATTTTCAGTTGGCCTGTTAGCCGCCTGTTTTCTATTTCAATGGCAGCTTTCTTCATTAATGTTATTTCAATTTATTGCCGTTAATTTGACACTGCAAGCTGCTTTAACGCTTTTGATAACAAATTTAGTTCTAAAAAACAAAACTAACAACCAGGAGACTGAGCCTGATCATTCGGCTAAAAAAGCAATTGTGCTGGGGACCGGGGAGCTGGCCAGAGAGGCCACCTGCGGAACACTCGACAGTATTGAATCGGACATTTCGGTCATAGGATTTTTGGATTATAAAAGGACCGGGATGTGGAGTTACCGGGATATTCCGCTTTTGGGACACCCCGAAAAGCTCAAAGAAATTATCTCTTTGCAGCAAGTTGATTGCGTAATTGTGGCAGTAGAGTTAGACGAATTGCCCCAGGCAAAAGCGTCGGCCCTGCTGGCGGAGCAGATGGGAGTCGCTGTAGTTGTAATGTCACAGCTGTTTTATTTGAAACTCTCCCGATCTAAGACAGTCAAGGTAGGAAATATTCCGGCCTTTGAATACTCAAGCGCCCCGGTTGGAAAATTTTCTCTGTCATTTAAGGGCTTCTCAGACAGAATAGGAGCCTTGGTTGGGCTAATTTTGTTTCTTCCACTGATGATAGCAGCCGCTATTGCAATCAAGATAGAATCACGCGGCCCGGTATTTTTCAGGCAGACCAGAAGCGGCATCAACGGTAAAACTTTTAAACTCTGGAAATTCCGTACTATGGAAATTGACGCAGAAAAGAAGAAGGCAGAGCTACTGGCCAAAAACGAAATGTCAGGTCCTGTTTTTAAAATAACTGATGACCCTCGTGTTACAAAAGTCGGGCGTTTCTTAAGAAAATATTCGATTGACGAATTTCCCCAGTTTATGAATGTCCTAATGGGCGATATGTCGCTGGTCGGGCCAAGGCCGCCGCTGCCATCGGAGGTTGCCGGTTTTGAGCCGTGGCAGCATCGCAAGCTGTCAGTCAAGCCCGGTTTGACCTGTCTCTGGCAGGCCGATGGCCGAAATAGTATTGATTTTGAAGACTGGATGAAAATGGACTTGAAATATATTGATAACTGGTCTCTGTGGGAAGATACCAAAATTATCGCCAGAACTATTCCCACCGTGCTCAAAGGGTCCGGCAAATAGAATGTTCTGGGAGGTGCGATGAAATGCTCTTAAGCGAATCAATACTCAAAAGATTACTTCTGATTCCGGTCTTTTTAGTTATGTCATCGAATGCCCTGGGATTTTCGGTAATGCCTCTCGGAAGACCGGAATATGAATTTCTTTATGACCGCTTTGAAAGACTGCAGGCTGACCGGCTTGACAGGTTTGATTTTCAGCTCGGTCCCTATGCAACAGAAAGAAATGACTTTGCATTTGAGCCATTTTCTTATCTGGTAAATATACCGCAGGAAAAACTCTCCTTGTTCGGATTTGCAGGAGAATCATTCAGCGCCAAAAGAAGTGTTCCTCCAAAGAGCCTGGAGTCGTTTCGGGCCGGGATTGCAGCAAATCCATTTGAGAGGCTGTTTGTCTACGGCAACTTTGTATTGGATGAAGGGCTGGCTATAGACCCGGCCTACAGCGGCAAAAAATGGCGCGGATTTGCAGGCGATGTTGAGCAGGCCTTCGCCAACTATCATACAAATTCGTTTGAGATCAGTTTTGGAAGATTCGCCTCGTTCTGGGGACTTCGCAATTCGTTAGTGCTTTCGTCAAATGTTGCACTGGACGGTGTGGCTTATACTGTTCGCTGGGGTAAACTCAGCATGTCTTATCGCTTAGCCCGGCTTGACGGACTGATTCCAGGAACCGACAGCGTGGCGCAGTTTGAAAACAGATTTTTTGCAGGACACAGGCTTGATGTTCATATCAATTCGGATTTACGGGTAGGTTTATTTGAAACGGTAGTTTTTGGCGGGCCGGGACGGCAGGTAGAATTTTATTACCTTAATCCGATAATATTTTTTCATGGTTCGCAGTTAAATGAAGGCGTCAATGATAATACTTTTGTTGGAATTGATTTTGATTTCATTCCAAAAGAGGGCTTAAGACTTTATGGTCAGCTTTTGATCGACGACTTTCAGATTGACAGCAAAACACAGGGCGACAAGGAGCCAAGTCAAACAGGCCTTACAGTCGGCGCCCATCTGACAAGAATTATTAGACAGTTTGATATTAAAGCAAACTACACCCGCGTGAGCAACCGCACCTATAATCAGGTATTGGATAGAAATAGATATCTGCACAATGGACAGTTGTTGAGTGCGGCCGACGGCAACAACTATGACCAATTCTCTGTTTCAATGCTGCACTGGCTGGATAACAATAATCTGACAGCCGGCGTCAATTTCAGATATACTCGAAAGGGAGAAGGAAAAGTCACAGACCCCTGGACAGCTCCCTGGCTGGATGTTACGGGCGAATATAAGGAACCCTTTCCCAGCGGTGTGGTCGAAAAGATTAACAGAATTTCTCTAAGCGCCAAAGGGTTTATCGGCAATTATTTCTTTTTCGATTTCGAAGCCGGCATGGATGAAATCAAAAACCTTAATCATATCGCCGGAATGAGCCAGACTTCACCGTTTGTAAGGCTGCAAGTCAGCACCTTTTTCTCCACCCTGCTTGACGTTCAGTAGAATTGCCATATATTGGCGAACATCACAGATGTTAATCTGTTATATTTTTTAACCGGGCTATTTTCAGAAGGTCTATATGAAAAATAGATACATTTACTTGGCAAAAATATATTCAGCTGTAACTTTGATAACTCTGCTTTTGACAACTTCGATAGCCTGCAATAATGAGTCGGAGACAAAAGTGAACCAAAACAATCATGGCAAGTCTGGCCGTCAAAACAAGCTGGCCGGCGAAAGCTCGCCCTATCTACTTCAGCATGCCGATAATCCGGTAGACTGGTATCCCTGGGGGGAAGAAGCGCTCAGCAAGGCCAAAGCCGAAGATAAGCCGATTTTCCTGTCAATCGGGTATTCGGCCTGCCACTGGTGTCATGTAATGGAGCATGAATCATTTGAAAATGACAGCATTGCGGCTCTTATGAACAAATACTTTGTGTCTATCAAAGTGGACCGCGAACAGCGACCGGATATTGATGAAATTTATATGGCCTTTACAACTGCCATGACCGGTCGCGGCGGCTGGCCGATGTCGGTGTTTCTGACACCTGAGCTTAAACCATTTTTTGCAGGCACCTATTTTCCGCCCGAGGACCGTTATGGCAGACCCGGCTTTCCAAAAATTATCACGCAGCTTGGTGAAGCTTACCGCACTCGCAGGGACGAAGTGGTTGGTTCTGCCGAAGATATTTTTGCAAAGCATTCTAAAAGCCTAAGTTCCAACCTGCCCCATACCGATTTAGATAGAAAAGCTCTGTCTAAAGCCGCCGGGCAATTATTTTCAAATTTTGACCAGGCCTACGGCGGATTTGGCAGAAAACCCAAGTTTCCCCATGCCACTGAGCTGTCGCTTTTCTTGCGTCACTATAAACGTTCAGGCGAGGTTCGTTATCTGCAGGCTGCAGAAAAAGCATTAATAAACATGGCCAACGGCGGTATCTATGACCAGATAGGCGGCGGTTTTCACCGCTATGCCACCGACCAAAAGTGGCTTATCCCCCATTTTGAAAAGATGCTCTACGATAATGCGCTACTGGTGCCTGTCTATGCTGATGCTTTCTTGATCACCCAAAATGATTTTTACTTAAAAGTAATCAGCGGAACGCTCGACTACCTGTTGCGGGAGATGACTGACAAAAGCGGCGGCTTTTATTCGGCGCTTGATGCGGACAGCGAAGGCGAAGAAGGTAAGTTCTACGTCTGGAGCACTAAAGAAATTAAAGAAGTTCTGGGCGACAAAGCAGAACTGTTCATGACATACTATAACGTTACGCCTGACGGGAATTTTGAGGGGCATAATATTTTAAATGTCACCAGCAGGTCGGAGCGCGCAGTTTCAAAAAGTAATGTTAAAGATTTTGAAAGATTTCTGCGCAACTGCAAGAACGAAATGCTGAATGCCCGTTCCGGGCGGATTCGTCCCTTTACTGACGACAAGATTCTAACATCATGGAACGGCCTGGCTATAACTGCTTTTTGCCGCGGCTATCAGGTGACGCACAACAAGAAATATCTAAAAGCTGCCATCAAAGCAGCCTCGTTTATTCGCGATGAATTATTTAGGGGAAATAAACTAACTCATGCTTATCGCGAAGGTGTGCATTCACAAGGACAGTTCCTCGAAGACTATGGTTTCTTGCTACGTGGTCTTATTGACCTCTACGAGTCTGATAATCTGGGCGACAACGGCAGATGGATAGAGTTTGCAGAAAAGCTGGCCGATAACGCTATTGTATTGTTTACGTCGGAATCCGGAAAATTTTATCTGCGCCCCGACGGGCAATCTGATTTACTTTTCCGACCTAAAGAAGAGCGCGATGGCGCCATACCGGCTTCGGCGTCTTTTCTAATAGGAGCCTTGCTCAAGCTCCATCGTATTACAGATAAAGTAAAATATTATGCTGCTGCCGAGAAGGGCCTAAAGTCTTTGTCCGGTTACATTGCTAATTACCCGGCCGGTTATAGCTCGGCACTGTTTGCGCTTGATTATTATTTCGGGGATAAAATTGAAATTGTCGTAGTCGGAAGCGGCCAGGAATTTGACGAGATGCTTGATATTGCCTATAGCCACTACCTACCGAATAGCTTGGTTGCTTTTGATAACAGCGGCAAATCGACGCTGCCTCTGTTCGAAGGCCGTCAGCCTGACAACGGTGAAGTCAGAGCTTTTCTTTGCCGCAACTCTGTCTGTTTACTTCCGGCATCTAGCGTCGAAGAGTTAAAAAGCCAGCTGGCCGATTTTTAGAGTAAAGTTTAATTTTGCAGGTTATTAGCAGCGCCAATATATTATTGACGTTATGCTACAGAACAACATCACCAGCTCAACCGATAAAATCAGTGCGCCTCGAAACAAAACTCTTACTCTAAAAGAATCTGAAAAAAATCGTCTGAAAAAAAGACTGATACAGCTTGAGTCAAAAGCTAATATTGAATCAATTACCAACAGTACTATTATCGGTGACATGCAGGATGTCGTCAGCCTTTTTCCGGATAGTTTTGTTGATTTGCTCTTTTTGGACCCGCCCTATAATCTGAATAAATCATTTAAGGGCCAGAAATTCAAACTACAAACAGCAGAGAAGTATGAAGCTCTTTTGGAGGGCTGGCTTAAACCGCTATTGCGACTTTTGAAACCGGCAGCTTCGATATATATTTGTGGCGACTGGCGCTCTGCCGGAGCGATTTCCAATCTGGCCGGTAAATTTTTTCAAATTCAAAACAGAATCACCTGGGAACGAGAAAAAGGGCGCGGCGCTAAAAATAACTGGAAAAATTGCTCCGAAGATATCTGGTTTTGTACTATGTCGAAAGAATACAAATTTAATGTCAATGCTGTTAAAGTACGCCGGAAGGTAATTGCTCCCTATCGGGACATGTTCAAAAAACCAAAAGACTGGACTGAAAGTTCCGATGGTAATTACCGGCTGACTTCACCTTCGAATTTATGGAATGATATCACCGTGCCGTTCTGGTCAATGCCGGAAAACACAGAGCATCCCACCCAAAAACCGGAGAAACTGCTGGCAAAGATAATTTTGGCCTCAAGCGACAAAGGCGACCTGATTTTTGATCCGTTTCTGGGTTCCGGAACAACTTCGGTTGTCGCTAAAAAACTCGATCGCCAATACCTAGGCATTGAAAGAGAATTGGATTATTGTCTCATAGCTGAAAAGAGGCTGAAGCTCGCAGCTAAAGAGAAAAGAATACAGGGATTCGAAAATGGAATTTTCCGGGAACGTAATTCGTAGCGACATGTTTACTTAAAAAAAAGGAGTCACAGAAATTTTATGGGTCAGTCGATTAGGAAAATGAAATGGGTGGGAGGTCTCAAATTTGAGGGGACCAGCACCTACGGGCATAAAATAACAACCGACAGCTCAGAAAAATTCGGCGGTAAAGGAGAAAGTTACAGCCCGACTGAGTTGATTTTGTTTGGTGTGGCTGGCTGTACCGGGATTGATATTGTCAGTATTTTAAAGAAGCAGCGGCAAAAACTGAGCGAGCTTGAAATTGAAGTAGTAGCACACCGGGTAGACGAAGGTCACCCTCGTCCCTATTATGCTATTGAGATCAAATATATAGCCAGAGGTGAAAACCTTGATAAGCATAAGCTGGCGCAGGCGATTGAGCTGTCCGAGGGAAAATACTGTACTGTCAGCCAGACCTTAAAGGAACAAGTCGAAGTAACTACCAGTTATGTGATAGAAACATAAATAAAAAACGTTTAACCAAAAAGGCGGCTAAGAATGTCAGATGAACTAGCTTTTAGATTAAAATCAAAGAAACCTGTTGAGGAAGTGGCCGAGGCACTCCAGGAAAAGTCTGTAGAAAATCAATTCAGAGTTCTGGCGGTTCACGATGTCCAGGCTACACTGGCGGAAAAAGGATTTGAGAGGGGGCCACTAAAGATTATCGAGGTCTGCAATTCCGGCTTTGCTTATGAAGCCTTGAAGAAAGATATTGATGTTTCAATGTTTATGCCCTGCAAATTTACAGTCTACCGGCAGGATGACGCTACGGTAGTTACTCTGGCGCGCCCGACGATGATTTCAAAGATGCTGCCGGAATCAAATCTCGACAGTCTGGCCTCGGAAGTCGAAGAACGTCTGAAAAAAGTTATGCAGGAAATTGTCTGATTAACTTTAACGTTTTTTAAGAGGCCACCTAGCCAGAAGCAGACTGGCTGGGATTTAGGTTGACTTTTAGCACAAAAACAAGTTTTCATTCAATATAATGCAGGAAATAATGATTAATACAATTGACATATTGATGGATTTCTGATGCCGGGTATTTTTTGGATCTGGCTGGGAGCAGCGGTTATCTTTTTAATAATAGAGCTTACCACCCCGACCTTAATCTTTGTCTGCTTTTTTGCAGGAGCTTTGGCATCGGGAGTGTACAGCTATTTTTCACCGGACCAATTTTACTGGCAAATAGGAATTTTCGTTATTGTCTCGGTAGCGCTTTTGCCGCCAACAAGAATATTAGCTAAAAAGCTGGATAAGCCATCTGCCCAAAAATCCAATGTAGATGCCTTAGTTGGCCAAACCGGCCGGGTGATAAGGCCGATAAACCCTGATAGCGTCGGTCAGGTTCAAATAGGCGGAGAAATCTGGATTGCCTCAGCCAGTAGTGCTATGGAAGAGGGCGCTCGCATTAAGGTACTGTCAGTATCTGGCACGCGCTTAAATGTTGAAAAGTTCACAGATGAAGGTGGGCAAGATGAATAGTCCCGTAATAATATTTTTGATCATCGCCGTAGTATTTGCATTCGTGCTCGGTATCGCGGCTGTCAGAATTATAAGGCCGTTTGAGAGAGGACTGGTTGAGCGCCTCGGAAAATTTAACCGGCTGCTCGGTCCCGGGCTCAATCTCATTTTTCCGCTCTTTGACACGGTCTCCAAAATTGACATGCGCGAAGTTGTGCTTGATGTCCCTCCGCAAAGAGTGATTACCAAAGATAACGTTGGTGTCGAAGTAGACGCTGTGATTTATGCTCAGGTGACTGATCCGGTCAGAGCGCGCTATGAGATTTCGAACTATATTCTGGCAGCCACCAAACTTGCCCAGACAAATTTGAGAAACGTCATAGGCGAACTCGACCTTGACCAGTGTTTAAGCTCGCGTGACCAAATCAACTCTCAGCTGCGTAGTGTACTTGATACCGCCACCGACAAATGGGGCGTAAAAGTCAACCGCGTGGAACTTCAGCGAATAGATCCGCCCCAGGATATCAACGAGGCCATGAGCCGCCAGATGAAAGCCGAGCGTGAAAAACGCGCGACTATCCTTGAAGCCGAAGGATTCCGTCAGGCACAGATTACCAAAGCTGAAGGAAGCCGGCAGTCACAGATTTTGGAAGCCGAAGGGTTCGCCGAATCTGTAAAGAAAAAGGCTGACGCTGAAAAATACCGCCAGGAAACAGTAGCCGAAGGTGAAGGGCGGGCGATTGAAACTGTCTTTAGTGCAATTCATAAGGGAAAGCCCGACGAAAAATTAATCACTCTCAAATATCTCGAAATGCTGCCCAAGCTGGCTGAGGGTGAAGGCAGCAAAATTTTCATGCCTATTGAAGCCAGCAGCATAATTTCATCACTGGCGGCGATGGTAGAAGGAACCAGGACGAAATCGGGTAAGACCGGTTCTGATCCGTCTGCTTCTTAAGAAAATTACTGCATATCGAAGCATGATGACAGAAGAAACTCCCCTAATTCGCAAACCAGCTGTGGCCGGTAAATTTTATCCGGCTAACCCGATAGAGCTTAGCAAAGCAGTAGCGTCATTATTTACTGAAGCGCAAAAGATTCCTTTGACCGGACGGCCGCTGGCTGTGATTGTTCCGCATTCTGGTTTTCTTTATTCAGGAAAGATAGCGGCCAGGGCCTTTAAGCTGTTAGAAGGTGAGCAGTTTGATAATGTGGTAGTCATAGCACCATCGAACACTGTTTTTTTTAAGGGCTGCTCAGTTTATGAGGGTGCGGGATATGAAACCCCGATGGGTGTAGTGGAAATAGAAAAGGAATTGTCTGAAAAAATTGCTTCTATCAATCTGTCGGTCTATCTCTCAAATATGGGTCATGCCACCGGACCTACCCGTGGGGAGCATTCGCTGGAAGTTCAGCTTCCGTTTTTACAGGTTGTGCTGGGGAAATTTAAGCTAATCGCAATTGTTATGGGTGAACAGGAGGAGGACACCGCCCGGGCGCTTGGTCAGGCACTTGGCTCGGCACTATCGGGGACAAATACGTTGATAGTTGCCGCCAGTAATCTGTCGCATTTTCATTCGCAAAAAGATGCCAAAGCCATGGATTCGCTGTTACAAAGCGCTATTCAAAAGTTTGACCCAAAAGCTCTGATGGACGCCATCGAATCCGGCAAAGCCGAAGCCTCCGGCGGCGGAGCTATTGCGGCAGCGCTTTATGCTGCCAAACAACTGGGCGGAAAAGATATAAGATTCTTAGGTTATGCGAATTCAGGAGAGACCACCGGCCAGGTTGATGAAGTAGTCGGCTATATGTCGGCTGCCATACTGACAAGTGAAATGCCGGGGAGTTTTGGCCCGGTAAAATCGGTTCGCAAAAATTCGCCTACTAAAGAAGAAGAATTAGAACTCGTTGAAAAGCATAAGGAAAAATTAAAAGAAATAGTAGTCAGCGCCATCACGGCCAAGCTAAAAGACGAAGATTATTCGCCGGCAGCCCTAAAGGACCTGAAATTTCAGCGCGGCGCCTATGTGACAATTGTAGTAGGCGGAGAACCAAAAGGGATAGCCGGGCGAGTAAAAATCCGCGATCCTCTTTATCAGGCGGTGGCAGATATGGCTCAGGCTGCGGCCACACAGGGTATTGAGTCGCGCGCTTTGACAGAATCTGATTTAGACTCAATTGAAGTAAAGCTATTTATACTATCCAGAATAGAACTTGTAAATGATTTCAGTACAATCAAAATAGGTATTCACGGTCTCATGATAAAACTTGATTTGCATTCTTCCATTTTTTTCCCTACAGAATTATCTGAAAAAGGCTGGGACAGAAAACAGTGTTTGGAGAGGCTCTGCTTGAAAGCGGGGCTCCCCAAAAACAGCTACAAAGATAAATCTGCCCAAATCTTCAAATTCACAGCTCAGGAGTTTTAGGATAGAGCGTTGAATGGAAATGCTCTTATTCTTTGTATCGAAAACCAATTCAGTATATCCTTTTCTTCAATCCCATCTGACATCTTTTCTATCAATTCAAGAATTCCAACATTATCTACGATAGTAATCTCTGATTTCAACGCGATTTCTTTTTGCGTTTCGGTTAGTTCTGTAAGTTTAGCATTCGAAAACATAACGCTATGGAAATTAAACGTGGAGCAACGCGTTCTTAATTTATTTGTTCGTGCTGCTAGTTTGTCAAGCTTTCTGGTTCCTGGAGCGCCGATTGTACATTCGTAAATCACAATATTATTAGAGTCTGGGAAAACAGCAATTCCATCAGGAGCATCACTATTTGGAGCTATTAGTCCAAGAGGGTTACATATGAAACCCATCATGGTAAATAGCCTTGCTATATACTTTTCGTATACGTCATCTTTCATTATTTCGTTCTCTTTAGTGATAGCACTCTTCAGCTTTTTTACTTCTTTCTTCCAATTACCAAACAATTCGCGAATATGGCTTGAAAATGCTAATCTTGGCGGTTCTAAACGTATTCTATCTACCTCTGAACCAAACATCTTTAGAAAAAGGGTACACTCCTTTGATGTACCAAGATCATCAAACTCTAAGAAGTAACCACCACGGGCCGACGTAACATTGAGTTGATTTCCCTTAATTGTCTTTCTTATGCCTTTATCCGTTTTAATTCCTACAGATAATTGCGAGATGTCTATTTTCTTCTTGTCTTCGACACTTATCCCCACAGATAATTTATGTTTATTTGTTCGAATCTTACCTGAGAAGCCAACATAAGCTGGCGCTAAGAATTGAACAAATCCTATAGTATTAGACCAAGTATTCATGCTTGGGAGTTTATAATATAAATTACTCTCTATAACGTCATGAAGTCCTTCCATCGGTTTATTAAGGCTGGCCAATTTTTTTTCGAGACGCCCGAATTCATTAATCGTGGAGGCTATGGAGTCTCCGTGCCACTCCAGTATGGATGTTTGATAGGGTAATCCCAAAATATCCCTTGCATGACTTGCGTCAATATTTCTAACTGAAGGGTAATACTTTAGCGTTGAACCATCTTTCTGCAAATAAATCTGTTTCTTGTCCAAAAATAATGTACCATCTATCAAAGTATCTATATACTTCCAAATGTTATTCACATCCTCGTTTGCTCTTAACAACAAAAGCCCTTCAGTTAGTTTCGTCCTCTTAACATGTAGATTTGCAGGAACCGCTCTTGGACTTAGAATGAATTGTGAGGCAACGTTAATCCACCTATTGTTCGCAAAATATGCAAGAACTCTGATATCCAAGCTATTATATAATTTACGGAACGTGTCAAAATCTTGTCTGAAAGGAGACATTCTTTCAGTAATTCCCGTATCTCTTAGTGCCTTCAAGTGATCTTCAAATCTCATAGCTCTTGGAGTGGGATCTTTCATTATTCTATTGCCATTACACATTTCCCTATATTGTGAAAAAATACAGTGGTTTTCGTCTAAGTCAAGGAATTATCATTCCAGCTCTTTCACGAACAAAATAGCTTTGTCTATTCATAACTGAGTCCAAGTAATGGAAGCTAGTTTCACGAATAATAACCGTTCATCTTTCTTGTCTTAAAATAGCAGATTACGTAACTTTCGCAAATGAATCAGTCAGACAAGTCTATTCTCATTACCGGCGCCAATGGTTTTGTGGGGGTACAGCTCTGTCGCAAATTTCTTGACAGCGGCTTTCAGGTTATTGCCGGGGTGCGAAAGACTGCCAACCTTTCTATGCTCGAGGGACTCAAAGTCGACTATCGCTACGGAGATGTGACATCTGCTGAATCTCTTATTGAAATGGTTAAAGACGTTGACTTCGTCATTCATAATGCCGGAGTAGTCAAAGCAAAAAAGAAACAGATATTTTTCGATGTAAACGAAAAAGGTACCGTCAACCTTTTTGAGGCAATCAGCCGGCACAATCCGAACGTCAAAAAAGTCATCTATGTTTCGTCACTGGCAGCAGCTGGCCCGTCAAGAGATGGTCGGCCTGTGACAGAATCTGACAAACCGAATCCAATCACCAGCTACGGTTCATCGAAGTTAGCCGGAGAGGCGGCAGCGCTATCTTACCAGGATAAATTTAATGTTTTGTCAATCCGTCCGCCGGCAATATATGGACCCGGTGATAAAGAACTTTTTCAATTTTTTGAAGCAGTGTATAAAGGCATCCGTCCGTTTATTGGTGATTCTTCAAGAAAGCTGCAGCTTGTCGAAGTTGGCGACTTATGCCAGGCATTTTATCTGGCAATTACAAAAGAAACGCCTTCTGGCGAGATATGTTTTGTGGCAGAAAGCGAAGCCTACAGCATGAAGCAGTTAATTGAAATGATGGCTGAGGCCTGCGGCAAAGGCGGCTTTCGTTTATACATTCCGGCATTTTTGCTTTACGCTGCGGCCTTTGTGGTGCAAACAATATCGGCAATAGTTGGAGTAACACCGATGTTATCTTTAGAAAAAGCCAAAGAGATTTTGTCGTCGTGGGAGGTCTCCACCAGCAAAGCCAAAGAATTGTTCGAATTTTCTTCGAGCGTTTCTTTTGAAGATGGTGCGCGTGCGACCTATGACTGGTACCTAAAACATGGTTGGTTAAAATGATTTCAACGGAGCTTTTGCTGTACTGTATTGGCGTAGCCGGCGCTTATCTTTTCGTAATAAGTTTGATCTGGGAATATGCCGGAATGAAAATGAATATCTACCGTGATATTCCTGTTGAAATTCTTGAGCCGACAGGCAAAGCCTGGTTCATGATGAATTTTGTAATGGAGCTGCTGCTTTATGTGGTTATACCCGCTTTGGTCTACAGCTACTTTTACATAATGCTGCCATTATCCGGCATTCGTACTGGTGTTGCCGGGGCTCTGTTTGCTTTTACACTTGGAGCAGTGCCAGCCATTGTTGGCCTGTTAACACGCACTCGCTTGCCGGCCTTGTTGTTTAGCTATCTACTTTTTGGAGTTCTCTTAAAATTGGCCGGTTGTCTGGCAATAATTGGATATTTGTACCAACTTTAAAATAAGAAATGGTTCATGAAAGATAAATTTGAGTCAGCGCGTGAAATGTTTCCGCACACAAACGATATTGTATATTTTAATACCGCAGCCTACGGGCCGTTGCCTGAAAAGACGAAGAAAGCAATAGTAGAAAATATCGATTTCCGTCTGGGCGTAGAAAAAGAAGATATCCGTCAAATGTACGCACTCAAAGACACCCTGCGCGATGACTTTGCCATTCTAATAGGAGCCAAAGCACGCCAGATTGGCCTGAGTATGAATACTTCGACAGGTTTAGATTTGGCTGCCTATGGCTTGCCGCTTAAAGAAGGGGATGAAATACTGGTTTCAGATGTTGAATTTCCGGCAGCAGTTTATGCCTGGCGGGGAGCTTCGGAGGCAAAAAACCTTAAACTTACATTTGTAAAATCTACTGATAGAGAGTTTGATTTAGGCGAGCTGGAAAAAGCGATCAGCCATAAGACCAGAGTTATCATCGTATCCTTTGTGCAGTTTTTTAATGGTTACAAAATTAATCTGGCTGGCATTTCTGAACTTTGCAAAAAGCACGGAATTTATTTCGTCGTCGATGCAATTCAGGGAGTGGGCGCGGAACCTATCAATGTTAAAGAGTTTGGCATTGATATACTTGCTTGCGGCTGCCAGAAATGGCTACTGTCTCCATACGGCAGCGGATTTTTTTATGTTTCTGATTCTGTTAAGGACAAGCTAATACCGCAATCTATAACCTGGTATGCAGCCGATTGGCAATTAAATCACACCGACCTGTTTAAATATGATTTGCCGTATTTTGACACGGCCGAAAAATTTGAAGCCGGCTACTATGCGACTTTAAACATGCTGGGGATGAAAGTTGCTATCGATATCATAGCAGACCTGGGAGTTGAAAACATTCGAAAGCATAATCATGCCTTAATAGACAGACTTGCCGGTTACTTAAAGGAAACTGAATTTTACGAAATTAAATCTTCGCTTGTTGAAAACGAACGTTCTTCAATATTCACGTTTACCTGCGACAACCACGACTCGCTGTTTGGATATATGCTGGAGAATAAAGTAAAGGCTGCCAACCGGGAAGGCTCCATAAGAATATCTGTCCACCTGTTTAATAATGAAAATGATATTGATAAATTAATCGAAGTATTGACCGTTTACGAAAAAAACTACAATTGCAAAGCAGCAGCCGGAGCTAATTAAAAACTGAAGATATCTGCAGCGCTATAAGCTGGTTGTCAAACGAATCAATCTGGTCGAAACGGTTTATCTGAGTGACAAGCTTAATAGTCATTTTGCGCAGCGCCTTGTAGCCCAGACCAAATTCATAGCGCTTTAAGGGATAGTCCCATTTTTCACTTATTCCGGGAGCTGTTTCTATTTCACCCGGTTCTGAAAGTCCAAATCTGCTGGCTATATACCAGCGGGGTCTAAACTTGTATTTGAATTCTAAATAACCTGAGATCAAATCAAGATCAGGAAGTCCCGGGTATTCCCAGGTCGAATAGAAGGCTTCTGAATAAATTTCCAGATATCTCTTAGCAAAATAGAACTCGTAGCCAATACCGGCGTTGATAAAATCACTGCTCTTGAAACTGACATTATCAAGCATGTCGCCTTCGCCAAAAATGTCATCAAACAAGTACGGTCCATAATAAGCCGATGCTCCGAATTTTAACCCAGGTCCAAAATTATAAACAAGGTGTGAAGTGAACTGAGGAATTTCTTTGGTCTGTTCAACTGTCGGTTTGCTAACAGAGCCTGACAATATTCCGAAGGAGTAGTCCAGATTTCCAGCAGAACCATATATTTCAATTCCGGTATTCCAGCAGGCATCATAGATGACCGGCAGACCGCCTCTGCTTCGGGTGTCTTTGGCCGCCGACAATTCGGCCAGCGTTCCGCTACTCCCCAGTGATCTTGGTGCTATGGCAGTATGAAAATTGTAAAGCAGGGGCACTCCGATAAGAGGGTTCTTGTCACTATATGTTCTGGGAGCAAAGGAACCGATTGTGGAGGGAATAAGTCCCAGCTGCAGATTCAGCTTTGGCCCGGACAGATTTTGAAAACGAGCATAGGCAGCATACAGCTGAAAGCCATCAGCATTATCTACTAGGATTTGCGCAAAAATGAAAACGTCTCTGTCAACGGTACCGTCGAAAAACAGACGAGTGCGCAGAGAGTGGAAATTTGAAAAACCTCTGAATGTCAGATTGGTCACATCTTTTTCTTCTGCGTTTTTAAACAAAATATCGCTTAGTCCACTGATTTGCATTTGTGCAAAGGCGTTGGACGAACAAATCAACAATGCCAAAACTACAGATATTCTACAAAAACATTTCATAATAATTCCCCCTGAGAAATTACGAGCTTTCCTGACGCAGCCTGGTCTACCAGTTGAACGGGCATGTCAATAGTGAAGGTAGTGCCCTTTCCCGGACCTGATTCCACGTAAAGTTCTGATCCGTGATCTTCTACAATTTTTTTTGTAATTGCCAAGCCGAGCCCGGTGCCCCCTACTTTACCGCTGGTCACAAACGGATCAAACAGGCTATCTACTATTTCTTCGGGAATGCCCGGCCCGTTATCTGAGATTTCAATCCTCAATTTGTCCGTTAGTTTGGTCCACTTGATTTCGACCTTGTCGCCGGCTTTGAGTGCCTCTTTAGCGTTGCTTAGGATATTATCTATTACTCGGCGGAAACGCTGTCTGTCAAGGTTGACGAAAACGCTTCGATCTCCTGAACAAACTATTGCGATTCCTGCTTTCTTAAAATTTTGTTTATGAAAGATAATTAATTCATCAAA
Organism: Candidatus Zixiibacteriota bacterium; assembly: GCA_022571845.1. Taxonomy (GTDB): domain Bacteria; phylum Zixibacteria; class MSB-5A5; order GN15; family FEB-12; genus JACZWU01. Next base: position 106,002 of record JACZXB010000008.1, on the reverse strand, counting down.
ATATTCTGCCAGCCGAATTTGCTGCATCTCTAACTGTGTTTTACCGCGGCAGTACTCCAGAATGTCACGGGTCAAACTGACCATTCTGTCGATCTGGTTATTGATGTTGAAACAATGTTTCAAAGCATTTTGGTTTTCTTTAAAAATTAACTGTAGTAATTCAGTTGAACTTCTGATTATGGCCAGCGGGTTCTTCAAATCATGAATAATGCCGGCCACAAAACTCCCGGTTGTTGCCAGACGCTCAGAATTAACTTTTTCCTGATGTGCAATTTCTAAATCCTCTCGGTTAGAAATCAAGCGCAGACGCATCTGTTCAAATCGTTGCGCCAACAGACCAAGTTCGTCAGTAGATTGCGGTATAACTTCAAACTCCATATCACCTACGGCAATTCGTTCTGAGGCTGTAACCAGAATGTCAACCTGCCGCTCAATGCGGTGTTTTGTCAGAGTGTAAATTGAAAGGAGCGAAATAACTCCGCCAAATACAGTCAAGCCAATTAACCACAATGTAACCTGGCTCATAATCGGAGAAATGTGTTCATCTACAGAACCGACAAAAGTGATAGTAGCATTGGTATAACTACTGGGAAGGGACAAGAAAAGGATTTCTTCGCCTTCAATAACTGCTTCAGTGATTTCGTGCAGGATAATATTTTCACTATCGAAAAAATCTTTATTAGCAGTTATAATATTGGTTAGCCGTGACTTGGTCTTACCAAGAACCTTGCCGTCTTTGCTAATAAAAACATCAAAGCCTGTTAGTTCCTTTAATTCGGTCGTTAAAGCGCCTGATACGGAAGCACCAAATAGAAGCTGCCCCAGAAAAAAACCATCGTTGGTGTAAATATCAGAACAAACTATTTCAACGAGATCCTGATTTATGTTAAAGTACTCGACAATAACGCTTTCTGTATTTGTTCCCGGCAAGGCATTGACCTGACGCTTACATTCTTTATCGATATTTTCGGTTGTGTAAACCAACTTTCGATCGCGGTCCCTGATTACCAAAAACTCCACACCCAAAATACCTTCATAAATAGGCATTTCCCTTTGAATTGTCTCAGTATGTTTTGTAGCTACGGCAGCTAAGAACCTTGGCGATGTCAGAACTGTCTTAAGTTTTTGAACCGCCTGCAACACGTGTACTTCTGAATATCTGGCCAAAGCCTGCCGGCTTCTGGACAATCGCTGGCCAAATTGATCGGTAAAGGCAGACCTGACTACAGCAGATGTTACGATAAGAGAGCCAATTAGCAGAACCGAAATAATTCCCGCCACGTAAAGGACGAACCGACGTGTTAATGTCATATCAGATTTCATTGGCCAATTTTCAAAAAAGTTGAATCATTCTTGATCGTGATTGTTTGTGTTATCTCTGGCAGGTTTTCCTGCCAGACGTTGAGAGTATAGGTTCCCGGCATAACATCATTAATGACAAAGTTGCCACGTTCATCCGAAGTAGCAAAATACGGTGACTCCAGAATGTGAACATAAGCGCGCATGGTATAATGAATTTCGCAAAAAACTTTTACAATACCAGGTTTATCGAAAGTAACTGTTGCTGATTCACCTTGCGGATACCTTCCAAGATCAAACTGCTTAACGGCGGAATAGGAAAAAACATTATGAAAAAATTGGTCAAGATTTGGAAACTCAACTGTTGACCCAACAGCAACGGTCAGTACGGATGGCACAAACATTTTATCCTTTTGAGCCATGATCGGAACACTGTCAGGAATGTTTGCCTGCGGGAGATTCTGACCAGTCAGATAAATCACAGAAAATAAACCCGGATTACAAAGACAATCTTCACCTGCATCAAACTTCACCAGATTCTCCCTGTCCCGGTAACGGTTCATAGCTCTTTCCGGACTTGTCTTAGCTGGTCGTCGCAAAACCTGACCGTAAAGATCAGCCGCATAAGAAGATGAATCGACTGTTACCATTGACAATAGAACAACCACAAGTGCTGCTAAAAGCCCTGTTTTTGGCCAATTCCACATAGTTATTAATGTCGGGATTTACGGCAAATTGTTTAGCTTTTGAACAGCCCTTTAAGCGTCTGAATGGCAATAAATTGAAAGATTTACGGGCAATCAATCTAAGCTGCTGGCAGTTATTTGAGCAGCAATGAGCTGTGCTAATATCTCGTGTCCCTTACTGTTAAAATGGATTGGGTCCAGGCTGGCATCGTCGTACAAGTTGGGGTAGTTATCAAACTCCAGGGCGGCGTCAACAAACAGTACGGAATCTTGTTTTGCAATTTTGCGGATGGCCTGATTATAATATTCGTGGTATCGATGCAAGCCGGAGCGGCTGCCGGGCGGATAGTAATTCTCAAGAGACGGAATGGGTGCTGTAATTAGAACGGGTATGGCATGGTTATTCCGGGCAGCACGACAGATAGACTTTATGTTTTTTTCGAAATCTGTTACACTAACTCGATAAATGGGGTCATCCCGATCAAACAAAGAATTGATGTCACTTTCAATGCTGCTAAGTAAAGCTTTCTTGATAGCTCGGTACAGATGAAAATTGCTCAAAACATTTTGAATGTTGATTATGAACTCAGAGGGCAGTTGCTGGTCCTTGTCGGCTATGCCGTTTGCTGCAGCCCAATGGTCGTTCCAGCCAAAGAGAATCAAAACGTAGTCAGCTTTTAGTTTAACTAATTCGCTTTCAAAATAAACCTGTCCCTGAAAAGAACTATAGCCCGGAACTCCCGCATTTATTATCTCGTAATGTTTATCAAGAATTTGTTCAAGTCTTCGAGTATAAATCAGATCATAGTCAATGCCCCAGCCGAAAGTACAGGAATTTCCCAGAGCTATAATTCTTGGTTTAGTTTTCTCCTTAGCAAGTTCTTTATTACGCAGTCCGTCAGAATTAATTCGGTAAGTGTGTTCTTGAAAGAACTTTGATGTTACGGTCTGATTTGGCTTCAATTTCCAGAAGAGCTTTTTGTCCCGCAGGAACACTTCGGGGTAATCAAGTGCGCGATTGACTATAAAAAAACGGTTCTGGACATAACTGTCAAAGCCGCTAATGCCAAGAATTAGTTCAGAAATCGCAACAAAGCAAGCTAATGCCAGAGTCGCAAATATGATTTTTTTGACTATTGAAATGTTGATTGCCATAGACAGCAAATATAACTGTTAGAAAAACCAAAATAGAACTAATTATCAGTAGCTTGGCTAGTCTGTGCTATTTTGTCTGGGATAAATTTTTTTAAAAAAGAGAATAAATAAACGGCGCTAAAGCGGATGACTCAGTAAAAACCACCAAAAGCGACAGAAACAGCAGAAAAAGAAAAATTGGTCCCAGCCACCATTTCTTGGAGGTTTTCAAAAAATGCCAGAGTTCTTTGAATATTTGTAATCTTCGAGCCATTTCAATATTTCTCAATCAAATTTTTTGTCCAGTCTGAACCTGTTAATAATATCGTCAGAGATATCATCTTTCACTATCAAAGTACTTCCCATCAGCAAAATGTCAATACCTCCGGTGCAGAATGTCTCAAAGGCCTCTTCAGGAGTGTTTACAATCGGGTAACCCCGCATATTAAATGAAGTATTAAGCAGAATAGACACGCCGGTGAGTTTTTCAAACTCGCTTATTAGCCGGTGAAAAACCGGGTTGTCACTTTTAGAAACTGTCTGAATACGCGAAGAGTTATCGACATGAGTGACAGCCGGTATTATATCGCGTTTATCTTCGTTAACGCCATAATTAAAAAGCATATAAGGCGCTGGCGCGCTGCAGTCAAAATAGTCCGCTGCCTTTTCCTCCAGTACTGCCGGAGCAAACGGACGAAATTGTTCTCGGTATTTAACCGCCGCGTTTATTTTTACTTTCATCTGATTGTTTCTGGCGTCAGCCACTATTGAACGAAAGCCGAGCGCCCTGGGTCCAAATTCCATGCCTTTTTGAAAGAGTCCGAGTATTTTGCCATCTACTATTTGCTCTGCCGCATACTTGATGTGCGAGTCAAGCTGGCCGGCTCTGTACGGAATTTTATTTTCATCCAGAAATGTTTTTACTTCGTCGTCTGAGTAGCTCGGTCCGATTGTAAAAAACGGCTGATTTTTTTTGTCTTCACCACTAACTTGATAATGCGTGTATAGCGCTGCACCTACTGCACCACCGGCGTCACCGGAGGCTGGTTGCGCGTAAATTTCATCGAACAAACCTTGTTTCAAAAGAAGTCCGTTAACTTTGCAGTTAAGCGCTACTCCGCCCGACAAACACAACCGCTTTATGCCCGTTTCTTCTCTGAGATGCGCCGCCATTTTCAGAACTATTTTTTCTGTTACTGCCTGAATTGAAGCTGCTACGTTTTCATGGAAAGATTCTATACCGGATTCCGGCGTCCGCCTCGGCATTCCGAACAATTGTTCCATTTTTTTGCCGGTCATCGTCTGGCCAAAGTGGTAATTGAAATATTCCATGTTCAAAAAAATTGAGCCGTCGGCACAAATCCGCACCAGATGTTCTTCGATTAGTTCCTGATAGACAGGCTGGCCATACGGCGCCAGTCCCATCACTTTATATTCAGCCGAGTTAACTTGAAAGCCCAAATAATAAGTAAAAGCAGAGTATAATAGCCCCACAGAATGCGGGTAGTGCATCTCTTTTATCAGTTCTATTTTATTGTTGTTACCTATTCCGTAGGATGCGGTTGCCCATTCACCAACGCCATCGACAGTAAGAATCGCAGATTTTTCAAATGGCGAGCCAAAAAACGCACCGGCGGCGTGCGACAAGTGGTGGGGCAAATATAATATCTCTCCCTTGTAGTCAAGCTCCTTGTCGATGATACTGCTGATCCAGAGTTTTTGCCTGAGCCAGACCGGCATAGCCAGCCTAAAACTTTTAAATGATTTGAAAGGCGTAGCCATATAACCGCTTAAGATACGGTCAAATTTCGTAAACGGCTTGTCATAAAAAGCAACGTAGTCAAGCTCGGCGGCTCGAGTGCCGGCTTTCTCGAGGCAGAATTTTATAGCCTGGATTGGAAACTCCGGGTCTTGTTTGATTCTGGAAAACCGCTCTTCGCTGGCAGCAGCCACAAGTTGTCCGTCAACTACCAAAGCAGCCGCAGCGTCATGATAAAAACATGATATGCCCAGAATTTTCATATCAACTTTGGTGTTTCAGTGACTCAAGTTCGTGCGATTTGCTGTCGAGTTTTTTCCAGTTCGATTGTTTGCTGGATTTGAAGCCTTTGGTTTCAAGCGGGTCCCAGCCGAAAAGTCGAAACAACAACCCCAACGGAGCGATAACCAGAAAATAAAAGAGAGATATCAAAAGCATCGTTTGGAATCTTCCAATACGATGCGCTACTTTTTTCCAGCCTGCCCAGGCTTTTTTCAGAAACTTTTTCATATATCAAATGTTATAAAAATCAAAATTCACTTTGAATATAACTGATTTATCAACATATTCGGTCAACTTTACAGATAAATTATGACACTACAAGGCAAAAATATACTGATAACCGGCGCCAGCGGTCGATTGGGGCAGCAAATTATCTATGAATTGAGCAAACTTAGAGTCAAACCCGTGGCCCAGGTAAGATCCGGTTCTAATTGTACTTTTTTAGACTCGCTGGAATTGGAAAAAAGAGAAACCGATTTGCGCAGCCGGGAGGCTCTGCCCGGGCTAATGGAAGGTATCGATTACGTTATTCATACTGCCGCGATAGTAAATTTTCGTCAGGACAGATTCACTCAGTTTGCAGGGGTCAATACCTTAGCGGCAGTAGATCTTTTTAATGCCGCTCAGGAAAAGGGTGTAAAAAGGTTTCTGCATATTTCTACAGTTGCGGCGGTTGGAGGAGTGCCGCGCACAAAAAATTCGGAACATTTTAAATGCGACACTAACCTGGCCAACGAAGAATTTGAGTTTAATTTATCGGCCTTGCGTATTCCGTACATTATGACCAAGCATGCTGCCGAAACAGAATTGTTTAAGTTGTCAGAGAATAGTCAAATGGAGCTGGTCATAGTAAATCCGTCGATAGTCATAGCGCCATCGCGAGGATTAAACGACCGCGCCCAAGCCAAAAAGATGCTCAAAAGATTAGTTCTGCCGGACCTCCCCAACCGGCTGAATCTGGTTGATATCCGCGATTGCGCCAAAGGCATAGTAGCCGCCCTGACAAAAGGCAGGCCGGGTCATCGTTATATTCTCGGCGGTGACAACATAACCGCGCGTGAGCTGGCACTGGCGGCATCGACAGAAGTTGGATTGGCTCCGCATCTGTTGAGATTACCCAAAAGTTTTTATAGAGTGACTTCGCGGCTGGCAGTAACCTTTGGAGTTTTGATGGGGAAATCAAAAATTTCTTACTATCCTGATCTGGTGCGGCTTCTGGATTACGACTGGGCCTTTTCTTCAAAGAAAGCCCGCGACGAACTCGGCTACAAAAGCCGCTCGATTTATACATCGCTCAAAGATTTGCTGAACAATAAATTCCTGGATACTTATCTCAAACCGACTAAGAATAACAACAAGCACTAACGCATCGCAAAGCACTTCACTTATTCTTAAAAAGTATCCTGTCCAGCGAGTATTTTCCGGGGCCGGACAAAAAGACAGTCACAAACGGAATCAGATACAAAAGCGCGAACTCTTTTTTGCTCCAGGGGTCATCGGCATGTTGTATCGTTGCTGCTACCAGCATCATGATTATGAGTGGCAGGGCCGTAAAACGGGTCACCAGCCCCAGCGCAAAAGCCAGCCCGCAGAAAACTTCGGCAAAGACTGTCAAAGCCAGACTTACCGTAGACCCCAGTCCTATCGGGTCAGGGAACTGAGACGACATCGTGCCGAAATTCATCAGCTTGTCCCAGCCGTGGCCAAACACAATAAAAAGCCCCACGGACATACGCAAAAAGAGCAGGCCAAAATCGGGCAGGTTGTCTTTTAGGTCGGTACTGAATGTAAACATCTAAAATTTCTCCTTTTTAGGCGATTATTTGAGTTTCCTGCCTCTGTAGGTAGCCGATTATGGCTACTGAGACAACTAAAATTATTGACCGTAAATCTCAGAACTTTCTGCGCCGGAATGCGTTAACAATATGAACACTTGGTAAAAAAGAGCCGATACGGTATATTATCAGAGCAGATATTTCAGATAATCCCTGACGCTTATGTCGAGATTTACCTGTCCCAAACATGTTTTGGGGGTGATTTGGTTTCGACGGGTATAGTGAGGGGTTGTTGGCGTGTCGAGGTCGCTTAGGTCCTCGTTAAAAACCAGAGCAAACAATCTAATTGGCAATACATATGCCATAGCTGCCTAAGGTAACTTAGCACAGCTCGTCGTGCCCGGCTCTCTGTCTTCGGGGTTGGGGTCACGGCGTCGATAATGAAGACTCGGCTGAGCAACGCCTTTAAGCTCAGCTTAAACTAAAAGGCTAGTCTTTATCGTGGCCTGTTTGCCGGCAGCGGTTTTGATGAATAGATATAGACAAACTACACACGTAGATGACGACCTGGCATTATATTCGGACGGGGGTTCGATTCCCCCCACCTCCAGTTTATTGTGACACAATATTCGTAGAACAGGAAATTTCAAACGGAAAGGAACCACTCCATGGGTGACAAAGGTGGTAAAAAGGATAAGAATAAGAGCGACAAGCAGAAAAAAAGCAAGGATGCACAAAAGGCACAAAAGAAGCAAGACAAGCAGCCAAAAAGGAATCCATAATAGGCATCCGCAGCCGTCGAGAAAAGTCACAATTTGGTCACAGCGGAGCGTTTCGTAGATTAGGTTGCAACGTGGAGAAAGTATCTCTTTATTGGATAAGAAGTCAGTTTTCGAAAGAGGTATATTACATGTGCCGGCAGCGGTTTTGATGAATAGATATAGACAAACTACACACGTAGAGGACGACCTGGCATTATGTTCGGACGGGGGTTCACTTCGCTTTGCTCAGCATCTCAGACGATTCCCCCCACCTCCAGTTGTTTGAAACAAAAAGGGAGCAAGAATGGAGCAATGTCTTCTTAGTGATTGTGTAAATTACGGCAAGACATTGATTAGTCTGAATGACAGAGTTTTGCTAAAAGAAAAAATAGCAAAATTGGATGGAAATGTGAAATGGTAGAAAACTCTTCAAAATTGAGTGCTGCGTTGTCGACATCGAATGAGATTCTCAATAATATAGAAAATGATGATCTAGGGTTTGAGCAAGTTTTGCTGAAATGTCTTAAGCTAGCGCGACTAAGAGACGATTTTGACTCAATCAATTGGTTTACGGCTGAGCTGCACGGATATGACAAGAATAATGAATTACCCAATATTTCAATAAATGACCTTGAAAGATATGCAGTAAAATCCGGAAGGATGACCGTTAGTGTTGATCCAGTTTCAAAAGATGAAAATAGAAATTATTGGACGGCTTCAGTTAGCGAAATCGAAATAGAAATTCAAACTCTCTTGACCACAATGGAAAGCCTTAAGCCACCTTCGCAGTTTACTCCTTCTGTTAATAAACGTGCCTTTGAAACTTCACTGATGGGAGCACAATCCAGTGAGACTGTTGTTGAAAAATATCAAGACATACTAAGCAATATAAGATTAAAGCAATTGGAGCTTTCTGGCCAAATCAAGCATCTTCGATCTTTGTTAAGTAAGATTCGGAATGGCATTTATAGTTACGTGCTAAACATTAATCTTCAACTTCGATTTGAATCAGTAACAGAATCTATTTTTCAAGAAACGAAAGTTGAAGTCGATAAAAAGCTTACTGAAATTTGCCCAGATGCGATAAGAAAGTTTATTGCAGCTTATAACCGCATTGATTCTACGAACCCGGAAGAATGGTCACAAGCTATGTCGTCATGTAGGAATGTATTAAAGGAATTTGCGGATTACGTTTTTCCAGCAGCAGATCAACCATTTAAGAAAAGGAACGGAGAACAAATTGTTGTCACCGATGACAAGTATAAGAACAGAATAATTGCATTTTTGGAAATTGAATTGACCGGAGATAAAGGGAAATGGATGTCATCAAGGCTATCAGATCTTGAGACTAGAATTCATTCGTTAAACGATCTTCTATCCAAGGGCACACATGTTGGAATTGAACTTACAGATGTGAGGATGTGTGTCTTAGATACATATCTTTTTATTGGTTCGATTATAAGTCTGGTCAAATGAGGTGAGAAGATATTGAATTTCTTTAAGAGAGAAAAACAAGTGCTTGAAATAGGTCGAATTGAACTATTATGGAGCAATTGGTATCCTTGGCATTCATTGAAGATAGACGCACGTACTAGTCGCGGCATCAGCATTCCAAATAAGGAGCCGGGCGTTTATGAGGTCCGCTTTCTTCAAAATGAGAAAAGACTGGTCATCGGTAAAACTGGAGATTTGAGGTTTCGAATTAAGCAAGGATTAATAGGTGGAAAGGCACCCCACAGTAGTGGCGAACGGCTTAGAGATAAAGAAGATGTGTCGAAACTTTTCATTCGCTGGGCTGAAACTAACAGGCCGGCAGCCGCCGAAGAAGAATTGCATTTTCAGCATAAACAACAGTTTAGTGGCAAACTTCCAACTTACGTTAAACGCACATAAGTAATTGATTGTAGCCCGGGAGATGTTCTCATCTACCCCAAAATTTAGCAAAGCAATGAAAACTATGAAATCCAGAATCATGTACATAGAATACAAAGGTCAGGGGCTTAGAGCGGTCGGTGTCGGGATCAGTATCGCTATGCTAACGTCGTAGCCAGGAAATATAATTGATGGAAATGCTACTGAAATTGCTTAGCGCGGTCATGAGGGTGCTGCTATTTTTAGTGTGTATGGCGCTGATGTATGCACAAGCCGGCGCCGGTGACGCTGCCCAATCGCGCACACAGTTTAGCAGTCGTTCCTGGGAGTCGGGGCAAAAGATGTTTTACTCCGATACTTACTGGCGCGGCGGCGACTGTGCCTCTACGGTAGATCTCGGTGACGGCCGCGTTCTCTGGCTGTTTGCCGACAGCTACATTGGTGTCAAGCCGCCCTACCTGCGAGAACAGTGCTGCGTTAAAATGATCCGAAATTGTCTGGGTATTCAGACTGGCTACGATCCGTCTACAGCTGACTTCAAAGTTTACTGGCCCGGGACGAAAGACAGCCCGGAGGCCTTTTTCCCCACCGAGGACACCAGTTGGTTCTGGCCCGGCAACGGCATTCGGATTGACGATGTCCTGATTGTTTTTCTAATGCGCGTTTGCGACAGCGATAGCGGACTGGGTTTTATGACTTGCGGGCATGCGGCATTTCTTATCAGTGACATTGATGGCGATCCGGGGGAGTGGTCGATATCAAAGCTCGAGCTGCCGGACAATTCCTTTGGAATCATGCTGGGGGCAGCTACTATATTCGAACCGCCGTATTTATATGCTTTCAGTGTCAAAGAGCCGGGTGATCATGCTATCTATCTTGCTCGCTGGTATGTCGACAGTCTGCTGATGGGTTCTGCTGAAGCGATTGAATGGTGGACAGGCGACAGCTCTGCCTGGGTTTCTCAGTCAAGACTGACGGTCGAACCAGCCGTTCTTTTTCCTGATGGTGCGATAGAGTTATCCGTTGTCTATGACGCCAGGGCAGTTCAATATCTGGCGATTCAGACGGTCGGCTTCGGTGCCGCCGATGTAATGATGCGTACGTCGCCGGCTTTGACCGGACCCTGGTCGGCGCTACAACTGGTTTACGAGCCTCCTGAGAAGAACAAGTCGGAGGTGATTATATACGCCGCCAAGGCTCACCCCGAACTCATTGGGGCCGGCCTGATCATCACCTATAACACAAATGCACCGGAAAAGATTATTATTCAGGACACGACCATATATTACCCCAGACTAGTGACAGTCGATTGGCGCGATTAATACTATAGATCGATCAAGTGATGCGACCTGCTTCTAACCTCATGGATTTTGCTGTCAAAAAACAGTCACGATTTGGCCACACATATTTAGGATTATTGCAGGCTTAGGCAGTCTATTCTCTTACTTGGCGCTGATATCGATAATTTTTGCATTTATATCTGAGAGCTTGAATTTATAATTGTATTATAACAGTAAATTTGAGGTGTCGTTTATGTTTAATAATATTTTCTGCTTTAGTATTATCACTCTTTTATCTGTATCTGCAATTTCACAATCTGATTCGGTTCGTTTTGCTGTCTTTGGTGATTATGGGGTTAACAATAGTAATGAACAATCAGTTGCAGATCTTGTTAAAAGCTGGAGCCCGGATTTTATAATTACGGCCGGTGATAATAGCTATGGGTCAACTGCGATAGATGATAATGTAGGAAAATACTTTAGCGATTACATTGGTAATTACACCGGGAGTTATGGCTCAGGTTCTCCTACGAATCAATTTTTCCCCAGTATTGGAAATCATGGCTATTCGGATGGTGGTGGCATTTCTGCCTATCTCAGTTACTTTACACTTCCGGGGGCTGGTGTTGCCAGCAGCAATACATCGGGTAAAGAACATTATTACGACTTCGTCCAAGGTCCAGTACATTTTTTTGCCTTAAATAGTAATAGTCAGGAGAGTGACGGCAACAACAGTTCATCTACCCAGGCAAACTGGCTGCAAACTCAGCTTTCAGCATCTACAGCAATGTATAAAATCGTATACATGCATCATCCACCTTATTCATCATCATCAAATCATGGTTCGCAGACCGTTATGCAATGGCCATTTGAAGACTGGGGTGCAACAGCGATTTTTGCCGGTCATGATCACACTTATGAACGAATTTTGAGAGATGATAACGGTGATTCTAAGATAGTGCCTTATTTTGTTACAGGTCTGGGTGGAAGAAGCCGTTATGGATTCCCGTCAAGTGATTTTGTGTCTGGTAGTCAGGTACGGTATAATGATAATTTCGGTACTATGCTGGTAGATGCTACCATTGAATATATAATCTTTAAGTTCTATTCCATTGCCGGAGGAGCTTTCGGTACATTAATAGATTCTTTCAAAATCAATAGAACTTCGGTGGGTGTCAATGATGATGAGGTCATAATATTGCCGGGCGCATTTTCTCTAAGACAAAACTATCCTAATCCATTTAACTTGATGACCACTATAGAATATAATCTTCCAACTAAATCGCATGTTGAGATTCGTATATATAATATGTTAGGTCAAAAAGTGCGAACACTCATTGATGAAACAAAATCTGTCGGCAAATACAACACAACCTGGGATGGCACGAATGTTTTCGGCGTACCGGTTGCTAGCGGAGTTTATCTCTATCGCTTCCAGGCAGAAGATCATATCGAGACAAAGAAGATGCTGCTGCTAAAATAGGCGCTAAAACGCTCACAAAATGGCCGCAATAGGGTGTAGCCCTTGCGCCGCATAGTGAATCGGAGGGTTTTACTCCCCCCACAGGATTATTGAATTAGTGATTTGGGCATAAAACGGTCTGGGTGTAACTTTTGCTAGGAAATTTCTTCCCCTTGAACCACCGAAACTGTCTGTGGGTTAGTTTAAACCGGAACTTTAATTGTTTGACATTGTTCTACCGGCTAACCATAATTAGCAAATGAATAAATCTGCTCAAAAAAGCCCTCACCTGTTCCATATACCGGTTATGGGCACCGGATTTTCTGTTGACACGCCTCTGAAAGTCGCCAGATACGGCATTTCGTCGGTGGTATCGCTGGTTGACGACATTCTCTTGGAGCAAATGAGGAAACATCACTCTGATAAGCTCGGTCTGGAATACATAGAAATCAGTGAAAGAGCCGAAGATGCCAGGGCTAATCGCGTCCAGGCTTATATGGAATTCTTAAATAATCGGGTTGGCGAACAGGTCAAAGAACTGCAGTCCTCGCCTTTTGAGCCCGGGAGCGAAATTACACGCTATTTTGAGATGCTGCCTGACTCGCCGCTCAAAGATTCCTATACCAAAATGCTGGCTTTGTCAGATTCGGCTGAAAAGAATAAGCTTCAGGATGTCCTGCGCCAACAAGCCGTGCCGGGCACTATTGACGTAAACCTGATGACCAAGTTAGACCGTGATACTTACAAAAGAGGCCTCAAATTACCGCCGGAATATGCAGATGCTATGTCTTCGCTGCGAGGTTACGCCAAGAGTTCGGTGCGATCATCCATTATTTTTTCGGCCGGGTTTAACCGCCGTCTTTACGCTTACCTTGCAAATTTTGACGACTTTTTCCAAGATGACGAAGGGGTCTTGCGCAAGAAAATAGTTTTGAAGGTGAGCGACTTCCGTTCGTCTTTAATCCAGGGCAAGTTTCTGGCAAGAAAGGGGCTGTGGGTTTCGGAATACAGGATTGAATCCGGACTCAATTGCGGCGGTCACGCCTTTGCCAGCGAAGGATTCCTGATCGGTCCTATATTAGAAGAGTTTGACCGCAAGAAAGCGGAATTGGTTGAGCAGCTTCACGAATTATATAACAAAGCGCTGGCTGGTATGGGACGTGCCCCGGTTCAGTCACCACTAGAGGTACGTATCACCGTGCAAGGGGGCATAGGCACTGCCGAGGAAAACAAGTTTCTTCTGGAGCACTACGATATTGATGGCACGGGTTGGGGAACACCTTTCTTGCTGGTTCCGGAAGTTACAAATGTTGATGATCTTCACCTGAAGAAGCTGCAGGCAGCCGGTGACAACGATGTCTGGCTCAGTGACCGCTCACCTCTCGGCATTCCTTTCTGGAGCCTGCGCCATACCGCCAGCGATGAAACTCACAATCGACGGATTAACGAAAATAAACCCGGCAGTCCCTGTCCGAAAGGCTTTCTGGTATCCAACACCGAATTTACCAAAGTTCCCATCTGCCACGCCTCGCGAATTTTCCAGAAGCGAAAGCTAAAACAAGTTGCGGAGAGTGATGCTTCCCCGGAACGGCTTAATATCACGAGAAAAAACATTATGGCCAAGGCCTGTATTTGTCATGACCTGGCCGGCACAGTAACCTTAAAACTTAAGATAGATAAAGAGGCGCTACCGTCGATTTGCTGTGGCCCCAACATTGTGAACTTTAGCAAAGTCGCCTCACTGGAAGAAATGGTTGGCCATATCTATGGACGACTGTCTCTATTGACCAATTCTGAGCGTCCGCACATGTTTATTAGGGAACTATCGCTCTATGTTGATTACCTCCGTGATGAACTCCAGAGGGCATCGGAAGGTTTGCTGAACAAGACAACTAAGAGTTTTCAAGAATTCAAACAGAATCTTAACGATGCTATCGAATATTATCAAGATCTTGCCGAACAATTCAGCTCAGAACAAAGGAAACGGTTCTTGAGAGACCTTGATGCTCTGTTTAAAGAGATAGAGAAGGTTCTACCTGAGCCGGCGACTCCCATATCTATTGCAGCTATTTAGCAGCGAGTTGCTTGACGGAACCGTTGCAGCCGCCATCGAATAAGCCTTTCATAATTCATAAGAGTTGTTATGAGGCCCCAATTTTGCTATTGTCTAATAATTGCATTATTGAGAGTGTAAACTAAATTCCAAATTATTGAGGGTTTTGTGGACAAGCACGATTCCGACGACGATAAAACCCAGACGTCCTTAGTTATAATTCAAGGAACAATGGTACAGCACTACCGGATTGTCGAGAAGATCGGCGCCGGTGGTATGGGTGAGGTCTTTCTGGCAGAGGATACCAAGCTGCACCGCAAGGTGGCACTGAAATTCCTCCCCTCTCAGCATGCCGCCGATGCCGACTTCAAAGCTCGTTTTGTGCGAGAAGCTGAGGCGATGGCCAAATTGAATCACCCTAATATTATTACGATTTACGAAGTTTCGGAGCATCATGGCCGGCCTTTCTTTGCCATGGAGCTGGTGGAGGGTCAATCGCTGCGCGATTTGACAAAGAGTAAAGAACTTAGCATTAACAGAATAATCGAGTTGGCTATACAAGTCTGTGACGGCCTAAGCGCCGCACACGATAAGAAGATTGTCCATAGAGATATAAAACCTTCCAACATAGTTATTGATGCTTACGGCCGTCCGAAGATACTTGATTTCGGATTAGCGGCCATTCAGGGTGGAGAACATCTCACTAAGACAGGATCGACGCTTGGAACGGTACAGTACATGTCGCCCGAACAGGTGCAGGGGCAGGAAGTAGACCATCGCTCAGATTTGTTCTCCCTTGGCGTTGTTCTGTACGAGCTGATCTCAGGCCGTACACCATTTGAGCAAGACAATGAAGCAGCAACGCTGAAGGCAATTATGAGTGATACTCCTGAGCCGCTGGCAAGATATAAGTCCGGTGTACCGGAGGAGCTTCAGCGCACGATTTCTAAGTTGCTTGAAAAAGACCCGTCAATGCGATATCAAAACGGCGCCGGTGTTATTAGTGATTTGAAACCACTTGTCGCTTCAACCAAGGGTTCCATGGCTGTGCTTCCAACGAAGAAGAAAAACAGATGGTCTCTGGTGGTTGGTGGACTCGTAATTCTTGCCGTTTTGTTAGCAGCAGGGATAAAATACTGGCCCAACGGTGAAATCGAAGATATCGCTACAACAATTCAAAAGCGGCCGATGGTGGCGGTAATTCCGTTTGAAAATCTGGGCGGTCCGGAAGATGAGTATTTTGCAGCCGGTATGACCGATGAAATTACTTCGCGCTTGGCGGGAATGCCGGGCTTAGCGATTATCTCACGCACCAGCGCCAAGCAGTACGCCAACACCGATAAGTCACTCAAACAAATCGGCCTAGAACTTGGCGTCGATTATATCCTTGAAGGTACCGTCAGGTGGAGCAAGACCGGTGAGGGCCAGCGAGTAAAAATCACTCCCCAATTGATTCGTGTTTCCGATGACCTTCACCTTTGGGCCGATAACTACGAGCGAGAGCTCACCGAAGTTTTCGCAGTCCAGTCTGATATAGCCATAAACATTGTAGAAGCCCTCGGTGTGACACTACTTGAGCCGGAAAAAGTCCGGCTGAATGTAATTCCCACCGATAATCTCGAAGCGTATGACTACTATTTGCAGGCCAACGCCTTGTTCGGAAGTTGGATGGAGGTCGACAATCTGAAGGCTATTGATCTGTATCGCAAAGCAGTCGCTTTGGACCCTGAATTTGCGCCGGCATGGTCAAAGTTGTCCGAAGCTTACAGCAGTCAATATTTTATCTTTGGGAATATGACGACCCCGCCTCTTGCCAAAGAAGCGCTAGAGAGAGCGCTCGAGATAAATCCAAACCTGCCCCAGGCCCATAATGCCCTGGGATATTACTTAGGTTCGTACATAATGGATTATGACCGTGCCTTAGAAGAACTCAGAATTGCCGAGAAGTATCTGCCGAATCATGCCTCCGTACACTTGAACTTTTCATTTGTATACCGACGACTGGGCAAGTGGGACAAAGCGCTGGAACGGGCACGATTGGCCATGGAACTAAATCCGCGTGACCCCATGACCTATTGGGATATGGCAGATATTAATCGCTTTCTCGGAAACTTTGACGAAAGTAAAAAATATATTGAGAAGGCCATAGGCCTGGACTCGCTTAACGGCTTTTACCATGCCACCAAACTTTGGAATGAGCTAATAGGGGGTGAAGGTATCAAGGGCGCCAGAGAAGTAATACGGCAGGCACCCGAGGAATTAGATGCGGTTGCTTTGTTTCAGGAAATAGGCAGCGTCGGCTATCAGGCTCTTGGGGCATGGAGATATGATATCATTTCACCGATCACTCCAGATCTGCCCCAACGATACACGGAAATCTATGAAGGGTCCAAACGTCATGCTTACTGGATTAGCATGGGTCAGATTTATGATTTGCTGGGAGACAGCTCTACTGCTATGGTCCAGTATGACTCCGCCCGTACCTACCTCGAATCAGAATTGCAAAAATATCCCGAAGATTTCCATATGGAAACCGACATGGGCATCATTTACTCTCTTCTTGGCAGGCATGAGGAGGCCATAGAACACTCCATGAGGGCAAAGGAACTACTGCCGATATCAGACTGCTTCTGGTGAGGACCTACCATGGTCATGGGCATGGCCTTAGTATATTGTAGAGCCGGTGAACCGGAGAAATCGTGTGAAGAACTTAAAATTATTCTGGATATGCCATCTCAGACTACCATCCAGCTAATCCGACTCGACCCGATGTTTGAGCCAGTTGTTAACCACCCTTGCTTTCAGGAACTGGTTGCTAAGTTCGAAACAAAATTATGAGCGAATCTGAAGACAACACTCAAACGCATATAGTCTTGTCACAGGGGACGATGGTTGAGCACTATCGGATTGTCGAGAAGATCGGTGCCGGTGGCATGGGTGAGGTCTATCTGGCCGAGGATACCAAGCTGCACCGCAAAGTGGCGCTGAAATTCCTCCCTTCTCAGTATGTCGCCGATGCCGACTTCAAGGCTCGTTTTGTGCGAGAAGCCGAGGCGATGGCCAAACTGAACCACCCGAATATAATTACGATATACGAAGTTTCGGAGCATCATGGCCGGCCTTTCTTTGCCATGGAGCTGGTGGAGGGGCAGTCGCTGCGCGATTTGGCTAAGAGCAAAGAACTTAGCATTGACAGAATAATCGAGTTGGCCATACAAGTCTGTGACGGCCTAAGCGCCGCACACGATAAGAAGATTGTCCATAGAGATATTAAACCGTCTAACATTGTTATTGATGCTTACGGTCGTCCGAAGATACTTGATTTCGGAATAGCTGCCGTTCAGGGTGCAGAACATCTCACCAAGACAGGTTCGACGCTCGGAACGGTACAGTACATGTCGCCCGAGCAGGTGCAGGGGCAGGAAGTAGACCATCGATCAGATTTGTTCTCCCTTGGCGTTGTTCTGTACGAGCTGATCTCAGGCCGCACACCGTTTGAGAAAGGGAATGAAGCGGCAACATTAAAGGCCATCACACAAGACAACCCGGAACCATTAGCCCGATATAAAGCGGACATCCCTGATGAACTCCAGCGCACCATCTCCAAACTTCTCGAGAAAAACCCTTCGCTGCGTTATCAGCACGCCGATGGAGTCGTTAGTGATCTGAAGCGAATGATAACCCCCACTCAGAGTTCGATTGCTGCCGTATCAATCGGGCGGAAGAAGCGGTGGCCGGTGTGGCTGGGAGCAGGTGCGATAGCCGCGTTGCTCGTAATATCTGGTTATTTGATTTCAGACCGCTTACTAATTGGGGAAAAATCCGGTCTGGCGAAGTCGGATGAGACGGTGTGGGAGAACTCGATTGCAGTTTTGCCTCTGAGAGATTTCAGTTCAGGGCAAGACCAGGAATATTTCTCAGACGGCATGACCGATGCTATTATCGGCAAACTCTCGGGTATTAAAAATCTAAAAGTAATTTCTATGACCTCGGTAATGCGATACAAGAATACTGATAGAGACTTAAAAAAGATTGGCTATGATTTGCAGGTTAACACTATTCTTGAAGGAAGCATACAACTTGAGGGCAACAGGCTTCGTGTTCGGGTGCAATTGATAAACGCAGCAAATGACGCACACTTATGGTCGCAGACATATGACCGTCAACTTGAAAGCATCTTTGATATTCAGGATGATATCTCTCGTGCGATTGTTGACGCCATGAGAATCGAGCTCGTCAGTGGTGACACAATAGCCATTGCCCGCCGCTATACACAGAACATCGAAGCGTATAGTTTTTATATGCGCGGCCGCCACCTGTGGGCCAAGCGAACTGAACGCGATATCAGGAAGGCGATTGAATACTACGAGAAAGCGATCGAACTGGACCCCTATTATGCTCTGGCTTACTCCGGACTGGCTGATGCCTGGGCTGTTATTTGGCAATATGTTGAAGTTCCCGGTGCTGTCACTAAAACGGAAGCTACTGTGAAAGCCCGAGAGGCTGCAGAGATGGCTATTGGGCTTGATGAAGGTCTGGCTGAAGCCCACACCTCGCTGGCACAGAGTCTCCGGAACGAGCCGAACCTGGAAGGAGCAGAGAAGGAATTCTTGCAAGCGATTGAGCTCAATCCCGGATATTTCTGGGCGCACTTCTGGTACTCTCTGCTATTACAGGATATGGCCAGGTACCCGGACCAAATCCGCGAGGAAGATATTGCTTTCGAGTTGAATCCGATGTCAATTACTCTCATTGGCAACAGGGCCTTGAGAAAGCGCCAGTCCTACGAATGGCAGGAAGCGGAAGAACTATACCAGCGCCTGATCGAAATCGAGCCCAATCGAAGTCAATCTTATATTACCTATGCTTACTTTTTAGCAAAAAGCATGGGCAGGAATGAGGACGCTATCCGACAATGTTCTCTGGCTGTACAGATAGACAAGCAAGCATATAACGATTTCGCCTATATCTATGAGTGGATTGGTAATGTTGACAAGGCTATCTGGGCAGCCAACATGTACCTTGAATCAACCCCGGATAAGCACAATGCCTATGATACCCGGGGCGGAATCTATGCCTTAAACGGCATGCTCGACAGCGCTATTGCCTCTTTCGTAAAAGCACTGGAGCTAAAGCCGGACTTTGTGTCCAGTCTCTGGAAACTGGGGAATATTTACATGTTCAGGCAGGAGTATGCCAAGGCGGAAAGCCTGTACCAGGTTGTGGCTTCTCATCCTGATAAGTACACTCGGGCGGATGGAAGACTTTATCTGACACAGATACCCTTGCATCAGGGCAAGCTAAGAAAGGGACTCCGCATGTTGGGTGAACTTAAGGATAAAGCGATTGCTGAATCTGTCAAGGACTGGCATCTGGCCTACGGTTTTATCAAAAGAGGATTCATTTACCAGAGAATTCTTAGCGACCAGAAGTCCGCCATCACTGAAAATGAGAAAGTAATAGAAATTATGAAAGATATCAATCCGAATAGCTGGATGGTTGCCTCTGCGCGGGGTGCCATTGCCAATAGCTATGCCTTAAATGGCGATATGAGAAAGGCAGACCGATTAATGGCGGAGCTCAAAAGGGATATCGACAGGTACGGACCTTCAGCAATTGATGATTATCAAATTTGGAATGGTATGCTGGAAATGGAAAAGGGTAACTATGACACTGCCGCTGTCCTTTTCCAGAAAGCATTCAAGATAACCCCCCTGTTTTTTCTACGCGAATATCTTGGCCGAAGTTACCTCGGCGCCGGTCGGATTGATGACGCATTAGGGATTTATAAGAAGATCATAACCCGGTATGAACTAAATCGAGCGTTCTGGTCCGCATTCAGTGCCTCGTTGCATTTCCATCTTGCAGGCGCCTATGAAGAGGCCGGTAGATTCGACGACGCTATCGCGCAGTATGAAATTTTTCTTGATATCTGGCGAAACGCCGATGACGGCATAAAAATGATAGAAGATGCCAAAGAGAGACTGGCAAAGCTGAAAAATGGAAGCTAACAACGACAACACCCAAACGCACGTTGTTCTGTCTCAGGGGGCGATGGTACAGCACTACCGGATAATAAAAAAGATTGGCGCTGGTGGTATGGGTGAGGTCTTTCTGGCCGAAGATACCAAACTTGATCGTAAGGTCGCTCTCAAATTTCTGCCATCGCACATAGCTCAGGATGCCGATGTACGGACAAGGTTCACGCGCGAGGCGAAGGCTGTCGCAAAACTGGACCACCCTAATATTGTAACGATTCATGAGGTTGGCGAATTCAGCGGCCGACCGTTCTTCGCCATGCAGTACATCAAAGGCAAGACCCTTCAGCATTACTGCAGTGAAGAAACTGTTTCTGTCGGCAAGATTGTAAATCTAATTTTACAGATTGCGGAGGGACTTACTCAAGCGCATGCGGTGGGAATTACTCATCGAGATATCAAATCAGCAAATATTATTGTCGACCAAGAGTTTCGCCCGAAAATTTTGGATTTTGGTCTGGCAACCGTGCAAGGCGGTGATGCTCTTACTAAAGCAGGTTCAACTCTCGGCACGGTAGCATATATGTCACCGGAGCAGGCCAGGGGAAGCAAGGTTGACCACCGCTCGGACCTGTTCTCTTTAGGAGTAGTTACTTATGAACTTTTGACGGGTCGCACGCCATTTAAGAGAAGGAATGAAACCGGCACGATGCATGCAATTATCAATGAAAGCCCTGAACCGCTTGAGAGATATAAGTCCGATGTCCCTGCGGAACTTCAGCGAATTGTAACAAAGTGTCTGGCGAAGAATGCGAATGAGAGGTATCAGAGCGCAGCAGACCTTGCGGCCGATCTTCGTGTTTTGGAAAGAACAGCGACATCCGGTGAGCATGAAACCTCCGGCCAATCTGCAGCGTCACAACCATCTATTGCTGTTTTGCCTTTTGCCAATATGAGCGCTGATTCGGAAAACGAATATTTCGCAGATGGCTTAACAGAAGAGCTGCTTAATGTACTGGCTAAGAACCCGGAACTAAAAGTTATTGGTCGCACTTCCTGTTTCGCATTCAAGGGGAAACAAGAAGACTTGCGAGAAATAGGAAAAAAGCTGGGTGTCGGAACTATATTGGAGGGCAGCGTGCGCAAGGCCGGAAATCGGGTGCGCATAACAGTCCAGCTGGTCAATACTTCCGACGGTTTTCACTTGTGGTCTGAGACGTATGATAAAGTCATAGAAGATATCTTCGCGGTTCAGGATGAAATAGCAGGCGCCGTGGCGAAAGCCTTGGATATCACGCTGCTGGGTAAGTCACCTGAAAAGCAAATCAAAAATCCCGAGAGCTATGCTTTGTTACTTCAGGCCCAACAGGCGATGCTCAAGTGGAATAAAGAATCAGCTTTGGAAGCAATTGATCTTTTCCAAAAAGCGATTGAGATAGAGCCGGACAGTGCTCGGGCCTGGGCCGGAATTGCAAGGGTCTATATGATGCAAAGCTCTTACGGTTTTGAAGACACCCAGTCAGCTTATGTAAAAGCAAAAGATGCAGCATTAAAAGCGTTAGCGCTTGACGACAAACTTGCCGAGGCCTACGAAGTGATGGGCTTAATTAGATGGAGATTGGAGTTGCATTTTGATGAAGCCGACAGCGCCTTTCGAAAAGCGTATGAATTGGCCCCAAGTAACACCAGGATGGTGAGCTCCCTCTCAGCTTTCCTTGGCAGTATGGGTAAATTTGAAGAATCGCTTTCGATGTCGAAACTTGCCGTTGAGCTTGACCCTCTTAATCCTGAAACGCATGTGAATCATGGAAAAATACTCCTTCACAAAGGACAGTTCGCTGAAGCCAGAGTTGAGATTCAAAAAGCTCTTGAATTGAGTCCTGAAATGACTTCCCTGTATGGAAATCTGGGCTGGACATATCTTTTGCAGGGGAAATTCGATGAAGCATTGTCAGCGACTGAAAAAGAAAAAGCACCCGGTTATAGAAATTGCGTCCTGGCCAAAGTGTATCATGCCATGGGGGAAAAACAGAAGTCAGACGAAGCTCTGGAGCATTTGCTTTCAATGCCTGACAAAATTAGCTGGGCGTATCAAATTGCACTAGTTTATTCATATCGAAACGAGCGTGACCATGCTTTTAAGTGGCTGGAAATAGCCAGAACCTCACAGGATGCAGGTATTCCGCTGGCCAAAGTTTCTCCATTTTTTAAAAATCTGCACGATGATCCCCGCTGGCCGGTTTTTCTCAAGAAAATGGGATTTCCTGATTGACTATAACAAAGTAGTGTGCGAAGAGTAATAATTCTAAGTTATCTTGAAAATCTCCAATCACTGAACTAAGTTTGCTCGTAAGCGTTAACAAGGACAGGAATATTAATAAGTTAAAACAGAGCGGCACTCTGTTTCATTAATATAATTTTCAAAGAACGAGTAAACTCTGGAGATCTTATATGCCAAAGATTGCGGCAATAGCGACTGCCGTTCCTGAATTTAAGGTCGAGCAAGCTACGGTCTGCGAAATCGTCAGTAATCACTTTTCTGGTCGTCTTGATGAGCTTAAGCGATTACTGCCAGTTTTCAGCAACGCCGGTATAACGACCCGTTATTTCAGTCGTCCCATGGATTGGATGGTACAACCTCATTCTCTTGAGGAAAGAAACAAAGCATACACGCATTGCGCAACAAATCTTTCTGCTGCAGCTGCCCTTAAACTTATTGAACAAAACGAAATGTCACCTGAGGACTTTGACTACATTATATATGTAAACACCACGGGACTATCCACCCCGTCAATAGATGCCCGCCTGATAAATAAACTAAGTTTGCGCCCTGACATCCATAGAACTCCCATCTGGGGTCTTGGATGTGCCGGTGGAGCGGCTGGGCTGGCCCATGCCTACCGTTATTTATTGGGACATCCAGAGGGAAAAGTTCTGCTGATTGCCACTGAACTGTGCGGACTCACTTTTTTAGCTGATGACTATTCCAAGAGCAATCTGGTAGCGACTGCTCTTTTTAGTGAGGGCAGCGCCGCAGTTTTGCTGGCGGGTGATAAAGTTGACATTGGCGGCATGGAAATCATTGGCACCAAAAGCACTTTCTATCCGGATTCCCTTGACGTAATGGGCTGGAATATTGTCTCTAAAGGACTTCAGGTTATTTTTGCCCAGCGAATACCGGATATTGTCAAAGAGCATGCTTCAAAAGATATAGATGATTTTCTCAGAACACATAGTTTGTCATTAAAAGATATTTCGGCGTATTTATTTCATCCCGGCGGCACTAAAGTAATCAAGGCGTATGAAACAGCTTTAGATTTGACCAATAACGAACTCTCATTATCTTGGGATATTTTAAGTGAATACGGCAATATCTCCTCAGTTACTGTTCTGTTTATATTGGAGCGGTTTATGAATCAAAATAGACAGGGTAGTGACGGCTATGGCTTGATAACAGCCCTTGGTCCGGGTTTCTGCTCAGAATCAATGCTGATTAAAGTGTAGCATTAAAGCAAACCTATACAGATGATTGGCTCTACATTCAATGTAGTTGCTATGAAACAGCCAATCTTATAGTTTTCCAATACTTGTGAATTTATTTGCCTTTAGCCGGACATTGCCCGGCTCTGTTGCAAAGTCAGGGAGAAGCAAGCGATGACTTTTCGAAATGTCTTTATAGCTGTATTTATAGGCACCTCTCTTATCGTGGCGGCGATGTTAATTAATAAAGCCCGGCCAATAATTGAAACAGCACAGCCGGCGCCTGAGTATGTCCGGGCCAGCGGAAAATGCGCCGAATGTCACAGCCGTGAAACCTCGGCAATCGTTCACCAATTCTCAATGAGCGCTCATGCCAGAGCCGGTATAACCTGCTATGATTGTCATTCTCCAGAGAGCGGACAAGAAGAATATGCGCATAATGGATTTATCCTGGCCAAAGAGCTGACAGCTTTAAATTGCGCCCGATGCCACTCTACCGAATATGAACAGTTTAAGAAGAGTCGTCACGCGGCACCGGCCTGGGCCGCCGTACAAGGTGAAGGTGATTTTACATTGGAACAAATTGAATTTGCAGAAAAGTACCACCCGGGAACGGTCAGGCGTGCGGCCAACAAGCTGGCCATCGCTGAAGGTGCCGGGGTTTTGGCGCTGGGCTGTGAGTCCTGCCACGCCATCGGCAAACCTAACAGTGACGGCAGCATTGGCAACTGTACCCAATGTCACGCCAGGCATTCAACCTCAATTGCCCTGGCGCGTCAGCCGGTTACCTGCGGTCAATGCCATATGGGGCCGGACCATTCGCAAATTGAAATTTATAACGAGTCCAAGCACGGCGTACTTTATGAGTCTCAAAAGTCATTTTTGAACCTTAACGCTTCTCCAAAAAATTTGACAACCCGCGATATGTCTGTACCGACCTGTGCTACCTGCCATATGAGCGGACTTGAAGGAATGAATGTCACTCACGATGTTACTGAGCGTCTTTCCTGGTGGCTGTTTGCTCCCGTATCTGAGAAACGTCCCAACTACACTATGGGGCAGGATGCCATGAAAAATATCTGTCTAAAATGTCACGCTACAACCCAGGTCGAGAAATTTTATGAGGAAGCAGAAGTAGTGGTTCACTCAACCAATGCCAAAGTACAGGAGGCTCTTGATCTTGTCGCAGAACTTCGCAAAGAAGGGCTCTTAACTCCCGAGCCATTCGATGAACCGATCGAATTTATGGCTTTCGATTTGTGGCATTATTATGGAAGAACTGCCAAACACGGTGCCTTTATGGGAGGTGCCGATTTTGTGCAGTGGCACGGCAACTACGAACTACTGCTCCATATTGTTGAAATGAAACAGATTGCCAAAGAACTCCGCGCCGAATAACCGTTCATGGAAAAGATATCAAAGCCTCGGCAAATTTCACTATGGTTGATCATTGAAATCTTTGTCATCGTCAATATCGGATTTTTGGCAATAGATATTTTTATTGCTCATTCTGTTAATTCGTTTCATCACCCGGCCGAATGGATTCCATTTTATTTTTCTCTGGTTGCACCGGTTCTGCTGTCTGTTGAATTTATGCTTAACCGGCGGCTTAGAGCACAGAAGTTGCAAACAATCGGCCGCGTTGTCGGCTACAGTTCGATTGCAGTGGGTATTCTGGGCGCTGTCTTTCATCTGAACAGTTCTTTTTTTGAATCACAGACTATCCACAGTTTGGTATACGCGGCTCCATTTGCGGCGCCGCTGGCCTACGCCGGCTTGGGATTTTTGCTCTTAGTGAACAGATCTGTGCCTGCCGAAAAATTGGAATGGGGTAAGTGGCTGATATTTCTGGGGATGGGCGGATTTGTAGGAAATTTTATTTTGTCGCTTTTAGATCACGCTCAGAACGGATTCTTTTTTTGGACAGAGTGGATACCTGTATTTAGCAGCGCCATAGCCATTGGATTTCTATCAGTCATATTTTTTGGTAAGGTGTCACGGCGATTTCTTGACCTGACGCTGGCCGTAATGTTTGTTCAGGTTATTGTCGGTTCGATAGGATTCTATTTTCACGGGATGGCTCTGACCAGCGGGGTAGATACTTCTTTCTTTAAAAATCTTGTGTCAACCGCTCCCATATTTGCGCCGCTGCTGTTTGTTAATCTTGCTTTTCTTGCAGGAGTAGGAATTTGGGATGTCCGAAGCAAGCTCTATCATATTGAGGGTGTTCAATAAGAGGCAAACGCTCCCGTTTGTCCTAAGCGAAACATCTAAATATTTACGTCAACTCCGTTTGTGATGTACTTATAATTCAATTAGCACTATACTCTTCACATAAACAGCATGGATAACTGGAAAAAAATCATCTGGCAGCAGCTGGGGGCATCTATAGAGTCACTTGAAAATGCCATCAAGGCCTGCCCTGAAAAAGTCTGGGGCGATAAAACTGGGTTCCATGAATTCTGGTATATGGTCTATCATACTCTTTTCTTCCTCGACTATTATATGTCTGAAAACGACCAAGGCTTTGCACCGCCTGAGCCGTTTACTTTAAGCGAACTCGACCCCTCGGGTCTGCTTCCTGAACGCGTCTACACAAAAGATGAACTTCTGAAATATCTCGAATATGGCCGACAGAAATCTAAAAGGAATGTTGATGCTATGACCGACGATAACGCCCATCAACCTTGTAATTTCAAAAAAGATTTAACTGTGGCCGAGTTGTATCTTTACACTATGCGCCACGTTCAGCACCACTCAGCGCAATTGAATCTGCTTTTGAGACAGCAAACAGATTCCGCCCCAAAGTGGGTGGCTAGAGTCAAAAGCTGACAGCGTTTAAATATTATTTTCAAGAAGCTTAAAAAAAACCTATTGACAAAGGGAACTTTTTCCGATATATATCGTTATATGTGCATAAGCGGTTGAGAGGGCTAAGTAGCCAGTTCGACCGGCGAGGTAAAACAGATTATGGATACAAAACGGTACAGCAAATATTTTAAGGCATTCAGCGACCGCTCGAGACTTAGAATCCTGGGTCTTTTGGCAGGTAAAGAAATGACAGTCAACGAGATAGTGGCAGTAGTCGGTCTGTCACAGTCGACTGTCAGCCGCCACTTGAGCGTCCTAAGAGATTCCGGGATTGTAGATGACCGCCGCGACGGGCAGATGGTTATCTGTTCTCTTAACAAAGAGGCCATCAAAGGCTGCTGCATGGGTTTTTGCGATTGTTTTGAAACACCAAAAAAGACAAAGAAGAAGAAAAAGTAAGAAAGCAAATTTTTTTTGAAACATATATCGTTATATACGCATATATAGATATAAGCATAACAGCCGGCCCGCTTTATTTTATGGGTTTATTGGCTGAAGCGGCTTAGAAACCTTAAACGAAGGAGAGTCTTATGATACGCTTTGCGATTCCAAGAGTTGCCCATTGCGGCGAAGGCTGCAGGCTTTAGTCCCGGGCAAGACTATAAACTGCCACATAATATATGTCAAATTAGAGAGCCTGGAAGGTATCAGTCCTTCCGGGCTGCTCTATATATTGGGGCAAATTTATATAGCTGAACTATCTTTGTTTATGATTGTTCTTACTCATCGAACATAACCATTGGACGAAATGATATCTATAGAGTATTATTAGCAGGAGTAGTTTTATGTCTGAAAAATCATTACCTATTTCAACCGGCTTTATCTGGGCTATAATTGCTGCTGTTGTAATGATTGGGCTGGCACCAATGACGATGAAGTCCAAAGATTATACTACTGAAAAATCGGAGAATAAGATGACTTTAAATAGCCTGACCCCCGAAGAAGAAAGAGTAATAGTTCATAAAGGCACCGAGCCGGCGTCAAGTGGTAAATACGACAAGCACGATGCCGAGGGAACCTACACCTGTAAGCAGTGCGATGCTCCGCTCTATAATTCTTCGGACAAATTTAGTTCAAACTGCGGCTGGCCGAGTTTTGATGATGAAATCGACGGCGCGGTTAAACGGACTCTTGACGCCGACGGCCGCCGGACCGAAATCACCTGCGCCAAATGCGGCGGGCATCTGGGGCATGTTTTCGAAGGAGAGCAGCTTACCGACAAAAATATTCGTCACTGTGTTAACTCAATTTCGATGAACTTTATTCCTGCAGGTCAAGAGACCACCACAATGAAAGCATATTTTGCCGGTGGTTGTTTTTGGGGGACGGAGCATCTCTTAAAAGATGTCGCAGGAGTACTTGCAACTTCGGTCGGCTATATGGGTGGCCACACCAATAATCCGACATATAAAGAAATTTGCAACGGGAATACCGGACACGCCGAAACTGTGGAAATCGAATACGATCCGTCTCTGATTAGCTACGAAAAACTGGCGCGTTTCTTTTTTGAAATTCATGACCCGACTCAGGTTAATCGCCAGGGGCCGGACATTGGTGACCAGTACCGCTCGGCAATGTTCTATTCAGATGACAATGAGAAAGAAATTCTCGAAAACCTTATCCAGATACTGAAAGGTAAAGGTCTTGATGTCGCCACAGAGCTGTCTAAAGCAGGTACGTACTGGGACGGTGAAGATTATCATCAGGACTACTATGCCAAGAACGGCCAATCGCCCTATTGTCATATTTATCAGAAGCGGTTTTAGCTGTAAAAAACTTGTCTACTTACTAACTACACTTGCTCGCCTTATGTCTCTGCCAGTTAAATAAATTTCGCATAGCCTGCAGTTTATTCTGGACTATCAAAATTGAAATTTATAGCTTTTTTCATATTCAAAGGGAGTCATTTAATATGAATAAGCGCTTGTTGTTTCTAACTGCAGTTGGATTGTTACTATTGGCAATATCGGGATATGGCCAGACCGATAGCTTGTCACCGGGTGAAGGCTTTATCGAAGTGACCGGCGGCAAAGTCTGGTACAAAATAGTCGGTGGTGGCACCAGCATCCCCCTATTGATGTTGCACGGCGGCCGTGGTGTTTCAAGTATCTATCTGAAACCTCTGGAAGCTCTGGCCGACCAGCGTCCCATTGTCTTTTTTGACCAGCTCGGCTGCGGCAACTCGCCCGGTCCCTCAGATACATCTCTGTGGACAATCGAAAAGTTTGTTGAACAGATTGCAGCTGTGCGAAAGGCCTTGAACTTAAAACAAGTTCACTTATACGGGCACTCCTGGGGCACCATGCTGGCGATTGACTATATGCTTGGCGAACCCACGGGAGTACACAGCCTTGTTCTGGCAGGGCCAGTATTCAGTATTGAAAGACATATTCAAGATAAAGTGAAGCTGCTGCAAACACTCCCCGACTCTATCTCAGAAACGATTATGAAAAACGAACAAGCAGGCACTCTTGATTCTCCTGATTACATGCCGGCAATGATGGTATTCTTGGGGCAGTTCTTTGCGCGTAAACAGCCTTGGTCTGACGAATTAAATCAGGCCTTTGCTACACTTAATCACAGCCTGGGCGGATACATGTTTGGTCCCTATAGTTTCCGTTCTACCGGAACTCTGGCAGGATACAATCGCATTGAAAGACTCGGTGAAATCAAATTGCCGACTTTGCTAATTACCGGTGAGTATGATCAGTGTACACCAGCAACTGCGAAATATTACCAGAGCCTTATTCCGGGTGCCGAGCTGGTAATTATTGAAAACGCCGCGCACCTGACTATGCATGATGAACCCGAGGCTGATATCAAAGCTATTGGTGACTTTTTGAATAGAGTCGAAAATGAATAGTTCAATTTCTATTCAGTAATTCGGGTTAATAATTTCAGGCGATGTTGATTCTCTTTCGTCTTAGACTTTATCTGTTGGAATGATAGTTATATGTGAGCCGCATTGAATCCAGCCGTTTGGTTCCCGCCTGTAAATATCCACCGACCGAAGCGGCAGGGAATGAGTTTCACCTGCATCATTTTTGTAATCATATCTGGCTACATAATAGACGATGGCAATGCTGTCATAGATTTGTATCTCAGAATCGAGTATCTCGAAACCTACTCCCCTAAAATTTTTGAATGACTTATCAACATTCGACATATAGGCATTGATTCCTCGCTCTATCAAAGTGCTGGAAACTAGAAAACCTTTCCAATCTTTGGTATGTGAATTCTGGATGGCATCTCGATCTTGCGTTATAAACGACCTGAAGATGGAATGAATATGTTCAAGAATTTCCTTCTGATCTTGGGATTTTTTGTCGGTCATGGTTGGTACTCCTTTTACAGTTTGAATATCATTTCAAATATTTTATACGAAATAATTGAGACTTTGTTGAAGTTCTCAATCACATATTGAGCAGATTACCGGCCTAATATGTCAAAGAAACGCCAAAATCGTAATTTATAATATGTTGTTATTCAGTGACTTAACTAAACATAAAGATTTTATTAAAAATAGACTCGAAATTCTGGAAACAATTCAGTCACTTATCTTGTTATACATACCGACCGGTTGGTCTGTAAGATAAAGTGAATAAATTATGACTATTAGAAATGCCAGCGCGACCAGAGAAAAAATAATTCAGGCTGCTTTTGAAGAAATCCACAGCCATGGATTTCAGGCTACCAGCATGAATGAAATTATCAAGAGAGCAGGCATTACCAAAGGGGCGCTTTATCATCATTTCAAAAGCAAGACAGAGCTTGGCTATGCTGTAATAGATGAGGTAATCCGGCCTCTGATGAAAGAGCGCTGGCTGGATCCCATGAGCAAAAGTGAAAATCCGATTGATGCTCTAATAGACTGTATGGCTGAACTAATCAAAAATACTCCCAAACAAGCTGTAATCAGGGGCTGTCCTTTAGCAAATCTGGCTCATGAAATGTCCGGAATCGACGAAGGTTTTCGCCTGAAACTAAGTCAGGTTCTCGAAGCCTGGCAAGACGGTTTGTCTAAAGTTTTCTCTGTAGGGATCAAAAACGGGTATGTCAGGTCTGATGTAGATACGGATAATGTTGCCTGTTTTCTGGTTGCAGCTATTGAAGGTACCATCGGCATGGCGAAAAATTCCAAAGACGAAAAAACGTTTCATCGCTGTGCCGAGCAGTTGATTATTTATCTGGAATCGCTTAGAGCAAAACAGACGGAACCAATAACCTAATAATCTATCAACGGACCGAATTAAAGAGAAATTTGATTTTTAGAATAGAAAGGGAAAATAGTTGAATAGCAATAATCATAATGGCAACGGCTTCGGCGGCAGGTACGGGGAGTTTATTCTCAAGCACCGCTGGGTTGTTATAGCAGGACTGCTGGCCTTGATTGCCATGGCAGGCTCGGGTGCGCGTTTCATTGAATTTGCGACAGACTACCGGGTCTTTTTCTCAGAAGATAATCCGCAGCTTCTGGCGTTTGATGAACTACAGAATATCTATACAAGAAATGACAATATCATATTCGTGATAGACGTCCCGGATCACGATCCCTTTAGTGCGCAGTCAGTCAAGATTATCTCAGAACTTACAGAAAAGAGCTGGCTGCTTCCTTTTGCAATTCGTGTTGACGGCATCACCAATTTTCAGCACTCCGAAGCTGACGGCGATGATCTGATAGTTGCGGACCTGGTTGAAGATGCCGAGGCGATAGACTCGAGCGGGCTGGCCAAGGCGCGCCGGATAGCCATAAACGAGCCGCTGCTAAAAAGCCGTTTGATTTCCAATGACGGCAAATTTGCAGGCGTAAATGTTACGATCCAGTTTTTTGGCAAATCCATAGACGAGGTGCCAACAACAGCGGCAGCAGCTATTGCCCTGGCGGACAGCTTAGAAAATAAATATCCGGGAACAAAAATATATCTGACCGGTATAGTCATGATCAATAATGCTTTTGTCACTTCCGGCAAGGGCGACTTGACGACTGTATTTCCTTTGATGTTCGCAATGATTGTGTTTTTGATGATAATTTTGCTGCGTTCGTTCTGGGGAACGATTACGACTGTAATATTAATCGCTTTTTCTGCAGCAGTGGCAGTGGGTCTGGCCGGCTGGTTCGGAATGCGCTTAACACCAGTTTCGGCGCAGGCACCGACGATGATAATGACTCTGGCAGTGGCTGACAGTATCCACCTGCTGGTCACGATGCTTCAGGAGATGCGATTCGGTCGTTCGCGGAAAGATGCTATTATAGAAAGTTTGCGGATAAATTTTGTACCAATATTTTTGACCAGTCTGACTACTGTCATAGGTTTTTTGAGTCTCAATTTCAGCGACTCACCCCCCTATCGCGATTTAGGTAATATTACCGCGATGGGAGTAACTGTTGCCTTTCTTCTATCAATAACATTTCTGCCGGCAGTACTATCGCTATTGCCTGTAAGAGTCCGTCAGCAAAAGGCAAGAAAGTCAAACATCTTCGGTGATTGGGCTGACTGGGTAATCGGCAGGCAACGCTTGATTTTAATTAGTTCGGCTGTAGTAGTTATATTTGCAGCCGTTATGGTTCCACAAAACAAATTAAACGATGAGTTTGTTAAGTTTTTTGATACCACTATTAGATTTCGGACGGACTCCGATTTTGCTTCTGAACATCTGAGCGGTTTTATGACGATTGAGCATTCGATAGGCTCAGGAGAAGAAGGCGGCATTGCCGAGCCGGAGTATCTGGCCAAATTAGACTCTCTGGCAGAGTTTTACAAAACGCTGCCGAACGTTGTGCATGTCAATCATTTCGGCTTGGTGATGAAACGGCTGAATATGAACATGCATGGTGATGATTCGGCATACTATCGCATTCCGGACGAACGTGATCTGGCGGCTCAATACACTTTATTATATGAAATGTCTCTTCCCTATGGACTGGACTTAAACAATATGATTAGTATTGATAAGTCATCTACACGGATGATTGTTACCTGTATGAACGTGCCGTCAGCGGAGTTAATGGCTATTGCCGAGCAGGGTGAACAATGGCTCATTGATCATGCGCCTCAAGAAATGTTTGCAGCAACCTCGAGCCCTGCTTTGATGTTTTCGCATCTGTCAAAAAGGCAAGTGTTGAGTATGATAAACAGCTCAGCCATTGCACTTATTTTGATTACCTTGTGTATGGTCATAGCCTTAGGCAGCATCAAGTATGGACTGATAAGTATAATCCCGAATATGGTTCCGATGGTCCTGGGGTTCGGCGCCTGGGCGCTTTTGGTTGGAGAACTGGGAATGGCGCAGTCCTCGGTGGTAGGCATGACTCTCGGCATTGTAGTCGATGACACAGTGCACTTTTTAAATAAATATCTGAGAGCCAGAAGAGAAAAAGGTCTGTCGCCGGCAGATGCGGTACGCTATGCTTTCAATACTGTAGGCAGGGCCTTGTTTATTACATCGGTCGTGCTGGTTGCCGGATTTTTGGTGCTGACAACTTCGACTTTCAGACTCAACTCGGATTTGGGGCAGCTGGCGGCTTTGACTATTGCTTTTGCCTTGATTGCAGATTTTCTGCTACTTCCTGCCCTTTTGCTTGCCTTAGACAGATCAAAAACTATGAAATCATATGTACCGAGCGATGAATCGGAAGAAGCCAGGTCTGATTTGGCTGCTCAAAATTGAAAAAAAACAAAGGGGATAATATAATGTTAGAGAAAGCAAAAAGTTTGTTTCTTGTCAAAAACATGAAACCGTTAATATTGCTTGTATTTCTGTCGACTGTCTCGTTTACAACTTACGCCAGCGCGTCGCCTGAGGAAGAAGGCCTGCGTATCGCCCGGGAAATTGACCGGCGTGATTCCGGATTTGTAGACAACACGGCCTCCATGAAAATGATACTGCGCAATCGCCATGGCCAGGAGAGTAAGCGCACTATCAGGACGCGGACACTGGAGGTCACCGGCGATGGCGACAAAAGTCTGATAATTTTTGACACCCCGCGCGATATCAAAGGCACTGCTTTCTTGTCCTACACTCATGTTAAAGGACAGGATGATCAGTGGATTTATCTGCCGGCGCTGAAGCGGGTCAAGCGGATAGCGTCCAATAATAAATCGGGTCCGTTTATGGGCAGCGAGTTTGCCTATGAAGATATATCTTCGCAGGAAGTCGAAAAATATACTTACAGATATCTTAAAGATGACACCCTTAACGGTGCTGCTTGCTTCGTGGTGGAGCGGATTCCGGCAGACAAAAATTCCGGCTACACCAAACAAATTGTCTGGATTGATAAAGTATTGTACATTCCAGAGAAACTCGAATACTATGACCGCAAAGGATCGCTTTTAAAAACGCTGACATTACATGACTACAAACAATATCTTGACAAATTCTGGCGCGCAGACAGAATGGAAATGGTTAACCATCAGACCGGCAAATCGACTACTCTTCTGTTTAGTCAATACAAATTTAAAACGGGCTTGAGTGAGAAAGACTTTAAGCAGAACGTACTGAAGTCGGTAAGATAATAATATGGGATATATTTATTTCTTTGCATTTTTATATCTCGTTTCGATTTTATCAGCCGGAGCGGTCGATAGTGAAGAAATCAGTTATGATTTCTCTGTCGAGAATAGGCTGTTTCCCAGTGGTTCGGCTTATAATGTAGATGACAATCTGTTTGGTTCTTTCTCAGCCGAACTGGAATACTATCATGAATGGACAGATAGAAGAGAGCTGCTGGTAATAACACCGTTCGTCCGTCTGGATGTGAATGACAGCGAACGCAGCCACTTCGATTTGCGTGAACTGTTCTGGCAGAAAAGATTTTCTGACTGGGACGTGAGTTTAGGTTTTCGAAAGGTTTTTTGGGGACAGACCGAAGGACTTCATCTGGTAGATATCATAAATCAGACCGACTGGGTAGAAAACATAGACGGCGAAGACAAACTTGGCCAGCCGATGCTGCAAACCACCTGGCTTAGGAACTTCGGCACGTTTGATTTTTTCTGGCTGCCTTATTTCCGCGAAAGAACTTTCGCTGGGGAAAATGGCCGACTTAGACCATCGATTATAATCAATACTGACAAGCCCAGATATGAATCCGCTGCCAGAGAATGGCATCAGGACTGGGCTGTTCGCTGGTATCATACTATTGGTCAATATGACATCGGACTGTCGTATTTCGAGGGGACAGAAAGACAGCCGCTTTTTCAGCCTCGTTTTAAGCAAAACGGCCAGTTAGAACTTATGCCCTATTATTATCAAACCAAGCGGTTGGGGGTTGATCTGCTCTATATCAGCGGAGGCTGGATCTGGAAACTTGAGGCGCTGTCAATTGATGCCTCGTTTGATGACAGGAAGCAGGCTTTTACCGGCGGCTTTGAATACACTCTGGTGGGCGTATTTGACTCGCAGTATGATTTGGGGCTTTTGAGCGAATATATGTATGATGACCGCGGAAGCAGCTTTACCCCCTTTGAACATGACCTTCTGGTAGGCGGGCGGCTGGCCTTTAACAATATCAACGGAACTGACATATTGGGTGGATTGATAATTGATACTGATATTGGTTCGGTTCTGGCTTTTGTTGAAATGGGAACCCGTCTCAATGATTGGTGGTCATTGGATGTGGAATTCAGAGGCTTTTTTAAGCAGGAAAGAGGAGAACTGCTCTACGATTTGCGGGATGACGACCTCTTTCAATTCCAGCTTACCCGTCATATGTAAGGCGATTGCCAGGAATCAATTTTCGATCTGCATCTGCGGGCTCATTCTACCTACGGCAGGTTTATTTAAATTATTTCCCCTTTTTGCTTAAACATTTGAAACCTTATACCAACCTATAAGGTTGTATATAGATATGAAGAGGATAAAAGCGGCTGAAAAAATGACTATAGGAGTACTTTCACAAAAATCGGAAACAGATGCTCAGACTATTCGCTATTATGAGCGACTGGGCTTGATGTCGAAGCCCGAAAGAACTGAGGCAAACTACCGTGTATATAATGAAGATGCCGTATTCAGGCTGCGTTTCATCAAGCGAGCTAAAGAGATTGGTTTCAGCCTTAATGATATTAAGGTGCTGCTGGGGATGGCAGACGGCAAGGTCCGCGGCTGCGACGAAGTAAAAGAGTTTGCCGAAACCCGTCTGGACAAGATACAAACCCAGATCAGAAACTTAAAATCAATGGAACAGACTTTATCCAGTTTGGTTATACAGTGCGTGAATTTAAAAACATTAAAAGACTGTCCGATTCTTGATGAACTAATCAAAGCCTGAGGAGTCAAAACATGGACGCCAAAAAAGTTTCAATTCTATCAGCATTAGCAGCCTCATCGTGCTGCGTACTTCCGCTGACCCTGCTTGGTTTATCACTTTTAGGAATAGGAACAGCGGGTGCGGCAGGATTCTCTAGTACGCTTGGATCTGTGAAGTGGTTTATTATGCCGCTGGCGGCAACGGGAGTTCTGTTTTCTTATTGGCTGTATTTTCGTGAAAAGAAAAAGTGCAAGACTACTGGCTGCAAGATGGCCGGCAGCAGCTTTACAAAAATAATGTTAACTATTTCGACTTTGGTTGTTTCGGGCTTTTTCGTCTGGTCGGTTTATCCTTATATCCTCGGTACAGACGGAAATCGCGTCATGGTAAGTGAGTCATCGGCTCAACTGGCTGTTTTCAAAGTAGAGGGTATGACCTGCGGCGGCTGCGAAATAGCGGTCAACGGCGCCATAACTGCTACCGGATTGGTTGACAGTGTAAAATCAAGTTTTACTGAAAGCAGAGCATATCTCTGGTACAAGCAAGACCAGCTTGACTTAAATGTTATTAACGAAGCTTTGGCTTCGGTTGGATACGTTGCAGAACTCGTTGAGGAAAATGGAGGGAACAGATGAAAATAGAATTGCTCGTATTTGATGGCTGCCCAAATAGCGAACCGACCGAAAAATTGATTCGCGAAACTATGTCTGAGTTTGGCAGCGATGTTAAAATTGAAGTCGTTACAGTTGTTGATAATGATGATGCCGTTGCGAAAAGATTCCTCGGTTCACCTTCAGTCAGAGTAAACGGAAAAGACTTAGAAATAGAAGAAGATGCTACTACACAGTATTCAATGCGCTGCCGAATCTATCGCACGGATGAAAGTCAATCGGGTATTCCACCAAAAGAACTTTTAACCAAGGCGATACAAGCGGCCCAGAAGAGAAGTGAGTGATGACAGAAATAACTTATAGTAATTCAGTGCTGATCGGAAAACGGATTCTGGTCGGATTAATGCTTGCTTCGGTCTGGCTTATTGAGCCAGCCAAAGCTCAATGAGCTCTCTGAAGCACGCCCAATCTGCCGGTCGGCAGATCAGTTAGTACAATTATCCATAAAGGTGATCTTCGCCTGGGTCTGGATTATGCCTTCACTCGCAGGGATATCCTGCGTAGCGGAACAGAAACCTTGATTAATACACTCAAGCAGAAGACCGAGTCCCATATAATCTCTGGCTCAATGTCTTTTGGAATTTCAAACCATCTTAGTATAACTGCTTCCGTTCCGCTGATTATCAATCGAAGTGTGAATAAATCACTTGACCGGACCGCGATAAATTTCGGCGATCTTTCGGTCATGGCACAACTGTTCTTTGGCACACAACTGTTTTCGATGCCGGCTAATGTGCAGGCGGCACTTGGCAGTTCTTTTCCGGTTGGTGGAGGTGTCACAAACATCATGACTGATGAACGAAATTTTGCCAGCGGCACAGTTGATCCTATCGCCAACCTGATTGTTGCTGTAGGGATTGTTCCCGGCTGGAACGTGACCGGGAAATTCTTCACTCGCCAGGTAGTGACAACTTCATCGGACAATCAAAAAACAGGAAATCACTATACCTATGTACTGGAAACTAATTACGCACCGCTTGGGAGAAGCTATACAGCCAATTTTGGTATGCTGGCTGTCAGTAGGTCTCAGGACGAAATAGGCGGAGTCGCTTTTCCAAAGAGCGGCGGCAACTGGATCTATGCCATTGCCGGTGGTTCAAAAACTCTTGTAGGAGACGGGGAATCAGCAGTTCGAATTTGGACAGAATTTCAATTGCCAGTTTATATTAACGTTACCGGCGTGCAATTGACAGAAAAATGGAATCTTCGTTTCGGTCTGTCAACAGGCATTAGCATTTTTGGACATGATGAACAGAACAAAAAGCCTGATATATTTACTGTCCCGCGTAACGAAAACTAATGATGAAATACCTGAGGTATTCGAATAAGCAAAAATATGAAAACTACATTTACGAGATTGATTGTCGCTGCTGCAATTTGCGCTGTGGGTGCTTTTTTACTTCCGGGGACTTTGATGTCTCAGGATGAATCTTCTCACTTGCAGCAATTGATCGACAAACTGGTGTCGAGTTACAATAAGAAAGATGCTGTTGCCTATCGAGAAAATTTTAGCGAAAAGCTCAAAGAAAAACTTACGCTGAAAAACATTGACAATATACTGGACGTAGGTGTGGATGAGCAGGACTCAATAATGTCTCACAGCACAGATATTAGTCCCGATGGCAGGAGAGCTCTTGTCTTCTTTGAAACAGAAAGCGGGAAGTTTGATCTTCACATACGTATCAATGATAATAACAAAATCGAGCGCTTGATCTGGTATTCCCATAAATCTGATCCTTCTGAAAATAAATTGACAATTAGAGAGAAGAATGCGATTCAAGAAAAATATCAACCTTATGTTGATCAGTTTGCTCAGGCTTTCAGAGATAGTAACGCTGAAAAATTTTGTCCTTAATGACACAGGATGATGACGATGAGGATGACTGGACTGTTGAAGACTATCAATCATTCATAACGGAAATGCACGGCAGATGGGGAGATTTGGTTGAAATTGGCGAGTTAGAAATAAATGACCCCACGAATGTTCTCTTGCCAATTTATTTTGAGCATCAAGTAATGGGATTTTATCTTAGGTTTGATGAATCTAATAAAATTTCGGAACTAAAGATTAGCAATTATGCGCCGTCCGAGTCGGTAGGAAAATCCTACGCAGATTTAGGCTCTGATACTTTACGCACCCGAGACCTGCTCAATTTTGACCAGTTGCAGGAAGCTTTTAAAAAGGATACCGGTAAAGTCCGGCTAATTACGTTACTGTCGCCAACGTGACCGGGTTGCAGATGGGGGTTCTCCGTCGTTCAAGAGGCAATCAATGCCAATCTCGGTGACGATTTGCGCATATATGTAATTTGGATTGATATTTTGCAGTCAGATGACAAGTATTCAGCCTATTTGCGTTCTACTGAATTTGACGACCCGCGCGTGTCATATTATTGGGACAGGTATAAACGAAGCGGTGCAGAATGGCAGGAAGTTATTGATATAGCCAATGTTGCCTGGGATATTTATTTTCTCTATGGCAAAAATGACAGCTGGGGTGATATGCCGTCTTATCCTGATTTTTTCATGAACCAGATCGGGATTTCAGCAGAAGTCTCTCCTCACCTTGACGGTGACATGCTGACGGAAAAAATAGCTGAATACATGAAAAAGCAATAAACTCAAGTTTCCAGATATTCACGGGTCATTTATCATAGATAATCAGCTCTGATTCAGACGTTACTTTTGGGCTGCTCAAAAATTGAACAATTCACTCTCAAAGCATTGCCGCGCTGAAGCTTGGCATGTGCAATAATAATCGAAAATAGTTTTCAATATTGGTAGAAAGAGGCCGATAAAAGGATTATCGCTCATAGTCTTTATACCCTCGATTTACCATAGAAAGGAGGCATTGATTATGAATAGCGAATCTAGTGTCATCCTGAAAATCGTTTTTTCAGTATTGTTTTTTCCGCTCTTTTTTCAGGAAAGTTTTGTTTACTTTGCCTGGGCGGCAACTGACCAATTTTGGATACAGTCCGCTAAGAGAGTTTTTCTCTTGCTGCCAGTCATGGCCATTATTCTTGGCTGCTGGACCAGTATTGCCTGTCTCTTGACAGTTGTCATTCGGCAGAACCGCCGGGAGTTTCTGACCAGCCTCATTATAACCTGGTGGGATCTGGGAAAGTCCATCGTCATGTTCTGGGGCGGCATTATCAAATTCGCCTTCACTTTTGTGGTGGCTGTTCTAGAGTTTGCCAAAATTACCGCGATGGCTCTCTGGTCACTGGTTCAAGAAATACTCTTTACTCCGTTTCGTATGTTTAAAAGCATGAGCCAGAATATACTGAGTTCACCTGTACCCTGGCTGGCTGTCTTTATGACAATTTTCTGGTGCCTTGTTGAAGCGACTATTTTTACTTATGTCATGACGCCGCTGGTGCTTGACGTCTTCTCAAATATTACCGGAGAACAACTGCAGCTTAATGTTGTCAGAGTACCTCTATTTACATTCCTGTTCTTTATTGTGCTGGGAAGTTACGCGGTGCTGTCGAACTTGCTTGATTCTGTTAAGCAAAAGAACATTCAGTCCATAATTGGCATAGGCGCAATTGAAACTGTGGTGCTGTTTGTCGAAGTTCTGTTCTTGTATCGTGAATTTGTCGATTCGCTGGTGCCATGGTTTGCACAGTATTCAGAAAGTTTTGAACTCGGTATCGTTGGCACCTTGGCGATTTCCTGCTTTGTCTGGTTTGGAATCAGAAGTTTGACGTGGTTCCTGTTTGCCGCTCACGGCACGCCCACCATTCTGTATCTGATACAGGGTAAAGGTGTGGTGGTTTTCAGACAGAATGGCAGCAACACCAGCAGACTGGTCAGTATATCGCCAGAATTTGTAGATCGTATCAAGTATGAGATGGACTGGATGCGCGCCAAAGGCGAAGAAGTAATGGCAGACTTGATGCTTCCTCCTCTGCAGATAGTAGCCGCCGCGCTGAATTTTTGTACGCTGCTTCTCAATTCGAAACATCTTTTTGAATTGCCGTTTAAGTCGATGTCGGCTGTTACAGATACCAGGACTTTGATGAAAAATATCCAGCAAAGCGAGCCGCCGCCGGTCGCAGTTCAACCTTCGGTCACAACTGCGCCGCCGGTATCAGTACAGTCGCCGGCAGTACCTCAGACAGAACAGCAACGGGAGCATGACAATGTCCAGATATAAAATTCTGATAGTGGCAATTGCGCTCGCCGCGATTGTCCTGACCGGCTGCAGTCTGACAACCGGCAAGCCGAATCCGCGTTTGTGTATGTTTGTAGGCGTAGATATCAGCGGGTCATTTATGAATGGTAAGTATTTCGATGATTCTATCGAATTCTTAGCGCACTATATCTACGGTCATTTGAACGGACTGGGCAGTATGGAAATTCCCAATGTTTTGTTCGTCAGCTCAATCGGCGGCGCCAAAGTTGACGAACCAAAAACATTTTATCCTATCCAGTCATTTCAGAATAAAACTGTCAAAGAAATCGAAGCGGAGCTGCGGACTATTTTCCCCAAGGAAAACCCTAATCCGTTTACCGATTACAACGCTTTCTTTGAACAGGTGGCGCTGACTGTAAAAAACAAAAATCTGGCGCTCAGGCCGATATCAGTGGTAATGCTCAGTGATGGCATTCCTGATGTCAAACGGAACGGCAAGACTGATTTTTCAAGCATAATCCTAAGGCCGCTTGAGAAACTTTCCAGATCGGTCACGCTGCGTCTTTTGTACACCGATGCGACGGTTGGTAGAAACTGGCAGACTAAGGTCAAACGTTCGCGCGTGAAAATCTGGACTCAGGATGCTGAAGTTCTTGTTTCCTGGAAAGACTCCAAGATTTTACTGCCGAGCAAACGTTTTGAAGAGCAAGACCGGTTTTTCGAATGGGTCAAAGACAACGTAGATTTTGGCGTCCGTTCCAAGCGAGTCGGTTAGCTTTAGTTCAGAATTGAATTGTAATTGGGGTGAAGGGCTTTAGTGCCCTTCACCCTTTTTTTATATTTTTGGTTTTGTCGCACAATTCGCTATTTCATCCAAAAAATATCACATTCTTTTATTATGATTTGCCATTATCCGGAAAAGTCATATAATTCTGTAAGGAGATTTGAGAATGGCGGAGCTATTTGACGGAAAAATTAAGCAACGGACCTATATCGCCGCAACGCCTGAAAAAGTCTATGACACTATTACGACAGCCAGTGAGTGGGATAAGTTTTTTACGACCGGAATGATACTTGACCCAAAATTAGGTGGTGAATGTACGTTCAGCTGGAAAGACTGGGGACCGGATTTGTATAGTATGTCTGCTCCGGGCAAAGTAGTCGAAGCAAACAGGCCAGGCCTGTTTTCGTTTAAGTGGGGTTCAGAAAGTAACGAAACAACCATTCGCTTTGAACTCGAAGAAAAGCATGGTGGCACGGTGCTGACTATCACTGAAGACGGCTACCAGAACACACCCGAAGGCCGGACTATGATTTTAGAATGTGCTTCCGGCTGGGGGGAAGCGGCAACGCTGCTCAAATTTTACATTGAGCATGGGGTGGTTTACACACCACCGAAAAAAGACTGACCTATAAAGTTCTCCAGCTACTTTAGTCTGATCTTAACCAGACGTTTATTGCGATTTGCCACAGTTTCTACTAATTCTTTAAGTTGTCCGAAATTGTTAGGATCAATTATAGGCGACTCAAGAGCATAGGTAGAAACTAGTACCGGCTGTTTTGAAGAACCAGATATCGATGAATCTGTGCTGATACTCCAGAAGCCAACATCGTTTCTAAAAGTATCTGCTTGGGGCAGCACAAACTCTACTGCTCCCAGGGCTGAGTCAACGGTCAGCCAGACAGAGTCTATGACTAATCGCGGATAGCGAAGTTTTATCGGGCGGATACGATCATAGTCTGATTCAGTAAACCAAATGCCCGGCTCCACCAGGCATGGGTCGAGATAGGCTATGTTTCGAACAGAGCGAAGTGACTTAATAGATTTTGCTTTGATAGTCAGATAGAGCGGTTCATATAATTTATCAAGATTCTGATAAGATATATCGATAATTTCAGCTGAAGCGGCTTTGCTCGATAGCATAGACTCGCCAAATTGAATAAGCTCCTGATTCGTCATTTGCTCAAAAGAGCTTCTCCATCGCATTCCCAACTGACCAGAATATTTTGTTTCAATCTCAGAATGAACCATCAAATTTTGGTCAACAAAGATTTTTGTTCTTCTGGTAATAGCGTTGTCTTCGGCTTTTGAGGTGGGGGTACGAGCCAGAACTCCGCCGCTATCTGTTATTATGAGAGCGTAGTTGTTCTGGTCTTGCCAGGGGATAACACCAAGCGGACAGGTCCGGCAGGTCGGGTCCATCCAGAGAGTATCATTAGAGGTTACCGCTACCGATATTTGATGATTAAAATAAAAGCAGGGAAAGGCTGTGTCAATTGTCCCGGAAGAGCGAGTCAAAATAAGAGCTGGATATATTTCAACATTCTTACATCTAAGCTCATTTACTAAGAGCATAGAGAAATCTTTACAGTCGCCATACTTGGTGTCTATGATATCCTCAAACTGTCGCGGTCTCCAGCCACCGACACCAATAGAAATAGAAACATAGCGATAGTCGCCGATTACGCCGTCAAGAGTGTTCTTCAAAAGATCGAGATCCAATTCAGGCGCACAACTTTGGGCTTTGATTCTGTTCCAGTCGTAGCGCATTTTTAATACACCGGCGTACCACTTGCCTATCTCTTTCCATGAAGC
The DNA here is from genome assembly GCA_022571845.1 of Candidatus Zixiibacteriota bacterium. Lineage (GTDB taxonomy): Bacteria > Zixibacteria > MSB-5A5 > GN15 > FEB-12 > JACZWU01. Next base: position 62,655 of record JACZXB010000008.1, on the reverse strand, counting down.
ACCAAAGAACCTGGATTTTATATATTCAAATTCATCCGCAACCAAATTTATTTCTCCTGCCCGATCATAATCAAGTGAACTCAATGTGTCAAAATCCAGAGGGGCGATATCTGAGGCATTCCAGATTAATGCCATCTTGTTACCAATATTAATTTCGATAGCTTCCATCGGCAAAGCATAAGTCTTGTGCCTGATATTTACACCGGCGGGATAAACAAGAGTGCAGGCTACTGAAGCAACCGACAATTTTGTGGGCAGAGAAATTGTCGGCAGGAAAAACTTGTTCTTAAGATGCTTTTCGTACGAATATTCTATGGTGAAAGGATATCCGGGGGGCGTTGGCTCAAATCTGTAATAACAAATATCATCAAACACTTGAAAAGAAGCCCCAAATCCGCAGGATTTTTTCAAGTCCTTCTTTTTGAACTCGTCGATAGTCTTACCATTTGAGTCTCTTAATATTATTTTTAGTTTTTTTAGGCGGACCAACTTATTCTCGTAAAACGTAATTTCTGAATGTTCGTCTCCGGCTGGATTATTAATCGTTATCTGGCGATGAGTACGCACTAAAACTCTGTCTCCCTTGACTTCGATGTGTTCTTTGATAAAATCCCACTGCGCAGACTTGTCGTCAGTTGCAGTGGCGGCAGTGCTGCACAGAGTTAGAGCGACAATGAAAATGAGACCGAAGCGGGCAGTTTTTAATCTATTCATTTTCAACCGGCGCAAAGACAATCTGTTCTTTATTGGCCTGCTCAATTTCTTCGAATATTCTCCTGATTCCCTCATAATAGATTGGACCGACCAGCGCACTGTTTATTACCAGCCTGCTTTCAATCGTTACATCGAAGCTGTCAACAAAGCTTGCTCTATGAAAATTCAAGATGGATGTTTTTGAGTTGATATCTTTGGGCATATCTGCCGGAGAATATTTTGACGGTACTGAATAACTGGTTTTAGTATGATAAGTGCACGGAAACTGAAAATCTATAGGGAAAAACCTCTTTTCATCAACGAAGGGATTGGTGTTAAGAACTAGAGTCGGTTGTGTGAAGAACAAGTTGCCATCAAGAATCTCTACCAATCCTTTGCTGGTATAGGTTGCAAAAATTTCGATTACCTGTTCTTCTCTTTTCTGCTCTATTCCATAATCTATTAGATCAAACTCTACCTCAAGGTCAGCCAGCAGCACATCTTCAATAAAATCTTCTTCTTCGCTTGCTTCGATTTGGTCGCCGTATTTGTCGGTAAAGTAGCCGCTAAGTGTAATTGCTGTGGAACAGTGTACCAGACCGGAGTCATCAATCGTAACATAATGATTATCGAGCCTGTAACTTTTCGGCGGGACCGGCTTAATCGTAATTATTTTGGATTGTTTGCCGTCCAGCAAAAATCCCCCATTGACAAGACAGGTTGGCGGCAAGACGCCAAAGGGACAGTATTTGCTGGAGGCATCGACAATAGCGCCGCCATCGGAAAAGTCTACTACTGCAATGATATGATTAAACTGACTCAACTGATAAAGTTTTGGGCTGAAGACGCCATAGTCACTGGTAGCAATAAGAACCGGCCATGACTGAAACCCGGCCTGGCGGTACATGGCAACCAGCAGCACATTTTTTTCTTCTTCGGTACTTTCTCTGGTTTTCAGCGCCTTCTCAATGTTATCATTATAAAACCAGGTGCTTACGTCGGTTTTGGTGGTCCGAATACTGTCACGCACAAATTTATATATTGCCAGCGCTTTTGCATCCTCGTCTTCAGCGTCCGCTGTCAAAGATGCCACAAGATCTTTTAGCCCTTTGTTTTTCCTGATATATTTTTTAATTACCTTGTCGGTGAAGAATTCGCCAAGATCCTGCCAGCCCTCCACAAAAGCAACAAACTGAGAGGCGCTGGTGTAGGAAACAAGCTGGTTTTTCAACGATGATTCGAAATTGTAAATGGCGCCGCTCATTGGTTCATCGCGCAAAGGAGGCAAATTAGTCATTGTCCAAGTAAAGGTTTTATATTTATTGAGTGCGCTTATTTTTTCGGTTGGCTCTTGAAATGGAAGAGGGATATTATTGTAAGCTGATGAATAAATAAATCCCGGTGCCAGGGTCAGTGAAAATTGCGAAGTAAGTGTGTATTGCTGGTTGTGAAATTCCCAGGAATCAAGAGCCGAAAAAACGCTTGTTAAAATTGCGGTATTTGTATTCCAGAATAGAGCCCGGTTCGACATGGGGGAAAGAAAAAGTTTTGGTGCGGTAGGTGTCGTACTCCTGCTTTTGAATATTACCGCCTTCAACTTTATGCTTTTTACCGTCGGGAGTTATGGTGTGAGCCTTGAGACTTTTAATCTTATCACCATCTCGGTACCAGATAGCAATATCTCCTACTTCTTCAGCACCGGCATCATTAAATACTTTCATACGAACATGCCGGTAAAAAGAGATGCCGTCCGGTTCGATTTCCATTTCACCTATATCAAAAAGGATTATGACATTTGCGTCAGAATAATCCTCCGGCAAGGGAGTTGCCCATTCGGCCTCACTGATTTTGCCCCATTTCGGTTTATCGCCGGCAAAAGTCAAAGTCGTAGATAGACAAAGTAATAGTACAGCAAATAGATACACACGCCTGCTCATCGTGCCTCCCTTGGTTTTTTGAAAAACCGAGCCCAGATTAATCCAACAGTTTCGTATTTAAAAATAGGAAACAGAATCCAGTTTGCAAAGCGAAAAATAGAGCTTTGTAGTCAGGATTTATAACAAGCTCTAAAGACTCAAAAGGCTTTCTAATATCGGCTCAAGAATGCGATAGCTGGCGCCCCAGAGTTTATACTGGCCAACCCTGATAAACGGCACATCTTGCGGTTTGTCCCAGTTGGAAAAACTCATAGTTTCCCGGCCGTGCAGCGCAGGGTCTGTTAATATTTTGACAGGTGTTTCTATAACCTCAGATATTTCATTTCTTGAGAGCTTCCAGCTGGTGGGTCTTTTTATTTTACCCAAAAACGGAGTAATTTCGAAGTTGGAAGAATTCGTATAAACATTGGAGAGCCGTCGGATGTTCTGAACATTCTCCGGGGGCAATCCTATTTCTTCGTGAGCTTCGCGCAGAGCGGTATCCAAGAGAGTCTTGTCACTCTTTGAAATTTTGCCTCCGGGAAAAGCGATCTGTCCGCCATGGGTGTCTCCCTCGGAGCGACGCACCAAAATAACCACTACTTCACCGTCGTCACGGCGATATACCGGAACGAGAACTGCTGCTTTTGTTGGCTCCCTTATTATATTTGCTTCATCAGTTTTTTTATCCGGTTTCATAGTTCTATCATAGCTACCGTAAGCTCGATTGAAAAGAGGAATAAATCGAAATGACGAATTACATTCGATTGACATTGTACCAGACTATTGGCTATTGTAAATCAAGATATGAGCAGAGAAGCAAAAAGACTACTTTATCAGGCATATGACTATGCCTTAGAGTTTCTTTCAAAATTGAACGACAGACGAGTCTACCCTGACGAGAAAATGCTAAAAGAACTAAAACGGCTTGACATTCCTCTGCCAGAAAAACCAACCGACCCGGAAGCGGCTTTGAAACTTCTTCACGAAGTAGGACTAAAAGCTACCGTGACTTCAGCGGGTCCGCGCTACTTTGGTTTTGTAATGGGCGGCTCGTTGCCACAGACATTAGCTTCAAGCTGGCTGACCTCAGCCTGGGACCAAAACGCGGGTCTGTTTGATACCTCGCCAATTGCGGCTTACACCGAAGAAATTTCCCTCCGGTGGTTGGTGGAGCTGTTCGGCCTTCCGAAGACTTGCGGCGGCGCTTTTTTAAGTGGTGCCACTATGGCTGCCTTTACTTCGCTGGCCGCTGCCAGAAACCATCTGCTGAATCGACAGGGTTGGGATGTTAGAAAAAATGGCCTCTTTGATGCACCGAAGATAAACATAATTGTCAGTGAAGAAATTCACGTTACAAATCTTAAAGCAATTTCGCTTTTGGGATTAGGCAGTGACCGCCTGACAAAAGTACGTACTGACAATCAAGGCAGAATGCTCGTAGACGAAATTCCAGATCTAAGCGGCCCGACTATTATCTGTCTTCAGGCGGGTGATGTAAATAGCGGCTGCTTTGACCCGTTTAATGAAATTATAAGCGAACTCGATTCAGACGACACCTGGTTCCATATCGACGCTGCTTTTGGAATGTGGGCGCTGGTATCAGAAAAATTCAAGCATCTTGCCAAAGGAATAGAAAAAGCTGACTCCTGGTCTATCGATGCTCACAAATGGCTCAATGTTCCCTACGACAGCGGTATGGCGCTGGTCAAAAATGAAGATGCACTTCGATCTGCTATGTCATTCGGCGCTTCGTATCTAACACCAGCTCCCGGGCAGAGACGACCAACGGACTATAGCACCGGATTATCAAATAGAGCCAGAGGTATAGATGTCTGGACAGCCTTAGTGACTCTGGGTAAAAGTGGAATTGCCGAAATTGTCGAACGCTGCTGTTCACACGCCAATTACGCCGCTGAAGAATTATCAAGAGCCGGTTTTGAAATTTTAAACGATGTCGTACTCAACCAGGTGCTGGTATCTTTTGGCGATGACGCCCGCACCGACGAAGTTATCAAAGAGATTCAGCGCGACGGCACCTGCTGGTGTGGCGGCACTATCCGGAAAGGTCGACGGGCGATGCGCATCAGCGTTATCTCGTGGGCGACTACTAAAGAAGATATGAAAAAAAGTGTAGAGGCGATGATTGCTTGTGCGAGGCATGTTAAATAGATTTCGACTTAGCGAGTCTTTGGATTTAAGAAATTCTATTACAGTCAACTCCGACTCTCCTTCAGCGTTTGTCAAAATCTGGCACTCTAAGCTTAGGTATTCCTGATAAACACTGCTATTTCTCCCCAGATAATGACAATTTCGAGCAATAAAACTTGTTGAGCCTACCGATAGCAATTGTTAACTTATGCTGAATAAAATGCCGCTGATACAATGATTTTCAGCAGCGCACCCAAAACGAGGTATGAGTTATGGCCGTAAAAGACCCGCAGGATATAGTAAAACAGTTAGAATTTGAAAATAAAGAGTGGCTGGAATCGCTGGATTACATCTATCAAAATCAGGGTCCTAAGCGAGTGGTGGAGCTCCTAAAAAAACTCCAGCTGCGTGCGCAGCAGCTCGGTGTGCCTCTTCAATTTACCGCCAACACTCCCTATATCAATACTATTTCGGTCGAAGAGCAGCCGGTCTATCCGGGTAATCGCAAAATTGAACGCCGCATAAAGAGCATTATCCGCTGGAATGCGATGGCTATGGTGGTCCGCGCCAACCGTCAGGAAGCCGGTATAGGTGGGCATATCTCGACTTATGCTTCGGCGGCGACACTTTTGGAAGTAGGATTTAACCACTTTTTCAAAGGCAAAGGTAAAAATTATCAGGGCGATCAGATATATTTTCAGGGTCATGCCGCACCGGGAATTTATGCCCGGGCATTTCTGGAGGGCAGACTAACTCTTAAACATCTTGAGAATTTCCGCCGTGAGTTGCAACCGGGCGGCGGTCTTTCGTCGTATCCGCATCCGCGCCTGATGCCGGATTTCTGGGAATTCCCGACAGTCTCAATGGGACTTTCATCTATCATGGCTATCTATCAGGCCAGGTTTAATCACTATCTGCGTGATAGAGGCATAAAAGATACCGACGGTCCAAAAGTCTGGACCTTTCTGGGCGACGGAGAACTGGATGAACCGGAATCATTGGGAGCCATCACGCTGGCTTCCCGCGAAAAGTTAGACAATCTGATTTTCGTTGTGAATTGTAACCTGCAGCGCCTCGACGGACCTGTCCGAGGTAACGGCAAAGTAATTCAGGAGTTTGAAGCTGCTTTCCGCGGAGCGGGCTGGAATGTTATCAAAGTTATCTGGGGAGATGGCTGGGACCCGCTTTTTGAGCAAGACGACGACGGCACTTTAGTAAAGAGAATGGAAGAGGCCGTGGACGGCGATTACCAAAAATATTCCGTTTCCGGTGGTAAATATATCAGAGAACAATTTTTCGGAAAATATGAGAAGCTGACCGAAATGGTCAGTAATTTATCCGACGAACAGCTGCACAAGCTCAATCGCGGCGGACACGATCCGGAGAAAGTTTATGCAGCTTACAAAAAAGCAGTTGAGCATACCGGTCAGCCGACAGTGATATTAGCCAAAACTATCAAAGGTTACGGGCTGGGTGAAGCGGGTGAAGGCAGAAACGTAACCCACCAGCAAAAAAAATTGAACGAACAGGAACTCCGCGAGTTCCGCACCAGATTCGGCATTCCAATTTCAGATGACGACGTAGCTGAAGCTCCTTTCTATAAACCTGCCGACGACAGCGAAGAGATGCAGTATCTCCGCGCGCGAAGAGAAGAACTGGGTGGTTATGTACCGCAGCGGATTGTGGCTGTCGACCCGATCAAGCCTCCGCCCGCTGAAATTTTTTCAGAATTCTACAAGGGCAGCGGCGAGCGAGAAGTTGCTACTACCATGGTAGTAGTACAGCTTTTGTCAAAACTTCTGGCTGACAAAGAACTTGGCAAATATGTAGTGCCGATTGTACCGGACGAAGCCCGTACATTTGGAATGGAATCGCTTTTTAGAAAAGTCGGTATATACTCACGGGTGGGGCAGCTTTATGAGCCGGTTGATAGAGAAACACTGCTCTATTACAAAGAAGCGACCGATGGTCAGATATTAGAAGAAGGAATTACCGAGGCCGGTTCGATGTCATCATTTATTGCCGCCGGAACTGCCTATGCTTCTCACGGCATAAACATGATTCCATTTTTTATTTTTTATTCAATGTTTGGTTTTCAGAGAATCGGCGATCTTATCTGGGCGGCCGGAGATATTCAGGTGCGCGGTTTCCTTTTGGGCGGCACAGCCGGCAGAACCACATTGCACGGCGAGGGGCTGCAACATCAGGACGGTCATAGCCACGTCTATGCCTATGCGCTGCCTAACATGAAAGCCTACGACCCGGCTTTTGCCTATGAACTGGCTGTTATCATCAAGGAAGGTATAAACAGAATGTTCGTTAAGCAGGAAGATCTGTTTTATTATCTGACCGTTATGAATGAAACCTACAAAATGCCGGCTATGCCAGAGGGGTCAGAAGAAGGCATATTGAAAGGCATTTATCGCTTTAGCAAATCATCGCATCCCTCTAAAAGCAAAGCGTACTTATTTGGCAGCGGCACAATTTTAAACGAAGTTATAAAGGCGCAGAAAATTCTCGAAGACAAATATGACGTATCAGCCGATGTCTGGAGCGTGACCAGCTACAAAGAACTTTATCACGATGCCATAGAGACCGAGAGATGGAATCTGTTGAACCCCGATAAAAAACAGAAAATTCCGTACATATCTGAAGCGCTGAGAGGAGAATCCGGCGTCTTTGTAGCCTCGTCTGACTATCTAAAATCGCTGCCCTGTTCAATCGCCAAGTGGCTGCCCGGACCAATGGCAGCACTGGGGACCGATGGCTACGGCCGGTCTGCTTCCAGAGTTGCACTCAGAAACTTCTTCGAAATTGATCACCGCTTTATAACCATAGCTGCTTTGATTCAGCTGGCCGAACAGGGCACAGTTGAAAAATCGGTAGTTGCCAAAGCGTATAAAGACTTAGACATTAATCCTCAAAAACTGAATCCTCATCATGATTAAAGAAGTCAGCATTCCCGACATAGGTGAAAACATAACCGAAGGGACCGTGATTGATATTCTGGTTGCCGAAGGCGACCTGGTCAAAGAAGAGCAGGGCTTAATAGAGTTTGAAACCGACAAAGCGGTGGTTGATATTCCGTCACCATTTATGGGCAAGGTCAGCGAAATTTTGATTGCCAAAGGTGACACGGTCAGTATCGGCAAAGTTATTATAAAAATAGAAACCGAAGTTGCCGCTGAGCCTGCGAAAGAGAAAGAAAAGTCTGCCCCGGCTGCTGCTAAAGAAAAAGAAAGTGCAGTAAGCAAACCAAAACAAGAAGCAAGCGAAAAAAAAAGAGCAGAAGCTCCGGCTTTAGCAAGAACCAAAGCTGAGGTGCTTAAAGATATACCGATAGGAACTGACTCCGCTCCGGCGTCGCCAACAGTCAGGCGATTAGCGCGGGAGCTTGGAGCAGATATCAACAAAGTTTCCGGAACCGGCCCCGGCCAGCGCATTACCGATGAAGATGTAAAAGCGTTTGTAAAACGCCTGGTACTGGCCAAAGGTGGAGAGCCGTCTGGCGCCCGGGAATTTATTCCTCTGCCAGATTTAAGTAAGTGGGGGGAAATTGAAAGAGAAAAAATGTCCCGCGTCCGGCAGCTTATTGCCAGTGGTACCGGCTATTCCTGGTCAATAATTCCCCACGTTACCCAGTTTGACCAGGCCGATATAACTCAGCTCGAAGAATTTCGAAAGAAATTCAACAAGCGCCACAAAAATAACGGAATCAAACTTACTGTAACTTCGATTCTAATGAAAGTTATCGCCGAGGCTGTCAGTGAATTTCCTCGCTTTAATGCCAGCATAGATGACGCCACCAATGAAATTGTATACAGAAAGTATTGCAATATAGGAATTGCCGCTGACACCGACAGGGGCCTTTTGGTACCGGTCATTCGCGATATTAGAAGCAAGAGCATAGTCGTGCTTGCCAGAGAACTGATAGATATAGCCGAGCGCACGCGCAATAAGAAAATAAGTCCAGACGAGCTTGATGGCGGCACTTTTACTATTTCGAATCAAGGCGGCATCGGCGGTAGTAATTTCACACCGATAGTTCTGTGGCCTCAAGTGGCTATTCTCGGAGTGAGCCGAGCCTCAATGCAGCAGGTTTATGTTAATGGTGAATTTGTGCCGAGACTGATTATGCCTCTGGCTCTTTCGTATGACCATCGTGCCAACGACGGAGCAGATGCCGCCCGTTTTATGCGCTGGGTCTGCGAAGCAGTTGAACATCCCTTAACATTGTTTGTAGATAAGTAGAATAGACAATTGACAGCAATGAACACCAAAGATAAATCGACACAGTTAGTAATAATCGGGGGCGGACCGGGAGGTTATGTAGCCGCCTTTCATGCTGCTGATCTGGGCATGAAAGTAGTTATCGTTGACCCCGAGCTTAACCCCGGCGGAGTTTGCCTTTATCGCGGATGTATTCCATCAAAGGCACTTTTACACGCGGCAGAAATTATTCGCGAGGCAGAGCACGCTAAAAACTTCGGGATAGACTTCGGTAAACCTAAGATAGATCTGAGTAAACTTCGAGGCTGGAAAGATGATGTCGTCAGCAAATTAACCGGCGGAGTAGGACAGCTGGCCAAACTTAGAAAAATTGAACATATACGAGGCCTGGCAACTTTTGAAAATGCCAACACGCTCAAAATAAAAACCAACGACGACGAATCTTATAAGCTATCGTTTGAAAACGTGATCATAGCAACCGGTTCATCACCATCCAACATTCCCGGTATCTCAATCGACAGCAAGAATGTGTTGGACTCGACCACGGCGCTGGATTTGGACGAACTACCGGGCAGTCTGTTAGTAATTGGGGGAGGTTACATCGGGCTTGAAATGGGAACAGTCTATGCCGCACTAGGTTCCAAAGTGACGGTCGTAGAAATGACCGATGGGATTTTACCCGGAGCCGACCGCGACCTGGCAGCAGAGCTCTTGAAGAGAATAGAAAAGATTTTTGATAAAATTCTGCTTAAAACAAAAGTTGTCGGTCTTGTTGAAGAAAATAGCGGTATTAAAGTCAGTTTCGAGGGTGACAATGTTGAAAAGAAAGAACAACTGTTTGATAAAGTTTTAATATCAATCGGCCGTAATCCGAATTCAAAAAATATTGGTCTTGAAAATATAAATGTAGAAACAGATAAACTCGGTTTTATAAAAGTAGATTTACAGCGCCGAACAGGTGAAAGCTCAGTCTTTGCAATCGGCGATGTTGCCGGTGAGCCGATGCTGGCGCATAAAGCCTCGCATGAAGGCAAAGTAGCGGTGGAGGCAATCGCAGGTAAGAAGACAGCCTTTGAGCCGAAAGCTATTCCGGCGGTTGTTTTTACAGATCCCGAAATTGCCTGGTGCGGCTTGACCGAAACAGAGGCCGAAGAGCAAAGGCGTGATGTAAAAATTTTAAAATTTCCCTGGAGAGCTTCGGGGCGGGCGGCAACACTTGACCGATCCGATGGCCTCACCAAACATATAGTGGATGCCAAAACCGGCCGTATACTGGGAGTAGGCATTGCTGGTCCACGTGCAGGTGAACTTATCACAGAGGGCGTTTTGGCGATTGAAATGGCGGCTCTGGCGTCAGACTTAGAGCTGACTATTCATCCCCATCCGACTCTTTCAGAAACAGTTATGGAGGCGGCTGAGATGTTTGAGGGACAGTCGACCCATTACTATAAACCGATGCGAAAATAAAAAGGGAGACAAAGCCTATTAGATGTTAGAGTAGATTGTTTTGTCTTAAACAGACATGCAGGTAATGGACCTTTTGACAGCACCAGAGCTCAGAATATTGATGGAAACTCAGGAGAGTTTCTGTATTTCAATTTATTTGCCGACATTTGTGTCGGGCAGCGAAGTTGGACAAAACCAAATCCGCTACAAGAATCTCTTTCGTATCGTTTCTGAAAAACTAAACAAAACGGACTTGCGTCCGTCACAAGTCAGGCAACTTTTGTCACCACTGAAAAAATATGTAGACGAAACATTGTTCTGGAGAAATCAAAGCCAGGGATTAGCGCTGTTTAGATCCGAAAACGAATTCTTTCATTACCGTTTACCTTTGAGTTTCAAGGAACTGGCGCTTGTTTCCGGACGGTTTCATATAAAACCTCTGCTGCCGATGTTCAGCGAAGACGGCTTGTTTTACCTATTGGCATTCAGCAAAAACAAAGTCCGCTTATTGCAGGGCACAAAATATAGCGCCACTGAAATTAATATTGATGGCGTTCCTGGCAGTCTGGCGGAAGCCCTGAACGATGATCTTCCCCAAAAGGAACTTCAGTACCATACTGGCGCTTCCAGGCATGGTGGTAAACGTGATGCTCAGTATTTTGGGACTGGTGCCGGTGACCCCGATGAGAAAGACCGACTTTTGAGATATTTTCAACAGGTAGACAAAGGTGTCTGCGAGTTTCTTAAAAGCAAAAACTCTCCGCTGGTTATCGCCGGCGTGGAATATCTTTTACCTATCTACCGGGAGGCCAGCCGCTACTCACAACTTGTAAATGAGGGTATCATCGGCAACCCGGACAATCTGCCGGCTTCGGAACTGCATCAAAAGGCCTGGAAAATAACTTCACCGATTTTTGAAAAATCTCAAAAAGAAGCGGTTCAGAAATTTGAAACGTTGTATAGCTTAGGCAGCACTCAAGCGGTTACGGAACTGGAACAAATAATTCCCGCCGCAAATAACAAGAGAATAGAAACACTTTTTGTAGCAACAAACGAACAGAGGTGGGGTAAGTACTATAAGTACTCGAATCAGGTCGAAGCACATGACCAGCACGATGCCGGGGACGAAGACCTGCTTGATTTCGCCGCTGTCCACACTTTGATAAACCACGGCGTGGTCTATCCTTTGTCGCGAAGTAAGATGCCGGGGAAAAGATCAGCCGCGGCAATTTTTCGTTACTAAGCGGAATGTTCAGATAAAAGTTGCTATTTCCTCTAATTTCTTTTTGCTGATATCCGGCACTCTGGCGTCTTCTCTGGGATAGCCGACTACCAGCACCAAAAAGGGAGTCTCGTATTTAGGGCGGTCTAATATTTTTCTTAAAAACCCCATCGGGCTGGGGGTGTGTGTCAGGCAAACCAATCCGGCGTTGTGAATGGCGGCAATCAAAAAACCGGTAGCAATCCCGACCGACTCAGGTAAATAATAATTATGTTTTTTTCTGCCGTCTTTGGCAATCGTATACCGCTGTGAAAAGATAACTATTAAGTAAGGCGCCTCTTCCAGATACGGCTTGTCTTTATCGGTGCCCAGAGGTTCTAATGCTTCCAGCCAGTAATCAGGAGCACGATTTTCGTAGAAGTCTTTTTCTATTATTTCCGCTTCGACTCTGATTTTCTTTTTAATTTCCGCATCGCTAACTACCACAAAATGCCAGGGTTGCATATTGGCGCCATTGGGGGCAGTACCGGCAGTCATCAGGCAATTTTCGATGATTTCTCTAGCCACAGGTTTAGTTGAAAATTCGCGGATGGTGCGGCGGCGTTTCATCTCGGCATAAAAGTTTTTGGCGCGCGCTTTCATTTCTTCGGCAGGATATTTTTTGTATGTACTCAAGGGTAGAAATTTATAATCTTTCATTTATTGGCCTCAATTCGCTTAGATTAAATGACTCTTATCGTTTCGAAGTCGCACGGTGCCGCCAATTACCAAGCCGGCGCTTATCAAAATCAGGTTCTTAATTATATACTGACCTTCTAAGGTAAGACCAAACGGAAATTTCGTAAAGCAGACGTGGGGTAAAAGTATTAATGGTAACATTGTTCCGGGCATCTGAAGGAACAATAGCAGTATTGCCGCTCGAATTAACGGTCGATACAAAAGGCAGACACCTATTGCGACCTCCCAGTAACCAAGCAGGGGCAAAAACAAATCTGGCGGCAACCAGTAGACGGTGCGCTTAACCAATTCTTCGGCTGGGCTGATCCCCAGTGGCTTCAACGCTCCAAACCAGATAAAAACTACCGCCAGCGAAATGCGCAAGACCAGCATGCCATACTTGTACATCCAGCTGGCAATGTGTTGGTCGAGAGAATCAATATTGTTTTTCATATTATTCATTTGAACAAGGTCCTTAGTTTTGCCGGAGGTTTCAAGACATATACTACCAGAATAAAAGCTGCTATTAGTACTGTCGGGATAATTACAACCAACGGCGAGACATCGGGGTAAATCATTTGCTCAATATGCTTTATGATAAATGAACCGGGGTAGTCGGTTTCTGGATTGTAATGGCTTCTTAGCGCGTTTTCCCAAAGAGTCAGCGGGCAATATTTGCCCAATATTTCAAGCGTGGACACAAACAGAATCCCAGATAGATGAATTGTTCTAAACAGCCAGCGGTCAAAAAACTTCGGATGAAAAAAGCCCCTGATAGTCAGCACGAACCCCCAGATCATAAACAGAATCCAAGCCAAATGAATGACCATTATTGCATCTGCCAGAATTCGGTAAAACATTTCTTAGAATTGAATCTCTTTAAACCGCTCAGCCCGAGGTGTCATTTAAATCGCCTTATGTTATTTTCATCAAAGAGCCAGTGCATTATTCGCAGATTATTATTGGGTTTCAATTCAAACCAGGGTAAACCGTCCTGCCGTGAGGGATTTTTGATAACGTGAATATCCTGCGCCGGTGTATAGCCCTGAATGAAGAGATACGACCTTTCTCCCGATTTTTGGTTGAAAACAATGTCTGCTACCATAACGGCGTGGCCGGGGAATCCGGGAAGAATTAAGGCATCACCGATCTGAATACTGTCGTATGATTTAACACTGTCCATTTCTTTTTCTAATGAGTATGTTCCGGCATACATAAAGACATTGTAAAGATAATTGCGGAGAGATTGATAACTCGAATCTACTATTTCCGATTTTGTCCAGCTGACCATGTTACCTTCTACAAGCGGTCTATATCCCTTAATCCAGTTATCAAAGCGGGACGTATCTCCGCTGGTAAAATTATATTTAATGTCACGAAATTTACTGAGTGTGTACAAATACTCGGCCTGCAGACGTATTATTGCATCGGCGCATTGCTGCAAATCGCTCGAGCCAATGTCAATATCCAAAACAGCAAATACTACATCTTCGGACATCGCTGGTCTGCCATCGTAAGTATAAGAAACCTTCTGGCCGTCCTTCACGGGCAAGTGTCTCAACCAGTCGGCATAGCTGTTAGCTTCTACAGCGGTTCTTTTATATCCCGCTGGTAATGGAATGTAATTTATCAGGGCGGAGCTTGAGTCGTAATCATTCGCCCAATTGTATCTATATGATTGTGCCTGCAGATTAGAAATCAAAAAATAAAATAAAGTGGCAAACGTTGTGACTCTTAGTGATAATTTCAAGTGATAATCCCGGAGCTATGTTATTCCTTCAGCTTCCTTTCTATTTATAGATTATAACCCTATAACAGCCATACCAGGAACAGTTTCTTGATTTATGTTAAAGTATAAATCGATACTCCCCTCAATTTTGTATCTCTTTCTGTGGAGAGTAAGGCATTGCCTGCCAACACCTTAAGACCTCACGGCAATCATTTGTAACACTCTGGTCGATTTAACGACTAACCCTATGGAAAGAAACAGCTGAACCTGAATGCAGGTTTAAGTGTTTGAGTAGTTTGACATCTCATTAGTGAGCGACCGGGGAGGGTAGGAGTTGTATCGACGAAAATGACAAAGATAAATATTTCTACCATTGTTTTGATAATCGGAGTTATTACTTACCTGCCTTCAGCGGTCAAGCCTCAGGCTTGCAGCTGCGGTGGAGCGCCGCTTCTAAGTTCCCTTGAAGTTCCTTCGACACCTGAAGGAGTCTGGCATTTCGGACTGACCTATGAATTCAGTTCCATTACAAATGTTTATAGCGGCAGTGACAAATTAGATGATGACGTCCGCAGTCGCCGGGTGCAATCAGGACTTTTCGAAATCAATTATGGTTTGACTGAACGTTTTTCTATAGCCGGGTTTTTTACTCTGCTGGAGCAGGAGCGCAAAACCACCTCCAATTTTGTCACCAGCGAAATAGTACGCACCCGGGGAATCGGTGATGGTCTATTCTTGCTTAAGTATGCCGTTTTACCTCAGTCAATCCGAAACCGCAGACAATTATCCATCGGCGGCGGTGTCAAAGTACCCGTTGGTCAATCGGATATCAAGAGTAATAATATTTTGTTAGCCGCTGATATGCAGCCCGGTACAGGGGCCTGGGATTTCGTGTTGTGGGGACATGCGCAGCAGGGATTATTTACAAAATTTCCCATAACGGTATATTCAACTTTTTCGTACCGGCTTAACGGAACCAATGACAGGTTCGGCCAAAGTTCGCTTGGCTACAAATTTGGCAATGAACTGGTAACCTCGCTGGCCGTTAATTTCAATCATATGACCGGCATTAATTACAATCTGGGACTTCGCTACAGATCAACTACGGCCGATGCCTTTGATAATAATGATGTAAACAATAGCGGCGGCAAATGGCTGAATTTCGTGCCCGGCCTTAATTTGAATGTTTATGAAAGGTTTGGAGTTCGCGGCGAAGGCGAACTGCCTCTGTACAGGAAGTTGAACGGTACCCAACTTACAACCAGCTACACAGTTTCGTTTTCACTATTCTATACTATCGCACCGCCAGATAAAGATACAAAATTTCCATTCTAAAGGAGTAAATGATGAAAAAGCAATACATTTTCGGAGCAGCTTTCGTTTTCATAGTTCTGTTTTTGATTTCGGGCTGCAGTGACGATGATAGTTCTTCACTAGGAGGCGCAAGTTCAGACCCTTCAGCCTGGTTAATACCGGTGAACGAAGTCTTTGACGGAGGCCCCGGGCGGGACGGCATTCCCTCAGTTGATAAGCCCTCTTTGATAGCGGCAGATGATCCTGCCAATTCATATCTATCAGATGTTGATCTGGTCGTCGGTATTAAAATGGGGAATGTTGTAAGGGCTTATCCGCATCCTATCTTAGATTGGCATGAAATCATCAATGACAAGATCGCTTCCAATGCTTTTGCTATTACATATTGTCCGCTTACGGGAAGCGCCCTGGCCTGGAACAGAACTATAAATGGAACCGAAACGACTTTTGGCGTCTCGGGATTATTGTACAACACTAATCTTATCCCGTATGACAGATTAACGCAGAGCAACTGGTCACAGATGAGACTGCAGTGTGTCAATGGTGAGCTAATTGGCGAAACACCGCAATTGTTTAATATTGTCGAAACAACCTGGAAAACTTGGAAAGAATTGTATCCCAATACATTGGTAGTTTCTACCAACACTGGATTTTCGCGACCCTATGGCAGTTATCCTTACGGTGATTACAGGACAAATCAATTTCGACTGCTTTTTCCGGTATCAAATAGCGACTCAAGACTTCCGGGCAAGGAACGCGTGCTAAGTTTAATTGTCGATGGAAACGCTTTGGCATATCGAATTTCAGACTTTGCCGACAGCGTTAGTATCTTCGTTCATGATTTTAACGGTCTGCCGGTAGTTGCCGCCGGAAGCAGCAGTAAGAATCTGGCGGTTGTCTTTAGTCGTAAATTGGCTGACGATTCTGTGCTGACATTTAAGGCAGTTCAAAACGCGCTGCCGATTATCCTTGAGGATAACGAAGGCAACAAATGGGATATTTTTGGAGTGGCGGTTAGCGGTCCGAGAGCAGGCCAACAGCTAACTACCACTACATCATTTATTGCTTATTGGTTTGCTCTGGCTGCATTTTATCCTGCTCTCGACATATTTTAAATCGAGGCTCAGGATATTGGAGGAAATAATCCTGGTTCGTAAATGTGATTGCCCAAATTATTGTTGTGTAAACTGACCTATTTCGATTTCTTATTCGGCAGAGAAAGGAATTTAAAAATGTTTGAATCATACAAATCAGTTCTTTTGCTGCCGTTCGCCATGCTGCTGACCAGCTCAGTATTGGCACAGCGGCCGGAGCTAAAACAAACAGAGATACAGGGACACACCATGTATACTTTGCTCGAACCCGGCGGCATACCGGCAATTTTTGAGCCGGAGTTCGTTTCTGTAAGTGAGGCAGAAAGCACTTACTATGCCGACGAACCGCTGCTGGTTGTGGTCAGAGGTGACGATGCCCGCGGCTACAGCACCTGGCATCTGGACCACCATGAAATCGTAAACGAACAGATTGGCGGTGCTGCCATCGCCGTAACCTGGTGACCACTTTGCTTTACCGGCATAGTTTATGCCGCCGAAATCGACAATAAACGTTACACTTTTCAGGCTTCCGGATCACTCTGGCAGGACGCCTTGGTCATGCAGGATTTGGAAACCAAGTCGCTCTGGTCTCAAATTTCCGGAATATGTATTCAGGGTAAAATGGAAGGCACCAAACTCAAGACCGTCCCTTTTAGCCATACTACTTTCGCTGCATTTAAAGAGCAGTACCCAAAAGGTAAGCTGTTAAAGAAGCCCGCCGATGGTCAGGCCGGTTCTACTTACGACTCTTACTTTGCCGACAAAGACAAACTGGGCATTTTTGGCAGAGTCGATAATTTCAAGAAGCTGGCCGGCAAAGATAAGGTCTATGGCATTCGTTTTGAAAATAGCGAATTCGCAGTCGCTGAAAGTTATCTTAAGAAAAACGGTTTTGCTTTGATAGTAAATGATTCAAAGCGAATCTATCTATCATACGATGAATCCGAAATGTCCGTAGTTGCTTTTGCTTTGCCGGATTCATTAAGGCTGGCCGGCAAGATAGAAATCAATAATCAGACTGCCAGGGCATTTCCTGTTATCTCCGCCTACTGGTTTGCCTGGGTAAGTTTCTTTCCGGAAACTGAACTTATAAAATAAATCAGATTTACAAATTTCAAGAAAAATGGCCTGACTCGTTTGAATCAGGCCATTTTTTTAACTGCCAACTCAATTTTACCAATACTTCCTAATCCGCCACTATCCAGAAATCTCTGGCATAAATGCGGTGAAGTATAGCATCTTTTTCTACACTCTTCAAATATTGTTCATAAGAGGTCAGCTGTTTTTCCGGTCCGATCACAAAAATAATAGCATTGGACTTTTCATTGGCTTCTCTGGTTGTCGGGCCATAGCCGGGGAGAACCTCGCCATAAGTTGAAGCCATGCGCTTGTGAAGTTTGTCATAGAGGTCATCGCTGTTTCGCAATTCTAATATGCTGCTTCTGAATCGTCTGACAACATCAGGCGTCAGGCCGTCGGCCAGATCAGCCGCCATCGCTTCGCCGCGCGAATCATAAGTGGACCCTGATCGAATTCCGGCGAAAGCCTGCGATACGGCATAGTCAGCCAGCGACGGGTCATAGGGGGCATTTTCCAGCTGGTCTATTACAAACTGCATTGTCTGAGCCAGGTCAGGACAGCGCTCGGCATAGTACACTAAACGACCGTCTTTTTCGTTACTTCTGAGTCCGTTGGAATAAGCCAGCCCCGCACCCCAGGTTTTCATAAACATTGAGTGCGCTCCGCCGCCTCCATAAAGGCGAGCCGACAAGAATTTCAAAAGTATCTCCGGGTCAGTATCTTCGTAAGAGGCACAGTTAGACGTATTGTTATGCACACCTGAACGGGTATTTTCATTGACCAGTCCAAAACAAACCGGCTTTGATAACAAAGGCGTCCGCTCAGATAGCCGGTTATTAATGAGCGGTGAACTATTATAGCTGTATCTCTCGACCTCTCCATCCGCCAGCCTGCTGACGATATCAGTTAGTTTGCGCATTGCTATTTTGTTGTTCTCTTCATTTGATACAATGTAAGCGCGTACGTTATCCTGATGCCTGATTATATCAAGCAGATGATTTAATGAGCCAAGCGCCTCAGCAGGCGTTTTTTTCAGATCGGCAGTGATCTGGCTGCAAAGATAAACTAAGTCTCTGGACAAACTGTTGTCGGGGATATCAGAGAGGATTTGAGTTAAATCATTGAAAGCGTCCGTAAGCAGCTGCTTGGCATCGTCAGGAGCAGCGCCGTGCATTAGTGCCAGAGGTTGCATCGGATCGGTTTCATTGTCCGTCGAAGAAAGCGCAGAAAGAAGTGTCTGAACCTGTTCTCGTTTTAAACGCGCAAGTTCGCTCGACAACAGACCCATGAACTTTTCAAAGAAAATAAACTGATCCGGGTCGCTGGCTGACTTTAACATCCAGCGCAGACGATGAACTAAATGCGCCTGTGTCAAAAAGCAACGCGCACTCAAAAAAAGCCGGTTGTGCTGACGCCAGTAAGCGTACATCGGTTCATTTACCCAGCTCTCTTCAGAGCCACGCATGCGATTGCGCAAAGATTTAAGCCTCAAATCTACGGCATCTCTGATTCGAGGAAGATTCGCCTCGCTCAAATTCGGAGAAAATAAGGCCGTGCTGAGCCAGTTAAGAGCTTTTTCGGTTTCAGTCTTGTCGCCGCCAGCCGCCTCTACGGTAAGACCGACGCGCTCGGTGCGGTTTCCGGTAGAAAAGTAGGCGTTAAGTCCCAGGATGTCTCTTTTAATGGCCTGATTCATTTCATCGAATGAAATCGTCTGCCCGTCTTTAATTACACCTATCTGCGTCATGACAGTCGGCAAAACCGGCAGGAAGACCAGCAGTGATTCCGGCACAGAATATAAATTAAAGACCAGTCCTACGGTTGTACTCGAAATATTATCAAAGCGAGAATAAACACAGTCCCCTCCGCCCGGAAGTTTCTCGACTGTGTAGTTTAACTGGTCATCCAGCGTCAGTGGCGGATTTTCTACGAACGGGGGCATCTCAATAGTGGCAGCCTCGGCATCTATTATCTCGGTTTTCTTAGCATATTCTTTTTCGTAGATTTCGATGGCAGCTTCCTTGCTGTCAGCTTCGTACTTCTTTTGAAGCTCAACCACGTAATCATCTATTCTTTTTTCTCGCGAGTTTTCGCTTTCGGTCAACATTTCAGGGTCGGGATGGGTGGCTATTCCAAAAGGTATAGTACTCAACAGTTTCCAATTTGTAATATATTCCTGCCAGAAATTTGTTTTGGAGTCAAGCATCTGGTCAACAAATGCAAAAGCAGCCTGGCCGGAAACATCACGCTCAAATTCTTTTTCATCCTTAAGCAGCTGCAAATGATCGAACCATCTTGAGCCGGTTCCGCGATAGCCAAAGCGGGGAGGTGAATTAAGAAATTTCTTTATTTCTCTTTTGTTATTTATCGAGAGAGACCGCAGGCGTTCGTTGAACTCAAGCAGTTCAGGGGAGTTATCTGCAAACGATGAAATCATTTTTATCTCTTTCAATAGAACCGAGCGTACCGAGTCAATCATCTTTGCGCCGGTAGCATCACGGCTGACATTACTAAACCCGATAAACAACGCCTGCCCGGGATGGTCAGAAATCCAGCCGAACGACGAACTGGCTCCTATATCCAGCAGCCTTGTTTGCGAATCAATAAAACGTTTGTACAAATTTGATGTTTGCCCCGACGAAAGATTCTCAACGAATAGATTAAACAAAAGGTATTCTTTGAGACCCATTTCTCTTTCGGCCGGCCAGGCATAAACTAACAGGCCCGGTTCATTTTCATTTTTATTCGGAAAAGTTACTGTCGTTATTTTCCCCTGTTCTTGAGGTGACGCTTGGGGCAGGCTGGCGGCAAACTCGGCCGGATCAGCGCCTGCTTTTGAATCCGGTTCAATTCTATCAAAAATTTTAGAAAGACTGCCGAGGCAGTCAGCGAGTGAAATTTCATCACCGATAGACACCACCGCACCCATATTATCTAGATGGTAATATTTTTCTCTAAAATTTCTGATATCTTCGGGCTGCATGGTGCGGATTGCCGATGGCAGCCCGCCGGCAGAATAAGACAGCGGATGGCCGTCGCCATAGACATTTTTCAAAAGATTGAAATAAAGATTTCCCCAGGGCCGCTCAAACGAACTGACCATCTCGTTATAGACAGTGCCCTTTTCTTCCAAGTATTTTGAACCGTCCTCGTTATTTACGGCAACGCCCATGTTACGTACTTCGCGGCGGATTTCTTCATCGGAATAATTCGGATGAATCATGACATCGAGTTTGGCTTCAAACAGGTTGAAAAAAGTTTCGCTGCCGGCCGAAGTGTTAAAATGATAACAGGTACGAATCTGCTGGGTAAAGGCTGAGCTGCTGCCCAGTGACATTTCCTCAAGGCTGGCTACATAGCGGCCTTTGGTGCCTTTCCCCAACAATAAATGCTCCAGCGTATGCGGCTCCCCCTGGTCGGTCGGCGGCGGTGTATTTACCCAAATAAAAGTCTGCGGCAAAGACTGAATCCGCAAAATATCCAGCACAAACCGACTGGGGATATGACGGAATCGCGCTCCAATTCGTCTGCCGTCCTGATTAAGATAAACCGCTTCGGTTTCAAACGAGGCGACCCTTTGGTCTTCTGTTAAATCTTTCAGAGTAATTTTTGAGAAGGCCGGTGTCACTAACACAAATGTGAGGCATAAAGCAAATAGAGCTTTTGAAATATTGGTCATTTTTTTCGTCCTTGTTTTAAGCAAGAGTTTGGACATTAGATTTCCGTAATATTTGTCTATTATAATGCCCAATAACAGGCAAGCCAACAGCTATTTAGGCATTTGTAGGAGGGGAAGATTGAAAAGTTTTCCTTGTTTTAGCTCCTGCTTGGAAACGTCATTGAGAGTTCCCCGCCTGGGCGGGGACGTGGCCATCTCGCCGTCGAATCATATGAGATTGCTTCGTCGCTTCGCTCCTCGCAATGACAGGGACTTCTTGTTTGTGCCGGCACAAAATCCTATGTTCATGAATATAATCAAATAGAAATGTTGGGATTAGAATTTCGAAGAATTATTATATTGTCTGTGCTATTGTTGCTCTGGGTAATTGTGTCACTTGGCTGCAACAACACCAGCGAAGTCATTATCGGCCCCGAAATTGACAGCATCAACACCATCATCAACATTGAGTTTTTTGAAAACTTAGACAACGGCCTTCGCAATTTGGAACTCCGCTGCGTTACTGACTCAATCTTCCCTTGCGCCAATTTTCTCATAGAATATGATCTAATCATAACGTCCAATACTTTGGATCTGACTTTTACCAGAATTTCCGATCTGACCATATGCCTGGATCCTTTTGGTCCGGCCACGGCTATAGTAAGTCTGGATCCCTTAGCCAATATCAGCTACGACTTTCCTATCACAGTCGACAGAGTGACAGTTCCGGCCCAGTTGATACTAACCGATTCAACTATCGAAATATTGAACGGCGACAGCACCTGGACGAACATTGTCCGTTCTATTTTGTACAGAGTGCCAGCCAGTATTATCTGAGGCGAGGTCGGCTACAATGACCCGGTCTTAAGAGACAGCGCTTTAACATTTTTTGATTCGCTGGCAAGTTTGGGCGCCACTCCGGACACGCTTTCAAGTGGCCACTACGGATATTTCTTTATAGACAGTACATATGCAATCGATTCTATATTGGAACTTGGTCCATCGATAGGTACAGACTCTCTGTTTTCGTACATCTACAACTACACCGGCGACACTACAGCTTTGAGCAATCTTGTAGCGGCTTTTCAAATTCAAGCGGGCAATTTGGTGAAAGTAAACATCAACACTTCAGATGGTTACCTGTTCAGGAGTTATTAGCAGTTGTAGTAATCGAATTAGTCGAAAATTCTGCGGGTTCGACGTTGATGCTCGGCCCAATTTAAAAGTCCCACTGTAAATGTTGCGGTGCCTGCTGAAGTCATACTGAGCGGAGTCGAAGTATGACATAATGCACCAGATTGTCACCCCTTACTCATCATCATAATCGTCTTCTTCGGAAAAATCTTCGTCCGGAAAAAGCAAAGAGTCCAGTTCCGGGTCTTCTTCGTAATAATCTTCCTCAAACTCCGGTAGCACTATCGGCTGGAAGACCAAAAACATTGACTCGCCAGCGCGGGTAATCTCTATCTCAGCGCCGCCCTGTTCGAGTCCGACCAAGAGCTTGCCGACTAAATCTCGAAATGATACTACTATCTTACCTTCGACTCTTCGTATCCTATCGCCTGAGCGAAGTCCGTTGGCGTAACCCAGGCGGAAAATATCAAGTGTATCAACCACCAGCTGATTGAGTTGATTGTATTTCATAGAAAAGCCAAGACGGCCGGTGGGAGAGATTCCGGCAATTGCTGTGGGTGTCTGTTGCTTTGGTATTGGCCGTCTCACACGCGGGGGACGGGTGGCATTGACCAGAGCTGAGTTGAGCGACTCGTCCAGAATTCTATCGGCCAGAGTTCTTGATGGTGACAGTATCCATTTATTTCTGAAGAACCGTTCAAATGTCTCTTTGCCCTTAAAATGTCGACTCCAGTATTTCGACTCATAAGCCGTGTTGGCCGAATCGTAGCCGAAAATATTCTGACAGGTAGTCAGCGCCAGCAGCATAGCCAGATTATCGCGGCGGTAAGCGGTGGGACGCATCAGGGGATGACGCGATATGGCGTAACTCAGGGCGTCCTCAGAACGCTCCGGCTGAGATAAAAGTCTGCGAGATAACTGAAAAATGAGATTTAAGTACATGCGCACATCATCGGGGACAGCTTCAATCAAAGGAGAAAAACCGACACCATCAAGCGCCAGAATCATCGGGTTACCGGAACCGGGAGTGGGGTAATGCCTGAGAAAATAAATTTCAAACTCAGCTTCGGCCCATTCAAAACCGGAAAGTTCGGTTATAATGTGCAGGATGGTGTCACCCGTTTGCTGCCAGAAGGCAATCAGACTGCTGTCATTTTCTGTGACCCAGCGTATATCCCGTTCAGCCGAACGGATTTTGTACATCTGCGGATAGAGCGAACTTTGAAGTCCCACGGCGCGGTCGTTAATCGAAACAGCCGGCACAAAACTATCATAGCTGAAAAGCGAGTAGTACGTCTGCTGAGCGTTTACAGCACAGGCAGCAAACAAAATCAGAAAGAATACCGCAAGATTTTTTTTCATATATCAATAATAACCCTTTTTAATATTATACACCTAAGGACCTTATGGTTGGGTCGGAGTCGGTGCTGCTGGAGGATGAGCGGCATAAGGAGTTGAGGGATCGACCAGCCCGAAATAAAACAGAGTATAAAGTGAGTGGAAAAATGTACCGCCAAAGCCACCCAGAACGATAGAAACCGGCAGTCCCAATATAAAGGCCAGCACAAAAGTAAGCGCGATATTTTCAGTAATACCACCTACCAGAAGATTTATCGGGAAATAAAACATGAATCCCATTAGTGCCAGAACAATCGCCAAAGCCAAAGCCAGACCGAATATTATTAGCACTATTACAATGCACTTGCCAATATTGTTCTTGAAAAGAACCCAGCCTTCTTCGAGCGCATCACCTATAGAATTATCACGTACTACCAGAGATCTCTCCGCCAGTCCAAAAACCGAGCTACCTACAAAACCAAATATCATAATGACCGGGATCATCAAGAAAAATATGAGCCAGTGAATCAAAACTGCAATGCCCAATGATACTATGATCACTCCGATCATCACCGCTGCAAACAAAACGTTTATTCCCAGGTATCTCCAGAAGAAATCCAGACCGCGTGAATAGGAATCCCAGAATTTGTAAGTTCCCCCTCGTGTGATTTTGTTAACGCCATCAACTAAAGCAGGGGAGCAAATAAGCCGTAGTATCGAGAGAACGAAAACCATTACTAAAACGGCAGCCAAAATCGGCGCCAGATATTCCAATACACTCTGATAAGAGTCGTATTCTAATGTTTCAAAATCAAATGGTTCATCTGCTTTGTATTGGAAATTGAATTCCCCGAAAGAGCCTGCAAACAAGCCAAAAAACCAGAGTGACTTATATTTCCAGCCCAGACCAAAAGAATCTTCTACTATTTTACCGTAATTCATATGCCTATATTTACCTTTAACTACTAAACTCAAAAATCATTTGCAAGGCGCTTTGGGGCAACTTAAAAAAGCCAGCAAGAAAAGATTGACAAACCGCCATAAATATTGCTGACTTGGGAACCAGAGAATTTTGCGCGACTATTCGCGTCTATTATTGGAAGGGTCTATCAAGAATGAAAAAGCTCTTATTGGCGAATTTTGGTCTGCTTTTGACAATAATGTTGATCGCCTCCTGCGGCGCTAAAAAAGAAAGAGAATCCGGCTCTGATGCGGCCGCTCCCAAAGACAGCATTATCCTTGAGCTGACAGCGGAGGATTCCACAACCGTATTCGACCTGACTGTAGCCAATGGCCCGGTAGAATACGATAAAACAGCACAGGGGTATTTTGTAGCTTCGATTAATTCCGTCGACCAGTTTGATGGTTATTTCTGGATTTATTCGGTAAACGATACGATGGGTGCTATGGCTTCAAATCTGAAGAAAATTGGCCCGGGGGACGAAGTCGTCTGGTATTTCCGCCAGATTATCCCTTAATTTTACCGCTTTTCGATAAAGACTGATTTTTACTGAATCTTACACTATATTTGCCAGATGCCAGAGAAGACTATAGCCCAAATTGAACGGGGCCAGTTTTTTGTCATCGCCGGCCCCTGTGTAATAGAATCAGAAGAGTTATGTCTGCAAGTTGCCGAAAAATTGGTCGAAATCAGAGACAAACTCAAAATCCCGCTGGTTTTCAAATCTTCTTACAGTAAAGCTAATCGGCTTTCCGGGAAATCATACTCCGGACCGGGAATAGATGAAGGCCTAAAAATCCTGAGCACAATCCGCAAAAAATTTCAACTTCCCATACTGACCGATATCCACGAGACTACCGAGATTTCTGCAGCCGCGCAAGTTGCCGACATTTTGCAAATTCCGGCTTTTTTGAGCCGGCAGACAGAGCTGGTCAAACAGGCCGCCGCCACCGGCAAATGGATTAATATCAAAAAGGGACAGTTCTTAGCCCCCGAAGACATGCAGCATATCGCCCAAAAAGCGAACTCGAAAAAAGTAATGCTGACCGAGCGCGGCACGACTTTTGGCTACCATAACCTGGTCGTGGACTTTCGCTCACTACTTATTATGAAAGAAACCGGCCTGCCGGTTGTCTTTGATGTTACCCATTCTTTGCAGCTTCCTGGCGGCAGCGGCAGCACGTCAACCGGTCAGCCAAAATTTGCAGAGCCACTGGCCAAAGCAGCTGCAGCGGTGGGCATTGATGGCTTATTTGTGGAGACACACCCCGACCCGAAAGAGGCTCTTTCGGATTCCGGCTCCATGCTTCCTCTGGATAAAATAGAATCGCTCTTGCTGGCGGTTATGAAAGTGAGAGAAGTGGTTTCAAGTTAACAATCATGACAAAACTTTCATCGACAGAACTAAAAGCAAAACTAAAAGAGATAAAGTTGTTAGCCCTCGATGTTGATGGTGTCTTAACCGACGACAGCATCTATTTTGGGCCGGACAACTTTGAACTTAAAAAGTTTAATATTTCAGACGGTCTTTTTATGGTGTTGGCCATGCAAGCCGGACTGGAGATTGCCATTGTCTCAAGGCGTTCCTCAAAAGCTACCGAATCAAGAATGAAAGACCTTGGCGTCAAGCATGTTTTGCAGGAGCATAAGGACAAAGTTCAAATGGTTAAGCCGCTGCTGGATAAACTCGACTTAGACTACCATCAAATAGCCTTTGTCGGCAACGAAATAATGGATGTCAGCCTGGTTAAAAAAGCAGGCCTGGGCATTGCAGTAGCAGATTCAGCGCCGGAACTAATCGAAAACGCTGATTTTGTAACAAGCAAGACCGGAGGCAATGGCGCCGTACGGGAACTTCTGGAATATTATTTTGAAGCGCTAGAGAAAGACCCTAAGGAATTTTTGTAATGACTGACTATCTGAAACTGGCCAAAGAAGTTATCGCTATAGAAGCAGAGGCCGTAGCGGCGCTGGCCGACCGGCTCGATCAAAAATTCAACCGCGCTGTCGAGACTATCTTAAACTGCCAGGGGCGGGTGGTAGTCGCCGGTATGGGCAAGTCCGGCCTGATTGGAAAAAAAATCAGTGCGACATTTAATTCAACCGGAATTCCTTCATCGTTTTTACATCCGGCCGATGCAATGCACGGCGAGCTGGGACTGATTACAGCCAGCGACGTTATGTTACTAGTTTCCAAATCAGGGCAGATGGGCGAAATAGAATTGCTTTTGGCAACTGCCCGCAGGCTTGGGATAACAATAATAGGACTGTGTGGCACGGTAGACTCTGAATTATATAAACGCGCCGATATTCCGCTGGACTGTTCTGTAGACAAAGAAGCCTGCCCGAATAATTTGGTGCCGACCTCGTCTTCTACCGCGGCTTTGGTCATGGGCGACGCCATCGCAATTGCCATGTTAAAAGCAAGAAATTTTACAGCAGATGATTTTGCAGCCCTTCACCCCGGCGGATTTTTGGGCAGGAGGCTGGTCAAGCTTATCTCTGAACTTCATCACACTGGTGATGATATTCCGTTGGTTAATAAAGATGCTACCATGAAAGAAATGATTCTTATGATGACATCCAAGCGTCTTGGCTGTGTTGTCATCAAAGATGAGACCGGCAAGATTGCAGGGATTTTTACCGATGGCGACTTGAGGCGACTGGCAGAACAAAACCAAGATTTGTTTAGCTACAAAGCCGAAGATGTAATGATAAAACATCCCAAGGCTATAGTGCAGTCTGCCGTGCTTGACGCCGGTCTGGCAATTATGGAAAAACATTCGATTTCGCAACTTCCGACAGTAGACGAAACTCAAAAACTAATCGGCATAATTCACCTTCATGATATTCTCAAATCGAAACTTGTCTGATTGTTCACATTGCCGGCAAATAATTCTTTGATATATTAGTTTTAGCATTTCAATTGAGAAGAGCTTGATGAAACTTGCTCAGAAAATTAGACGAAAATTAGTTTACAGCATTGCTGTTATGTTCGACCGCTTGTTTAATTTCCTGCCGCGGCCACTGGCGATGTTTGCCGGAAGCTGGCTGGGGCTGGCTGCACATAAAATTGTTACTCGCGACCAGATAAGAATTTTCAGACATCTTTCAATCGCCTACGAAAATTCTCTGACTGCCAATGAAAAAATATCGATCGGCAGAACATTTTATATCAATAGCGGCAGAAACATTGCAGACCTGATGAGGTTTTCCTCTTTGCATCCCGATGAAATTCTAAAAGTTGTAGATTGCAGCGGGCTCGAATATTTTGACCGTGCTTACAATAGGGGAAAAGGGGTGCTGGGGATTACCGGGCATTTAGGAAATTTTGAGCTGCTGGCCGCTTATCTGGTAAAGCTTGGTTATAAAGTAGGAGCAATCGGCAGAAAACTGGCCGACTCTAAACTCAATAATCTGCTCCTTGAAAAGCGTCAGAAAATGGGCATTGTCAATTTTGATTCCACTGAGCCGCCTCAAAAAATTATTAGCTGGCTAAGAGCCGGGGGGGCGATTGGAGCGGTGATCGATTTGGATTCTGCCAGGCTCAGGTCTGTTTTCCTGCCGACATTCGGCCGCCCCTCCAAAGTGCCTGCGGGACAATTAATTATAGCCGCCAGAACAGGCGCGACCCTGATGCCTATGGTTTGTATAAGGAGTAAAATGGGCAGGTATCAGGTTATTATCAAACCCGAGATTCCGATAACATATAAGGGAGGCTCAAAAGCTGATATCTGCCAGACGACTCTGGCTTGCCACCATGTCCTCGAAGAACTAATCGACCAATATCGTGAACAATGGATCTGGATGCACAACCGCTGGCATACGGCACCTTAGGGAAGATAAGGACTTGACATTTTTGGCAAATTGACGACATTTGGCGCCCTGACTTAAACTTAGAAAGATAGAATGAAAAAAAGTTTCTACATATTAGCTCTCTTATCTCTCATGGCAGTTGTTATTGGCGGTTGTTCCAGAGAGGAAAAGGTCTCAGTGGATTCCGACTCTACAGAAGACCGGACACTTGTCCCTGACTCAGAATTAAGGGGTGCCACTATTCATCTCTACGAAAGAGATGTAGTAACAACAGAGATTATAGCTGAGAGGCTTTTGAAATTCGAAGCTCAAGATTCGACTATGGCATATCAGCTTGAAATCGATTTTTTTGATTCCACCGGTCAGATTAAGACAGAATTGGTTGGTGATTCAGGGATTATCCGGGAAAGAAGCAAACTTCTTTATGTTTACGGCAATGTTGTGGTCACAACTAGCGACAGTTCAAAACTCGAAACTGATTACCTCTTTTGGAATTTCAATACTGATAAGATCGAGACCGACGCCTTCGTCAGGATTACTAAAAATGGTGATGTTATCACCGGCTGGGGCATGGAAACGGACCCCGGTCTGACCCGCATCAAAATTCTTAATCGTGTCTCCGGGACGATTCGGGACAACCAGAACAGCTCAGAATAGTTGCCATTTATTGGTTTACGCCTTACTTTTCAGTAAGTAAATTTATTATTAACATTATGAATCAGTTTTTTGATTTTTCGTCAAGGCAGTTAAAATTTCTGGCGATTCTCAGTGGAAGCATACTGATAATGGCTGGTTACCTGTTTGTAAAGTCGTTTTCTGTGCCCACCTCAGCTTCACCAGGTTTTAATGTCTATATTGGTGAGCCGGAGCGGAAATTAACAGGTATTTTTGTGCTGGATCCCAACACCGCACCGGCTGATTCGCTGGAACTTTTACCGGGTGTCGGCAAAGTTCTGGCAGATAGAATAATTGAATATCGGCAGCACCATAGATTTGAAAAAGAGGTAGACATTACCGAAGTTTCCGGTATTGGCGCCAAAAAATTTGAAAAATTGAAACCCTACCTGAAGATAAACAAATGGACCACCAAAGCGATAGAATACTAGGGCTGGATATTGCCGGAGGCCAGCGCAAGGCTATTGAAATAGCGATATCCGAATATGGAGCCAGAATAACTTCGATTTCCTCTCAATTAATTGATGAAAAAATGAGACTGGAAACCGAGCTAAGCGGAACCGAAAACTACTTTTCAATTGCGGATAATCTGGTGATGGTCAAAGAGGTTAGCATCGCCAACCCGGATGCCGATGACTTAGAGGAACAAATAAAGTTTGAGCTAAAACATTCCCTGCCGGAAGATCCCCAGCAGTTCTGCTACGATACGATCGCGACCAATCAGAAGAATCGCTTCATCTGTCTTCTTACCAGAAAAACCGTTCTGTCTGATATGCTGGCCCAAGAGAAAAACATATCAGGTTTTAAGATGAGAGCGGTGGCGCTGGGTCTTGGATTTTTGCGCTACTGCCATAATCAGACAAGCGGCTTGATATGCCTGACGGATTTTTCAGACAGGAGAGCTTCGCTCTGTTTTATTAATGAGAAAAGGATTGTTGCCCTGGGACATTTTGACTGGCAAAGGCTCACCAGCGGCAGCGACAGGGATATGTTCCGATTAGCAGCTGAGCTTAAAACTTTCCTGAATTTTAAGCATAATTCTCTTTGCAAACATTACCAAGATGTTGAGCTTGAAAGCCTTTATATCTGCGGCCATTTATTTACAGACCGAGACATAGAAATCCTCGAACGCAAACTGGGACTAAAAATAGGTGAGCCAGAAATAATGCCTTCCCGACTATCTGACTCAGTCTCAGAAACAGGATTATCCGCTATAGATTTTCTGGTAGCGCTCGGATTGACGACCGAATAAACTTGCCTGCTTCGAGCCACTTTCATATTTTGCCTCGACAGATATTCTGATACAATAAGTGCGGACTATATATTGAGCGAAAGCAAATCCAAAAGAATGGCTATTTATCCGGGGACTTTTGACCCGGTTACAAACGGACATATTTCGCTGATGGAGCGTGCTTGCCATCTATTTGACAGTCTGACAATAGCCGTTTCAAAGTCTGCCGGAAAATCAGCCATGTTCAGTTTTGAAGAACGTTTGGACATGGTCAAACAGGCCAGCACCGAAAAAAGTATGGCCTGCGAAATAAAAGTAATCGGATTCGAGGGTCTCCTGGCTGAACTGGCCCAACGTGAAAAGGCGGTTGCGATTATCCGTGGACTCAGAGCTGTCTCGGATTTTGAATACGAGTTTCAGATGGCCCTGATGAACCGCAAACTTGCCAGAAATGTAGAGACAGTTTTCTTGATGCCGTCACTATCCTGGGTCTATCTTTCTTCGACAATCGTCAAAGACGTCGCCCGCCATGGCGGAAATGTCGAAGACCTGGTCCCTGCAAATGTCGTAAAAATGTTTGAGCAGAAAACAAAATAACAATCAGAACCAAAAGAAAAGAACAGATGTCAGACGAAAAACATATAAATCAAAACCAGAGCGGCGATAGAACCGAAACCCAAAAGCCGCTTGCGGAATTAGTAAGAACGCGCCGCAATAAAGTGCTTAAATTCGAAAAAGAAGGCATAAATCCCTATCCCTATAAATACGAGCGGACACATAGCGCCTTGGAATTGCAAGAAAATTTTGAAAAACTTGTAGAGAGTGCGACCGAAGTTTCAATAGCCGGCCGCATTATGCTCAAACGCAAAATGGGCAAATCAATTTTTGCCGATGTCCATGACCAAAGCGGAAAAATCCAGGTTTACTTAAAAACTAACGATGTCGGAGCAGAGAACTTTGAGCGATTTGATATTCTGGATCTGGGGGACATTGTCGGCTGCCGGGGGACTATGTTCACCACCCGCACCGGAGAGAAAACTATCAAAGTCGCAAGCTACGAAATTCTGTGTAAATCACTTCATCCGCTGCCGGATAAACATTCCGGCCTGACTGACGTCGAAACCCGCTATCGCAGACGCTATGCTGATTTGATAGTCAGCCCCGAAGTACGTGAAGTCTTCAGAAAACGGACAGAAATCATTCAGACGATTCGGGATTTTTTAAATAGTAAGGGATTTCTCGAAGTAGAAACGCCGATTCTTCAGCCGCTCTACGGAGGCGGGGCCGCCAAGCCGTTTAAAACTTATCACGAAAAACTGGGCAAAGAAATGTTTCTCCGTATCGCCGACGAACTTTATCTGAAACGCCTGATTGTCGGTGGCTTTGATAAAGTCTGGGAGTTCTGCAAAGATTTCAGAAACGAGGGCTTAAGCCGGCTGCACAACCCGGAATTTTCTATGATAGAAATGTACTGGGCCTACGCCGATTACAAAGATATTGCGGCACTGTTTGAAGATCTATTGCGCGATGTCGTCTTCAAAATTCACGGTAGTTATAAAATCCAATATGGCGACCACCAGCTGGATTTTGAACCGAAATTCAAATGGGTCACCATGATTGGTTCAATTAACGATGCCATCGGCGTTGATTTAACCGATATGTCATTTGAAGAAGTTAAAAAAGCCGCCAAAGAACACGGGGTAGCAGGCGAAGGCTTAATCAACCGCGGCAAAGTAATCGAAGCTCTCTGGGAGAAAAAAGTTGAGCATACTTTGATTCAACCGACCTTTGTAGCAGACTTTCCGGTAGAAATCTCACCTCTTGCTAAAAAGCATCGCGATGATCCACGTCTTACCGAGCGCTTTGAGCTTTTCATTGCCGGACAGGAAACGGGTAACGCCTTTAGCGAATTAAACGACCCGGTCGACCAGTTACAGCGCTTTATTGAACAGGGGAAAGCTCTGGATGCCGGTGACGAGGAAGCCCAGCCGTTGGATGATGATTTTGTGACGGCACTGGCTTACGGCATGCCTCCCACCGCCGGGCTTGGTTTCGGCATTGACCGGCTGGTCATGATTTTGACCAATCAGCAGACTATCCGGGATGTTATTTTATTTCCTCAGATGAAAGATGCCGGCGACGGTTCCGGGCAGTTTTCAAAAATCCTGGCACAGATTGCAACAGAGGAAAACTCTTAAATCGCTGGATGCTGCTTTTTGAAAAATAAACAGATGAACTTAGCCTAACTCTCTTTTCCGGAAGCCATCTCTTTTTCTAATTTTTTCATCCTCTTTTTGAGAGCTTTGACAAAATCTTTGGCGACCCTCTCAAAAATCTTGTCACCCGACTCTGTCCAATCAGAAACCGTCTGCTTAAAGTTGCCGGCGAATATTACTTCGTCCTGTTCCTCGGGGCCTTTGGCCTTCTTAATCAGTTTCAATTCAGTAGTCACTTTTGCGCTGCCGATACCGAAACCAATCAAGGCACGAACAAGACCACTGCCTTTTTTGAATTCCAGAACAGAACCTTCAACCACATATTCAGCATCGGGCTCATCGTATGCCACGGCACCAAAAATCTCCTTGTCTCGCAATTGCGCTGTGAGATGAGACTTAAACGCATCAATCTGCTCTGCTGTAGGTTTCTTGCCTTCATCGAAATCGTCAGGAAGCAAATCTACTATTTCACCTATTGTTGCGATTGCTGTTCTATCAATAGGTGCTTCCAGCTCCTGAGTGATTCGGTAGTTTTTGGCGCAGCCACTGGCAATCAATATTGCCATGACGGCAAAAAGCGGTAACGTTCTTTTCCAAAAGTTCATAATATACTCCCCGGTCTTAGTTTAATTATATAGCTACAAAAAAGTTATAAGGCCAACATGAAAGTCCAATAGTAATGCAGTCTGTACATTTCCATAGGGATCATAGCCAGCGGTGCCTTGTCTGGTGCCAACTATTATGACATCAATAGTACTTCCAAATTCTACCCCGAACGACGGAGAGAGCAGGCCAACAAAGCCAAAGCCGGAGGTAAGGGCAAGTTTCGAGTCGCCTTCCCCTGAGCCGATTATAATGAACATCGAGTCTGTGGCCGGGTCCTGTATTATTGCCGCTCCCGTGAGTTTATGAGAAACTGCGCCAATTCCGCCGAAACCGTAAAGTCCCATCTTTTTATTGGCCGACCAGTTGGGACCGTTGCTGAATTGCAATGAAATATAATATTTCCAGACATTGAACTTGAGGTTGTCATCAATTATTCTAAACCCGGGAGCAATCTCTTCTAAGTCATCCTGCATTCCGGATTTGGAAACTGTACCTCGCAGTGAAAGATTTCTATTGATTGAAATCAAAATTTCACCAGAAAACCCAAGGCCGGCTTTGAACCCCTGGTAGTAACTGCCCGCGGGAATGCTGAAATTGGCGCTTATGGGAAAGGCCACACTCCAGAGAGGTTTATTATATTTCTCTCTTATAGGATCAGTTTCGCCCAGCCAGTCTTCCTTTTTCTGGACGGTCATGTCAGATTGGCTCTGCATAGCCTGACTGGTCTTCATGTACTTGCCAAGATATCTGGCAGTAACATCTTCTCCATTATTGTCAAGTATTCTTGAAATATCCGTAAAGCTGATGTTCTTTTTCTTACCGTCTATCTTAAAGCTGATTACTTTGTAAGATTTATCAACCCTAAATTCAACGTTTTCATAGGTGGTGCCGTCAAAGAGCTCGACCAGAGAAGCTGTAGCTGCCCAAGCTTGATTGACCGTAAAAAAGACAGCAACCACAAATAGCAAAAGGTAAATTTTCCTCATTTTACAGCCCATAATTTGGATTTCCTTTTTGAAAGGTATTGCTTATGATTACCTGTAAATATATAGTCCTGATTGTTGTTTTACAAGTCCCTTATTGAAAATGCCGGCTTTTCTAGATCCGGAACTTGAAGCAACATAACAGCTTGCGGAGGTAAAATGTCATTTCGCACAGAGTCAGATTCGATGGGGGAGATTAAAGTCCCTTCTGATAAGTATTACGGCGCCCAAACCGCTCGTTCTTTAGAAAATTTCAAAATCGGCGATGAGAAGATGCCGCCTGAAATTATTCGGGCCTTAGGGCTGATTAAAAAAACTGCAGTTTTGGTGAACTCCGAACTCGACCTGATAGCCGATGATATACGTGACATAATCATAAAAGCAGCCGACGAAGTTATCGCAGGTAAACTCGATGACAATTTCCCGCTGGTAATCTGGCAGACCGGCTCGGGCACGCAGACAAATATGAACTGTAACGAAGTCATCTCCAATCGCGCCATCGAACTGTCCGGCGGAAAGATTGGATCAAAAAAACCGGTGCATCCCAATGACGATGTCAACAAGTCGCAGTCATCCAACGATGTTTTTCCAACCGCCATGCACGTGGCTACAATCGAAGAAATCCAGAGACGGCTGATTCCGGCCATAACAAAATTGCGCGATACGCTTAAACAAAAATCCGAAAGTTTCAAAGATATTATCAAAATCGGTCGGACACATTTAATGGACGCCACGCCGCTGACGTTAGGACAGGAGTTTTCCGGATATGTCACCATGCTTTCAAACGGGCTGGACAGAATAGCAGATGCCTCCAAAAGATTGTACCAGCTGGCTCAGGGCGGCACGGCAGTCGGCACCGGCATCAACAGTCACCCGGAGTTTGCCGTTAAGTTCGCCGCAAAAATATCAGAGCTGACTGGCCAGCCGTTTGTGACAGCTCCCAATAAGTTTGAATCTTTAGCCAGTCATGACAGCATGGTCGAATTTTCGGGTGTCCTCAAAACTATTGCAGCCTCGCTTATGAAAATAGCCAACGATATCCGCTGGATGGCCTCCGGCCCGCGCGGCGGTTTTGCCGAACTTATTATACCGGCCAACGAACCGGGTTCGTCAATAATGCCGGGCAAAGTCAACCCAACCCAATGCGAAGCGATGACAATGGTCTGTGCCCAGGTAATGGGTAACGACGTTGCCGTAAACATAGGTGGCGCCTCGGGCAATTTTGAACTGAACGTTTTCAAACCAATGATAATTTACAACGTGCTGCAGTCATTACGGTTACTCGCTGATTCCTGCGATAGTTTTGAGAAAAACTGCGCTCAAGGAATAGAGCCCAACCATGCTAAAATCAAAGAGTATCTGGATAATTCCCTGATGCTGGTAACTGCCTTAAACCCGCACATCGGCTATGACAAGGCCGCCAAAATTGCCAAAAAAGCTTTCACCGATGACACCACCCTAAAAGAAGCTGCGGTGGCGCTGGGACTGATGACAGCCGAGGAATTTGACCAGAAAGTCCGCCCGGCAGATATGGTCAAGCCGAACATAAAGAAGTAGCCACAACTGGCAAGCGGCTCTCTTAAGTTGCCTGACGCTTAAACTCTATATTATATTTTCATTATGCAAACCGCCTTTCACATTCTGTCACTCATAAAAGAGCTCAACAGCATAATCGTGGGTGGGAAAATTGTTTCAACAGAGTTTTATAAAAAAGAACGCTCGGCCTATATCTTTATCAAGAAAGATAAATCTACTAGCGCTCTGGGTTTTGTTTTTCATCCGGCCGGGTTCGGCACTTACTTGGTGCCGGCTTCGAAAGTAAAAGTCGACACCAGAGAAAAATCATGGCCAATATTTGACATCGTTGGCGCCACAATAACAGAAATAAAACAACTTGGCTTTGACCGCATCTTTCAAATCACAATAGAGAAAGATGACAAAAAGCGGCAGCTCGCGTTCGAATCAATCGGTCCCAACGGCAATATCTGGCTGACCGATAAAAACGAAATTATTCAGGCAACCCTGCGAAAAAGAGAGTACCGCTCAGGCGCAGAATATCAGCAGCCGAAACTTCCCGATTCTGTCTCTCCTATTAACGTCTCGGCTGACAAGTTGCAGAAATGCGCCAAAGACCAAAATTTCTATTCAATCAGGCAGTTTTTGCAAAAACGACTTTTCGGCGTAAACAAAACCATAGCCTCGGAGATAGTTAAACGAAGCGGGCTTGAAGATGAAGATTTCCGAAGTCTGACAGAAAATCATTTTGAGCAGCTGTCAAAGAGCATCGGGGAACTTGTTAAACTTTTTGAAAGTGCATCTTCGGGTTACCTCTATGAGATAGCAGGCGCAATTGAGGTCTATCCATTTAAGTTGTCATCACAAGAGACTCAGCCGGAAAAATTCAAGACACTTTCGCTGGCAGTTTTAGAGCTGACTTTGCGGCGCCAGACTATTGTCGAACAGGCCGGCGAAGAAAAAAACATCGTCGCTGCTCTAAAGCGTACAACTAAACGCCTTGTAAAACGGATCGCAAAAATCGAGGCAGAGATAGAAACAGCTGAGGACTATGCAACATATAAAAAAATGGCGGAGCTTATTCAGATAAACCTGAATAAAATCAAAAAAGGGACCAAAGAAATATCTGTCGATGATATCTATCTGGAATCTAGTGCAAAGCTTACTATCAAACTAGACCCGGCGCTGACTCCCGCTAAAAACGCCGAAAAATATTTTCAAAAGCATAGAAAAGCTCGCGAAGGACTGGAGCAGATGAAACGCCGGCTGGAAATCTCCAATCTGGAACTTGCGAATTTACTGCGTATCCAGAGCGATTTAGAGTCAAACTTTGAAAGGGCCAAAAACCAGTACAAAAGTGAACTGGCTGAGATTATGCCCAAAGAAGCTGGAGTTTCTGAAAACATCCAGCGCCTGCCGTATAAAGAATACGAGCTAAAATCAGGAGTTAAGATATTTGTCGGGCGAGATGGCTCCGACAACGACCGCACCACTTTTGATTTTGCCAAACCATACGAACTCTGGTTTCACGCTCAACAGTGCGCCGGCTCCCATGTGGTGCTCAAATTCCCCAACAAGTCTTTTGAGCCGTCCAAGCGTGAGATCGAAGAAACCGCGGCGGTGGCAGCTTTTTTTAGCAAAGCCAGAAATGATTCACTGGTGCCGGTGCTCTATACGCCCCGCAAATATGTCCGCAAACCCCGCAAATCCAAACCGGGCCTGGTTACAGTCGAGCGCGAAAAGTCTGTGATGGTCGCCCCGTCCAAGCCGGAGGGGTAGGACTTGTCCTTCCATGCTCTTTGTGTCTTTCCAGCACCTTAGTCCCGAGCGCAGCCTAGGGGCAGGCTGGAATCCATCTTTTGTTGGTCAGGACTATTGCTGTCTTGACGCTCGTATTTCGTATGGTTGGATCCCACCGCAAGCGGTGGGCGACCCCTTATTATGGCTCAAAATCGCATGAAAATGGGTTCGTTTTGTTATATTTTAACATCTTTTTTTTAGTTGCCTCCCATATTAGTGGATCGACCGCACCCTTCGACTCCGCTCAGGATGACGTTTTTTGGCAGAACCGCTAAAGGGTTCTGCCCTACTTTTCTATAAGACAATGAATATGTTGTTACCACCTCCGGTCGCAGCCACCCCTTATTATGGCTCAAAATCGCATGAAAATGGGTTCGTTTTGTTATATTTTAACATCTTTTTTTTGTAATTCGGGATTAAATGTCCCACAGGGGCTAAAGCCCCGTGGGATGGAGAGTACTCTCAGGTTCGTTTTGTTATATTTAACATCTTTTTTTCTCTCCTTTTCGTCGTTTACGATGTCAGTCATCGTACAATGGAGCTAGGAAAGTATTTTGTAGCAGAATTGTAGTAGTATTGTGTCGGGACACTATTATTGGGTGCCGCAAGGGGATTCTGTTAGATTGACTCTTCGAGTCAAACGGCAGATCCTTCGACTCCCACGGGACTTCGTACGCTCAGGACGGCGTGAAGGAATCTGCCGGGCACACAATTCTTCTACTTGTCATTCCCGAGCAGTCGGGAATCCAACTTTTTGTATGCTTAGATCCCACCGCAAGCGGTGGGCGACCGATAACCCACGAAATCACCACATCTAAGCAAGTAGGCCGCCCAGACTTACAATTGACTCTTCGAGTCAAACGGCAGATCCTTCGACTACGCTCAGGACGGCGTGAAGGAATCTGCCGCGCACAGAATCATCTTTTCTTTAGAATCTTCTGCTCCAACTGTGTGTAGCCAGAAATATCTTTCATCTTGTTATCTGTAATCAAGGAACAGGAAAAATCTCTGCCAGTATCTAATCCAACATGAAAATGTTCGTTGGCTTCCGGGTCTTTTAAGAGTTTTTCAAGTTCGGTTATCAATTCTTTAGCTTCGCTCGGAGTCAAATATAACTGAAAAGTATACACCTCTGCCTGTTCATCTGCATCAAGCATTCTCATATTGTAATCCTCGCTAAATTATCGTCAGAGAAAAGAGTGACTACGTCACTACCGGTCGACTTTTTCGCCGGTCATGGCTTCGATTTCGTCAAGCAGTGCCGTCTCAAGCATCGATTCATCAAAGCGCTTGACAATCTTGCCTTTTTTGATAAGCAGCGCCTGACCATCACCACCGGCAATGCCGACATCGGCTGCGGCCGCCTCGCCGGGGCCGTTGACCGCACAACCCATCACGGCAACTTTGAGCTTGGCTTTAATATTGCGGGTCTTGGCTTCAATAGCTTCAGCCAGCGGAATCATATCAATCTGACAGCGCCCACAGGTAGGGCAGGCGATAACTTCGAGGCCCTCTTGACTAAGAGCACACGAAGTAAGAATCTGCTTGGCTACTTTGACTTCGTGAATCGGGTCGGCGCTAAGCGATACCCTGATAGTATCACCGACACCGGTCATAAGAATAGCGCCAATGCCGACTGAAGATTTAATAGATCCGGTATTCAGCGTGCCGGCCTCGGTAATGCCGACATGAAGAGGGTAGTCGCATTCTTGAGCAATCATATGATAAGCCCAGAAAGCAGTCTGGGTGTTGGTCGATTTAACCGAGATAACAATATTTTCAAAATTCATATCTTCGAGTACGTGCACCTCACGCATGGCGGCTTCGGCAAAAGCCTTGGGGTCTTCAGGGCCATATTTTTCGAGCAGGTCTTTGGGGAGTGAGCCGGAATTTACACCGATTCGAATAGGCACATAAGCTTCTTTGGCCGCTTTGGTGACTTCGCGCACTTTCCACTCAGCGCCGATATTACCTGGATTAATGCGAATTTTTTCAAAACCGGCCTTAATCGCGTTAAGAGCCAGTTTATATTGAAAATGAATATCTGCCACCAGTGGCCTGGACTTGTCTACTGTTTGGCGTATTTTCTTGAGATGATGGCTGGCATCGTGATTTAAAACTGAAATGCGCACAATATCACAGCCTGCCTCATATAGCTGATTTATCTGGGCGACAGTAGCCTCAACATCGCGGGTATCGGTGGTTGTCATCGACTGTATGGCGATAGGAAAACCGCCGCCAATCAAAACCTCGCCGATTTTTATAACCCGGCTTTTTCGCCTTTTTATCGGATATTCAAACTTCAGCATCTATCTTGTTGACCCCATTTTTTGCACTATGTAGTTTATCATCTTAAACAAACAACTGCAACAGAAAGTTAACGCTAATTTGTTCTGGTTTAAAAGGTTGCTTCTGGTGGCCGCCATTACCGGGCTTCTGTCCGCCTATTTTATCTACGGCAAATATGAAACGGCCAAAAATCAAGAATTATCCCGAAAATATGCCCTGATAACAGCCCAATCCTGGCTGGCAACGGCCAAATTCATGGATGAGCCTGAAAAATATATAGCTTTCCGGGAATCGCTTCTGGTGGCCCAGAAAACAACAATTGACGAAATGGAGTCTTTTTTATCGGCATATAAAGACGAGGCCGAAAAATATGTCGGCTATGCCGGATTTGTGAAATTCTATGTTGATTCGCTGGTCGCTATTGAGGACTCAATCCTGAAGACAGCTTCAGATACCGTAAAAAGCTTGTCCACTCCGGATGGTTAGTTGTTCTCGATTTCAAAGGCCGCCGGATAGTGCTCCATCTCTCCCTTGACAAATGTCACTACGTCAAAGCGAAGGTCGCAGCCCTCGACGTTGTTTTCGATCAAATACTGCTGTGCGGCCCGAATTAGATTATTGATTTTCTTTTTGTCAACTCGTTCAGCCGGATGGCCAAATTTTGCCGATGAGGCCGATTTGACTTCCACAAATACCAGAGTATTTCCTTTTTGAACAATTAAATCTATCTCTTTTTGGCCGGCACGATAGTTCCTGGAGAGAATCAGATAGCCGCTATCCAAAAAAAAATGGGCTGCCAGTTCTTCGTAGCTGCGCCCAATTTTGACTCTGTCTTTTTCCTGTTTTCTTTTTTTAGGTGAGGACATACTGCTCCACTAATTCTGCCACCGGTTTAAACGATCTGCGGTGAATGTCGCAGGGGCCGTGCATTTTCAGTTCGCTCATATGAATAGCAGTATAATATCCTTTGTGCTGAGAAAAAGAAAAGGCAGGATACATTTTATCATAGCGAT
Organism: Candidatus Zixiibacteriota bacterium; assembly: GCA_022571845.1. Classification (GTDB taxonomy): domain Bacteria; phylum Zixibacteria; class MSB-5A5; order GN15; family FEB-12; genus JACZWU01. Next base: position 21,828 of record JACZXB010000008.1, on the reverse strand, counting down.
CCATAATGCGGTCGCGGGTGACTTTGGCTACTATCGAGGCTGCCGCTATAGAATCACAAAGATTGTCGCCGTTTATTATAGAAAGCTGCGGATAGGAAATTTTGGGGATGGGGTAATCGCCATCAACCAGAACAATTTCCGGGGTTGATTTTAAGTCTGTAACCGCTTTTCTCATGGCCAGAAGTGATGCTTTCAAAATGTTTAGCCGGTCTATCTCTTCGTTATCAATAATTCCGACCGCGCAGGGGATTTCTAATCTGACTATTTCGTCGAACAGCTCATCACGTCTGATGCTGGTCAGCTTCTTTGAATCAGCTAAGCCTTCGATTACGACACCAACAGGCAATATGACTGCAGCCGCCACCACCGGACCGGCCAGAGGACCGCGGCCAACCTCGTCTACACCGCAAATTGTCTGGTAGCCCTTGTCACGGAGCATCTGTTCCATGTGGGATAAATCGATAGTCGTCTGCTGATTATTTTCTTTCATTCGTATTGGCATCGTCATTTGATAGCCGAATTTGCCACCTCAAATCAATAAAAAACTCTTAAATTAATTATCGACTATGACAGCCAATCTCGTTAGCTTTTTAATATCAAAAAAATAGACGGGAAAGTGATATTTACGAGTAATATGACCAAAAAGAAAGCAGACTTAGCGGATGACTTCAGTTTTCAAGTCATTGCCGGACAACTAAAAGGCAGGACTATAACAGCGCCGGATTTGGGTGTCACACGCCCGCCCCTATCGAGAATACGGCGCTCGATTTTTGACTTTTTGATGCCGTTTCTGCCTGATTCCCGCTACCTGGATCTATTCAGCGGAACCGGAAGTTACCTTTTTGAGGCTGTATCAAGGGGTGTGGTGAAAGCCGTGGGAGTCGAAAAAGAGCCGAAATTGGCTGAATCAATTAACGTTCAGGCCGAGGTCTTCAATATTGGCGATAAGCTCTACTGTCGCTGCGATGATGTTTTTGAGGCTCTGCCGAAGTTAAAAAATTCAGATGAAAAGTTTGATATTATAATGATAGCTCCACCTCAGTATAAAGGCATCATAGACGAGACCTTAAAATGCCTGAGTCAATTTCCGATTCTTGCAGATAGCGGGTTTCTGCTTTGTCAGCACGACAGCTCTGAGACCGATCGTATAGAATCGTTGGATTTTGAAATTAAAGACCAGAGAAAATACGGCAATACGACATTTACAATTTTAATAGCAGAATAAATAAAGCGCTCAATCTAATTGATAGAGCGCTCCAATCATCCAATAACTTAAATATTAGAAACTATTTCTTAGCCGATTCAGTCTCTTCTGCTGAATTAAGCTGCGCAGTCGTATCTTCGCTAGCGCCGTCAGACGCAGTTTCTGAAACATCAGGAACTTCATCCAGCTTGGGTTCGGCGTTTTCTTCGTTGACAACTGTGGCAGCTGTCTTAGTAGTTTTCTTCTCGGCCTCAACTATCCGCTCTTTGATTCTGGCAGATTTGCCGGTTAATTCCCGGAGATAATTAAGTTTGGCGCGCCGCACAGAACCAATTTTGATTCTTTCAATCCTGTCAATATTGGGTGAGTGCAGCGGAAAAATTCTTTCGACACCAATCCCGGCCGACATTTTACGGACTGTAAAGGTGGCGCCGGTGCCGCTGCCCCTGCGGCCGATTACTATCCCCTGAAAGACCTGAATCCGTTCCTTATCACCTTCTTTAATTTTTACGTGAACGCGAAGGGTGTCGCCGGAGGAGAATTCTGGCAAGTTCTGGGTCAAATAGCTCTTTTCTATCTGTTGTACTCTTTTCATCTTAATTTACCTCTTTTTAGAAAAAGTTTATATAAAATATTATGTCTCGTTTTTTACGTCTTTTAATAGTTCTAAATCTTCTTCAGATATTTCCAAATTTCGTAACAAGTCAGGTCTGTTTTTGGAGCATTTGCCTATAGCCGCTTTATTGCGGAATTTTTTTAACTCTTCATGGTTGCCGGAAAGCAACTCCGAGGGAACACTCAAGCCCTCATACACAGCCGGCCTGGTATAGACCGGTGTGCCGGTGATTTGATCCATAAAGGAATCACCCAGGGCCGACTGGAAATTCCCCAGAACTTTGGGTAATAGCCTGGCCACCGCATCAACCATCACAGCTGCCGCCGGTTCACCGCCGGTTAAGACATAATCTCCAATAGAAATCTCATCGACATCATATAGCTCTAACAAGCGTTCATCCACGCCGAGATAGTGCCCGCAGATAATAGTCAGTCTCTGGCAGCCCGAGTATTCTATAGCTTTAGGCTGGGTGAATGTTTCACCAGCGGCTGAAGTCAGCACGATTCTTGAGTTTGTATTATTTTCTGCGTTTGCTTTTTGCTCAAATCCTAATGAAGCTAAACATCTGTCAATCGGTTCGATTTTTAAAACCATACCGCCACCGCCGCCAAAGGGAGTGTCGTCAACCGTCCGGTGTTTGTCAGTCGCGAATTGGCGCAGATCGACTATCTCAAATTCTACCAGTCCGTCAGCTACTGCTTTACCCAGCAGAGACTGTTTAAGCGACTGCACAAAATAATCAGGGAATAATGTAATAATTTCAAATTTCATCTTTACTGCTCAATCATCCCCGATGGATCGACAAATACTTTCTTTGAATCAGCGTCAACTTTTTTAACATATCGCTCAATTACCGGCAGGCTTTTAATTTTACCGTCATTAGTTTCAATCATATAGACATCGTTGGCTGGAAACAGTTCAACATCTGTAATCTTACCAATCGCTTCGCCTGTTTTTTCATCAATTACCTGGCAGCCAATCAAGTCATATATGTAGTTGCTGCCTTCGGGCAGCTCCCTCACCATACTTTTCGGTATTGCCAGGTAGCGGTTAGTCAGACGTGCTGCGTTTTCGGGGCTGTTTATGTTTTCAAACAACAGCACCGGGCGTCCCGATATAAATTTGCTTGAAACAACTTTTTTCTTTTCCCAGTCATTCTTGCTGCTTACAAAAATCTCCTCAATATTATCAAAGCGCTCCGGAAAATCTGTCAGGGGGGTCACAAAAATTTCTCCTTTGACTCCCCACGGCCGTCCCAGCCGTCCAACTGTCACAAACTTTTCGTCGGCTGCCAATGTTATTCGAGAATTTCCAGTACAGCCCGTTTGCCTTGTCTGGCTGCGGCTGCCGAGAGTATAGTCCTGATTGATCTGGCTGTTTTGCCTTCCTTGCCAATAACTTTACCCAGATCTCCCTCACCTACCCGCAGTTCATATACGGTAGTACGAGTGCCTTCGATTTCGACAACACTTACTTCATCCGGATTGTCTACCAGATTCTTGACGATGTACTCAATAAATTCCTTCATTTTTGGGTACCCCTTTACATATTCGTTTGAGTTCCAAAATTAGATTCAGGTCGGTTCATATCAATATGAATTACAACTGTCACAAATTTTCGAATCCGTCTATTCTTTATCTTCCTTTTCACTGTCAGCTTTTTCTGCCGGAGCTGATTCTTCTGCGGGCGCGGCTTTTTCTGCAGGAGCTGTCTCTTCGACGGGCGCTGATTTTTCAGCAACAGGTTCAGCAGGAGCTTCTTCTGCTTTGGCTTTTTTGGCCTCTGCTTCGGCGGCTACGGCTTTTTTCATCCCTTTGGTTTTTTTGCGACGCTCTGATATTTCTGTCTTGATTTCAATTGCAGAAACATCTTCACCCTTCTTAAGTTTCAGATATTTTTCTGTAAATCCTATCTGCGTGAACAGAGAGCTAACTGTAGCCGATGGCTCAGCGCCATCGTTAAGCCATTTGGTGACTTTCTCTTCAAACAGCGTTACCTTTGCCGGAACGGTCATCGGATTATAAGTTCCCAAAATCTCAAGAAAGCGGCCATCGCGGGCACGGCGGTGGTCTGCGGCCACAATCCGGTAAAAAGGCTGTTTCTTTTTACCCATCCGACGAAGTCTTATGTGTACTGCCAACTAAATTACCTCCATACGTTAATTAAAAAACGGCATCATACTTTTCGACATGCCTTTTAGTTTACCTTTATTCATACTGCTGAACATTTTTTGCATTGCATTAAACTGTTTTATCAATTGATTGACCGCCTGTACTGAGTTGCCCGAGCCAATCGCTATTCTTTTTTTGCGTGAGCCATCAAGAATGTGCGGATTCTGGCGCTCCTGGATAGTCATCGACTGTATGATAGCAACCATCCGGTCCATTGCTCTTTCGTCAACCTGAACATTCTTCATCGCCTTTCCAATTCCCGGAATCATTCCTATAATTGACTCAAGCGGCCCCATCTTTTTCAATTGGGACATCTGCTCTAAGAAATCCTCAAAGTCGAAACGTGCTTTAAGAAGTTTCTCTTGCATCTCGGCAGCTTTTTTTAGGTTAATATGCTCCTGCGCTTTTTCTACAAGGCTGACAATATCACCCATGCCCAATATGCGAGAGGCCAGACGGTCGGGGTGGAAAACTTCCAAATCTCCCGGCTTTTCGCCCACCGAAGCTAACTTTATCGGGCAGCCGGTTACCTGACGGATAGAAAGTGCCGCGCCGCCGCGGGCGTCACCATCAAGTTTGGAAAGTACAACACCGGTAATACTAAGGCGTTCGTTAAACTCTCTGGCAACATTGACAGCATCCTGACCGGTCATGGCGTCTGCCACCAATAAAATTTCCTGCGGCTTGGTCTGCTCTTTTATTTCGGCTATTTCAGCCATCATTTCTTTGTCAACATGCAGGCGGCCGGCGGTATCCAGAATGACCAGGTCAATAAAATTTTCTCCGGCATACTTGACTGCTGCCGTGCATATCTGTTGCGGAGTCTTGTTTTCAAGATAGAAATGTTCAACGTCAATTGAGTCTGCCAGAACTTTTAACTGCTTAACTGCCGCCGGACGATATATGTCGGCCGCTACTACCAGCGTCTTTTTGCCTTTGCGCTTGTACATCAAAGCCAGCTTGCCGACTAGAGTCGTTTTTCCCGAACCCTGAAGACCGCAAACTAAGTAAACAGTCGGTGGATTATCAACCGCTGCCAGAGGTTCGGCGCTGCCGCCCAAAAGTGCAACCAGTTCATCATAGACTATTTTTATAACCTGCTGTCCCGGATCAATTGAATCCAGGACTTTCCGCCCAACAGCTTTTTCCTGAACAGCTTTCACAAAATCACGGGCGACTTTATAATTGACATCCGCTTCCAGCAAGGCCTGACGGACCTCGCGCATTGACTCCTGGATGTTTTTCTCCGAGAGTTTGCCGACAGAGCGAAGCTTCTTAAAGACGCTTTCTAATTTTTCAGACAGGTTGTTAAACATTTTTCTTTCTAATCAAATCAGTCAATTTTCGTGGGCGGCAGATGTCCCCATCTGCCCCATTAACAAGGCTGTCAGTAGCTTTGTATCTCAAGCGGAGAGCAAAACAACCTCTCATCAGGGCATACTTTAACCTCAGCTCGCCTACCACAGCCCATAAATATAGTAAAAACCGACATATTTGCAAGGAGTTTAAAAGAATCCCTGAATAGCCTAAAACAAGTCGTATAAAGGGGTTAGGGAGGTCTTATCCACTGGAATTCTGTGATTGACAGAGGAATTCAATAATCTATCTTCGAGAATTATGATATTGTTTCTTGATGAAAGTGGAGACTCAAGCAGGAGTAGGTCGAAACCCGCCTCCTGGGCGCGGTTTCGACATTTCAAAAATTCTCATTCACCAAATTCTCCTACGAACGACAGTTTTTCTGTCGAACTCCATTCTTTCGAACAAAGCCCATCCTCGAAATACTGGTGTAGTGAAGAATACTTCCACTCAATCACATTTGCAACGATTCCATGCTTAACGGGATTGAAATGAATATAATCAATATGTTTATTCAAATCTTCCTGATCCCTGATAATGTGGTCCCAGAATCTATTCTGCCAGACGCGCCCTTTTACCAAACCAGCTCTTTTTCGGTAGTGCCACGAGAATGATAGTTTCATACTTTTCATTAGTGCTGAAAGATTATTTCTCATTGGCTCAATGATCATGTGGAAGTGGTCAGGTAAAACAGCCCAAGCAATAATATCAAATTGAGTTTTCTGTTTGGTTATCTCAATAGCTTTCCAGAGCAGGTCAAAATTAGCAACGAGGATTGGCATGCGATTATGTGAAACGTGCGTAACAAAAATGATGTCATTTGCACGAAAGTATCGTCTAATATTTGTCATGTAACAAATATATAGAAGGGTATCTTGGTAGCAATAGTCTGCTATCGATATGTGAAATAGAGTAAGAATGTCGAAACACCGCCCGGGAGGCGGGTTTCGACCTACTCATGAAAGCAAAGCAATGAAGATATCGAAACCATCCCGCTATCGTGAGGTTTTGACCTGCTCGTTTAGTTTAATGTGAATCTTAAGATTAGTTTAAATGTCGAAACCACACCCAGGAGGCGGGTTTCGACCTACTCATGAAAGCAACGGTAAGAAGGTGTCGAAACCACACCCAAGAGGCGGGTTTCGACCTACTCAATTGTGAATTGTACCTGCTACTCGGTGCTGCTGACCACCAGGTCTATCTCGGTCCAGTTGTCAAGCTCGCTGCCTTCTCTCTCGGATTGCTCCAGAACTGTTTCGGGCAGATAGTTTTCATCGCGGCGGTAAGTTACCAGCCCCAGCTTCAAAATCTTTTCTTCTAAAAGCGATTCCGCTTCGCTTAGTTGCCTGCCAACTACTCTGGGCATATAGGTAAAGTTCGAGGCCCGGCCGCGGTTGACCATAATGTTAACCGGTGAGCCGAGCGGAATTTCGGTGGAGCCGGCCGGATAGGAAAAGACCACAACTTTTTCAGGCAGAGTGTCAGAATGCGCCCAGGCAATTTCACCCAGTTCCAAACCGGCAGTTTCCAGATCAAGTATCGCCTGCCGGACGGACAAACCTGACAACTGTGGAATAGGCACAAGTTTTTGTCCGAGCGAGATTATAAATTTGATGGCCCGCTCGGATTTTACCTTTGTACCGGGGATTGGATACTGATTTAAGATAAGTCCTTTCTCTTTACCGGGAGAGAATTCCTCCGATGCAATCTCATAGTCCAGCCCCAGCTCTTCCAGCTTCAACTGAACTTCGACCAGTCTTTGGTTAACATAGTTCGGCAGCACAAACTCGTCGCCGTGGCGCGTGATAATTGGCATCAGCACAGAATTGGTTATCCAGTAAAGGACTAAAATGACAAAAGTCGGAGCAACCAGCCAAAAGACAAACCGGCGCTGCCAGGAGCCATAGGGCAATTTGTCCGACATAAAACCTTGTTGCCGTCTCTGCGGCTGTTCCAGTCGAGAAGCTCTTACCTGATTCAAATTAAATATCCCGTAATTTTCTTACCTTTGATTTTAAGTTAACTAAACTGAAAAAGCACCAAAACAGCTTGATAAATCAATAATAATTCTTGGCTCTATTTGTTATACAGATTTTAAGAGATTAGGCTAATTTAAAAATTAAGTGCAAGCTGTTTACAGTTTACGCTTTAGGCGGGCGCAGAAAGCACCGTCGAGGTCGTAAACATTTGGGTAAGTTTTTACAAATCCCCGTTCGGTCACAATCTTACTTGGGAAAAACTGGGAAGCCGGGTCGATTTCAAATTTGTCATTTCTAAGCAGGAATTCTTCGATAATCTGGTCGTTTTCAGCACGCATTATGGTGCAGGTAGAATAGACCAGCACACCTCCGGGTTTGACAAGTTTTGCCGCCCGGTCAATCATGGCAGTTTGAATTTTAGCCAGATTCTTCACATCTTCAGCGGTCTTTCTCCAGCGCAAATCAGAATGCTTGCCGGCCGTACCCCAGCCGGTACAAGGCGGATCAAGCAGTACCCGGTCGTAGGGGCCGCCTTTGAAATCCATAATATCACAGGCTACCGGCGAAACTATTTTTATACCAAGGCGCTTCGTATTCTCTGCAACAACCTCCAACCTTCTTTGCGACTTATCAACAGAAGTTATCCTGCCCTTGTTGCGCATGCGAATCGCCATATAAGTAGACTTGCCTCCCGGAGCAGAGGCCAAATCGAGACAGTCTTGATCCGGGCGGGGGTTTAAGAGTCTCACCGCAATACCGGCCGACTCATCCTGCACAAACACCTTGCCACTTTGCAATAATTCTCTTTCCAGGGGAAGTCCGCCCTGGTCAATATGCAAAAACTCCGAGATGAATTTTCCTTCGGAACATTTAACTTTCTCCTCTTTCAATAGCTCAATAATTTCCTCCGGCTTAGCTTTCAAAAAATTTACACGATAAGTTACGTGCGGAGGTTTGTTGAAATTCTGCAAGAGTTGTGTGGCCTGCTTAAGACCATATTCCTGGTAGCAATATTTTACAAAATAGTCCGGGAAGCTGTAGAAGTCTGCCAGATGTTTAACCGGATCATCATTGATAGAAACAAACTGTACTTTTTCCGGTTCTCGAATGGAGGCACGTAAGACCGCATTGACCAGATTAGCTCGCGGCCTGTCCATCATTCTCATGGCCAGATTGACCGACTCCGAAACAGCCGCGGCATCGGGGATGCGATCGGTGAAACGAAGCTGGTACAAGCCTAACCTGAGGACATTGGCCAGAAGCAGAGGCAGGTTAGTTGATGGTTTCGCTAAGTAAAAGCGAAGTTCATGGTTTAAGCGTCTTCGCATTTTGGTGGCGCCGTTGACCAATTGCGACAAAAAACGGATATCAAGGGGTCTAAAATGCTTGTCTCTGATCACACTTTCAAGGGCATAATCTGCCTGCTGCCCCTGCTCAATAAGAACTAAGCCTTCAACAGCGGCGGCTCTTACGGGATCAAAATTTCTGGTTTTGGGTTTTGTCTTTTGAGCCATGATTACAACTCTATCGCCGGAATGCGACGGTTTTCGTCTACCTGCCGGAACATCTTCGCTCTGTGGAATTTTAATTTAGAAACTTCGTTTTCATCCATATCAAATAATAACCGGCCAACCTCTGTAGGGCGGACATATCCTTCGCTGCCAATTCCGAGTGTCAAAGTCAACAGCCCCTCAGAAAATTCGATTTTATAAATCGACTTACGAATATTTACATCGCTTTCGCCTGATTTTGATTTACGGTTGACTATTAGCTCATCTTTGCTCAGAATGTCATTGATGCGCGACTGCAGTTGCACAGTGTCAATTGAATTATCCAGTTTCAAGGTGTAGACAACCAGGTTGATTACTTCCGACAGCGAAGCTGTTTTTGCAAATACAGCTTTGGCTTCCAGCACTTTACATCCTTCGGGCATAGCTTTTCTTAAGGCATTAATCATCTGGCTGGAATAATCCTGTTTGAGACTTAAATCGAAAAACTCGGTTTCCGATGTAAATCCTACAGGCAGCGGCGGACTGAACGAAAGTTTCATTCTGGGGTGCTTCCCTCGCGAATACACTACCGGAATATCAGAGCGCCTAATGGCGTCTTCAATGGTTCGAATATTATCCAGGTGCGATAAATGAGTATGGCTTGCTGTTCTACCCCAGCGAATGCGAAGTCGTTTTGATGAAACTGCAGCCAAACTTCTTGAAGCGACTTTCTTTTTGGAACGCCCAAATCGCACAGGTTTATAATCTTTCATGTATAAAAACAGATTTGATTGAAGTTGCATGATAATCTGAGGTAGAACCGGTACCGGTCAGACAGAACTCAGGCTTAGCTGATCGGCTTGGCTTAAAATCTGATATGTAAAACTTCTCGTCCAGAAGTTCTTTCATAAATTAAGTGCTTCGGTTACTGGTTAACGATACAACTTAAATATAACCGAAAATGTAGAATCTGCAAGGATAATTGGAAAATAGATGCAGGGCAAGACCTTAGCGCGTTGCTCAAATCCATTTAGAACATCATGACTTAAACTTCTGACAGTATCAGCCAATTACATCCACAACTTCCTGTCCAGTGATCGATAGTGGACCGCCTCGGCGACATGGGTCGTTTCGATTGAATCGGAATCCGACAGGTCGGCAATCGTCCGGGATACTTTTAAGATTCTGTCGTAGGCCCGGGCAGACAAACCCTGTTTAGTGATAGCCAGATGCAGAAGTGACTGAGATTTGTCATCTATCTTACAATATGAGCGAATATCCCGTGATTCCATATTAGCATTGCAGAAAATTTTGTCTTCGTGGGAAAACCTTTCAAGCTGTCTCTTGCGGGCGTCATTGACGCGCTTTCTGATGATTTCTGATTTCTCTCCCTTAGTTTCTGACGACAACTCCTTAAACTTAACAGATGGCACCGATATGTGAATGTCAATTCGGTCCATCAATGGCCCAGAGATACGTGACATATATCTTTGAATCTCCCCCGAAGAACAAGTGCAGTCATGGTTCTGGTCACCGTGATAGCCGCAAGGGCAGGGGTTCATTGCTGCCACCAGCATAAACCCGGCCGGGTAAGTCAGAGTTGTGGCGGCGCGTGATATGGTAACGAAATTATCTTCCATCGGCTGCCGGAGCATTTCTAAAACATCCTTTTTGAATTCAGGAAGTTCGTCCAGAAACAGAACTCCGTTATGCGACAAAGAAACTTCGCCCGGTTTCGGAATGCTGCCGCCGCCGATTAAGCCAGCGTACGAAATTGTGTGATGGGGCGAACGAAACGGGCGGACCGCTATTAGCGCCTGGCCAACTTCAAGCCGGCCTGCTACGGAATGAATTTTGGTAGTTTCCAGCGCTTCCGTCAGCGTAAGATCCGGCAGTATAGTAGGCATCCTCCGGGCCAGCATGGTCTTGCCGGAACCGGGAGGACCGATAGTTATAATATTGTGTCCGCCGGCAGCGGCAACTTCGAGCGCCCGTTTGGCAGACTCCTGGCCTTTGACATCGGCAAAGTCTACCTGATAATGCCGGGCCTCGTTAAAGATGGCAGCTATGTCTACGGTAAAGGCCTTAATCGAACTTTCATCTTCTAAAAAATGTACAGTTTCCTGTAATGATTTCACGGGATGTACCGGAAGTGTCTGAGCAATCGCCGCTTCTTTGGCGTTTTCGCGCGGGACTATGATGCCCCTGACGCCATTTTGCTTCTGAAAAGAAAGCGCCATCGGTAAAACACCGGGTACAGGACGAAGCGCACCGTCCAGTGAAAGCTCACCCAAAACTACAAATTCGTCAAAGCGGTCGCGCATTATCTGACCGGTTGCAGCAAGAATCCCGATTGCAATCGGCAGATCAAAGGCCGTACCCTCTTTGCGTCGGTCTGCCGGTGCCAGGTTTATGGTTATACGCTTTGAAGGAAACACAAAATCGGAATTTTTTATGGCCGATGTTACCCGCTCTTTGGATTCTCTGACAGCGCCTTCCGGTAGTCCGACAGTTATAAATGCCGGCAGCTGCTGCTGAATATCTGCCTCAACTTCTACTTTATAAGCATCGACTCCGTGCGTCGCCGATGAGGTTACTTTTGACAACATATTACGGTTCCCTTCAAATTGTTTATCAGAGAAGCAAGACCGACCGATCCTGCCGGTCTCGCCTCCATCCCCTCTGGCTCATAAAGCAACAAAAGTCTGCAAAAAATATGGCAGAAACAGCCCAGTCGCCGTCGCAGGGCAATATCAGATAGCCTACTGACAGAACCTGTCAGTAAAAATTGAGCTGATTGTCCAATGTGATACAGTCTTAAAACTGCCGTAGCGAAGCAGCGGCCTCTTAGGCGTGGTTCCTGACGCTTCTGTCATTGCGAACCGAGACGAAATTGGGGTGTGGTAATCTCGCTTTCATCTGCCGAGATTGCCGCGTCTTTCCGATTGAAATCAGGAGCTCCTCGCAATGACTGATAACAGGGTCGCCCACGGCTTGCGGCAAGGTCCTGAGCGGACAAAGTCCCGTGAGGGTCGAAGGGTGGGTTCAACCACCATATGAATATGGATTCCCGATTACTCGGGAATGACAAATGGGCGACGTTACAAAATTATTACCAGCTTGCCCATCTCCGTCCGGCTGTCGGACTCGACCACCCAGTAGTACAAACCGGAGACTACTCTCAACGGGTCGCCGACCGCTTGCGGTGGGATCGTAACGGCTAGAAGATGGATTCCCGACTACCCCGAGACCTCGCTCGGGACTAAAGTTCCTGTAGGTCAGAACCCTTGCGGTCCTGACGCGAAGTCAGGAGTACAAGACTCCTGACCTACAAGAGCCACACCCGTCACCCTGAGCAAAATTTCCCGTCACCCTGAGCGGAGTCGAAGGGTGGGTTCAACCGCCATATGAATATGGATTCCCGACTACTCGGGAATGACAAATGGGCGACGTTAGAAAATAATAACCAGCTTGCCCATCTCCGTCCGGCTGTCGGACTCGACCACCCAGTAGTACAAGCCGGAGACTACTCTCAAACCATTGCGGCTGATAAGTCCCCACTCGGCGTGTCTGGAGGTCGGGTCGCTGGGGTCTTTGTCATGGTGAATCTCTCTGATCAAGTCGCCATCGAGTGAAAATATGCTGATAGTGCACTTGGGCGGGATATTGGCAAAATGAATCCGGCGCACTCTTTCGCTCCAGCGGTCATCCTGATTTAAGCCTTCAAAGCCACGAGCGCGGTAATTTGCATCTATCCGATAAGGATTAGGATAGACAACTATTTGCAAGCTGTCCGCGCCGACTGCCGGGTCAACGACGCTCGCATAGACTTGCTGGGCGTTTTCTGTTATCGAGGTTTCTAACGGCTCGAGTCCTGACTTTGGCCAGCCAAAATCAATTGCTGTCACGCTGACATAGTAGGCCACAGTCGGAATTATATCTTCGATGATAAATTCGTACTCAAAGAATTTGAGATAGCCGTCATCGGTGTAGAAGTCTGCGGTGATCGAATCTGCCGGTTTACTCCTTGGGTCGGAGGCATTGGGGAATCGTTTTGTTATAGGAGTGGTAACTCCGAACTCTGAAACATTGTCTTCGTGTTTGACAAAGTAGAAGAGTGATTCGGGATAGTTCGGGTGAGAGTAAGGGAAACTTGGTCTGTACTGAAATACGTCAAACAGACTATCGTTGCAGCTGTCGGCATAGGCGCATAGAATTTCCTCAAGTGTCATGGGGAAATCAAGCAGTTCCCAGCCCGCTTGCGGTTGTTTCTCATAGTTGTAAACATACTTGTCATAGTTTTCGATATCATACGAAGCCAACAGCGAATAGCTGGTCTCGCGGTCATCACGGGCCAAGTAAATTCTATACCCTTCAAAATCCAACAGCTTGGCAAAAATGTCCGGCGTTGTCTCTGACTCCTGCCCGTTGAATCTGATATGAATGCCTTTGAAAGTCGGCGTCAGCCACATCTTCGGTGCCGGCGGCGGCACAGCCGCCCGCCAGTCGGGCACACCGTCGCCTTTGTACCAGGTGGTCTCAGCCACAGTCGCCTCCCAGAAAGAATCAGCATCAAGCACAGAATCAAAAACACAGACCCGGAACTCACCGGCATAGCCATCGTTGTCTGTATCTATTCCGGGATTATCATAAATCCATCTGGCCCATTGGGCGTTTTTGATTAAATCAGAAAAATCAAGATTGGCGTAGTAGGCATCAACATCGCCGCTATAGATATTCGCCAGATTTCTGGGGTTGGTATGAAAGTTCTCTCCCATAACGAAGGCGAGCACGATTGGCAATTCGTTTCCCGGTGCCAGGTCGAATGGACCGACAGACAAGAGGTGGGTCAAGACTGTACCGTCAGAAATATCGAGCGCCATATCCTGTCTCGGATACATCCAGTTGAGATCGTACTGCCTGATATTTGTGATATAAGCGGGGTCATAGTCAATCTCACGGTTTTGCATTACGTAATACTTGTTCACATCTCCCCATGGTACACCAAGTCCGCCAGTATGGAACTCTCTGAAATTCCCCTTCTTTCGTGGCCCGAAGTTATAGAAGTGATGGAAGTTGCCATCCCACCAATTATAGGAAACGGTATTGCCGGCAATTAAATCTATAGGTGCCGAAATTAGTTCCACTGCACTAACGTGGCGACAAGATGCAACTATATCTCCAGTATTGGGGTCAACAGTAGGCCTTTCCACAAAACCACCTTGTACGGGATCACCATCATTATCAGCGCTCCAAACGACGAATACTGTGTCCAAAAAACCACATCCTTGCGGAGAGTTAACCACAGATAGAAATCCCCCAAATTCGTCATAATCTCGGAATTTCTCTTCTTGTAAGGGATCCGCTACATAAAGGTCCCCCACAGTGACTCTGAGTTCGATTCCTACATAAACATCATTGATAAAATCCTTACCAATGTTTCTTATGAGCCAGTCAAACATGACGATGTCCTCGGTGTGACTAAGCGACCAGGCATAAGACCGATTAACAAACTCCAAACCCAGTGGCTTGTGCGGTCGAAATTTGAAATAGTCAGGAATAATATTGATACCTCTGGTAATTGTGTCAGTTGAAACTGAAATGAAATCCTGCTCGGAAATTGAACCTTCAAATTCATCCGATGAGGGGGTCTAAATTAGAGCGGGTTTCAATGTGGCCGAGGGGGTAGTCGTGTGAATGGAACTCGAAGCCGTCACCACTTGGATAGAGCTGAAATGACGGCCACATAGCGCGCGCAGAAACCAGCGTATCGCCTTTCACAATTCCACCCACCCAGGCAAAACCGAAGCCAAGATATGTTACCAGAGAATTCCTGGGGTATAAACAGCTTCCCAGGGGTATTTCAGAACCGGTCAGACAATCAATGAGCGGAAAATCAACGAAATTGCTTCCTCCGAATTCCGGATAATTGCTGCGAACCAGGGCAATCTTACCGATATCGTGACGAACACCGCAGAAATCCGGCGGCTGTGAATAACCAGAGACTGGACAAATAGCCAGACTAAATATTATGCAGTACTTAAAGTAACCCATAAGAATTTTCAAGATTCGAGAAAGTGTGACCTCCTGCTTATTGACGAAGTTATTGTCATAATCGTTTAGTTTTTTTATCGAAAATATATCTGTTAGAACATTTTTTGATATTATCCATAATATACTTGACGAATGGATAAAAGAGAACTGGTATTTTATAAGCTCTTGCAGGGCACCATGCCCTTTAGTGGTTCCGACGTTGGATTTCAAAGTGGCAATTACAAAAAAAGCGGCAGAGGAAAACCACTGCCGCTTTTAATTTTGCTTTGAGTCTAAATTTATCGTCCGACTAGTAAAATCTGCTTGAGCGTATTCTCCGTCTGCTGCAGCATTATCACGCTGTCTCCGGGGCGTCTGATAGAAAAAACACCAATGGGATTATCTTTTTCTGTAGCAGTCACATTACAGCCAGGGTTTGTTTCAGTCAACTCCAAAGTACCGCTTAAGACATATCTGCCACGCGGGCTGCAGAAATTGTCCGGAGAATTATCAGAATCAAACCAATATGATTCGTCTGAAAATCTCATTTCCAAAGTGGAGATTGATGTGTCAGTACGGTCGATTATAACACTGTAGGTGCCATCGTATGTACCTTCAAGAGTAGGCAGCGGCTCCAGAAAAATATCGTCTCTACAGGAAGTTGCAAAAACTAAAGTCACTAGTAATGCTAAAGCGACTATGCTCAAATATTTTTTCATTTTAATTTCTCTCCTTCAAAATCTTAGAGCCTCGAATATATATACACTCAAGACAGAATTCAACCCCTTTCACAAGGCAGCAGATTTTGTCTGCCCTTTAAAAACGAATATATGCAGAGTTTCGTTTAATCCCATAGATTTTTTTAAAAAAATTTCAGACAGAGTAAAAAGCTAAAGGCAGCGCATCTTAGCTCTTAAGCCGTTGCAGCACAAAAAGATATATACAATACTATTCGACCTTAAAGGTGTAGATTTTCCATTTATCGTTGACGACATGGACCCCAAATTTGGTCCGGTAGCCCTCGGAGCTTTTTTTATCAACAAAAGTAACTTCGACCGTGGCAGTCTCGCCAAACATTTCAACCTCGCTGACAATCCGCTGAAAAGAAAACCAGCGCTTTTTGGTCAGTCCCTCGCCGGTCATATCTTCGAGAATTTCGATGGGAGAGGTAAACTGCCTGGGCTCGTCTTCGGTGCTGAGGGCGTAGTCGAACTCACTATTTTTCATTAGCGCTGAAAGGTCTAATAGATGCGCCAGAGCGGCCTGGTCATCTTTTTCCATAGCGCCAAATAGTTCAATTACGGCATCGCGCGGCCCTGCCGGTCCTGAACTACCACATGAAACAGAAAGTAACATAATTGAAAAAGTAATCAGGAATACCAGTATGCTCTTAACAGTCTTCACCACTAAAGCCCTCCTGTTAGAGTTATGCGATGGTTATCGCCCAGCTCTGCGCCGGGCGTGAAGGCATAAGCTATATGCAAAGAATTTTTGAAATCAAAGCCGAACCCAAGCGCCAGGCCAGCCCAGCTGTCTTCGGATTTGGCGGCGCGGTAATTTGAACCAAAGGTGTTCCATCCGGCCCGGATATAAAACGGCTTGAGTCCGCTATAGTCTCCGCCAAATGCCAACGAGAGATCATTGTCGACAGGCAAAATCAAATCTGCTGCCAGAAGCAGCGGCATCCGGCGAAGTTTTAATGATCCGCCGCCCCGCACCGTCAAAGGCAATTTGCTGGTTTCGTTCCCCAGTCCGGAAAGCTGGAAGCCGAGGTTTTGGACAGCCAGGCCGGCGCTAATATATTCGCGGTCGCTGGAATATTTAGCTCCCAGATCAAAGGCCAATCCGGCTGCAGAAAAAGCTTGAATCTTTTCGTAAATGATTTTAGAGGTCAAACCGAATTTCCAGTTGTAGCCTTTTTTGAAAGCAACAGTGCCGGCCAGCACCAGATCACCGCCGGAAAAATTTCCCAGCAGATTCCCGACCGAGTCAGTCTCAAAAAATTCTCCATAATTCAAATACGAAATGTGAAAACCCAAAATGATTTTATCCTGCTTTATCGGTTTGATATAACCCAAAAACCCCGACTGGATGTCATCAAAATAGTTTAGATAGCCGGCTATAAATCTTTTCTGCTCATATGAAGCAATCCCTGCCGGATTATAATAAAGGGCAGACTCGTCATCTGCCAGACCGGTAAAGGCGCCGCCCATTGATACGGCTCTGGCACCGATATTTATTTTTAGAAATGGAAATGCCGAAGTTCCTACGTTTGAGTTTACCCCGCTTGCAAAAGTAGCAGTGCTAGCACAAAGTACAGAAGCGGCAGCCAGCAGAGTTAGTATTGAGTTAGTCTTAATCATAAAAAAATCTTTCTAATTCGATTAAACTTTAGATGCACTGTACTGTAATGTCAACCAATTTCCATTATCAAGGCAATATAGCCTTACCAGCTCTTGGTCGTTCTATTAATAATTGCTTCGACCAGCAGGTTTATTGCCTTGAGGCGGGCATCTTCTTCTGTTTCGGTAAGTAAGTCGTAAACGCCTCTCTGGCTCATCGTTTCAGTCCAAAAAGCGGAATCATCGCCCGGTTTTTTGAGATGAATAATAAAATCCATTTCCACCACATATGATGTTACCTGATCCGACTCATCATATTCATAGGGTCTGCGGTTATACCTGACCAGCGCACCTTCCAAAATCGCCTCGGCCTGATCGCTCGGCAGTACCCGCATGGTACCATCGGCAATAAAAGCATCGATGACGGCGTCGGTCATGCGATCTTCGATACCGAACTCGGCTGTATTGTTTTCGAATCTCTGGATAGCAACTGAGTTTATGTCAAGTTTCCCTTTTGGACTAAAGGAATAGGGGCAGCCGGTTATGAAAAAAGCGGCAAGCGCCAGCAAAATGATATGTTTGTAATTTCTGTTCATATTATTTCTTAAGGTACCACACTTCGACTCCGGCGACTACTCGAAACTTTATCCGCTCAGTATGACTATTTTATCCGCTCAGTCTGACGATTATATCCAGTTCCGTATGACGATTCCAGAGATTTGAGCTAATTCCAGAAATAATCTTCACTCTCAGCTTGTCGAAGGGCGCCTTTCTCATAACACTAATTTTCGACCACTAATTTCCCAGCCTTTATAACATGGGTCACCAGGTTCACAGCATAATGATAGGGCAATTCCCGGTAGTCGGCCATATCCCATATTACAATATCGGCTGGCAGGCCGCACTCGAGCCTTCCGGCAGATTTCTCTCGTCCCACAGCGCAGGCGGCATTAACAGTCATAGCAGAAATTGCTTCAGCAGCAGTAAGTCTCATATTAAGCGCAGCAAGGGAGGCCATAAACGGAAAATGTTCGCTGTAACTTGAGCCGGGGTTGCAATCGGTCGCCAGCGCCACAATCGCTCCGGCTTCAATCAATCTTCTGGCCGGGGCGTACTGTTTGCTGCGAAGTGAAAAACTAGTGCCGGGCAGGAGTGTCGCCACAGTACCGGCTTCTGCCAGCGCTTTGATGCCACTTTCAGAAATATAGACTAAGTGATCAGCCGAGGTAGCCTTAAGTGAAGCGGCCAGTTCCGCTCCGCCGGTTGATTTGAGTTCGTCAGCATGAAATTTTAGTTTCAAACCCAATTTTCGTGCTGCTGTCTGTATTTTATTAGATTCATTTATATTGTATACGTTTTCCTCACAGAAGATGTCGCAAAATTCGGCAAGTTTTCTTTCGGCAACAACCGGCAGCATTTCGTTGATGATAATTTCTATATATTTCTGGCGATTGCTCTGATATTCATCGGGAACTTCGTGCGCCCCCAGAAATGTCGGCACCAGATCAAGCGGATGCGAACTATTTAGTTCTTTAATAATCTCCAGCTGCATCAATTCGGATTCGGTAGTGAGACCATAGCCAGATTTTGCCTCGGCCGTGGTCACGCCATGCTTGAGCAGCCGGTCGAGCCTTTTTCTGGTCTTGTCCATAATAATTTCTTTTGAGGTCGCTCTCAGATCACGTACCGAAGAGCGAATGCCCCCGCCGGCAGCTGCAATCTCTTCATATGTTTTTCCCAGCGTGCGCATTTCGAATTCTTTTTGGCGTGTCATCGAAAATACGGGATGGGTATGCGGGTCAATCAGGCCGGGTGTGACTACGCCGCCATTGGCATCAATAACGAGGCAATTTTCGGCTACTTGTGTCTGCCGTTCAACTTCGTCAGATTTTCCGACTGCGATAATTTCCTCGCCAGCGGCAGCCAGTCCGCCGTTTTCAATCAGAGCCAGCTCGTTCATCTGGGGACCGATACGCGGCACCGGGCCGGACATGGTGATCAGCTGCCTGGCGTTTTTTATCAGCAGGCTGGCTCGTTTGTTTAATTGCATAGCTGGAATAAAAGCTTAATAAACCCTCAGGTCAATTACGGTTTATTGTTTTGTATCCATAAAGCGGACCAAACATCATGACACTATCAAGTACCAGCAGCGACATACTCTCTTCGTATTCTTCGATCGGTTTCTTAAGCAGCAGATATTCTCCACCCTGAGCTATCAGTGGTTCAATTTTATCACTGGTGATTTTATCACGATAGGCCCAGCCTTTTCTGTTTAGCTGATAAAGGCGTATAGCGCTGGTCGATTCATCAACTATTACCAGAGCGTTCTTATCAATGTGCTTCTCAGCCGACTCGCGCATCAGATCAAACTCTTCGATATCGGCAAAGCGGCTGGAGATTCTTACGAAACTGACCGCCGGGAGAACTATCAGCATAAAAATAATCAGGGGCACTTTCCATTTTGGTTTAAGCGAAACAAGATACAGACCCCAGCCCGAAATCATTGCCAGCGGCGCTACGATAATCAACGTATAGTAGTCATGCGATCCGGCGTGGGCGGCGACAATTGCGAATACAATATAGCAGCCAATTATCCAGCTTAAAACAAATTGGCTGAATCGTTCTTGCCGAAACTTGATGGCCCCCCAAATAAAAGCGGGCAGCAGCGCCCAGCCAACCCACAACTCAAACGGCCATTGCAAAAGCAGCTTTTTATAAAACTGGTATTTCATCAGGTATTCCGGCGATCGCAATATTAAGTTACCCAAATAGAAAGCCTCGCTTTGATGAATCGAGTTAAGGTAAACTCCATAAAGATACCAGCCTGTCACAAAAGTAAGAGTGATGCTGCTGTAAACGGCGATGGTTGCTGTGGCCCTTTTGGCGCCGTAATTTTTGTAAAACAGATAAATTAAGTAAGGCAGAAAGAGACAGAGGCTGAGCGGTTTTATACTGGCTGAAAGAATCAAAAACAGAGACGATGTCGCCAACTGCTGCCATTTTTTCGTTTCCACATGCTTCAAAAAGAAGAAAACAGAGAGAAACATAAACATCAGCATCCAGATATCGGGCATGATTTTATAGCTGTAAAAGAGAAAGACCGGCGAAAATGCCAGAGCTATAGTTGAATAGTCTGCCGCTTTATGGTTTGTAAGAAGCTGTGCTGATTTTCTAAAGAAAAGCAGAGCGACCAGACTGCCTATCAAAGTCAAAAGGCGTGGTAAAAAATGGTGTGCTCCGAACAGAAAATACAGAATGGCACTCAAATAAGAATAGGTGGGCAGTTCACCGCCGGTGATGCCGCTGCCGGCGCCCCTCTGGTTGCAGCGCTGCTGTAAAAAGTTGGCGTCTTCCTGATAAAAATTGAGAATAATAGCCGAAGTATCGGATTCACGCCATTGGTGGTAGCCATTGGGAGGTGCGTTTATATAGTGCAGATGCATAAAGACAAAAATCAGAATTGCCGCAGCAAAAAAATATCTGTCAATTTGTTCTAAATTCAAATTCAACAATGCTAGCTCTTATTCGTTTTATTCTGACGGAATGTTGATTTTATGTTTTTTTGAAAACTCCAGAGCTTTTTCATAGCCGGCATCGGCATGACGCACTACTCCCATACCCGGATCGTTGGTCAAAACCCGGTTTATTCGCTTGGACATCTCTTTGGTGCCGTCGGCCACTACTACCAGGCCGGCATGGATGGAATTGCCGATACCGACACCACCGCCATGATGAATTGAAACCCAGCTGGCACCGGAAGCAGTATTTAAGAGGGCGTTTAAGAGAGGCCAGTCGGCGATAGCATCGGAGCCGTCTTTCATATTTTCGGTCTCACGATTTGGCGAGGCGACAGAACCACAGTCAAGATGGTCACGGCCGATTACTATCGGCGCTGATATCTTGCCGCTTTTGACCAGGTCATTTATGATCTCACCAAAGCGGGCGCGCTCGCCGTAGCCAAGCCAGCAGATACGAGCCGGCAGACCCTGATAAGGAATTTTTTCACGCGCCATTTTTATCCAGCGCTTGAGTGGTTCGTTGTATGAAAATTCTTTTAAGATAACTTCATCGGTCAGAAAAATATCTTTGGGGTCACCGGAAAGCGCCACCCATCTGAAAGGTCCCTTACCTTCACAAAAAAGCGGCCGTACATATTCCGGTACAAAACCGGGATAGGCAAAGGCATCTTCGAATCCTGCCGTCTCGGCCTGACCGCGTAAATTATTGCCGTAGTCAAAAACAATGCTGCCTGCTTTTTGTAAATGCACCATCGCCTGGCAATGCAGGACCATCGACTCAAACGAACGTTTGATATATTCGTCCGGATTTTTCCGGCGGAGTGTTTCGGCTTCTTTCACGCTCAAGCCTTTTGGAATATAACCGTTTAGTTCATCGTGAGCCGAGGTCTGGTCGGTCACTATGTCCGGCAAAACCGAGCGGTTGGCAATCTCAGGAAAAATCTCAGCACAGTTGCCAACTAAGCCAATTGAAATCGGCTTAGTTTTATTGGTATGTTCATCTATCAGTTTCAGAGCATCATCCAGTGAATGAACTTTGACATCACAAAAACCCTGCTCGACCCGGCGGTCAACACGGCTTTCGTCAACTTCGACAATTAGTATTGAAGCTCCCGC